>NZ_CP107783.1:8909744-10324489 GCF_036345255.1 Streptomyces sp. NBC_00569 | reverse complement strand
ATGACGCGGAGTGACTGCGTCACTCCCAGGGGACCGCGCGCTGCGCGGCGCCGGGGGAAGTGATCTCGGCTGGCAGTCACCTGCGGTGACTGCGGGGCTGCCCGGCTTGTACCGGGTCTGCGGGCCGTCTGAAGAGCCGGCCCCTGCCCAGACTCCCCTGAAGGAGAGTCATAATCCCTGCTCAAGGGGCTGATTCGGCCGCTGAACCCCCGGTGGTGATTCCCTCGGCCCTGCGGGCCTCCGGTCACCGGGTCGCGCTCCCGCGCTCCCGCGCTCCCTTGCAACTACAGAATGCTCCCACAAGTGAGGCTGTGTCAAGCCAAACCACACCCCTGACAGACCATCACCCACAGCAACATGACACACCATCACCCATTGGAAATAGGTCTACACCACCATAGAAAGGGCGCCGATTCCATATCGAGCCGAAATCCGCTCCACGCCCAACCCGCCCCATCCCCAAAAACAAAAGACGCACCAACAAGAAAGGCCGCACGCGAGAGGGCCCGAGAATCACAGAAAGAAGCCCACCAAACCCCATACCAAAACCGCAAAACACAACCCTATGCGGAAAGTGCATTCCCCCAGACCCTTCAAGAAAATGCACCTTCCGCATACCTGGATTACTGCGATCCTTTACCCGTCAGGCGACGACTCCGGCGCGGCAGGCTGCCACGAAATCGAGGCAGCGCCCAACGCTTTGTCCAGCGCCGCGCGAGCCGCATACGCAGGGTCAGGGCAGCCGCCAGAGGCGGCCAGATCGTCGATCGCTTCGGCGATCACTTCGAGCGAAAGGGCCGGGTGGACCACGTACCCGAGAGCGCCGGAGGCGTCGACCGCCCACACGTGCCCGCCGTCCAAGTCCACGTCCTGCAAGGTGAGTTGGTGGCCGCTCGGGCACTCAAAGGTCCGGTCAGGCAGGACGCGGAGCATCCCGGTGCCGGTGACGCAGGTACCGCAGACGATCGCGCGCATCAGGCCCCCTCGTACACCGTGACCGTGACACTGACGCGCTCCAGACCCATCGTGGCGTGGAGCAGGTCGGGGATGGGCCACTCACAGGCGAGCGCCTGCGCCCTCGCGGGCGTGGTGACCGCGAAGGCCGGACGCGGCAGCGGCACGGCCGTTCACCGCTGTCCGTGCCGGTGCAGACCGCTTCCAGGGCCAGGCCGTCGGCCGGGCGTACCGGGAGGATCGCGTCGGAGACGATGCGTGCGGGGCCGTCGCGACAGCTTCCACGGCCGGCCCCGCCCGGGCTCGTCCGCGCCCTCGCTTCGCAGCGCCGTCACCAACTTCCCGAAGCAGCGCGGGCTCAGCCCGGTGAACGGGGCTATCCAGGACGGTTCAGACGCCGTGATCACACCAGCCACGGCCGCGATCATCGCACATCGTGATCACTCAGCCATCGAGACTGAATTGCTCGATGACCTGCTTCGCAACGTCTTCTGGCGAGAGGTGGGTGTTGTCGATCCGCAGGTAGTCCGTACGGTCCTGGAACTCCGTAGTGGAGTTGAGCCGGTGCCTCTCGTCCATATCCAGGAGCCGACCCCGCGACGCATCGAGGTCACGCTTGGATGGCTTCTCCGCGAGCCGGGACGCGCCCATGTTCCGCTGCAGCCTGGCTTCTTGGCTCGCCTTCAACTCGAGGTAGAGAACTCGGCCGCCTCGCTCACGAAACGGAAGGGCGTACTGCTCCAACGCCCGCTGACCGTCTGGCTGGTCGAATGCCCACACGTAGGTGAAGATCAGGCCAGGCAGGTCGCTCGCGGCGACTTCCTCGATCAAGCTCTGCCGGAACCCGTCAACGAGGCGCACGAACGCCGGGCTGCCGAAGTCGAAGAAACGAAGGACCGGCTCGATCGCCATGTGGTTGTGGAACAGGCGAAGCCCGGTGCGCGTGGCGATCTCGTGACCGACGGTCGCCTTGCCAACAGCAGGCGGCCCGACGATGTACAAGAGCGTCGGAGCAGTGAGAGAAGATCCTTCGGCCATCACCCGAACCTAGACGGGACGTGAACTCCTTGGCCAGCGCTTTCCTACTGAGCCCTCACTCTCCCTGGTCAACAGCCTGCACTCGGTCAGGTCAGGCCGCTACTCAGAAGGCGCACCGCTTACGGGACAGCCCTTTGGGCGTAACGCGCTGACTGTTGTGCGCGCCGATATCCATGACGACGACGTGGGCGGCAGGACTACCCTGACCCAATGATCGCGGATGGCGCTACGGACAAGGGCAGCGTGACCACGGTGCGGCGGATCGGAGAGACGATCCGCCGGCCCATCGGCGAGTGGACGTCCGCGGTACACGCCTTGTTGACCCACCTAGAAACGGTGGGTTTCGCTCGGGCTCCGCGGGTCCTTGGCACTGACGGCACCCATGAGGTGCTGTCGCTGGTGCACGGCGAACCCGCGTTCTCCCCTTGGCCGTCGGCTCTGCGATCGACCCTCGGAATCAGCGAACTGGGGTGCTGGCTGCGCGAATACCACGACGCTGTCCGGGACTTCCAGCCGCCGGCCGACGCACGATGGCAGGGCCAGGAGGACGCCTGGAAGCCCGGCATGATCATCAGGCATGGAGACCTCGGTCCATGGAACTCCATCTGGAACGGCGACCACCTGGCCGGGTTCATCGACTGGGACTTCGCAGCACCCGGCCACGCCCTCGACGACCTTGCACAACTGGCCTGGTACGCCGTGCCACTGCGCCCCGTCGAGCAGCAGCGAGCAGCAATCGCCGGTGAGCACACCCTTCGGGGCCGCCTCGACGCCCTTTGCGCCGCCTACGGGGCACGGCCGGCAGACGTACTCGATGCCCTGGAGGCCGTCCAGTCCCGCGAGGCAGAGCGCATCGAAAAACTCGGCCGCCAGGGCCACGAGCCATGGGTAACCTTCCTCGCCCGCGGCGATGCATCCGAGATGCTAGCCGAGCGATCTTGGCTCCGATCGCAACGCACGGTTCTCCTCGGCCGCGAGTAGGAGGCCGACGACGCAGCGTCCAGCGCCGCGAGCACGGAGGGGTGCACGTCCGTCGTCGTTCGTTCCTGTCTTCCGGTTTGGCGCCTCAGGACGTCGTGCGCGTGGAGTCTTCGCCGGGGAGGACGGTGTAGATGAACGTGGCGCAGTAGTCGAAGCCCTCCCCGGCGTTGACCCGGTGGTAGGGGCCGCTGCTTTTCATGTAGATGTGGACATCCCGGCGCGCGGCGATGTCGGCACTGCTGACGCGCCAGACGATGTCGAGATCTCGGCCCGTGTAGCGGGGGTTGTCTGTGTCGCGGGTCGGAAGGACCCACCACGTGAGGTCACGGCTCTGGGGGTCGGTGCCGCGGCACCGGAAGGTGATCGTGTCGCCTGGGTGCAGCACCGCTCGGGTCCGAAGCGCGACCCCGGGCTCCATCGGGTCTGGCGGGAAGCTGTCGATGCAGTTCCCGAGGCTGTCCGTGACGCTGTCGATGCGCGCGAAGTAGTCCCCCGTCAGGTCCTGGCTGCTCATGTAGATGGTCACCCTGTTCCGGATCTCGCCGGCGATGCCGCTCAGGAGTTCCTCTTCGAAGGGAAGCAGGTCCCGGCTGTGTGCCACGGAGTTGCGCAGTGCTTCGAAGCGGCTGAGCAGCCCCAACGTCTCGCTCTGATTGCCCAGGGCGGGCTTGAAGTCTGCCCAGTACTTCTTCAGCAGGGCGAGGATGTCGAAGAACTGGGCGTACGCCAGCTCGCTACTTGGTACCGAAGCGACCCCGCGGCGTGTGCGGCGGCCGGCCTCTTCATCCCGGATCCCCCGGATCTTGATCACCCGTTCCTCGGGGAACACCTGGGAGACCCAGTCCTTGCCCAGCTTTTTGGCCAACACCGTGGCGATCAGGCTCCGCAACGCCTGCTCACACGTCGCCAGCGCCTCCGCCGGTTGCATCTGTGGCATCGGTTCCTCCACCCCGTGTGGCCGCAGGACCAGCATCATCCCGAAGGCGCAGGCCTCACGTCACTGGGTTATCCCCGGCAGAGGCCCCGGGCGGCACGTCCGGGGCCTCTGTGCGTTCCACTCGGATCAGGTACTCACCTCAGCGACCGGTGCCCGGGCAAAAGCGGGTGGCTGTGCCGACGACGAGCAGCACGACGACCGTCACCTCAGGCGGAGGACTCCTCGTCGACACGGCGGCCGGCTCCGAGGGTCCGCCGCGGGGCCGGCCCTGTCTCCGTGGGGCCTCCGACCACGCCCCGGGCGCGCAGCTCGGCAACGTCCGGGAGCCGGATGCCTGGCAGAGCGTCGATCAGATCGGCCTGCGAGGCGCGGATGGTGCGCGCGGCCTGAGGACCGGAGCCAAGAACACGACGAACTGTCACATGATCATCGTACGGGCGGTCTCCCGATGATCCGGCCTGAGCAGCCCGAAGTGCCCCGCCCCTGCGCCTCAGCAAGTGCGGGTCAGAGCCCCGCGCCCGCCGCGGCATGCGACGAATGAGAGACCGGTGCGCGTTGTCAAGGACCCCGCTGGCGTTGGTGCTCGAGGGAACACCCGTCACTGATGTTCGAGGGCGCCGTCCGGATCGTCGAGGGCGGATCGGGCCAGCTCCCGGAAATGAGTCAGGCTCGGCCAGTGCGCAGGCGTGAACGATGGCGGGTCGCGTCGTCTGGCTGGTTCGAACCCCAGCCTCACGAGAGTGCTACGCAGGATGAACCCGTATCCCCGCGTCACCGACTTGGCTTCCGTGGCTACGCGGCCAGGCCCTGCCAGCCCCACCGCGTTCTCTGCCTTCGAGAGCGCTGACATGAGCCGTCGCGCTTCTAAGACCCTTTCCTGGAGCTCCGGTGGTGCTGGATCCGAGGCGCGGGTGATCGCAGAGAGCGCTGGTGCAAGATCCTCTGCCGCGCTGACGAACTGGGTGTAAGCATCGGCCCGAGTCTGCCGACGCCAGTGCTCATGCTGCGAGCGCCGCTGTGAACTACCTGCATGCCTGGCAGCACGGACGGCCCCGAACGCACCAAGACCCGCGCCAACTACCGCCGCTGCAGCGGCGATTGATGCCGTTCCCCCTAGATCCATTTGCGCATTGTGCCAACTGCTCGCCCCGAGGTGTAGACCGTCCATCGCCCTCTGTTCACGTTGGCGGAATCCTTGTCCCATAGCCGCCACGAAAGGCCGGCTACCCGAACCAGGCGATGTTCAGGACGGCCAGGCGGTGCCGGGGCCTGTTGATCCAGTAGAAGAGGGACAGCTGACCGACGGACGCGAGGCGCACGTCCTCGCCTTCGGGGTCGTCAGCATTCCACTGGCGAAAGCCCCACGGGTCGGCCGCGGCGGCGTCCAGGACATCCCACACAACCTCTTCGGCGTGCTCGGGCAGAGTGTCGAGCACCTTCGCGGCCGACGCGGAGAATCGGAATCTGAGCCAGGCCCCGCGACGTGAGAAGCCCCGGAAGCCTGCCTGGCTACCCGGGCTGCCGGACCGCCCGACACGCCCCGCCGTCGCCCACCAGGCTGCCAGCGCGGTGTAGATCGGGTCGATCAGCCCGGTGCGCTCGGCGAGGAGGTCCATCGAGGCTCCGCCGTCGTAGGCGGGCTTGAGTGACGGGGTGGGCCGCCCGCCCAAGGGCCACGACGTGCACCTGCACGCAGTGGCAAGGGTGTGTGGGGGCTGGCTCCACCGGCTGGCTTCCGGCACCAAACCTCCTGCTCAGGGGGTATTGCTTTTGATTACAAACCAAGCTATATGGGATTTATAGGGCGTAGCAGCTCGGTGAGAGAGGGGTGCTCCCGTTGGTGCTGTTGCAAGCCGCGTGCAGGATGGCCGCCGTGTGAGCGGAGGCCATCCTGCGACGTCGCCCGCGGGCCCTCAGCCGCCCGCATCGGTGGGCGTTCCCGACACAGGCTGAGGGGGTGAAGTTGATGGACTGGCTGAGGGTGTCGTCCCGTCGCCACGAGGGATGGACGGTCGTCGAGGTGAGTGGTGAGCTTGACGTCGCTACCGGGAACCAGTTGGGCGACCACCTCGAAGAGGTCATTGCCGAGCGCACCCCGGCACGGGTCGTTCTGGACATGTCCGGGCTGGACTTCTGCGATGCGAGCGGCCTGAGCGTGCTGGTCGCCGCGCATCACGCGGCCAAGGGCCGTCAGGGCCAGCTTCGCCTGGTATGCCCGCAGTGGCGCATCCGGCGCCTCCTGCACATCACGGAGTTGACCGACGTGATGCCCGTCTTCGACACAGTTGCCCAGGCAACCGCGACGGTGAAGGATCGCGAAGGCGAGGTGCTCCAGCCATGGCCCGGCTTACAGTCCGAGGTGACGAGTTGATTGTCAGGCTGGCCTGGTGGGAGAAGGTCGTCGCACGCCGGGGCGATGTCAACGTGCCGCTGTGCGCGGTGACAAAGGCGACCGTTGAGCCTTCCTGGCGCCGCGTCCTGCGCGGCACACCCGGTCGGGGCGTGTGGATCCCAGGCGCACTCTGCCTCGGTGTGCGGGAGCACGCGGGGACGCAGGATTTCGTCGCGATCCGCCCCCGCAAACTCCCGGTGACCCGTATCGATTTCCACTCAGCGGCCTCGCCGTTCGCCCGTATCGTCATTTCGGACCGGGTCCCCCAGGCGACAGGGGCCATGATGCGCAGCATCCTGGACCGGCTCCCCAGCGACTCCGGCCAGTTGAACGCCCCCACCGCGTCGGCCCCCAAGCCCGCCTGGCTTCCCGGAAGCTCGCCCGCGCCCTGCCCGACAGCTGGCCCCTGAGCTGATCCCCGGCCCTACCCGGCGGCGGCGAGGCCGTCGGCCTCGCGGCGCGGTCAGCGGTCGGTTGCCTCTGGGGTCCAGGCGGAAGCGTGACGCGCGAAAGGGGATTACCGAGGGCGCGCGCCCGATGCGGAATCCTCAACACCACCCACATACACAAAACGCAAAAGGGCCCGTCGTCGCGATGTTGGCCGAGGTGGCATCCGGAGCGGTGGCGATGGACGCTTAAGGCATGAGGGCCCTGTGGTCCGGCGTGATCCAGTTCGGGCTGGTCGTGCTGCCCGTGAAGCTGTTCTCGGCGACCGAGGAACACAAAGTCCGGCTTCGGGAGATCCATGCCGCGGACAGCGGCAGGGTGCAGCACCGGCGGTTCTGTGAAGCCGAGGACCGTGAAATCCCGTACGAGGAGGTCGGGCGCGGCTGGGAGCTGCCGGATGGGCAGCTGGTGCCGTTGACCGATGAGGACCTGGAGCGTCTGCCGCTGGCGACCCGGCACGTCGTGGACGTGCTCGGCTTCGTGCCCGGGCAGGACATCGACCCGATCTCGTTCAGCAGGCCGTACTACGTCGGCCCCGACGGCCCGCCGGCGACCGGCCGTACGCGCTGCTCGTCGCGGCGCTCGCCCGCACGGGGCAGGTTGGCGTGTGCAAGGTCGCCGTGCGCTCCCGGGAACGGATCGCACTGCTGCGGCCACGCCACGGCGTGCTCGTCCTCCAGACATTGCTGTGGCAAGACGAACTCCGCGATCCGGCGGGCCTCGCCCCGGCCGCACCGGTCACCGACCGGGAGCTGGAACTCGCCGAGGCGCTCATGCGCGAACTCACGGGTGTCGAGGTCGACCAGCTCCAAGATGAGTACCGTCACGCACTCGAGCAGCTGGTCGAGGCGAAGGTGTCCGGCGGCGAGCTGGCCGCACCGCCCGAGCCCGCGCCGGCGATGGACTTGATGGCCGCGCTGGAAGAGTCGGTGCGAGCCGCACGCGCCCACCAGGACGACTGAGCCGCACCGTCTCAGCCTGGGCGCCGTATCATTTCTTCGTTCAACTAGTCGAAGGACGACCGCGATGGCTGCCCCGGCCCTCGAAGAGGTCACGTACGAGCCGCCCACGTGCCCGGCCTCCTTCACCGGCCCCTGCGCGGGCCCGCGGTGCGAGAACACGACCCAGAAATACGGGCCCGCCGCGTACGGCCGCCCGGCCAGCCCGCTGTGCAACGTCTGCCTGGCGAAGGTCGAGGCCGGGCGCGTCAAGCCCGCCGGCTGAGCACGCAACGCCTGGACGGTCCCGCCGGCGCGGTCAGCGGTCGGTGGCCTTGGGGTGGCCGGTGGAGGCGCGGTCGATCCAGACCGTGCGGCGCTCGACGTCGAGCAGGTACCAGACGCGGCCGCCGGCGGTGACCTCGATCTGCCAGCGGTCCATCGTCTCGCCGCGGTGCTCGCCGTGGGCCAGCTCGCCCTTGAGCCGGTGATGGCGCTCGGTGCGGGCGGCCGGGGCCGGGTCGGTGCGCATCAGGTGCCAGGCGGCGCGGGTGTTGCCCGCGGCCTGGGTACTCAGCTGCTCCCATCCTTTGGCGGCTTCGCCGCCTGCGAAGCGGATGTCCCACTCGTCGGGGCCCGGCGGCGGGGCGGCGCGGTCTCCGCGCTTTGGGCTCACGCGGCAGTTCCGGGTTCGGGCACCGGTCCGTAGTCCTCGCCCGAGTCGGTGGTCAGCGCGGCGTAGAGCTCAGGGTCGGCGTGCACCTCGGCGGTGTGCCGCCACTCGGTGAGCAGCTGGGCGACGCCCGCGGTGTTGTCCAGCAACGTTGCGGCGCCGAGCGCATCGACCAGCTCGACAGAGAAGGCGCGCACGTCGTGCGCGGGGAGGTAGCGCACCCACGGGAAGGTCGCCGGCAGCACGTCCAGGACCAGGGTGCGGCCCTTGGGGGTGCGCATCATTTCCACGAACATCCGGCTGGTGGCGTCCATCACCTCGTGGTCCTGGTCGGCCCGCGCGGCGGTGGTCAGCACCAGGTCCTCGTCATCGCGGCGTCGGAGCACTATCCGCCGTGTGCCGCGCAGGTTCGCCAGCGTGGCCTTGGGCTTGTTCAGCAGCTCCGAGAGAGTCAGCTCCAGTGCGCTCATGAGTTGAAGCTTAGTTGACAAGTCCGGGATCTGCGCGGTCACCGGGACCGGTCCCAGCGGATCGGGTACGACACAGTCGGCGTCGGCCGGGGCGCCGGATTCTTCCAACCCCGGAACTTGACCGGGTACACCGACGTCGACTGCGGCCGGGGCGCCGGTTTCCCTTGCCCTCTCCCGCCTTCGCCGCTCGCCCCGGTCCCGCTGAATCCGACGATCACCAAGGCGACGAGGGCCAGGACCGTCATCTGTCCCCGCGCGCCCGCCGCCCACCGGGAGTGGGACCTGACCTTCGTACCGTCCGCGCGCTCGTATGCCTCCACGTGCACCATGGGCTGCTCCTCCCCCTCCAGCACCGGCATGCCCCTTGGCGTGCCGGACCCACCAGGGAACCAGCTGCCACTGACAACACGTCAGGGCGCGGACCGGCTGTCCTGCGCCAGCGAACCACTTGCCATCGAAGATTGAGCGGTGGGGCTAGGCACGTGACGGCCCGGCCTACCTGACCGGACCTTCATCCTCTCCTGGCTGTTCATCGGGCATGTCCAGGATGTCCTCTCGGGTGAGGAACTGAGGGCTCCCTGGGGGTGGGGCCACCCTCGGGGCCATGAGCTCGGTGAGGAGCCTGCCCAGGTCATCCGTGGATAGCGCCAGACCCAGGATCTGCACGATGCGCAGAGCGCAGTCCCGGATGGACTGAGCGTCCTTCTCGGGGGCCGCCGTGCTCCTAATCTCGTCGCGCACTCGACTGAACTGCTCGGCACTGATTGTTGGCCGGCTTACCGGTTGCGCCATGGTGCGCTCCTCCTGGAAGAGCGGGCCGTTCCACCCGCTCTTCCAGAAAGCGCTGAGCACGCCCCAGCGGCAACTGGAGAGAGCCGGCGCGCAGGCGCCGCCAGAGCCGCTCAGACTCCGTTGGCACGCGCTCAAGGTGCGCTGAGGACGGCGTACAAGCAGCGAGGCTCGGCGCAATGCCCGTCATCGGTGCTGCGGGTGCCATTCGAAGAGCAGGATGGTCGCGTCGTCCCGCAGTTGGTTGCGCTGGTGGTCGAGGATGGCGTGGATGAGCAGCCGCAGCACCTCGGCCGGGCGCTGGCCGGCGGCGGAGGAGCGGATGATGAAGTCGGTGAACCGGTGGAGGCCGAACTCCGCGCCGTCCGTGTCGCGTGCTTCTATAACGCCGTCGGTGTAGAGCAGCACGCAGTCGCCCGGTTCCAGTGTCGTCTCGTGGACCTGTCGGGCTGCCGGGGCGAGTTGGCCGGCCAGGCCGATCGGCGGCTGCGGGGGGCTGTCCAGTGCCCCATCGAGCACCCGCTCGGCACGGATCAGCAGCGGCGGTGGGTGACCGCAATTGACCCAGCGCAGCACCCCGGTCTGCGCGTCGAGCCGGCATAGCACGCCGGTGCAGAACTGGTCGGGCAGCCACCGGGCGAGCGCTTGGTCGACGAACCCGACGACGTCGGCCAAGTCGCAACCGCCGCGGCGGGCGTTCCGCGCCGCTGCCATGGCGACCGACGCGGTCAGGCCGGAGGTCAGATCGTGCCCCATGGAGTCGAGGATCAGGGTGTGCAGCACGTCCTTGACCACCGAGTGGTCGAAGGCGTCGCCGGCGACGTCGTACGCCGGTTCCAGGACCGCGGTGGAGACGCACCTGCTGCTGCCGATGGTTCGTGGTGGCAGGAAGGCCCGCAGCATCTCGGTGGGCAACCGCATGGTCTCGGTGCGGGTGCGGGCGACGAGCCAGTCGCTGTAGGCGCGCTTGGAGGTGATCAGCATGGCGAGCAGATGCGCCAGTATCAGGCTGCGGCGTATCCGCGCCCCGTCGAGCGAGGCGGTCCGAACCGCCAGCACGCCCAGCCGCTCCGCACCGTCGACCAGAGGCATCCAGACGATCACGCCGTCGTCGGCGTCGGCCACCCGCGGGGAGACGGTGCGGTACGCCCAGCCGGCCAACGAGTCGGCCACCGGTAGCGACTCCAAGGTCTCGTCGAGTGGGATGAGCAGCCGTTGTTGCAGGTCGACGAGGTAGATCAGCACGGTGTCCAGACCGAGGGCCGAGGCGCACCGGTTCGCCAGGGCGGGCAGTTCGACGGGCAGGGCCGTCTGCGCCTCGATGATCAGGCCTTCCAGCCGATTCTCATCGACGACGGGGTCGGCACTGGCGGACGCGTGCGATGGGTCCGACATGGGGATCACCCTTCCGGGCCCAGTCTCACACCGATCCCGACCTCTCTCACGTGAGGCACGATCGCGCCGGGTACGGCCGCGGCGGGGGCTGTTCCGTGTCACCGCGGGTACCAGACCACTCGCCCGCAGCATAGCTCTACCTGCGGTTATGGGCGGTTGGACGCGCTACCAGCGGCCGTCCGGACGCACTGCTGGATGAGCATCAGGGTCCGCCGAGGCAGCGTGCCGATCAATGTTCCATGGCGCGAACTGACTGATCGTCAACCTTCGCTGGCAACGATCAATCTTCAATGGCACGGGACAACCGGCGAGGCGGCGGTGGGCGAGTCCCCTGCCGGGGACTCGCCCAGAAAATCGAACACATGCTCTACTGAAATGCATGAGCACTACCGCCCCGTACGCCCTTACCGACCGGCAGCGCCGCATCGTCGCGTGCGCGCGCGAGTGGATCGCCGAGCACGGCGAGGCGCCGTCCGTGCGCGAGCTCGGCGCGGCCGTGGGACTGACCAGCACGTCCAGCGTCGCCTATCACCTGCGGCGGCTGCGGGAGCGGGGCCTGGTGGTCGAGACCCGAGGCCGGCCCAGCGGCCGGTGCCCGCACTGCGGGCAGTGACCCGTGCCGACAGCGCCTGGCCTCGCGGCGAGGTCGCAATGTTCCGCCTGAGCGGGCCCTCTAACGGGAGAAGGGCAGAGTGTCCGACTCCCGAGCGAGCTCATCGACGGCCGCCTCGCCAGGACCAATCTGGCCCACGTGACTCATCCCTCACCACATAATTGAAGATCACAATCCGGCGAAGGAGACATTGCCCAGGATGAGCCAGGCCACGGTTCCCCCGAGCATCAGGAACGCCAGCACCCGAATCACCGCGCCACCAAGCGGGTGCCCCGTGAGCTGCACTTTGACCCCGCCCCTGTGAACGATCGGGAAAACGGCAGATATCGCCAGAATGCACAAGAAACCCATAATCCCCCTCTGTTGGGACCGCCCCCAGCGAACCTGGCTGCCAAACCTTACTGAGTTCGAACTTGAGACTTGCGAGCAGGCAACCCCGGCAGTTGCTGATGCCCGGACAGCTCGGACGTCGGCATCATGCGCTGATGCCGACGGAGGACACGTAGGCGTAGGCGGCGTAGTCGCTGTCGAGGTCGGTGATGATGTCGTCCCAGATCGCGGATCAAGTTCTCCCGGCGGCGGACCCAGTACGCACTGTCGAGGCGCTCCAGGTTGGCGCAGGTAGCGCAGATGATCGAACCCGACCCCGGCGACGCCCAGCCCACGGTCAACCCGATTTTGAATCCGACCCCGGGCGACCAGCCCGCCATCGACCCGATCCCCGCCCCCACGGGCGACGCGGTCACCGCGGTCACCCAGGGTGCCGGTACGTAGTGAGACGGTTGCGCGGAGCGCGACCAGGTACTCGGTTCCAGACAGCGCACAGCCCAGGCAACCCAGAGAACTCGGAATGAGGAGGTATCGACGTGCACTCGATCAGGATGGGAAGGATTGCGGTCCTCTTGGGCGCCGCCGTCTTCTGCCTCGCCGCTCCGGCCCAGTCGTTCGCCGATTCCGGCACGGCCCCCAAGGCCGCCTACTGCGGGACGGATGGGGCCACCGGGCTCGCGGTGTCGGCGACCGGGAACGTGTCCTGCGGCGCCGCGCTGCAGGCGGCGGCCGCCTACACCAAGGCCTGGCACGGCACGGCGGCCAAACCCGTCCAGGTCCGCAGGGCGGGCACCACGTGGCAGTGCCAGGAGCGGCCGGGCGACCCCAACCCCTACCAGGCGTGCGTCGACGCACAGGACCACACCCGGCTGGTCACGCTGTCGTCCTGACCCGACCGGCTCCGCCACCGAAAGGCCCTCCCCCATGATGTCCCTGCGACTGCCGTCGATCGCGGCCGGCGCCCTGGTGGTGCTCGCGCTCTCCCCGATGGCCCATGCCGCTCCCATCGCTACGCGCGACGTGTGCACCACGGCGATGGCCGCCGCCGACAGCGCCGAGAACGACTACAACGCCATCAAGAAGGACCTGGAGCGCCGCATCGCCGACGACGGTCACCCGGACAAGTCCGAACTGCAGGCACTCCAGGATGCCGACGCGAAGCGCGTCATGACCGCCTCCCAGGCCCAACGCGCCTGCGGGCTGCTCTGACTGGCTTCGTCCACGAGAACGGACAGCGTTTCGGGAGGCGTTCGGCCGTCTCCGCCTGGTGAATGTTCACGAGTTCAACAGCGCTGGGCTCCGTCTCAGCGGTGCTGTCGAGTTGCGGATCCGCGTGGTCGAGCACGAGCTCAATCGGACGGCGTGACCGACCTCCACACGCCGAACCACTGCTCGGCGCCGTAGTCCTCGTACCGCTCCACCTCGGTGAACCCCAGCTTTGCCGCCAGGCGCATCGAGCGCTCGTTGGCGGTCTGAGTGCGCAGCACCACCGCCTCGCCGGGAAGCGCGTCGGCGAACCAGTCGAGTGCCGCTGCGCACGCCTCGGTGGCGTACCCGTGTCCCCACGCCTGCGGCAGGAGCAGGTAGCCGAGCTCGGTCTTCCCGATGTCCGGACGGACGTGCCCCGGACCCTCTGCGTGCGGACCGAGCATGATCGTGCCGATCATCGCCCCGTCAAGATCGATCACAAAATAGCCGGGGCGCTGCCCGGGTACCTCGGGCACCGTGCGTTCGAGCTCGGCACGCGGTTGAGGGCCACCGAGGTAGGTGCCCACCTCTGGCGAGGCGTTGAGCTCGATGACCGCCGGACGATCCCGGGCTTCGGACCCGCGGAGTACGAGCCGCTCGGTCTTGATCGGAGCAGGTGGCCAAGCGAGGGCTCTGGGGTCAGTCATGCCGGCCAACCTAGCCAGCAGGCTCAGAAGTGATCAAGACTCGCCGACCGATACTCACCGGCCCAGGGACCTACCCTCACCAACGGGGCTGGGCCCTACAAGCCGGGCCTGCCAGGGACGAGATGCCTCCCGTTCTCGTGATCGGCTTCGGCAGCGGCCGGCCGCCTCCCGAAGTGCCGTACATCTGCTGCCGGGATCCGGGTTCTGGCTCACATTCTGTGGAGATGCACGCCAAGTAACGACTGCGTGTGTGCCGTCGAGCCTGCTTCTCGCTGTAGATGCAGTTCTGCCTGGATGGGACCGAGGGTTCTCCATCCGCCATGCTGGCGTGATGAACGATGCTGCGGGTGCGCTGGTGAAGGTGCGGTTCGCCCTTGACCAGGACGAAGAGGGCTGGCCGCCGGTAGGTGGCGAGAGCCTCTGGGCGGTTGATGTCGGCGACGAGTTGGTCCGCATCGACAACGTGCCGTTCTTCGTTCGTGATCTGGCGTGCGGCGACATTGTCCGGACTCGCGTGGAAGGAGACGGACGCCGCTACTTCCAGGAGCGGGTGCAGTGGTCGGGTAACTGCACCGTGCGCGTGATTCCGTTCTCAGACGGGCCGTCGCGACTGGAACGGCAAGCCGTGCTCGACCTGTTCGCACCGCTGGGTGTTTCCGGCGAGGGCGTGGACCAGTTCGGGATGGTGGCACTCAATGTGCCCGCGAACGCCGACTTTATGGCGATCCGGGAGTTGCTGACCCAGGGATCGACCGATGGGCGGTGGGATTACGAGGAAGGCTGCGTAGGGGACGCATGGGAGACAGCCACAAGCTGACTGCTGTGGTTGAACCTCGTGCACAGCGGAGAGCCGAGCCTGGCCATTCAGGCACCGCTCCGAGCGACGGTTGGATCGGTAACTGTCACTCAGCGTGCACGCTCCACGGAAAGTGAGCCAGAGCCGGGATCCGTGAATAGAACCACCCTGACCCATCCGCCACTCACCCCCGTCGGAAGTCCGGCGCCGGCCAACACCGCCGCGATGCCTGCGGCGTTGCGCGGCACCCGATCCGGACCGTGCGGAAAACCACCTACATGCGCAAAACGCAAAAGGGCCCGGCACACGATCGTGTGCCGGGCCTTGAGCGCCATGGCTTTGTCCACGAGTTCTGGACAAAGTCATGGAGTGGGGCTCCTGCGCTATTCGCTGGGGTCGAGGGGCGTGATGCCGGTGTCCGCGTAGAGCTCTGGCTGGAGGGACAGCACGGTGACGGGGGTCCCGGCGAGTCCGGCTTCCCAGGCAATCGCCGCCGGGTGCGTGGCGGCGAGGTGAGTGCGCGGCCAGGTTGCGGCCTGCAGTGCGTGCTCGGTGGTCAGTGGCAGATGCTCGACATGGCGGAGCTGGGAGGCGTGGACACCGGCTCCCGGGCGGGCTACCTCTGCGGCCCACACGCACGCGGCCGGCACCACGATGTGTCCGCGCTGGTGGCTGGCCTCGATGTAGAGGCCGGTGAAGAACTCGTCCGCGTCGTACAGGGCGACGAGCGCTGTGTGGTCCAGGACGGCGGTCTCGCTGTGGTCGCTCACGCGGCGCGGCCGCTGCTGTGGCCGGCCGCCCGGTGGGTGCGGATCTTCTCCCAGGCCGAGGCCCCGGTCGCCTTCATCTTCGGGGTGTACTCGATGCCCAGCTCGCGGGCCGCGTCCTGGGCCCGCTGCTCGCGCTCGGCCTCGGTCGGCTCCCGCTCGGCGAGCTCCGCCAGCAGCGCGGTCAGGGTCATGTGACGCTCGTCTGCCAGGACCTTGAGCCGGTCGCGGACGGCTTGTGTGGTCTTGATGCTGGTCGTCGCTTTCGTCTCGCTCATACACCCGACTCTACCGCTGGTAGAGTCGGGTGTCAGGAGAACACGTGCCCCGTCTCAACGGTCACCCGCGACGGCTTTGGCGCCCCCGCAGTCGCGGTTCCGCAACCCCGACGTCGCCGAGGGCGCAGTCTCGTTGTCGCAGGTCAGAGCCGGACCCTGGGGGCGCGTCGCCCGGAGGCGCCTCACGGCCTCAGACCTGGGTGTCGACACCGTCAATCGGCATCGCCAAGGGCCTGGACCAGGTGCCGGTCATCCCTGTCAGCTGCCGGGCGAGCCGGTCGAGTTCGCGGAACGTTCGGCGGTACTGCCGGTGGGGTGCGGTGGTCTTGCAGGTGTTGTTGGCGGCGGAGGGGTTGTTCTTGAGCGGAGACAGTGGTGACCGGCCGGGGGCCTCTCGCGTGCCCGGAGAGCCACGGGGGTCGGCCCCCGGCCGGTGGTCTGTGCTCGGCTACCGGTGGGACGACACCGTCGGGTCGGTGTCCGGCGTGCGCGTACCGCCTGTGTGCTCGCTCTGCGCCTTGAGGTGGCGGGCCTGGTCCTTCAGGCGCTGGCGCTCCTGCGGGTCAGTGGCGCGTTCCGCGGCCTGTTCGAGGTCCTTAGCCCGGGCACGCATCTGCTGGGCACGACCGGACTCGCCTGCAACGCTCATGATCACTCCTTGGGTGATGAGGAAGAGCGGGCCACATCAGCGAAACAGGCCTCGCCACCCCTGGCATCTCGATCAATCACCCACTGTTATATGCGCAGTTGGAGAAGCTCACGCGGAACGACTTGTGTGCCGGACCCTGCTCACGTCGTGGGGTGCCTCGCTCAGTGGCCCTAGTGCAGCCGATATGAAGCGGAGCGTGAGACGGTGCAGCGAAATCTGAGACCTTACATCTGGCGTCAGGCGCCGATGCCGACGGAGGACACGTAGGCGTAGGCGGCGTAGTCGCTGTCGAGGTCGGTGATGACGTCGTCCCAGATTTCGTCCATCAGGCCGGCGTCCTGGGCGGCCCAGGCATCGACCATGTCGGCCCACACGTATCGGACCGTGATCGAGCGTTCGGTGATGTTCGTCCGGGCGCGGCTGGGGGTGACGGCGCTCTGGTCGACGGGGTAGATCTCCATGCGGCGGCCTTGGCCGTCGTTGTCGAGGTGGCGCTTGAGTGAGCCGGAGCGGATCAGGTTCTCGCGGCGGCGGACCCAGTACGCGCTGTCGAGGCGTTCCAAGTTCGCTTTGGAGGGGCGGGACTTGCCCTTAAACCATGAGCGCATGGCGCGGTCGGTGACGCCCTGGGCGCTCAGCTCGGCGCGGCCGGCCTTGCTGTCGAGGTAGCGCAGCCGGGCGTTCTGGCCGCGAGTCGAGGTGATGGGTGAGGAAAAGCCGGACTCGTAGACGATGCGGTTGAGTTCCAGGATCAGGGCCTCGCCGCCCTTCATCCCGCGCGTATCGAATTTCTTCCAGTCGCCCCAGCGTGCCCACAATTCTGGCGACCCGGCCACTATCGCTTACCCCCGAGCGTGTAGAGCTTCTTTTCCTTGACCTGGTTCAGGTCGCGCCCCTGAGGGAACACCGGACGCCAGTCCCCCGCAACGTGAAGTTCGTCCGTTCCGGAAATTTCCACCACCGTCAACCCCGCCGTGTTCGCCTTATAGGCTTTGCGCCACAGGTTCGTGAATGCCTTGGCGCGGATGATGTGCATCCAGTCCGGACGGCGAATATCCGTATTGGTGCTGGATTCACCGATCGTGGACACGAACTTAGAATACATGGATTTCACGTACTCCACGGCGACTTCGTCGCCTTCCGCAACAGCCGTTTTCCGTGATTCCGCCAGAGCACGGCGCAGCTTTTCGAGCAGACTTTCCGTACCGCCGGACAACAGGGCCCGGTGGATGACGGGCGCCTCACACAGACCCCACCGCGCGCAGTCGAGCAGCAGCCGCAACAGGGAGTCAGGAACCCACAGCGGCCCGGGCTCCTGCCGGTTCCCCAGCGGGTTGGGCAGGTTGGCGTGTGTCCACTCGGCCGGGGTGATCTGGTAGACACCGGACTTTCTCGGCTCGTGCACGCCCGTCGTGTCTTCCACCAGCTTTCCGACCGGGAGCCAGCACTTGAACGCGGACAGGTAGGCCGCATTCATGTCCAGGGCAGTCACCTCGATGTCCTGGCCCTTCCTGGCCAGATCGAAAGCCGTCTTATTGCGCCACTTCGGGCGGCCCTCCCAGATTTCATCCGCACCCTTCTGCGACTTCTTCCGCAGAACGTCATCGGTCGGCGGGAACTTGGAGTGCGCGTAGCGTCCGCCGACCCGGGAGCGCTCGAACAACGCCATCACGTCCGGGATCGCACGCTTGATGAGAGCCGCCTGCGCCGTCTCGACGTCTCCCTGATGCTCACTCAGGACATCCCGCACACGGGCGTGGATCTGGTCGACCAGCGTCCCCGAGGCGTAGCCGGGTGCCCGACTCACCGTCGGCCGCGAAGCCTCCGCAGCAACCGGAGCCAGTTCCCCGACGACGGCCGGAGCGGGCTCCCCCTCCGGCACGGGTACGGGCGCCGGCACGGCAGGCTCCACGGGCGCCACGGCCGAGTCAGGCTCCGGCGCGGGCACCTGCCGAACGGACTCACACGCCGCAGGTGCAGCCGAGACCGCGACGACGTCCGAGCCGACATCCGCAGCCTCGGCCTCAGGCTCAGGCTCAGGCTCAGGCTGCGGATCGCCGGGGTACGGCGCCGCAGGCTCCCCCGGGCCGGTAGGCGCGAACTCCTCCTCCTGGTCTTCGCCTTCGGTGTAATCGGCCAACGGCGCGAGCGGCGCAGCCGCGTCCAGGGCCTCGGTGCACTCCTCGCTCGTCAGGTGCTGCCACATGCCCTCCACCGCCTCCGTGGCAGGCTCCCCGCACAGCACGCACGGCCCGCCCAAAGCCTCATTGCGCGGCACCGGCGCAGGACTTCGCGTGAGCGCTGCGGGGGACGCAGCAAGCAGGAGCGAGGCCTGCGCGGCACCACCGTCGCGGTCCGCGGCGAGGGCTGTCACTGCGTGCGTCGGGCCGGCCAGCAGATCCAGCACCCCCAGCCCGTAATGCGCCGCCAGCCGGTCCACATCATCCAGAGTCCAGTGCTGCTTACCCGACTGCTTACGCGACACCTGCGCCTGAGCCTGCCCCAACGCAACCGCAAGATCCCCCTGCCGCTCACCCACCCGACTCATCAGCGCCGACACCGTAAGCCTCAACAGTTCTTCAGTACCAAGCGACATGTATGACACACTAGCAAGTTCGATACTGAAACCGTATAGAAGATGCTGCTTCTCGCTCCTTGATTCGCCTCAGACGCGGGTTAGTTCATAAGAGCCCAGTGAATGGCCCTGGTGGGGGCAAGCTGTGGCAACTGGACATCTCCGGCGGCACGGGTGGTCAGGTGCACCAAGATGCCGTCGCACGACGCGCAGCAAAGGTTGCGTCCAGGGAAGTGGTGTACGGGTTCGACCTGATCCGGGGGTTTGCCCCGGCATCGGGATGGTGCCCGCATAGATGAACGGCCACCGGCTGATCTTCGAAGTGACGAAGCCTCGAAGGAGATCAGCACGATGACCGCACCTGACAGTCTGCCCCTGCACGCCCTCGCGGAAGACAACCTCGCCACGGCGAGTCCGGATCTGCTGCGCGCGATGGTCAAAACGTTCGCCGACGCACTCATGTCCGCGGAGGCGGATGCCCTCTGCAACGCCGAATACGGGCAGGTCAGCGACGACCGCGTCAACCACCGCAACGGCTACCGCCCACGCGAGTGGGACACGAGGACCGGCACCGTCGAACTGGCCGTTCCCAAGCTGCGCCAGGGCAGTTACTTCCCCCACTGGCTCCTCGAGCGACGCCGCCGGGCCGAACAGGCCCTCATCTCGGTGGTCGCCACCGCCTACCTCCTCGGCGTGAGCACGCGCAGAGTCGAGAAGCTCGCCGCCTCCCTCGGCGTCACCCAACTGTCGAAGTCCCAGGTCAGCGCGATGGCCAAACACCTGGACGAACAGGTCACAGCCTTCCGCAACCGGCCGCTCGACGCCGGCCCCTACACGTTCGTCTGGGTCGACGCACTGACCCAGAAGGTCCGCGAGGGCGGCCGCATCACAGGCGTCCACGCACTGATCGCGGTCGGCGTGAACGCCGACGGACACCGCGAGATCCTCGGCATCGACGTCGCCTCCAGCGAGGACGGCGCCGGCTGGCTCGCCTTCCTGCGCTCACTGATCGCCCGCGGCCTGTCCGGCGTCCAGCTCGTCATCTCCGACGCCCACGCAGGCCTCGTCGACGCGATCGGTGCAGTGCTGCCCGGAGCTTCGTGGCAAAGGTGCCGCACCCACTACGCCCGCAACCTACTCAGCCAGGTTCCGAAATCGGCCCAGCCCTGGGTGGCCACCTTGCTGCGGACCGTCTTCGAACAGCCCGACAGCGAGGCGGTCCAGGCCCAGATGCGGCACGTTCTGGACGCGCTGGAGGCCAAGTTCCCCAAGGCAGCAGCCCACTTGGACACCGCCCAGCACGATCTGCTGGCGTTCACCGCGTTCCCGCGGGAGATCTGGCGGCAGATCTGGTCGAACAATCCTCAGGAGAGGTTGAACAAAGAGATCCGCCGTCGCACCGACGTGGTCGGGATCTTCCCCGACCGCACCGCCGTGATCCGGCTCGTCGGGGCGGTCCTGGCCGAGCAGAACGACGAGTGGACCGAAGCCCGCCGCTACATGGGACTCGACCTCCTCGCCAAAACCCGCCTCCACCCGATCGAGTCAGAAACCGACGACACCGCCCTGCCCACCGAACTCACCGCATAGCCTCAAAACGAGATCACCGAGTGGCCGTCAATACACCACTCCAGCGGACGTGACCCCCGCGTATCCGGTTGGTGGCGGCCATAGGGGGGCGCGGAGTGACTTGCCGGACCCTCAACCGCGGTCGTCGCTCTGGCACTTGACCTCACTAACCATCGTGCTCCACCTCGTAACGACCCAGGGTCTATCACGGAGGTCAACGGCTGCGTAGACGATCGAGGTCACAAGCCGCCGGTGAGCAGATACGGATCAGAGCGAGGTCACCTCGGCTGGCGAGCCAACCGCTTGAGCGTTCGGCACGGCATCGCGCTCTCGACACCGGCCCCCAGGCTGGAGAAGAGGTCTGCGTCCCCGGCCTGCAGCGCGGCAGCTGCGCGGACGACGCCTTCCTTGTCCGGGTAGATCGACAGGCTCACCGGGCCCTTCGTCTCCTCATGGTGGGCCAGCCCGAGGAAGAACTCCTTCTCTTCCGGCTCCTGCGCGCCGAAACGCACCGAGAGGTCGAACGTGCTCGGTTGCCGCCCTTTGAGGACGAGGAGCACCTGGGCGTGGTCCGGTGCGACCCGCCAGTGTGCGTCGATCGTCGTTCCCGTGCTCTGGATGCCTGTTGTCCCGTCGAGCGAGGCCTCGGTATAGGCCTCGTCCAGTCCCGATACGGCGTCACGCGGCACGGGTTGTAGCAGCATCATGCTCGGTCCCAGTTCCACGAACAGTGGGAAGGCCGTCGCGTCGATCGTTGCATCCGGGTCTGAGTCACCGTTCGATCCTACGAGGTCATGGCCATCCATCTCAGGCCGCGCAGCCGCCCCTCCAGATGTGGCAACGGACCGCCTGACGCCGCGACTTGTGATGGAGCGCCCCCGCTGTCGACCTGGGTTTCCTCAATACGCACCCTCACGCCATCGGGCCGTTCGGCCCTGTACCTATGGCTCTGTCCAGCGCTCAAGTTGCGCGTGTCTGGACGACCGTCTGGTGACGCGCTGGCTGACTGGCCGCATCGGCGGGCAGTTGGCTCGTGAGGGCCTGGCCCAGCCCGGTTGTCAGTGGCGACTCTCAGGCCGCGCCCACAGCGAGGGCGCGGCCCCCGCGCGGAGCGGTGGAGTTGAGCGATGGCGCGCACCGGACGCCCATGGAAGGATC
This sequence comes from Streptomyces sp. NBC_00569, assembly GCF_036345255.1. Taxonomy (NCBI): domain Bacteria; kingdom Bacillati; phylum Actinomycetota; class Actinomycetes; order Kitasatosporales; family Streptomycetaceae; genus Streptomyces; species Streptomyces sp. NBC_00569. The sequence goes on along the minus strand of NZ_CP107783.1, from coordinate 10,302,845 downwards.
CCCGGGAGCCAGCAGAGAGGCCTGTGGGCTGGTGTGCAGCTCGAAGAGCGTGGTGTCCTCGGCGGTGAGCTGGTACAGGAGCGCGGCGACGACGGCTCGGGCGTACCCGCGACGCCGGAGGTCGGGGTGGGTGACGACGAGTTACACGCGTGCGGCCTGGCCTCGGAGATAGGACGGGGGCCGGGGCACCTGGGCGAGTTCACCGCGGTCGGCTGGTATGGCCCAGTCCAAGACGTCCCAACGCCGCGGTTCCTCGTCGTCCGCAGTGCGCCGCACGTACGCCTGCGGCATCAGCACTTCGCGGGGCAGCGCCAGCAGCGCTTCACTCACAGGGCCTGGTCGTACATCGCCCGCGTCGCGGACTCGCGTGACCATCGCCGCCCGCATGGCTGCGATGTCCGATTCGTCCTGGGGAGCCGCAGCCGTCCCGAGGGTCGCGTCCACAGCCTGACGTGGCCTGGACCGCCTGAGGATTGGCGGTGACCGTCGTCTGGGGGTTGTGCCCGGGGTCACAGGGCCTCTCCTTCGCCCGTACAGGCTGCTCCGGGGCGCGACGGCCCCGGTAGCACTGGTGGGGTGCACTGTTCGGACATGGCGGAGTCCCCGGCGTCAGAAGGCGAGGACGGGTGGCCGGGCATGTGACGCAGACCTCGAAGGGGCGAGCACGTCAGGACGGCGAACGGCACGGTGAGGAGAGCCGCGCCGGTGATCAGCGCGGGACGGACACCCACCCACACGCCCAGACCTCCGGCGAGGAGTGCCGCTAGTGGGCGGGCAGCCGAGGTCAGACAGGTGCTGACTGCTTGCATGCGGGCCTGCATGCAAGCTTCCGTGACGATCTGCCGGATCGAACGCTGCGTGGTGCCGGCCGCTCCGGCGCACGCCAGCTGCACGAACAGCGCACCTCCGATCACGGTCTGCCAGGCGAGGCCGGGAGAGGCGAGCAGCAGGGGCAGTTGAGTTGCCGGGGTCATAGCGAGGGCGGTGAGCATCATCGGTCCCGGCCCGTAGCGGCGGGTGAGGCCAGGCGCGGTCAGGGCTCCCGTGGCCGCGCCGAGGGCGCCGGCTCCCAGGACGACGCCGAACGCTGTCGCGCTGATCTGCAACGTCCGCAGCAGATACAGGGCCCACAGGGTGTTGAGGAGCCCGAGGGCGAGCGAGGTCGTGGCGTTGACCAGGGTCAGGGTCCATAGCCGCTCGTCGCCGCGTACGTACCGCAGGCCCTCTGCGATCTCGCGGCTTAGCCGGCGGGTCTCCGCGCGTGCGCGGGCGGGTTCGGCGGTCTGGATGCGGGCGGTGCATACGACGCTGATCAGGTAGGAGACGACGTCGCCGAGCAGGGCCCGAGCGGGGCCGAGGAGCGCGGTCAGCGCGGCGCCGAAGTGGCTTCCGGCGGTCGCAGCGACGGCGAACAGTGCGCCCACGCGACTGTTGCTCCGCTGGATCAAGGACCGTTCGACGAGGCTGGGCAGCAGGCTGATGGCCGCCGCGTCATGGAGCACGCTCGCCGCTCCCTGAACCACGGCCACGATCATGAGCTGGGACAGGGTCAGGGTGCCCAGCGCGGCCGAGAGCGGCACGGTGGCGAGCACCGTGGCGCTGACCAGGTCACCGGTGATCATCTGCCGGCGCTTGGAGTGCCGGTCGGCGAGGGCGCCGGCGTGCAGGGCAAGCAGCGCGGGCGGGAGCTGTCCGAAGAACGCCAGCCAGGCGACCTGGGCGGTGGTGGCGTCCAGATGGAGCACGGCCAGGACCGGCAGCGCCATCTGCGTGATCGAGCTGCCGGTCACGCTCGCGGCCTGGCCGGTCAGGTACCGGCGGAAGTCCCCGTGCCGCCACAGCGAGGTGCCGGAGGCGGATGGAGTCTCAGCACGGGGCATCACAGTGCACCCCCGGCTCCTCCAGGCCCTTCCGCGCCGCGCGCCTGGGCTCGGGCCGGGCCCTCTCCACGATGGGTGTGCTCACCCTGCTCACCAACTGAGTTGGGAGTAGGGGCGGCCTTCGGCGATCGCGGCGATGGCCGTTCGGGTGTAGGAGACGATCCGGTCCGGCAGCTCGTGTCGCGGCCACCATTTCCACGTCAGGCACTTGTCGGGCTCAAGGACTTTCGGTTCCCCCTCCCACCGGCTGGCCTTGAAGAACAGTTGCATCAACGGCAGCGAGCCCGGGGTGTCGACGACGTGGACGACGTGCGCGAGCTCCACGTCCGCGGGGTCGATGACCAGGCCGGCCTCCTCTCTCGCCTCGCGGACCAGGCAGGCGAGGGCGGACTCCTGCTCGCATCGGCCGGCGAGGTAGTGCCATGTGTCGCCCGCGTACTTTGATTCGGGGTGGCGCAGGCCGAGAAGTACCCGGCCTTCGGCGTCTTCGAGGTGGAGGTGGACTCCGATGCCATTCAGCACCGTCTGGCTGCCCCCGTCCCACACGGCGGGAGCCGCGGCCTGGTTGGTGTCTGGGGGGTTCTCGGCCGCGTGCCGGTGAATCAGGTCCCGGGTGGCGGGGCTCAGACGCAGCCGGTCCAGTTCATCGGGGGCGAACCAGCGCAGCAGCACACCCTCGTGCAGCGCGAGACGCTCGGCGTTGCCGCGCCACCGGGCGGCGAAGACCTGGACGGGGACGCTGAGGCCGTCGATGCTGGTGTCGGCCTCCACGGCGTAGGGCCTCACGTCCTCAAGGCGGAGCTCGGGCACCTCCTCGGACAACTCCCGCAGCAGCGTGTCCTCAAGGCTCTGGTCGTCGTGCGTGCGGCCGCCTCCGAGAAGAGCGAACGCCCCCGACTGGCAGATGAGGCCGGGTTTGTGGTCGCGCAGATGGAGCAAGTAGCGACCGGCCCCGTCGTGGATCAGCGCGCAGGCGTTCACGGGTTCCGGCTTCCCGTCCATGCCCTGGGCGCGCGCGGCCAGGAGCTTGTTGCGCAGGGTCGACGAGCGCACCTTGGCCAACTCGAGCCATTGGGCACCGTCGACCTCCTCGTCCTGCAGCGCGAGCTCAGGATGCTCGTCGGAGCTGAGGTAGAAGGCATAGCGGAAGTCGAAGTGCTGATGCGGGCGTTCGCCTTTGGAGGGGTTGGCGTCGATGTCGTGGGTGTCGACGTCGATGGGAGAGCCGAGGAACTGCGGGATCAAGCAAAGATCCCTCGCCTGCAGCCCGGTCTCCTCACAGACCTCGCGCAGCGCCGCAGCCAGGAGCGTCCGGTCTCCCTCGATGTGGCCTCCAGGGGTCAGAAGCAAACCCGTGTTCCGGTGACCGATGTGCAGGACGCGCTGTTCCCGGTCGATGACCACCGCGCTGCACGTCACGTGTCCGGGCAGCGTCGCACGGTCGGTCGGGTCGCCGGCCCCGTTCAGGAGCGTGATCAGCCCGGCGAGGGCGTCGCGCTCGGCTGGGTGGCGGGCCAGGTACTTTTCGGCAGTCCTGCGGATGTCGGAGCGTGTGAGCGGCATGTCGTCACCTTGAGATGTTGCGAGGGTGGGTGCGGCGGTAGGGAGGGCTTCTGCGGCGGGGCGCGTGGGGGTGGCGCCGTGCCCCCTCACGCGGAAGCCTCTTGCATGTCGCCGTCGGCCTCGGAGGCGATCTGGTAGGACAGCAACTTCGCGAAGGGGCCCTCCTGGTCGCAAAGCTGGGCGTACGTCCCCTCTTGGACGATCTTGCCGTCGTCGAGGACCACGATGCGATCGGCGATGGCGACACTGGTCATGCGGTGAGTCACCAGCAGGACGGCTCGGTTGCGGGCCAGGGTTCGCAGCCGCTGGAAGATGCGGTACTCGGCGCGGGGGTCGAGGTTGGCTGTCGGCTCGTCGAGGACCAGCAGTCCGGCCTGCCGGAAGAATGCTCTGGCCAGGGCGATGCGCTGCCACTGACCGCCGCTCAGCTCTTCGCCGTTGAGCCACTCGCGGGCCAGGAGAGTGTCCAGACCCCCGCGGAGCTTGTCGACGACCTCGTCGGCGTCGGCGGCCTGGCACGCCTCGCGGACCGCCTCGTCGCCCCGCTCGGTGGGCTGCCCCTGATTCACGTTCTCGCGCACGGTCAGCGGCCAGTGGGCGTAGTCCTGCGGCACGAGGGCGACTTGCTGCCACAGCGCCTGCGGGTCGATGGTGTCGGTGGGAACTCCGTCCCAGAGCACCTGTCCGCCGCCGGATGGCAGGTAGAGGCCGCTGATCAGCTTCGACAGCGTCGACTTGCCCGAGCCGTTGAAGCCCACCAGTGCAGTGACTTCGCCCCGGCGCAGAGTAAGAGAGACATCGGACAGGGCGTCGCGGTCCTTGCCCGCGTAGCGATGGGTGAGCGACTTGACCTCGATCGTCTCCGGCGCCGGGGGCCGGTGCGGGCCGCGGCGCATGCGGAAGCCGCCGGCTCTGTCCAGGAAGCGGGTCCAGTCGTCCATGTAGAGCCCGGTCCGTACGGCGCGCGCGCCGACGGACACCAGGCCGCGGACCGACATGCCGGCAGTCTGCAGGGCGAAGACAGCCGTTCCGGCGTGTCCGACGGTGATCCGGCCGGTGGCGAGCAGCCATACGACCGCTGCCCACACCACTGCTGACCCCAGCCCTCCGCACAGTGCGCCGATCAGAGACATGCGGGCGCCTTGGTCGGCTGCGGACCGGTCCTCGCGGTTGATCCGGGCGACGGTGCTGCGGTAGCGGCCGGAGAGGAAGGGGGCCATGGTGCCGGCGCGGATCTGGTCGGCGGCGTCCTTGGTGTAGATGTGCCAGCGCAGTACCGACAGCATCCGGGCGTCCCCGTTGCTGCGCAGGTTGGCCAGGTAGCGGACGCGTGCGGCACTGACCTGGGCCACGGCTTGCGGCAGGCTGGCGGCGACGAGGAGGGGGAGGAGGACCCAGTGCACCCCGGCCAGGACGATAGCCCCGGCGAGGAAGGCGGCGGCCGAGGCGATCAGGTCCTGGCCCTCATTGATCAGGTCGCCGGTGACCTGGGCGCCGCGGTCGGCGGCTTCGCGGTCGCGGTTGAATTCCGGGTCGTCGTAGGCGCACAGCTCGACCTCGGCGCAGCCTGTGAGCAGCATCTGCTCGGCCTCGCGGGTCATCAGCGGACTCAGGCGGGAAGACAGCCAGTTCACGGTGATGCCGAGGAGCGCGCGCACACCGGCGGCCCCGGCGAGCAGAGCGACGGAGGGCCACGCCTGAAGGAGCCGGTGGTAGACGTCACCGTCACGCAGCAAGGCGGTGAGGGTACCGGCGATAGCGACCAGGCCCAGGGCCTGCATCACGCCGGTGATCAGCTGGCACAGGAGAAGGCCGACGGTCGCCCGTCGGTCGACGCGCCAGGCCAGGGCCAGCGAGCGGCGCACCAACTGGGGCAGGCGGCGGGCCATGTCGCGCATCCGGATCGAGCGTCCGGCCGCTTCGCGGCTGCCGGTCACGTCGACGAAGCGCATCTGCTGCCCGGGTGGAACGGCGTCGCCTGGCGCTGCAGCGGCAGAGGGGGCGGACGGCCCCGCGGTGGTGCGCGGTCCTGGAACGCTGTCGGCTGAGACATGGGTGGGCTCACTCATGCCGCCCACCCCGTATCCGGAATTGATGCGGCGCGCAGCTGACCGGTGCTGGGCAGCTCGGCGGCAGGGCGCTGTCCGTTTTCGGCAGGCTGATGCATGGGGGCAGGGGTGCAATTCATGGCGATATTTCTCCTCAAGTGGTGCAGCACAGCTGGTGCCGCAAGGTGCCCAACTGCGCCTAAATGCAGATGGGTTGGTGCTTTGTGATGGTGTCTTGGTCAACGACGGGGCGGGGTGGATCGAACACGCGTGTTTTGGACGAAGCGGGTTCGCCGAGGGCGTGCGGGATGCGCCCGTTCCGAACACCTGAGCCCTTGTGTTTGTGCGGGTGGCATCACGAGAGGGATTGGCCGAAACGCCGCAGCTGATACGCATGTGACGTATGAGGTTCGCTGTCAGGTGCCCGCCGCCCTCCACAGCCAGTCCCCTCGATCAGATCCGCGCGCTCCCCCGGGCGTGGACACCCCGTGGGCCGTTCGCTGCCTGGCTTGCGGCGCTCCCGGCACCCCCCACGCTGGGCTCCATCCGCAGGGGTCAGGGCGGCTGCGGGCCCTGCGGCCGGCGCAAGGCCAACGAGACGATGCGTCATGACCCTGTGGAGGCCGCCGCAGTGATGCGGGCGGCGGGCCTAGAGCCTCTGGAGCCGTATCCGGGGTCTGCGTTCCCGTGGAAGAGGCGCTGTACCGGGTGCGGCGCCATCGTTTCCCCGCGGCTGGGCTCCATGACCGGCAAGAACCGTCCGGGATGCAAGCTGTGTGGCAACCGGCGCGCGGAGTGGCTCCGGACCGGCCATGGTCCCCACGACATCGAGCGGCCCCCGACCCAGGGCTACACGGGGCAGGAGACTGCCTAGGTCGCGCGACTGATGGCAGGGGCCATGCGCCGCGCCACGGCCGTGACCGCTCACCAGTTCTGGGGCAGTCTTTCCGGTCCGGAGCTGGTCGAGGCGCGCGTGGGCCTCATCAGCGCGGCGAAGGCGCCGGCGGCGCGGCCCACGTCGTCGAGGGGGCCTAGGAAACGGCGCCTCCCCAGCCCTCTCCTCTGGTCCGTGGGCGACCTGCATGCCGGGCTGGCCCCACCAGCACGCCCGGTGCACGACGCTCAGCGAGCCGTCCCCGTCGATCGCCACGTGATAGGCGATGCGTCCGTCGCGCCATGTGTCCCGCTGTGTGACGGACGCGTACCGCCATTCCCGCCGACGTGCACGAACAGGGCGGTCCTACCGTCGTATGGCCAGGCGTGGGCCGTCGGGGCAGGTCCGTCCTCGGGCCGCCACGGCGGTGCCTGCTCGGGTTCCTCCGGAAGGTCGTCAACGCACACGTCTCGACCGTACGCCCACCACCCGCCACGGCTCGCGGCCCTCTGGGTATGCCCGGGCCCCTGCACCTCCGACGGGTGCAGGGGCCCGGTCTCCGTCCGCCGGTCCGCTACGGGGGGCGCGGACCGGCGGGGTTCAGGGATGGCTCAGCGGCTGAGCGTGGGTAGGTGCCAGCCCGGGCCGCCTGTCTCTCGGTACGTGACGGTCTGCCGGGTCGGGGTGATGGTCAGCAGGAAGTCATCACGGGCGATGTTGTCGGTGAAGGTCGCGGCGAGTTCCTCGACGCGGTCCCACAAGCGTCGGGGACCGCTCTGGCGCACCGTGCCGGTGGTGTCGACGGTGGCGACGGAGCCGTCCTCGGTCCACAGGCCGACGGCCGTGACCTGTCCGTGGTCGTCCTTCCACGTACACGAGGTGTAGCCGGGCAGGGCGAGCGACAGAGGGAACTTCAGACGCTCCAGGACGTCGCGGGGCGCCACGGAAGTCCTGCCGGGATTCTCGCCCCGGACCGCGTCGAGATCGGGCGCCGTGGAGGCCGCGCGGAGGGCCATGAAGTGGGCGGGGGTGGGCAGGAAGCGGCCGGTGGCGTGCCCCGGGGCGGTCACCTGCGCGCGGATGATGCCGTAGCCGAGCGGGGCGACAATGACCGCGCCCTCGGCGGCCTGCTCCAGCAGTGCGGGCGGGATGGCGTGCAGGCCTGCGGTGGCGATGATGCGGTCGTAGGGGGCCCGGCGCGGGTAGCCCAGTGCACCGTCGCCGGCCGCGAGGGTGGGGCTGTGGCCTGCCTGCTTCAGGCGGCCGATCGCTGCGGCCACCAGCCCGGGGTCGACGTCGACGCTCGTGACGCGTGCCTCGCCGAGGCGGTGTGACAGGAGCGCGGTGTTGTAGCCGGTTCCGGTGCCGAGCTCGAAGACACGGTGGCCGTCGTGGACGTCGAGGGCCTCCAGCATGGCGAGCATCACCGACGGCTGGCTCGACGAGCTGGTGGGGATGCCCTGTTCGTCGAGCTGGGTCGTCAGCGCGACGTCGGCGTAGACGGCCTCCAGATACCCGACGTCGCCCCAGGACACGGGCTGCCATGCCGCGTCGGTGCCCTGCGTGAAGAAGCGCGGCACGAACACGTGCCGCGGGACGTCGGCGAACGCCTGGAGCCACTCGCCGTCGCGCTCCAGGGCAAGATCCGTGGCGTACTTCTGCCGCAGGGCGGCCGAGGTACCGGTGTCCGGCCAGGAATTCATTCGATGACTCCTTGCAGGTAGTCGGCGTGCGCGGCGGCGATCGGCAGGGCGGTGCGGTTCTCCACCCAGGCCCAGGTTCCGGCGGGATTGTTCTCGAAGAACACCCACTGTCCCGCCGGCGTGACGGCGAAATCGAAACTGCCGAAGACGATGCCGTAGTACGCCAGGAAGCGGCGTACCGCGGTCGCGATGTCGTCGGGGACGGTGATCGTGCCGTACTCGATGTGCTCGTAGTCGGTGCGCCAGTCCGTGGCGGCCTTGGCGGACGTGGTGTGCAGCGTCCCGCCGAAGACGCGGTCGCCGACGGCGACGAGGCGTACCTCGAAGGCCTTCGCGATGGCCTCCTGGAGGTAGTGGGCCGACAGGCGGATGCTGTCGTCGAAGTCGAGCGGGTCGACGTGGTGGGTCGCCACCATCAGGGCGCGGCCCTCCTCGATGGGCAGGCGGCCGCCCAGGACCGGCTTGCAGATCAGCGGAGCGTCGATCTGCTTGGCGAAGTCGCGTGCAGCGGCGGGGGCGTTGGTGACCAGACTGCGCGGCACGGTGAGCCCGCAACGGGTCGCGGCGACGAGCTGCTGGGGCTTGTGGGCGGCGAGGCGGTCGGCGTGCGGGTTGTTGATCCACGGGACGCCCGGCAGGGCCGCCAGGACGTTCAGCAGGGCGGCATCGGCCTGGTTTTGGGCCCACGTGCGGTAGGGCTCGGGAACGGAGTCCGCGATGAGGGGGCGCCCGGGCCGCCGCCAGTAGATGGCCCTAACGTCCTCAAGCCGCGCCGTCCGGCGCCCGTCGTCGAGGATCCCGCTCCAGCCCGCCTCACGGTCTGCATGCGCGGCGGTGAGGGTGAGCTGCTGCGGGAAGGCGGCGGCGTCGAAGCGGATGACCGGGACGTCGCGCTGGTTGAGCTGGTCGACGACCATGTCGGCGGACGCGTCCAGCTGCTCGGCGACCACGAGCACCGGGCGGGCGGCGGCGGTCATGACGCGGACGCGAAGTACGGGTCCTGGACGTCGTCGCCCTGCCCGTCGAGGTTGGTGTCCGTCGTCGAGGCGGCCATGTCCCCGGTGTGCCAAGGGCTGCCGTCCTCCTGCTGGTTGATCTGGAGCTCCTCGTTCCACCTCACGCCCTTGATCGAGGTCGCAACGAGGCAGGGCGGGGCCGCGGCCCGCGCGGCGAACGGAATGGTGGCAGTGGTCATCGGATCCTCCGTGGGGGTTGAGTGGATGGTGCCAGGGGCCCGCTCCCCGGGTGCCGAATGCCTTGCGCAATGCCCGGGGAGCGGGATCTTGCGGCCCGCCGCGTCTCGGCCTTCCTGTACCAAGGCGCGACGGAGGCTCAGGGGAGGCTGTGCCAGAAGGCGATACCGATCGCGCCGATGGCGGCGACCGCGAGGACGGTAGTGATCAGTGCCTCGATGATCCGGATGCGGGCCCTCACGCCGTGTCCGCATCGAGCAGCTCGGCGAGTGCGGCGGCGCTGTAGGCGAGGCTTTGCAGGTACTTCCAGGCAGCCCAGTCCGAGTCGAGCGTGGTGGGCCTGGTCGGCGAGTCCAGGACCAGGTAGGCGGCACGGAAGATCGACGTCGCGTACGCAGGGCGGCCCGGGCCGTCCTCGCGGATCATGCGCCGCACATGGGCGGCCATGCACCGGGTCCGCTCGTCGATCCCGGCGCGTTCGAGCGCGGCCAGCGGCGTGTCGTTGACCCCCGCGACAGCGGCCCGCACCGCCCGGAAGTCGATCGGCTCCTGCCCGTCGCCGGGCTCAGTGCCCTCACGCGATCTGGCGTGGTGTGAGTCCACGATGCTCACGGCGCCCCCTCGTCTGGACTGGCTTGCTTGGCCCACAAGCCTCCCGGCGCGACAGGAACGGCACCATCCACCCGGGGTCTCACCTGGGTCTCACGAATCCAGACGGGCTATCAGGTGGGTATCACCTACATCGTGAACGGTTCCCGGGCAGTCTGGTCGGGCGATATTCACGATGCTGACCGGCTGTCACCACCGGGGCGCGTCCGTCAGGAGGACCTCATGTCGCAGCAGCCACGCAATCTGCTTCATTCACTGGTCCTGGCGCGTTCGTGGACGTACGCGGAGGCCGCGAAGGAGTACCGCAGAATCGGTCGGCTCATCGGCGACGAACGCGATGACGCCCGCTACCGGTCGGCGGATGTCTCCGAGCCGACGTGGAGACGGTGGACAAGCGGCCAGCAGCGTCGGGCGCCGAACCCGCCGGCGCCGCTCATCCTGCACAGGATATTCGGAGCGCCGGTGCTGGAGTTATTCGCGCCCATCCAGCAGGCAGCGGTCACCTTGCAACCAGCGCTCAACGAAAGCGATATCGCCATGACTGCTCGTGACGCCGCCGCCCATGCCGGGAACGCCGCCTCGGCCCATCTACCGGACATGACGCTGGACCAGATCGACGACGACGTGCAGACGCTGGCAAAGGACTACGAGACGACGAACCCCGTCGCCGCGTTCCGCCGCGCCGAAGAACTCCTGCTGGACGTGCAGGACAAGCTGGAGCGCACACAGCGGCCCCGGCAACAAGAACGCCTGTACCTGGCGGCCGGGCAGGCCGGGTCCCTGTTGTCGGTGGCCGCGTTCGACCTCGGCGTGCTCGGTCCAGCAACCCAGTTCGCCCGCACCGCCGCCATGTACGGGCAGACCATCGAGCACGGGCCGCTCCAGGCCTACGCGCACGGCGTACTGGCGTACCTGGCCTACTGGGACGGCCGCCCGACGGCCGCCATGCGCAACATCCACATCGCGAAATCGTTCGGCGGCGTCGGCGCCACGGGACACATGCGGCTGTCCGCGATCGAGGCCCGCGCCTACGCGCACCTGGGACGCCCCCGCGACGCCGAACGCGCCGTGCAGCAGGCACTCGACCCCGGCCCCGAGGTGCGCGACGAGCTGCACGACGACGTGGGCGGCGAGTTCGCCTTCGGGCCCGCCCGGGCCGCGATGAGCCACGCCACCACGTACCTCGTCCTCAAAGACTCACATCGCGCCGAGCGATCCGCACTCCACGCCTTGCAGCTGCTCGACGACGATCCCAACGCGGACCGGCCGGTGCAGATGCAGGTAACCGTCGACCTCGCACGGGCCCGCCTGCTGCGCGGCGAACTCGACGGCGCCGACGAAGCCCTGGAACCGGTGCTGGCCACCCCCGTGGAATGGCGCACCATCGGCCTGGTCGACCGGGTCACCCAGCTGCGCGGCGAGCTCGCCCGGCCCCAGCTCGAACAGGCGCCCGCAGCACGGACGCTGGCTGAGCAGATCGAGGACTTCGTCGCCCGCGCGGCCGCCCGGCCCTTGCCCGGCAGCCGCCTGGCCATAGAGGGCTAACGAAGCTCGGCGACGATGCGCATCTCCTTGTCGGGGTCGATGCCGTGGTCATCCCAGCGCGGATGCTCCACCGGCACCGACCCCGACGTGAGCCACTCCCAGGTGTCGGCGACGGTCTGCGCGAGCGGACGGCACACGAGCCCAGCAGCTTGCGCGCGCGTGCTGTCGACGGCCCACGTGCCCTTTGCCGTACGCCACAGCGGGAGCTCGGTCCACTCCCGAACACCGTGCGCGGTGAGCAGCTCGTCCGGCGCCCACGCCAGGCGCCCGCGGCTGCCGGTGACGGCCAGACAGGCCATCAGCAGGTCACGCATGGTGTCCCGGTCACGCGGCGCGGCCACGTTGTAGGCGCCGGGCGCTGCCGTGAGCGCGAACTCGGCGACGTCCCGGACATCGACCGGCTGAACGTGCGTGCCCGGCTCGCCCGGGGCGAGGATCGCGCCTCCCCGCCTGGCCCGGTTCAGCCACCACGGCAAGCGCCCCACGTACTCGCCAGGACCCAGGATCACGCCCGGACGCAGCACCGTCGCCCGGTCCCCGAACTGAGACAACACAGCCGCCTCGCATCCAGCCTTCTGCATGCCGTAGTGCACGGTCACACCGCCGCCGGCGCCGTACTCACGGGACGCGTCCGGCGGCGCCGCATAGACGGGACTGTCCTCCGTGAGGGGCTCGTGCGGCCATCCCCGGTAGGCATTGACCGTGGAGACGTACACGTACCGCTCCGCCTCTGCCGCCAGCACGCGCGTGCCGTCGAGGACCTGGCAGGGGGCCATCTCGGAGGCCGAGGTATCGACGACGAGGTCCCACGGGCCGTGACCGGCAAGCCGCTTGAGGTCGTCCGCACTGGTGCGGTCGCCGTGCACCGGCTCGGTCCCTGGCAGGTCAGGGGCGCTGCGGCCGCGGTTGAAGGTCGTGACCCTCCAACCACGCGCCAAGGCGTTCTCGGCGACGGCGCGCCCCAGGAACCAGGTGCCGCCAAGGAGAAGAATCCGCATAGGCCTGATCATTGCGCCTCTCCCCCAGTGACCGCCAGGGCTCGCCCCTCGCCCTAGGCGGCGTCCGGGGCGACTCTCGCTCGAGCTTTCCAAGCGGCGGTCGCACCCGTGATGCCCGTGTGCTGGTGCAGCGTGAACCGGATCCTGTCCGGGTCTACAGTTGCCATCCTCACGACTGCAGATCTGGCCGAGGCAATCCGCGCGGTGCGTACCTTGCTGGGTATTGGACTGTCAGTGAGGGCGAGGCGGACTTCGAAGCCGTCATCAGGCCGCCCGATGTCCTCGCGCACGGTACAAGGTCGCAGGCGGCTCTGACAGTGCCCGGTGCCGTGGGCGCTCAGTTGGTGGTGTCGGGGAGCCGGTATTCGTACTTGCGGGGCCTCAGGTCCTCTTCGGCCGGCTCCCAGTTGGTGAAGAGGGTGACTTTGTTGCCGCTGGCGGTGTACGGGTCGGTGCGGGTGTCGACCTTGATGTCGCTGACGACGTAGAGGTCGACGGTGTTGTCCTTGTCCCTGGCGTGCAGGACCTCGTTGATCGTCAGCTCTACGCTCGTCGCGGCCCCCGTGGTGCCCTTGACCTCGACATGACGTTCCTCCGCGCCGCGGGTGCAGCGCAGGTCGTAGGGCTTGCCCAGCCTCTCGACCGTCCAGCCGTCCTTCTCGTAGTGGGCTATCGCGTGGTCCTCGGCGTGCAGTTCGATGGCTCTGCGTTTCTTGGGGTCGGAGATGTAGCCGGCGCCGCGGCGGCGCCGCTGAGGCTTCTTCTTGCCCTCAACCTGTTCCGCCGTGAAGCCCGGCGACTTGTCCAGGGGAACGTCTTCGGGCTCGTCGGGGTCGAAGGGGATCCCGGCGAGCTCCAGGAGGCGCTGGGCGGGCATCTGGACGAGCTTGCCCATGCCCCGGTCGGTGCCTGAGCGGCGGATGGCGTCGCTGCCGGCTTCGGTGAGCGGTCCCTTGGGGCCCAGGGGGATGTTCTCGAGCCGGGCGAGGGGTTCGATGCCGAAGCGCTGGGGGTACTTCAGTCGTCGCTCGGCCTCTTCGTCGGGCCAGTGCCAGGACCGGCCCTCGTAGAAGCCACCGCGGACCTGGAAGAGGTAGAGCGTTGCGGTGTCGTGAAGCCAGTTCTCGAGCTGGACTCGCGGCGAGGCTCCGGTGGCCAGGAGCGCGAACTGAGGGTGGGCGTCCCTGTATTCGGGTTTTTCCTCGGGGAAGCCCCAGGACAGTGTCTCGATGCCGTGGATGAGGTTGCGCTGGGCTTCGGTGCGTCGTAAGCGGGACGAGGGCCGCGGCGGCACCGTCGCCCCTCCGCGCCGGCGGTTGCAGGGCCCGCCCCCCGTACAGCCGCTACTCGTCCAGCGCGTCCCGTACCGCCCGCTGCACCGTCTCCCCGTCCGCGCCCAGGCCCCGGGCCTCGGTCACGAAGCGGAGGGCCAGTTCCGCCAGTTTGGCCGGGTCTGGTGTCCGGGTCGGTGCCGGAAGCGGGGCCACCCGTGTCCCCGCCCCACGACGGGTGCAGATCAGGGACGCCGCCTCCAGTTCGCGGTAGGCCCTCGCCACCGTGCCCGCCGCCAGGCCCAGGTCGGCCGCCAGCTGGCGCACCGTCGGCAGGCGTTCCCCCTCCGGCATACGGCCCGTGGTGATGAGTGCGGCCAGCTGGGCGCGGATCTGTTCGTAGGGCGGGACGGGGCTCGCGGTGTCGACGTGGACGGCGGGACCGTTCACCGGCGCACCCCTGCCTTGGGCGCGATCACCGTGAACAGACACCACGGCACGGTGACGAGGGCGACCAGGGCCGTGGGCCACAGTGCCCAGTTCGCGAGGCGCCCCACCGTGCCGTCGCAGCCGATGTCCATCAGCGCGCCCGATGCCGTCGAGGCGGCGCCGAGAAGGGGCGCGGAGACCAGCAGCCCCCATGCGGCGACGATCGCCAGCGACCGGTCGCGGCGGGTCTGCTCGTCGCCGGGGCGGCGGGCGATCCGGGTCAGGGACCAGACGCACGCGGTGGTGGATACGGCGAGGGCGGCGAGGATGGGCAGGCCGTAGAAGAGGCCCGGCCAGGGGCTCGTGCTCGCCGTGCTTCCGTCCGGGCAGGTCACGGTCAGGGAGCGCCCGGCGCGGCCCATGTCGTCGGGCGAGGCGACCACGGCGGCCACCGCCAGCAGGACGACGAGGACGGCGGCCTCGGCGAGGAGCAGCAGGGTCATGCGCGGTGGCACGTAGTCGCGAATGCGGCGCGGCGCGAGACCGGCCGTGCGGACGGTTCCCCGCGGCGGCGGTGTCAGCGCGTCGCCCACCAGGACGCCGGCGACCGCGCAGAGCCCGAACACCGGGATGGCGTACAGGATGCCGACGCCGAGGCCGTCGTTCGAGCCGACCAGGCGGGCGGCGACGAGTCCGACGAGTAGCCCGGCCCAGCGCGCATAGCGGTCGGTGGCGGTCGGGCGTGGGACGGTGCCGAGTTCGCGCATGAGAAACCCCCGTGTGCTCGCACTTGTACTCACCGCTTGTATCAAGCGGTGAGTACAAGATGCGGCCCAGTAGGGGTTTGTGTCAAACGGTTGGTACAACTCGCATGTCCGGCACCACCCGGCCGGTCACCTCTCCGAGCCCGACCCGTGTCCCGGCCGGATGCACGACCAGAGTGCCGTGAGAACGGAAGGGATCGCCGACCTGTTCGAACAGTTCCCCGACGTCAAGGCCAAGGTCGACTCCCCCACCTGGGGTTGGTGAGTGTGCGCGGTCCGAACTCACCACGGCCTGGCCCACTTACCACCACGCTTACCACCAGGCCCACGGCCGCTCACCACTGCAGGAGTTATGGCCCCGTGACGGCGTCAGGCCAGTGCTGGGAAGCGGGACGGTGAGAGGGCGGGCCAAGAGTGACGGCACAGCCTCAATCCCACTCTGGAGGAGCCGTCGATGCCCGCTTCCCTGCGCCGTGACCGGCGCGGCCCCCAATCAGGGCGCACTTGCCGATCCAGCCGACCGGAGAATGCGGCCCCCGCAGCGGCCCTGCGACCAGGCCAATCCGATGGGCACGAACCGGGCTGGTCGGGCGTCGGCATACTTGCCGATGCCTCTGACGCCGGCTCTCCTCACGGCCGCGAGCTTTCCATGACCGTGAGGAGGACGCTCGCCGTGGGTCGGATGCTGCCCGCCCTATCGGCAGGGTTCAGCTGGAGGGCGATGTCGACGATCTCTTCCTGGCCGTCCAGCGCCTCACGCTGCTTGTCGATGAGTACGGCAGGCGCCTGGATTTGAGCCACATTCCCACACAGCCCGAGACTCGACGGGGCGGCACCGACGTCACCAAGCTCGAACCGTCCGTCGTTGAGGTTGCGCTGCCCCTCTGTCACGATCTTGTTCTCCCGCAGATACGCCTGCATCGCCTGCGAGGTGCTGCGGAACGCCACGGCCAGCCGAACACCTCCGGCCGCCGCCGTAGAGTGCGTGACGTAGTGGACATTTTCGGCACCAGCGGGCAGAGCAAGGCGTACGACATCAAGCTCCTGCTGCAGCGGAACATCGCTCCCTTGGCAGGCCCGCGCGTCACCGAACGGATGCCCCTCGTCCATGAATCCCAGCCAAAGGCCCACGCCCAACGCCGCCAGGACGCACCCGCTCCCGGCCGCCCACCACAGCCCACGCATAGGCTCCTCCTTTTTATATTCCGGGCCGCCGTTCACCGCACCGAAGCGGTTCTCCCACCAGCCCGCGGAAGATCGCGCATGCCGATCTCAGCTGACGTTCACCCGACCGTGGCCGCTCACTCAAACCGATGCTCAACACGATCTATGGGGCAACGCGTTCGGAGACCACACCAGAGAATCTGACTCAGGTAACTAGCGGGTCAGCATCTCGAAGCCGACATCGTCGCAGTACTGCACGACGCGCCCCTCCGCCTCGGAGTCACGGTTGTTCATCGCTGCCACCGTCGCCTCCGCTAAGGTGCGGCCTCCGTCAACGGGCTCATCCCGGAGCGGTCGCATCGCGAGGAAGGCGTCCTGAGCGACCGCCCCGACCTCGTCGTACCCGGACGGCTCCGGAGTGTCCGTGCCCGCCGCGTTCCGCGCCTCCTGCCACGCCCCCAGCTGCGTGCAGTAGTTCTCCCGCTGCGTGGTCAGCCGTTCCTCGTCCCTGCCCTCGGACGAGGAACACCCCGCCACCACCGCCACCAGGGCGAGGACCGGGACTACCGCCTTAAGCACACGCACCACATTGCCCCCTGCTGAAACTGCGTCCGCTCGCCCCTGCCACCTGCAACTCCCGCAGCAGAATACCCGCGTCGGATATCTTGGCCGCCGCAGCGGTCGCTGACTGAGCGGCGCAGCGCCCGTACGAAACGCGATGGCAGGCCGTCCTCTACCATGTCGTCGCCCGCGCACAGATGAGATGTAGCCGCCCATGCCCCAGCGCTGTCAAAACTCGGTTCTGGCACAGATCTTGGGGAGTCGTCGCGGAGGGTGACGGTGTCGTTCGATTGAGGGCGCGGGTCCGGGGCCCGTCAGCGTTCTTGCATTCTGGTCCACCACCAGCCGAACACCGCCAACTCAATATTGTTGGGGTCGGGCAGGGTGCGGCGCTCGAATTCCTCATCGATGCGTGTGATCAGTCGGCCCAAGTCCCGTTGTGCTCCGGGAGGAAGGTGCCGCATCGCCCACTCGAGGTCATCACGGGCATCTCCCACCCCGGGCGATTCGAACTCGGAGGCGTCCAGATAGCGTCCCGGCTGGTTAAAAGCTCGCTCGAAACGCGAGAGCGCATTGGCGACCGCGTTGGGCCACATCTCCTGGTCTTCGACCCGGCGGATCGCTGTACGAGTCCGCGCGGAGACACCGCGGACTCTTAGGACCGAACACTGCCATCGTGGCCGCCACCGCTCTGCGCGGACGGCCTTGGGACGCCTACGCGGCATCGCCCTTTCGGATCAACATGAGCCCATCCTGCCACGGGTGGGCGGCTGCTCGCGCAGTGTTACTGGAGCAGGATCATCTTGCGGAGGAGTTCGAATCCGGCCCGGCCGTAGAGCTGGCGCTTGATCTTCTTGATGCGGTTAACGGCGCCCTCGATGCTGCCGGAGCTCCAGTCGAGAGTGAGCCCAGCTATCACGGCGTCAAGGTCCCGCAGAAGGTGGAGCGCGAAGCCGGTGAGACCGGGGAGCTGGCTGTCATCGACTGCGTCGATCCAGGTGGGGAGTGTGGAGCCGAGGCGGTCGGTGAGTATCTCGCCGAAGTCGCGGACGTGTCCGGCGGCTGTGTCCAGTTCAGGGCAGCGTGCAAGGACATCCTTCAGGCCGGCCCGGTCTTCCTCGCTCAGCGCAGTGGGGTGTCGGGTGAGCCAGCCGGTCAACTGACGCACCGTCGGAGTTCGGGGTGGCGTGCCGGCGGGAGTCCTGCGGAGGGTGGCGATGTGGGCGCGGACCATCTGGTAGGTGACGGGCGCGTTGTCGGCGACGAGTTCGCTGTGGAGCTGGGTGACGCTGGTGCATCCCGCGGCGAAGCGTCGCTCCAGGTAGAGCTTGTAGGGGTCCAGTCTGCGGGGGCGGGGCCGGTTTTCGCGGATGGTGTCCTGCCAGTTCGCGGCGTTCGCGTATCTGAGCACGGTGTTGAGACCCCAGCCCAGGTGCCGTGCAATCGCCCGGCGTGAGTGACCTTGAGCAAGAAGCTCGTGGACCAGGGCATGTGCTGCCTTCTTCCGCTCGGCCCGCCGTCCGACGGGCACCGAGTCGTCCTGCGGCAGACTGGAAGCCAGCCGGGTGGCCTCCGGCAGGGTGCCACTGGGCGAAGGATTGCTCAGGCAGTCGCGATGGGCGGCGACGCAGGTCTCCACGGCGCGGCCGAGGCCCTGCCATAGATGGAACCGGTCAGCGACCTGCAGAGCATCAGGGGCACCGCGGCGGGCACCCTCGGCATAGGCGCCCGCCCGGTCCCGGCAGATGATCTCCACGCCGGGGTGACGGACAAGCCACGCGGCCAGCGGTCCGGCTTCACGCGTCGGGAGCACATCGACCACGCGATGGTCTTCGACGCTGGTCAAGACCGTGGAGTACGTCTGGCCGCGACGGATCGCGAAGTCGTCCATGCCCAGCACACGCGGCGTGCTGAACGCGGGATCAGGCAATGCAATGACCCTGCGCAACAAGGTCATCCGGCCAGCTCCGAAGCCCAGCTGGGCAGCCAGCCGGGCGCCGGTCCGCGCGGCCAGCGCGAGCCCCACCCGTTCCAGGGCACGGTTGAGCCGCATGGTGAACCGTGCGTGCGGGGCGGCCAGCCGGGAGAACGGCTCGGCGAACGTCCGGCGCGGGCAGTCCGCCGACCCGCAGATGAAGCGCCGGACCGTCAGCCGGATCACGAAGCCCTGCTCAGCGAGTGGAAGGTCCCTCAGCCTGCGCTGGTATCGGTCGTGGACCCGTCCCGAGACCGGCCACAGTCCGGACACGCAGCCCCGGCCGCGCGGCCTATCGCCACCACCTCGACCGTGCCGAACGCGGCCGTAACCGCCTCGACATCCACATCATCGATCCCCTCGAACACCAGCGAGCCCCAGAACGGTGCATCGGTCTGCTTGACCAGCACCATCACCGTCCGCAACCGACCGCAGCAGCAATCGGCAGACACCTGAGGGAGCGTCAATTCCGTCCGTGGGATGACAAGGCGTACGCCGTCTCACACGAGCCCGTCTCCTCGCAATCGAACGTCGAGGTAACGCTCCGCGACGACTCCCCAAGATCTGTGCCAGAACCCGAAACTCGTGAACATCACCCGACCGTGGATCTGGGTGCCTCCCAAACCCGTGAACAACCGACAGCACTACTCGTGAATGAAGCCAGCGGAGAATGGTGGGGCATGAACGCTCGGCGCGTGAACTGGCATCGCTTCCTGAAGTCTGCCGGTGGCCAGTTCGCCGTGGTCACCCTGCTCGTCCTAGGCCGTGTATCGAAAGTGGATCTTGAGTGACGGATGGGGGACGATTCGCTGCCGGACCGTAGGGTGCGCCGTGAGGTAGACGTTCAGAGAGGAATGGCCATGGGGGACGTGCAGCTGGCGTGGCAGCGACTGGTGGACTGGCTGGAGACGAATGCACCGACGACTGCATCGTCGGTTCTCGCTCCCGCTCCGCCGGCAGCGATCACTGCGGCAGAGAAGCGCATGGGCGTCGTTTTCCCGGCCGACCTTCGGACGTGGCTCCTGGCCTCCGGGGCCGACAACGGCCCTGTTGGTGTCACGGAGGGGGTCGTGCCCGGCAACAACCGCGATTTGCTGGGACTCGCGGCCATGGAGCGGACGTACCACTTCAAGATGGAGATCGAGCGCGACGACCCGTCCCCCGATCCGGAGTTTCCCTTCTGGCATGAGCAGTGGATTCCGATCATCTCGGACGATGAAAGTTGTTACGGCAAGTTCCTGGATGCGCGTAGCGGTCAGATCGGTTCATTCGGCGATGGGGATGAGCCATCTTTCGGAGTTCACGAGTCACTGACCGCTCTGTTCAGCCAGATGGTCGCCCTCATGGCGCAGATTTCCGCGGGGGAGCAGCGCGCTGCTGGACGTGTTCAAGACGGCAGGCTCATCTGGGACTGACGATCGGCGTACGCACATAGGCCCACGGTGCCGACCGACATCTCCCACCGTGATTTGAACCTTCGCCGCACCGTTCGAGATCCATTTCCGATACACGCCCTAGCTTGATCTTTAACGTCCGTCGTCGAATGACGGGTCGAACTTGATCACTCGGTTCGGTAACTGGCGTACGCGGAAGCGGCCTTCGGCTGAACATGTGCTCCGACCAAGGAACACACACGTCCAGCACGAAGGCCGTGAGAATGAGTCTGCTGCATCACGACGCCCGGTCGGAGGCATTGGCCCAACTGTCATGCTTCCGGGGCGAGTTCTACTCCTGCCTGACCGCCCGTTCGGACGCGTTGTTCGAGCTGGCTGATGCCGTTCTGTGCGGCGACGGGCCGGTGAGGTCACTGGCCGAGCTGTCGCTGGTGGGCGAACACCGCCGCGGACATGGAGGGCTCTACGCGGCGGTGGCCCGTGGACGCATCGATGCCGGCCGACTGCGGCGGGCACTGGCCGAAGTGCCACTGCCACGGGCTGCTGACGGCCGGCTGGTCCTGGCCATCGATGTCACCTGCTGGCTGCGGCCCGACGCCCACACCTCACCCCAGCGGATCCTGTGCCACACATACGGCCGGGGCAAGGACCAGCACATCCCGGTCCCCGGCTGGCCCTACTCGATCATCTGCGCGCTCGAGCCGGGCCGCAGCTCATGGACCGCACCGCTGGACGCACTGCGTCTGACGCCCGGAGACGACACCGCCACCGTCACCGCCCGGCAACTGCGCGATCTGCTGCAACGGCTGATCGCAGCGGGACAGTGGCAGACAGGCGACCCGGACATCCTCATCGTCGCGGACGCCGGATACGACGCACCCCGCCTCGGCTTCCTCCTGGGTGACCTGCCGGTCCAGGTGCTGGCCAGGATGCGATCCGACCGCGTTCTGCGCAGGCCTGTCCCGCCCCGGCTGCCCCACACTCAGGGCCGACCGCCCCGGCACGGCGGCGAGTTCGTCTTCGGTCAGCCCGACACCTGGGGCACCCCGGACACCGAAACGATTACCGACACACGTCTCTACGGCACCACCAGGGCCCGCTCCTGGGACCGGCTGCACCCCAAGCTGACCCACCGCTCTTCCTGGGCAGCCGACGACGGCACCCTTCCCATCGTCGAAGGGACAGTGATCCGCCTTGACATCGGCCACCTGCCCAGCGGAGCAACACCGAAGCCGGTCTGGCTGTGATGGTCGGGCATCGACGCCACTGCGGCAGACGCCGACCGTCTCTGGCAGGCATACCTGCGACGCTTCGACATCGAACACACCTTCCGCCTGTTCAAACAGACCCTCGGCTGGACCTCCCCAAAGATCCGCACCCCCGAGGCAGCCGACCGATGGACCTGGCTCATCCTCGCCGCCTACACCCAACTACGCCTCGCACGACCGCTGGCGGCCGACCTGCGTCGCCCCTGGGAGAGACCAACCCCGCCGAACAGGCTCACCCCCGCCCGAGTCCGCCGCGACTTCCGGCACATCCGCCCCAAAGCCAGCTGCCCAGCCCAAGCACCGAAACCCTCCAGCCCCGGCCCCGGACGACCCCCACGCAGAAAGAACACCCGGCCCACACCCCGCCACGACGTGCACACACCCCGCAAAACGCAACCTGCGAAACAGCGAACAAAGAAGTCAACGACCCCACGACCACGCCGCACAGGTTAAAGATCAAGTTAGAGCAGGCGCCTCAAGACTCGAGAGATGTTGCTGGAACAGTGCGCCGGCACTCCGGGCAGCTATCTGTGATTTCAGGGCAGCTGAGGCTCGTGCCCCATCCGTGCCCGATAGACCGGGGACTCACGGAGAATCGCGGTCACCAGCAGTCAACGGGCATGGCGAAGGCCCCCGACCGATTTTGCTCGTCAGGGGTCCTTCAATGTGCGCGGTGGGTGTGGAGGTTGAGCCCACGGTGATTCTTACCTGCGCCTACGCCGCGAGCCTCATTACATGTTTGGCGTGTTCGGTGTGTTCGGCATGTTCGTTGTGTTGGGCACCGACTTCTGCGGCGGCAGGCTCGGGAACCGCTGATAGTCCGTGCACACCTGGACATCACACGGATCCGTCCCCTTCTGCGTGTTCGGCGTGTTCGGCACCGACTTCTGCGGCGGCAGGCTCGGGAACCGCTGATAGTCCGTGCACACCTGGACATCGCACGGATCCGTCCCCTTCTGCGTGTTCGGCGTGTTCGGCACCGACTTCTGCGGCGGCAGGCTCGGGAACCGCTGATAGTCCGTGCACACCTGGACATCACACGGATCCGTCCCCTTCTGCGTGTTCGGCGTGTTCGGCACCGACTTCTGCGGCGGCAGGCTCGGGAACCGCTGATAGTCCGTGCACACCTGGACATCACACGGATCCGTCCCCTTCTGCGTGTTCGGCGTGTTCGGCGTGTTGGGTGATGGCGGCGGCACCGACCTGTCCACCGCGTATACCGCCGTTGGGCCACCGCGTGCCAACGGCAGAGCCGTGGCGTTGGCCACGCCGCCTGCTCCCAAGAGCAGAGCGACGACGGCCGACACACCTACGATGCGCGGAGTGCACTTCTTAGTAGAAACCATGAGACGCCTCTCATCTACTCTCTTGCCTAAGAGCTGCCCCTGATCACCGGTGGCGCGGCGTCAGATGCGGTACATCGCGAGACTGAGGATCATTACTCATCTTGGACGTGTTTGTACGGTCGATAACGCAGCGAGGTGCCGTAGCTGTCCTCGCACGCCTGCCGGGGATTACATGAAATCCCTTAGCCAAAATTCCACAGTCGGCGGACGGCATGTTTCCTAAAAAGAATCGTCGCCCGACTGGGGCACAACAAACACGAAAGTCCAAAAAGAGTGGATCGGCGCGTTGTCCATTCCAGCGAGATCCAGCGGCTCAAGGCTCCCCATACGCCTTGCAGCTCAGAGATTTGAACGGGCTGTAGGGATCGCTCATCCGGTCTATGGCGCAGCCACTTCCCGTGGCGGGCCGTAACCCCGATAATTTCATTTTACCTTCGGGCTGGCACCTTCGCAGCGGGCGTCCTCGCTGCAATCAGGCGACTCGACGGGAGGATGGGCCCGTATCCTTGCCCCTCTGCCAGACGAGTACCAAACGGTCTGACATCACTGACATTTAGACGTCATCTCAATTGGTGACTGGCGGCATAAATAGTCGCTGGCAGGTGTGCTGTGGGGGACGGTTGAATGTCTAGGTCAGCGCCGTCCAGCTCCCCCTCGGCCTGAGCTTCCCCCGTTCCGAGGAAGGCGCCTGGGTTGTCCGCGCATACCAGCGCCAGTGAGCCGAACTTGCTCACGCAGACGACGATCCGGGTTCCGCATACGGTCGCGTCAGCCGGCACGACGAGGCGTCCGTACTCGCTGGAGTCCTGGGTGTCCTGCTCATCCGTGCAGCGAGCTCCGAAGTCGCCTTCGAGTCGGGTCAGCAGACCACCGAAGCGGGGCTGCGGTCTCGGCACGGTCGTAGTGCTGCGGCCACTCCAGCCACTCAGGATCATCAAGCTCACGCAGCAACGCCAGCAGATCCGCTTCGCTCTCGGTCATACGCTCATCATGCTGATCCAATTTGCCGCCGGGCAGCCGCTGTGGGGCGAGCCCAGGAGCGCTCCTCCTCAACCTCCCCGCCGCCCGCGTGCTCCTCCTGGACGGCGACCCCGACGCTGCCCGCGCCATCGCACTGGAAACCGCCACCAGCAGCTGGAGCGACCGCGCCGACATCCTCACCATCGGCCTCGGCACCGAACTGCCCACCCGACTCCCCCAGGGCCGCCTGCGCGCCGTACCGCACCTACGCGCCGCGCAAAGAGACCTCGGCGAACTCCTCCTGGAACACCACCAAAACCCCGCCGACGAAGACGAAACGACTCCTCTTCCGTGGCTGCTGATCTGCGCCGCCGATGCCGCCGCAGACGACGCCCAGCACCTCGCGGACGCCCTCGCCGCGGCCCGCACCCTGCCCCTCGCCTTGGTGCTCCCCGCCCGCGGCACCCGCCACGCCTTCCCCCACGCCGAACGTCTGACCGTCGGATCGGCGACACCCCAGCGCCTCGACCTGCTCGACACCGACGTCCTCGTACAGTCGATGACCGACGGCGAATACCAGGACCTCGTCGGCGTGTTGAACATTGCGGAAGAACCCGCCCGCCCCGCCGAAGGCCCCTGGCAGCAGGTCCCCGCCCCCGACCAGCCCGGCCACTCCCCCACCTCGCCCGCCTCGCCCACCGCCGTCCCGGACACACCCTTCACCGCACTGACCGCCACCACATCCCTGCGCATCATGCCGCCCCCACAACAGGCCACCGAAGACAACTTGGCCCAAGGCACCGCCACCACGCCCAGTCCGGAAGCTGTGCCCCCACTCGCCGAACAGGTGCCCGCGGAAGCCGAGGAAGGGGAAAGCGAAGCGTCAGGGGCCTTCGACCTGCACGCCCCCGACATTCAGGTCCTCGGCCCCGTCACCGTTGCGGGCATCGAGGCCTCCGGACACGGCTTCAAACTCGCCTTGCTCGCCGCGCTGCTGTACTTCAAGCCCGGCATCAGCAGCGACACCGCACGCGAGGCCATGGACCCACGCAAGCCCTGGACCAAAGCAACCCTCCAGTCCCGCATCTCCGAACTGCGCAACCGCCTGGGCACCGACTTGGACGGAAACCCCTTCCTGCCCCGGGACCGCACCGGCACCTACCGCCTCTCCCCCACAGCCCGCTGCGACTGGACGCGGTTCACCCAACTCGCCGAACGCGGACTCGCCAAGGGCCCAGAAGCCGGCGCCGGCATCGCCGACCTGGAGGCGGCACTCGACCTCGTGCGCGGCCGGCCCTTCGGCGGCGCCGACCTGGCCTGGGCCGCCGCCCGCATCCAGGAAATGCTCGTCCGCATCACCGACGTCGCCCACACACTCGCGACCTGGCACCGCACCGCACCGCGCCGCGCCCCGACCTCACAGCCGCCCGCCACGCCGTCACACGCGGACTCGACATCGACGACAGCGCCGAAATCCTCTACCAGGACTAGATGCTCATCGAGGACCAGGCAGGCAACCGCGCCGGAGTCAGCGCCGCATACGAAACCCTCCGCGGCGTCAACCAACGCCTCGACATCGGAATGGAAGGCGAGACGGAGAAAGTCTTCGACACCATCATGAGCCGGACCGCGTCCTGAGCGCGGTTGGAAGATCCACAACTTCCTGTTCGCACTCCGGTTGCGTAAGAGGCGGGGAGCACCGCGGCGAGTTCGCGGGCGCGGACCGGGCCTGAGGCCGCGCGGAACTGCGCGCCCGCGAAGTCGACCCGCCCTTCGTTGTAGATCAGCCTCCCCGTCGAGGACCGTGCCGGGGCGTAGCGAGTTCATGCCCGCCACGGCCAGATCCATCCACGCTGAGATGACCGTCCGACCGGACCGGGCCTGTAGCCGTACGGTCTCGGCGTCGCGCCACAGGA
This sequence comes from Streptomyces sp. NBC_00569, assembly GCF_036345255.1. Lineage (NCBI taxonomy): Bacteria > Bacillati > Actinomycetota > Actinomycetes > Kitasatosporales > Streptomycetaceae > Streptomyces > Streptomyces sp. NBC_00569. The sequence goes on along the minus strand of NZ_CP107783.1, from coordinate 10,277,384 downwards.
TGGTTCTGTGTCCGTCGTTCTCCAGACTTTGCCGTGTCTCATGAGACATGGGCCCCTCGATACGGGCTGGGGCGCCTGTGTGTCTCGGCTTTGCTGCTCAGCAGCGGGGCGGAGACGGCCAGCCCGTTGTCGGGTCGTGGCTGGAGTAGTCGTGACGGCTGAGTCCGCGGCGGTCGGACGTCGGGAAGCAAACTCATTTCCGTGAACACAGAACACAGCGATCTGCACTTATTGTGGCTTTTGTGTGTTGACGCTCGCTGTGGTGATTCTCAGGCTGGTAGGCGGGGCTGGTGGAAGGGACTGCGGTCGTGAGTGGTGGGCAGAGTGGACTTCCCCGGTTGCTGACGGCAGCCGAGACGGCGGCGCCCGTGGATGCCGTCGACGTGATCGCGGAGGACCTGCGGCGGCGTTTCGAGGCAACGAAGGTCTCTTTCCTCATCGTGGACCTGACAGGGAAGGCGGTGGCGCGGCTGTCGACCGCCCCTGCGGAGGATGGGCGGGGGGTGGAGCGGATCCCTTTGTTCGGCAGTGTCTACGAGCAGGTGGTGCGCACTCAACGGCTTTATCAGGAGGTGACCGGTCAGGGGCAGCGGGTGATCGTGCCGGTCACTAACCGGGGGGATGCGATCGGATTGCTGGAACTGCTCCTGCCGGCCGATCCCGGCGAGGACGTCCTTGATGAGGTCGGGGAAGCCGCCCATGTCCTGGCCTACATCGTGATCGCCAACGGACGTTTCACCGACTTCTACACCTGGGGCAAACGCTCCAGACCGCCCACCCTGGCAGCGGAAATCCAGTACCAGCTGCTTCCCTCGTCTCTGTCGTGCGAGGCCGCGCAGTTCACGCTGTGCGGGAGCCTGGAGCCTTCCGAAGACCTCAGCGGCGACACCTTCGACTACACCCTGGACCGGGACGAACTGCACGTGTCGGTGACCGATCCCATGGGCCACGACCTCGATTCGGCCCTGGCTGCCACGGTCCTGGTGAGCGCCTTGCGTGGGGCCCGCCGCGCAGGAGCCGGCCTGGCCGAACAGGCCCATCGGGCCGACCGGGCACTCGTCGACCACGGCCACGGGCACGCCACCGGGCAGCTGCTGCGCATCAATCTCCGCACCGGGCGGGCCCAGCTCGTCAACGCGGGACACCCCTGGCCACTGCGCATGCGCGAGGGCGCTGTGGAGGTGATCACCTGCGAGGTGGACCATCCTTTCGGGCTGTCGGAGTTCACGACGCTGCCCTACCGTGTTCAGGACCTCGATCTGCGCCATGGTGACCGTCTGCTCATGTTCACCGACGGCATGGTCGAACGGCACGGGGAGAAGGTCGACCTGCCTGCCCTGCTGGAGCGCACCCGGGGCCTGCACCCGCGGGAGACCGCATTGATGCTGACGTCCGCAGTCCGGGACGCTGCCGGCGGGCGGCTCGAAGACGACGCCACCGTGATGTGCCTGGACTGGCACGGCCCGCAGGAGACCCAACGACACGTCAGCTCCGGCGCGGACGCCCAACAAGCCTCAGCCACCCGCACGAAGCAGCAGCCGTGACCAGAGTGCTCTCCTGGACGGTGCCGGGCTGCCGCTGAGCAGCTCTCGCGCCGCGTCCTCCTGGAAGCCTAAATTCCCGCCCTTCCCCAGCTACGGGCGGCCCCGGGACCTACCCGAATGAGACATCGCGAGGTGTCTGGAGAACCGTCGAGCTTGATCTCGTACCACCAGCCCTTGCCGCGGGGCAGCGTCGGCACGGCCTCGGCGAGGGCGACAGCGACGGGGTACTCCACAGGGCCAGCCTGCGACGGTCGAGCCAGGGGTGCGCGCTGGCCTACGCTGCGCTGCGGGTTTTGGCCCGGTGCGGGTGGCGGTAGCGGGCCACAAGCCCGGGCCACGGGAGCGCTGGGTCAGCGCTTGACGCGGTTACGGACGGCCAGGACCGCAAGGCCCAGAAGGATGGGCTCGGTCACACGGGACGCCATCTCGATGTAGGTGCCGGACGTGGTCAGGTCTTGGTCGGCGGAGCGGAACACCACCGAGTTCAGCGTGACGTTCAGGGCCTTGTCGAAACGCTCGCCGGTGAGCCTTTCCCCGGTGGGGTTCTGGGGATCTGCCTCGTCGATCTCGAAAGTGACTTTGCCGCCGCCGGCCGGGACGGTGCCGGTCGCTGCCTGCTTCGGGGTGTCCTTCGGGAGACCGAGGCCCATCAGCAGCACGATGGTGACGAGCATGGCGGCGCCGAGCCACGCCAGCGCCCGGGAAGCGCGCATGCCGTAGCCAGACAGCGCCCAGTAGGCAGTCAGAAGACCCCGCTCGCTTCGGGGTATGTCGTCGGCGTGGCGGCGCATCTCCATTTCCCCGTAATAGAAGTCGGCGGCCCCAGGCTCGTGCTTGCCATCCTCGAGCGCTTTGCGAAGCGCGCGGTACACCGGTGCCAGTTGCAACGGCCCGACGCGCCCGGCGCCGAACACGGCCACGTTCCAGCCAGGAACGGCCCCTGCTTGGCTCGCGCGCCAGTGGTGCTCTTCGGCGAGGGTGCGGCGTTGGGTGAACCGGATCGGACGCCAGCCCCGCCAATGCATTGCGGGCGGGACCGTGTCGAAGGTGCATGCGCCCTCCAGCCGAATCTGGTCCAGGTGCACGGTCCCGGTGAACAGGCATCCCGACAGATCGACGTCGGCGAGGACCAGATGGGCCGCGTCCACCCCACGCAGCGAAACTATTCGCACCGTGGCGTCGGGCGCGCCGGCAAGAGCCTGTTCTGTCACCGGCCGCCCGTCGGAGAGCACGAAGGGCGCGGCCTCCGCGGCGATCGTGAGGGGGTACTCGAAGACGGCATGGGAGAAGTCCACCGTTGTGTAGCGCAGCCGTAGTTCGGCTGTCGACATCCAACGGGTTCGCCGGCACTCCACCCGACGTGCCACGCACGGCAAGGTCATCGGACCGCCGAACACCGCACCAACCAACGACACCCTTCCGGCACACACAAACGGCCCAAGATCAACCGGACTCTTGAAGGTCGCCGCCCCGAACCAGGCGTCGCCCTCGAAGGTCGCCGACTCGAACCTGGCGCTGCCTTCGAAGGTCGCTGTCCCGAACCCGGCCCTGCCCTCGAAGGTCGCCGATCGAAACCATGCGCCGCACTCGAAGCTCGCTGACTCGAACTCAGCCCTCCGCTTGAAGCTCGCTGACTCGAACCCCGCTCTCCGCTTGAAGCTCGCCGACTCGAACCCGGCGAGGTCCTCGAAGGCCGCCGCCCCGAACCCGGCCCTGTCCTTGAAGGTTGCCGCCCCGAACCAGGCCCTGCCCTTGAAGGTCGCCGAATCGAACGCGGCTTCGCCCTCGAAGGTCGTCGACTCGAACCAGGCGTCGTCCTCGAAGGTCGCCAAATCGAACCAGGCCCTGTCCTTGAAGGTTGCCGACTCGAACCCGGCGTCGCCCTTGAAGGTCGCCGACCGGAACCCAGCGTCGCCCTCGAAGGTCGCCGACTCGAACCCAGCTTCGCCCTCGAAGGTCGCCGTCCCGAACCCGGCCGTGTCCTCGAAGGTCGCCGAATCGAACCAGGCCATGTCCTTGAACTTCGCCGACCCGAACCAGGCCATGTCCTTGAAAGTCGCCGACTCGAACGAGGCTTCGCCCTCGAAGGTCGCCGCCCCGAACCCGGCGTCGCCCTCGAAGGTTGCCGCCCCGAACCCGGCGACGCCAAGGTGAGGTTGTCCGGTGCCAGGGTCACGAAGAGCGCCGAGTAGCTCGCTGAGGAGTGGGGCAGTGAAGGACGTGCCGCGGTGATCGACATCGTCTCCGGGCTCCAGGCCGGCCAGGTAAACAGCCCGCTCGGGGTCAGCAAGGTGAGCCAGACAGGCGGTGTAGCCGAGCACGCGAATGCCGTTACAGCCCACCGGATCGTCCGGGGCAGCTCCGTGACCGCAGTGAGGCCAGGGAAGCGGCTCTGGGGATGGTGTGGTCATACAGCAAGGGACGATCAAGCACGGCCGGCAGTTGCCGTCCGCGGCGCCCTCCCCGCAACACGGAGCCCCTGGAGACGACAGGCCACCACGGCCGGCGGGGCTGAGGCCCGGCGAACGCACCCCGCTTCACGTCTGGATCCCGGATAACCTCCCCTCCCCATATCCGGGCGGCATGGGCCCTGAGGGACGGTCAGGTGGTGCTGTCCTTCGGCGGTTCGGGCTGGGTATGAAGGATGTCGCGGGCCTGCTCGGCCGCGCGCACGATGCTTTCGGAGACGAAGTCGAGGAAACGGGCGATATTCTCCAGACGGGTCGCCGCCGGAGTACCCGACCCGAGGACGCCGACACCCTGCCGTGCGATGTCGACCATGTGGGCCGTGGAGCGGGCGGACGCCATCATCGACTGGTACATGATGTCGTTGTCCACGACATATCGCTCACGGCGACGCTCATCACGCTCCCGCCGGACCATGCCCTGACTCTCCAAGAACGCGACCGCCTTCGAGACGGACGCGGGGCTGACCTGCAGACGCTGGACGAGTTCGGCCGCGGTCAGACTGCCCGTATCGGTGAGGGTCAGGCAGGACATCACCCGCGCCATCATCTTCGGCGTGCCCGACTGTATGAGAACGGTCGTGAACATCTCCTCGTACGCACGCACCGCCTCCGCATCACGCCCATGCGGCTGGGCAGGCGTGCCCCGATCACGGGGCGCCGCCGGCTGCTTGCGGCGGGCACGCTGTTCCGTGGCCCGGTGCGCGAGGTCCGCACGGTAGGCGGTCGGGCCGCCGTTGCGCATCACCTCGCGCGTGATCGTCGACGTCGGACGCTCCAGGTTTCTGGCGATCTCGGCATAGGCGAGGCCGTCGGCCAGCCCCAGGGTGATCTGCTGGCGTTCCTGTTGGGTGAGTCTGCCTCCCGGCATTGCTGTCTCCCTCTTCTTCGCAACCATGCGCCAGTTGCTGGCATACCTGTCTCGCGCCCAGTGTCCGACGTCCGCAACTGAGGTCCGCCCGGCCGACTATAGCGTTCACTCTCATTTCATTGCAACGACGGGCGGTGGGGCCTGTTGCATTAGAGCCCAGACCATTGCAATGAAATCCCTGCAACTACCTGCGTTTATAGGGTTCTTGCGCAACAAGGGTGTTGCTCGATCCTTGAATGCAACGTAGCGTTTCGCCCATCAGAAACCACGGGTTCAAGGAGCACACCATGCAGAAGTTCGACACCCCCTCCCCCATCACCGCCGTCCTGGACATCCCCGCCGCACGCATCCAGTTCATCGCCGCCGACCGCGCCGACACATGCGTCGAGATCCTGCCCGCCGACAAGTCCAAGACCCGCGACCTCAAGGCCGCCGAACAGGCCACCGTCACCTACACCGACGGCGTTCTGCGCATCGAGGCGCACGCGGCGAAGAACCGGATCCTCGGCAACTCCGGCTCCCTCGAAGTGACCGTCCAGCTGCCCGCCGGCTCCCACGTCGAGGCGAAGGCCGCCAGCGCCGAACTCCGCGGCGTCGGACGCCTCGGCGACGTCACCTTCGAAAGCGCGCAGGCCGTGGTCAAGCTCGACGAGAGTGCGAGCGCCCGCCTCACCCTCCAGGCCGGCGACGTGCTCGTCGGCCGCCTGACCGGCCCCGCACGCATCAGCACCCAAAAGGGCGCCCTGGACATCGCCGAAGCCCAGGGCGGCACCGTCGAACTGCGCACCGAGTACGGCGACATCACCATCGCCGCCGCCTCCGGCACCTCCGCCACCCTCGACGCCGGCACCGCCTACGGCCGCATCCACAACACCCTCCAGAACACCGCAGGCGCCACCGCCGACCTCAACATCCAGGCGACCACCGCCTACGGCGACATCACCGCCCGCAGCCTCTGACCACCCGCAGTCTCTGAGGAGCAGTCACCATGACCAACCTGGCCATCGCGGCGAACGGGCTGCGCAAGTCGTACGGCGACAAGACCGTCCTCGACGGCATCGACCTCGCCGTCCCTGAGGGAACGGTCTTCTCCCTGCTCGGGCCGAACGGCGCCGGCAAGACCACCGCCGTCAAGATCCTCTCCACCCTCCTCTCCCCCGACCCCGCCTCCGGCGAGATCCGCGTCGGCGGGCACGACCTCGCGACCAAGGCGCAGGCGGTACGCGGCGCGATCGGTGTCACCGGGCAGTTCTCCGCCGTCGACGGCCTGATCACCGGCGAGGAGAACATGCTCCTCATGGCCGACCTGCACCACCTGCCCAAGCGTGAGGGGCGGCGCGTCGCCGCCGAACTCCTCGAGCGGTTTGACCTCACCGACGCCGCATCGAAGCCCGCCTCCACCTACTCGGGCGGCATGAAGCGCCGCCTCGACATCGCCATGACCCTGGTCGGCAACCCCCGGATCATCTTCCTCGACGAGCCGACCACCGGCCTCGACCCCCGCGCCCGCCACAACATGTGGGGCATCATCCGCGAACTCGTCACCGACGGGGTCACCGTCTTCCTCACCACCCAGTACCTGGACGAGGCCGACGAACTCGCCGACCGTATCGCCGTCCTCAACAACGGCAAGATCGCCGCCGAAGGCAGCGCCGACGAACTCAAGCGACTCATCCCCGGCGGACACATCCGGCTCCGCTTCACCGACCCCGACGCCTACCAGTCCGCCGCCCTCTCCCTGCGTGAGGTCCAGCGGGACGACGAGGCGCTCGCGCTGCAGATTCCCAGTGACGGCAGCCAGCGCGACCTGCGCTCCATCCTCGACCGGCTGGACTCGACCGGCATCGAGGCGGACGAGCTGACCGTGCACACCCCCGACCTCGACGACGTGTTCTTCGCCCTCACCACCACCAACGTGCCGGCCCAGCCCAACCAGCCCAAGGAGGAAGCCCGATGAGCTCCCTGTCCCTCGCCGTGCGCGACTCGACCACCATGCTGCGCCGCAACCTCCTGCACGCCCGCCGCTACCCGTCGCTCACCCTCAACCTGCTGCTCACACCGATCATGCTGCTCCTGCTCTTCGTCTACATCTTCGGCGACGTCATGAGCACCGGCATCGGCGGCCACGACGCCGACCGCTCCGTCTACATCGCCTACATCGTCCCCGGCCTGCTCCTGATGACCATCGGCTCCACCACCATCGGCACCGCCGTCTCCGTCTCCAACGACATGACCGAAGGCATCATCGCCCGCTTCCGCACCATGGCCATCCACCGCGGCTCCGTCCTCATCGGACACGTCATCGGCAGCGTCCTGCAGTGCATCGCCAGCGTCATCCTCGTCGGGGCCGTCGCCGTCGCCATCGGCTTCCGCTCCACCGACGCGACCGCCCTCGAATGGCTGGCCGCGTTCGGGCTTCTCGTGCTGTTCGCGACGGCGCTCACCTGGATCGCGGTCGGTATGGGGTTGATCAGCCCGAACGCCGAGGCTGCCAGCAACAACGCCATGCCCCTGATCCTGCTGCCCCTCCTGTCCAGCGCCTTCATCCCCACCGACACCATGCCCGGCTGGTTCCAGCCCATCGCCGAATACCAGCCCTTCACCCCCGCCATCGAAACCCTCCGCGGCCTCCTCCTCGGCAGCGAGATCGGCAACAACGGCTGGCTCACCATCGCCTGGAGCCTCGGCCTCACCATCCTCGGCTACTACTGGTCCAAGGCGAAGTTCAACGACGACCCGAAGTAGCCCGGATGACCAGGCGGACCACCACGCAAAACCCGCACGCACCACCCCGTGACGGCCACACAACCCCTACCGCACCACCTCGTGGCGGCGCACCCCGACACCACGTCGGAGTACGCCGCCACACCCGTACGCGCAAGGATCAGCGGGCGAAGGGTGACTGCCTATCTGCGGGGACTGATGCTGGACGGGCGGCGAGCCGATCCAACCGATGGCAGAGCGACTGCCGGACGGCAACAAGCAGAACCTGCAGCAGGCGCCGCCCCGAACAGAACCGGTTTCTGGACGCAGCCGCGTCCACTCTGGCCATCCTCAACGAGATCCACCATGTTCCAGAGGCAGCAACGCCCTTGCCGAAGTTGCCTGACTCCTGCCTTCGTCGGTCCGGCCTTGGTCCCCACAACCCGGCTCAGACCACGGTCATAGGGGCGCCCCGAGAAGTCCGGCGGTTCTTCGCACGGTGAGGCCGGAGTCGAAGTGCACGGGTCAGAGGTAGGAAATCCCGGTCAGCACAAGCAGCACGACAGCGACTGTGCCCACGATTTTTGGCACCCAACCACTGGTTCTCTGGTGCACAACCTCTGAGTAGCCAGGGGTTTTGGCATCGTAGATCACGTCCAGTCGCTGTCCGACGCCGACCGGTGCAGACGGGAAGGGCAGGCTGTCGCAGTAGTACTGCACGCCCTCCACCTCATAGAGCAGGCGGAGCCTGACCGTCCCCTTGTCGGTGCGCTTCGATTCCACGCATTTGGCCCGGACAACCACTCCCCTGCGCCGCAGGTTCACGTCCCGCCAGATGAAGAGCAGCGCGCCCACCAGCACGGGGACCGCCGTGATCAGAACGCCGATCGCATACGAGTGCAGCCCGTCGAGCATCGTCCCCACCCCCTGAAAGCAGTCTCGGGCACAGGGGACTTTACTCGTCACAGCAATCCATCGACCGTCCTCGGCAACCTCGATGAGCGGCATCAGGAGTGGTCGGGCCTGTACCGCGATGTCTGTCTCGCTGCCACGATCCGCGCACTGGCTTGCACCGAGAAGGGCGGGGTTCCTGACCTGGTTCCTGCTGACTCCAACGACAAGCCGAGCAGGGACCCCACGGCCTCGTGTTGCAGCTCGAGACCACCGAGAGCCGGTATCGTGCCGGCATTTGAGGGTTTTGTACTGACTTTCCGAGTACGGATTGTCATTCGATGTCTTCGGTCGCGAGTGGGACTTGGTGACGCCCATATTGCTGAGCATCTGCGCGGCATTGTGGGCGATCATCGCCGATCCCCGGTCGGAGTGGATCGTCAACTGCCCCCGCCCAACGGGGTACTTGGTGATCGTGGAGGACAGGAACTGCTCGGCGAGCTCCTTATTCTCGGATGCGGAAATCATCCAGCCGACGGTGTAGCGGCTGTAGATATCAATGATCGTGTAGAGGCAGAAGTAGCTGCCCCGATACGGGCCCTTGAGCTTTGTGATGTCCCACGACCACACCCGGTTCGGCGCGGTCGCGATCAACTCAGGCTTCTTGCGGGGCGGATGGACGGCCTGGCGGCGGCGCTCGCGGACCTCGCCGTGCCGGCGCAGGACCCGATACATCGTCGCCACCGGCCCCATCAGGGCATCGCGAACGCCCGCCCCCTGAATCCCTTGCCCGCGCCGATCACCGATCCGGACCGGATCGCCTGCCTCGAGGTACGACGACGCGATCGCCTCGGCGGCATCCTCCACGAGTACGAACATGCCGCATGACCTGCCCGGACGAGGATTTCGGCAAGGGCACGGTCGGCGCTGAAGGTGCGCGCATCACCTTCTGAGCGCGGGGGCCGGCGGCATGGGTGTGGCCTTCCCGTGCCGCGCGGCGCCCTCGTGATGTCAGGCGGCGCGCTTCACGTGGCGGACCAGCCACATCAGCAGGGCGTCCAGGTCGGCGGCGGCCGAGCGGACCCGGTCGACCGCTTCGTGGGTGTGCAGCCACTCCTCGCAGCCGAGGGGACGGGCGGCGATCAGCGAACGGTGGCGCAGCAGGTTGGTACGGGAGTGGTCCGTCGGATAGCCGCGCGGGGGGCGTTTCATCACGTCCCCGGAGATGTCGTAGCCCTTCTTCCGCACGTCCTCGACAATGGCGGACAGTTCGCGTCCGCTCCCCTCGGAGGCGACGGCTTTGCGGAACATGTCCACCTGGCCGGGATCGGGGTACCACCAGGCGCCCTGGATGAGAAGGCCGTCCAGGGCGAATCGGAGACTGATCTCGATCTTGCGGCCGAGTCGGATCACCGCGCCCTGGTGCTGCCACCACCAGGAGTCGGTGCGATAGTGCCAGACGGAGAAGTCCTCATACCGGGGGTCGGTGTCCGCGATCTCGTTGAGCAGGGCGATCATCGGCTGCCGGACCAGGCGTTCGCGGTCCGCGCGGTAGCGCTCGCGGGTCGCGTGGGCGGGTTCGCCCTGGAGCTGCCACAACACGTCCATGGCCTGCTCCGGCCAGCCGGTGAACTGTCCGCGCATGCGCGGAGGATAGCTCACCCATGATCCGCGCGCGGAGAGTGAGACGGGCAGGGAGGCGGAGCCCCAGACAAAGGTAGGAGGTGCTGCGGCCCGGCTCTCGCCGGCCAGTTCGATGTGCCGTGCGCGGTGGGCGAGTTCGTCGAGAAGCGCGGAGAGTGCAGTCGGTATGAAGCGGGCGGTGAGATTGTGCAGCCGAACTTGAGATCCCACAGCACGCTTAGGCAGCGAAGCCGATGTTCATGACGTGCTCGTAGGCGCCGTAGGACGCGCAGCGCAACGATCTCCTCCTGCGGGGTGAGCTTGTCTACCCGTCATCGATCGATCTGTCCACCCGAACCCTGCCGTACCTGACCTGCCAACTCGTGATCCGACGGCGAGAGATCGGCACGCGGTGCCGGCGCCTGACGGCGGGACGACAGGCTCTCCTCGCGCTGATGAGGATCTGTGAAAATCACCGCCCCGGCTCTTCCTACCCACTTGATTGAGTAGTCAATGAAGTGGGGGGACTTGGCTGTCAATCGAGAATTCGGGCCCGCTCCTCGCCGTGAACGCCGCTTGCAGCATCGCTCCGGGATGGGCTGCGTCCATCACCTTGCAAGGCTCGCACCGGCCCAAGCGCGGGCTGCGCCGGATGAATCCGGACGAACAGCGGCCCGCTGCGGCTGGCGACCCTTTGTGTCCAGGGTTCCTGCTTTTGCCCGAGCCGCACATCCAGACGGTGTATCAAGCCGGAGCACAACGGCCCTAAGGGGTGGTTGGTGCGTTAGCGAGCCAGTCCTGGAGTTCGCGATGGCGGAACTGGTAGGCGATGCCAGCACCGCGGAGCAGACTGGCATCGGTGGCCCAACGCAGGAACCTGCCCAGACGCCAGGGCAGAGCCTGGGACCCGCGGCGGGTACACAGAAGCAAGGCGATATAACGCATGTCCCCCGCACTCCCGAACCCCACCCACACCGACCCAAGCCCCCAGAACCCGGACGCGAACCCGTTCACAAGCCAGAGCTGGATCCTGTAGCCCGTTGTGCGCCGATCCTGAGGGGTACGCAGCCACACCTCGGCAGCCCACGAAGGCTCTGGCCACGCAACGGACCATGTGAGCCCAAATATCAAAAGGGCCAGCGCGATGAACAGGCCCGTCAAGAGGGTAGGGCCGTCCGTCCACAGATACAGGGCGGTAATCCCCAGGGGCATCACCGCCAGGAGGGCGGCGTGGACGATGCGGGGACGACTGCCTGCCAAAGGCCACAGTTCGTGCAGGACCAGATCGGTGCCGGACAGGGTCCGGCCGGCCACGGTGCGGCCGGTGACGGCATTGGTGTTCAGGTAGGCGGCCAGCACTCCCAGCCAGGCCCGGACCTGGGCGGGGGTGTAGGTGCCGCCCCGCTGGGTGCGGTGCCGGGCGGTGGCGTCCCGGAGGAACAGCTCAAGCAGGTAGTCGCGGATCGCCCGGTCGGTGCCCAGTACGGGGCCGAGTAGGTCTTGGGGTGAGTGCAGGTAGGCGCCAGTGAGATCGCGCTGCTCGTGGACGGTCACGGCCACGGTCAGCCGCCACGGGGTGGACAACGCCCGCGCCAGCGGCGAGGACGGGGCCCGGCCGAGGGTTTCCAGCACGCCCTGCCACCGCGGTGTGCTCCCCACCCGCCTCTGGATGAACAGGCGCGCCTGATCGGGACTGATCTGGCTGATCTCCACGCGCACGGCGTCTTTGGCCCACACCTCCAATGCCTCCAGCGCCCGGTACTGCCCGCTGCGGCAAGTCAGCACCAAGCCTGCTTTCGCCCGGCCGCGTTGGAAGGCGTTGAGCACGTCCAACGCCTGCCGGGCCCGGGAGCCGTACCCGGGCGTGTCCCCAGCGTCCATCTCGTCCAGCCCGTCCAGCACCGGCAGGATGAGCCCTGCGTCCATCAGCGCCTCGGCGGTAGTCGGGGAGATCCGATAGCGGCTCAGATGCCGGCACACCCACGCCCGTATGACCTGCACTGCCTCGCCCGGGTCGAGGGCGGTCCCCGCACTCATGCTCGGCCCGGTGCCGGGGTGGGCGACAGGCAGCGTGTCCCAAGAGGCCAGAGGTAGCCGTACCGGGACCGGGTCCTCCGGCTTGCGCTCCTCCAGCAGGGCAAGGAGGAGTTCGAGGGCGAGCACGGTCTTGCCTGACCCTGGTGCCCCGGTGATCACCAGACGCCCTGGTCGCAGCTGCCGGTAGTAGCTCACCACCTCGCTCAATCGCCCCTCCAGGGCGGCACCTGCGGCGTCCCTGGCCGCAGCCGGGCGGAACCTGAACCGCACATCGATCGTCGTACCGTCCCCGCCAAGTAACTGTGCCCGCGCGTCGGTCTCCGCTCGCAGCACTGCTTGCGCCAATCGGCCCGCCATGGCCACCGCGTCGCTCTCCTGGTGGCGCAGTCCTTGCCAAGACAGCCATCCCGACCAGCCCGCCACCACAAGCCCGGCAAAGGCGAACGCCGCGCCGACCGGGTCGACATCACCCCGCTTAAGCCCCTGTAAACCCCACGCCGCCACTGTCGCCACTGCTACCACGCACACGAACGCCCACAACCACCCTGCCTTACGCCTGTTCATCGGGTTCCTCCGTGGATACCCCTGCCTTCAGGCAGGGGAGGAAACGGACTCCTGCGGAGCAGGGCAAGGTGTGGGCTTTCGCCCCCAGGGCGAAAGGCCGTGCTCTGGCCCGCAGGTTTGGTCTCACACATCGGTCGCACTAGTTTGTGAGCGTGGCCACGACTTGTGTGAAGCGGGCGTTCAAGTACCGCTTCTATCCGACCGATGCGCAGGCTGCCGAGCTGTCGCGCACGTTCGGATGCGTGCGCAAGGTCTACAACCTCGCGCTTGCCGCCCGCACCGAAGCGTGGGCGCGGCAGGAGCGGGTCAACTACAACGCCACCTCGGCCATGCTGACCGCATGGAAGAAGACCGGGGAACTGGCGTTCCTCAACGAGGTTTCCTCCGTACCGTTGCAGCAGTGTCTGCGGCACTTGCAGGCGGCGTTCAGTAACTTCTTCGCCAAGCGGGCTAAGTATCCGCGCTTCAAGTCGAAGAAGAAGTCGCGGAAATCTGCCGAGTACACCACCAGCGGTTTCCGGTTCCGTGCCGGGGAGCTGACTCTGGCGAAGATGGCCCGGCCGCTGGACATCGTGTGGTCGCGCCCGCTGCCCGAGGGCGCGTCCCCGTCCACGGTGACCGTGTCGCAGGACGCGGCGGGGCGCTGGTTCGTCTCCCTGCTGTGCGAGGACCCGGCCATCGAGCCACTTGCCGCTGCCGATGCGGCAGTGGGAATCGACGTCGGTCTGGATCACCTGCTGACCCTGTCCACCGGGGAGAAGATCGCCAACCCTCGGCACGAACGCAAGGACCGTGCCGCCCTCGCCCAGGCTCAGCGCCGCATGGCGAAGAAGGAGCAGGGCAGTGCGAACCGGGCCAGGGCCCGGCGCAAGGTCGCCAAGATCCACGCCCGCATCGCCGACCGTCGCCGCGACCACCTGCACCAACTGACCACTCGACTCGTTCGTGAAAACCAAACGATCGTGATCGAGGACCTGACCGTGCGCAACATGGTCAAGAACCGGAAACTGGCCCGCGCCATCTCGGATGCGGCGTGGTCGGACTTGCGGAGCATGCTGGAGTACAAGGCCGCCTGGTACGGGCGGGAAGTGATCGCGGTCGACCGCTTCTTCCCCTCGTCCAAGCTGTGCTCCCACTGCGGCAGCGTGCAGGGCACGATGCCGCTCCACGTCCGTACCTGGACGTGTGAGTGCGGAACGACCCATGACCGGGACGTGAACGCAGCACGCAACCTTCTGGCCGCCGGGCTGGCGGTGACAGTCTGTGGAGCTGGTGTAAGACCTCAACGGAGTTCTCCGGGCGGGCAGTCGGCGACGAAGCAGAAAGCCCCACGGCGCGAGCCGTAGGAATCCCCCTCCTTCAGGAGGGGGAGCATGTCAAGTACAGATCATGGCAACCGTGGCACACCTTGCACCATGAACCTGACAGGAACTGCTTGGAGTCTAGGCAGATGGGTGGGGAGAGAAAGTGAGCAGGCCTGGGGAGCCCATGAGCAGGGGGTGGGGATTTTCAACGAGCGCCATCAGCGCTGGCCCACCTGCGGTGCGGCGACACCTATACCCAGCTCGCCGCCGGGTTCGGTATCGGGATCGCGACCGTGTTCGGCTCCATCCGCGAGGCCGTCGAGGTGCTGGCCGTCATCGCCCCGTCCCTGGCCGAGGCGATGAGGACGATCCGGACCAAGGCGTTCGTCATTCTTGACGGCATCCTGCTGTCGATCGACCGCATCGCCGCCGGCACCCCGTACTACTCGGGAAACATAAACGCCACGGCATGAACGTCCAGGTCCTCACCGATCCGTTCGGCCGCCTGCTCTGGGCCTCACCGGCCCTGCCCGGCTCGACCCACGATCTGGCCGCCGCCCGACAGCACGGAATGAAGGGCTGGCGCCTACTTCGACTCCGCTGCAGCACCAACCGCATCACCGACATCGTGAAGGCTGTCCTCGTCCTCCACGACGCCTCAACATGAGGATGGAAAACGCTCAGTGTTCCGCGCGACACATGGGCCTAGTCTGACGGAAGTTGACGGAGCACGATCCAAGGAGGGGCCGTGGCGGCGCACATCGAGGGCGTGGAGCATCACAGCATCAAGGTCAAGGGCCTGACCCTGCACTACGCGGCTGCGGGCGACGAGGACGCTCCGCTGGTGGTGCTGCTGCATGGCTTCCCGGAGTGCTGGTACTCCTGGCGCCACCAGCTCACCGCGCTCGCCGCGGCCGGCTACCGCGCCGTCGCCCCGGACCAGCGCGGCTTCGCCCGCAGCGACGCGCCGGCGCTCGTCGAGGCGTACACGCTGGCGAACCTCGTCGGCGATGTCGTCTCACTGGTACGGCAGTTGGACCGCGAGCGCTTCGCCGTGGTCGGCCACGACTGGGGCGCCCCCGTCGCCTGGCTCACCGCGCAGCTGCGCCCGGACCTGGTGCGCGGCGTCGTAGGCCTGAGCGTGCCGCCGCCGGTGCCCGACCCCGGTCACACCCCGCCGCTCACCGCGCTGGCGGAGATGTTCGACGGCCGCTTCTACCAGAACTACTTCTGCCAACCGGGCGTGGCCGACGCCGAGTTCGCCGAGGCCCCGGAGAACACCTTCCGCCGCTTTCTCTACGGAGCAAGCGGCGACAACCCCCAGACCGACCCGCCCCCGCAGCCCCTCGTGCCCCTGGGCAGCACCTTCCTGGAGACCCTCGCCGAGCCGAAGGAACTGCCGGCCTGGCTGACGGAGGACGACATCGCGGTGTTCGCCGAGGAGTACCGGCGCAACGGCTTCACCGGCGGTCTGAACCTGTACCGCAACATCGACCGCAACTGGGAGCTGGGTGCGGCCTGGGACGCCCTCCCGATCCAGGTTCCCGCACTCTACGTCGTAGGCGACCGCGACCTGGTGGGCGTCTTCCCCGGCATGGACCAGCTTCTGCCCGCACTCCAGCAGCTGAACCCGACACTCCACCCCACCGTCACCCTCCCCGGCTGCGGCCACTGGACCCAACAGGAACGCCCGGCCGAAGTGAACGCGGCACTGCTCGACTTCCTGGGCGGCTTGCCCGACTGAACCCGGCCGCCCGCCGCGCGGTCAGGCTCCGGCCTCGGCCCCGCCCTTCAGGGCAGCGACGATCTCCTCGTCTTCGAGATGTCGTCGTGCTCCTCACCTGGTACACCCTGCGGGACCCGGCCTGACGCCGACCTCTTCGACAAGATCTGCCTGGATGCCCGACTGCGTTTCGAGCTGGTGACCACGGCGCGACGGTCAACGCCCTGTGGGCCTGGCTCTGCCACCGACTGCCTTGAAGGCCGAGGGCTGATGAATAGGTGGCACTTGCCGGGCGCCAGCTCGCGCCTGGGCCCAGGTGTGCGGCCTGGCGTCATTGATCGTCCATTGCTCATCCCGCAACGAACACGGCGCGCGAGAAGGTCTGGGACCTGGACGAGTGCGCCATGCGCGCCGCGATCACGGCCCGCAGGCCGCACTCGACTTCTTCGGACAGGACCCACCACCGCCTCCGCACCCGCTGGCGCCAGCCCCGCGCCGTTTCGGACACACCAGCCCGCGTTCTTCAGATTGAGGCATGTCTCACGAGGCACAAGCGCGGCCTTCGGGGATCAGTGCCTCGCAGCTCCTCCAACGTGCCCCATCGCCTCTTCAGTCGACGTGAGCAGGTCGTTCCAGGCGATCTCGAACTTGGCGACGGCCTCGTCCTCGAGCTGCTGGGTGACCTCGTCGTAGGAGATGCCGAGCGCGTCGGCGGCCTTGAGGTCGGCGCGGGCCTGCTCGTAGCCGCCCGTGATGGTGTCGCCGGTGATCTCGCCGTGGTCGGCGGTGGCCTTCAGGGTGCCCTCCGGCATCGTGTTGACCGTGCCGGGCGCGACGAGCTCGTCGACGTACGGGGTGTCCTTGTACGCGGGGTCCTTGACGCCGGTGGAGGCCCACAGCGGGCGCTGCTTGTTGGCGCCGGCGGTCTCCAGCTTCGTGGCGCGCTCGGAGGCGAAGACATGCCCATCGGTCAGACGTCCTCGACTCCCAGCATCTCTACGGCCGGCCCCGTCGTGAGCGATGCTTTCGAGTTCGTCGTCGATCGCGTCCAGCAGCACCTCAGGGGCCGGCTCAGGGACGGGGGACGGTGCGGGCAGGTACGCCATCGCTTCGGCCTTCCGCTCCCTGGGCAGCTCCACGCTCCACCACAGCGGAGGCCTTCGCTGTTCAGCAAGATCCGGGGACGTCAACAACGCTCGTGCTCAATACAGCTAGGCCATACGGGCCATCGAGTGCCGCCGTTCGATGGATACGGCGCTCGGGTCCGATGCGGCTGTCGTCCGCCTGGGACACCTTCCGTGCGGGCGTACCGGTGGATATGCCCCGGCCCGAAGAGGAACCCAGTGTCGTGCGGGTTCCGAACCGCTTGCCCGTCGTTCACCTGGGTGGTTGCAGGAAGGACCCTCGACGTGTCTGATCCCGTCGTACTCATCACGGGCGCGCTCACCGGTATCGGCCGCGCCACCGCCTTGGCTTACGCACGTCAAGGCGCGAACCTTGTGGTCTCCGGCCGCCACGAGGAGGTGGGTGAGCAGTTTGCCGGGGAGCTGGCCGGCCTCGGCGCCCCGGCGGAGTTCGTGCGTGCCGACGTCCGTTTCGACGCCGATGCGAAGGACCTCGTCGACCGTGCGGTCGCGCGGTTCGGGCGGATCGATGTCGCTGTCAACAACGCTGGCACGGAGGGAACACCCGGCCCTGTCACCGAGGTGACCGACGAGGCTTACCAGGCCACCTTCGATACCAATGTCAAGGGAACGCTGCTGTGCTTGAAGCACGAGTTCCGGGTCATGAGGGAACGGGGCGGCGGCAGCATCATCAACGTCAGCTCCACCTTGGGCATGATGGGTTACCCCGGGGTGACCTTGTACGTCGGCAGCAAGCACGCCGTCGTCGGCATCACCAAGGCGGCCGCACTCGAAGGCGCCGCCCACGGTATCCGGGTCAATGCGGTCGCGCCTGGCTACACCCGGACCGCTATGTACGAGCGGTTCACCGGCGACGACACGGCGCGTGACGCGGTCGATTCGGTGCTGCCTATGCACCGGGCAGGCACCCCGGAGGAGATCGCCGAGGCTGTCCAGTACCTGGGTTCGGACAAGGCGAGCTACGTCACCGGGCACATTCTCGTGGTCGACGGCGGCCTCATGGCGGGCGGGCCCCTGTTCCCGAGCACGTGAATCGCAGGTCGGCGCAGGCCGTGTCGGGCCTCGGCGGCGCGCTGCCCGCCCAACGGGATGTTCCGGTTCTCATCGCGACCACCCAGCGACCTTCTTGCTGCCCGCCGCGACCTCGACACCGCGTACACCGCCCTCGCGGCACTGTCCCGGACGCTGCCCTGGTCGGTGCAGCCGGACGAGAACGGCATTGCCGCGACCGGCCACGGCCCCCACGACATCGAGCGCCCGCCGACCCCGGGCTACACGGAGCAGGAGGCCGCCGAGGCGGCGCGCCTGACCGCGGACGGCGGGCGAAAACCGCCCTCGACACTCTCGTGGGCTACGCCGCAATGCGTCCCTGAGGCTCATTCAGCGGACCTCCACCCCCGCAGCAATCGTCCATGCCGGGCATACCGAAGAGGGCGCGGGCATTGCTGCCCGCGCCCGTTCTCAGCAGTCTCCTACATAGCCGACGGCGCTCAGGCGGCCATCACGCGCGTGTGCAGCTTGCTCACTGCCCGCCGCGCGGACGTGAACGCGCCGTGCTGCCACGCATCCGTGTAGCTGAGCCAGTCACCGGCGAAGTAGACGCGCCCGCCGGGCTCGTTGAGGGACTTGTAGCGCGGGTCGTCGGGGCCGCCCGGGGTGTCGTGCCAGGCGGCTTCCAGGTGCGGGGTCTGGCGCCAGTGGTGCGAGAACGACGACGCCAGCTCCGTGCGGTACTTCTCGCCATAGATCTTCACGCCCTGGGAGACCGCCCGTGCTTCGCGCGCGGCGGGGCCGAGCTTCGCGTAGGCGTCGGCGTCACCGTCGTAGTTGTAGTAGCCGATCATGACGCCGCGCTCGCCGTGGAATCCGTGCGACGGGTGCCAGATGTGGCTGAGGTCCATGTCGGTCTCGGTGATGCCGCCATAGATCCGGTGATCCAGCTCCCACCAGCGGGACTTGTACTCCAGACCGATCTTCCCCGCGGACTGCGGGGTGATGGCCTCCAATGCGCCCTGCACACCGGAGCCGAGGTTGTGCGGGATCTTGGCGAGGATGTTGGGCGGCAGCGCGCCGACGCAGAAGTCCGCCTCGACGACCTTGGTACGCCCACCCTGCCGGTAGGTGACGACGACCCCGTCACCCTTGTCCGTGATCTTGCTGACGACGGCGCCCGTCTGTACGCGGCGCTCCCCTATCGCCTTGGTCAGCGCCTTCGGTATCTGATCCATGCCGCCGACCGGCTGGAACATCAACATGGCCTGGTCGAAGCCGAATTCGAAGGAGAAGTAGCGCCCGACGCCGCTGGCGAACACCTCGGACGCGGAGGGCAGGTCACCGAGCAGCACACCCGGGGTGCCGGTGGCGGCCGGCACGGTGGTGTACCCGCGTCGCTCCCCACCTGCGTACGTCAGCTTGTCGCCCAGGTCACCGAAGTCCTTCAGGAACTCGACCAGCCGGTCCTGGTCGGCGGCGGTCAACTCCTTGTCCAGCGCCCCCTTGCCGGAGGCCTTGGCGAGCAGCTCGGACACATACCCGTACACATCGGCCTTGGCGGTGCGGTACCGCATCGGCTTCGTCATGCCGGCCGACTCGTTGAAGAGGTAGGCGTCGGCGTTCGTGTTGGTGAACACCTCGATGGGGACGCCGAGTTCACGGCAGTAATCGAGCGTCACCATCCACTGCGGAAGCCGGGCCGGGCCCGCGTTCATGTACTGGCCGTCGCTGAAGCGCGCGGTCTGCGCGTTGCCGTACAGGTCGACGGTCGAATCCCCGCCCCGCACCGTGAAGTTGCGCCCACCGGAGCGGTCTCTGGCCTCAAGGACCGTACAGTCGTAGCCCGCCTTGCCCAGCTCGTACGCGGTGGCGAGCCCGGCGATGCCACCGCCCACGATCACCACCTTCGCGGCGCCCCGCCCGCTCAGCGTGAAGTCCCCCGGCCGCGGTGCGCGGTAGGGGAGTTCGCGCTGCGCGGCCTGCGCCGTGGGGGCGAGTCCGAGGGCGCCCATGGTGGCGAACATGGCGCCCGCGCCACCGGTGAGCCCCACATTGCGAAGGAAGCCCCGCCGACTGGTCCCCGTACCTGCCGTCTGCTGCTGTGCTGCCATGTGTCCGGCTCCCCTCAGATCGTGCGCGATCTTGACTGATCCGGGGATGGTGGCAATGCCGTGTTACGGCACGGCAGCAACTGTTGTATCGGCCACGTTTCCACTCCCCCTGCCGAGTACCCGGGCCCGGTCTTCTGTGACTTCGGCGAAGGCGGGGTGCCGTTGACGAGCGTGTCACCAGCCCCAAACCGGGTTGACGAGTCAGGTGGCCGATCGGGGGCCCGCCCGTAGGCGGCCTGCCACGCGCTGGCCAGGTGATCGGCCGCAGAGCCCGCGGACGGCTCTGCCGCAGCGTCGGCGATGGACTGCCGTGCGGCATCGCGTACGGCTGATATGACCCTCTCTTCCAGCCCGTCAAAATCGTCGGCGACTCGATAGGCCGATCCACCCTGGCCCAGGAGCGTTTCAAGTTCGGCGACTTCGTACTCGTCCGTCTTACCTGTCTGGCGCCTCAAGGCCAGGAACTGGTCGATCACATCGAGCAGAGCATCGCCGACAGAGTTCACCAGGGGAGCGATGTACTTGTTGCTGACGCTGTACGAGGCCTCCGGAGTGATGCGCAGCCGCAGGCAGATGACGCGTCCGGCATCCTCGTCATAGATAAGGCGCCCCCCGAATCGAGAGCTAAGCCCGTTCAGCAGCCACGACTTCAACGCGTCGGCGAGATGCTCCGGCACACCCTCGTACGGTCCGGTGAAGTCGGGCCCGGCCGACACGGACGGAGAAGCGGGGGCGTGGTGCGATGGTCATGGTGGGACGATACCGACGCTCCTTCGCGTCTCATGCCGAATAAACGCGTCTTCATGCCGTCCTGGGTTCTCCGATAACAGTGTCAGGTGGACCAGGCCGCAGGTAGGCACAGGCCGGTTGGCAGGGCGGATCCGTTTAGCGGCACCAGACCGGATGGTGCTTCGCCGGTCGAGCGAGAGAAGTCGACCCTGCCGCCGGAGAACTCCGCGCCACGGAAGGAGACCTCACTGCTGGTGAACTCCGTGTCGAGGAAGGAGCCCGTGTCGACGGTGAACTTAGCGTCGGAGAAGGAGACCTCGCCGCCGGAGAACTTCGCCTTGGAGAAGTCGACCACTCCGCGTCGGAGAAGGAGCCCTCGCTGCTGGTGAACTTAGCGTCGAGGAAGGAGACCTCGCCGCCGGAGAACCCTGCGCCACGGAAGGAGACCTCGCCGCCGGAGAACCCTGCGCCACGGAAGGAGACCTCGCCGCCGGAGAACCCTGCGCCACGGAAGGAGACCACGCCGCCGGAGAACTCCGCTTCGGAGAAGCTCTCCCCCCGTCGAAGGTCGCAGCGGTGAAGTCGAAGTCGTGGCCGTGCCATGAGTGTGGATGGTCGAGGGGCCGACGGAGGTGGTCGCGGATGAGACGGATAACGGTGTGCCGGACCTCCCGCAGGGACAAGTAGGCGTGCCGAGCATCCGCGTCGTCCGCCGGAAGGTCGGATTCGCTGGTGTAGGGCAGGCGCAGGTAGGCGCACAGCACGTCGATGCAGGTCTGACGCAGATCGCGGGTGGGGGCGTCGTCGGCGAGGCCGGCCAGAGCATGCACACCGCCGAGCCGGACCGCTACGGAGTCGTGGCCGAGCTGGCTGACTGCCGTGGTGAAGCGTTCGGTGTGCAGGCGGGTGGCCTCACGCAGGGCGCCGTCCTCGTCGACGCGCTGGCGCCTCTCCTGCCATGCTCCCACTACGGTCACTCCGGATCATCGTTGACATCGTCAATACGGGTCTCCCAAACTTGACGCCCACAACAGTCCTTCGAGTTGGGGGTGCACCATGCGGGAGTCCGGTGCCCGGGGGCACCTGTCCGTCCGTCAGCTCGTGGACAACATCGGCCCGGCGCTGCTGCGCCTGGTCCAGGAGGGGACCGGCAGCGGCGGGCCGCTCACCGACATCGCCATCCATGCCCCGGGTGCGCCGACACAGCTCGGACCCGGGTGCGTGGTGCTGGGGGTCGGCGTGACCACGGAGGCCGAGCTGCGCGAGCTGACGGCGGCCATGCGGCAGGCCGGCGCGGAGGTGCTGGCGGTGAAGGCCCCGGTGCCGCCGTCGGCCCACGACAAGCTGGCGATCATCGAGGTCAACCGAGACGCGTCCTGGATGCACGTGGCGACGACCGTCCGTGAGCAGCTGCTCGAGTACGCGAGGACGCGCGTGCGCTCGGCCGGCAGCGGCGCAGAGCTGTTCGCCCTGGCGAACGCGGTCTACGAGAGCGTCGGCGCCCCGGTCACCATCGAGGACCGCTTCTCCGCGCTGGTCGCCTGGTCGGAGGGGCAGGACCGGACCGACTCCGAGCGGATCGAGACCATCCTGGGGCGGGCCGTGCACCAGCGGACGCTCGCCGAACAGCGCGAGCGTCAGGAGTTCGAGCGGCTCCATGCCAGCACCGAACCGGTGTACATGGAGGCGACCGGGGCGGATCAGCTGGCAAGGCTGGCGATCGCGGTCCGGGCCGGTTCGGACGTCGTCGGCTACATCTGGGCCGCCGTCACCGGGCCGCTCCACGAGGCGGCCACAGCCCGGCTGCGCGAATTCGCGCCCGTGGTCGCGCTGCAGTTGGTCGGCCTGCGCACGGAGACCAGCTACGCCCGCCGCCAGCGCGGCGAGCTGGCCGCCGCGGTACTCGGCGGGGCGGCCGACCCGGTGGAGGCGAGCCGGCTGCAGCTGGGCTCCGGCCCGGTCTGCGTCCTGGCCGCGGCCCCGCGGCTGGCCGGGAGCACGGGCTCCGACGCGCTGGACGCCGCCGGGCTGCGCCGGTTCGCGGACACGCTGGAGTACTTCCTGGCGGCCGTGCACCCCCGTTCAGCCCTGGTGGCGGGCACCGGAGCGGTGTACGTACTGGCTGCCTGGCCTCCGGAACATGCCACGGCCCTGGAGTCGGCCGTCGCCCTGGCTCGCGACTTCCTCGCGCGGACCCCACTGGCCGGTGACTATGTGGTCGCCGTCGGCGGCCCGGCTGAATCGATGGGCCGGATCGCCGACGTGCGGGCGCAGGCGGACGCCGCGCTGCGGGCGCTGCGGCACCCGGCCGTCCGCGGCCCGGCCGTGCGCACCGTGGAGGAGATGGCGCTGGCGGTGCTGCTGCTGCACCTCGCCGACGCGACCGAGGCGCTTGGCCTGCCGGACGCCGGCGGCGCGCTGCACCGGCTGCGCCAGGAAGAGGGCCAGGACGGTCCGCTGGCGGCGACCCTGGCCGCCTATCTCGCCGCCGCGGGAGCCACCGACACCGCGGCAAAAGCCCTGCACATCCACCCCAACACCATGCGCTACCGGCTGCGCCGTATCCGCGAGGTCTGCGGGCTGGACTTCGCCGATGCCGACGCCATGCTGCTCGCGCACCTCCAGCTCCGGGTGCGCGAGCTGCGGACGGGCGCTTACCGAGGCTCTGGCTGATCCCGGAACGAGCGCGTGTAGCGGCAGCCGTCCAGGTCGACCCAGAGCACCGCGCCGTCCAGGGCGGGGCCGGACGTCAGGCGCTCCGGCAGCCGGGGGTCGGCTCCGATGCGGAACGTCCCGTCGTCGAGCGGGACGAGTTCCGGTTCGTCGCGGGGCGCTTCCACGCCGGTTGCGGCGATCATGTGCAGTCGTCCTGCCCGCTGCACGATGCTGAAGCTGGGATGCCAGGGGGTGTAGCTCCGGTAGTGGCCTGCGAGTGCATGCGGGGAAGCGGTCGGCGCGCAGGGGCTGGGGCCCAGTGACTCGGGTCCGTAGAGCCAGCGTCCGTCCAGAGAGTGGTGGTAGGCGGACCATCCTGGGTGATCGCACACCAGCCGCCCGTCCCCCGCGTCGTACAGCCTGCCGGTCGCCCCGTCCGAGGTGAGCGAGAGGTGGTCGTCGCCCGTGGCCTCGACGCGGATCTGACGCGGCGTCGTTCCGTGGATTCCGACGTAGCGCTGGGCGTCGGGGATCCGCTCCGGGTCGAACAGCGCCGGGTCCGCCGGGGCTCCCTGGACGACGGCGAGCACATGGCGGGCGAAGCGGTCGATGATCTGGCACTCGCCGGGTGCGTTGGTCAGCACGGCGACACCGTGCCCGCCGTCGGTGTCGACGGCGAGGTACGAGCGGTATCCGACCATCCCGCCGGCGTGCGTCAGCCAGGTGCGGCCGTCGATCACTTCCACGTCCACGCCGAGCGCGTAGCCGGAACTGACCGCGCCGGCAGGCGCCGTGACGATCTGTCGGAAACGCTCCGGCCCGATGATCCTGGTGCCGTCCAGGGTGCCCCGGCACAGCATCATGCGGGCGAACAGGCCCAGGTCACAAGCGGTTGCCAGCACGTTCCCATCGGCCGCCGAATACTCGAAGAAGCCGGCCGGCGCGAGCGGGGCCGACGGCAGCGGCGGGCGGTCGTCGCGCAGGAACCGGTACCCGGTGGCGAGTTCGGCGATGTCCTCGTGAGTGATCCGCGCCGCCGAGTCGCGCATGCCCAGGGGCCGCAGCAGCCGTCCGGCCATGGCGTCCGCCAGCGATTGCCCCGTCACCTGCTCGACGATCAACCCCAGCAGGTTGTAGCCCTCGTTGGAGTAGTGGAACAGCTCACCTGGTTCGGCCCAGGTCCTCGCATCGCGTAGCGCGTAGCCGCGTGCGGCGGCATCGGGCAGCGCGTCGGCCCCGGCCACCAGGCCGGAGGTGTGCTGCGCGAGGTGCCTGACGGTGATCGCGCGGGAGCCGCCGTTCGGGGCGAACCAGGGCAGGTGGTCGGCGACCGCCGCGTCGAGGTCCACCTTCCCCTCGTCCGCCAGTATGCCGAGCAGGAAGGCGGTGAAGGTCTTGCTGATGGAACCGATCTCGAACCGCGTGCGACGGGAGAGCGGCGCCCCGGACTCCGCGTTCGCGAATCCTGCGGTGACGAACGCCAACTCGCCGGTCCCATCGACGACGCTGATCGCGATTCCCGGCACCGGCCACCAGGTCCGCAACTGCTGTGCAAGCCCAGAGAGCACCCGTTGCACATCCATCACACGCCCGCCTGCCGCGAACCGAATCCCGCGAACCGGTCCGGACCCAGCTCGACCTGGGAGGAGTCGATAGCCGCGTCCGGCCGGTCGCCTTTGACGAACCGTCGGCACAGCGGGTACAGCAGCACGGCCAGCAGCGCCAACGCGAGACTCGTGCCGAACGTCGCGGCCTCGTCGACCGCCGTACTCCACGCCAGGTACACGATCATCGCTGTGGGCAGCACGACGACCAGGACTGCGCCGGGCCAGCCGCCGGGGACCCGAACCGGCCGGAGCATCTGCGGATATCTCCAGCGCAGGACCAGGAAGGCCACGAATTCCAGCAGGATCGAGGCCAGGGTGAGCAGCACCGTGGCCCGCAGGATCGAGCTGAAGTCGACGGCGGCGAGCACGACGACGACGGTGGTGCTCGCCAGCAGCGCACCCACCGGCGTGTTGAACCGTCTGCTGTCCCGGGCCATCCAGCGCGGCAGGTACGCGTCCGCGGCGAGCGCCCGCGGGACCCGGGTGCTCGTCAGCAGGATCGCCATGAACAGCCCCACCAGGGAGAGCGCCGATCCCAGGGAGATCAGCACCTTCAGCCAGATTCCGCCCAGGGCGTCGCCGACCACGATGAAGTCGCCCTGGGCCCAGTCGGCGGGCGAGCCCCGGTGCAGCCCGCTGCCGATGGCGGCGATGGTGGGCAGCAGGTAGGCGGTGATGATCAGCGGAACCGAGATGACCAGGGCCCGGGTGTAGGTCCGGTGCGCGTCGGCGACCTCGCCCAGCACGGTGCTCGGGCCGTCGAAGCCGAGGTACAGCCACACGATCACGCTGAGCGCGCCGGCCACCGACGAGTGGGCGCTCTGCCCCGGCACCATGAAGGGCGAGAGCACGTTGATCCCGTTGCCGACCGCATGCCAGATGCCCAGGACCGCCAGCACCGCGAACGGTGCGAGGATCAGAAGCATCATCCCGACCGAGTACTCGCTCACCGCCTTGGAGCCGCGGTAGTTCAGGTACGCCATCGGGACGATGAGGGCGACGGTGACGATCCAGTGCAGGTCCACGACGAAACCGCCGTGGAACAGGTCCACGATCACCAGCCCCTTCCCGCGGGCGATGTCCGGGACCCAGGTGGCCAGGTAGTCGACCAGTAGGATCGGGTAGAGGGTGAGGTTCAGCACCGACCCGATCGAATTCCAGGCGCCGAACACGAATGCCGCACCTCTGCCGAGCGCGATCTTCGCCCAGTAGTAGTAGCCGCCGTTGACCGGTATCGCGGCACTCAACTCCGCTGCCACCAGCGCGTTCGGTACGCCGAAGACCACCGGCACCAGGACGATCATCAGCAGGGTCATGCCCGGACCGGCGCTGGAGAGTGAGGCTTCGAGCCCGAAGGGGCCTCCGGACACTGTGAAGAAGAAGATTCCGACCAGGGGCAGCACGCCGAGCGTGCGTCTGCCCGCCCCGGGCGCCGGCCGTGTGTTTTCCGATGGGATCAGTTCGGTCATCCTGGGCTCCACTCTCCGTTCGCGCCTGGTCGGCACAACGTACGGGGGCGTCACCGGGGCCGCCCTGTCGTGCGCATCAAAGCCGCGGCCCGTCGGTTGTCGCTGCCACCAACGCCGGGCTGACCCACCCGGAACACGACGAAGCTCCGGGCAACGAGGTCACCCGGAGCTTCTGACATGACTGAGGTTCGGGGCCGGGTCAGGCCGCGTGCAGCGGCTTGAATCTCGCCTCGGATGTCCACCGTGATATCCGAGGCGATGGCCATGACGGCAACTGACGCTCGCGTTGGGCCACCGTGGTTCGGCCGACCCTGGTGGGTTCACCGACGATCTTGGGGCCAACAAGGCTTTCTTTGTGACACCTATCGTGCTTTGGCTCACCCAGAACTGTGACTGAGTATTTGAGTTGGCGGCTTGAGGCGGAACTGGACGCTGTCGAAGCCCGGTACCCCGGGAGGGCCACCATCGCTGAGACGCTCGCCGACGGCGGGATCTCGTGGGCCTACCTCGGTCTGAGCGAAGAGGACGGCGTCCTCGCCGAGGAGATCCGCCGAGGGTTTGGAAAGTAGGAACCCTGCTCGACAACGGTGTGACCGCGCTTCGGCTCGCCAGGTGTCCCACGCTCGGGCGCTCAGTCCGCCGACTCGCACGCTCATCCGCCATGTGAAGTGCTCAGTCACAAGAAGGCGGTTCGGGCCCTTGCTGCTGGGAGATCTACAGGTCGAACTCGAGGTGCTCGATGTCCGTGAAGCGGACCTCTTCCAGGCTGCCGGCGCGGCGGCCGCCGTCCTGGAAGTAGACGTCCTTGAGGGCTTCGGCCGCGATCTCCTGGAGCCGGGCGTCGCTGGCGCCCTGCTCTTGGGCGTCGAAGAGGCGGGCGGCGTAGACGGGCGGCAGGGCGACGGTCAGGTGTCGGATGCGGTCCTGGTCCGTGGACCCGATCGGCGCGGTGTAGCCCATGCGGGCGCGGGTGTCGATGACGATGCCGCCGGTGGTCGCCGCCTTGGCCTTAGCCTTGGCCCGGATCTGCGGCTGCCAGCGCCTCTTCACCTCGCGCTCCAGGCGGGCGGCGAGATTGGTGCGCGGCTTCTTGGCTGTGCCCGCCACGTATCGCTCCACCTGCCGCTGGGACATGCTGAGCAGTTCGGCGACCGCCTTCGTGCCGCCCAACTGCTTGACCATGTACCGCATCTGCGGGCCCGCGGCCTTGGGCGCCGGCCGGGTGAACGCCTTCTGGACTGCCTTGTCCAGGCCGTCCCCGAACTCCTTGGCCATCGCCTGCTCTCTCCCCTACTCGCCGTTGTCGACGTCGGTGACGGTGCCGTCCTTGATGTACCGGGCCAAGTTGAGCTCCGGGGCGTGGAACCGATCGCGGACTTCCTCGCCCCACAGGACGGACTGGGTGCCCTCGTGCTTGACCAGGCCGGGGTTGATGCCGAGTTTGAAGCCGCCGGGCAGCGACTTGCCGTCCCGGTAGGGCAGGAAGTCCAGCGGCGAGGGCCCGCTGGCCGCGTAGACGACGCAGTCGGACAGGATCGCGACCGGGTACTGCCCGGTAAACGCGGCGTGCTTGATGATCTTGCGGTGGAGGTTGATCCGGGTGCGGGAGATGACCGCCGCGCGGATGTCCGGCCGCCATGTTGGGCGGGACAGGGCGCGCCATGGCTCGCCGGGCCGCCATCCCTCGCCTCTCGGGCGTTCACGCAGTTTTCCGAGGCCGCCCTTCACTGTGGCCTTGACCGCTGAGACGACGATCGCGAGCTCCGGGTCACGGTCCTTGTAGCCGTCCATCGCCGCCAGGAAGTCGGCCGGCGATAGGTCGGCGTCGACGCCGAGGTCGGCCATCGTGGCGAGGTAGGCGTCGCGCAGCCGGTTGTACCAGCCGTCCAGGTAGCGGCCGTTCTCACGGCGCACCCACGCCTCGGTCGGCTGCACCTCGTAGCCCAGCTCCTGGGCGTAGGCGACAGTCGGCGTCGCGTACCAGGCCGGGCCCTCAGGTCGTTCGCCCTGCGGAGTGAACGGGGAGGGCAGCAGGCTGCCGTCCAGCTCCACCCACTCCTTGCCGGCCTTCACCTTTGACAGGTCGACGTGGCTGAGGTCCACCAGCCAACTGCCGGGCAGTTTCGGGTCGAAGACCGGGTTCGTGACGTGCGTCGGGGCTCCCAGGCCGACGGGGAGCCCGTTGGCGCCCGCCGCGAAGGCCATGTTCACGTCGACGCCGACCAGGTGGCGCAGGGTGCACTCGGCATCGGTCATCGGCCGCGCCCAGTCGTACGCCTCCTCGAACAGCTTCTCGCCGGGGCCGCGCATGTGGAAGCGCGGCAGGTCCTTGAGCAGCGGGTGGCCATCGGGGGCCTCGCACGGTGCGCAGTCCACCGGGTCTTTGCCGAGGGAGCCGGGGTTGTACTGCGAGTGCCGCTTGCCGTCGGCGTCCGGCTCGGAGGCCCGGGTCGCCGGATGCAGCGCGGTCATCAGCTCCAGGCCGGTCACGGCGGTTGAGCCGCGCGGCGTCATCACCCGGGATGCGTACACGCCCAGGAGCCGCGCGAGCTCCGCCGGCGGAAGCTGGGCGGCATGGGCCCAGTGCCGGGTGTCGAGCGCATCCTACGACGGGATGCACAGCTGCACGCAGGCCCGCTCCGAACCCTGAGCGGGGCGGTAGATCCGCGCCCACGGCCCGAAGCCGCGCTTGGTCAACTTCCATTCTTGACGGGCCAGTTGCTTGGCGACCTTGTGCCCCTCGGGCAGGCGCCCGGCCAGGCGCTCCTCATCGGCAAGTCGGGCCGGCAGCCCGTAGCGCTCGAGCGCAGCTTCGGTGAGCACGATCAGCGGGTCGGCGTCCTTACCCGGCCCGGCGAGCTTCGGCTGACCGAGCCTCGCCTCCTTCAGCGTCCACTCGACCAAGGCCGCAAGGGACTTCGCGGGCACGTCCAGGACCAGGCCGCCGACGCAGTACGCCAGCACCTGGCCGTCCTCGACATCTACGACCGCGAGCGGACCGTTCTCGAACCGCGGATCGACGCCCGCCGGGGTGCCGGCCGCAGCGGCCTTCCTCGCGCCCGGGCGGCGCGACGGCGACGACGGCCTGGCGGTGCGCGCCGGACGCGAGGAGGCCACCGCAGCAGCAGTGACGAGAGCCGGGGCGGCCGGGGTGGTCTCGGACGCAGTCAGGGCCTCAGCCGCGGGTGCCGGGCCTGCTGGTGGCGGGGCCGGCTCGTCCACCGTGGCAACAGGGCTCTCGAGCCGTGGCGCGGGATAGCGGTGGCGAGGCCCTCGAGCAGCCTGCGGTAGGCCTGAAGGCGCTCCCCCTTCGGCTCGGCACGGCCCGCCTCCCAGGCCTGAATGCTCGGCACGCGGACCCCGAGTGCCTGGGCAACAGCAGCCTCGGTCAGCCCAGCGGCCTCGCGCAACCGAACCCGTTCGGCGGGCGCGGGCAGCACGGTGCCGTCATCGACGGCAGCAAGCAGCGAGTCGACGGCGGCGAGGAGTTCAGCGGGCTGATCCGTCATCTGTATGTCCTCTTCTCCTACCTGACACCCTGACGGATCTCTTCGAGCCGGGTCATCAGCCGCTGATAGCGCTGCGAGGCGGCCTGCGAGGAGTTCAGGCCCTGGTGCCCGGCGATCTCCCGCCATTCCATGCCCCGACGCCTGGCCTCGATGACCACCTGAGTCTCCAGCCGGTCCAGCGACAGACGCATGTCCTCGAACAGACCGAGCGCCGCAGCAATGTCCCCTGGCGCCACATCCGGTTGCTGTCCGTCGCTTTGCTGATGGTCGGCGGCAGCCGCCAGCAGCCGCCCCAGGCAGGCGGCGTCCTGCTCCAACTGGCGCGCCGGGGCCCCATGAGTGGTGGAGTCCTCCGTGAAGGCGGACAGCCGCCGACGGGCCTTGTCCTGAGCGTCACGTGCCATACGGTCACCCTACCGCAGCTATGCAACGAAACAACAGATTGTTGTTTCATTGTTGACGTGCGGCAGGGAGCCTCTCAACGACGCCCAAATCCCTCGCGTATGCCGGGGTTGAACCTCAGGCCCTCGATGTCCGCGCGCTCCTCAGCCGTAACGCCCACTCTTACTGCCCCATAGCGGCTGGGAACGGCCACTCGACCGGCCAGGGCGAGCCCCGAGGCGGCAATCACGTCTGCGATACCAAGAGCTTCCGGCACAGTCTGCGCGCATGGGCCGAGGACGCGCTCGCCGGCCTACTCGACTACACCGGCGCGGCCGCCTGGCCGGACCTCGCCGACACTCCGGATCATG
This sequence comes from Streptomyces sp. NBC_00569, assembly GCF_036345255.1. Taxonomy (NCBI): domain Bacteria; kingdom Bacillati; phylum Actinomycetota; class Actinomycetes; order Kitasatosporales; family Streptomycetaceae; genus Streptomyces; species Streptomyces sp. NBC_00569. The sequence goes on along the minus strand of NZ_CP107783.1, from coordinate 10,246,689 downwards.
CTGATCTGGCCACTGCGCAGGTGCTTCGGAGAGAGGTTTCTAGCATCGGCCCTCGTGTTCGCTGCCTGACTATTCGATGGCGACTCCGCAGGCGCGAGCGAGGCCGTCGAGGCCATCCGCCCAGCCCTGGCCCAGGGCCCGAAGTTTCCACACGGGGTTGCCGTCGACACTGTGCCGATAGAGCTCGGTGATGACCATGGCCCGGATGGAAGGGTCGGCGGGAGGCGTGAATGTCCAGGCGCTGCTGTTCACGCAGTCCAGGTCCAACCTTGCGTGAGTGAGGGAGCCGCAGGTCAGTCCGGTGTCGACATCCATGTTGATGGCGACGGCGACCCGGTGCACCCGGTCGGGCAGGGCGGAAAGGTGGACGGTGGCGCGTTCCACTGTGCGTGGTCCCTCCTGTTGTTTTCCGAGGAGGCGCGCGCCTCCGTCGGCGGCGGAGGGTTGGTTGTAGAAGACGAAGTCTTCGTCACCGCAGACACGGCCGTCGGTTCCGAGCAAGAACAGGGTGAGGTCTGCGTCTGCGCCGGCGAAGGTGAAGGAGACGCGAAGTCCCTGCCAGGCTTCCTCGGGTAGGACGATGGTCTGGCCCGGGATGAGTGCCGCAGACGTGGGCGGAGGGGCAATGGGTGCGGGGTGTGGCGGTGAGAGGGTCTGTTGCTTCCACTCGGCGAACGCTCTGATCCGGTACGGATCGCCCAGCGCGGCTCCGGGGTCGGGAGGCGGGTTGGCACCAAGGGCGATGTCCAGGTCGGCGAGGGAGGGTTCGCCGGAGGCGGAGTCGTCTTGGGCGCCGTCCAGCAGAGCTTGCAGACCGCCTACGCGGGTGGTGTCCAGCGGCTTGAGCGTGCTGGACAGATTGCCGGAGGCGGTGGTGGTGACGGAACAGGCGGTGTCCTGCCCGATGTCCAGGAACCGCAGGGCGTCCTCAGGTTCCCGCCAGGGTGTGGACTCGATCGCGCGCCGTGTCCAGCGGCCATAGGCGACGAAGCCGAGTCGCTGGGTGTCGGGAAGGCGAGTCATGACGGCCAGGTCGATGGCTTCGATGCCGGGTGCGGTTGCGAAGCCCTCCTTGAGAGTGGCGACGATGTTGGAGCCCATGGCTGTCAACCACCACAGAGTTCGGTCGCGTTTGGTGAGGTTCTTCAGGGTGGGGCGGCCGCTGGGGGTCAGGCCCGCGGTCTGGGTGGGCAGCGTGTCGAGATCCTGTTGCCGCATAACGACGGACAGGACCGAGCCGTCCACGCCGACTGCGCAGCCGGCGGCCGGGTTGTCGGAGAATGCGGTGTTCACTGCCTCGCAGACGGTGGCCTCGTCGTTGGCGAGCAGCGCGTGCCACCACTGTCCGGCCTCGGTGACCATCTGTTCACGAACGGCGTGCAGACGTGCTGTCTCTGCTGCCAGGTATGCGGGCGCGTCCTGTTGTGCGCGCTGTTTGGCGCCGGCTCGCTCGGCTCGTGCGAGTCGGCCCACTCCTTGCAGGTGAAAGCTTTGAGCTTCGGCGAGTGCCCATGGCAGGCCAAGTTGCGGAGCTGCTGGAAGTAGGGGCGGTTGCGCAGCAGTGAAGGTCTGCAGGTGGACGCTGGTCATCTGCCGCTTGAGTTCTTGCAGTTGAGCGATGGCGGCGTCGCGTTCCGCCTCCTGCTGTGCTCGTTCCGCTTGACGGCGCGCTCGCTCAAGCTGGCTGGCCGAAGGGGCGACCGACCGAGTCTGCGTGGTACGACGTGTGCTGGTACGACGGCGACTGCCGCTGAGGGAACTCGACGCGTAGAAGGGGCCGAGTCCCGTCGACACCCGCGCGCCGCCGCTGCCCACACTGAGCCGCGCCGCACGTGGACCGACGGACGTTCGCACACCGCGTGTCGAGACGCGCACACTCAGCCCAGGCACACCGACACGGAACCCGAATCCCATGGCCCACCCCTTTCCCGGAAGGACAGTGTGGCACTAGCAAAGACCTCGGGAGTGCGTGCGAGGCTCATCCGCCCCTGGAAAGTTCGTCATCCAGGTGGGGAGTAGAAACTGCAGTCATCTCAGGGGGCCTGGCTGCGGCGTTGAGTCGTCGGCCTACCCACCGACTGGGCAGCCTCATCACCTCTGATGAGGCGTATCCCATCTCCGGCGTTACTTGGCACCAGCTTGCTCCATGAAGCAGCGTCGTGGCGAACTCGACGTGCTGCACCCCCATTTCGCGCAGCTGGTGCGCAGAGCTCACCGCCGCCAAGGAGCGCGCCGCCCGCGCACTGCGCTCCGGCATCGAAACCCTGGCGGTCCAGCGGCAGACTGTCTTCGGGGCTCGCTCTGTCAGCCGGCGCTGCGTCCAGGGTGGTGGCCAGCAGACGGTCGAATCCCTGGCTGACGGGCGCGTACGCGCCGACCCGGCCACGCCGGTAGACCTCGGCGAGCAGCAGCGTTCGTTCGGTGGTCGCGGCGTCCAGGGTGGCCTGGGCCACGGCTCAGAATCCCCCGGCCGCGATGATCCGAGGGGTCAGCCGAAGTGGACCGCAACTGCTCTGCGGGCGCTGCGCGTTGGGTTCTGTCTATCCGGTTGGGTTCTGTCTATCCGGTTGGGTCCGCCGGCGCTCACTGCAGGACCTGAGCGGTGCGGGCCGATGCGAGCCAGCTGGGGAACTCTTGGAGGAGCCGGTCGTAGAGGAGATCGTCGCCTACGGTGCGCGGATCACGGCCTGCAGGGAAGTAGCCTGCGTTGTCGACGATGCGGTGTCGGGGCACGGCCAGGTCGTCGAGACGGCGAAGAAAAGTGAACTCGTTGTCGTCGGGGTCGCCGAACCCGATGAACTGCCAGAACAGCGGCAGGCGGGCCGCTTTGCACAGGTACCGTTCGGCGGCGAACTTGCTGGTGGGCCCGCCGTCGGTCTGGAAGATCACCAGGGCCGGGGCCTGACTGCCGGAAGCCAGGTAGTGGTCGATGACAGCGTCCATGGCCCAGTGGTAGTTCGTTCGGCCCATGTGACCGAGGTTCTCGTGCAGCTTGTTGATACGGCCACGATGGCCTCCGAGCGTGAGGTCGGTGGATCCGTCGACATCGGTGGAGAAGAACACCACCGGCACCGTGCCGTCGTCATCGAGGTGAGCGGACAAGGAGAGGACCTGCTCACCGAAATGCTGCATGGTGCCGTCCTTGTAATAGGGCCGCATCGACCCCGAGCGGTCCAGCACGAGATACACGGCAGCACGCACCCCCTCGAGACCGTGCGCGCGCACGCGGGACCCCGCCGCCTTGTAAAGGCTCAACAAATCCGGGGCCTGCGCCTGCATCTTGGACAGACTGATCGCCGGGACCTCGTTTTGAACCCTGTCCATGGTCCCCGCTCCTGTATCGCGTACCACTGTCATCCTCTCGGTCCAGGCGCTATCACGAGGGTGAGTTCTCCAACACTGGCCCCCGATCGGTGCGCCTCGGTGTAACGGCCCGAGGGGGCCGTCGGCGGTGGCGAACGTCCGCGTCGTCTTCCCGGTCGGTCCGGCGCCCCCGGCGGCCACTCGCAGGCGCTGCCGCTGCCGGTCCGAGCTTCTTCGCTGTCATTCGGCTGCTGCCGTCAGGTGGGCGAAAGTCGATCCGGTGCGGTCTTTGCGGACGTGGAGACGGTGGGTGATACGGCGGCGCAGTTCAGGGACGTGGCTGATGACCCCCACAGTGCGGTCGTGGGCGCGCAGGGAGTCCAAGACGTCGAGGACCTGGTGGAGAGTGTCTTCGTCCAGGGTGCCAAAGCCTTCGTCGATGAAGAGGGTGTCCAGGGCGCGGCCGCCGGATTCTGCGGTGACGATGTCGGCCAGGCCCAGGGCGAGGGCCAGGGAAGCGAAGAAGGATTCGCCGCCGGAGAGGGTGTCGGTGTCGCGTTCCTGGCCGGTCCAGGCGTCGAGGATCTTCAGGCCCAGGCCGGAGCGGGCTCCTCGGGCGGCCCTGGCGTCGGAGTGGGCGAGGGTGTAGCGGTGGTCGGACATGTGGAGCAGGCGGGTGTTGGCGGCGGCCACGACATCTTCGAGGCGGGCGGCCAGGACGTAGGCCTCCAGCTGCATGCGCAGTTGGTTGCTGGGTGAGGTGCCGTTGAGCAAGCTGTGGAGGTGGTCGACGGTGCGGTAGGCGTGCTCGAGGGGTTGTAGGCGCCGGATGTGGGTGTCGAGTTGCGTGTCCAGGTCGGCGAGGGCGCGGGTGCGGTCGGCGGCTTGTCCGGCCAGGGCTGCGGCGCGGGTGTGGCGGGAGGTGGCGGCGTCGAGTTGCGCGGAGGCTTCCTCGATGTCGGCAGGCGGCTGGGCTGCTGCTGCTTGGAGGTCGGGCTCTTCGAGGCGGACGGTCAGGACGGCGCGCTCCTGCTGCCACCGGGTGATCTCGTCCTCGAGGGCGTGGAGTTCGTCGTCGGGCAGCAGGGCTTGTGCGGCTGCGTCGAGGGAGGCGAAGCCGGCTGCGTGGGCGGCTTCGGTCGCTCGGTCGTGGGCTTGGTGGTGGTCTTTACCGGTGCGGGTGGTGGCCGTGGCGCCGGCAGCGGCGGTCTCGAGGGCGTCGGCGGCCTGGGTGAGCTGGGTGATGCGGTCGGTGAGGGTGGGGGCGTCGGCGCGGGCCGTGGCCAGCCGCTGGTCGAGGTCGTGGCGCTGGGTGTCGAGGCTGTCGTAGGCGGTGTTGGCGGCAGCCAGCCGAGTGGCGGCGTCGGTGCGGGCGCGGTCTCTTTGGGTGGACTCGCGTTCCAGGGCCTGGAGTTGTTCGTCGGCCACTCTGGTGTCGGCCGCGCGGGCGAGGGCGTCGTTGAGACGGTTCTTCAGATCCTCGTGGTCAGCTGCCAGGTCGGCCACGGGCGTGTCCCCGCCGGCCTGGCCGCGGGCGGTGGCTGCTTTTTCAGCGAGCTGGCGCAGCGTCGCCGTGATGGTCTTTTGGTGTTCCTGGGCGCGGGTGTAGTGGTCTTCGGCAGCCTGTTCGTCGGCGGCCGTGGGCTGGTCGGAGTGGGGGGCTGCGGGGGCGGGATGGGTGGGTGAGCCGCAGACCGGGCAGGGTTCGCCGTCGGTGAGCTGGCCGGCGAGTTCGGCGGCCATGCCGTCGGTGCGGCGGCGCCGGATGTCGAGGAAGGTCCGGCCGGCTTCGTCGGTGTCCGATCGTGCCTTGTCCAGGGTCGCTTCGGTACGGCGGACCTCCATCTCGCAGGAGTCACGGTGGCTGGCCGCCTGAAGTCGGGCCGTGAGCGCGTTGAGGTCGGTGGAGAGTCCGCGCGCCTCCTCCTGCGCGATGCGGGCTGTCTCCAGGCGGGTGAGGAGATCGCTGCGACGTGCGGGGGCGTCCTGCAGCCAGGCTTCGGCGTCGTTCAGGTCGTCCTGGAGTTGCCGGCGTTCTGTGTCCAGCTTCTGCAGATCGGCTACCTGCTGCTGGAAGGTGGTCTCATCGGGCAGCAGCGCGCGCAGCGCTCCGATGTCCGCGCGCAGGCGCTGCCCGGTGTCGGTGAGCTGCTGGGCGTCGAGGGCCCGGTATTCGGGGAGCAGGAGGGTGCGGGCTGCGTTCTCGTCGTCCTGGGCACGAATGTGCTGGGTTGCGGCGGTGGCTGCTGCGTGCAGCAGGGGGGCCAGCTTCTGTGCGGTCAGGGCGTGTTGGCGCCGTTGGGTCTGCTTGTTGTGCTGGTCGGCTTGTTCGTCGAGCAGGTCGAGCCCTTGGCGGGCTGTGCGCTGGGTGTCCTGGCGGTCGGCGAGTTCGCGTACGGCGCGTTCCTGGTCGCGGAAGGCGGTCAGTTCCCTGTGGGCGTTTTCGGCGGCGGCGGCTGTGGTGTGTTCGTGCTGGGCTGCCGCGGTGTGCAGGGCGGTGGCCCAGGTGCGGGCTGGTTCGGTCAGTGTGGTGGGGTTGTCGGCCTGCGGGGCGCCCTGGGCGGGGTCGAGGCTGTCGCCGGCGGCCTGCTGGATGCGTTCGGCCAGCCGTAGGACGTCGGCGCGGGCCTCGTCGCGGGTCTTGGCGACGGTCGTTTTGCGGCTGGCCAGCCACTCCTCGATGGAGGCGAAGCGGCCGGTGCCGAACAGCCTGCCGAGCAGGTCCTTGCGGTCCAAGGCGTCGGCGCGCAGGAACTTCGTGAACTCGTTCTGGGGCAGCAGGACGACCTGGCAGAACTGCTGGCGGCTCATGCCCAGCAGGAGTTCGATCTCGTCTGCGGCTTCCTGGTGGGACTTGCTGACCGGCTCCCAGCGGCCCGGCGTCCCGGTTTCCTGGGCCCATTCGCTCAGGTGTGTCTCGGCCTTCTGCAGGGTGGTGCCTTCCCCGTACTTCTTGGGCCTGTGCTGGGCGGGGACGCGGCGGATGCGCAGGCGTTTGCCGGCGAGGGTGGCCTCCAAGGTCACCTCGGTCAGCAGGTCGGCTGGGGCGTGGTCGCTGCGTAGCCGCTGGTTGCGGTCGCCGGGCGGCTTGCCGTAGAGGGCGAAGCAGATCGCGGCGAACACGGTGCTCTTCCCGGCGCCGGTGTCGCCGTGCAGGAGGAAGAGTCCGTCGACGGACAGGGAGTCGAAGTCGACGGTGTGCCGGTCGGCGAACGGGCCGAAGGCCTGCAGGTGCAGGGTGTGCAGGCGCATGTCAGACCGTTTCCTTCTCCTGGACATGGGCGCGGGCGCGCAGGTCGTCGACGGCTTCCTGCAGCAGGCCCGCTTCTTCCTCGGTGGGCTGGGTGCCGCGGACAGCGGTGACGAAGTCGTGGGTGATCTCGAGGTCGCCCCGGCCATGGAGGCGTTCACGGTAGGTGGGGGTGTCGGTGCTCTGCCCGGGGATGGCGGTGGGGATGTGCTCCAGGTGCAAGGTGTGGGGGAAGCGTTCCCGCAGGCGGGCCATGGGCTCATACGGGCGGGCCGTGTTGGTGAGGGTGACGTGCAGCCACGCCTCGGCCAGGCTGTCATGGGCGGGGTCGTCCAGCAGGTCCTCGAGGCGGCCCGTGAGCTGGGCCAGCGGCAGCCTGAGCTCCTGAGGCAGGTCGGTGCGGGTGATCGCGGGAACTGCGTGCTGGGGCAGGTCGATGAGGGTCAGGGACTTGATATGGCCGGTCTCGGAGAAGGAGTAGGCCAGCGGGGAGCCGCTGTAGTGGATGCGGCTGTTGACTTGCTGGGCGCCGTGCAGGTGCCCCAGCGCGACGTAGTCGATGCCGCCGAAGACACCGGCGCCGGCGTGGGCGACGCCGCCGACGCTGATGTCGCGTTCGCTGTCGCAGCCGGATGCGCCGGTGACGAAGGCGTGGGCGAGGACGACGGAGCGGGTGCCGGCAGGGCGGGCGGCGAGGTCGGCGCGGATGCGGTCCAGGGCGCAGGTCAGCACCGCCTGGTGGGAGGCCGTCTCGGCATCCAGCTGGTCGCGGGCCAGGGCGGGCTCGAGATAGGGCACGCCGTAGACGGCGATGGGGCCGTGAGCGTCCTCGAGTACGACAGGGACGGCAGCCTGCGCAAGGTCGGTGCGCAGGTGCACTCCGGCCTTGGACAACAGGCCGGAGCCGACGCCGAGGCGGTGCGCGGAGTCGTGATTCCCACTGATCATGATCGTGGGTATGCCGAGGTCGGCGAACTGCTCCAGTGCGTGACTGAACAGCCGCACCGCGTCCAGGCTCGGAATGGCCCGGTCGTAGACGTCGCCCGCTACCAACAGCGCATCGACGTGTTCGGATCGGGCTGTGGCGCAAATGTGGTCGATGACCTTGCGCTGAACATCGGTCAGATCTTCCCCGTGGAACCGGCGGCCCAGATGCCAGTCCGAGGTGTGCAGGAACCTCATGCGCACAGACCGTAACCCCAGGGACAACAAACACGGGCAGCTTTCCCGATAAACAGTCTTGTTTGGGGTGACATCGTGACAGGCGGGAGACAAGGCTGAGGTGAGTGACTGGCCGCCGGGCCGTGCCCTCTGCCGTGCCCGATCGAGCAGGAAGCAACTTCCCAATGCCGAAAGTCAAATGACCGCGGCGCGTTGCAGCGGCGGCTGGGAGCCCGACGTCGTTCAGGAGCACCGGCCTCTGGTGGGGCCTGCCTGCAGCCCGTGCCGAGCCCCGCCCCTCCCCCACCACCACCAGCCTATTGGCCGGCTCGGTTCGTCCGGGGCCCGAAGCCCGTCGGAGCTGCGGGCACACCGCATGAACGTTGACGGGTCGCACATGAAGGCCATGACCGCTGAGGAGCTCGCGGGCGCGGCAGGGACGACGAAGGCGCAGATCCTCGCGTACGAGAACGGGCACCGAGTGCCGGATCCGCCACGCATCAAGGCACTTGCGCGCGCCCTCCATATCCATCCGCGGCTCCTGATGAACCCCGAGAAGCGCGGCAACTGGGCGATAGCCGACGCGGCGCGGATGCGGGCTGCGCGCCGACGACGTCGTGCGCGAACTCGGCGTATCCCCGAAGGAGCGACGCTCCGCCGCGCAGCTGTCGACGCCGAGCACCTGCAAAAGCGCCTCCGGAAGGTCGGCCGGATCCTCGCAAAGGTCACCGTTGCGGCCGACGACGTCATCGACGCGGAGGTCGTAGAGGACGACGAAGCCCGTGGTTGAGCGGAAGGAGGCAAACTTGCCCCCTTCCGCTCAACCACGGGCCTCAGGAATTTTGCCCTGCGCTGACCTGCGGCTTCTCTCAGCGCAAAGGCGTCGAACGGCGTGGGGGCGGCACTTTCGGCAGCAGCTCCCACAGCGGCCGTGAGCCGGCCGCCCAGGAGGCAAGCATCGTGCGGTCGGCTAAGTGCATGCGCAGCTGCCGGGCCAGTTCAGGGCACTTCGTCGAGAAGCGTCCGTTCGTGACGACCAACACCACGTCCGCGCCATATAGCTGGCGAGCGGTCCCGTTGACCCGCTGAAGGTCTGGCGTGCCCACCGCCGAGCCCTGGGCGCCGTTCCTGCGGTGCTTGCACTGGATGACCCACTTGCGGCCCAGTGGGTCAGTGGCGAGCACATCCGCCCCGTTGTCGCCCGCGCCGCCGATCTGCTTCGCGTCCGTGCAGCCGTCCCGCCGCATCAAGTCTCGTATTGCGTACTCGAAGTCGCGGTGGTGCAGCCCGTCCAGCTGAGGCAGCCCGTAGCGCAGACCCTGCCACTGGGTGCGCGCCCACAGGGCGCGCTGCTGACGTTGGTACAGCGCACCCACACCCGCCAGTACGGCCACCACGGCGAGCAGGACGAAGACCCACCAGTGCGCCAACAACCAGTTGACCGCCGCGATGAAGATCGCCAGCCCGATGACCGCGCCCACGAGGAGAGCCACGAGCTGGTCCTGCTCGCGCTGTCGGCGCTTGCTTCGCCTACGCCTTCGCGCCGGCGGTCGCCGCGTCATCACTGACCACCCCGAGGTGAGAAGCGGATCGGGTACGTCACCGTCGGCTTCGGCAACGGCTTCTGATGCCAGCCCGGGAATCGCACCGGGTACACCGCCGTGGGGTTAGGGCGCGGCCGATGCTCCGACCCCGAGGCCTTCCCCGAGCCGTCCATGGCGTTACCCCCACCAACGACCACTACGGCCACGGTCGCGAGTATCGCCATCTCGCGTCGAGCACCGGACGCCCACCGCGAGTATCCCCGAACCGCCGTCCCGTCCTTCCGCACATACGGCCTCACCCAAGGCATGCAGCCTCCCCCTCCACCACGGCTCCCCGCCGAACTGCCCATGCTGACAGACACCACTGACAACGGGTCAGCAAACCCGCACCCACGGTGATCACGTAAGCGGAGATCAGGCCAGGTCAGTACACGCGGGGCTCCGCCCCACACCCGTGCGGCCGCCGATACAGGAACAGTTCGGGATACGGGAAAACGAGGAAGCCTCTCGGCTGTGGCCGCCTGAGCCGGCGTCGGGGAACATCAGTACAGCGGTTGGCGGTGAGATTGATCTTGGCCTGCGGAGGAAGGGGCTCGCACAGGGCCGACATCAGGGACGGTTGCCGACGTTACCCCCGGGCTTCAGTGTCAGCCGAGGTACGACGAGCCTGGACGCTGTTCACCCTGCGCCCGGTCCATCGACTCTTCCTTGCTCAGCGGCCGGTACAGGTAGGCGGCGGCGACCGCTGCCGATAGGGCGCCGATCCAGATCACGGCGGCGGGAAGGTCTTCGCGCAGAGTCCCGGAACCCTCGCTGAAGACCACGAAGAGCAGCCACACCACGATCTGCACGACGCCGAACACCGCCGCCGCGATGATGTCGCTGCGCTTCTTCGTCTTCAATGCCCGCCAGACGAACGGCAGCTCCAGGATGAACCCGGCGAGCGCGACCGGAACGATTGCCCAGACGATCTGGGCCGTACGAGAGTTCAACCCCATGAGAGACCTCCTTGACTGTGGTGAAGGGTCACCCGGCGGCGTACCCGAGTGCCTTGTGAAGGATGCAGCCAATGGCCGCTTCAGGCGTCCGCTTCTTCGGAGTTGAGGAAATCCGAGTAGATCGTTGCGTTGTTCCAGGGCTTCTCGGCGACGTCGTAGCCGTGCTGCGCGCACAGCCGGTCCCACGGGTCCAGGAACGGCGCTCTGTCGCCCTCGACCGGATCGTCCAGGCGGGCCAGGAACCTGTCCTGACGGGCGGGGACGAGCGGCAGGTGCGTCATGGCCTCGTCGATGCGGTGGGCTACAGCTGTACTTCCGCGCCGCGTTCGCGGTCCGCCGAAGGACCCGCTCCACCACTGGCACGGAGATGCGCGGATGCCTCAGATCAGCAGAAGGTCGACGTCACCTCGAGCGATCACTCGTGTCGCGCATGAGGGTTCCTTCCAGCGCAGGCACCCCCCACTCGAGCAGACCACGGAATTTGCGGACCAGAGGAAGACCACCCGCCGATTCCGGCGGGAGCCAGCCAGTGCACTCGAATGCCCGATCTAAAGTGCTGGCAGCCCGCCCGCCAATACGCCCCCGGGGACTACCAGCGGTGAAGCGCGGCACTCACGCTGGGTCCGCTGAGCCTCGGTTGTCCTCAACGTGAACGACGTGAAGTTCGGTGCCGTCTCGGTGGCGCTTGGAACGTCCGAACAGCCCGACAGTGATCTCAGACTCGTCCATAGGCTCATCAGGGCCGACATAGGTAAGGACGTCGTTGTGATACCCAGTGACGACCCACCCCTCGGTATCCTTGAGGTCGATCACCCCAAAGTCCCCTGCCGAAGATCCGGCTTGCGCCGGGCCGAACTTCTTCACGATCTCGGTGGCCTGTTCAGCCAGCTCTCCCACCGGAGCTGTCAGCACGACACAGGTGCCATGCTCGAACAGCACCCACGACTTGCGAGGGTCGGTGAGAAGCCGCTGCCAGACGTTTATCAGAATCTCGATGTTCACGGCAGTCATCATGCAGCAGAGCACCGGGGCCGGCAGCGTGCGGAGGATTGCCTGTGCGGCACCGGCCTGTCCCCCGCCGCGCGATCGTCAGAAGCTTCCGAAGAAGCGGTGCCACCAGGTAGGTCGCTGAACATGCCAAGGCAGTTGGCTCGGACCGGCGTAATCGCACTCCAGTAGCTCCTCGGGCACGATCGCGTACCCGAGGCCGGCCAAAGTCCCGCAGACTTTTTCCAGATCCGCAGCGTCCAACTCGCCCTCTGCTTGTGCCTCCCCGGTTCCGAGGAAGGCGCCAGGATTGTCGGCGCAGACCAACGCCAGGGAGCCGAACTTGCTCACGCAGACGACGATCCGGGTTCCGCACACAGTCGCGTCGGCCGGCACGACGAGGCGTCCGTACTCGCTGGAGTCCTGGGTGTCCTGCTCATCCGTGCAGCGAGCTGCGAAGTCGCCTTCGAGTCGGGCCAGCAGACCACCGAAGCGGGCTGCGGTCTCGCCAAGGTCGTAGTGCTGCGGCCACTCCAGCCACTCAGGATCATCAAGCTCACCCAGCAACGCCAGCAGATCCGCTTCGCTCTCGGTCATACGCTCATCATGCTGATCCAGCCAGAGGTGGAGTGGCTCAGGGTGCCACCACGCTCCCACCCCGACATCACCCGAGTCGGACGCGGGGACCATCCCCGCAGGCGCGGGGCAACGACTCGCATGGCGCCAACGCCCGTATGACGCAGGACCATCTCCGCGGGCGCGGGTCGACGCCATCAGCCAGCCGTAGGTGTGCAGTTCCTTCCGACCAACCCCGCTGGCGCGGGGCGACTCCTGGAGCAGATACTCGGCCGGGATCAGCAGAAAACAGCTTCGCAGGCGCGTCAACTTGGTGAGATCCATCTCCTGGCTATTGGAGGAATTTGGGAGAATCCAGCTACGCCTGCCCTGCGATCAGCGCTGTGTGAAGCTTCCCTTGCAGCACCAACTCCTTGGGCAAGGTGAGACGAAACCGTTGCTCAACGACGCTGAGGGACTTGCTGTGTGCCAGGTCCCCGTCCGTCTCGGAGAAGATGCCGGCGGCCTCGAGATCACCGCGCACCAGATCCGGGCGGGGTCCGGTAATCTCCTGCGACCAGCTCATGCACATGTCGAAGCCGCACATGTACCGCCCGTCGCGGAAATAGGCAAAGACAGGTGGGGGGAGTTTCGGGTTCTCCTTCTCCCAGTACAGCTGGAACACGTCCGCCCCATCATTGGAGAGGCCGTCGATGTATCCGGGGCCCATCCGACCAGGCCAGTTGTCACCGTGCGCCACGGCAAAGGCTAGCCCGCCAGCGTCCCCGTACCGCACCGCGATGCTGTCTCCCACGCCCCGCTCCTGGTCCCGCCGCGTCAGGTGTGTCTCCGCCGACGCAGCGGTGTGCTCCCCCAGAGAAACAGGCTCATGGCCCCTGGCGAGGCGAGCAACGAGTTGCTCCGGCGAGAGACCGCGCGCGAGGGTGACGCAGTGGCCGAGCCAGGACAGGTCAGCGCGGGTGATCCAGGCGATGCCGTCCTCGTTCATCCTCTTCCTCCAATAGATGCTGGGGGCGGCGCGTGTGGCGACGCCCCCAGGTGCTACCGGGCTGCTACCTGATGTCGCACTTCACGACAGCCGCGGAGGCGTCGCAGTTCTCAAAGCCCGGGGTGGTCACAAAGTACAGATCCTCATCCAGCAGCCGCAGTTGCTTGGCGAAGGTTGGGAAGCGGCTCATCGATGTGGAGTTCACCCAACCCGACTGACTAAGGATCCTCCGACGGAGGCGTTCGCCACCCCTGGCAGTCCCGCTATCAAGATGGCGGCGGCACCAAGAGCGATGCGGGACAGGATCCCTCTTCGTCTTGCTGATCTGGACACGTTGTTGCGGTCCTCTCCCCTGCGCTTTCCGCGCGAGGCATGGTCGGCCATTGCGAACAGCGACGCATGCATGCGTCGTCGCAGACATTCCTATGCGGTCTAGACCGCTCGGCCCACCGAACCAACCGCGCCAATCGGGCAGTCAGGTCAATCGAGACGTGTCGATTCACATGGTTTGCACAGGGTCGTAGGCAACTCTATGAAGATTTCGGATCGCCAGTATGCGCGCCTCACGAAGATCATCAAATACCGCCCATATGCACTCAGTTGGCATCTATGAGCTCTTCTCACAGCCCTTCAAATCGTGATCGGCGAAGTGACGGGAACGAACTGGGCAGCGAAAAGGGCTTCGGCTTCATCGAGCATGACGGCGGAGGCCGGCGCTCGCCGGCAACGGCAGGCACCCCCACACGCGTTGACGAATCACAAGCAGCACGAGTGCAGACACCACCCCGCGGGCGCGAGGGCGACATGATCGCCGCGATCTCCTCGATGTTGAGGAACCGACCATCCCCACAGACGCGGGGCGACCTCCGCGGCGAGGACAGGCCCTTGATAAACCCCGGACCATCCCCGCAGGCGCGGAGGCGACGTGACGGCCCACCTGATGTTCGAGGTGTTCAGGGGACCATCCCCGCGGGCGCGGGGGCCACTTCAGCGGGACCGGGCGCAGGATGCGGGCAATGAGCGGGGACCGCGGAAGCCTGGCGCCGAGACTAGGCCGGAGCGGTGCGCGAGGCGCGACAGGAGAAGCCGTTCGAGCGAGTCCTTCTGGCGCCGCCCAGCGGCATCCCGGCGGAGAAGCGCGCTCGCCTCAAGAGCGGTCAGCCGTGAGGGGCGCCGGCTCTGCGAGCACGCCACCCGCTCCTGCCCACTGATCCGACCCCTCGCCGGTTTCGAATGTCAGTCCCTGCCCCGGTCACGCTGCTTTCGCGTCCTCACCGGCCAGGAACGGATGCAGCAGCGTGAGCAGGGCGCGCGGCCGGTGCAGCGGGATGATGTGGCCGCAGTCTTCGATGACGTGTCCGGTGAGATCGTCGGTGACCGGGCGGAGTTGGCGTTCCAGCGCGGCACCGACGGGCCGGGCGCCAAGCGCCATCGTTGGTACCGTCAGGCGGGCAGTGGCTACCGCCTGCTCGATCTGTACCGCGCTCTCGGGCAGGGCCCGGTAGTACGAGAACGCGCAGCTCAATGCCTGGCGGCCGGTGTATGCGCGGATGAAGGCGTCCCGGAGGGCGGGGCGCACCCCGTCGCCGAGTGTGCCGGCGCTCAGAAACCAGTCGACGTATGCGGCCTCGTGGCCCTCCAGCACGGTCTCGGCGAGGCCGGGCGCGGCGGAATGGAAGCCGAACCACCACGGCGGCCCGTCGGCGAGGAATTCCTCGGCGCCGGGCAGCCTGCCCAGAACGGACTCCATGACGGCTAGGCGCCGGACGAGACCGGGGCGGCGCAGGGCGAGGAGGAAGGCCGGCGCGGTGCCCGCGTCGATGCCCACCACCGCGGCCGAGGACACGCCGAGCGTGGTGAGAAGCGCCGCGGCGTCCTCGGCCAGGGTGCCTGCGTCGTATCCGGAGGCGGCCCGGCTGCTCGCGCCGAACCCGCGCAGGTCAGGCGCGATGACGCGGTAGCGGCCGGACAGATCGGCCATGACGTCCGTCCACAGCTCCCAGGTGTGCGGGAAGCCGTGCAGCAGCAGGACGGCCGGGCCCGATCCGGCGAGGGCGACATTCAGTTCGACACCGTTGGCGAGGACGCGTCGCAGCTCGGGCATGGAGGGGCTCCAGGTGTGTGGTGAATGATGGTGACTAGGTCACGTTAGGGAACTACCCTGGTCTCCCCAAGACGGCACTTTCCCTTCAGGTGGTGAGCCCCGGGTGACCACATCGACTCCCGGCGAACCCAGCCGGCGGCCCGGTGAGCGCGGTGATCTGCTGGATCCGCGGTGCCCGACCCGCCAGTTGCTCGACCGTATCGGCACCAAGTGGACGTCGATGGCGGTGAAGGTGCTGGCCGAGGAGGCTCCGGGCGAGCTCCGTTTCGCGGAACTTCGGCGCCGTATCCCGGGCATCTCACAGAAGATGCTGTCCGTCACCCTGCAGAGCCTGGTCCGCGATGGCCTGGTCGCGCGCCGCGTGGAACCCACTGTGCCGCCCGCCGTCCACTATCAGCTCACCCTGCTCGGCCTGTCCCTCGAAGGACCGCTCTCCGCCCTGCGCGCCTGGGCCGAGACGCACATGCCGGAGATCGACCGCAGCAATCAGCTCGCCGACGCGCCGCCCCCCAACTAGGGCGTGGATCGAATGTGCTGGTCACAGCCACTCGTTGATGGCCGCGACGAGGACGGTCGCCTCGTAGCGGACCGCTAACTTGTCATACCGCGTAGCTACTGACCGGTGTCTTCACGGATCCCGCCCCCTGACCTAGGACGAACGCCGGCCCCGCACGCAGGACGAGTTCGACACCCGCTTCGCCATCGTCACGGACCTCATCGGCACTCCCACCGAACTGTTGAAGTGTTCTCCCTCGTGAACGAGGGAGAACACTTCAAGGGTGAGGTACGTCGTCGCTGCCGAGCAGGATGCGGGCCCGGACCCGCATCGGCTCGTCGCCGCGGCGGGAGAGCAGGACCAGTTCGTCGACCCGGGCCGTCATGGGGCCGAGGAGGGCCTTTGCCTTGCGGGCGAGGAGGTGCGGGTCCGGGGTACGGCCGAGGGACAGGTGCGGGGTGAAGCCGTGCGAGTGCGATGCGCATAGCGGGAAGCGGAGTTCCAGCGACTCCCGCAGCCGCGCCCAGGGCTCGTGGTCGGCGGCGGCCGGGTCGAGCCAGACGGTGGCATCCTCGCGGTGTTCGAACCAGTGGACGCCCGCCAGGCGGGCGGTGAACGGCGGCGTCTCGGCGAGCGCCGCGGCGACCAGTGGCAGGGCCCGGGCGAACTCGGCCTCGGGGACGAACCCGAAGAGCACGTTGACGTGCGGTGGCCAGCGGCGGATCTGCCGGTCGTGTTCGCGGCGGATGTGCTGGATCGGCGGCCACAACTGTGCCGGCGGCAGCCAGGCGACGGCGGTGCGGTTCGTCGACGGGACGGCGAGGACGTCGCCGGGGGCTGGGGCCGGCACGGGACCGACCGGCTCGACGAGGGTCTCGTCGAGCCGATCGAGGGCGCAGGCGCGGTCCCAGACGACCTGGCCGTCCTCCTCGAAGAACACCACCCGGTGCCAGGGGATCTCTCCGCCCGGCACGAAGTCGTCGAGCAGGATCCGCTTCGGCGGGGCTCCGCGCTCGGCGATCCCCATCACGAACCGCTCGGGGTCGAAGCGCGGGTCCCAGAGCACCCGGTGGTAGATCTCGTCGCTGGTGTGCACGTCAGCACCTGCCCTCGTCTATCAGGGTGACGCGCGCCCGGTCGGCCCTGCAAATCCACGCCCGGCCCGCCCACCGCTGAGCGGCCGCCGGCCGGTGTCTGTGCCGGGAGTGCAGTGGTGGTTTGCCGGTGTCGTTGGCGGCGCAGGGGCGTTGTTCCCTGGGCGCAGACAGCAGTGACCGGCCGGGGGCCTCTCGCGTGACACAAAGGCCACGGAGGCCGGCCACCGGCCGGTGTCTGTGCGCGGAACTACCGGCGGGACGAGACCGTCGGGTCGGTGTCCGGCATGCGGGTGCCGCCCGTGTGCTCGCTCTGCTCCTTGAGCCGGCGGGCCTGGTCCATCAGGCGCTGACGCTCCTGCGGGTCAGTGGCGCGTTCCGCGGCCTGTTCGAGGTCCCGGGCCCGGGCACGGTTCTGCTGGGCACGACCGGACTCACCTGCAGCGCTCATGATCACTCCTTGGGTGATGGGGAAGAGCGGGCCATTTCAGAGAAACAGGCCCCGCCACTCCCTGCACATCGATCAATCACCCACTGTTATTCGCGCAGTTGGGAGGGGTGCTCGGAACGGCTTGCGTGCCGGACCCCGCTCACATGGCGGGGCGCTCTCCCCCAGTGGCCCCGGTCCTACGAGATGAGCGCGGTCTGCGCGGCCTCGATGCCGCCCTGAGGCCAGGCCAGCACGTCACGCACCCGGGCATAAATCTGGTCGACGAGGGTTTCCGAGGCGTAGCCGGGCACCCGGCTCGCGGCCGGCGCCTGGTCCGCCGCAGCCGACGCCAGGGCTGAGGCGGAGACCTCGGTGTCGGCGGGAGTCACGGTCGACTTCCCCGGCCGTGACACAGGCGAAGACCACGGCGGCGGCCGCGGTGGTGGCGGGCTCCGACTCGGGCCTCTCAAGCGCCTGTTGAACGTCCTCGGGCACCGCCGGAGCGCACGTTGCGGGCACGGAGGCAACCTCCAGGCGCGCCCAGGCGCCGGCAACGCTCATGCGGGGCACCCGCGAAACGATGGTGCACCTTCATCGGCATCGATGACGGTCTGTCCAAGAAGCCGTGACCAGCCACGGCAACGGTTCATTCGAACCACGAGGCGAGCACTGCCAAGGACGTGTGCCGCTTTTGACGGAGTGGAAAGGGGGCCGTAGGCCCGCGACCGGGCGAGGGCGGGGCCGCGGGCCCACGGCGTCAGGATTCCGATTGCCGGAAAACCAACAGATGCCCCCGGTCCGGGGATTGAGGGCACCACGGGGGCATCTGCCAGCCACTCCAACGGGAGCGCTCGGAGTTGACCCAGCCAATGTGCCCGCCCCCACCAGCGCACCCCGCATCTGACGCGGCGTGTCGCGCTGATACACCCCTTCTTGCTCACCCTTGACATGCTCCGCCTCCTGAAGGAGGGGGATTCCTACGGCTCGCGCCGTGGGGTTTTCTGCTTCGTCGCCGACTGCCCGCCCGGAGAACTCCGTTGAGGTCTTACACCAGCTCCACAGACTGTCACCGCCAGCCCGGCGGCCAGAAGATTGCGTGCCGCGTTCACGTCCCGGTCATGGGTCGTGCCGCACTCACACGTCCAGATGCGGACGTGGAGCGGCATCGTGCCCTGCACGCTGCCGCAGTGGGAGCACAGCTTGGACGAGGGAAAGAAGCGGTCGACCGCGATCACTTCCCGCCCGTACCAGGCGGCCTTGTACTCCAGCATGCTCCGCAAGTCCGACCACGCCG
This sequence comes from Streptomyces sp. NBC_00569, assembly GCF_036345255.1. Taxonomy (NCBI): domain Bacteria; kingdom Bacillati; phylum Actinomycetota; class Actinomycetes; order Kitasatosporales; family Streptomycetaceae; genus Streptomyces; species Streptomyces sp. NBC_00569. The sequence goes on along the minus strand of NZ_CP107783.1, from coordinate 10,228,464 downwards.
CATCCGAGATGGCGCGGGCCAGTTTCCGGTTCTTGACCATGTTGCGCACCGTCAGGTCCTCGATCACGAGCGTTTGGTTTTCACGAACGAGTCGAGTGGTCAGTTGGTGCAGGTGGTCGCGGCGACGGTCGGCGATGCGGGCGTGGATCTTGGCGACCTTGCGCCGGGCCCTGGCCCGGTTCGCACTGCCCTGCTCCTTCTTCGCCATGCGGCGCTGAGCCTGGGCGAGGGCGGCACGGTCCTTGCGTTCGTGCCGAGGGTTGGCGATCTTCTCCCCGGTGGACAGAGTCAGCAGGTGATCCAGACCGACGTCGATTCCCACTGCCGCATCAGCAGCGGCAAGTGGCGCGATGGCCGGGTCCTCGCACAGCAGGGAGACGAACCAGCGCCCCGCCGCATCCTGCGACACGGTCACCGTGGACGGGGACACGCCCTCGGGCAGCGGGCGCGACCACACGATGTCCAGCGGCCGGGCCATCTTCGCCAGAGTCAGCTCCCCGGCACGGAACCGGAAACCGCTGGTGGTGTACTCGGCAGATTTCCGCGACTTCTTCTTCGACTTGAAGCGCGGATACTTTGCCCGCTTGGCGAAGAAGTTGGTGAACGCCGTCTGCAAGTGCCGCAACGTCTGCTGCAACGGTACGGAGGAAACCTCGTTGAGGAACGCCAGTTCCCCTGTCTTCTTCCATGCGGTCAGCATGGCCGAGGTGGCGTTGTAGTTGACCCGCTCCTGCCGCGCCCACGCTTCGGTGCGGGCGGCAAGCGCGAGGTTGTAGACCTTGCGCACGCATCCGAACGTGCGCGACAGCTCGGCCGCCTGCGCATCGGTCGGATAGAAGCGGTACTTGAACGCCCGCTTCACACAAGTCGTGGCCACGCCCACAAACTAGTGCGACCGATGTGTGAGACCAAACCTGCGGGCCAGAGCACGGCCTTTCGCCCTGGGGGCGAATGACCCCACCTTGCCCTGCTCCGCAGGAGTCCGTTTCCTCCCCTGCCTGAAGGCAGGGGTATCCACGGAGGAACCCGATGAAGCCTTGTGCCGGACAAGCAGCGCCGCGGCAACAGCAACGGTCGGCGTGTCTTAAGGGTTCACAGCGTCCTGCCCGACCCTCTGCCGTACGTTTTCCACGGCTGCCCGGCCCCCGCCCAGTCTTCTCCGGGAGCCGGCAGCCACCAGACACTCCGGCAGGTACCCCACGGCCGCGACACCAGCCGTGCTGCGGCCCGCCGCGGGCACGGACACCCGCCCCGGCATGGCCTGACAGCATCCGCCGACACGGCGCCCTGCCGCTCGAGCCCGACACCGACCGTGCACCGCCCCGAAGCCGAGCGCATCCTGCACGCCCCTAGGGACAGGGCGCAGACCACGGGATGGCCTGCCGGCCGGCAGGTCGCCCCGCACCGCTCGATCGAGAACGGCGCGCAGACAGCCACATCGAAGAGGGCCAGGGCACGTGACCGCGCTCTGGCCCTCTTCGCTGTGGGGGCGGCCGCCCTTGTCCGCCGCCGGTCACTCGCCGCTGTAGAAGTGCCGGTGCTCGCCGCCGTGGCTGGCCTGCAGGGTGCAGCGCATGGCAGCGTCGGCCGCGCGTAGCGCACTCTTCGGGTAGGCGTCGGCCAGGCCCGGGAGGCGGGACGACGTCGGCAGTGGACTTCAGCCGGTGGCCACCGGCTCGTCCGCCGCATGTGGCCGTGGTACCAGCCCACCTGCCTGAACCGGCCTGGTCTTGGCTGCGGTGCAGAGCGGGCGCAGGAGGAACACCGCGGCGGCTAGCAGCAGCCCGTCGCGGACGGCCAGCGTGACGACAGCGGACCAAGTGCTGTTGATGACGCTCCAGTAGGTCCACGGGTAGAGGACTGAGGTGAAACCGCATGCCGCGAGGACCATGCGGGCCGGAATCTGCAGCCCTGATGTGCGCCAGCTGGTGCCGACGGCGGTGATTCCCACGGCCCAGATCATGAACTGAGGACTGAAGACCCGGCTGGTGAAGATGCAGAGCAACACAGCGGCGAGTCCCAGGAAGGAGGGCGTGGCGCCTGTGAAGAAGCTTGCCGGAAGGCGCAACCTCAGCCACACCAGCCCGGCCAGTCCCAGGACATTCAGTACCAGGAGTGCGTGTGCCACAAGGTCTACGTACGGTCCCGTGAACTGCATCGCGCCATAGGCCATCTCCGCCTGCCCCGACCAGCCGAAGTGGCGGGCCACATGGAAGGGCAGCGCGCCGAACGACTCGATCTGGAGACCACGATCTCGCTGCCCGGAGAGGAAGGACCACGCCCCTGGCAGTACGGTGCCGAGCGCCAGGCAGAGAACGGTCGCGGCTCCCAGGGCACGTTTCCACGCCTCACGCATGGCCCCTCCCGACCCGACCCCCAGCAGCACAAGCACCGGCCAGAGCTTCATGGTTGCTCCGACGCCGGCCAGGGCTCCCCCGACTCGGGCACGGGTGGGCAGCCAGAGCAGAGCGGCTACGCAGATGCCTGTGACCGTCATGTCCAAGCGTGCGTAAGGCATCGCCCCGAGCAACGGGATGCCGATCGTCCAGACCCAGGCGCCCATCATGCTGCGCCCTTCTTTACGGCCGGTGCGCACCAGCGCGGTGAACACGGCGGCGTCGACCAGGAAGGCGGCCAGGAGGAAAGCGTGCTTGTAGGTGAGCACTGGCAGCAGCGCGGGCACCAGGACTGCCAGAGACATGCCCGGGGGGTATTGCCAGGTCTCGTCACTTACCGGGAAGCTCCCGGACTGGAAGACGGACAGCCACTGCTGGTAGATGGCGAGTTCCCCGTCGTTCCCGTCCGTGGCCGGCAGGGAGACCAGGCCGAACACCAACATCATCAGCAGCAGTCTGCTGATCCCCCACTCGAAGAGCGGTCCCGCTTGTCGTCCCCGGTCCCGTTGGTGGCCGATCATGAGATTCCTTTCCTTCGTGCCGCGCATCGCATGCACGTGAAGGCCCCTAATTCCGGACGGATGGCGTCGGATGTTTCAGACCAAAGGATGATGAAAGAGCATGGGAACCCTAGGGGAGCCTCCGCTTCGGGGCATGGGCGCATGGCGCGGCTGCGGCACTTTTCGCCCGTTCAGCGGGCTTAGCACCGGATTGCCGGTACATGCGACGGATGGGGAAGGCCAGTTGGTCTTCCCCATCCGTCGCATGCGAGATGCAACTCTGCAAGGCGATCTCTGCGTCACCACGCCGCGCTGCGCCCGCAGCCCCAGCGCTGCGGTGGCGATGCGAGGCGCGGCGATCAGTGCCTGGAGCGGTGCGCCCAGGCCCATGGTGAGCGCGCCGATCGCGAGCGGGCCGAGGGCCGGGGCGAACGTCGCAAAGGTGCCTGTCGTGCCCCGCCGCAGCGAGGCCGCGAGCACGCACAGCGCCCCGGCTCCGGCGGAGCCGGCCCCCGCCCTCGCTCCGGGGCGCGCTGTCCCGTGGCGCTCTTCGCGTTCTCTTTCCGTGGGTTGTCCGGGGCTCGGCGTGGTGGTCGAAGGTGAAGTGCGGTTGTGCACCGGCCGGTTGGGCTGCGTGGGGTTTCTGGGATTTCGTGGGGTGTCTTGGCCGGGAGTCGTCCGCGTGAGCCCGTCAGGGACGGGTGTCAACGGGTGTCGGTGGTGAGGGCTCGACAGCGGCCCGGCGGCCCCGGTCGACGGGAACAATTGTGTGCTGTTCACGCTGCTCACCAAGGGCGTCCCGTTCCGCCGCGTCTCGGACATGATCCGGCAGCTGCGGACCGGCGAGGCGAGTGAGGGCGGCATGTCCTCGCTGCAGACGCTCGCACTGTCCCTGTCCAGCCGCATCGGAGTCGGCTCCATCGCGGGTGTGGCCACGGCCGTCGCCTCCGGCGGTCCCGGCGCCCTGCTGTGGATGGTGGTCGCCGCACTGCTCGGGGCCACGGCCGCGTACGGCGAGGCTGTCCTCGCGCAGGTCTACAAGCGCCGCGGCCACGGCGAGGACCTCGGCGGCATGCCGTACTACATCAAGTACGGACTCAAGGCCCCGTGGCTCGCCTCGGCCGTGGCCCTGACGACGATGGTCGCCTACGGCTTCATCCTGCCCGGTGTGCAGGCCAACAACGTTGCCTCCAGTGCCCGGTTGGCCTTCGGCGTGGACGGCTGGCAGGTGGGCCTCGCGCTGGCCGCCGTCCTCGGCCTGGTCGTCGTGGGCGGCACCCGCAGAATCTTGAAACCTCCCCCAGGTAGATCAGGGGGATTCCTAGCTCACGTCGCCTGATCCCCGGCGGGGATGCAGGTCTTACACGATCAGCACTAGCCGGGACGGAGACCAGCCCGGACGAGCATCACACGGGCTGAGTTTTTGTCCCGGGGTCGGGACACCCCGCATGTGGTGCACGTATACGTTCGTTCTGAGAGAGGCAGCGCGTGGTTGGTTCTCGCTCCGCAGTCTGCGCAGTCCATCGTGGTGTGCGCCGGGTGCACCAGGTGCACGGACCGGCCGTGCTTACGGCCCATCTCGGCCAGGGCTGTCTTGGTCGCGCCGATCGCCGCGTCAGCGGCCTTCTTGGCCATGGTGGACTTCGCGAGGAACTTCGGCCGGAAGTCCTCCACGGCCAGGCCGTCATGGTCGCGGACGACCTTCTTGGCCCACTTGCGGGCGGTGTCCTGACGCTGCCGGGCCACCTTCTTGTGCAGCTTCGCCGTCTGCCGCTTCGCCTCGCGGTAGCCCTTCGATCCGGCGCATCCACGCTTCGGCTTACGCCGGGACATCATCCGCTGATAGTGCGCCCAGCGCTGGGCGGCCCTCTTCCCGTGCTGCGGGTGAGGAAGGTCGTGGTCGTCGCTGGTGGTGGTCGCGGTCTCCTTCACACCCCAGTCGATCCCGATCACCCGGCCGGTTTTCGGCAGTGTCTCGGGCATGCTCGCCACGACGAAAGACGCGTACCAAGCTCCGGTGCTGTCGCGCAAGACGCGGACGCTGGAGGGTGGCTTGGAAAGGGCACGCGACCACACGACCGTCACGGCGATGCCGCCTGCCAGGTGCAGGCGGCCGTCCTTGAGCCGAAAACCCAGCCGGGTGTAGTTCAGCGACAAGTCGTCCTGGTGCTTCTTCTTGTACTTGGGCATCCCGGCCCGCTGCCGCACCGGCACAGCGGCCTTGATGTCCTTCAGCGCCTTCGCCCGCGACTTCGCGAAATCGCGTATCACCTGCTGCTGAGGAACGCTGGAGCCCTCGCGCAGCCAGCCCATGCAGGCACGCGCCTGGGTCAGCATCTTGTCCAGCCGGGCCGGACCGCACTTCTCGTTCTCGGCGTGCGCCCTCTTCGAGCGGGCGCAGCACTCATTCCACAACCACCGGCACCGCGCCCATTCCGCTTGGAGAGCGCCAGTAGCGGTGGACGACACGCGAAGACGGAAGGTGTAGCGGGCATGCCCGACACCTGCCTTCTCCTGCGCCGCGTTCGTCATGAACAGCAACCTATCCGGGAGGACTGACAGTTGAGAGCTCTGATCCAACGGGGGCTGCCTCACCACCACAGCGGGAGCACGCCGATCCGCCCAGCCGGCGAATCAGCTTCCCCTGCCCTGCTCCACAGGAGTCCGACTCCTCCCCGGCCTGAAGGCCGGGGCATCCTCGGAGTAATCCGGTGAAGGCCGCACGACGACGTACGAGTACGACGCGGCGACCTCTCGATGGTGACGAGGGGGCCGAAGACCTCCTCGCGGGTCTCCGCCGGTCCACGACCGCACGCCGAGACCTGCCGCGACGGTCACCCCCGCCGTACCGAAAGCCCACCACCGTCTGCTCATTCACCGGCACCCTACGCGCTGTGTCGAACCCGGGGTGGCTCAGCCCATCGCTCGCCCGGCATGCAGGCGGCCTGCGGCCAACTGGCGGCAACAGGTACCTGGCCGTCCGACGCCAAGCCCGACCTGCTCGAATACGCCCTGTTCAGCGCCCCGTGGACGTGAACCGGTGGCTTGCGGCCTAATTCGGCGGGCATCGGCGGGGTGTTGGCCATACGGTCGCCATGAGCGCTCCTGACAGGAACGGCGTTCCTTGCATGGCCCCGCGCTGCGTCGCACGGGCGCGGGGCTGTGCGGCGCTGGACACACCCCCAGGCGCCCACACCACTTCCCGTGCTGCTGCCTACCGGTGTGCCCGCCCGTTTCTGCCATGTTGTGGCTCCGGAACAGGAGACGAACTGGAAGTCGCAACTGGCGTCATAGCCGTCCGGGAGTGCCTCGACGGTCCGCGTCGGCGAAGTAGGCGGCTGACTCCGCCTCTGCCGCTCCTCCCATTCCACATCACTGCCCCAAGCCAGAGTGGGAACCAGCGAGCCCACTGCGGCAAGCCGTGCGTGAGAACCAACCAGACGCGGAACAACGCGCTGCCCACCAGATAGCCGCAGCGCTTTACGTTGGAGCCTGCGGCCTGCCGCATCGATTGCATGGCCATCCCGCAACGGTATGAGGCACCACCACAACGCGCCTGAGTACACGTACTCACAGCAAGCCAGTTCAGATGCCACCCGATCGTGCAGCAGACCCTTACGCGTGCCGTGATTCGTCGCTGAGGTCGCAGTCCCGGCACAAAAGGCCAGGACACGTACGCCGCTGCTTCCACCCCTCGGCGCATGCCATCGTCGGCGCACGGCCTGCTCGCTCCGGAACGGCCAGGTGCAACCTGCCAGGTCCACCCGCATCGGCCCCAGCCCTCAAAGGGACGCCGCCCTACACAGAGATTCAACCCTGAATGCAGGGTGCAACCATCACTCGATGGGAACATAAGCCCTCACCCATGCGTACTATCGCTACGCCGACACACCACCGCTCGCCGCGGGAATAAACAAACGGGCGGGCGCACCTACTTCGGTTGCACTCACGGTGGTGCGCTATTGCTGCCGAATTGAAGAGAGGCCAACACCATGACTGACAACCCCGTCACCATCACCAGCGTGACATCTCAGTACGCCACTCAGGTCGCACAGGACCTTGAGCTCAATTCCAAAGAGCAGGAACGTATCGGCGCGGAACTCTCCGCCCTGCAGGCGCAGTTGCGCATCCTGCAAGACGACCAAAACGTACTGCACAGCATCCAGAAGACGCTCGGCAGCCGACCGGCATCTGCGCCGAGCACCCCGGAGCCTGCGGCGTCCCTCCCGCAGCAGGCATCCGGCAAGAAGACCACCACCCGGCGTGCCCCGTCCAAGACTGCAGCCAAGGCCCCCAGCGCGAAGAAGACCACTTCCCAGGCCAAGAAGGACAAGACCCAGCACGCGGAGCCGAAGGCGGCTACGGCATCGGCGCAGCCCACGCTGATCGCGCTCATCCGCACCCACCTCGACCAGCAGAAAGAACCCCGTTCCGCGGCGGAGGTCACCTCGGCGCTGGCCAAGGCCCACCCTCAGCGCACCATCAAGTCGACCGTCGTGCGCACCACGCTCGAGAATCTTGTCGCCAAGAGCCAGGCTCACCGGGCGAAGCAGGGCGCCTCGGTCCTCTACACGTCAGTTGCCGTGCAGTCCGCGACGGAGAAGGCTACGGCTCCCGTGCCGCGCCAAACCGAGCAGGACAGCGGCAAGCGCGAGAAGGCCGGTGCGGTCAGTTCGTAGCCGTCGAGGACATCCGAAGAAATCTTTCGGCGAGCAGCCAAACGAAATATCCGGCCATGCGGCCGCGGCCTGTGTCGGTGCGCCAGCCCGGTGTGGGGGCGTTCAGCCGGGCGGCCACCGCGTCGCGTAGGTAGAGCTGGAGATCTTTAAGGGTGTGGGTTGCCTGGGGTTGGTGACGGATGTCGTGGGCTGCGCTATGCCGGAAGCGATGAGGTATCCCGTTGGCGGAGGGCTGACGGCTGAGGAGCGGGTTCGGCGTGAAGGGGTTGCGGCTGGTGCCGCTGTCGATCGGCGGCCGTCACACGGTCGCGGGGCCGGCGGTCTCCTCCCACATCTCGACAACGCGCCGCGCGGCTTCGGCGTAGGCCGCCGACGGGGAGGAGGGATCCTCCAGGACATCGCGCTCGCGGGTGCACTCCCACTCGACCTGAGCAGCCAGGTCGACCAGCTCCTTGGCTTTGTGCCCGGGGAACGGGTCGGCCGGCGTCGTCCTCATCGCCCGCTCCAGGTCCTGCCATCGGTCCGGCGCAATCTTGCGGACCGCCTCGACAAAGTCCATGGGAATCTTCCGCGGGACGCGCACGGCGGGCGTGTACAGCACCTCGCCGGTGTCGCCGCCGGTCACCGTGAACCGGCCGACCGGCCGCAGCAGCCGGGTGCTGCCGTCATAGCGGATCAAGGTCAGCTCGATCCCGTCGGCCCTGCCGGCTTCGACGTCAACGCCGCTGACCACGCCCTGATGCCGGATCGGGTGTTCGTCGCCTGTCCAGCCATCGTCAAGGACAACCCGGCGGCCGCGCAGCGCAGTCCAGTCGACTGCCACAGGGTCTTCGGGCTCGGTGCTGCTCATGCCTGCCCCAACGTCTGATCAGTCGGCAGGACACGAAGCGCGCCGTGCCCGACACCCGAATGCGGACACCTCCCGCCGCGGTTCCCGCCCGGCGGGACAGCGGCAGCAGAGCGGCACGTGCCGCGCCGGTCGTCGTCGAGCGCGTCCATGACCACTCCTCGGCGCCTGGCCGTCCATCCGCCCTCCGCTCCCCCAAGAACCAACACATCCCGGAACGTTGCACTTCTTCACCTTCAAAACCAAGACGCCGACCCGCACTCACGCCTTCATTTCCCAGAGCATGCGTAGAGCAGCTCTCAGAATTTGGGTCTGCTACAGGTTCGGGTGCCAGGTTCGGTCACCCAGCTTGGAGTGCCGGTGCGGTTGGTGTCGTGCCGCAGCGGTGATCCCGAAGTGCGAGGCACCGCTCAGGGCCGCCACCGAGCTCGCCCGGCGCCCACCGGGCTCTGCGGTTCAAGGCGAGGTCGAGGTATCACCCGAGCCGCGTATGAGGGTTGACTCGACGAGCGGATCCCCTGCACTCGAGCGGGCCACAGGAGTTGCGTTTTCCTCGTCCCGCCGGGCGTCCGGCTCCGCGTCTTGGGCGGTAACGGCGGCGCGACATGGCGCTCTCAGGACACTGGGCCGCTCCGCGTCGGTCCCCCGCTGCCCTGACCGCGAGGCTCCGGCGGCCTGGTGTGTGGCAAGAACGGCTGGCTTACCGCTTTCACCTGCGTCACTGCCGTCCACTAGGGTTCTTGATCGCATGCGCAGCAACTTTTATGCCAGCGGGCAGGCGTGAGGCACGGGGAGAGGTACGGGGATGGGTTATACGATTCCGGGCTGGCTGGACGAGATCCTGGACTTCATCGGGATCAATTTCCCGAACGTCGACGAGGACGACTACCGCGAGATGGCCACCGCCATGCGGGAGTTCGCGGAGAAGTTCGAGGGTCATGGCGGGGACGCGCACAAGGCGTTCTCCCGGATCCTGTCCTCTTCCGAGGGCTGGGCCGTCGACTCCATGGAGAAGCACTGGAACCAGATCAAGACCAGTCATCTGGAGAAACTCCCCGAGCTGGCCCGGCTGTTCGCGGACGCCTGTGACGTCCTCGCCGAGATCATCGAGTGGATGAAGCACAAGGCGGAGGCCGAACTCGCCATCATGGCAGGCGCGGTGGGCCTGTCCATCGGCCTCGCCTGGGTGACTGGCGGTCTGTCGGCGGTTCTTGGTGCGGCCGAGATCCAGGCGATGCGGCAGGTGGTCAAGCGGATCATCGACGAAGCGGTCGACCGGATCGTCGACGAGGTGATCGCGAAGCTCACCGAGCCGGTCAATGCGAAGCTGGAGGCGATGGTCGAGGACATGGTCCTGGACCTGGCCGACGGCGCGTTCCACATGCCGCCGGCCAACGGCGGCGCCGGTGGCGGGCACGGCGGCAAGGGCGCCATGCATCTCAACTCGGCCGACGGTGCGGGCACTGGTCCGGGCAAGGTCACCCGTATCGATCATGTCGAGTTCGAGGACGGCGCGGGCAAGGTTTCCCGGCACGGCAGCGACATGCATACGGCTGCCTCCGACCCGCTGGGCCGGGTCAAGGGCGCGTTCGGCCGCAGTAAGGGCCGCGACCCTTTCACGAAGGCCTTCGACAGCGTGCTGCACGGCGCGATCAAGGGCTCCGAGAAGGCCCTGAAGAAGATCAGCAAGCACATCACCGAGACCGTTCCGGAGCGGGTCAAGGGCGCCTCCCGCACCCACAAGGGCAAGGACCACGACGTCCGCACCAAGGTCGATGCCATCACGGGAGGCAAAAAGGACGGCGACGGCAAGGGCGGTGTACGCACCCGGGTCAACGACTTCGTCAAGCGTCTGCCCGACTCCACGAAGGACGCCTGGGACAGGGCCCGCGACAAGGCCATCGCCCTCGGGCAGCGCCGCTGCAAGACCGACCCGGTGGACGTCGCCAGCGGTGAGATGGTGCTGAACCAGACGGACCTGACGCTGCCGGGCGTCCTGCCCCTGGTGCTGGAGCGCACCCACATATCCGGCTACCACTACGGCCACGCCTTCGGGCCGAGCTGGGCCTCGACGCTGGACGAGCGGCTCGAGCTGTCCGGCAGCGGCGCGGTCTGGGCCCGGCCCGACGGCTCGCTCCTCGCCTACCCCCGGCTGCCGCGCGAGGAGGGCGAGGAGGTGCTGCCGCTGGAGGGCGAGCGGATCCCTCTCACGTACGCCGGACAGTCGGCCCTCGGCGACATCACCTACGTCACGGCCGACGTCCGCTCGGGCCTCACCCGGCGCTTCGTCGGCAACCCCTACTCCTCGGGCAGCCTGTACTGGCTGAGCGACATCGAGGACCGCAACGGCAACGGCGTCCAGTTCCTGCGCGACGCGCAGGGCCTGCCCTCGACGGTGCTGCACGAGGGCGGCTACCGGGTGCGCGTCACCTGTGACCCGGAGCTCGGCCGGGTCACGGCCCTCGACGTCGAGACGCCCCAGGGCCGGGTCCGCGTCGCCTCGTTCGGCTACGACGAGCACCACCGGCTGGCCGGGGTGTCGGGGGCGCGCGACGTGCCCCTGCGGTTCACGTACGACGACGAGAACCGTGTGACGTCCTGGACCGACCGCAGCGGCCACACCTACGGCTATGTGTACGACGCCGCGGGCCGCGTCGTGGAGACGGTAGGTCCCGACGGCGCGCTGTCCTCGCGCTTCGCGTACGACACCGCGGCCCGCGAGACCCGTTTCACGGACTCGGCCGGCGCGGTCACCGTCACCCGTCTCAACCCGCTCGGCCAGACGGTCAGCGAGACCGACCCGCTGGGCAGCACGGTGCACTTCGAGTGGGACCGGTACGACAACCTGCTGGCCCGCACGGACGAGCTGGGGCACACCTCCCGCTTCACGTACGACGAGTCCGGCAACCTGCGCACGATCGCGTACCCGGACGGGCGCCACGCTTCGACCACGTACAACGCCCTGCACCTGCCGGAGACGATCACCGGGCCGGACGGCTCGGTGTGGCGGCAGCGCTTCGACGACCGCGGGAACCGCACCGCGATGATCGCGCCCGACGGCACCTCGACGACGTTCACGTACGACGCGTCGGGCGCGCTCGCCACCGCCACGTTCCCGAACGGCGCGACGGAGACCCGCACCAACGACCAGGCAGGCCTGGTCCTGTCGGTCTGCGACGGGCACGGCGCTACCTACGCCGTGCGGCGCGACCCCTTCGGGCGACCGCTGGAGAGCATCGACCCGGCGGGTTCCGTCACTCGCATGGAGTGGACCGCCGACGGCTGGCTCACCCGGCGCACCGCGGCCGACGGGGCGAGCGAGCGGTGGACGTACGACGAGGAGGGCAACTGCCTCACCCACACCGGTCCCACCGGTGGCGTGACCCGCTTCGAGTACACGTGGTTCGACCTCCTGGCCGCCCGCACGGGCCGGGACGGGGCGCGGTACGAGTTCGCGTACGACACCGAGCTCCGGCTCACCGGGGTGAGTGACCAGCAGGGCAGGACGTGGAGTTACCGGTACGGGCCGTCGGGTCTGACCGAGTCCCAGACCGACTTCGACGGCCGCACGACGACGTACGAGTACGACGCGGCGAGCCGCCTCGTCGCCCGGACGACCCCGCTCGGGCAGCGCATCGCCTTCACGTTCGACGCGGTGGGCAACGTGCTGGAGAAGGACGCCGCCGGTGTGCTCACCCGCTACACCTACGACGGCGCCGACCAGCTGATCGGAGCCGTGTCGCCGACCTCGTCGCTGTCCCTGGAGCGCGACGCCATGGGCCGGCTGCTCACCGAGACGGTCGACGGGCACAGCATGCGCTTCGGCTACGACGCGCACGGCGAACTGGTCTCGCGCACCACCCCCACCGGTGCCCTCACGTCGTATTGCTACGACACCGCGGGCAACCGGACCCGGGTGGATCTCGCCGGTCACCCGCTGGACTTCACCCACGACGTCCTGGGCCGCGAGACCGCCCGCACGCTGGGCCCCGCGCACGCGCCGGTCACGCTCGCCTCCCGGTGGGACGCGCTCGGCCGGCTGGCGGCCCGGTCGCTGACCACGGCCCGCGGCCCCCTGCGCGACCGCTCCTACGGCTACCGCGCCGACGGATTCCTGACGCGGGTCACGGAGCGGCACGAGGGAACAGATCAGCTGTTCGAGCTCGACCCGGTGGGGCGTCCGGTCGGCGTCACCGCGGGCGACTGGGCGGAGCGCTACGCCTACGACGACGCCGGGAACCAGACCGACGCCCACTGGCCCGCCCGGTCCACCGGGAGCTGCGGTGAGCGCACCTACGAGGGCACCCGGCTGACGGGTGCAAACGGGCTGCGCTACGAGTACGACGACGCCGGACGGGTCGTCCTGCGCCAGAAGCGACGGCTGTCGCGCAAGCCCGACACCTGGCGTTACGCCTGGGACGCGGAGGACCGTCTCGTCTCGTGCACGACGCCGGACGGCACCGAGTGGCGCTACACCTACGACGCCGTGGGCCGCCGCACGGCCAAGCACCGCATGGCGGCGGACAAAAGCGGCGTGGTGGCCACGGTCCGCTTCGCCTGGGAGGGCACCCAGCTGGCCGAGGAGACCGACTCGACCACCAAAGTGACCCTGACCTGGGAGTACGAGGGCCTGCAGCCGATGTCGCAGCTGGAGCGGCGGATTCCCGCCGACGCCGCACAGCACGAGGTGGACAGCCGGTTCTTCGCCATCGTCACCGATGTCATCGGTACCCCGACGGAACTCGTCGGCGAGCAGGGCGACATCGCCTGGTACAAGCGGTCCACGGTCTGGGGCATCACCACGCGCAACCGTGACGCCCAGGCACACACACCGTTGCGTTTCCCCGGCCAGTACGCGGACCCGGAGACGGGCCTGCACTACAACCTGAACCGGCACTACGACCCCGAGACGGCCCGCTACGTGTCGGCCGACCCGCTCGGCCTGGTGCCCGCGCCCAACCCGGCCGCGTACGTCGTCAATCCCTTTACGTTCATGGACCCCGAGGGCCTGGTCGCGAAGGGCTGCACGCAGGAGAGCGGCTGGTACGGCGGCCTGCTGCCGGCCAACACGAAGAAAGACGGGTCGAAGTACCCGCAGCCGATGGAGGTCAACCACATCCCGGCCAAGTCGGCGTACAAGGACGTCATCGAGCCCGGTTTCTACATCGCGAACAAGCCGCACAAGAAGCAGAAGGTCAACAACGGCCCGGCCATCCGCATGCAGCGCGACCACCACGAGCAGCTGTACAGCACCGGGTACTCACTGCAGTCGCAGGCATGGCAGCAGTACCAGCGCGAGCTGATCAACTCGGGGCGGATCACCGACGCCATGCGCATGGACATCGACGACATCAAGCGGCGCTTCCCCGGCACCTACGATCAGCACATCAAGGACATGGTCGCCAGCCTGGATGACAACAAGCCCCTCCAGGACATGCTCAAGACGCGAGGATGGAAAATCGACAAGGCCGCTCTTCTCGCATGAGGTCCGCGGCACGTCACTAGGGCATCGACAAAGGCGAAGGACGGAACATGGAACTGGAACTACTGCCGCTGGCCGGTGTCGGGCCGCTGCGGCTCGGCATGTCGGCGCAGGAGGCGCGCGACGCGGTCCAGGCGTGGGGGCTGCTGCGGGTCGCCTCCAGTGATCCGGAGCCCGGGCAGATCCTGCTCAAGCACGACACCTCCGGCCTGAACGTGATGCTCGGCTTCACCAAGGGCGCGCTGAGCGGCGTGGAGCTGTTCCGGTTCCTCGACGAGGACGCCGACGTACGCGTGCTCCTCGACGGTCTCGACGTCTTCCGCACCCCGAGTGTGGACCTCTTCGAGCTGTTCGCGGAGCGGGGCCACGAGATCACCGAGAACGACCTCGGTTTCGACGAGCTGCCGGAGCTGAAGATCGTCCTCGCCAACCAGAGCAGCTACGAGTACCCGGTGGACGAGGACGGGGACCCTCTCTACTACGACTACGTGCGCCTCGCGGACCAGATCTGACGCACGGTAGACCCACGGCAGGGCCCCGCTCGGCGCAGACTCCGCGAGCCCCGAGCACGATGTCCGTGCGCCGGTGGTCTCCTGCGGCGGGTGCTGCAGAAGAACTCCACCAAACGCCGGAGCACTGCGAATGAAGCCGGTAGCGGCGGCGCAGCAGAGAGGCGATCGTGCGATTCCGCTCGACGACCTGCGGCGCCGGCTTCTGTAGGTGTTGCACCTCAGTCCTCGGCAATCTGTCGGGCCAACTGCAGTGCTCAGACGCCCCCCTCTACGCTCGGTGACCGACGTGGCTGCCGCTGCGAAGGGGATCGACGAGGGAACACGATGAGTGCGGGTTGGCGCAGGCTGTGGCAGACGATGGCCGTGGGCGGGATCGGGTTGAGCCTGTACGCGGGCTTGTTGACCGTCGACGACGTCCGCGACGGGGCTTCCAGCGAGCACGACATCGCCGCGGCCTGCGACCACCTGGTGTCGGGAGCGCAGGTGATGGATCTGCAGGGCGGCATGGTCCGAGCGCAGTCCGTCGACCACAACAACGGCATTACCCGCTGAACCACCCGACGCCGCACGACTACACACACCGAGGCAAGTTCCTGAATCGCCTCGACACCCACCTCCAGAACCACGTGCAACGATTGCTCGCCAACGGAAAAAGGAAGACCGAGATCACGGCTTCACTCAAAACCGAGCTCGGCAACATCGGCGGCGCGATTCTGAAGACCGGGTCCCCCGGCCCCACTGCAACATGGACGGCACCATGAACCTCCCTACCGACGGCACACTCGACGTCTTCCGCGTCATGCCGGAATTCGGCGACCGCTACAAGGGACTCCTGGTCGACGCGCTCCCCCTCATGCGGTGGGAGCTCGACAGCAGCACCCACCCACGGCCCGACGCGCTCGTCGCCGAGTGGCACGGAAATCCCAGCACCACGGTGTCCGACTACACCACCGGGCACACCGCCGCGCCAGTGCTCAGCCGGAAGCTGGCCGACGAGACCCGCGCCGCCTTCCAGCCGTTCGGTACCTACATCCCCGTGCACGTGCCGGGCGGCGGACCGGACGACTTCTGTGCCTACATCCCCGATGTCGTGGCCGACTGCCTCGACCACGAAGCGTCGTCCGCGCCGACCGAGACCGGTGAGATCTGGCGCGCCGTACTCGCCCCGGACCGGATCCCCACCGACGCCCCGTGCTTCCGTCTGACCGACGCCAAGACGTTCGTCTACTGGAACGGCTGGGCGGCCCGCCTGATCCAGTCCCTCGCCGGCCCGGACAACGTCGAACTCCGCCTCGTGTGGTCGGCCGACCCCAACGCCCAGCCCCACCCCCGCCCGATGGGGTTCTGACCAGCGGCCGAGCCTGAGCCGGACACACCGCGACGCCCGCCCTGTTCATCCGGTCGGAGACAGTCAGGGCGAGCGTCGCGATCAGTTCCGTACGCCGTTGTACCGGACGTCTTTTGAAGGGCCTTCATATCCTCGGGGCGTGACGTTCCATCACGAGACTGAGCTGCGGGACGTTGTCCCACTGGGCCAGAGGAATCAGCACGGCCAAGGGACGGCGCACGTCTTCCCCAGCTACATGGATCTTGGAGGTCAGGCCGCCCCGAAAGCGTCCGCGTCCCTCATAGGATTCATGCTGCTGGGGCGTCTTCTTCTCCCAGCACCGCGGAAGTCTCGTGCAGGCTCCAGCGGCGTGCTGGTGAGCCCCCGGCAGCTGGTGGTCGGTGCGTCGGCCAGGACGACCACGAAGACCTTGTCCCCCGTGCCGTCCTCAGACCATCGTGCCGCTCGTGCACAGTCTGCCGCTTGCCGAAACGCGCAGGCAGATCCCGCCACGGTGCCCGGTGCGGGCTCTGCGGTTCAAGGCGAGGTCGAGGGATCACCCGAGCTGCGTATGAGGGTTGACTCGACAAGCCGATCCCCTGCACTCGAGCGGGCCACAGGAGTTGCGTTTTCCTCGTCCCGCCGGGCGTCCGGCTCCGCGTCTTGGGCGGTAACGGCGGCGCGACATGGCGCTCTCAGGGCACTGGGCCGCTCCGCGTCGGCGAGTTGAACAGTGTCGCCCGGCCGGCGCCCTGCCGAGGAAGGCCGCACCTTCTGCACGGGCCGGTGGACGTCGTTCAGCTTGAGGGCCGACACGTTTGCGACTGTCGGAGGGCGGCGTGTTCGATGGTCATGACAAGTGACAGCGGCCGTGAGGCGGCCGGTCCAGCAGTTGCCTTTGCCGGTCGGGGGCTGATCCACGGTCACGGCCTGATGGCCAACCAGATAGTCAGGGCCGCGGTGGCGGTGAGTGCGGCATTGAGTGTGATCCGGCGGTCTTCGCCGGTCAGGTGAACGGCGATCGCACCGGTCTGCAGAAGAACGAAGCCGACGGCCGCGGCCGGCGCCAGCCGGCAAGCGGTGCCGGTCAGCGGTGGCAGGACCAGACCCGCCGCGCCGAGTATTTCGACCGCCCCCAGCGCCCTGACGGCGGGCAAGGGTATGCGGTCGACCCACGCCATCATCGGCCGGAGTTGATCGCGGCTGCGGATCACCTTCAGCGTGCCTGCGTAGAGGTAGAAGAGGGCGAGGAGTCCCGCGACGATCCAATAGGCGATGTTCATGGTTCCCGTTCACGCTGGCCCCGGTTCGCGGGGGGGGGGGGAGGTCTGTCGATTGCGTCGATTGCCGGGCAAGCCCCTGGGAGACGGCCCAATCGTCGTCCGAAGGGGTTCGGGTGCGAAAGGGGCGGGAGCGCCACGGCCCCAGAGGGCCGAAAGGAGGGGGGCCGGGTCGTGTTGTTCTGTCGGCTTCAGGTGAGGTCGGTGGCGGGCTGTGTCGCATAGCGGCTCATTGCGTCGATGTTGGCCTGTGGTGTCAGCGGCCGGCCGGATGCGAGCACCTCCGAGAGGTCTCGGAAGTACTGCACGTACAGGTCGGGTGTGAAGGTGCTGAGCATGACGGCGGGTTGGCCGGTCAGGTTGGCGAAGGTGTGCGGGGTGCCGGGCGCAACCATGACGAGTGTCCCCGCGGTGGCGTCGTAGTCCTTGTCCCCGACGGTGAACCGCACGGTGCCGGACAGGATGTAGAAGCCCTCGTCGTGTCGGCGATGGCGGTGCTGCGGCGGACCCTGGGTGTGGGGGGCGAGGACGGACTCGGCGATCGCGAGGCGGTGCGCGGTGTGGCTGCCGTCCTCCAGAACGCGCATGCGTGTGGTGCCCAGGACGATCGTCTCGCCGTCGCGGGGACCCACCACCGATACGGCGGCATCGGCCTGCGGCCGGCTGGTCTTGTCTTGTTCGGTCATGTTCACCAGTGCACGCCCGGGGCCTCGCCCGTGTCCAAGACCCCTTCGGCACAGCCGATACCTCATGGGTATCGTTGCAGCGTGGAGCTACGGACCTTGCGCTACTTCGTGGCGGTCGCCGAGGAACTCCACTTCGGCCGGGCCGCCACCCGACTGCATATGAGTCAGCCGCCGCTGAGCCGGGCGATCAAGCAGTTGGAAGCCGAGGTCGGGGCGCTGCTCTTCGCCCGCTCGGCCACCGGCGTCACGCTCACCGCGGTGGGCGCAGTGCTGCTCGAGGAGGCGCGGGCTCTGCTCGAGCACGCCGACCGCGTCCGGGTACGCGTGAGCACGGCAGCCGGTGCCGCGACGATCACCGTCGGCATCCTGGGCGACGGCACCGACCCGACAGTGGCCAGGCTGGCCGCGGCCTACCGCCGCAGCCACCCCGGAGTCGACATCCGTATCCGCGACACCGATCTGACCGACCCGACGTGCGGGCTGCGCGCCGGGCTGGTCGATGTCGCCCTGACCCGGGCGCCGTTCGACGAGACTGCCCTGACGGTGTATGCGCTGCGGACCGATCCGGTCGGCGTGGTCCTGCGCGCCGATGATCCGCTGGCGGGCCGTGATGAGTTGCGGCTGGCCGAGCTGTGCGAGCGCCGCTGGTTTCAGTTCCCGCAGGGCACCGACCCCATCTGGCAGTCGTACTGGAACGGTGGCAGGCCGCGCGAGGGACCAGTGGTGCGCGCCGTGCAGGAATGCCTGCAGGCGGTGCTGTGGAACGGCACGGTCGGCCTGGCCCCGCTCGGACACGACCTGCCCGCGGAGTTCACCGTGGTGCCGCTGATCGACATGACGCCGAGCCGAGTGGTGGCGGTGTGCAACGAGAAAGACACCAACCCGTTGACCCGGTCGTTCATCGAGATCGCGACAGCCGCGTACCGCCACTGAGCACCGACAGCCGACAGCCGACGCTGCCGCAGCTCGTGAACAATTCGAACGCCGCAGCCCTCGGCGGGCCGCGCCCGGGGGCAGCGCTTGACTTTGCTGGTGGCGGCGCTGCGGACCTGAAGCTGCGGCAGTGTACCCATCACCGGGTCGAAGGGGGCACGCGGATACGGCCTGGCGCTGTCTCGCTCCTCAAGTCGACCACCGCGGCGGCACGTTACGGACCCGCAAGGCCCGTTTGTATTGCGTACTCAGTCAGTTCCGCCACGCGGTGACCACCGCGGCGACAACCGTGGTGCTCGCCGCGAGGATCACCATGACGGCCCGCATTCGCTCGGTCAGGCGGGCTGTCCGGCACCGCCGGCCAGCGGGATCGATCCTTCCCGGTGGTGGCGCATCCCCCTGCGGTTCGGGGCGCCCAGTGCGTGGCAGAAGGAGCTGTCGGCACCATGAGCAGTCGCTGTCAGAACTACTCAGCCAATAGCTGCCCCTCAGTTGCGCGTGGGGCGCCGGGCGTCTGTCGTCGTCGCCTCGCATGTCACTCCATCGCGGCTTCCACCGAGTCATAGATCTGCAAGGCCCGGTGCAGGCTGGTGATGTGGAAGATCTGGAGAATGTCCGGGTTCGTAATCACCAGCTTCAGGTCACCGACGTGCGTACGAATCCGCTTGGCGATGCTGACGAAAATCCCAAGGCCCGTCGAGTCGATGAAGGGGACCTCTCTCAGGTCCACGATGAGGTGATGACGGCCCGCTTCGATACAGGTGAGCACGTGTTCCCTGATCTGAGGCACGCTGGAGACGTCGACCTCGCCGTGGATCTCGACGACGGTCCAGCCCGTCTCGTGATGGTGGCTGATGTGAAATTCCGGGTGCATGGGTTGCCTAACGGCGATGCCCTGGGGAGAAGTTTTGGGTCGTGCCTGCCGCACGTCCGTTCCGCATATGCACGAACGGCTGGCCATGACCTCACCCGTCAGATGGCGCATGTCCATGGCTTCGTCACCGCGAACGCACGACAGGCCAACCTCTGACGTCACCGCGAGCGGGCGGGTGATTGCTCAAGTCAGCGTCTCGTGGCTCCCAACGGTCGCCCGGCGCGACGTGGCACAGGGCCCGGCCGGCCGTGGGCTACGGCGTCGGCGTCGGCGTGGTGGACGAGCGCGCTGGTAGCGCGAGGCGTGCGCAAGTCTGGCGGAAGAATCCCGCCACGGCAGACATAGATTGCCTGCGGTCCACGCGTCCTTGTGGGCGTTAAGAAACGGGAGGGCCCATGGACCCGCAGGACCACGAAAGATTCCGGGACTTCGTCGACGCCCGGTGGGGCGCCTTGCTGCGCCTGGCGAACCTGCTCACCGGCGGTGACCGCCACGAGGCCGAAGACCTCGTGCAAACCGCTCTGATGAAGGCGCTGGGCCGCTGGCAGCACATCGAGGACCCGGAAGGCTACGTGCGCAAGGTGATGTACCGGCACCAGATCAGCCGCTGGCGGCTGCGCCGGCCGCACCGCGAGGCGACGTTCGCCGCACCGCCCGAGAGTTTCGGTGTCACTGACGGCACATCCGCCGCTGACCTGCGGATCACCGTGAGGCAGGCATTGGCCCGACTGACGCCGCGACAACGCACCGTACTGGTGCTGCGCTACTTCGAGGACCTGTCCGAGACGGAGGCCGCGGGCGCGCTGGGCTGCTCGGTGGGCACCATACGCAGCACCACCTACCGGTCGCTGGCCCGGCTGCGCACACTCGCGCCGGAGCTGAGTTCCCCCGCGCAGACCGCATCGACCACCCCGCACAACATGTCCCTGAAGGGAGCTCGCCCATGAGCGCCGACCAGAGCGCCGACCAGCTGGACCGCGTGGTCCGCGATGTCCTGCACGCTTGGACCCCCGACGGCCCCGGCGCTCCCAAGGACATCGCCGATCGCATCGTGCGTCGCCGTCGGCTCCGCAACCTCGTGCGCGTCACCGGCGCCGCTCTCGGCCTGGCCGGCATCACCCTGGGCACCGCTCTCGCCACCGGTGCGGGCGGCGACAACGGGACGCCGTCACCGGCCGCGCGGGTGAGCAAGCAGAGCAAGCTGCTGTGGCAGACCACGTTGCCCGGTAAGTCCTGGGACGCCTGCACCACCGGTGCCGATACCGGTGACGTGTACTGCCGGGGGACGGAGTACGACTTTGTCGGTGTGGACGCCCGTACCGGCAAGGTCGAATGGCAGCAAAAGGCCAAGGACGCCAACGGCAACAGCGCCCCGGCGGGATCGATGCCCGGTGGCCGTGACGGGGTGTTGTACACCTACGCTGATCACGCCCCAGGGGCGCCCCGGGCCGGCACCGACCTCGTCGCCCTCGACATCAACAGTCGGCGAGTGCTGTGGAAGCACGAGCTGGCCGACGACAGCCGAGGCCGGACCTCCGCCGTGCTGTTCGACGGCGGGATCCTCGCCAACGCCCCGACCTTCAAGAGCGTGGTCGCTCTGGACGGAGCGACGGGCCGGACGCTGTGGACGTACAAATGGAAGAAGGCCGATTGCGACCGGGCTGTGATCGGCGGCGTCCCGTACCTGACGTGCTCACCGGACAGCAAGAAGGCGCCGCAACAGAGCACCGTCGTCCGTCTTGACCCGGCGACGGGCACAGCGCGGACAGTCGCGACCGTTGAGGGCCCGACCACGTACATCGGTACGGACGGGGACGCCGTGCTGCTGGGCGGTATGGCCGGCGGACAGAAGAACTTCAGCGACCCCGGTCCCGCCACCCTGACCCGCGTCGACACCCGCTCCGGCTCGGTGTCCCATCACCGCGTCGAGGGCCTGCCAACCGGTGTGGTCGCAGACGGCCTCATCCTGGCAGCCGGCAGCAACGGCAGCGCCGTCGCGTACTCCGCCGACAGCGGCAAGCGGCTGTGGTCGCGCAACCTCGGGCTGACGTTGCACAAAGAGCCGCGCAACCCCACGCTGCACGAGTTGCCCTCCGCCGCCACGGTGGACCTCACCAGCCGCATGGCGTACTACCTCGCCCCCTCCGGGCACCTGGTGGGCCTTGATCTGGACACTGGTGCGGTGCTCTGGCGCGGCCGGGTCCCGCTGCCGAAGAGCCCGATACAGGGCGGGATCGCGCCCGAGCTCATGAGTCACGGCCACGACCTCATCGGCCAGGTCGGCGGCGAGCTCTTCAGGATCAAGCCCCAGCTGCCTCAACGAGGTTGACGATCCAGATGCAGCGAGGCCGCTCGGGCATCGCCGCCGAGTGGGGTCTCGCAGTGGTGCTGTTCGGGGCAGCGTCCAAGACCCTGCTCGAGGGCCCGGCCGGTGGCCCGCCCCACGAACCGTCCCCACACATGAAGGCGACCGTGCTCCGCGAAACGGGACCAGGCCCTCGCTCGGACCATCCCCGCAGGCGCAGGGGCAATGTCGGCCATCTCGCCCTGCCGCTGCGCAAAACAGGGGCATCCCCACAGGCGCAGGGGCGACGATGTGAGGCAGGATAAGCGGCGTTGTAGCGCTCTTTCCCGAGAGCGCATGGAGGCCGAGCTGTTCCGCGTGGACGAGCTCGGGTGATGTGAAGGACACACGTATGGCCAGCGGCACCGTGAAGTGGTTCAACAGCGAAAAGGGCTTCGGCTTCATCGAGCAGGACGGCGGAGGCCCCGACGTCTTCGCTCACTACTCCAACATCAGCGGCAACGGCTACCGCGAACTCGTCGAGGGCGAGAAGGTCACCTTCGACATCACCCAGGGCCAAAAGGGCCCCCAGGCGGAGAACATCGTCCGCGGCTGACCACACTCACGGTCATAAATCGTGTGGGGGTGCTCGCCGGCAACGGCGGGCACCCCCACACGCGTTGCACGAACCACGAACAGAACATGCGCGCGGACCCCACCCCTCCCGGGCGCTCAGGCGACGTGATGGACGCGCCGTCACCGGTGTCGGACGACGGACCTTCCCCCGCAGGCGCGGGGACTTTTCCCTAAGTTCGCACCCGTGCGTCCGGGCTCGTGCGGCGGCCTCGAGCGCAGTGATCTTGCCGTCACGTGCCGCCGGCCGCGGAACGCGGCAGAGCGCAGCGGTGAGAGGATGGCGAGGGTGACGGCACGAACCAGTGACATCGACAAGGCAGCCGGTGTGCTGCGCGGCGGAGGCCTGGTGGCCTTCCCGACCGAAACGGTCTACGGACTGGGCGCCAACGCCGAGGACCCCGCCGCCGTAGCGCGCATCTTCCAGGCCAAGGGCCGCCCGCCCTCCCACCCGCTGATCGTCCACATCGGCGGCGCGCAGCTTCTGGACGACTGGGTCCAGGAGGTGCCCGCGACGGCGCGCCTGTTGGCACAACACTTCTGGCCGGGGCCGCTGACGCTGGTCCTGCGGCGCAGTCAGCGGGTGCCCCTCGAAGCGACCGGGGGCCTTGAGACGGTCGCCGTGCGCGTGCCCGAGCACCCCGTCGCACTCGCGCTGCTCTCGGCGTTCGGCGGCGGTGTCACGGCCCCGTCCGCGAACCGTTTCGGCTCGGTCAGCCCCACCACGGCCGACCACGTCCGTGCGGAGCTGGGTGACGCGGTCGACTTCGTGCTGGACGGCGGCTCCTGCGAGGTCGGCGTCGAGTCGACCATCGTCGACGTCACGGGCGAGACCCCGAGCCTTCTTCGGCCCGGCGGGGTGACGCGCGAGGACCTCGAAGCGGTGCTGGGCCGCCCGATCTCGCTCGACGCGACCAGCGACGTCCGGGTGCCGGGCCAGCATCCGTCCCACTATGCGCCGCGGGCGCGGGTCGTCCTCGTCGAGCCCGAGAACATCGCAGCCGAAGCGGCACTCGCGCAAGACGCCGGGCACCAGGTGGGCGTCTTCCTCCCCCCTGCCTTCGCCGACACCCCGGTGAAGGCGCACGCCGTGGTGGCGGTCCCCGCCTCGATGGCCGCCTACGCGCGCGGGCTGTACGGGTTCCTGCGCGAACTCGACCAGCAGGGGTGCGACCTCATCGTCGCGTCCTTGCCGGTGGAGGAGGAACTGGGACTCGCCATCGCCAACCGGCTGCGCCGCGCGGCCGGACCCCGGCCCACCGCCTGAACAACAACCAAGGCCCGCTGCACGTTCTGCACGACGCGCGGCGCCACAGCACCCGATGCATCACAGCTCGCGCGCACCGGCGCCACAGCACCCGATGCGCCACAGGTGGCGCGCACCGGCAGGCGCTCGGCCGCCTGTGGTGCTCGGCCACGAGATGACCGAGCACCACTGGGCACCCCAGGGGGCGGGCCCCTCATGCCTCATCCGCCGGCCTTGACGGGCACCGGGACGCCCGCACCGGTGCCGTCAGCGGGGCGGTGCCACCTGCGGCTGCGACGTCGGCGTGACCCGTCCGAGCAGCATCGTGCGACTGCCCTTTGGGGCCAAAGCCCTGGGAGTCGCACTTCGGCAAAGCGGCAGGTCAGGGGTCGGCCCAGATGAGCAATAGGGCGTAAAGCAGCAGCGCGGAAGGCCAGCTGGTGCCTCCCGGACGGGTGCGCCGGTGCGCATACATCAGCTGCTCCGAGCCACTGCCGGCCGCCTCCCGCGCCGCCAGGCGGTTGTGCGACCGCACGTGCAGAGCGGCAAAGCGAAAATGGCACCGCCACCGGGCGGACGCCTTCGCCATCGGCCTTGCCCGCCCCAGGGGCGAGGGAGGAACCCGCGCATGTCGTGCGCTGCCCGATGTGCGGACGGCACGGTGCGCACGGTTTGTGGAGGCGCACGCGTACCGGCCCACACGGGCCGAAGCTCTCGTGAGCCGGCACGCGTGGGCCGGCACGCGTGGGCCGGATGAACGGGCAGCGCCGGCCCCTCGCCTGCCTGTTCGCGCGGCACGCAGGGGAGATCTTGCAGCCGGACGGCATCCTGCTTCGTCGAGAAGGGCCGGTACGGCTGGCAAGCGCTGGACGAGCCGGCGGTCTCGGCGTGGTGGGTGGGGTGAGTACCGGAGGTCACTGGAGTGCGCCGAGACGTTCCTCGACGACGGCACACTGCCCGAAAAGCATCGCCGACGCATCGTCGAGAACAGGGACTTTCGTGCGCTCCACGGCTGCGCCGGCCACGGGAGCGAAGACACTCACACTCGCCGGCCGCAGCGCCTGGCCCGCGACGGCAGGCGCTGCGGCCGGCGAGGCGGCCGTCCGATGTGCCCCCTCGGTGCTACGGGCCCTCCGGCTGCGGCAGGTCCTGCTCGGTCCAGATGGTCTTGCCGGTGGACGTGTAGCGCGTGCCCCAGTGGTGGGTCATCTGGGCGATGATGAACAGGCCCCGGCCTCCCTCGTCGTCGCTCGCGGCGTGCCGCAGATTGGGCGCGGTGTGGCCGGTGTCGGACACCTCGCAGGTCAGGGTCCCCTCGCGGATCAGGCGCACCTGGATCGGGTCGCCACCTGCGTAGCGGATGGCGTTGGTGACCAGTTCGCTGACGATGAGCTCCGTGGTGAACACCACGTCGTCCAGTCCCCAGTCGCCGAGCTGCTTGCCGACGGCGGAGCGGATGGCGGCCACGGCCGCCGGGTCCGGGGCCAGTGCCCACTGGGCGAACCGATTTGGGGCGAGCAGGCGCGTGCGGACCAGGAGCATCGTCGCGTCCACGTCCACCGCCCCGGGCAGCATGGTGGCCACCGCCCGGTCGCACAGCTCTTCCAGAGATCCCCGGCTCTCACCGAGGACCTGTGAGAGCTGCGCGAGCCCGGCTTCGCGGTCATCGGCCGCCTGGAGGAGGCCGCCCGTGAAGAGGGCAACGAGCGTGCCCGGCGCGAGGTCCACTTCCGTGCTCTGGTAGGGCAGGCCGCCGATTCCCAGCGGCGGTCCAGGCGGCAGCTTGGGATAGTCGACGACGCCCGTGTGCGCCTCGACGAGCGCCAGCACCGGCTCCCCGGCCCGCGCCATGCTGCACTCCCCCGAGACGGGGTCATACACCGCGTACAGGCAGCTCACGCCCACCGCCGCGTCGGCGTGCGCTGTGCGGTGGCCCGCTGGGCGGCCGGCCTGGTCCTCGTGCGCGGTCTGCTCGACCAGGTCGGCCAGGCGGGACAGCAGCTCGTCCGGGCTCAGGTCCAGCCGGGCCAGGACACGCACCCCCGTGCGCAGGCGTCCCATGGTGGCCGCGGCCTGCATGCCGTGACCAAGGACATCCCCGACGACCAGGCCGATGCGGGTACCGGACAAAGGGATGACGTCGTACCAGTCGCCGCCCACCCCGGACCCGCTGTCGGCGGGCAGGTAGCGGCTCGCCGAGTCGACGGCGGCGTGCGGCGGCAGGCGGCGTGGAAGCAGGCTCCGCTGGAGCTTGAGGGCCACGCTGTGGCCACGGGTGACCACCGGCATCAGCAGGAAACCGATCAGCAGGGCGCCCAGGCCCAGGACCGTGACCCCGCCCGTCGGGCCGATCAGCGGCAGGTCGACGGCGGTCGTGCCGTACCGGGGATCCGCGTAGACGACGAAGGTGGCGTAGAGGAACAGCAAGAGCATGAACAGCGCGCCGAGCCCCGGCAGCACCCCCTTGAAGACCAGGTCCCTGACACTGCGGGTGAGGATCTTGCGGTGGTACCAGACGCAGGCGAAACCGGCCAGTCCGTACTGGAACGCGATCGCGAGACCGACCGAATCGATCGAGTCGGCCAGGACATTCCGGCTGAGCGAGGCCAGCAGGACGAACAGGGCGACCGAGACCGCTCCCATACCGATGGTCCCCCAGGTGGGGGTGAGAAACCTGCGGTGGACCCGGGCGAACCGAGAGGGGACAGCCTTGTGGACCGCCATGGAGAACACCGTCCTGGCCAGCGGCAGGATGGTGGTCTGGGCGGACGCCAACGCGGAGGTCAGCACCATCAGGATCAGCAGTCTCGACAGGAACAGCCCCGTGCCCTGGCTCCCGAACACGGCCTCCCCCAGCCCGGAGAACACATTGTCCGCGTTGTCCGCGTTGCCGAGTCCGATGCCCGAGGTGCCGACTCCCGCGAACGCCTGCGCCGACGTGGACACCAGCCCGTACATGACCAGGAGCAGCACGGTGGACAAGACCGCGGCACGGCCCGGGATGCGCGTGCTGTCGACGGTTTCCTCGTTGACGGAGAACGCGGTGTCCCAGCCCCAGTAGATGAAGACCCCCGCGAGGATGCCCGAGGTCATGGCCGTCACCGAGGGCACCGCGAAGGGGTTGAACCAGGACGCGGACACATGGATCGCCGTCGGCGGAGGGCTGGTGTACACCCTGACCAGCGCGGCGACGGCGAGCAGGATCAGCATCGCCACTTCCATGCACAGCAGCCAGCGCTGTACAGCCGCCGAGAACGAGATGCCGACGTAGCAGATCACTGTCAGCACGGCGA
The DNA here is from genome assembly GCF_036345255.1 of Streptomyces sp. NBC_00569. NCBI lineage: Bacteria > Bacillati > Actinomycetota > Actinomycetes > Kitasatosporales > Streptomycetaceae > Streptomyces > Streptomyces sp. NBC_00569. The sequence continues at coordinate 10,201,492 of NZ_CP107783.1, read as the reverse complement.
TCCAGATGACGCCTGCCGCGGTGGTCCACAGCCGGTTCTCCGCCAGTGCGTCCAGGCCGATCAGCCTAAAGCCGTAGGCAGCGGCGATCTGCGCAAGGCTCGCCATGACGATCATGTTGGCGACGATGAGACCCCAGCCGCCCATCCAGCCCGTGCGCGGTCCGAAGGCGCGGGTGGCCCAGGTGAAGGTGGTCCCGCAGTCGGCGTTGCTCGCGTTGAGCTCCCTGAAGGCGTACGCGACCAGCAGCATCGGGACGAAAGCCAGCATGGTGACGATCGGAGCCTGCAAACCGACTCCGGCCACGATGATGCCCAGCGTGGCGGCGAGGCTGTACGCCGGGCCGGTGGAGGCCAGGCCCATGACGACCGAGGAGAACATGCCCAGGGCATTGTTCTTGAGCCCCTTCCGGCCGGACCCTGTGCCCGGAGCGGGAAGACCAGCCGACTCGGCACCGCCGAAGAGCCTCACACTTGATTCCAACGCAGGGCCGCTTCCCTTCGCAACAGCGCGCGGACCCCCCGGCAGTGGCTGCCACCGTGCACGACGGGAATACGGCCGTTGTGTGCCGCTCACAGAGAAAACCGCCGATAGCTCTGAACTGCACCGGCATCGCACCTCGAATCGCGCAGCGTCACAAGCGGATGACGAACGGGGCGATGTCGTCGCACCGGGTCGCGCAGCGTCATCGGCGGATGACGACCAAGGCGACGTCGTCGCGGGCCACGCCGATGACTGGCGGCCGGGCCGGCCATGCGTCCACCCACTCGTCGAGGCAAGGGCGGTGCCCTGGGCGAGAGCGGAGATCACGCGGGCCTCGCCGGCATCGATGCCCTCGTCACGGCATTCGACGAGCCCGTCGGTGCAGAGCACGTTCGACGAGCCCACCGGTGCAGAGCACGAGGGTGCCGCCCGGCGTGCAGGGCAGAGCGGCCCGGGGCACGGGCGCAGGCGTGGTACGGGCGCGGGACGGTATGGGCGCGGGACGGTATGGGCGGGGCGCCGAGCGGGGGGGACCCGTGGCCTGGTCCAGCCGGCTCGCAGGCCCCGTCGAGAAGGGAGCAGGACGAGCGGGTGCCCGGCGAGGCCTGTAGACGATCAACCTGCTGCGGGGGCCGATGAACACCTCCACCACGGTTGCGGCCCTCACGCCGTCGATAAAGCGGGCGTACCGGCCAAAGACCTCCAGGGCCCGGGCCGGGCCCGGGACGGGCCCGAAGGCTGCGCTCAGCACACTGCGGAACATACCCATGACGGCTGCGACCGGCAGCAGACGCGGACTGTCAGGACGCGGCCGACAACGGACGTGGACTGTCAGGGCATCCGGTTCAGGGCAGTGGACCACAGCGGCCTCGAGCCGAAGGTCCTCCCTCCTGGTGAGGGTCTTCGGCCGACGCAGGATCCATCATCGTCGCGTCCTTACCGGCCAAGACGGAGGAGGAATCGGGACTCGCCATCGCCAACCGGCTCCACCACTCCGCCGGACCCCCACCCCCCACCCTCGGCCCTCGGCCCTCGGTCCTCGGCCTGATCGACAACCAAGGCCCGCTTCACGCTCTGCACGACGCGCACCGGCGCCACAGCACCCAATGCACCACAGCCAGCGCGCACCGGCAGGCATGCGCCACCTGTGGTGCTCGGCTATGAGATGGCCGAGAGCCACTGGGCACCCCCAGGGGGAGGTCCCCTCATGTCTCATCCGCAGGTGTTGGCGGGCGCCGGGACGCCCGCACCGGTGCTGTCACAAGCGCAGGTGCCACCTGCGGCGAAGCGTAGAGATGCCCGGACCCGGCCGATCGGCATGCGTGCGCCCGTGGGTGACGGCCCGCCTCCCCCGTGATCGTTCAGGACTTGGTCCGGAGGATCCGTACGCGCATCAGATCGTGGCCCGCTTTCGATCGCCGTCCGGCCGGGTCTTGGAGCCGGCCGGCGGGTTGGCCCTGTGCGCGGCACCGACACACCCGGAGCCCATCACCGGCCGGATCCCCCGGCCGGCCAAGCAGCCCAGGGGCATGTTCTCGGCTCGCCGGCAGGAGAGGAAAACGTGTCCTGGAGGCCCTCACCTCCAGGCCGGACTCCCCTTTGCAGGCGAGCATCGGTAATCCGCCGGCCCACCCGGCCGCGCCGCGAATACGGAATGCATTTCTGCTATTACCGTGAGCAAATTAAGCGCCTTCAATGTGGTGCAGGTCACATGATTTACGTCACTCTTGTCCGACTTTGAGGTATTTGCCGCGTGGGGTGGGTCATATGGCCTGCGTCACTATGAAGACGAATAGTAGACCGGGACCGCGTGTTCCCCAGGTTTTGCGGCGCCCCCGGATCACTTTTGACCACCCCATACTAATCCCCATCGTAAAAGGGAGTCATTGACCTGGGTTTCCTCCCTGATTAACAATTCTTGGCATCACCCCCCGACGGAACAGGAATTACTGCATGCAGATCACCGCGATGCCCAAGAAGTTCGCCCGCATGACCAAGACCAAGAAGATGTCGCTGGGCATGGTCGCCGCCGGCGCCGCCGTGATGGCCGGCACCGTCATCAGCGCCCCCGCCGCCTCGGCCGCCACCGCCGCCCCCTCCGGCAACGTCGACACCTGGATCAAGGAGTCGCTGAAGGTCATGCACGCCCAGGGCATCCCGGGCACCTACGAGGGCATCCACCGCAACCTGATGCGCGAGTCCACCGGCAACCCCAACGCCATCAACAACTGGGACTCCAACGCCGTGAAGGGCATCCCCTCCAAGGGCCTGATGCAGGTCATCGACCCGACCTTCAAGGCCTACCACGTCGCCGGCACCTCGCAGAACATCTACGACCCGGTCGCCAACATCACCGCCTCCGCCAAGTACGCCGCGGACCGCTACGGCTCGATCGACAACGTCAACTCCGCGTACTGATCCCACCCGACACACCACCCCGCACACACGGCCGACAGCGGGCGCCACACCCCCGCCCGCACCACGCCAAGAAGACGAACCACCGCAGGCCGCGTCCCCCACGGCCGGCCTGCCCACGACAGCCGAACACTCCCCTGCCACCCACACGGCACGCCCCCACCCCGGGCACCCCCACGCCACGGCAGCGGTCGAGACGGCATCGAACAACACCACGCACACAGCGCACGCGCCCACGCGGCATGCCCCGACCCCGGGCGCCCCCACGCCGTGGCTGCGGTCGCAACGGCGTCGAACAACACCGCACATACAGCGCCTGCCCCCGCGCACGCCCACGCACCCGCGGGGACCGTCCCGGCGCCGGGCTCCGCCCGCCCACAGCACTACCGTGCTCCCCGCACCGACGGGTACCTCAAGGACGCCGGCAGCGCACTGCCCGTCATCACACCCGACGCGAACGTCATCACGCCCGACGCGAACGGCGCCGCGTACGTGTAGGGAGAAGCTGAAAAAGGGGCCCTGCCTGAAGGCTTGGACGGTGAAGACGACGAGGGGCCCGACTGGTCGAGATCTTCGTATCGGGCCCTGTGGCACTGCACACGAAGACCCTCCCCTCAACACCTCCCACCGCCCTCCCCCGCCGCCGGGCCACGCAGCCCCGCCCGCACCCTTCGCGCACGCTGAACCAGGTCGGCCCGTTACGACTGCAGGTTCAGGGTGATGTGCGGAGCCAGCGCGCGCAGGAACTCGGTGGCGTCGAAGATCTCACCGGCGGCCGCAACGCCAACAGTGCGGGTACGCCCGGACAGGACGCGCTCGAGGGCCTCCACGACAAGAGGGGCCGTGACGGCATAGATGTCTTGACCGCGGGCCACAGCGCGGCGTTCGGCGCCGCCCGAGCGCACGAGGGCGTCGATGAGGAAGGTCTGGCCGGACCGTCCGTACGCGTCGGCCGCGGTCGGTGCCGGCGTGTCCGGGGCCGCGATGTCACGGACGGCTGCAGCCGTCATGTAGGTGGTGACGTCCGAAATGGGCAGGTGGCTGGGCACGGTGACCACGTCGGCCATCGTGAACTCCCCGATCACCGGCTGGGGGCCCATCGGGGCGGGGAAGTCCCATTCCATGGTGGGCGGCGCGTCGGTGCGGTACTCCCACTGCCCTCCGACGTAGCGCATGCGCCGCTCGCCGCGGCGCTCTCGCGAGACCGCGCCCGAACGCCGCGTCCCTGCGGTGGGGTGCCAACTGCTCAGCCCGTAGGCGATGTGCGCCTCGTCGGCCTCGGTCCAGTCGCCCATCGCTACGGTGATCAGCAGGTCGCCCAGCCCGCCGAAGAAAGCCATCGCCGGGACGATCACCGCGCCCTCCCGCCGTGCCCGGCCGGCGAAGTGCGCGAACGTGTCGATGTTCGCCTCGATCTCAGCCGCCACATCCAGATACGGGACCTTCGCCCGCAACGCCGCCTCGATCACGGGGGCAGCCGTCGAGGCGAAGGGGCCGGCGCAATTGATGACGGCGGCCGTGCCGGCCAGCGCACGCTCCAGTGCCTCCGGGTCGTGCACCGTCGCCGGGCGGGCCTCCAGACCGCTCTCGTGGGCCAGCGCCTTCAGCTGGTCCGCATCACGGCCGGACAGCACCGGGACGAACCCGCGTTCCACCAGCTCCGCCACCACGAACCGCCCGGTGTGCCCGTACGCACCGAACACCGCGACCGTCTGCCCCGACCCCATCAGACCGCTCCCCTGCCCTTGTATGCCCGCTCCAGCGCCGGTCCCTGGTCACCCGGCGCGCTCTGGCTCCAAGAGCCTGGCGCGAAGCGGCACTCCCGCACGAGTGTCTGCAACGACATGACCCATACACTTTCGGACATGCCCACCGTCGCGTTGGCCATCACCGATGGCATGTTGCACCTCGAACTGTCCCTGGCCTGCGAGGTCTTCGGTGCCGACCTGACCCACATCGCCAACCCCTGGTACGACTTCTCGCTCTGCGGACCGCGCGCCGTACAGGTCGACCGCTTCACCATCGAACCCGACCACGGGCTCGACCACCTCGCGCACGCCGACACCGTGATCGTCCCAGGCTGGGCCGATACCGACCAGGACCCCCCCGCCGACCTCGTCGACGCCGTCCGCGCGGCCCATGCGGCGGGCGCACGCGTGGCCTCCCTGTGCACCGGCGCCTTCGTCCTGGCCGCGGCCGGCCTCCTTGACGGCAAGCGCGCCACCACGCACTGGGCGCACACCCGCGAACTGTCCAGGCGCCACCCGAACATCACCGTGGACCCAGACGTCCTCTACGTCGACAACGGCAGCGTACTGACCTCCGCCGGCAAGGCCGCCGCCATGGACCTGTGCCTGCACCTGGTACGCCTCGACCACGGCTCGACCATCGCCAACAAGATCGCCCGACGCCTGGTCGTACCGCCTCACCGGGACGGCGGCCAGGCCCAGTTCATCGCCACGCCCGTCCCCGAACCGCGCAACCATCCCCTCGCCGACCTGTTCCCCTGGGTCCTGGCACGCCTCGACCAGCCGCTCACCGTCGAGGACCTTGCCCGCCAGGCACGGATGAGCTCACGTCACCTGGGCCGCCACTTCAAGCAGGTGACCGGCACCACCCCACTGCAGTGGCTCCACACCCAACGCATCCGGCACGCCCAGGAATTGCTGGAGACCACCGACGACACCGTCGACACCATCGCATCAACCACCGGAATGGGCACCGCCACCACGCTGCGCCGCCACTTCGCCCGCACGGTCGGCGTCCCACCGGACACCTACCGCCGGACCTTCCGCGCTCAGCCGCTCATCACCTCCCCCACCCAGCCGCAGCAGACCCCACCACAGTGACCACCAGGTCTGCTCCCGGCACCGCCTGACAGCGGCTCGCGACCACCCTCCGCCAACGCCCAGAACAGACAGCCGACTCAATTGCCAAAGAGACCAGCTCCGTCACAGGTGGTGCGGTGACCGAGCACTATCACTGGCGCCGCTCGCCAGCCTTGTGCGAAGTGGAACCGCAAAACGGCGCGGTCCCGTGCGGTGGTTGATCACTGCTCGTTTAGCGAGCCCAGGAGTTCGCGGCCGTGCGGCCACGCACCCAGGCCACTGGCGGAGTTGATGTGTCCGCACGCGCCCGACAGGTGCCATCGCGCCTCCCATCGCGCCGCGAAGTCGACGGCTGCCTCGGGGGTGCAGTACGGATCGTTGGTGCTGCCCACCACCAGGGCCGGACACGGCAACGGTTGTGCAGACACTTCGATGAACGTCGCGGCCGCCTGGCTTGGGAAGGCCGGCCCCTGCGGGTCGGGGGGCGCGACCAGCAATGCGCCGCCGACCGGCCTCGATGGGTTCCTGCTCAGCCAGGTGGACGCCGCCCAGCAGCCCAGGCTGTGGGCTACCAGCACAACGCGGCTCTCTTGCCAGCAGGCATCGGCGTACGCCTCGTGGACGGCGTCAACCCAGTCATCCAGATCGGGGGTGGACCACGAGGCCGGGGAGATCCTTACCGCTGAGGTGCCCCACGGTTTGGGTTCCAGCTGTGGTGGCTAACTGGCGGCGGGGATGGTGTCTTGCTCGAAGCGTAGTTCGTATTCGATCGGGGTGCGGTAGCCCAGTGCTGAGTGGCGCCGCTGTCGGTTGTGGAAGACCTCGATGTACTCGAAGATCGCGTTCGCCAATTCGACCCGGGTCTTCCACCGTTTGCGGTTCAACAGCTCGATCTGCATCGAGGACCAGAACGACTCCATCATCGCGTTGTCGAGGCCGTCTCCGACGGTGCCGAACGAGGGCAGGAGCCCGGGGGAGCGGATCTTTTGACCGAAGACCCAGGAGGTGAACTGGGCGCCGTGATCGGCGTGCACTATCCCGCCTGGTTCGGGGCGGCTGTTGCGGATGGCCATGTCCAACGCGTTGACCACGAGGGTGGAGTCCTGTCTGGAGTCGATCGACCAGCCCACGATCTTGCGGCTGAACGCGTCCAGGACCGCCACGCAGTACACCCACCCTTCCCTGGTGCGGTGTTGCGTGATGTCGGTGACCCACAGCTCGTTGGGACGCAGCCGATCGAACTTCCGGTTGACCAGGTCGTCGGCGGTGACGACGCCACGCAGTCGTTTCACTCGCACTGGTCCGGGCAGTCCGTGGATCCCGGCCTGTGTCATCAGCACCGAGACGGTCCTCGCGCACACTTGGAGTCCCATTCCCAGGGTGAGCTCGGCGTGGATGCGGCGGTAGCCGTAGGTGCCCCGTGAGGCGACGTGGACCTCCCGGATCAGCCCGGTCAGCCACTCCCGCCGTAACTGCCGCGGTGTGGTGGGGGTGCGCTTGTGTTTGTAGTAGTTCTGCCGGGCGACGCCGAGGATCCGGCAGCATCGGTCGACCGGTGCCCCGGCATCGACGAGACGGTCGATCACCGGGTAGAGCCCTTTGGGGCCGGCTTGTCCTCGCCGAGGAACTTGGCGGCCTTGCGGACGATCTCAAGCTCGGTTTCCAACTCGCGGATCCGCCGCCGTGCTGCACGCAGCTCTGCGGACTCCTCCGAGACCCTGCCGGGCCGTCGACCGTTGTCGACGTCGTCCTGACGCAACCACTTCGACAACGTGACCGGATGGATGCCGAGGTCAACGGCCGTCTGCTTCTGTTCTTTTCCTGCCCGTACCAGCGCGATGGCACGGGCACGGAACTCAGCGGGGTAGGCGCGGGGCATGTCCGGCAGCCTCTCGTGAAGGCAGTCAGTTAGCCACCAAAACTGGAACCTGAGAGGTGGGGCAGGTCAACCTGTCACCCAATGCTGCAGCAGACCCTCTCTACTCCAGCACCGTGAACAGCGAGCTCAGCTGGCTACCGACCCAATCCAGCCCTGCTGACGCCCACCTGCCACCACACCGCACATTCACACCCGCAAAACCACCCACATACAGAAACAGAAAAAGGCCCAGCACGCGGATTGCGTACCGGACCCTTCCGTAAACCGGCGGCGGCGGGCCGGGGGAATCCCACCCCCCGCCGCTCTCGGCCTCATCACCCCCCAACCGAAACGGCGAGGCTAGACAGACAGTGATTCATCACGGATGTTCCAGACATCCTTCACTCCCAGCTGGTGCTCGCACGCGGCACCTTCCCAGGGCTGTGTGAAGTCCTCAACTTCTTGCGCGGAAGAAGTCTGCTCTGTCTGCCTACGTAGGACAGTCGGCTCGATACCTCCGAGCCGTTGCTGAAAATCGACCTGCAGCCGGTCCAATGTATTGAGAAAGTCCTTCAGATAAGGCAGTTCCTGATGCACCCTTTCTCGTTGCAAGCTGCCCTCCTGAGGAGCGTTCAGGTGGGTACGCGTTGAAGTGGAAGCGCTGGGGTGCGCTGGGGGCACGGTAGGACTGGTCGCGCAGGCACAGCTTCGATGGGTGCTGGACTCGGCGAAAGGAAACGACGTATCTGCTGTCACGCCCTCACAACGATCTTCATCTGTGCCGGAAACGAGGCATTCGAGTGGATCGCCGTAAATGTCCGCCACACAGGCCGCAGCCAGAGCGGCTTCAAGTTCCCGGTAGGGGCGGGCTGTCGGTGATGGCCCAGATCCGGATGGCAGGTGATCGTGGCCGTATCAAGGCGTTCGAGCAGGCGCAGATAGCGGCTCGATGCGCTTGCTGCGCTGTACGTGACGAACGCGAGAGCCGGGGCCCCGAAGTAGAGGTTCGCGTTGGCCGCTGCGCTGATGTCGCCCTTCACCGCGGCGGCTAGCCAGGTGTGCGCGGTGGCCCAGTCACCGCGGTCGGCTCGGGGATGCGAACTTGGCCTTCAGCGGTCCTTGGCCCGCCGGCTGCCGCTCCTCCAGCACGCCCAGGATCCGCTGGTAGCCCGGCGCCAGCACCGTCACCGTCAATCCTTCGCGCCAAAGTGGCACGATCGACCCGGCACCGGCGCGGGCGAGGGCGCGGTTCCCGCTCCGCCTCGGCCCCGGTCACGTCGAGGCCCTGGCAGCCGAGGCTGCCAGGGCCTCGACCAGCTCTTCCCGTGCGATCACCCGCCGGTCCAGCTCGATCTCGGCGGTCTCCAACACTTCAGCCAAGCGGGCGACCTCCTCCCGCAGCCCTTCCACCCGCACACGGGCAGCTGTCTCCCGCTCCTCCAGCATTCCCAGCACCGACGCCATCGCGCACCCCTCGTCCATGGAGCAGAAACAAGACGCCGGATGCCTCCCTCATTCCGAGCTACACCATGTCTGACCCGCACAAATCAACCGATCATGCAACCCGGGCGGCACCGACATGACGCAGCAACGCACCGACCTGACGCGGAGTCGGGTCAAGCGCAAAGCGGTACGCCTGCATCACAATCACCCGACCAACCTACAAGCCACCACCGACAGTGAACCGAAATACCCCAATCACTGAGGGCGACTGACGAAAGCCGCAACAGCTGGTGGCCCCCAGGATCCGGACGTGCCTACCGGCTCGTTGTCCACGCCAAGAATTCGGCTCGTCCTGATTCGTAGTCCTCATGCGTCTCGTCCGGACGGATCTGCCCGGTGCGGCGCTTGACTCCTCGTCGCACTCGCGGCGCTCGAGGTACTCCTGCCCGACCGGGTCGCCGTCCGCGCACGTAAAGCCCGCTCGCGTGGGCGGCGCGGGCGACCGCAGACGGTGCTCGATCACGGCTCGGCTCCCTGCTCCATACCCAGGAGCCACAGTGTGTCGTCTCATGCGACAGGCCGGACTGGGGAAAACTCGCTGCCAGGGACAACCGCCCGGCGAAAGGAACCTCACGATGACCACGGATGCCCAGCCGGGTCCCGTTCGGGTCCTGGTATTCGGCGCTGCACTGCGCGCCGGGTCCACCAACGCGCAGCTCGCCTCGCTGGCGTCGAACCTGATCGCCGAGACCGGTGCCGAGGTCGACCTGGCCAGGATGCAGGAATTCGACATGCCGCTGTACGACGGAGATGTCGAGGATTCCGAAGGACTGCCCGCCGGTGCCCTGGCCCTGTGCGAAAGGATCCAACGCTGCGATGCGTTCGTGATCTCGTCGCCCGAGTACAACGCCTCCGTTCCAGGACTGCTGAAGAACGCCATCGACTGGGTCTCCCGAGTCCGGCCGCAGCCGTTCAAGACCAAGCACGCCCTGCTGATCTCGTCCTCCCCGTCGATGATCGGCGGCAACCGCGGCCTGTGGGCGCTGCGGGTCCCGCTGGAACACCTGGGGACACGGGTCTACCCCGACATGTTCAGCCTGCCCCGCGCGTACGAGGCCTTCACCGAGGACGGCCGCCTCACCCACCCCGGCTCCCACGAGCGGCTCGCCGACACCATCTGCGGGTTCATGCGGCTGGTACGCGCCGACGTGGAGTTCGTATGCCTACAGCGCCGCTGGTACGAATTCCCCGGCGATCGCACCAACGCACCGGTCACCCACCGGACCGAGGACTGACGCGTGTTTGCGTCCTGCCATCCGGGAGTACCGGCCTGCTGGACGTAATTCCCAACAAGGACCGGCGCCCAATCGGAATGACAACAGGCCTGCCTATGTGACGTCTATCCTGCCTTGGCTCATGATGAGTTGAACCTCGATAGTTGTCACCGGCAGAGCCGAATGCGCTGGCGGAGGGGCCGGGGCAAAGCCGCCTGGTTTTCACCTGGGAGCCAGGCTACTTGTCACAGACGCGCCCTCCTACCTTCTTGTCACCGGGCCCAGACGCGATGAGCAACGGTCTCGCCGGGGTGCCCGGCGGGCAGACCACGGTTTGTGGCCCTGCACACGACGCCTTGATCACCGGGGCAGCCTTCGTCATCCGGCACGGCCTGGTTCTGCCGACCGGCTGGCACGCACCAACCGGACGCGGCTCCGTCACACCCGAAAGCTAGTGCGCAATGCCGAATCTCTTCGATCCCGACGACTGGAGGACGGGACGGTGACCGGCGCCGGCTGCAGCGCTCACCCCGGGCGACCCTCGCGACCCTGCACCGCGACCCTCTCGACCAGTTGCCCGAACACTCTCGGAAGCTGTACGACTTCCTCGTCGGCATCTACCGCCAGGACGACGTGCTGCGCACGCTCGCGCCCTTCTGGATCGCCCACCAGCGCTCGGCGAACACGCAGCGCGCGTACGCCCGGGGCTTGCGCGTGTTCGAGGAGTTCGCCCGCGAGCACGGTGCCCACCCGGCGGCGGTGAAATTTGCCGACACCTTTCGCCTCTACCTGGAAACACACCGACCTGGGTACGGGTCAAGGGTGGGGCGCGCGGCGAGATGGCCCGGACCGGGAAGCCGTACTCGGACGCTTCCCGGCGAACGCCCTGTCAGCGCCCTCCTCCTTATTCTCCTACCTGGACAAGGTCATCAAGGCAGCGACGACGGGGTGAAGAACTCCTTGAAAGCCGTCGCCCGGCCCTACATCGACCCGGTGGCTTTGTTCACGTTCAGCAGCAGCGTTTGTCACCCGGTTTGGGAGCAGTTGCTGATCACTGGGCCGGGGAATGTTCACGAGAAATGGCTCTGGCTCAATTTCCGTGATCGCGTAGCCGTGAGTGACTCCGGCTGGCCGGGCAGCGAGGATCGATCCGAGTACGCGTGCTGCCCGCATGTCGACCGAGCTGCGGACGGACGAGTCTCACAAGCTTCAGCCTGGGAAGCCGCCGCAGGCGGCTTCCCAGGCCATGGTGGAACCTCAGCCCGACCTAATAACTACTCCGCAACGTTGGTGCTGTTCGGGGGATTGAATACGCAGAACTCGTTGCCCTCCGGGTCGGCAACGACGATCCAGTGAAAGCCGTGTTCGCTGAGTTCTTCAGAGAGCCTCGCAGCACCGAGCCGTTCGAGGCGACTGACCTCGGACACCAGGTCTTCGGTGCCAAAGTCGAGGTCAAGGTGCATGCGGTTCTTGCCCTGCTTTGGTTCTGGGACGTGCTGCAGGAGAAGGGTTGGTGCAGGAGCGGGCCCGACCAGGCTCAGGTAGGGAGGTCCATGGAAGCCGCGCCGGTAGTCCAGCGGGGCGAGCGCGGCGAGCCAGAAGTTTGCTTGCGCTTCGGTGTCGACACAGTCCAGCGTCACAACGATCTGCATGGCGGAACGGTAGGAGGCCTGGTCCGCCCTGGCGATCTATTTTCCGGCAGCACCCGAGGGGGTGCTGCCGCTCTTCAGGCCCAAGCATCCTCTGCGAGCTCTTATGCCGTTGAGTCCTTTTTCGACCAGTCCTTGCGAGGACCGCTGCGGGTGATCCTCCGGGTCATCAGGGTGATGAGTGCCCAGGTCAGGTGGGCTTCGGAATGTTGTGGCAGACGTTCGTAGTCGAGGACGTTCCGCCGGGCCTTCATGATCCAGCCGAGAGTGCGTTCGACTCTCCAGCGGCGGGGCAGGACGACGAAGCCTTTCGCGCCGCGGGGCCGGGAGACCCTTTTCAGGGTCATGTTGAGGAAGTCGCCGGACCAGTTGATGAGCTGGCCGGCGTAGGCGGAGTCGGCCCAGACCTGTGTGATCTGGGGTTGTATGACCCGCAGGCGCCAGAGGAGTTCGCGGGCCGCGTCGAGGTCGGTGGTGTCGGCGGGCGTCACCGTGATCATCACGGGCAGGCCGAGGGTGTCAACGGCGATGTGTCTCTTGCGGCCGTTGATCTAATGGGCGGGAGCCGGGCCCGTTGAGCCACCTTCTTGATGCCGATCGCCGGCGTCAGCACGACGTCCTCCATTGATCCGGGCCTTGAGCCCTCAAAGAAGACTGACGTGTGCTGGCGCTCGCCGTCGGCATCCAGAGCAAACGCTTGATCACCGATGATGATCGTGGTCCAAGCCCCCTGCGGGGACTACCTCTTACTGATGGTTTCAGAATGAAGTTCGTTGTGGGGCTTGGTGGTTGGGTGTTGTATCGGCAGGATTTGGTAGGTGTCTGCTGACCTTGTGCCTGATGATCTGTGGGAACGCGTCGCGCCGCTGTTGCCGGCCCGTGCGCCTCGACGGCATCGGTATCCCGGGCGGTTGCCGGTGGATGACCGGTCTGCGTTGAGGGGCATCGTTTACGTGCTGTGCAAGGGCGTGAGCTGGCGGGACGTGCCCGCGGAGCAGGTCGGCTGCAGCGGGGTGACGGCCTGGCGGCGTCTGCGGGACTGGACCGAGGCGGGTGTCTGGCCCCGGCTGCACGAGGTGCTGCTGGCCGAGTTACGGGCTGCCGGGTTGCTGGAGATGGACGACGCGGCGATCGACGGCTCGCATGTGCGTGCCCTCAAAGGGGGGCTCACACCGGACCTTCGCCGGTCGACCGGGCCCGGCCCGGAAGCAAGCAACACCTGATCGTCGACCGGCAGGGCACCCCGCTCGCCGTCTCTTTGACCAGTGGAAACCATCACGATGTCACCCAGCTCATGCCGCTGCTGGACGCCGTACCCCGCATCCGTGGCTTACGTGGCCGACCCCGCCACCGGCCCAGGCGGCTCTTCGCCGACCGCGGCTACGACTATGACAGGTACCGGCGTCTCGTCCGGGCCCGTGGGATCACACCCAAGATCGCCCGCCGTGGTGTCCCGCACGGTTCCGGTCTGGGCAAGACCCGCTGGGTCGTCGAGCGCACCTTCGCCTGGCTCCACCAGTTCAAACGACTCCGCATCCGCTATGAGATACGCGCCGACCTCCACCTCGACAGTCGCGTCGTCTCAGTTGGATCGCGAGCCGTGGTTCCGGCCCCCCGCACCCGACGCGCTGACTGTAGAGCCCGGACCGCCCGATCCCCTGAGGAGCACAACGCATGTCCTTCCCGTCCCACTACCGCACCCCCCGTGCGAGGTCCCGGGTGGAGGCCGCAGGGGCCGAATCCCGGGCCAAGGCGGTCCGGGTGTCCGGGGTGGCACCGGCGCGTCTCCACTACTGCTGATCATGGGAGCGCAAGCACAGTCCAGCCGGCAGCAAGCAGCGGCAACGGTGCACAGGATGACCTACGGCTGCGGCGACCTGGTCAACGACTACGAGGGCATCTCCGGCTACGAGAACTACGCCGAGGACCTGCGACTGCTCTACTCCCCTTCGCTGGAGCCGTGCACTGGCAGCCTCCGCGAACTGCACATCACGCCCTTCCAGACCCGGCGGATGCGGCTTCGGAGCGCGTCGGCGAAGGACTGCCAGTGGCTTCAGGACCGCCTGGGCCGGATCAGCCGCGGCTTCGGCTCGCGCATCGCGTACGACCCGAACGGCATCCTCACCCTCGGCGTCGACGGATCGCCCGTCCAAAACGGCGCCCGACCGGCATAAGCCCGTGAGGGACGACGGCGTCCGGTTCACCGTCCGGCCCAACATGGCCGCAGCCCAGGCGAACTTCGTAGCGTCGACGACGGCCGCACCGCCCAGGTCGTTGTTGAACTACACATACACGTCGTCCCAGTCCGGCCAGGCGTCGGCGATGCGTCCGTGCAGCAGCGTAGACCTCTTCCGCCTCTTCGGGCGGGTGGAACTCCTCGAACCTGGCAACGTCTCGCGCTCGCGCTGGCGCCCCCCGAGGCTGCGGACGAGGTGGTCGTCGACGGCGCCTACTTCGGGGGCGTGGCCGGAAGCCGTGGGACGACAACTCTGATGGACCCGTGACGTGCCCCTTGGTGAAAGTGCCGGGGATCATATGCTTTATGCGCAAAGGATGGGGAATCCTTCCATCCGCTCCATGGCGGGAGGGCACGGGCAGGCGTAAGACAGGGGTAAGGGGCCCGCCCCGGGCCCCCTCACTCCCAGGAGGAGCCATGACCCAGGCCGGATCCATGACCGCGATGAGCAAGGAGATGCAGGACTGCGTCGCAGCGTGCATGTCGTGCCACAGCGCCTGTGAGGAGACCATGAGCTCCTGCATGCAGATGGGCGGCCAGCCCCAGATGCAGATCATGCGCGCGCTCATTGACTGCTCCGAGATGACCCGCATGTGCGCGGACATGATGATGCGCCGCTCGCCGATGTCGCCCGAGATGTGCGCGATGTGCGCCAAGGCGTGCGACATGTGCGCCGAGGCGTGTATGTCCATGCCGGACGATCAACAGATGATGCGCTGTGCCGAGGCGTGTCGCCGCAGCGCGGAGATGTGCCGCGCGATGACGGGCGCCACGATGTGATCCCTGGCTGATGGGCTTCGACGGCGCCCGGGCTCGGGCGCCGTCGAAGCCCACGGCGGCGCCAGATGTGAACTGGGGTTCCTCCAACTGTATCCACGGGTCGCCCAGTGGATGTGGTAGAACGCGCCGTCCGCGATCAGTAGTGCTCAGGTAGCGCTGCCGACGACGGATGGCAGATCCCCGGACGGCAACGAAGGCGTCGAACCCGATGACCTTCCTGTGTAGAAGAAGGGCGGCCTCCCGTATGCCTGCGGGCAAGATGAGCTCCAGCTCGGCGATGGTGGTGTGGGTGACCTGCACAGCCGCCGTGTAGTCGCTGCCGTCTACCACGGACTTTTCGATGGCGTCCATGGCCGCCTCGGTCTGGTGCAGGAAGGTCGCGAGCACGGGCCTACGGTCGGTGTGCAGGGAAGCCAGATGCTGGTACTGCACCGTGATCCGGGCCGCATCGGTCGCGGCATTCGCCTGGACCCGCCCGCTCGCCGCCTGGGCCTTAGGGTCTCTCGTTTGGATCATGCGAGAAGGGCGAGTCACTCAAAGCGGAACAAACCAGTTCGCCTCGAGCTCCGTCATGGTCATGAATGGATCGGGAGCCGCGCCCGGGGTCCGAACTCCCCATGCGTCATTCGGTACCCGGTGAGACGGAGCGCGCACGCTCCAGAAGGAGCCCACTGATGCGAATCAGCAGCTCAAGCCGACGCAACGCCGCCATGTCGACGCGGTCGCGGCGGCTGCCGTGGTACTCGGGCATGGTCGTGGCCGCGCTGACGACCGCCTGCACGGCGCAGGGCGGTGGCGGAGAGGCCGAAGGGTCATGCGCGATCGCTGCCAAGTACGGGGGCCGCACCTACATGCAGCTGGCCAACGTCGACTTCACCGTTGGCAAAGCACTCGGCCCCGCCGAGTTCCCGCCCTGCGACGACACACCGGGCCACAACGACGATGCCGCAGGGCCCGAACCGACCACGGCCTATGCCGTCGACGGCTTGAATCCACGCATCGCCATCGCGATGCGGTACACCTCGGACGAGGTCATGCTCCTTGCCGTCCAACCCGGTGGCAGCCTGCCTCCGGAGGTCAAGACCCTGACACGAGGCTAGGGTTGGATCAGCGTGTGGACCAGAGAAGATGCCTGCGATGTGGAGTCCGGCCAGGTAGGTGGCCGCGGTCTTCTCGTAGCGGGTGGCGATGCCTCGCCACTCCCGCGATCGGCTCCCCGCGCTGACTCGGAGCTCGATTGCAACGGACGGCGTCCAGGTGCAGCGCGCCAAGAACGCGGATGGCGACGTTATGAGCCCGGTCTGAAACTTGAAGGCGATAGCGTCGATCACCTCACGGTCGTGTGCTGTCGACGCAGCCCGGCTACTACGACGCCGAGATCGTCATCCGCAGCGACTTCGTGACCGGCATGGCAGTCAATGACCGATCCGGCTAGATCTAAAACTGACGGACGCTATTGACAGGTGGGTCTCTCGTCAGTGCCATCGCTTGCATGGGCTTGGCGACGGCTGCCAGGCATGTCAGTGCACGGTCCGGGGCCAGCCCGCGCGAGCGGTGCTGCTCTGAGGAGGCGGCGCCGGGTATGCGGGCGTCAGGTGGCGGTGGGCCAGGTCCGTAGCAAAGCAGCGATTTTCCCGGCGGTGCAGGCGGGATCGAGGAGCAGGTCTTTGAGGGCGATGGCGTCCTCGCGGGCGGGCTTGACGGGAATTCCGGCGGCGTCGAGGTACATGACGCCGGTAGCGGCGGCAACGGCCAGATTGGAACGCTCCAGCCATCGGCACCGGCCCAGGCTATGCACCAGGGCGGCGGCTTTGGCGTACGGACCGTCGTAGACGGGCTGCTCGAGCAACTCGGCCCGGTGACGGGCCACTGCCGAAACGGGAACACCGTAGTCGTCGGGGGCTGGATCGTTCGCTCCGGCGACCTCGGTGACCTGCAGGATCCAGGGAACGTCGATGTGCAGTTCCATCAGGCCGCGCGCGCTCCCCGAGCTGTCTCCTGGGCTCGTTCGGCGTCGTCGAAGACCTCTTGGTGTTCGGCCAGGAAGCGGGCAGCCGCGTCCACCGCGCGGGCGCGCAGGCCACTGGCATCGTCCCGCACCAGGCGGGCGAGGTAGTCACCAACACTCAGTCCCAGGTCGGCGGCACGCTTCTTCGCGAGTTCCGCGACTTCCCCGTCCACCCGTGCGCCCAGTTGTGGTTTCTTCGCCATACCACGACGGTAACAGCTGTTACCACACGGAGGGGCTCCAGTCCTGGGACTGGTGGCCTGGCAGTCCAGTCCCCGTCAATGAGGGCGGCGACCAGGCGCTCGTGCCGAGCATTCGACCGCCCGTCCACCACGGCCCTTGCCCAGACTTTCGCGAGACGGACGCCCTGTCGCCCAGAGAACTCTGAGACTGCCCACAAATAGCTGAGACACGACAACACGCTTGTACTGAGCGCGCTAGCTGGCCACTCTGAGCGTCACAGTTGGCCGCGGGGCCGGACTCGTGACGTGATGATCTTCGCGACGCGGTCGGGAGTGATCTCGGTGGTGTCGATGACCTCGGCTGCCCTGCGAAGCCAGGACAGGGACTGCCGATAGTCGGCGAGATGGTCAAGACGCCACTGGCGGGCAGCAATGCTCTTTGGCTTCGTGTCGGTCTCGATGCGCTCCACCAGCGTGTCCTGGTCGGTATGCAGCAGGAAGTGGTGCACCGGGATACCCGCCTGGGCCAGGCCGGTATGGATCTCCTGCCAGTACTGCTCGACCAGAACCGTCTGGGTGACCACCAAGGTGCCGCCGACATAGTCGAGCACCTGTCGGGCGGTCTCCACGACCAGTCCCCGCCACGGAGGGAAGTCCTGGAAGTCCCGCTCCGGTACCCCCAGGACATGCCAGAGCATCTCCCCGACCTTCTCAGCATCGAAGAGCCGCGAATCTGGGATCCGAGAGGTCAACTCCTTCGCCGTGGTGGTCTTTCCTGCCCCGAACGTCCCGTTCAACCAGATGATCACCGGCCGACCCTACGTGCGTCTGTTCCTCACGTGTCCCGGATGAGGCACCTTTCACCAGATCAACCGCCTGAGGACAGAAGTGGCCGCCGGGGGTGCACAGTGGCCAACTAGCGTGCCCAGTCACAAACGCTCAGTCACAGCTGTCCGGTCTCAGACTTCTCCGGGTATCGCGGCGCTCTGACGTGCGGTGCCCGGACTTGTGTGAGACGTCCAGCTGTCCCGCGTCTCAGATGTCTCTGAGCATCTCCTTGTCCCGTGGCCGGTCGGAGGTTCCGTGGCGCGACACGACCAGGGCGGACTCTGAGTCGCGCCCCGACCGGCCGGACGGATGTCCAGAGATCTTTGAGACTGCCCGGACTTAACTGAGACAGGACAACAGCTCCCGACTGTGACCTCCAGCGGTACTTGGCCAGCCCAGCCGACGGAACCGGCAGCTCATGGATCCCGTGCTCAACAGGACCTGGCCATCCTGCTCACCGATAGCTGGCCAATCAGGCCTTGAATAGGGCGATGCCGCTTCTCGCTGCGTGTCGCATCAGGTGCACTTGAAGGCGACGGCGGCGATGTGGTCGTCCTCCACCGCCACATCCTGGACCGTCCAGCCCAGCGGGTGGCTGGCATCGCCTGCGGTCGTCCCCAAGTAGTCCCTTGAAGGCGCGCGACCGAGTCCGGTCCCCAGCCCCTTCAGGTATGACTCCGTGCGCACCCATCCACGGGTGAATGCCAGAGGACGCTCATGAGGGGCACATTGGGAGAGTTCGGCGGTCTCGCGAGGATGCAGGAAAGCGGCGACGGTGTCGGCAACGGATCGGGAGGTAACCGCCTCCATATCCACGCCCACCGGTACGGCCGCGAAGGCCGGCAGGCAGAGCCGGCCGGCGTGGGAGTGCGAGAAGTGCAATGGATTGCCTCGGACTACGGGCCGTCCATGACGGCTTCTGGCACGGTGCGCATAGCTGCCGCTGCACGGGTACGTGGGCTGGCGGTGTTCCGGGGTAGGCGCCGAGGAGCAGGCGCAGTGCCACGTGCGCGCAAAGATAAGTGTCCTGGTGACCGGTTCGGTTGAGGCCAGCGGCCCAATTCTTCTCAGCCTAGTACTCCAGCCGGACTTCTAGATTTTCCCTGGTCAACGGCTTGGCGGCGAGGAGTGTAGCGGGTGTGTGGCAGTCGCGGGACGGTCTTGAACGGGCCGTCCCGCGAACGTGTGCCCGCGCCGCATGTAGTGACAGGGTCCGGGACAGTCCAACGTCGTGATCAGCGACATGCCGACGAGCGCATGGGACCAAGAACTCGAAGAACTCTTCCTGCGGACCGGAGCACGCTTCACCCGGGTGGAAGCCCGGCGCCGGATGCGGGACTACGTACGGGGACTCCTCGGCCCGGTCGGCCGCAAGAACAGCTGGCAGCTCGCCGAATACGCCGGCCACGCCACCCCCGACGGCCTCCAGCACCTGTTGTCCAAGAGCCGCTGGGAAGCCGACGATCTCCGCGATGACCTGCAGACATACGTCACCGAGCAACTCGGGGAAACAGACGGGGTGTTGATCGTGGACGACACCGGCTTCGTGAAGAAGGGCACCACCTCCGCCGGAGTCCAGCGCCAGTACTCCGGCACCGCCGGACGGACCGAGAACTGCCAGATCGGCGTCTTCACCGCCTACGCCACCACCCGCGGCCACGCCCTGGTGGACCGCGAGCTCTACCTGCCCAAGTCCTGGACCGACGACCGTGACCGCTGCCAAGCGGCTCGCATCCCCAACGACCGCGGCTTCACCACCAAGAACGACCTCGCCCGCGCCATGATCGAGCGGGCCCTGGCCTCCCCACTCCCCATCGCCTGGATCACCGCAGATTCTGCCTATGGCCAAGACTCCCGCTTCCGCCGCTTCCTGGAGGACCGCGGCCTCTTCTACGTCGTCGCCGTGCCCAAGTCCCAGCAGGTCCAGGGCCCACGCATCGACCACCTCATCAGCCAGGCCCCGCCCGAGGCATGGCAGCGCCTGTCCGCAGGACACGGAGCGAAGGGCGAGCGCTACTACGATTGGACCGCCGCCCGCCTGCCCGCCGCCTGGGAGTTCGACGGCGACGAGCCCACCCGACAACGCTGGATGCTCGCCCGCCGCAGCATCACCAAGCCCGACGAGATCGCCTACTACCTCGCCTGCGCCCCACTGGACGCCACCGTCGCCGACCTCGTCCGCATCGCAGGCTGCCGCTGGAAGATCGAGGAATGCTTCCAGAGCGCGAAGAACGAGTGCGGCCTGGACCAGTACGAAGTCCGCCGCTACGTGGGCTGGTATCGGCACATCACACTCGCCATGCTCGCCCACACGTTCCTTGCTGCGATGACCGCCCAGGAACGCGAAAAAGGGGTGCCGAGGCAGACACTCCCGACCTCGTGGACCTCACACCGGCTGAAATCCGCCGTCTGCTGGCAACTCAACCCCGCCACCATCCTGCGCACCGCGACCACATCATGAAGTGGTCCCGATGGCGGCGCCGACACCAAGCACGCGCCCGGCGCTGTCACTACATACGGCGCGGGCACACGTTCGCGGGACGGCCCGTTCAAGACCGTCCCGCGACTGCCACACACCCGCTACACTCCTCGCCGCCAAGCCGTTGACCAGGGAAAATCTAGAAATCCGGCTGGAGTACTAGTACTCCAGCCGTAGATCGTGATCTCGATGGTGAGGGGCGTCGAGGCGGCAGGTGTCCAGCGTGGATCATCCCGCCCGAGATCGCCCAATGCCATCGCGGGCGTCGGCTCCTTCTCCGTCTACCCGAGTTCACCGCGACGGAGGGCGTCCCTTATCTCGCTGAGCTTCGCGGTCGTTGCCGGGGTCCGCTCCTGTGCTTGTTTAGCGAGTCGGAGGGCATCGTCGATCTCGCTGAGCTTCCTGGAGGACAGGACGGCCGCCCGCTCTATCAGGTCGTCCCGGGACACGGTGGTCAGCCACGTGCACGGGGTGAAGCCTGGACGCGGGAACGCGAGCCGCAGCACGCCTTCGAGCGGCAGCCCTTCACCGGCGCCGACCGTCACTTCGATGCCCAGACCGCTGATGTCGAGGCCCGCCGGAGCGACGACCTGCATCACCTGAAACCCGGACGCGTCGTCTCCTGACAGCAGTACGACCAACCTCCGCTCGTCGAACTGGACCCACCAGACTTCGCCACGTTGCACAAGCCCTCCGATACACAGGACGGCAGGCAGACGCTGCGCGACCTGACGCGGTGTGGAGACGGGTGCGGCCACCGTTGATCATCGGTGTGTGAAGACAAACGATCATGCGGTGGCCGCAGGTCACAGCGTAGACCCTGCCTGCTGGCAGGAGGCGTTCGAGGGCCTGATGAGCCGGATAGCGGGACGCTTCACACGGGTCGAATCCCGACGCCGGGCCCGGAAGTTGGTACTCGGCCTGTTGTCGGACCTGCCGCGCAAGAACTGCTGGACCATCGCCGAGTGGGCCGGGGACAGGACCCCGGACGGCATGCAGCACCTGCTCGGGAGGGCGAAGTGGGATGCCGACCAGGTCCGCGACGAGGTGGGTGACTACGTGGTGGAGCATCTGCACGACGACGAGGCGGTGCTGGTGGTCGACGAGACCGGCGACGTGAAGAAAGGCACCGACACCGTTGGAGTCCAGCGGCAGTACACCGGCACCGCGGGCAGGATCGAGAACGCCCAGGTCGCCGTCTACCTGGTCTACGCCGGCCGCCGCGGGCACGCCGCAGCGGACCGGGAACTCTATGTTCCGCGTTCCTGGACCTCCGATCCCGACCGCTGCCGGGCCGCCGGCCTCGGTGACAATACGGAGTTCGCGACCAAGCCGGAGCTGGCCGCTCGCATGGTCACCCGATTCCTCGACGCCGGCCATCGGGCCGCCTGGGTCGCGGGAGACGAGGTCTACGGCGGCAACCCGAGGCTGCGCACCGCGCTGGAGGAACGCGGCACCGGCTACGTCCTCGCGGTGGCCTGCTCGCACGAAGTCACCATAGGCGCCGGGAGGTTTCGCGCCGACATGTCGGCCAGGAAGGTGCCCAAGAGGGCCTGGCAGAAGCTGTCCGCAGGGGCCGGAGCCAAGGGCCACCGCTTCTACGACTGGGCCGTCATCGACCTCACCGATCGCCGGCCCGGGAGCCGGCAGCTGCTGATCCGCCGCAACCGCAGCACCAGCGAACGTGCCTACTACCGCTGCTACTCGCCTGCCGCAGTGCCGCTGACCACCCTGGTGCGCGTCGCTGGATCAAGGTGGCGGGTCGAGGAGTTTTTCCAGTCCGGCAAGGGCCTGGCGGCCCTGGACGAGCACCAGGTCCGCCGCTACCCGTCCTGGTCCCGCTGGGTCACCCTGGCCATGCTCGCGCATGCCTTCCTCGCTGTCCTCCGTGCGAACGAACACGAGGGTCATCCCTCGCCGGGCCTTGACCCTGAATTCTGGACACGGGTTATGCGGCTCGTGCCAGCGTAGTTGGTGTGGGTGTGGATGCCGCTTCGTAGGCGATGGGGCTGCGGTGACCGAGGTGGGAGTGTCGGCGTCGGGTGTTGTAGCGGTGAAGCCACCGGAAGGCGTCGAGTCGTGCCGCGCCTTCGTCGGGCCAGCTCTTTCGTCCTTGCAGGGTCTCGCGTTTGAAGGTCGCGTTGAAGGACTCGGCGAGGGCGTTGTCCGCGCTGGACCCGATCGCGCTCATGCTTCGCTGGACCCCTGCTGACCTGCAGGCTTCGGCGAAGGCCCGACTCGCGTATTGGGCTCTGGTCGGTGCGTGATCGACCCGGCAAGACTGCCACGGGTTCGGATCGCCGCTGCCAGGGCGTCGGTCACAAGGTCCGCGCGCATGTGGTCGGCGATCGCCCAGCCGGCCAGACGCCGCGACGCAAGGTCGATGACGGTCGCCAGATAGCAGAACTTCCCGCCCTCGATGGGCAGGTAAGTGATGTCGCCGACGTACTTCGTGTTTGGTCTTTGGGCGGTGAAGTCGCGGCCGATCAGGTCGGGCGCCTTGGCCGCGGCGGGGTCGGGGACGGTGGTGCGGTGCCGGCGACGCAGACGGACTCCTTCGATCCCGAACGCCTGCATGATCCTGGCGACCCGCTTGTGGTTGACCGTCTCGCCACTCGTCTCGCGGAGCTCGGCGGTGATGCGCGGGGCTCCGTAGGTGCCGTCCGATTCGCGGTGCACGGCCCGTATCCGGACTGCCAGTCGGGCATCGGCCGCCTGCCTGGCAGCCCGGTCGTCGGCCGTCCGGCGCCAGTAGTAGAAGCTCGAGCGGGCGACGCCGAGGACGCTGCACAGCCGCTTCACGCCGTAGCGGCGCTGGAGGTCGGCGACACACTGGAAGCGGTTCACCAGCGTGTCTCCCCGGCGAAATACTTCGCCGCTTTGCGCAGGATCTCGCGTTCTTCCTCCAGCTCACGGACCTTCTTGCGCAGAGCTGCGTTCTCCGCCTCCAGCGGGGTCGGCGACGGGGCCGGTTCCTGCGTCCGGCGTCCACGGGGACGACTCGCTCCGGCTGCCCGGACCCAGTTCCGCAGGGTCTCCGGATTAACCCCAAGATCAGCGGCGACCGACCTGATCGTCGCTTCGGGCCGCGACTCGTACAGCGCGACCGCGTCCGCCTTGAACTCCGGCGGATAGTTCTTCATGACCACGAGATGTCCGTTCTCAGATCCTTAGGATCCAGTGTCTCGTGTGTCCAACATCAGGGGTCAAGGCCCGGTTTCACGGGGCATGCGGGCGCCGGGCAGATGCCTCGGAATCTCCCCGGCCTGCGAGAGGCCTCACGAGAGAGCGGCGCGACCAGGCGTCTCCAAGTCCCGTGAAACCCAGCGTCGTATGTCGTTCGTTGTCGTCGTGGCGCGAGCCCGCCGCAGGGCGACCTCCTGTCCACCTCCGCGAGCCACGAGCTCTGGCGCAGACTGAGGCCCCTGGGGTGCGCTGGTGTCGCGAACGGCTACCGAGATGGCGGACCGACCGAGTCCTGGGATTCGGACGCCGCATGACCTGCATGAGCTCGTGACCTGGATAAACGCTCGACGATGGGAGAACGTGCGACTGTGTTCTGCGGGATCGATTGGGCGGAGAGGCATCACGACATCGCGCTGTTCGACGAGTCCGGCGAACTGCTGGCCAAACGGCGGATCACCGATGACGCTGCCGGCTACCGGATACTGCTGGAGCTCCTGGCCGAGCACGGTGACAGCCCTGAGTCGCCGATACCGGTGGCCATCGAGACCAGCCGCGGCCTGCTCGTCGAAGTCTTGCGGACCGGCCGCCGCAAGGTCTTCGCGATCAACCCACCTGCCGCCTCCCGCCACCGCGACCGGCACGGTGTGTCCCGCAAGAAGTCAGACCTGGGCGATGCTCTGGTGCTGGCCAACATCCTGCGAACCGACATGGCCGTTCACCGGCTGCTGCCAGCGGACTCCGACCAGGCCCAGACCATCGCGGTACTGGCTCGGGCTCAGCAGGACGCCGTGTGGAACCGCCAGCAGATCGGCAACCAGATCCGCTCCCTGCTGCGCGAGTACTACCCCGCTGCCCTCGATGCCTTCCTGGCCAAGCAAAGCGGACTGGCCCGCGAGGAGCCCGCATCATCCTTGCCAAAGCGCCGACGCGTACAAAAGGCTCACGACTGTCGCTGAATCAGCTGCGCTCCGCCGTCAAGCGCGCCGGTCATGTCCGCAGCATTGACGAAGAGGCTGACCGCCCACGCAGCGTCCTGCGGGCCGAGTACGCCCACCAGCTCGCGGCTGTCGACATGATGACGCTCCTTGAAGAATCTCCCCACCCGCTGCTCGGGGTGGCCTCGGAGTTGCTCATGTTGGTTCCTTGGGTGGCTGGGCACGACGGTTGGGAACGGCAGCACGGGGCGAGCGGCCTTCTCGAATAGGCGGCAACGGGATGCGTGGGGCACTTAGGGTTCGATGACGAGGCGTTCGATGAGGCCGTCGCGGAGTGTGAACTTGTAGCGCAGATCGATGGTGCCGCCGGGGAAATTGCCTTCGAGGTGGTGGGTGGCGATGTAGCGGGTTGCGTCGGTCTGCTGGGCGTGGGTGAGGTGGATGGTGTAGGTGAATTCGGTGGCCGATCGGTTGAGCCACGCCTCGATCACCTCGGTGCCCGCGTAGGTGTTGCCGTCGTCGATCACCGTGGCTTGGTCGGTGAACGCCGTGATTGCGGTGGCGGTGTCGTGGGCGCGGTGCGCTTTCAGGTAGCGGGTGATGACCTCGGGCAGGGTGTCTGGGGCGCTGGTGCGTGGCTGGTTGTCGTACATGGCGCTCCTTGGGATGGTGGTGGGTTCAGACGGTGGGGGTGGTGCCGCCATCGATGACGTGTTCGGCGCCGACGATGGCCGAGGCGCGGTCGGAGACCAGGAAGGCGACCAACTCGGCGACCTCTTCGGGCCGGTTGGGACGGCCCAGCGGGATGCCGCCCAGCGAGTCCATGAGCCGGCCCAGCGCTGCTTCCTGGGTGATATCTGCGTCGTGGGCGATCCGGGTGACGAGGTTGTCGGCGGCCGAGGTCTGCACGAAGCCGGGCGAGACGGTGTTGACGCGGACGCCGTGCGAGGCGACCTCGTTGGCCAGGCCCTTGCTGTAGGTGGTCAGGGCGGCCTTGGCGGCGGCGTAGGCCAGGGTGCCGTTCCACAGCGGCATGCGGCGCTGGATCGAGGTGACATGTACGACGGCCCCCTTGCCCTTGGTGATCATGTGCGGCAGGAGTGCGCGGTCCAGGCGGACGGCGGCCAGCAGGTTCGTGTTCAGCTCCCTGGCCCAGTCGTCCTCGCCGAGCGCCGCGAACCCTCCGGCCGGTGCTTCGGAGCCGCCGAGGGTGTTGACCAGGATGTCGACGCCTCCCACACGGGCGTCCACTTCGGCGGCGACGTGGGCTGCGCCCTGGGCGGTGGACAGGTCGGCGGTGATGAACGTCTTCTCCTCGACGTCGTCGGGGCGGCTACGGGCGGTCACCAGTACGGTTGCGCCGGCCTGGGCTAGACGTCGGGCGATGGCGGCTCCGGTGCCCTTGGTGCCGCCGGTGACGAGAGCACGCCGGCCTTCGAGGGATTCGCTGAGGGGTGTGGTCACGGTGTGCTCCGTTTCCGGGTGCGGGCGCGGAGGGCACCGCTCCCGTCGTTACTGCTAAAATCAAAGCTACTAACTTCGACTTTAGCAGCAACTGAGGGGATGGTCGCCGTGGCAAGCCGGATCAGGCTGGAGGACCGGGAGTGCCCGCTGTCCACGACGGTGGAACACGTAGGCGAGTGGTGGACGCTGCTGATCCTCCATGACGCCTTCGACGGTTACACCCGCTTCGACCAGTTCCAGGAGAGCCTGGGCATCTCCTCCAGCATGCTCACCACTCGACTGAAGACCCTCGTCGCGGACGGACTGCTGGAGCGCCGGCCCTACCAGACCAACCCCGTCCGGCACGAGTACGTCCTCACCGAACTCGGGCGCTCCCTGCGACCGGTGATCGTCGCCCTGGCCGCATGGGGCAACTCCCGCCTCGCACCGGCCGAACGCAGCATGATCCTCATCGACGCCCACAACGGCGAGGAAGTCGAACCCGTCGTCGTCGACGCCAAGACCGGCCACCGACTCGACGACAGCGACACCTACGTCTTCACCGCAGGTCCCGCAGCCAGCAAGGCCATGCGCCACCGTTACGCGACACGACCGGCCACCCCCGCGGAGGCGTAGGGCTGCCCCGAGCAAGCCTCGGAAAGCCCTGATCCGGGCCGGAACGCACAAGTTGTACCTAATCGACCAGGCGCACAGGATCGCCGTCGACACCTCCCAGGCCCATCGCGCCCATTCATCGACCACTTGATCAAGTGAGGCGAGGAGCGATGCCGGTCGTTTTCAAGAATCGCCATCAAGAACGCCTTCGGCAAGCAACTTCTCGCTCTGCCGAAGCAGTTCGAAACAGCCTGCCAGCCCAGTGAAAACCTCGCCGAAGCAGTTGACGCCAGCTTTCGCGAGCACCCAGATGCCGAGATGCTCCTGAGTTTCCCAGACCTCGGCGTCCAACTCGCGGCACGAGTTCTCGCCGAGACCGGCGACGACCTCAAGCGCTTCTCCGACGCCCGCGGACTGAAGACATACGCCGGATCCGCGCCGATCACCCGCGACTCCGGCAAGAAGCACTATGTCGGACGCCGCATGGTCAAGAGCAATCGGCTCCACCACGCCGGCTGCCTCTGGGCCTTCTCCTCCCTGCGCTCATCACCCGGCGCGCAGTCCCACTACCGCCACCGGCGGGATATCCGCGACTGGCACGCGCAAGCTCAACGGCACCTGATCAACCGCCTGTTCGGGCAGCCGTTCCACTGTCTCCAGAAGCGAGGCCTCTTCGACGAGGAACGCGCCTTCGCTCCGCCCTCGCACTCATCATTGGCAGCTGCTGCTTGACTCCTTCGGATCCCGAGATGTCTATCGGGACACGCCCACCGTTTCGGTGACAGCACGCACCGCCTCAGGCAGCAGTCGGCAGATCAAACGCAAGGCATCAGGGCCAGTCGTGTCACGGCCAGACCACCACCCAGGTCGGCACCCCAACATCCTCACAGCGGCCTCTGTGGGGAGGCAGGCGACGAGGTCGACGCGTTCGTCGCCGGTGTGCTGGCGGCCCAGGTCTGCCAGCACGGTGCGCGTGACGCCTTCGACCCGCTCCCGGGTGGGATACGCGCCTTCGTAGCGGATTCTTTCCACCATCTACTGAAACGTCATGCCGGGCCGGGCAGCGGCCGATTCACGCAGCGGAAGCATCGGAGGGCGTTGCCTTTCTCATTCAAGGGCGTTTTCGCCGGCAGGGTGGGCCAACGTTGGCTGGCCCACCCTGCTGATTTGTGCGAGCGGCGCACGCTCACGGGCTTAGGTGTGCTCGGGATGGCCGAAGAGGGGGTCGTAGCCCGGGGGCAGTTGGAGCAGGATGCGGTGGGTGAGATCCTCGCCGGCGGCATCAGCGGCCACGCTCAGTACGGCACTGACGTCCCAGGCCGCGGTCTGCTCGGTGGCTCCCTCGATCCACGCCGCGGTAGCCCGGACAAACCGCTCCGGCGAGAGCGGCTCGGTGGCCTGCAGCGGGTTGAGAAGAATCACGGCGAAGGTCTCCGGGAGCCTGGCGGCCGGCTCCGCCCGGACCACCCCCACCAGATGTGCGCCCAGCAAGGCCAGAACGGTGCGTGCGGAGCGTTCGGCTTCCTGGGGTGTGGCGTTTTGCCGCGTTCCTGCACGTGGCCGAGGGATGCTTCCCATCGCATGGCCACCACTGCTCCTTCTGCATCGTTGCGCGAAGGACGGAGTGCGGAGGACGGGGCCGGAAGGGGAGGTCGATGCCCGTCCTCCGCCGTAGGTGCGGTCGGGAATTGGCTCCTCAGCCGCTGATCTGCTTGTGGTCGGACTCCCCGCCGATTGCGATCTTGCGAGGCTTGGCACGCTCGGCGATCGGGATGCGCAGCGTCAGCACCCCTGCTTCGTAGTCGGCGGTGATGCGCTCGGTGTCCAGGGTGTCGGCCAGCACCAGCTGGCGGGAGAAGACCCCCAGGGGCCGCTCGGAGAGCTCCATCTGCACGTCGTCGGCCTTCGCGGCCGGGCGGCGCTCGGCCCTGACGGTGAGCATGTTCCGTTCGACGTCGATGTCGATCGCGTCCTTGGCGACACCGGGCAGGTCGAGGGCGATCACGTAGTCCTCGCCTTCGCGGTAGGCGTCCATCGGCATCGCCGAGGGCCTGGACCAGGTGCCGGTCACCCCCGTCAGCTGCTGGGCGAGCCGGTCGAGTTCGCGGAACGGGTCAGTGCGCATCAACATCGCGAAACACCTCCACAGGTCTGGCAGGAAACTGCCAATGCGCTTCACCTGACACCGTTGTAACATGTCATCCAACCGATGACAAATGAAACGTCGCCCAAATGATGACGCGTCTGAGAGGATCTCCATGACCGCTTCTCCCAAGCGCCGTGCCCCCACCTCGTTCCCCGCCGCCGCGGAAGCGCTGAGCACGATCGATACAGCCGTCCGCGCCGCCCAGACCGGCAAACACCCGCAGGACGGGCAAGCCAGTGCGGACCAGGCCCTGGCCGCGCTCCTCCTCCTGCGCGAACTGCGCGACCAGCTCGCCGGATGGGAACCCGGGCTGATCGAGGCAGCCCGGGCAGCAGGATCCAGCTGGGCCGACCTCGCACACCCCCTGGGCGTCGCCAGCCGCCAGGCCGCGGAGCGGCGCTACCTGCGCGTACGCCCCGGAGCTCCCGGCGCCACCGGTGAACAACGCGTACAAGCCACCCGCAGCCGCCGCGCCGCCGACCGCACGATCGCCACCTGGGCCCGGACCAACGCCGCCGAACTACGCCAGCTCGCCGGCCAGATCACCGCCCTCACCGACCTCCCCGCCCAGGCCCACGCCCCCCTGGCCCGCCTCACCGAAGCCCTCGCCGACAACGACGCCGCCAACCTCCTCAACCCACTCGCCGACACCCACACCCACCTCAGAGCCAACCACCCTGACCTCGCAGCGCGCATCGACACCATCAACCGCAAGGACGACCGACCTCGCCAGGCCGGCAGCGATCACGGCTGAACCACACGCCCCCCAGACAGCACGCTGATCCCCACAGCGCCGGGGAAGTCACCTCGCGCTCCCGACCGTTGGCAAGCGCACTGCCTCGGCTGTGCTGCCGCTCCGCCTTCTTCCGCTGGTCCCCGAGGACGCGGACGCCTGTCCTGATGACGGTCGACGAGCGGCGCAGCGTGTGCGGAGGCCGGCTCTGTGAGGAACTGCGCAACGTCGAGGACCAGGTGGCCGCCACCGGCCGCGCCCGGGCCACCATCCAGCTGGTGCTGGGGCAGGTGCCACACGGTCGCGAGGGCCGGGCGCGGATGCTCGACATCGTCTACGAGCTCCGTGACGACCCGCGTGCGATCGCCGGCGTTCTCGCCTCACCACTGCGGCGCTGCGCGAGGTGGCCCTGCAGCGGCCGGCGGACGCGTGGGTCGGGCAGTGACGGTGGGCATAGGGTCCGGACGCCACGCCGCGGGAGGTCATGCCCGACGAGGAGCGACCGACCGCGTCACACTGACAGCAGGTGCGCCGACGAGACGAGGTGGTCGCGGATGAAGTTCGGAGTATCGACTTTTGTCACCGATGAGGGCATCGGCCCCAAGGCGTTGGGACCCGCCCTGGAGGAGCGTGGGTTCGACTCCCTGCTGCTGGCCGAGCACTCGCACATTCCGGTCAAGCGGGAGTCCCCGTACCCGGGGGGCGGTGAGCTGCCGCGGATCTACTACCGGACGCTCGACCCGTTCGTGGCGCTCGCCGCGGCCGCCTCGGTGACCCGTGACCTGCTCCTGGGCACCGGCATCGCTCTGGTGATCCAGCGCGATCCGATCCACACCGCGAAGGAGGTCGCCTCCCTCGATCTGATCTCCGGCGGCCGGGCCGTGTTCGGGGTCGGCGCGGGCTGGAACCGCGAGGAGATGCGCAACCACGGGACGGATCCGGCCGTCCGCGGGCGGCTCATGGACGAACGCATCCGCGCGATGATCGAGCTGTGGACGAAGGAGGAGGCCGAGTTCCATGGCGACTTCGTCGACTTCGATCCCGTCTACGCCTGGCCCAAGCCGGTCCAGAAGCCCCATCCGCCCATCTGGGTCGGGGGCGACAGCGAGCGCGCATTCGAACGCGTCGCCGCGTACGGTGCGGCGTGGATGCCGAGCGCCCTGCCGCTCGAGAAGCTGGGTGAACGCATCGCGCGTATGCGGCGGACGGCCGGTGACCGTCCGTCCGTCGTGGTGTACGCGGGCCTGCACGACCGGAAGGCGCTCGACACCTACGCCGAACTCGGCGTCGAACGCGTCCTGCTGTATCTGCCGACCCTGCCGGAGAACGAGACGCTGCGCACCCTGGACGAACTGGCCGAGGCCACGTCCGGCCACCGGTGACAGCTCGCGGCTGCCGCTGAATAGGAGCTGACCGTGGCGGACATGGCCGGGGACGAGGCGCGTCGCCGGTTCATGACCGCGCGGGTGGCGCGCCTGGCGACGGTGGACGCGGGCCTGCGCCCGCATCTGGTGCCGGTCGTCTTCGCGGCCCACGGCGAGGAGATCGTCACCGCCGTCGACTGGAAGCCGAAGCGGTCGCAGCAGCTGAAACGGTTGGACAACATCGCGGCCCACCCGGCTGTCTGCCTGCTCGTCGACGCGTACGACGAGGACTGGGAGCGGCTGTGGTGGGTCCGCGCGGACGGTGACGCGCGCGTGCTGCCGCCCGGCACCCAGGGCGAGTACCCGGCGGCCGTCGCCCTGTTGCGGGAGAAGTACGCGCCGTACCGGCAGCGACCGCCGACCGGTCCGGCGCTCGTGATCGCCGTCCGCCGGTGGCACGGCTGGCGTGCCGCGTCGGGGGGGTGACCGTAGGGCAGGAGACACGCCGCCCCCGGCATCACCAGTACCGGCACCATCGCGGCTCGTCGTCACCGTTATTCGACTACCCGACACCGCCGTTGCCCCGGAGGAGCTGGGTGCCCATCCGCCCGCCGTCCCGACACCGCTCGTCTCCCCCGGCGCGCGGCGAACGCCGCAGCTCAGCCAGGCCCGCTCGTGCTGCTCCGTCTCACCTACCTGACCGCTGCTCACCTCTTCGCCGCTCTGGGCCTGCCGCGCACGAGTGACCACGCCAAGCCCGCAGAAATCCTCGCCCTACGCCACCAGCTCTCTCTCCTCGAGCGCCAACTCGACTCGCAGAAAGTAAAGTTCAGCCCCCGTAGACCGGGTCGTCCTCGCCGCGCTCCTGGCCCCGCTCCCCCGTGCGGTGCTGCGCGGCTACTGCTACTCGTCCCTCCGGACACCATCTTGCGAAGGCATCACGACCTGCTCCGGCGGCGCCACGCGAGAGCCTCCTGCAACAAGCAGCCCGGGCGCCCCGCACCGTCCGCTCCATCCGAGCCCTCGTCCTGCACCTGGCCCGCGAGACACGAGATTGGGCAGCGGATGTTCAGTTACTCGGGAGTCGCCGAGTAACTGGCGTGTTCGATGTTCACGAGATTGGGTTCTGGCTCAACTTCTGTGAAGCGACGCCATGTGGTCGTCATCGCTGCCGTGTTCGCCCTCTTCCACGGCAGCGCCGAGGCGCCGCGGACAACACGGGTCCAACCTCCTGACGCGGCGGTTTCTGCGTCATCACGCACCGAGCCAAGCCGACGACCACGGCCATATCGAGCCGCGAGACCCGGCGAGCTCTGCATGTCAACTGGAGACTGAGGTTTTCTCAGCGGTGATCTTCGTGCCGCACGACCCGGGGAGCCCGGACAAGCTGTAGCCCGTCCGTCCGCGGCTGTCCGCACAGCCGGGGCTGACCCAACCCCCAGCCCACACACACCCCGGACGGCGTACTCATGCTGCCCGGGGTGCGATGTTTTGTCAGTGGCCCACTGCGAGGGCATGACCGTGATCCCCGCGTTCGACGCCGAACTGCACGACCGGGTACTGCGCGATCAAAGCGCAGCCGGACGCTCGGACGTTCTCCGGCCACGCCTGGTTCGGATAGGCGACGTTCTCCGGCGTGGCCTCGTTTTGCTGGGCGACGTTCGAGACGGCCTCGCGGCTGGGTCCTCTCGTTTGCCAGGGATTCCTCAGCCTGTCCGGCACACAGTGAACTCATTCAAAGTTGCCGCTCCAGGGTGAGTACGGCCGCGGCGATTGACGACATTCGATTCAGTCTGCACCGGGCTATGCGGAAGACCCGCCAGGACTTCGGCGGGCCACTCCGCTCCACCGGTGCCCGCGCCCCCGAGAGAGCGCGGTTGATCGTTCGATGGGTTGGCGTGAGGTCGCGGCCCGGCTGGCGTCTGAGGGGTGTCATCCCCCACGGGCCAGTTGCCATGTAGGCGCGGTCGGCGAGGACGGGGACACCGTGGCGTTCGCAGATCCGGATGATCCGGTGGGTCGGGCCGCGGTCAGGTCGTGGGCACGGCTGGGCAGTTCAGGCGAGATCCAAGGCAGCCGCTTGGCAGGATCGCTCACTACCTGCACGTTCTCCCCGTGCCGATGATGCTTTTGGGAGTAGTCGGCCCGGCCGTCACCAGGGCGGTCGCCCTCCGCCAGGTGGTCGATCAGGACCTAGTCCTGCTCGGATTCGCGCAGGGCACGCAGGAGGCCGGGCGCACGGTGGCGAGCAGGTCGACGACGGCTGCCGCGTACGCGTGGGCGGTGCCGACGGAGATACCGAAGCCGGCAGCGAGTTGGCGGACACCGATCCCCTCACCCGATCAGTGGCCACGCTGAAAGAGCTCAGTGGTAGCGCCATGCAACTCGGCGCATCAGCCCGACACATCGCTGGTTGTGGTCGCAGAAAGTCAGCATCGCCAGCTTGCCACGGACCGGGCTTGACGGACGGGGTCTGGCGAAGCTGGTCGATTCGCCAGTGGACGGCGTGATCTGGATCAGAATGTGACGCCCCTGCGGCCCCCGGAGCACCAGGCCAGCCAGCGGCGGTGCAGCCCCCCGGACGGGGCGTCGGGCAGCCAGCCCGCTAGGGCCTGTCTTCAAAGGGAGTTGATGGGGCATCATGTAGTGCATGGTGCGGCGGCATGAGCTCTCGGATGAGGAGTGGGATGTGCTGTCGAGGCTGCTTCCGAGGGCGGAGACGGGGCGGCCTCGGCGGGATGACCGGGTGGTGCTGAACGGGATCGTATGGAAGCTGCGGACCGGTTCGGCCTGGCGTGATGTGCCCGAGAGGTATGGGTCCTGGCGGACGTTGTACACGCGTTTCCGCAGGTGGGCGTTGGATGGGACCTTCTCGCGGATGCTGGAGGCGGCCCAGGCCCGCAAGGATGCAGTCGGGGACATCGACTGGCTGGTGTCGGTGGATTCCACGATTGCCCGCGCTCACCAACACGCGGCAGGTGCTCGTAAAAAAGGGCGGCCCCAGCAGAATCGGCACACTCTCACGCCCTCGGACGATCCCGTGGCGGACTGACCACGAAAATCCACCTCGCCTGCGACGGCCGCGGACGCCCGCTCGGCTTCCTCGTCACGGGTGGCAACGTCAACGATTGCACCCAGTTCGAGCAAGTACTCGCGCGGATCAAAGTCCGGCGCACGGGACCGGGACGACCGCGTACTCGGCCCGAACATCTCCTGGGCGACAAGGGATACAGCACGCGACACATACGCAGCTACCTGCGGAAACACGGAATCCCGCACACCATTCCCGAACGTTCGGACCAGCAGGTCAACCGCCGCCGACGCGGCAGCAACGGCGGTAGACCACCTGCCTTCGACAAGGAACGCTACAAACAGCGCAACGTCGTCGAGCGTTGCTTCAACGCGTTGAAGCAGTACCGGGCCATCGCCACCCGCTACGACAAGACCCGTGAATCGTATGAGGCAGCCCTCACCATCGCATCACTCCTGATGTGGATCTGACTCCTTTGAAGACAGGCTCTAGGCCCGGCACAGCACTAGCGTGACGACCCGGTCTTGGCGAACTGGTCGACGATGGCCCGGCAGAAGGCTGGCAGGTCCGCCGGCGAGCGGCTGGAGATGAATTGTCCGTCGATGACGACTTCCCGTCGACGACCTCGGCCCCGGCGTTGCGCAGGTCAGTGCGCACACTGGACCAGGAGGCGAGTCGGCGTCCGCGCACATGAGCAGCCTTTGCACCTTGGCGAGATCAGCGGCGGGCGGGACGGCCAGGACGACCATGCCGAACCGTTCTATGCCCTCGCCGTTGACTCCGAGTCCTGAAACGCGTTGATCACGTACTGAGGTGCAGCGCCAGGAAGGGCCCTCGCCCTCCTAGTTCTCGGTCGTAGGTCGGAGCTGGACCGGACCAGAGACCGATGGCGCCGGCCCGAACGGTTGCTAGCGTGGAAAGCAGTTCCGGCAGCCAGGGGGAAGGAGGCCGACCGATGGCAGTCGAACTCAACCACACGATCGTCGCCGCGCACGACACGATGGCGTCCGCACGGTTCCTCGCGGATCTGCTGGGTTTGGAGGTGGCACCTGAGTACGGTCCGTTCGTCCCGGTGCAGATGCCGAACGGCGTGACGCTGGACTACATGGACACGGCCGAGGCGATCAGCCCACAGCACTATGCGTTCCTTGTCTCCGAGGACGACTTCGACGCGATCTTCGCCCGTATCGGCGAGGCGGGCTTGACCTACTGGGCGGACCCGTCCCACCACCACCCCGGCGAGATCAACCACAACGATGGCGGCCGCGGGGCGTACTTCGACGACCCCAACGGACACAACCTCGAGATTCTGACCAGGCCGTACGGCAGTGGCGAGGACTGATACCCCGGAACCTGCCGTGAGCCGGAGCCCCCTCGGCGACCGTGTGCCCAGGCGACTGGCCGGGGGACGGCAGCAGGCTCTGGTGGCTGACGGTCGGGGCCCGGCGCCAGGGGCGTATTAGGAGCGCGGCGGCGGTGAGGGGCAGCGTCAGCCAGGCGCCGTCGCCGGGGCGCATCGCGGTGACGAACGCCACGGCGGCACCTGCGAGGAGCAGGGCCCGGTGCCCTGCCGGGGTACCCCGGCAGGGCGGTGCCACCGCCCGAAGGAACCAGCCCGTCGCGGCCAGCGCGCCCAGCGCGCACCACAGGTTGGGCATCGCACGGGGGCCGTAGTAGAGGGTGATCCAGAGTCTGGCGAAGAGCAGGCCCGCGCAGCCGAGGACGGCCGGCGGAAGGAGGCCTCGCCAGGCGCGCAGGGCGATCAGCAGGCCGAGCCCGGACAGGAGGGCGAGGTAGGTCCGCAGGACGGCGGGGTGGGCGGCGGATCCGGCGAGCGCGGCGGCCGGGGCGGCGAGCCAGCTGACGCCACGGGCGCGGGGCGCGGAGAAGTACGCGGTGGGGGTGCCCGGTTCGACCTGGCTGACGTACACGATCTCGTCCCAGCCCAGGCCGGTCCCCGGGATCACCAGCAGAAGCTGGGCCAGGACGAACGCGCCGGCCGCCGCGGCGGGCGCGTACCTGCAGCCCGCCCGCAGCCGGCCGGCAGCCGTGGCCGGCTCGGTCGCCGGGGCGCCGCCCCCTCGCTGGGGGCCGAGCCGCTGTCCCATGCCGCTCCCGGCCGCTGCCGCGTCCCGCCCGTCGCGGCCCGCTCTTCCGCCACCCTCCGCCGGGGGAGCACGCCCCGCCGTCGGAGGGGGCCGTTCAGGGCAACCGGTGAGGGGGTGTGCGGTCTCGGAGAAGGCACGAACGGCGGCACGGGCCGCCGCCAGGAAGAGGCGGGGAGGGGTGGGCGGCTCCACCGTCTGCGGGCTGCCCACCCGGCGTTGCCGCACCAGACTGCCGGGCCGGTCATACGAGCAGAGTGGGCTTCGGTGCGAACCGGCGGAACGTCGTCGGCCGGAGCCTGTGACCCTTGCTCGGGGTCAGTGGTGGGCCAAGCCGGCGAGAGTACGCCAAGCGGCGCCGCGTACGGAGTCGACGGTCACCTGCTCGGGCACGTACTTCTCGCAGTCAGGGTTGTGGCAGGGCCCCGCCGTCCAGTGGGGAACGTAGACGCCACGGTTCCCGGGATGCGGCGAATCCCCCCAGTCCTTTTGACGAAAGAGATGCTGCGTTCGAGGCGTGCAGGTGCCGCATTACTGGGCGTAGGGCGGGTCGGTGGACAACCTGTTCGTCTTCGCCCTGATCTTCGGCTACTTCCGGGTGCCGCGCGCCTACCAGCATCGGGTGCTCTTCCTCGGCGTCCTCGGCGGCGTCGTCTATCTGGTCGTCGGCATCGACGCCGGCGTCGAGTACACCACCGCGTGGCTGTTGGAGGCCAGCCCGACCCAGACGCCGCTCCAGGCGGCGGCCTCGCGGAACCCGATCACGTGCGCCTGCCGGTGCGCGAGCAGGTCCACCGCCAGCGACGCGATCACGGTGACGGCGAACACCAGCCACAACCACAGCGGAACGTCGTGCACGGCCTGACCTCGCAGACGCGATCGACCGGAACTCCTCCTTCGAGTCTGCGGGACGCGGCGGTGCCTGTCCCCCGCGCCAGGCGCCACGGGGCGGTTCGAAGGCGAGATCGCCGAGGAAACGCGGCGACGCCCCCGCCGGCGTACGAGCAGGGCGGACGGACCGGCTCCACGGGGAATGAGAGCCGGGCCGACCGCACGGCGAAAGTCCCACACGGCGCGGCGTGCGTCGGCAGCGCGGCCCTGTTTTCTACCTGGGCCTGGGGGAACCCGGGCCGTACCCGGCAGGACGGGACAGAGCGGGTACCGGTCGTCCGCCGACCGGACGAAGGACGCCGCGATCACCGCGCATCCGACCCTGCCCGAGCCGGAAGAAACGGCCACCCGCACCCCCGTCGTGTGGTCGCACACCGAATGGGATCCGCTGGAGAAGATCGTCGTGGGCCGCCTCTACGGGGCGGCGATCCCGCCCCGCCCATCCGGTGGTCACCTGCAACATCCCCCGCTGGGCCGCCCGCCTCCAGCACCTGACCGCCGGCCGCCGTTACCCCCGCGCCCTCCTCGACCCAGCCCGGCAGGAACTGGAAGGCCTCATCGCCCTTCTGCGCTCCCTCGGCATCACGGTCACCCGCCCCGACCGGATCGACCACCGCCGACGGTTCGCCACACCCGAGTGGCCCTCCCGCGGCTTCTGCAACACCTGCCCCGGGACAGCCTCCTGATCGTCGGCGACGAGATCACTGGATGCCGATGCGACGTCGTATCCGTGCCGTTGTCCCGCAGCCCGCCGACCAGATCGACCACCGCTTGCGGCGAGGCCGCGCCGGAGCAGGTCACGTTCCTCGATGACGGATGTCCGTGACGCAGCCCCGTTACTGCTTCTCCTCCATGCGGATGACACGCCGTAGCTCGTCGGCCGCTGTATGGCTCGCGCCCTCGCGCTGCTCCAGTATTGCCGCCGCGATGGCGTCCAGCTTGCGCTGAACCGCGTGCGCGTCACGCCGTTCGGTGTTCGTCAGCACAGCGAGCAAGAGCAGGTTGACGGCCGCCACGACATCTCCCGCGAAGATCAGCCAGGGCAGCGGCAGGTGCGCAAGGTGTATGGCGACCATGCCGAGGACCAGGAGCACGCACAGGGCGGAGAACAGCGGCGAGCTGGTGACGTTCGATGCCCGGTCGGAGAAGGCGGCGAACACGTCGCGCCCGGTGCCGCCCCGCTCGGCGGGATGCTCAGTGGTCATGACCTCCATCCTCCCTGCCCGGCACCCCCCGGTACGGGACCCTGGCCGGACTTCCCGACGAAGCCAAGGCACAGATCGAGGCGGCGCAGACGCAGCTCGGGGCAGCTCGGCGTGATGCCGGTCAGGCGGTGACGTCCAGCGCCACCTCGAAGAATCTCAACCGGCTGCCGCCCTCCCAGCGCTACAAGCGCCGATCCACTCGCTGGAAGCGGTACGAGAAGCAGCGCTCCGGCCACCAGCTGCAGGTCGACGTCAGGTTCATCGAGCCCCTCGGCCAGAGGGGCCGCAAGAAGCGCTACTACCAGTACACCGCCATCGAGACTGCACCCGGCCCCGGGTCCTGCGTGCCTACCCGCGCAACGACCAGAAGACGGCGATCCAGTTCATCGACCACGTGCTGGCCAAGCTGCCCTTCGCCGTCGAGCAGGTCCAGACCGACAAAGGCCAGGAATTCGGCTCAGCCTTCCACTGGCGCCTGCTCGACAAGGGGATCGGCCACGTGCACATCAAGCCCCGCACGCCGCGGTTGAACGGCAAGGTCGAACGGTCCCACCGCATCGATTCCGAGGAGTTCTACCGGCTACTGGAGGGCCAAGTCATCGACGACGTCCGCCTCTTCAGCACCAAGCTCCAGGAGTGGGAGGACTACTACAGCCACCATCGCCCCCACGGCGCACTCACCGGCCAGACACCCTACGAACGACTTCGGCAGAAAGCTCAGAACCCACTGTCATAGGCGTCCGTCAGCTGCACAGACCGACATGGCCCGTAGCGAGGACGAGCCCCAGGGACGCCCCGTTCTCTCGTACGGCCCGCCTGTCCACGACGCGATCGCCACCAACGGGAGCCGGTGAAGGCAGTCGCCGAGGCTGCCAGAAAGGCCCTCTACGGGGTAGATTTCACACCTCACAGTGGAGCAGTACGACGAGGTGAAGGGCCGGCCGCCTCCGTGCCGTCGGCCGCGCCGTACCCCTGTTCCCCGACGCGGCCCGCCGGCTCGCAGAGCACACCGCCGCCAGCCCCGGCCATCCATGGACCGGCGCGAAGTTCTCCTCGGCATGCGGCACTCGCGACGTCCTCGACACAATCCTGGTCCGCCCCGACCTCGTCGCGGAGATCAGCGCCGACACCGCCTCTCCCGGCGGAGAGTCGAGTTCGGGTGCGTGCCGACGGTTCAGCTCGACGCGAGTGTGCGCGTTCGCACCGCACCCAGTTGAGAGCGGTCGAGGCCCGGGTCCGTGAAGCCCCGCGCGACAGTGTGCAGCACACGGGCCATCGCCTGGGCCGCCGGCGTGCTGGCGCGCTGGACGGGCCTGGCCAGGAGGATACGGCGGACCGGGGCGCTGTCGCTGGCCGACTGCTCGCTGGACAGGGAGAGAAGGCGTACATCACTTCTCCGGTTGGTCAGAGCCAGCCGAGGGGCAAGGGCCAGGCCGAGGCCGGCGGCGACCATGGCCTGGGCCTCCTGGTAATCATGCGAGGCGTAGGCGATACGCGGTTCGAACCCCGCCTGGCGACAGGCGCGGCGCAACACGTCCGCGACAGGATGGTTCTCCGCGCGGATGATCCACTCCTGGTCCGCCAGGTCGGACAGCCTTACGTGATCGGAGCTGACCAGTGGGGAACTGGTGGGCACGACCAGCACCGTCGGGTCCTCGAGGAGCGGCGTGAGGATCAACTG
Organism: Streptomyces sp. NBC_00569; assembly: GCF_036345255.1. Taxonomy (NCBI): domain Bacteria; kingdom Bacillati; phylum Actinomycetota; class Actinomycetes; order Kitasatosporales; family Streptomycetaceae; genus Streptomyces; species Streptomyces sp. NBC_00569. Next base: position 10,161,696 of record NZ_CP107783.1, on the reverse strand, counting down.
ATCGTCGTCGACACGGTTCCAGTCGTAGTCCCAGAGCAGTGAAAGTTCCACCTCGCCTGTGTGCAGCATCTCCCGCAGCTGAGCGAGGACTCCGGCGCGCACGACCGTACGCACCTGCGGGTGCGCCCGGCGGAAGCGGGTCAGGGCCAGCGGTAGCAGCGAGGCACTGGCCGTCGGGAAGGAGCCGAGGGTCACGACCCCGCGGTCCAGGTGTCCGAAGGCCTCCAGGTCGGCTTCCGCAGCCTGGAGTTCACGGCGGATGGCACGGCCTCGCTCGGCCAGCGCGGCGCCCGCGGCGGTCGTGCGCGCGCCCCGGGGCAGCCGCTCGATCAGTGGCTGTCCGGCCTCGCGCTCGAGCAGGGACATCTGTTGGGAGGCAGCCGAGGTCGTCATGGACAGCGCCTCGGCGGCAGCAGTCAGCGAGCCGCGCTCGGCAACCTCGGCGAGCAGCAACAGTCGGCGAACATTGAGCATGCAGTGAGTTTAGCTCAGCTAAACCCTACTCAAGGAAAGAGACATTGTGCTCAATCCACCGGCTCTGCGAGAGTCGGCGCGACGTAGCGGCCCCGCACCCGTTGTGCTGAGAGAAAGACGCTCTGACATGCACGTTCCCGCAACACTGGTACGAGGTGGGACCAGCAAGTGCTGGCTCTTCCCCCAGGTGCACATGCCTACCGACCGCGACCGGATCGAGCGCATTCTGGTCGACGCGTACGGCGCGGCAGACCCCGTTCAGCTCGACGGAGTCGGCGGCGCCACCCCCACCACGTCCAAGGCGGCCGTGGTGGGGGCCAGTGCCCGCGAGGGCGTCGACATCGACTACCTCTTCGCCCAGGTCGGCATCGGCACCGGCACGGTCGAGTGGGGCAGCAACTGCGGCAACTGCGCGACGGCCATCGCCCTTTACGCCGTGGCCGAGGGCTTGGTGCCGCTCAAGGGCGACCGCACTCCGGTGGTCATGCGCAACATCAACACGGGCGCTGTGCTGGAGGCCGAGGTGGACACGCCGGGCGGCCGGGTCCAGGAGTTCGGTGACCGTACGGTCCCGGGCACGCTGGCCGGCGGCGTACCGGTGGGACTCGCATTCCGCGACCCGGCGGGGGCGACGACGGGCCACTTGCTGCCCACTGGCCTGCCTGCCCAGGAACTACCGGTCGGTGAACTTGCGGGCGGTGTCAGGATCCCGAACTCCGGGGCACCGCTCATCGTGAGCATGGTGGACGCCGGTGCGCCGGTCGTCCTGGTGGACGCTGTGCGAGCCGGCCGGACCGGGGCCGAGACGCTGGACCAGATGCGTGCCGAGGCGTCCTGGCTGCGCGCGACGCGCCATGCCACCGCCGTCCACATGGGGTTGGTACAGCCCCGAGCCGAGCCGGGCGACGCCGTTCCCAAGACGGGCCTCATCGGCCCTCCCGTCGCCTACACGACGACCTTGGGCGAGCATGTGGCCGCGCACGAGTACGACGTGTCGGCACGAATGCTGTCCATGAACTCCCCCCACCCAGCCATCGGCCTCACCTCCGCGGTCGCCGTGGCCGCGGCCAACCTTGTCGAGGGCACCGTGGTGGCCAACGCCTCCACCGCACCCGGCGGCCGCGTCCTGCGCATTGGCACCCCGGCGGGTGTCCTGGCCGTCGAGTCCTCGGGAGCCGGGCCCGAGCGGGTCACCGTCGCCCGGGCCGCACGCATCCTGTGCCAGGCCCGCATCCTCGTACGTGACCTGGCCCTCCCGGCAGCCGCCTGACCCTGCCGCCCCCGGTGAGCCGCATACAGCGGACCCCCGCAGTGTCCCTTCGGGACTGTTCTTCACCATGTTTGTCGTGCTTCCCCATCTGGCACGCCTCAGCCGATCTGGCCCCTGCCCAACTCCCCCTCCCGCAGGACAAAGAGGACAATGATGTCTCCTGAGCTGATCTCCGTCGGCGCGCTGCTCGTCATGTTCGTCGTCGGCACCGTCCTGCCGATCAACATCGGCATCCTGGCCTTCGTTGCGTGCTTCGCGGTCGGTACGACCGCGCTGAACATGACCGAGGACCAGATATTCGAGGGCTTCCCCGTGGAGCTCTTCCTCACCATCGTCGGCGTCACCTATCTGTTCGCCGTGGCCCGCCGCAACGGTACGGTCGATCTGCTGGTCGCCGCCGGAGTCCGCCTGGTGAGGGGGCGGACCGCCCTGATCCCCTGGGTGCTCTTCCTCCTGGCCGGGGTGCTGACCTCGCTGGGCACCTTCACCCCCGCTGCCGTGGCGATCCTGGTGCCCATCGGGATGAACTTCGCCTTCCGCCACAACATCAACCCGCTCATGACCGGGATGATGGTGATCAGCGGCGCCCATGCCGGGGCGTTCTCTCCCGTGGCCGTCTCGGGCGCGCTGGTGCTCGGCATGGTCGACGACACCGATCTGTCCGTCGCGCCGGCGACACTCTTCTTCGCCAGCTTCGCCGTCAATCTCCTGCTGTCCCTGCTCACCTTCGCCGCCCTGCGACGCCGCACGATGGCGGCGGACTCCTCCGCGCAGCCCGAGCAGGAGGCAACGGACGGCGAGACGGGCACGGAGCGAGCCACCTGGCACCAGTGGGCCACGCTGGCCGCCCTCGCCGCACTGGTGGTGTGTGCCCTCGGATTCCAGATGCAGATCGGCGTTCTCGCCCTGGCCGCCGGTGCGCTGCTGGCCCTCCTGGACATGAAGCGCCAGGAGAAGGCGGTGGACGGCATCAGCTGGCACACCCTTCTGCTGGTCGGCGGCATGATGACCTACATCGCGATGCTGGAGCACGCCGGGATCATCGAGAAGATCTCCGAGCACGCGGCCGGTTTCGGCACCCCACTCGTTGTGGCTCTCCTCCTGTGTTTCACGGTCGCCGTCACCTCCGCTTTCGCCTCCTCGACCGCGATCCTCACTGCGATCATCCCGATCGCCGTTCCGCTGCTGCTGTCCAGCCACCTCAGCTCGACCGGCCTGATAGCCGCTCTCGCCGTCTCCACCACGATCGTCGACGTCTCACCGTTCTCCACCAACGGGGCGCTGGTCCTGAGCAACGCGCGGGGCGTGGAGCGCCGCGGCTTCTACCGCCAGGTCCTCGGCTACACCTGCGGCATCGTCGCCGCGGGCCCCGTGGTGGCCTGGGGCGCTCTCGTCCTGCCCTGGTCCTGAGGGGGCACACCCTCGCCCCGACGAATGATCACTCTGAACCAGAGCGTGGTCGATGCGAAGGGCACTCTGTCGAAAGGTGGCTCGGAGGACGGACGATGCTGCGATTCCTGCAGTGAGTTCGCTCTCACCTGGCAGGCGGCGCTGGTCCACGATGACCAGGACGGTGCCGAACTTTTCGCGGAGCTTGTCGAAGACCTGCCGCAACTTCGGTTCGGTGTTGGGCAGTTGCTTGTCGAAGGCCTTCTTGCCGGCAGGGGTGAGTCCATTGCCGTGGTGGGCGCTCTTGCCGACGTCCAGGCCGAGGAAGACGCCTATCTCGACGCTGTCGTTCAAGCCGTCCTCCCGAACGGATTGGTGCGGTGCTGGCCGGGGCGTTGGCGTCGTGCGCGCATCCACGTTATGCAGACCTGCCGCCCACCAGGTGCCGGGCATTACGCTCGGCGGGGCGGTAGTCGGACCTCTGACTTGTTGAATCGGACCCAGACGCGCGGTCTGCAGCCGTAGCGTCCAGGGTGCCGACCGGCACGGGCTCGCGTGACCTCATGCCGCCTCAATTTCGGGCTGGCTCATGATGAGTTTGCCGCCGTCGGTCGGCACCCGCGCGGTGTGGCTCGACAGAGGCGTGACCAATGGACGCTGAGACGTCAAGTCAGAGTGCCCACCGCACCTGTCCCATTCCTCTCCGACCTGGTCAGGGTGCACGTGATCACTATCGGCATCGATCCCCACAAGTCCTCCCACACTGCCGTCGCCGTGGACGCGGCCGGCCACCAGCTTGCCCAGCAACGCTTCGTCGTGAACGCAGGGACCGTCCGGCAGCTGATGCGCTGGTGTGAGCAGTGGCCCGAGCGCCGTTTCGCCGTTGAAGGGGCCAAAGGTCTCGGCCGCAGCCTCGCCCAGCAGCTGGCCCCCGCCGACGAACACGTCGTGGACGTGCCCGACACTCTCTCCGCCCGAGCCCGACTCCTGGCCACCGGCGGGGACCGCAAGACCGACGAAGCCGACGCCCTCCACGTCGCCCAGGTCGCCCTCTTCCGGCACGGCCTGCGCAGGGTGGAGACGGAAGACCAGTCCACGATCCTGCGACTGCTGACCGAACGGCACGATGACCTGGTCAACGAACGCACCCGCATCATCAACCGACTCCTTGCCGTGCTCCGGGACCTGCTGCCGGGCGGCGCCCCTACCCGCTTGTCCGCGGAAAAGGCCGCAGTCCTGATGAAGGGCATCCGCTTTGCAACGGCCACCGACTGCTGCCGCCGTGATCTCTCTCGAGACCTTCTCGCCGACTTCGAGACCTTCTCGCCGACCTGCGACGCGTCGACCGGCAAGTCCGCGACAACGAAGCCCAGATGCGCGACGCGCTGGCAGCCGCCCGCACTGCGCTGACCGAGCTCCCCGGCCTGGGCACCGTGCTCGCTGCCAAACTCCTCGGGCACGTTGGAGACGTCGCACGCTTCCCCACTGAGCACCATTTCGCCAGCTACACCGGCACAGCGCCCCTGGACGCCTCCAGCGGCAAGAACACCCGCCACCGCCTCAACACCGGAGGCAACCGGGCGCTGAACTCCGTGCTGCACATCATCGCCGTCTGCCAAATCCGCGACGGAGGTCGCGGCCAGGACTACTACCTGCGGAAGATCACCGAAGGCAAGACCCCGTCCGAGGCCCGTCGTGCGCTGAAACGACGCCTGTCGAACGTCGTCTACCGCACCCTGAAACGCGACCGCCACACGCCGCTCGCTGCTGTCACTTGACACACAGAGGCACTCATCAGCGTCTCCAACGGCGCCTCTCGAGCCCAGTGGCACCACCCCCCAGGCCATGCCCTCGACAGGGGGGAACAGCCATGCCGGCCCCGGAGGCCAGCGGCCCTCTTGCAGGACCGCGGAAAGCATAACGAGGGGGTTGGTGTTCTCCTCGTTGGTTGGTGGCCTCGGTGCGGGCTGACGGCGGCACCGCCCGCTCTCTGACTGCTCAAAGAGAGCGTTGACCAAGCCCTGGCCGTTGAGATCGAGCGTCAGCGTGCGGGGAGTTCTGTCTGCGGGTAGGCCAGGCCGCCCTGGGCGTGGGCGTAGACCCGGCAGCGGTGTACGGCGAGTTTGCCCGGCTGCAGTCGTCGAGCGCGGCGGACATGCGGCCAGAAGAGAGCCGTATCGACCTTGCGGCCAAGCTGCGCGCCTGCACCTCGAAGAAGGCAGCACTCAGTGCTGTACCGCGAACGGATCAAGACGGAGGCACACGAGTTCGCGCACCCGAAGCACGGCTACCCGCTCCAGGTGCACGAGATCGACCTCCCGGAATACGAAGGCTGATCCACTCGCGGACAACTTCCTTACGCAGAAGGTAACTTGGCCTCACGTCCAGCAACGGAGGCCAGGCATGTCCACGGCGGGAACCGCCACCATCGAGATCGTCCGGGCCGGCGAGGCCCACCTCCAGAGCATCGTCGAACTCGCCGCGGACCGGCGGCTCGACGTCACCGATCCGCAGCGGGCCGGACGCGAAGGATTCCTGGTGTCGAACTACACCCTGGCCGACTACCGGGCGCGGCTCACCACGGCCGAGCACTTCTGGGTGGCCGTCAAGGGCACCGAGGTGCTCGGCTATCTGATGGCGTACAGCGACGGGCAGATCGAGCCCGACGAATGGCTGAACCACCGGATCAAGTCGACGCTCGGCGCGTTCCTCGTCATCAAGCAGATCTGCGTCTCGCGCCGGGCCGCCCGCAGCGGGGTGGCGTCCCGGCTGTACCACCACGTGCTGGAGCAATGGTCGACCAGTCCGGTGATCGCGGCCGTCGTCAGCGAGCCGTACAACGAGGCGTCCACCCTCTTCCACCGCAAGCTCGGCTTCGAGGAGCTGACCCGGCTCACGCCGCCCGACGGCAAGCAGCGGATGGTCTGGGTGTGGCGCAAGCCGCGCGAGGCGATGCTGCAGGCCCAGTACGCAGTGGCCATCGACCTCTACAAGCACGAGGACACCACCAACTGGCACAAGCTGAACAACTTCTTCTACATCACCGCGGGCCTGGCGGCGGCGCTCGGCTTCACTCTCGGCAAGGAGGGCGAGCCGACCCGGTCCATGGAGGAGATCTCGCAGAGCCTCGCGATGGTCATCTGCGTCATCGGGCTCGGCTCCGCGCTCGCCTTCTCGCAGATGCTGCGTTACGGCCGCCGCTACCTCGGTGCCCGTAAGCGCGCCGCGATGGAGCTGGAGGAGTACATGGCCTGGCACGGCGGGCAGCGGATAGTGGGCCGCGAGACCCAGGCCGACGGCAATGCCTGGCTGAAACAGTCGCCGACCGGACTCATCATGATGCTGCTTCCGGTCCTTGTCGCCCTGTGCTGGGCGGCGATGATCGGCATACTGATCGTGAACTGAGAAGTGGCGGCGGCACCCCAAGGTACCGCCCCACAACTACGGTGCTTCAGACGTCACTTGACGTTGACCGCGGCCCACGCCCGGTCGACCGCCTTGCACTCCGCCGAGTCGGCGCCGTACAGATCGGCCGCCGCGCTCAGCGTGCCCTTGCGGGCACTGGCGTAGTCCGTGTTCGTCGTGAAGTACGACGTCAGGGGCCTTGAACCAGATCTGCTCGGCCTTGTCGCGGCCGATGCCTGTGGCCGGCTGGCCCTCCGCGGCCTGGGAGTCGATGCCGGGGCAGACCCCCGGATCAGGCCGAACCCGTACACCACTTCCCTGGACGCAACCCCAGAGTCAGCCAGCCCTCCAGGACGTCCACCCGGCGTCTGAGTTGGTTGTGTCGCCACCGCCAGGTCACCGAGCGACTCTTGACCATCGGTCGACACCCCCTCGTGCATGCCGACGGATAACGCTCGCAGAGCTTGCCAGGTCATTGACGGGGCCTCGACAGGCGCGGCGTCCTGCACGGGGCGTCGGCGTGGCCGCTCAGCGCGCGCTCACGATGTGAAGTTGAGGTGCCTCCGCCCCCGTGCAGATGGAAGCGGAGGCCGGTGGTTCCTCCCGCCCACCGGCGGGAGGAACCTGACCGCTCATGCGTCGGGTGCCCGGCAACGCCGGCCGCAAACGACAGGGCTGCAGGGGCGCCAGAGCTCTAGGCTGCGCGCGTCTTCTCGAACCGCCCCCAGTCGCAGGTGGCGTCGCGTACGCGCCTGCAGCTCTCGCGGATGATGCGCGAGACATGCACCTGGGAGATGCCGAATTTCTCCGCAATCCGGCTCTGCGTCATGTCTTCGAAGAACCGCATGTAGAGGATGGCGCGCTCGCGATCCGAGAGATGCCCAAGGCCGGCCTTGGCTGCTTCGCGGTCGGTGACGACGTCGTAGGCGCCCTCGGTTGCGCCGAGCCCGTCGATGAGGAAGGCGTCCTCGCAGGGCAGCAGCCCTGCGTCGAGGGAGAGCGCGTTGTAGCCGTCGATGGCCTGCAGGCCGTCCCGGACCTCGTCCTCGGTCAGACCGGCGCGCTCCGCGATGCCACCGATGCTGGGTTCGGGCCCGGCCCCGGGCTGCTGGCTAAGGTCGCGGCGGGCGCGTCGCACCCTGTTGCGCAGGTCCTGGACCCGTCGCGGGACGTGTACGTCCCAGGTGTGGTCGCGGAAGTGCCGGCGCAGTTCGCCCCTGATGGTGGGGACGGCGTAGGGCTCGAACGGCCCGCGCTGCGGATCGTAGTTGTTGACGGCCTTGACGAGCCCCATGGCCGCAATCTGCTTGAGGTCTTCAAGGCTTTCGCCCTTGTCGCGGAAGCGTCCGGCGATCCGATGCGCCATCGGCAGCCACGCCTTCACGGCCTCCTCACAAAGAAGGTCCCGCTCGGGTCCTTCCCCCAGGCCGGCGAGGCGGGCGAAGACGGCCGACGTGTCGGGACTGTCGTCAGCGGCCGTACGCTCACAGTCGCAGAGCATGTGAAATCGCTCCTCCACGATCTGCCTGCGGTTCTGTCCGCGAGGAGCGCAGTGCCCGGACGGTCATCGACCAGGGAGCGTTACACCGCTCGCGGGTTGATGCCACTGGTCCGAAGCGAAGGTATGACTTTCCTCCCTGAATTATCTGCCAGAGCAACGAAGACTTCGAGTCGGGCCCGCGGCTCAGGTCGTGTGGTGCGCGGGACGTGCTCGCGTGCCTGCTGAACGCGGGGCGGCGCGCGTAGGCTGCGGAGTTCGTGGGCGCAGATAATTCTCCGCCGTGTCAGCGGCCTCGCGGCCACAGCGCGTGCCCATCAGGACGCACAGTGTGTAGGCGGCGTCCTCGAACCGTTCCCGAGCCCGCAGATCCGCAGGCACCGCGAGCAACCGACGCTCCCACGCCCGGTACGAGGCCAGGTGGCGTGCCACGTCAGTTTCTCTCGGCTTCAACATCGCGCCGAGCTTTCCCCTCTGAGCAGAGCAGCTCGACGGCGTCGGCCTCTCCGTGGAGGCTGCGCGCCAGTCCGAACTCGAGTACTACCGCCTCGTCTGGACCAGTCGGAAGTGAGGCGGACCTTCCGCGAGCAGGTCCCCGGAGGGATACCAGCACCGCACGACCGTCTGGCTGGCCAACTGTGCTCTGTGGTCAAAGAGTTGGCAGGCCGGGCGGGCGCTTCTCGCTCTGTCTCGTCGTCGCGATCCGATTTCGTCCTGACGCGGGCGACACCGCTATGTCACCAACCCGACCGACGCCGAGACCGGTGTGCGGATCGACGTACTGGCCGACTGCTGGGTGAGTTCGGCGCGGCCGAAAAGGAGTGCGTATCCGGGCGGGAGCTGGGTGAGGATGCGGTCCAGGAGGCTGCGACCGGCGAGGTCGCCGATAGTGGTGAGGACGGTTCCGGTGTCCCAACGGGCGGTCGCGGGAGTCGCCTCTGTGCGGGTGGCCAGGTCCTTGACGAAGCCCCAGCCGGTGAGTGGCCGGCGGTCGGGGATCTGGCCGGCGAAGATCCGTGCGGCCTCCGTGGGGAGGCAGGCGGCGAGATCGACGCGCTCGTCGCCGGTGAGCTGACGGCCCAGCGCCGCCAGGACGTCACGTGTGACCTCCTCGGCCCGCTCCCGGGTGGGATAGGCGCCGTCGTAGCGGATTCTTTCCAGCATCTGGTGAAACGTCACGCCGGGCCGGGCAGCGGCCGGCGCCGGTTCACGCAGCGGGAGCATCGGGTGGTTGCCTTTCGTGTCCAAAGGGGGTTGTCGCTCTTTAGGGCTCAGGTGTGCTCGGGACGGCCGAAGAGGAGGTCGTAGCCCGGGGGCAGTTGGAGCAGGATGCGCCGGGTGAGTTCTTCGCCCGCCGCATCGGCGGCCACGCTCAGCACGGCGCTGACGTCCCAGGCCGCGGTCCGTTCGGTGGCTCCCTCGATCCACGCCGCGGTCGCCCGCAGGAACCGCTCCGGCGAGAGGGGCTCGGTGGCCTGCAACGGGTTGAGCAAAATCACCGCGAAGGTCTCCGGAAGCCGGGCGGCCAGCTCGGCCCGGACCTCACCCACCAGATGCGCGCCCAGCAGGGCCAAGACGGTACGCGCGGCCCGCTCGGCTTCCTGGGGTGTGCCGTACTCGCCGCGTTCCTGCACGTTGTCGAGGAATGCTTCCCAACGCATGGCCACCACGGCCCCTTCTGCATCGTGGCGCGAAGGACGGATGGCGGAGGACAGGGCCGGAAGGGGAGATGGATGCCCGCCCTCCGCCGCGTCGTCGCGGTCGAGAAACCGGCTTGTCAGCCGCTGATCTGCTTGTGCTCGGACTCTCCGCCGATCGCGATCTTGCGGGGCTTGGCACGCTCGGCGATCGGGATGCGCAGGGTCAGCACCCCTGCTTCGTAGTCGGCCGTGATGCGCTCGGTGTCCAGGGTGTCGGCCAGCACCAGCTGGCGGGAGAAGACCCCCAGGGGCCGCTCAGAGAGCTCCATCTGCACGTCGTCCGCCTTCGCGGCCGGGCGGCGCTCGGCCCTGACGGTGAGCATGTTCCGCTCGACATCAATGTCGATCGCGTCCTTCGCGACACCGGGCAGGTCGAGGGCGATCACGTAGTCCTCGCCCTCGCGGTAGGCGTCCATCGGCATCGCCGAGGGCCTGGACCAGGTACCGGACACCCCCGTCAGCTGCTGGGCGAGCCGGTCGAGTTCACGGAACGGGTCAGTGCGCATCAACATCGCGAAACACCTCCACAAGTCTGGCAGGAAACTGCCAATGCGCTTCACCTGACACCGTTGTAACATGTCATCCAAACGATGACAAGTGATGCGTCATCCAACGGGTGACAGTCCTGAGGGGATCTGAATGAACGCTTCCTCCGCGCCCCGTGGCCCCACGTCGTTCTTGGCCGCCGCGCAAGCGCTGAACACGATCGACGAAGCCGTCCGCACCGCCCAGACCCCGCAGGCCGAGAACCGCCCGCAGGACGCACAAGCAGGCGCGGACCAGGCTCTGGCCGCCCTCCTTCTCTTGCGCGAACTGCGCGACCAGCTCGCCGGATGGGAACCTGGGCTGATCGAGGCAGCCCGCACAGCGGGCTCCAGCTGGGCCGACCTCGCCCACCCCCTGGGCGTGGCCAGCCGCCAGGCCGCGGAGCGGCGCTACCTGCGCGTACGCCCCGGAGCCCCCGGCACCACAAGGGAACAACGCGTACAAGCCACCCGCAGCCGCCGCGCCGCCGACCGCACGATCGCCACCTGGGCCCGGACCAACGCCGCCCATCTGCGACAGCTTGCCGGGCAGATCACCGCCCTCACCGACCTCCCCGCCCAGGCCCAGCAGCCGCTGGCCCGCCTCACCGAGGCCCTCGCCGACAACGACGCCGCCAATCTCATCGACCCGCTCGCCGACACCCACAGCCATCTCATGGCCAGCCACCCCGACCTCGCAGCGCGCATCGACCTCGTCACCCGTAACACCGCCCGCCTGCACAACGGCAGCACCCACGGCTGACAGCACGTCGTGGGCGGTGTCCGAGGCAGCAGCACTGCTGCCACGGCAAAGTTCAAGCAGGAGCTTCAGGACGCCGCCCGGACGGTTTGCCCGGCCTCTAGCCAGAGCAGCGGGCCAGGCCGTACCTGCCGACGAAGCAGAAGCCCCGCACCCGCCCGCGCCGAGCCCCCAGACGCTCGGAAAGGACAAGTGCAGGGCTTCTGCCGAACCCAACCCAGACGGCCCAACTACCGGACCTGTCGGCAGGTTACGCGCCCCGCTCGAGAATGCTTCGGCCACGGGTGCGCGCAGCCTCGCAAGAAGGCGGGGACGCAGACGACAGCGCTGGCGAGGGCTCACAGCGACTGGCGGCAGGCCAGCCGCTGCGGGACCGACTCCGCGATGATGGGCTCGAGTGGGGCGGTCAGGCCAGGTTGATGTTCTCCGCCTGGGGGCCCTTCTGGCCCTGGGTGACGTCGAATGTCACGCTCTGACCCTCCTGGAGCTCACGGAAGCCCGTGGAGTTGATCGCCGAGTAGTGGGCGAAGACGTCGGGGCCGCCGGCGTCCTGGGCGATGAAACCGAAGCCCTTGTCCGCGTTGAACCACTTCACAGTTCCCGTAGCCATGTCTCATGCCTTCCAGTCACAAACGCCTCCCGCACCATGCGGAAGGCGGAGGTGATCGTCCTGGTTCCTGCGGCACAGCACAGCAGAACGCCCACGCCGAAGCGCGGGCAAAAGAGAACTTCCGAACCACGACAGCTGACCCAAACGCTACACGCCCTCACACGCTGTCACCATCAGAAACGGCCCACACGCCGCGTCCCCGGCAGGTGCGTGCGGGATCTGCCGGCGCGCGATGGCCCAATGTCACCTCAGCCCGCGGGCGGTGAACCCGACTCGGCGGCGCGACGGTATTCGGCGTTGATGCGCTGGGCCTCTTCGAGCTGGTCCTCGAGGACGATGATGCGGCAGGCCGCCTCGATGGGAGTGCCCTGGTCGACGAGTTCCCGAGCGCGGGCGGCGATGCGCAGCTGGTAGCGGGAGTAGCGGCGGTGGCCGCCCTCGGAGCGCAGCGGGGTGATGAGGCGGGCTTCGCCGATGGCGCGGAGGAAGCCCTGGGTGGTGCCGAGCATCTCGGCGGCCCTGCCCATCGTGTAGGCGGGGTAGTCCTCGTCCTCGAGACGGTCGAACGAGTCGTCTGCTGTCATTTGCACCTCTCTGTGGAACACGCTCGAGGGGCCCTGGTGCCATATGGCACCAGGGCCCCGAAGGAACATCTACACCATCTGCCGGCCCTGGAACTGCGCCGGCCTTCTGTGTCCGCCGACCCGACCTGGGAGTTGTCGGGGGTGCGGGGATCGCGGTTGCTTGACCGGAGACCACCTCACTATCGATGTCCTGCGGTACCCGGGCTCAACACTCCGCCCGGGCGATCCTGATGGCGCTCGTTCCTCCGTTCTTCCCTCGGTGATCAACCACTTACAAAACGGGGGGACTACATACTGCTGGCACTGCTCTACTGCGTACTGCTGGTGATGCGAACTGCTCAGTGACCTGTGACAGCGCCACCTTTCCGGCAGCCAGCCCCGTCGCCCATCGTGCATCTGCTCTGGCTTAGAACCCCACTGCCGAACCTCCCGGTGCGCGCGCCAGCAGCCGACGCCTTCACCGAGGTACTGCTCACCGATTCACTGCTGGGTACCGCGAACTGCACTCACGGGAACCGCCCCTGCTGACCGCGGCCCCGCCGGCGGCCCCTGATCACTGCGGGCCACCCGGTCCGGTCGTCAGCCCCGTCGCCGTCCTGCAACAACCCTGGCTTCGGAACTCCACCACCGCACCGCCCTGCGAACTGCAACTTCCGCACCACGACCCGGCAGTTCGTGTCTGCCTGGCCTTGCTGACTTCTGACTACGACAAAAACCGTAACCGCGCCGCCACCCAATGTCTACTCTGGCCGACAGAGATTTTCGCGTGTTCGCCGGTGAGGTAATCGGCCTCGAACAGCCACGGCGTATTCCGAAGCCGTCCATGCGGGCCATGCCGACTTCGCGGTTCTCCAGACGGTCGGCATCCTGGCCCGCGGCGCGCCCAGCTCGCCGTCCGTCGGGCCCCCGAGGGACGGGCCACCCCCAGGGAGGTGATGGCCGTGGCCTTCGAAGAGTTCTCTCTGATGCTGGACGCCGACCAGGCACGCGCCGCCCTGCGGGACTCCACACTGGGGTAACCCGGCGCGACCACCTATGAAACGCCGGTCCGGTCGGCGTCCGGCCGGGGCTACCCGTGGCGGGATCAACGCCCCTTGTGCTGCTGCATCGCCTGCTCGCGGAGGGCGTGGATGAGCGTCGTGACGTGGGGCCGGTCGCTACGGTTGATTGCGGCGACGCCGATGTACCGGATCGGCCCCGGCGACTTGATCGGGACGGTGCACTGGCCAGGGACCTCCGGGGTGAGCGCGATGGAGGGGATCAGGGAGATTCCCACGCCGGCGGCGACGAGCGAGCGGGCGAAGAAGTAGTCGGTGGTGGTCCCGCGCACGTCCGGATCGAAGCCGGCGCGCTCGGCGTAGCGGCGCAGGTATGCCTCGGTCTTCAGGCAGCCGAGCACCCAGGGTTCGGCTGCCAGCTCGGCGAGGTCGAGCGCATGGCGGTTGGCGAGTCGGTGCCCTTGCGGCAGGACGACGTGCAGGGGGTCTTCCAGGAGCGGCGTCCACTCCACGCTGGAGCTGGGGCCCGGCCCGACGGGGAGCGGGCCGTCGAAGTGGTAGGCGAGAGCGAGGTCCACGGCGCCCTGGCGGACGAGCGGCAGGGTGTCCTCGGGTTCGCCCTCCCTGATGTGGAGCACGGTGCGGGGATGGGCTGCCATGAGCCGGGTGAGAGCAGCGGGCATCAGGAGCCTGCCGCCGCTGGTGAAGGTGGCGACGGTGAGTTGCGTACGGCCGGTGCTGAGCTGGGCGACCTGCTGTTGTGCGTGTTCGAGCTCCGCGGCGACGGATTCGGCGGCGCCGACCATGATCTGTCCGGCCTGGGTGAGGGTGACGCCGCGGGTGCTGCGGGCGACGACCTCAGCTCCGAGGCTGCGCTCCAGGGCGGCCACCTGCTGGGAGACAGCCGAGGGGGTGAGGCGGAGAGCCGTGGCCGCCTGGTTGAAGCTGCCGTGCTCCGCCACTGCCCGCAGGACGCGGAGCCGCTGCACATCGATCAACAGTTGTCCTTAATACGTATCCAGCAAGTCGGGACTTCTGCTGATGACGATAGGTCTCCAGGATGGGGGCATGCAAAGGATCTGCGTCATCGGCGGAAGCCGGTACTTCGGAAAGCTCCTGGTGAAGCGCCTGCAGGCTGCGGGCCACCAGGTCACTGTGATCAACCGCGGCTCGACCCCGCCGCCCGCCGGGGTCGAGCACCTCGTTGTCGACCGAAACGACGAGGCCGCCCTGACGGCCGCGCTCGGCTCCCGCACCTTCGACGTCGTGGTGGACCAGGTCTGCTACACCCCGGTGCAGGCTGCTGTCGCCGCCCGCGCCTTTGCCGGCCGCACCCGGCGCTATGTCATGACCTCCACGATCGAGGTCTACGACCCCGCGACCGCCGCGATGGCGGCTGTGCCCCCAGGTACGCCGGTGCCGGAGGAGATCGTGGACCCGGCCACCTGGCTGGTGGCCATGGACCTTCCCTGGCACGACGAGGCGTACCTAGAGGCGCACTACGCCGAGGGCAAGCGCCAGGCGGAGGCCGTCTTCACCCGCGCCGGCAGCTTCGAGTTCGCCAGTGTGCGCTGCGCCCATGTGCTCGGCGGCGGCGCGCAGGAGTTCACCGGCCGGCTGGCGCACTACGCCGGGCGCATCGCCGCGGGCGTGGAGATCACTGTGCACGCGAAGGCGCTGCCCACGGTCTTCATCCACTACGAGGAGCTGGCGGACCTGCTGCTGTGGGCGACCACAGCCGACTTCACCGGTCCGGTCAACGCCTGTTCCGATGGCCCGCTCGACGTACACGGCCTCGCCGCGATCATCGCCGCGCAGACCGGCCGGGAGCCCGTCTACCGGATTGTCCCGGCGGGCGAGGAGGCTTCGGCGTTCTCCTTCGACCGCCACTACGCCATGCACAACGCCCGTGCGAAGGAGCTGGGTTATTCCTTCTCCCGCACCACGGACTGGCTGCCCGGCGCCGTCTCCGAAGCCCTCACCATCGAACCCTCACCCTCCGCCTGAGGAAGAGAGCCACCATGCAGTACCGCACCATCGCCCGCACCACCGTCAGCGCCATCGGCCTGGGCGCCATGCCGCTGTCCATCGAGCACCGCCCGGACGAGACGCGGGCCATCGCCACCGTCCACGCCGCCCTCGACGCCGGCGTCACACTCATCGACACCGCCGACAGCTACCACTGGCACCCCGGCGAGGTCGGCCACAACGAGCTACTGATCGCCCGGGCCCTGTCCCGCTACGGCGGCGACACCTCCGGCGTCCTGGTGGCCACCAAAGGCGGCCGTGGCCGCCCCGGCGACGGCACATGGACAGTCACCGCCACCCCCGCCCACCTGAAGCAAGCTGCCGAGGCCTCCGCCAAGCGCCTGGGCGTCGACGCGATCGGCCTGTACCAGCTGCACAAGCCGGACCCGGCCGTGCCCTGGGCGGAGTCCGTCGGCGCGCTGCGCGAGCTGCTCGACGCCGGCACGATCCGCGCCGCGGGAATCTCCAACGTCACCACCGCCCAGATCCGCCAGGCGCATCAGATCCTCGGCGAGGGACTCGTCTCCGTGCAAAACCAGTACTCGCCCGCCTTCCGCGACAGCGAGCCCGAGCTGCGGCTGAGCGCCCAGCTGGGTCTGGCCTTTCTGCCCTGGAGCCCCCTTGGCGGCATCTCCCGCAGCTCCCTCGACGGCCCCTGCGGCCCCACCTCCGTCGCCACTGCCTTCCACCGCATCGCAGCCGAGCGCGGCGTCAGCCCGCAGCAGATCGCCCTGGCCTGGCTGCTCGCCCGTTCCCCGGCAGTGATCCCGGTACCGGGAGCCAGCCGCCCGCCCTCCATCACCGACTCGGCCACGGCCGCGGATCTCACGCTGAGCACGCTGGAGCTGGCGCGGCTCGAGGACGCTCTACCGGGCTGAGGCAGGTCACGGGTCGCTTGCCGACCTTTGAGCCCCGGCGGCAGCAAGCAGTCGAGTCGGTCATCCCTCCATGACGGGCCGAAGAGCCGGAAGCGCTCCCGCTCATCCTTCTTCCCCGCGCTCCGTGCGTCAGCGGACGGAGGAACATGAGCCAACCCGCAGGACTGCTATCAAGCAGACGGTGCTGACCTGCGAGGACAGCATCACCCAGCATGAACCAGCACCCCCGATCGGGCATTCGGTCCCGCTCGGGGGTTTGGGTGGCCGGTAGAAGGTCAGGGCCTTCCCCCTTGGTCCTGGGCATCAGGTCGAAGTCCAGTCGGCCGGCCAGGGTGGGCACGTTGCTCAAAGTGGGCGCAAGAGCGGAGCGCCGAACCTCGCTCATGGTCAGGTTCGCCGCCGATCGAGCGGGTTGCAGAGCGTGGCCCGGTGTGTGGCCGAAGGTTCTGCCTTCGAACCCAGTTACCTGGAGCGATGGTCTGCGCTGGCCGACTGACCTTCGTCGCCGAAATGGACTGGTGGGCACTGTGGGACACGAATCGAAGACGAGATCCGCCTACAAGGGCACCTCGTCGAAGGCGATCCTTCATCAATACGATTTCCTGGGTGACTTCTACCTGATCCTGGGGCCCGAGCTCGTCTTTTCCTACGGTATGTGGGAGGAGGGCGACACACTCGACTCGGCTCAGATCAGGAAGCTCGATTACCACGCCGAGGCGGCACACGCCGTGGGCGCGGACCGTGTGCTCGACATCGGCTGCGGATACGGCAGCCTCCTGCACCGCCTGGTGCAAGCCCACCACGTCAAGCACGCGGTAGGGATCACCATGAGCCCCTGCCAGGTCGCGTGGGCCCGTGACCAGCACTGGCCAGGCTGCGAGGTCCGGGCCGAGAACTGGTTCGACCATTCGGCTACACCTCGGGCACCACCGGTCTGCCCAAGGCGCTCGGCGGCGACCAGCTCCTGTGTGTCGGGCGGGAAGTCGGCCAGGGCTACTTGATCAGGTCCGGGGAGCGGAGCATCTCCGGCGGGATTCCCCAGGCGTCGACGAGGTCGCCCGCGAGCGGGCGCACCTTGCGGCAGAGGTCGTTCACCTCACGGGTGATCGCCTTGGAACGCTGCACCGTCAGCCGACCGTGCTCCATGAACCAGGCGCGGTCCGCCTCGATCGTCGAGAGGGCGAAGAGGTCGCACAGCAGCCCCAGCGCGACCTTGTCGTCCCCCTCGGGCAACGTGCCCAGCTTGTCGACGAACGCTTCGAGCACGAGTCGCTCAACGTGCGCGCGGGCCACCGCGATGACGTGGTCCTGCACCCGGGAGAAGACGGCGCCGGGGCTGCCGTTCTTCTCGACGCCGCGCTTGAGTCGCCGGGCTACACCGGCGACCATGTGCTCCTCGCGGAAGCGCAGCATGGCCAGGTGGTACTCCGAGTCGAGCAGACCCGCCTCCTGGTCCCACGCGTCGCCGCCCGGCAGCAGGTCGCGCACGCGCTCCAGCAGTTTGTGGGCCGATGTCTTCTCGATGACGGTCTCGACGGCGAGGCCGGTGACGAAGCGGACCATGCCGAGCTGGTCGAGGTCCTCGAACTCGCTCGCGTACCCCGTGAGCAGGCCCTTGGCCACCAGCTGGAGCAGGACGTGGTTGTCGCCCTCGAACGTCGTGAAGATGTCGCTGTCGGCCTTGAGCGCGGCGAACCGGTTCTCGGCGAGGTAGCCGGCGCCCCCGCACGCCTCGCGGCACTCCTGGATCACCCGGGTCGCGTGCCAGGTGCCGAGCGCCTTGGTGCCCGCCGCCCGCGCCTCCAGTTCCCGGCGCTCCTGCTCGTCGTCCTTGATCCCCGAGAGGACCTCGTGCAGGTCCGTGCGCACCACGTCCTGGGCGAAGTGCAGCGCGTAGGTGCGCGCGAGGAGCGGAAGGAGACGGCGCTGGTGCATGCCGTAGTCGAGCAGCAGTTGCTCCTCGGTGTCCGACGTCGCCTCGAACTGCCGTCGGCGCAGCGCGTACTTCGTCGCGATCGCCAGTGCCACCTTGGCGGCATTGATGGCGCCGCCGCCGACACTGACCCGTCCCTGGACCAGGGTGCCGAGCATGGTGAAGAAGCGGCGGCCGGGGTTCTCGATCGGGCTCTCGTACTCGCCCTGCGGGGTGACGTCGGCGAACCGGTTGAGGAGGGCCTCGCGCGGCACGCGTACGCCGTCGAACCAGAGGCGGCCGTTGTCGACACCGTTGAGACCCATCTTGCGGCCGTCGTCCTCGATCCGGACGCCCGGCGCCGGTGCACCGTCGACGCGGATCGGGACGACGAAGGCGTGCACGCCCTCAGACGCGCCGCCCACCCGCAACTGGGCGAAGACGACGGCCAGTTCGGCGTGCCGGGCCGCGTTGCCGATGTAGTCTTTGCGGGCCTCGTCACCGCTCGTGGTGATGACGAACTCCTGGGTGTCGACGTCGTACGTCGCCACCGTGCCGAGTGCCTGGACGTTGGACCCGTGGCCGGTCTCGGTCATCGCGAAACAGCCCATCAGCTTCCCGGTGATCAGGTCCGGCAGGTAGGCCTCGTGGTGACGTTCGGTACCGAGCTGCAGGATCGCGCCGCCGAAGAGACCGAACTGCACACCGACCTTCACCAGCACCGAAAGGTCGCCGAAGGCGAGCGTCTCGAACGCGGCGATGGAGGCGCCGATGTCGCCGCCACCGCCGTACTCCCTCGGAAATCCCATCCCGGTCTGGCCGGTCGCCGCCAGCTCGACGACGAGCCCCCGCACGCGTTCGCGGAAGTCGTCGATGCCGAGCTCTTCGGCCTCGTCGAGAACGGAGGCGTGCGCGACGAGATTGGTGCGGACGAGATCGCGGATCTGCGCGTATTCGCCGTCGAGCACGGTGCGCAGGGCACATACGTCGACGTCGGGCTGCACGTAGCCGTCCTGGTGCGTGAAGGAGTCAGTGACCATGGTGCCCTGCTACCCCGACTCCGAAGTGATCAAGCGATGTGCGGTGCGGGTGTCCCGCCGGTGGCGCAACTCGTCACTTTCTCCCCGGTACCAATCCCCCGAATGCGCCCGTGCTGGCGCAGACCACCAGGCGGGTGGCGAGTTCGCCGCGGGGCAGGTTGACGCTCGCCGTCGATGAGCCGCAGCAGCGTTCCGGCTGCCATCGCGGCCATCTCCCGGAGCGGCTGGCGCACCGTGGTCAGCACCGGATCGCTCCAGCGGGTCACCGGCACGTCGTCGAAGCCGATCCCACTGACATCGTCCGGGATGCGCAGCCCTCGTTCGTGCAGTGCGGTGTTCGCGCCGGAGGCCTGCAAGCGCGCCAGCTCGGGAACAAGCTGGGGATCGGAGTCACAGGACTTGAGGTTTGTGCACCACTGCTCATCAGGCCAACGGTCGACGATCCCGCGCTCTGCCGGCTCAGCCGGCTGCGAGCGTCAGTAGCCGGTGCCGCGCTTGATCTGGGCTCGCTCGACGTCGGTGGTCCCACCCTTGTGGTCCAAGGTGTCGCACGCATCGGCGATGTCCCGAGCCAGACGCTCGATCTGCTCGCGGCTCAGGGTCTCCTTGACCAGGGCCCGAAGGATCTTCACCCGCTCCGCATTGGGCGGGAGCGTATACGCCGGCACCATCCAGCCGCGCTCGGCCGAGAGCTGCCAAGCAATGTCGGACTCGTCATAGGCGTGCTTGCCGGCGAGACGGAAAGCTACCAGCGGCAGCTGCTCGAGGTCGCTGCCGATCACTTCGAAGCGGCCGCTGCTCTGCAGGTTGTCCGCCAACGCGTGGGCGTTCTTCTGCATCGTCTCCATGACGTAGGTATAGCCCTGACGACCGAGCCGCACGAAGTTGTAGTACTGGGCGAGCACCATCGACGCACCGGTCGAGAAGTTCAGCGTGAACGTCGCGTCGGTCTTGCCCAGGTAATTTTCGTAGAACACGAGTTCCTCGGCCAAGTCGGACTCCTGACGGAAGACCAGCCAGCCGATTCCAGGGTAGACCAGGCCGTATTTGTGTCCCGATACGTTGATCGAGCGGACCTGCTCGAGCCGGAAGTCCCATTTCGAGTCCGGATAGAGGAAAGGCCACACGAAGCCGCCGCTGGCGCCGTCGACGTGGATCGGGATGTCGAGGTCCCGCTCCTTGCGGACGTCCCGGAGGAGCTTGTCGATCCCGGCCACGTCGTCCTTGTGGCCGGTGAACGTGGTGCCGACGACGGCGACGACACCGATCGTGTTCTCGTCGATGTGAGGTTCCACGTCCTCCGGGCCGATCGTGTACTTGTCCTCGGCAAGCGGTACGATCCGCGGCTCGACGTCGAAGTAGCGGCAGAACTTCTCCCACACGACGTGGACGTCGCCGCCGAAGACCAGGTTGGGCCGGTCGACCGACAAATTGGCCGCCTGGCGTCGCTGCCGCCACTTCCACTTCAGCGACAGGGCGCCGAGCATGATCGCCTCGGACGATCCCTGGGTCCGGCATCCGGCGGTCTTGCCCGGGGCATGGAAGAGGTTCGCCAGCATGCGCACGCAGCGCTGCTCGATCTCGGCGGAGATGGGGTACTCCGCGTGGTCGATGAAGTTGCGGTGGAGGTTCTCGGCGATGATCCGTTGCGCCTCCGGCTCCATCCATGTGGTCACGAACGTGGCGAGGTTGCGCTGCGGGTCACCCTCCATGACGAGGTCCTCATCCAGCAACCTCATGGCGTCCGTCGCGGTCATGCCCTCCTCGGGGAAAGTCTCCGAGGGAGCGGGCTCGGTCAGGAAGCGGTTTCCGAACAGGGCCGCGGCGTCTGTCTTGGTCATGCCGACGATTCAACCGGTTCCCGGACGAGAGCCCTTCTCAGGAACACGGGCCGGTCTTGGGATTCACGAGAACGGCGCACTCTGATGTCCTCTCAACGCGACCACTCCCATGCCCGCATCCGGGAGCAGCGCGCCGCTACGAACAGAGGCTCGATCTGGTCACAAAAGAAAGTGGGCGACACACCGGATAGCGACCGCCGACAGGACCGTTCCGGTGGTGGTCCTGGGCCGCCATCAAAAGGTCACCGCACGGCCCTCCTCGATCGTCGCAGGAGAGACCCGGGCGGGGAAGACCACCACGCTGCTCCACGTCGGCCGCGCCTGCCACCCGATCCACAGCCGGCGCCGCGGCGACGCAGCCGGGCAGGCATCGGTCACCGACGCGCTGGTCCCGCCCGCCCCCAGATCGAGGACCCTGCCCCTCGAACTCGCCCGCTACCTCGACGCACCCGCCACGACCTTCAACCCGACCGGGCCGGACGGAACATCCATACCCGCCTCGCCTCGGCCTCCCACACCCCACCGTCCGCAGGCGGCCGGGCATCCCACACCTGCACCGACAAAGCCGGGGCGTGAGTGTGTCCACCGCAGCGCAGCCAGACCCGCAGGCCAGGAAACTGTTCCTTCACCGCGGCAGCCGTGGAATCCAGCAGTTCACGGCCCGCCTGGCAGACACGCTGCACGCTCTCCATCGAGAAGTAGAGGCCTTGGGCGTCCGTGTCAGCCCCGTACACGATGTGGAGCGGGCGTTCGCGGCGTGCGGCCTCGGCCGCTGCCGACGGAACCAGTTGCTCTGCTTGCGCGTTCGCGTGGCAGGACTTTGAGGGGAGCGAGCCTTGTCGAGTTTGAGCTACCCGCCGGCACGGGCGGTCTGACGCGGGGCAGCCTGTTACCGCGGGGCCCGTGGCCGCGATCCGCACGGGACAAAGAAATGGAACAACTCGCCATCTACGCGTTGGAGGGGCGGTCCGAGGGGACCGCCCCTTACGCACAGTCAGCCACCTGTACTCCGGACGATGCCTCTGGCCAGGCCAGATAGGGAACTGCTGCTGGAGTACTCGGCCGTGGGGCGCATCTACGCAGATCCTTAGGACGTCACGTCTGTGATCTTCCACCGTTGGTTGGCCCCGGAGTTGGGCTGCCAGGTGCCGACGGGCGCGCCCTCGTGCGTGGCCTGTCCACCGACCTCGAGGAGGCGGCCCGTGTCGGCGTTGACGAGCGTGTATGTGCCGTCGCCCGTGGTCGACAGGATCCACTGGGCGGCGGCGTCGCGCTCGCCCGTGTCGGGTTCGACGACCGCCGCGCCGTCGCGGACGGCGAGCCGCTTCCCGTCCGCGGCGCTGGTGAAGACGTGCCGCCTGCGGTTCGCCGGTCGGTCGCCGCTGATCTGCGCGAGCCGCCACCGCTGACCAGCCGCGCCCTCACCGGACTTGATGACGAGGGTGCCGTCGGCGACGGTGAGGTCCTTGCCGCTCTGCACTCCTGCCAGCTCGTACGTGCGTCCCCGGCGCAGCGTCGCGGCGTCCTTCGCCACCCCGGACACGCCCTCGATCACGAAGGTGGTGACCGACTGCGCGGGGACCGTGAACGTGGCGGTGCGGCCCTTCACGGCGACCGGTGCCTGCTCGGCGAGCTTGCCGTCCTCGCTGGTCACGACGGGGGTGACGGTCGCGCCTCGGCGTACGGTCGCGAACTTCGTCAGGTCGAGCGTCACCGTGCGGGTGCTCGTGGTGCTGTTGACGTGCACGACGGTGGCGCCGTTGCCGCCGCGGGCGACGGCCGCGGTGCTGCTGGTGTCGTCGACCTTGATGAGGTGGTCGCCGGGCCGGATGTAGTGGGTGAAGTTCCGGGCGGTGTCGAACTTCGTGTTCGTGAAGACCGGGCAGGTCTCCAGGGTGTCGTCGGGGCCTGCGCTGAAGGAGACCTGGACCTCGCCCCAGTTGCCGCCCTTGGCGGACTCGCCGCCCGGCTTCATGTTGTCCCAGTCCTCGACGGGCTGCCAGAACACCCAGGCGCTGGGCTCCAGTTCGCGCAGGTCGTCGACGATGTGCTGGGCGAGCCCGAGGCCGGGGCGCATGTCGGTGAAGGACTGGCCGTCGCCCCAGTCGCCCTCGACCTCGCTCATCCACAGCGGTTTGCCGTCGGCCTTGGCGAGGTCGCGGACGGAGGTGCGCCCGCCGGTGCCGTACGTGTGGACGTTCATCTGGGCGACACGGCGTTTCACGTCGGCCGGGTAACTGGTCCAGTTCGTGACGAAAGTCGTCGGGTTGGTCTCGTCCATCGCCGAGACGACCGCGGTGGTCCGCGCCTTGCGCAGGGCGGTGTCGAGCGCGGGCACGATCTTCTGCTGGAGGCCGGGGCCGATGTGGCAGCCCTCCTGTCGGCCGCCGGTCGGATTACCGTCGGCGCCCAACTTGGATCCCCAGTAATTGGTGTTGGGCTCGTTGCACGGGTCGACGGTCTTGACCTTGATGCCGTGCGCCTTCTCCAGGCGCTGTGTCACCTGGGCCAGATAGGTGGCGAAGTCGTCGACGGACGCCTCCTTCAGCTGGTCCTTCGACGCGTCGAGGCCACCGGAGACATAGCCGCTGACCGTCATGAAGTACGGCGGGGAGTTGGAGAACGTCTCCCAGTGGGTGATGTCCTTCTTGATCCGGTCGACCCACCAGCGCTGGGTGGCGTCGGCGTCCTCGTTCCAGTGGCCCGGGTCGTCCGGGTCCCACCAGTCGGTGTCGGTGCGGGTGGTGCCCTCGGGCGCCTTCCACCAGCCCTCGACGGCGCCGCCCGCCCTCAGGTAGTCGGGCACGTCGGGGGCGTTGCCGCCGCCGATGTTGTAGCGGGCAATGTTCAGGGCGAGGCCGTCCCGTCCGAAGACCAGCTCGGCTATCCGTTCGCGGATCTCGTCCGGGTAGTGCCCCGTGGCGTTCGCGAACCAGACGAGGCTGGTGCCCCACCCCTCGAACCGGTCGTGCAGGTACGAGGGGTCGGGGGTGACCGTGACCGTCGCCGCGGTGGCCGCGGTGACGAGTGAAGCGGCGGAGATCTGGGTTCCCGCGGCCGCCGCCGTGGCGGCGGCGATGCCGATGAACCGTCTGCGGGTCAAGCGTGCCAACGTGTGCTCCCGACGTCGTGGTGTGAGTGGGGTGTTGGTGGTGCCGAACGGTGGGGTACGTGGTGGTGCTAGGCGGCGGCGACGGGCTGCCGCAGGACGGCGACCTGGCGGGGCGCCAGGACGAGGTCTTCGTCGGCCGGGCCGACGAGGACGTCGCCCGTGAGGCCCGGCAGCGCCACCCGCTCATCGCTCCGGTTGACCAGGAAGACGTAGCGGTGCCCGGCGTCGCGTCGCACGACCTGCTCGACCCGCCCCCGCGCCTGCTCCGGGAGTTCGCTGCGCACCCCGGCGGGTGCGAGCAGCTCGGGCAGCAGCATGGTGAGGCCGTCGACGCCGAGGCGGGTGGAGACGTACGAGGCCGAGCCGCGGCCGGTGCCGCGCCGGGTGACGGCGGGGCGGGACGCGTACGTGCCTGTGCGGTACCCGGCGAGGACCTCGACGTCCGTGCCGGTGACGGAGATCCGGTCGGTCCACAGGCTGCCGGTGGTGCCGTTGTCCAGGTGGACGGTGTCGCCGTCCAGGAGCGGGCCGAACTCCTCGATGCGGATGCCGAGGACGTCGCGCAGCGCTCCGGGGTAGCCGCCGAGCCAGACGTGGTCGTTCTCGTCGACGATCGCGGAGAAGTACGTGGTGACGAGGTGGCCGCCGCCCTCGACGTACCGGGTGAGTTCCTTGGCGAGGGGCTGCGGCACCACGTGCAGGACGGACGCGATGACGACGTCGTACGCGGACAGGTCGGTGCCGTGCGCGGGCACCACGTCAGCCCGGATCCCGAGGCGCAGCAGCGCCGAGTACCAGTCGAGGGCCTCGCGGTGGTAGTCGAGGCGGGAGGTGGGGTGGGAGTCCTGCTCGCTGGTCCACCACGAGTCCCAGTCGAAGAGGATCGCGACGCGGGCGGGTTCGCGCCCGCTGCCCGCGATCGGGGCGAGCTGGTCGAGGGTGCGGCCCAGTTCGACCACCGAGCGGAAGAGCTCGCTGTCGGCTCCGGCGTGCGGCAGCATCGCCGAGTGGTACTTCTCGGCGCCCGCGGCCGACTGGCGCCACTGGAAGAAGCAGACGGCGTCGGCGCCGTGCGCCACGTGCAGCAGCGAGTCCCGGGCCAACTCCCCCGGTTTCTTGGCGAGGTTGACGGGCTGCCAGTTCACTGCGCTGGTCGAATGTTCCATCAGGAACCAGGGCCGGTGCCCGGCGATGCCGCTGGTGAGGTTGGCGGAGAAGGAGAGTTCGTCGCGGTCCTGCGGGCCGGGGACGACGTAATGGTCGTTGGCGACGAAGTCCACCTCGCCCGCCCAGTCCGCGTAGTCCATGCCCTTGGTGCCGCCCATCACCATGAAGTTGGTGGTGACGGGAATGTCCGGGGTGAGCTCGCGCAGGATCGCGCGCTCGGCGAGCAGATGGTCCTTGAGCGCGTCCGAGGAGAACCGCTTGAAGTCGAGCTGCTGCGTCGGGTTGGGGTGCGAGGCGGCGAGCCGCGGCGGCAGGAGCTGCCCCCAGTCGCTGTACCTCTGCGACCAGAAGGCCGTTCCCCAGGCGTCGTTGAGGGCGTCGAGCGTGGTGTGGCGGCGGCGCAGCCAGGTACGGAAGGCGCGGGCGGCGTCGTCGGAGTGGTCGTAGACGTTGTGGCAGCCCAGTTCGTTGTTGACGTGCCAGGCGACGAGGGCCGGGTGGTCCGCGTAGCGGGACGCGAGCTTGCGCACCAGGTGCAGGGCGTGCTCGCGGAAGACGGGCGACGTGGGCCGCCAGTGCTGGCGGGCGCCGGGCCACATCGTCTCGCCGTTCGCGGTCACCGGCAGGATCTCGGGGTGCGCGGTGGTCAGCCACGGCGGCGGAGACGCGGTGGCGGTGGCCAGGTCGACGCCGATGCCGCCGGCGTGCAGCAGGTCCATGATCTCGTCGAGCCAGCCGAAGTCCCAGGTGTCGGCGGTGGGCTGGAGCCGCGCCCAGGAGAAGATGGCGAGGGAGACGACGTTCACGCCGGCCTCGCGCATCAGCCGGATGTCGTCCGCCCACACCTCCCGTGACCATTGCTCGGGGTTGTAGTCGGCGCCGTAGCCGAGGCGCCGGGTGCCGTCCGAGCTCTTCGCGTACGGGAAGCGGGAGGCGAGGGGGGTGGTCATGAACGTCCTTCCAGGAATGCGGAGGCGAAGCGGTGTGCGCTACTTCTCGACGGTGAAGCCCTGCTCGGTGCCGTACTTGACGGAGGCGTCCTGCCAGGACTGGAGCCCGGCGGTGAGCTTGGTCGAGGAGACGTACGCCTTGCCGACGGTGTCGTTGAAGATCGAGTTGGCGTACACCTGGTACGGCAGGTACTTCCAGTCGGTGGGCACGTTCTTCGCGGACTCGGCAAAGATCTTGTTGGCCTTCTGGCCGCCGAAGTACGGGAACTCGGTGTTCTGGAACGACGAGGAGTTCAGGTCCTTCGTCGTCGCGGGGAACGCGCCGTTCTTGATGCGGGTCTGTACGCCCGCGCCGGAGTTGGCGTACTCGACGAACGCGTAGGCGAGCTCCTTGTTCTTGCCGAGCTCGGGCAGCGCGAGCGAGCTGCCGCCGTTCTCGGAGCTGCTGTTCGCGCCCTTCTCCCACTGCGGCATGGGGGCGACGCGCCAGTCGCCGGAGGCGCCCTTCACGCCGGAGGCGAAGTTGGCGGGCATCCAGGCGCCGGTGGGCAGCGTGGCGATGGTTCCGTCGCCGAGGCCCTTGTACCAGTCGTCGGTCCAGCCGGTGACGGGCGCGACGAGCTTCTCATCGATGAGCTTCTGCCAGGTGTCGCTGTACTTCTTCGCGCCCGCGTCGGTGAAGTCGATGCCGACCTTGGTGCCGTCGACCTTGTACGGGTGCGAACCGGCCTGCCACAGCAGGCTGGTGGTCAGGCCCGCGTCGCCGGTGTCACTGGTGATGTACGTCTTCGGGTCGGCCTTGTGCAGCTTGCGGGCGGCCTCGACGTACTCGTCCCAGGTGGTCGGGACGGCGATCTTGTACTTGTCGAAGACCTTCTTGTTGTAGAAGAGCGCCATCGGGCCGGAGTCCATGGGCAGTCCGTACACGCCGTCACCGGACTTCACCGAGTTCCACGGGCCCGGCGAGTACGAGTCCGCCAGCTTCTCGGCGCCGTACGCCTTGAGGTCCGTGATCTGCTTCGTCAGCGCGTACTGGCCGAGCGCGTAGTACTCGATCTGCGCGACGTCCGGGACGCCCTTCTTCGCCGAGATCGCGTTGGACAGCGCCTTGTACTGATCGTTGCCGGTGCCGGCGTTGACCAGCTTGACGTCGACCTTCGGGTACTTCTTCTCGAAGTCGGTGGCGACCTGCTTCAACGTGGGCTCCCATGCCCACACCGTGACGGTGCCGCCCTTCTTCAACGTGGACTGTATGTCGGACGCGCTTACCTGCTTCTGTCCGGAGCTGTCGTCGGATCCGCCGCAGGCGGTCGCCCCGAGGGCGAGTACAGCGACGATTCCCATGCCGCGCAGCAGGCTGCGGGAGTACTTGGACATGACGGTTCTTCCACTTCGTCGTGGTTCAACAGGGAGGGTGGACGAAAGAGAGGACGGGGAGCGCCACTGATATGCCGCTCCTGACTGGTGCTATTCCTTGACGCTTCCGGCGGAGAGTCCGGACTGCCAGTACTTCTGGAGCAGCAGGAAGGCGGCGATCAGCGGCACGATGGTGAGCAGGGAGCCGGTGAGCACCAGATGGGGTATGGCCTCGCCGCCGGCCGTCTGTGCCTGTTTGTTCCAGGAGTCGAGGCCGAGGGTGAGCGGGTACCAGTCGGGGTCCTTCAGCATGATCAACGGCAGGAAGTAGTTGTTCCAGGTCGCGACCGTGGTGAAGAGCAGGACGGTGACGGTGCCGGGCGCGAGCAACGGCAGGGCGACCTGGAAGAAAGTGCGCAGCTCGCTCGCGCCGTCGATGCGGGCGGCCTCCATCAGCTCGGTGGGAATCGCCTCCGTGGCGAAGACCCACATCAGATACAGGCCGAACGGTGAGATCAGCGACGGGATGATGACGGCCCACGGGGTGTCGGTGAGCCCCATCTTGCTGAACATCAGGAACGTGGGGACGGCGAGCGCCGTGCCCGGTACCGCGACCGCCCCGATGACGACGGCGAACACGGCACGCTTGCCCGGGAAGGCGAACTTGGCGAGCGCGTAGCCGCCGAGGACCGCGAGGAAGGTGGCGCCGCCGGCGCCCACCACCACGTACAGGAGGGTGTTGAGGAGCCAGCGTCCGAAGACGCCGTCCTGGTAGGTGAAGGTCTCGGCGATGTTGTGCCAGAGGTCGAAGTCCGAGTCGAACCAGAGGCCGAACGAACGGGCCAGGCCCTGCTGGGACTTGGTGGCGCTGATCAGGAGCCAGACCAGCGGCAGCAGGCTGTAGACGAGGACGACTCCGGTGAGCACGGTCAGCGGGACGCTGCGCCGTGGGCGCCCCGATGTCCGGCGGCGCGGTGAACGCAGGTGCAGGGCCGAGGACTTGACCGGAGTGGTCGACCGTACGGGTCCTGTGGTCGTGGTCATCGCGCTCACGCTCCCTTGCGCATGCCGCGCAGCTGGACCACGTAGGCGACGATCATCGTGATCACGCCCATGACGATGGCGACCGTCGCGGAGTAGTTCTGCTGCTGGCCGGCGAAGGACAGCGAGTACGTGTAGTAGTTCGGGGTGTAGTCGGTGGTGATCGCGTTCGGCGCGAGCTTCTGGAGGATGGCGGGCTCGTTGAAGAGCTGGAAGCTGCCGATGATCGAGAAGATCGTGGCGATGACGAGGGCGCCGCGGATCGCCGGGAGCTTGATGGCGGTGATGACGCGCCACTGCCCGGCGCCGTCGATCTCGGCCGCCTCGTACAGGGAGTGCGGTACGACGCGCAGCGCGGCGAAGAAGATCAGCATGTTGTAGCCGACGAACTCCCAGGTCACGATGTTGCCGAGGGAGGCGAGGACCAGGTCGGCGGAGAGCGGGTTGGGCAGTGTGGTGCCGAACGCATCGTTGAGGTCGCCGACCAGCCCGTAGCGCGTGCCGTACATGAAGCCCCACATGAGGGTGGCGACGACGGCGGGGACCGCGTAGGGCAGGAAGACGGTGATCCGGAAGAAGTCCTTGCCGTAGAGGCGGCCGCTGTCGATCGCGAGGGCGACGAGCAGGGCGATGCCCAGCATGATCGGCACCTGGATCAGCAGGAACAGGCCGACGCGAAGGACTCCCTCCCAGAACTGGCTGTCCTGCAAGGCCTGTTGATAGTTGTCCAGGCCCACGAAAGTGGTGCCGCCGATGAGTTGGGTGCGGAACAGGCTCAGGTAGACCGAGTAGGCGAGCGGCGCCAGGAAGACCAGGGCGAAGACGAGGGCGAAGGGGCCGATGAACCCCCATCCCGTCCACGAGCGGCGCCGCCTCACGGCGACCGGCGATTGCAGCGTGGTCATCTCGCGTCCCTCACTCGTCCGTGCGTCACAGGCCTCGATGTTTGCGTAAACACTCTTGGGCGCGAAGGGCCCGCGGCTGTTATGTTTACGTAAACAATCGGTGGCGGCATGTCTACACTGCCCCGAGGACGACGGTCAAGGGTCGGTGAGGGACACGGTGACAACCAAGGAGAGCGCCCCGCAGCGCGGCAGGCGCCGTACACAGAACGCGTCGATGGCCGACGTCGCCCGGGTCGCGGGCGTCTCGTCCCAGACGGTCTCCCGCGTCTCGAACGGCTTCCCCGGCGTCAACGAGGAGACGCGCGAGCGGGTGCTCGCCGCGATGAAGGAACTGGGCTACCGGCCCAACAGCGCGGCGCGGGCGCTGAAGCGGGGCGACTTCCACACGATCGGCGTGATCACGTTCACGCTGTCGACGACGGGCAACATGCGCACGCTGGAGGCCATCGCCACCTCGGCCGCACAGGAGGGCTATGCGGTCACGCTGCTCCCGGTCGCGGTGCCCACGCAGGACGAGGTGCGCGGTGCGTTCTCACGCCTGGGTGAGCTGGCTGTGGACGCGGTCATCGTCATCATGGAGGTCCACCTTCTCGACTCGGCGAGGCTTTCGCTGCCGCCGCACGTGAAGGTGGTGGTCGCGGACTCGGACGCCGGCGACCGCTACGCGGTGGTGGACACGGACCAGGCGGGCGGCACCCGCGACGCGGTGCGCCACCTCCTCGACCTCGGTCACCGCACGGTCTGGCACCTGGCAGGACCCTCTGACTCGTACGCCGCCCAGCGCCGAACGGACGCCTGGCGCACGGCACTTGAAGCCGCGGGCCGCGCCGTCCCGCCGCTTGTACGGGGCAACTGGTCGGCCGAGTCGGGCTACCGTGCGGGCCTGCGCCTGGCCGAACAGGCCGACTGCACCGCGGTGTTCGCGGCGAACGACCAGATGGCGCTCGGGCTGCTGCGGGCGCTGGCCGAGCGCGGCCGTAAGGTCCCGCAGGACGTCTCGGTCATCGGTTTCGACGACATCCCCGACTCGGGCTCGTTCCAGCCCCCGCTCACCACGGTCCATCAGGACTTCGCCGACGTCGGCCGACGCTGCGTTCAGAGCGCGCTGCGCCAGGTGCGGGAGAACGAGGTGGAACAGGGCACCACGCTGGTGCCGACGCAGCTCGTGGTGAGGGAAAGTACGGGGCGACCACCGTCGAAGGGCAGCGCGCGAGCGTAGCCGATGTCCGCGCGAGTCAACGATGCAGAGTCTCTCAGCCCTGGTGAGGGGCGAATACGGCAGCTGCAGGGTCGGGCGACAGGTTTGGCCAGCGGGGCGACCCCTTCGGCGGTCGCGGGGGCTTCATTTCTGGCGGGGGCGAGTTGGCGTGATCCCCGGCCACACCGGAGCGGCCGCACCGGATCCCCCGATGAGCCCGCGGCAAGCCCGTTCATCCACCCTCACCCTATTTTGTCGTTCGAGACTCCGAACGGCATTCGGTTTTTCGGACCAATCTGTGTCCAGGATCTTGACCGGGTCCGGCCCGGACTTCTTCACTGGCCCGCATGTCGCCCCGTAACGGAATGTCCCGCCGCCATGTCCTCGTCGCCGGAGCCCTCACTCTGGGGGCCACCGCCCTCGCCTCTCCAGCCCGTGCAAGCACCCTCACCAAGAGCGGTAAGAGCGCCGCCTACGAGGGCTATCTGTTCGTCTATTTCACCGGGGAGGGCACCGCCGACGGTGAGCAGATCCACCTCGCGCTCAGCAAGGGCAACGACCCGTTGCACTGGCGGGAGCTGAACGGCGGGCAGCCCGTGCTGACCTCCACGCTCGGCGACAAGGGCGTGCGCGACCCCTTCGTCATCCGGTCGCCCGAAGGGGACAAGTTCTTCCTCATCGCCACCGACCTGAAGATCTACGGCGGGGCGAGCTGGGACGAGGTCCAGCGGCACGGCAGCCGATCCATCATCGTGTGGGAGTCCGCCGACCTCGTGAGCTGGTCCGAGCCGCGGTCCGTGCGGGTGTCGCCCGAGACGGCCGGCAACACGTGGGCTCCGGAGGCGTGCTGGAGCGAGGATCTCGGCGCGTACGTCGTCTTCTGGGCGTCGAAGCTGTACGCCGCCAACGACCCCGGCCACACCGGGGACACCTACAACCGGATGCTGTACGCGACGACCAAGGACTTCGTCACGTTCAGCGAGGCGAAGGTGTGGAACGACCCCGGATACTCGGTCATCGACTCGACCGTCATCGCGCACGACGGGACGTACTACCGGTTCACGAAGGACGAGCGGTCGGCTTCGCAGTCGCCGTACGGGAAGTTCATCCTGGAGGAGAAGTCCACCCATCTGCTCTCGACCTCGTGGACGACTGTCTCCGAGGGCATCGGCATGGGCACCATGGCGCAGGGCGAGGGGCCGTTGGTCTTCAAGTCGAACACCGAGGACAAGTGGTACCTGTTCATCGACGACTACACCGCCACCGGCTACATGCCCTTCGAGAGCACCGATCTCGCGGGAGGGACCTGGACCAAGCCTGCCGAGTACCGGCTGCCGTCGGCGCCGCGCCACGGCACCGTACTCCCGGTCACCGCCGAGGAGTTCGGCCGGATCGAGAAGAAGTGGGGCGTCGCCCCCGTGCTCGCCGACAAGGACGGACTCGTCGCGCACTGGCCTCTGGACGGCAGCGCCGACGACACCTCCGGGCACAAGTACCACGGCACCGTCAGCGGCGACACGAGCTGGGCGGACGGCGCGCTGGTACTCGGCGGGGCGAGCGGGCACGTGAAGCTGCCCGACAACCTGCTCTCCGGGGTGGACTCGGTGACCGTGGCCACCGATGTCTGGGTGGACGCCGATCAGAAGACGCCGTACTTCCTCTACGGGTTCGGGAACACCGGGTCCGACGGGAACGGGAACGGGTACTTGTTCGCGACCGGCGGCAGCGCCGACAACGGCTTCCGTGCCGCTCTCTCCGACGGCAACTGGAGCAAGGAGCAGGAGGCGAAGGCCAACAGTGGTCTTGGGCACGGGCGTTGGGCGAACGTCACGTACACCGTTGACGGCGACACCGCCCTCCTCTACCTCGACGGCAGAGTCGTCGCCCGCAACACCGCCGTCAGTATCCAGCCCTCCGACATCGGCGGCGGCCGCACCACGGCCAACTACCTGGGCCGGTCCCAGTACACCTCCGACCACACCCTGAAGGGCCGCCTGCGCGAGGTGCGGCTCTACAACCGGGCCCTGTCCGCCGACGAGATCGCAGCCCTGCCGTCCAACGCGACCCGCATCCGGGACGTCGAACTGGCGCCACTGAAGGTGCCCGCCGTGATCGAAGGCGACGGCGGCACCGTCGTCCTGCCGGT
Organism: Streptomyces sp. NBC_00569; assembly: GCF_036345255.1. Taxonomy (NCBI): domain Bacteria; kingdom Bacillati; phylum Actinomycetota; class Actinomycetes; order Kitasatosporales; family Streptomycetaceae; genus Streptomyces; species Streptomyces sp. NBC_00569. The sequence goes on along the minus strand of NZ_CP107783.1, from coordinate 10,128,910 downwards.
GAAGCCGGGGACCGATCTCCGGCGCCTGCGCCCGGAGTTCACCCTCGCGCCTGGCGCCCGGATCAGCCCGGCGAACGGGAAGAAGACGGATCTGCGCGAGCCGGTGACGTACACCGTCACGGCGGCGGACGGCGCGCGGCGCACGTGGAAGGTGTCGGCCGTGGAGATGAACACGCCCGTGCTGCCGGGGTTGCACGCCGACCCCAACATCGTGGCCTTCGGCGGGACATACTACCTCTACACGACCACAGACGGGTTCGACGGCTGGAGCGGTACGAAGTTCAGCGTCTGGTCGTCGAAAAACCTCGTCGACTGGACCGACCGGGGTGTCATCCTCGACCTCGGCAAGGACGTGAGCTGGGCCGAGTCGCGGGCCTGGGCGCCGACGATCGCCGAGCGCGACGGAAAGTACTTCTTCTACTACTGCGCCGAGGCGAAGATCGGCGTCGCGACCGCCGACTCCCCCACCGGGCCGTTCACCGACAGCGGCAAGGTGCTGATCGCGGCCAACCCAAACGGCAGCGGGCAGGCCATCGACCCGGCCGTGTTCACGGACGACGACGGGCAGGCGTACCTGTACTGGGGCAACGGCTCGGCGTGGGTGGTGCCGCTGGGTGAGGACATGGTGTCGTACGAAGCGTCAAAGGCCCGGCAGATCCAAGGGCTTGACGACTTCAGGGAGGGCTTGTTCGTCGTGCGACGCAAGGGCGTCTACCACCTGATGTACTCCATCGACGACACCGGCAGTACGAACTACCGCGTCGGATACGCCACTTCAGACTCACCGTACGGACCGTTCACCTCCCGCGGTGTCGTCCTGAAGAAGGACCCGTCGCAGGGCATCCTCGGCACCGGGCACAACTCCCTGCTCCGGGTGCCCGGCACCGATGACTGGTACATCGCCTACCACCGGTTCGCGATCCCCGGCGGGGACGGCACGCACCGCGAAACCACGATCGACCGGGCCGAGTTCGGGCGGGACGGGCTGCTGCGGCCGGTCACTCCGACGCTGAGCGGGGTGCGGCCGCGCCGCATCCCCCGATAGCGGCAGCCGCTCCAACTGTGTCCTACATCGGTCGCGGTCGTCACGGACGACGACCCGACGGCTGACTTCGTTCTCGCTGAGCAGCATGGCCGGGGTGTCCCGACCGTCCAGCTCGACAGCGGTCACTTCCCCGCCACTCCGTCGTGCTCCGCCCACATCGGCGGCTGGCTTCGTTGATCTCCAAGGACAGCATTTGTCGACGGTTTCCGGAGGCAGTTGGTGATCAACCGGCTCTGGAATGTGGATGAGAAATGACGGCACTGTGTGGATGTGAACGTGGGGCCGGCCAGCCGCCCGCAGGCTGGCCGGCGAGGCAGGTAGCGGCAGTAAGAGAGTGCAGCCCTGATGTTCGCGCGGTTTCGACCGGCGTTTAATCACTTGACCCGGTCCATACGGTGTTCGGGTGAAGGACACTCTGATCAACGAACTCCGCACCGCGTACGACGCCCAACTCCGTGGTGTCACCCCGCCTGGCGGCAGCGCTCGTATCGAAAAGGACGGCCTGTTGACCCGTGTCGTCGGGTGGCACCGTGGCTTCGTCACGGGCCCACGCGACCTCGGCGTGCGCGGGGCAGAACTCGACACGCTCATAGCGCGGCAGCGTGACTTCTATGCTGCCCGTGGTGAGGCGGTCGAATGGAAGACTCGCGCTCACGATCTCCCTGCCGACCTCACCGACCGACTCACGGCGGCCGGGTTCGTCGCCGAGGACAGCGAGACCGTGCTCATCGGGCAGTCCACCGACCTTGCCGCAGACCCCGTCCTTCCCGACGGCGTGACCCTCCGCCGTGTCACCGCCAGATCAGACCTTCAGCGCATCGCCGCTATGGAGAGCACTGTCTGGGGCGAGGACTGGAGTTGGCTCGCCGGCGACCTGGCCGCACGGATCGAGAACGCCCCGGAGAACACCATCGTCCTCGTCGCCGAGGCACGCACCGAAGTCGTCTGCGCAGCCTGGCTGGTGTTCAAGGACGGCGTCGACTTCGGCGGCCTCTGGGGTGGCTCAACGCTCAAGGAATGGCGCGGACAGGGAATCTACCGGGCCATGGTCGCCCACCGAGCCCAACTCGCTGCCGTCCGCGATGTGCCCTACGTCTACGTCGACGCCTCAGCTGACAGCGCCCCGATCCTCACCCGCCTTGGACTGCACGCGGTCACCACGACGACGCCGTATGTGTGGTCGCCCTGAGCTCAGCCGGCCTTGGCGCTCCTCGGCTCGTGCACGCGTACTGGCGAGGCGGTAGGAGTCGGTGCCGGTTTCGATGATGGTGCCGTTGAAGGTGAGGCGGTCGACGATGGCCGCGCAGAGGCGGGGGTCGGTGAAGGTCTTGGTCCAGCCGCCGAAGGACTCGTTGGCCAACAGTCACATGATCAACAGCTTTTGTTAGAGCCAGTTAGCCGAGCGGGATGTCCGCCTCGGGAAACCACAGGTCGCACTGGGCCAGCTCGCCCGGCTGATAGCTCGTGCGCGAGACCGGATCGACCGGAACGTAGGCGGGACGCAGTTCTCGCACTCGTTCCCTGAGGACCGTCAGCCCGCGTTCCCACCCGATCCGCTCCGCGATCACCGTGGCGGGCATCGTCGGGGTCTCCCGCAGCAGCTCACGGATCTGCACCTCGACCGCGTCGACCGCCGAGCCCTGGCCGGCCGCTCGTACTTCGGCGGCCGGTCACTGGCCGGTGCCCGCTTCACCGTGTTCTTCGAGATGCCCAGATGCCGGGCGATCGCCCGGATCGGTGTATCCGCAGCCCTGGCGCCCGGGTCCTGGTCGGTCTCGAAGGACCCGTACAGCGGGGAGTAGCCAGGCTGGTCGTATGCCTGCCAGGCCCGTTTCAGCCTCGCGCAGCCGTTTTGGACAGTACGGATTTTGTCTGGCAAGGTCGCCTGTCCGATCCCCGATGACACCTAAAGGCGGTGCGGAACATGACCGAGGTGAGCACGCGTAGCGTCCGGGACGCTGCTGTCGCCACGCACCTGCGCAGGACGACCACCCTCGACGTGCCCGAGGAGTTCGAGACGTGGTCCGTCGCGGACCTGGCGGACTGGCTCCACGACACGGAGGACGACCCGCAGGTGTCCGACGAGGACTTCTACCAGGCCCGCAAGGCCGTACAGATGCTGGGAGTCGAGGACGTCTGACCGGTGGGCATGTCCCCGCGGGCTCGCAGGGATGGTCCGGAGTTCTCGATCCGTGCGATCGACGGCTCCAAGTCGCCCCTGCGTCTGCGGGGATGGTCCGTTCCCGACGGCCCCGGGGGGTGGCGTGGTCGGTGGAGTTGGAGACGGGCGGTCGGTGAGGTAGCGGCCTGAGGTCGAGCACAGAGGCACTATGGATCACACGCCATCGCCCAGCAACGCAAAGGCTTAGCATGAACTTCGCCGTGACACCGGACGAGGTACGCACCGTGTTCGGCTTGTCAGGTGTCGTCTTCTTCCCCCGCTGTAACGCAATGCACAGCCGGATGAACGACCGAACCGCGCTCCTCTTGAGCAGCGTCGGGCTTCCTGACACCGAGTGGTTCATGTCCAAGGCCAGCCTCAGCGCAACCGACTCCATCAACGTCGCCCAGTGGTACAGCAATCGGGGCACAGTCCCCAAGGAGTGCCACGACTGGCTCGTGCTGGGCCTCTTCGCCGACACCACTCTCGCGCTCGCCCCGGACACCGGGATGATCTACGCGCTGGGCGACGGAGAAGACGAGTTGGTCTACACGCCGATTCACCGCGACGTCGAATCCCTCACCTACGCACTGACCAAGTTCGCGGCGCTCCGCCAGGAGCTTGGGGGCCGCAGCCAGCAGGTGACATCGATGGCCAGGACCAGCCGGCCGTCAGCAGCCCGCGGCAGTGGCACTTCGGCCAGTGCCCGCCGCAGTCGGCCGGCATCGATGCGTCCACGGGCCACCGCCGCGTAAAGCCCTCCATGTCCGCGGCGGTGTTCGCCGACCAGCGACAGCTCGGCCAGTGACCTCACCGGCCCGTCGCCGCACAGAACGGCATCAGCCAGCTCGAACAACGCGTCCGAACGGGCGGTCAGGCAGGAGTAGAACTCGCCCCGGAAGCATGACAGTTGGGCCAATGCCTCCGACCGGGCGTCGTGATGCAGCAGACTCATTCTCACGGCCTTCGTGCTGGACGTGTGTGTTCCTTGGGCGGAGCACATGTTCAGCCGAAGGCCGCTTCCGCGTACGCCAGTTACCGAACCGAGTGATCAAGTTCGACCCGTCATTCGACGACGGACGTTAAAGACCAAGTTTAGTGACTGTTTGAGTTACTCGGCAGGCGAGGTCAGGGAGGTGTGGGGCATGGTTGCAGTTCTGGTTAAGCAGCCCGGTGAGTGTTGATCGGCTGCTCTCCGTTTGTGTCTAGTAGGACTCCGTTAAGTTGCTCTGGCTCTTGGGTTCTGGCTGGTGACGGATGTTCTGGGCAGGGGACGGTGGCAGGTGGTGCAGGTCCCGGTCCAGCAGTTCAGCAGGTCTTGGATGGCGCCGAGGGTCTGGTAGAGGGTGAGTCCGCTGTATCGGCTTTTGGGGCCAGTCGCTGCTCGGTGAGGAACGCGTGGGCGGCGGTGACCAGGGTGACGTGGTGGTGCCAGCCGGTCCAGGAACGGCCGTTCTGCGCCGAGAACAGAAATGATCAGGTATGGCCACGGGTGCTTTGCAATCGGACGCTGACAACCACCACGACTCTCACCATCGTGACGACAGGTCAGCACCTCCAGCCGAGTGCACCGCCCAATTCGAAGTCCCGTCAAAACGTCCTGATATCCGTCGCCCCGAAACCGTCCGGCGGGCTGTATCCGAGAGTACCCTGGAATTACCGAGGATATTTCGCATAAGAGTTTCTAAGCTTCTGTCGTTCTCGGCGATTCACAACACCGGGCCGGTGTACACCGGCCCGGGGACAGGTTCGCGTCATGACCGCGACCATTCTGTATACGTCGGCGGTCGAGGAGCGGACCTTTTCGCTGCCGCCGCCGCTGCGTCTCGCGCTCGCCTCAACGGACACCACTGGTGCTCTTCTGGACGGTGCCTGGTGGCCCCGCTCCCGCGACCTGGCGGCGGAACTTCCTGCGCTGACAGCGGCGCTGGACCCCCTTTGGGGACGCATCACTCATGTCACGGTGAACCCGACCCTATGGCCGGTCATCCCACGGAAGGTGCCCGTTGATGGGCACGTGGTGAGCGTCGGCTGGTTCAAGGCCGAGCAAGACCCCCACAAGCTGTTGCTGCTCTCCTACACCGTCGGCCGCTGGGACTTGCTGGTGATTCCGCCGCAGACGGATCCGGCCATCGCCGCCTGGCTGATGACCGCGGCTACCGGTCCGCTGCGCAGCCACACAGCGAGTGATCTGCTGGAAAGGGCCGAATTCCAACGGATCGTGACAGAAGCCGACCAGGTCCGAGAAGCGGTCTGGGACTCCGAGGGCGGCCATGGCGCCCGTGTGACCGCGCCGGCACGCTCAGCGTGAACCTCGAAACGGCCCCGGTGAAACCGCCGGGGCCGTCCTTTCAGGCGCAACACGTGAGAGTGCGCAACCCACAATTCACGGTACACCTGCAGGGAGTTTCCGACGTGATTTTGAAGTCTGTCGCGAAGCGTTAGCACATTCTGCTCGGACCTCAAGCACCGACGACCGGGCTCAGCAGCCGGCACGCGCCCGGCCGCCGGCAGAGTGCTTGCTATTCCGCGTTACCGCGGCATTGCCCCTGGACACGGAACCAGAGTCCGGGAGCGTAGATCGATTCGACGACAGCGGCTTCGCCTTTGGTCATCCTGAGGATCCGCAATGCGCCGCTCGGAAGGAGGTCGTACTCGTACGTGGCGGGCGACTCACCCTCGGTGATGTCGTCGTAGGAGATATCTGCAGCTGCCAGCGCCGCGTATTCCTTGGGGGGCCGGTTCTCCACCAGCTTGATGAACACGCTCATACCTTGACGATAGATCCCTCGCGGTTTTCTCGCGTGACATGCCAGGTCTCACCGCCAACGGCCGCACCACCAGTCGGGCGGTATCGGCTCATTCCAGGGTGGCAAGGTGGTCGGCGGTGCCCCCGCGCCACTCGATCAGGAAGAGGGTCGCGTCGTCGCTGGTGATCCCGCCCCGCTCCTGGATCAGAGTGTGGGAGAGGGAGCGCACGACCGCCCGAACCCCTTCCTCGGCGTGCTCGATGCGGTTGACGCAGGCGATGAGTTGCTCCTCGCCGAACTGCCCGCCGCGGGCATCGTGCTCCTCGATCAGGCCGTCGGTGAAGCACAGCACCCGGTCGCCGACCTGGAGCGTCCGCTCGCTGAGCTGGGGCTCGTCGCCGCCGAAGCCGACCGGCAAGGTGGTGGGGCTGTGCAGTTGCCGGACGACCTGTTGGTTGCGAATCAGCAGCGGCGCGGGGTGGCCGGCGTTGACCCATTGCAGGTGGCCTGTGGCGACGTTCAGGCGCATCATCTGTGCGGTGACGAAGTGCTCGGGCCCGAACTGCCCGGCGATGGCCCGGTCCATGAACGCGTAGATCCCGGACAGCCCGACCTCGGTGCGTCGGGCGTGCCGGTAGGCGCCGATGGCGACGGTCGCCATGGTGGCGGCGTCCAGGCCGTGGCCCATCGCGTCGACCGTGGCGACGTGCAGGATGTCGCCGTTGAGGGAGTAGTCGAAGCTGTCGCCGGCGACCTCGTAGGCGGGTTCGAGGATGCCGGCCACCGCGACCTGCGGGGTGGACATCGACAGCGGGGGCAGGAGGGACCACTGGATCTCCGCGGCCACGCTCATCGGCTCGCGCCGTCGGGTCTGGGTGAACTGGTCGGTGTAGCTGTTCTTGGTGACCAGCATGTGGGCGGCCAGGTCAGCCAGTCGATGCAGCAGCCGCCGGTCGTCGTCGCCGACGGTGTCCAGGGTGAGCGCCAGCACCCCCACCTGGTCGCTGCCGTCCAGCAACGGCAGGTACATCCGCACACCGTCTGCCTGCGGCACCTCAACGGGGGCCCCGCTCCGGAAAGCCGTGCCGGCGGGGGAGCCATCGATCGGCGCGCGCTCACCGACGGTCAGCCGCCTGCCCGGCAGCGGCACCAGCATCAGCTGTTCGTAGTCCTGCAGGAGGACCGAGACGTCACGGCCCCCGACCCGGCCCACCACTTCCACGATCAGCGGGGCGATCAGATGCGGTGGCATCTCGTGGGCCCGCTCCAGCAGCACCCCCAGCAGCCGCTCACCGAATCCTTCCGACCGGTCCACCTCACCCTTTTCGGGCTGCGACTCCCCTGCCGTCACAGCCGCACCCGCCTTTGACGGATCCGCTCGACGACCCAATCACGTGATCGGTACACACGGGCTCCTGATACGACTGTCAATCCGCACAGCCTGACGCGGCCAACCGGCCCAACGAGCCGATTACGCCAACGGCAGCATGCCACACCAGGTCAGGAGACGTGGCTCTCAATTCCGGTGTCCAAACAGCGGCTCCCGATCTCGCTGCCCGAGTGGCTCCGAAACACCCTGTCGAAAACACTCGCCCCAAGGTCACCGTGACCGCGTGGCAAACGACGACCTGGGGCGCGCGCGTCAGTGCCACCCCCGCAGTCCACCGCCAACTCCTCGCCCACTGCCAGAGCCTCGACGGCACCCCGGGGACCTCGGCGATCCCGGCCCCGCGCAAGGCCCGCCGCGAGTACGGGAACCGCCTCAACACACTCGTGGCTGACCATCAGCGCTGAGTAGCCAGCGCGAGCCCTCCAAGATCATCCCGTGGCGGGTTTCTGGCGTATTTGGGGCATGCCCCAACCCGCTGTGTGTCGAGTGCCTCGCTCCGGTGCGTGCCCGGGAGCAGAAGCCCGCCGCCGGGCACTGACGAAGCCTGGTCATCGACGCCGCGTGGCGGGCTCCCGCCGCCGGGCACGGCCTTGGGGATCAATCGCGCAGCGGATGGCGCTTAAGCAGCTCGCGGTCTTCGGGGTCATCGATGCCGGTCTCCTGGATCACCAGGTCCAGCGCATGCCCCGAGGAACACGAGATCCCGACCTGCAGTTCCCCGCCGTACGTCCGCGACGCCTCCATGAGAGAGCCGAGCGCTGCCGAGGGCGTGCGCCGCTTCCGGCGGGCGGAAAGGGGGCCGTAGGCCCGCGACGGGGCGAGGGCGGGGCCGCGGGCCCACGGCGCCAGGACTCCGGCTGCGTTGCCGGCAACGAACAGATGCCCCCGGTCCGGGGATTGGGGGCACCACGGGGGCATCTGCCAGCCACTCCAACGGAAACGCTGGGCGGAAGCCGCAGGCTCAGGGCGCGTTCAGCTCGAAGTTCTGACGGCTGTTGTTGCTCGCACCGGGGCCGTCGATGTTGTGGTTGATGCTGATGTTGTTGAACATCAGGATGACACCGCTGAGGTTGATCGGCAGGATCGATCCGCCACCGCCACCGCCATTGCAGATTCCGCCGGTCACGATGGTCGGGTCGTTGTCGGATGCCGGAGCGCTGCCGCCGCCGGAGACCGTGGCGGTGTCGCTGAACGTGCACGGCGCAGTGGCAGTGATGTTGACCGTGACCGTGATCGGCGGGTAGCTGTCGCCTGCGGCGAGGGCGTCCTCGCGCTCGCAGGTAATGGTCTGCCCCGCGGTGTTGCAGGTCCAGCCGGTGCCGGACACGCTCGCCGGCATCACCCCGGTGGGCAGGGTGTCGGTGGCAGTGACAGTGCCGCTGGTCGGACTCGCGGACGCGGCGTTCGACACGGCGATCATGTAGCTGCCGGTACCGCCCTGCGCGAAGTTGCCCGTGCGGGACTTAAGCGTTGTGGATCCGTGCCACCAGCCGGGGCGTGGCACAGGTGCATGAGCGACTGCCCCAAGCGCGGACGGGCCCCATCGTGGTGGTCTCCACGATCTCTGTACGGACGCCCAACAAGCCTCAGCCACCCGCACGAAGCAGCAGCCGTAAACCAGAGTGCCCTGCGGGGCGGCGCCGGGCCGCCGCCGGGCAGCGCTCGCGCGTTCCTCGACGGACGCGTGCCCGATCGTCGTCCCCCTCACCTGGCGTCTGCCCCTGATCAGCAGATCCGCCGTTGATCAGACACTCCCCCTGATCTGCGCCGCACCCGCCGAGAGGTCCTACGTGGCCGTGCCCCTCGCTCTGCGGCCGCGGTTGACCGGCGGGACAAGCAGCGGCGGGCCGGCCGGCCGGCCAAGCGTTCGGTGCCCGGGGCGGCCCGAGCCGGGCCGGAACTCAAAGGCACTGATCAGGTGGCTTGCCAGCCGGGTTCGAGGCGGTCGAGGAGGGCGCGGAAGGCTGCGTCGGCTCGGTCCCACTCGCCGTCGGCCTGGGGTGCGACGACCAGGCCGAAGGCCGCGTCCACCAGGAGCGTGGCCTCTGTGCGGGCCCGGGCCTCGGTCATGCCCAGGTCACCGAACACGGAGGTCAGCAGGCGCGTCCACCCCGTGATCACGTCGTGCATGAGTGGCTGGTACCGGTCGGGGTGGAGCAGGCTGGCGGCCATCACTTCAAGGGAGAGGGGGATCAGGGCGCGCCGGTCGGTGGCGCTGAACAGGCGCCACACTTCCTCCATGAAGCGGCGCAGCCCCGCCGGGTCTGTGGGCCGACCGAGGGTTTCGAGCAGGTCGGGGGCGCGCAGAAGCGGCCGGCTCTCGTCCAGGGCGAGCGCATCGGCGATCATGCGTTCCTTGGTGCCGAAGTAGTACAGCAGCATGCGGTCGCTGGTGCCCAAGGCCCGGGCCAGTGGCCGCAGCGACAGGTCGACCAGGCCGTTGCGGATGACGTACTGGCGGACCTGGTCCAGTAGTTCACGCCGTTTGGCCGGATCGGGCGAGCGCGGCATGAGGGCTCCCTGCTGCAGTCACACGGGGCTACCAGCCCCGTGCCCACTTAGTCCATTTTGCTACGGTCTTTACCGTAGCATCCGCTACGTGTATATTTGATGTGTAGCGATTGCTACATGTATACCGAGCCCGAAACGTGATGCCGGGCCTGCTCAACACGTGCCTACACCGCCCGGGCGCGCGGCCCCTTGCCCGCCAGCGGTCCAGAAAGGAATGATTCCCATGGCCTCGCCAGCCCTCGGCATCGCCGAGGTCCCTCGAAGGGGACGTTTCGCCTGGCCGTGCCGTCGCCGGGATGGGCAGTGGACACCGAACGCCGCAGCAGACCGCAGCGGGGGGCAGAAGAGGCCCCCGCAGGGCGCTCCCACCTCGTGGCTCACTCGGCAGTGGGCCCTGTGGTCGCGCACCCTGCAACCCCTGCGACCGCTCGACGCGCCCCGTGCCCGCCCTACCCTCTGGGATGCTTCCTGGCCCCTGAAACGGGAACTGACCTCGGTCCGCCAGGCCCGGCGATTGGTAACCACGCAACTGAGCGACTGGAATCAAACGGAGACGGCCGACACCGCCGAACTCCTGGTCAGCGAACTTGTCACCAACGCCCTGCGGCACACGCGCGGCCCACTGCGACTCAACCTGCAAATACGCAGCGACCGCCTGCGATGTGAGGTCGAGGACACCAATTCGGCCGGTCCCATACGCCGCACCGTCGACGCCGACGCGGAAGACGGACGCGGCATGGAACTGCTCGACATGCTCGCCGACGCCTGGGGCGGCACCCGCACGGCCACCGGCAAGACCGTATGGTTCGAACTGACAGCGAAACCCCCTGCATCCGCCTGACCACTAGGCATCACCACATGGCCCGGACTGCAACCGGAGGGTCCGACCTCCACGGCTCACATCAACATCGCCGGACGGTGGATCGCGGCGGTCGGGCCGGTTTCACCGAATGCGCCAGAGGTGCCACCGCGGCGTGCCTGCCGGGTCCGCGGGCAACCGAGCGCAGACAGCGGTGACCGGCCGGGGGCCTCTCGCGTGCCACAACGCCACGGAGGCCGGCCACCAGCCGGCGTCTGTACTCGGAACTGCCGGGACTACATCGGGTGGATGTCCGGCTTACCCGTACCGCCGGCCTGCTCGCTCTGCTCCTTGAGGTGGCGTGCCTTGTCCTTCAGGCGCTGACGCTCCTGCGGGTCAGTAGCACGTTCCGCGGCCTGTTCCAGGTCCTGAGCCTTGGCACGGATCTGCCGGGCACGGCCTGACTCGCCTGCAGCGCTCATGATCACTCCTTAGGGGACGAGGAAGAGCGGGCCACATCAGCGAAACAGGCCCCGCCACCCCCTGCACCTCGATCAATCACCCACTGTTATCTGCGCAGTTGGGAACGCTCTCGCGGAACGACTTGCGTGCCGGACCCCGCTCACTGTTGCGGGTGCTCTCGCTCCCCGGTCCCACGGGATCGGGCACGAGACGGTCGGCGTCAGCCGGGGCCGCGGCCATTCACCGGATACATGACCGTCGACCGGGGCCTGGACACCTTTCCCGAGCCCTCCGCGCTGCCGCTTCCTGCGGTGCCTAGACCAGAACTCGACCGGGTACACCGGCGTCGACTGCGGCCGAGACGTCCCCTTTCCCTCCCCCGCAGCCCGCCCCACTGCCGCTGAATCCGGCGATCACCTCCCCGGGCGCCCGCCGGGAGTGGGCCCCATCAGGGACACAGGACGGACCGGACGAGCCGACGGCCCCTCGGGACGCGGCTCAGCAGCTTCTCCAGCCGCTCGGGTACCAGACGCATCCAAAGCCCCTTCCCCGATCCGTGCGGCGCCTCCCGGCGCGTAGACCGCCAGGGTCATCCCGGACGAGATCAGCGGGCAGCCACCACGCACGCCGATGCCGGTCGGCACGGAGCCCGGTCACTTCTGTTTCATGCCCGTATCTGTTTACTTCACCCGCACGATCCCCGTAGCATCCCGGGACAGTGGACATGAAACGGATGTAAACCCACATCCGTCTTCAGGGATCCAAACCAGCAGTCAGCAGTCAGCAGTCAGCAGTCAGCAGTCAGCAGTCAGCAGTCAGAAAGAGGATCAACTAATGCCTCAGCGCACAGTCGTCATCGGTTCGCGTACCGGGCTGCACGCCCGCCCTGCTTCCGTCTTCGTCCGGGCCGCCTCGAAGCAGCCGGTCAAGGTGACGGTGGCCCGCGAGGGGCAGAGCCCGGTCGACGCACGCAGCCTTCTGTCCGTGCTCGCGCTCGCGGTCAAGCACGGCGACTCCGTGGTGCTCGCCGCCGAGGGCGACGGCGCGGATGCCGCGATCGACGAACTGGCCGCGCTCGTCGCCACGGACCTCGACGCCACGGAGTAGCGGTGACGTAAGCGACGGTTGGCATCCCCGCGAACAACCGACAAGGCGGCGGGCTCGGCGTCCACTCCATGAGCTGTGACGCGGGCCCGCCTTCCTGCGGGAGAAGCTCTGCCGCGATGGGTCCGGGCGGCGCGGAACGCTGTCGATGCCCCCGTCAATCGCCGCTTGGCCACGCGACCAGTGCCAGCTCGGCCACTCGGGACAGCTCGTCCGTATCGGCCCCGTCCCGTGCGCGCTGCGAAAAAAATCCCTGCACGATCGTGGCGAAGTAGGACGCCAGAGCCGACGTATCGGTCCCGGCCGGCAGTTCCCCTTCCTCCTCGGCCCGGCGCAGCCGCTGCTCGATGGCAGCGACGCCCGTGTTGCGCACGTCGCGCAGGAACTTCGCGATCTCCTCGTCGTGCACGTTGACGTTGGTGGCCGCGCTGATCGCCAGGCAGCCCGCCGGGTGGGACGGATCCGAGTAGACCACCGCCGCCTCGCGCAGGATCGGGACACGGCCCCGCGAGCCGTCGACTCCTCGGCCAGCGCGCGCCGGGAAGGACCCCACCGGCGAGCGGCCGTACACGTCGACGGCCTCCTTGAAAAGCGCCGTCTTGTCGCCGAAGGCCACGTACAGGCTGCCCGGACGGATACCCATGGCCTCCGTCAGCTCGCCCAGCGAGGTCTCCTCGAAGCCGCGCCCTCAGAACAGCCGGATGGCCGCCTCCAGCGCCGCGTCCCTGTCGAACGTGCGCTGAGGAGCGTTCCTGGCTCGAGTCGGCCCAGTAGGTCGGGAATGAGCTGCTGTTCGTGGAGTGACAGCGGACCGGTCGCCGCGGCGAACACCGCATGTGTCCCTCCATCACCTGCGGATACCCGCCTGAGCCGTCAGGGTGGCTCACTCGTTCGGGTGGGGCTGCCGGGCCGGAGGGGAGGGTCGGGTCAGTCCCACTGCTCGTCGGCGAGGGAGGCTACCGGTGCGGGCTTGCCGATGACGGCCAGGGCTATGAAGAAGTTGATCTGGCCGATTGCGATGGTCAAGGTGGCCAGGGCCTTCTTGTCGTAATGTTTGGCCACTTCCGCGTACAGGTCGTCGGTGACCCGTTCCTGGCCATGCGGGGCAGGCTGGAGGGTGGCTTCCACCAGGGACAGCGCCGCGCGCTCGGCGTCGGTGAAGTAGGGGGCGTCCTGCCACGAGGAAACGGCCGTGATGCGCTCCTCGGACACCCCTGCCTTGCGCAGGAATCCGGTGTTCAGGATGGTCAGGTATGTGTTACCGACGATCTGTCCGGCCCGCAGGTGTACCAGGCTCATCGTGGTGCGCGGCACCGATCGGTTGCCCGTGGCACGGAACAGGGTGGCGGTGATGTCGTTCAGCTCGGGAACGAACTCGGTCGGGTTCGGCATCCGGGAGATCGGGGTACTGGTCACGACTGGACTCCTTCATATCGGCCTGTTTGGCGTTCTCACGGCACTGACGGACCAACTCACCTCGATGTGACCGGAGTCCGGAAAATTTCTTCCCGATGCGTTGCGTCCCTGAGCCCTCCCCGGTGTCTCGCCTCGCGCACCCAGAGCTTGGTGGCGATACGAGAGCAGGGCCCTGATCCCCGTTCGGTGCGCCCTCGCAGTATCTTCGCGGACCCAGATCAACTGAGATTCGGCTCGGCTGCGTGTCTCCCCTGCCCTGGTCTCCACAGGTCAGGCATGGGACCAGATCCGTTTTGACCTGCATCCGGCGGGTCGGAGCCCGGCCTGTCAAGGACGAGTCGTGACCACGCCGACCAGCCTTGCCGCCGTCGTGCAGGCAGGAGACGTGATCGACTACGAGGGTCAGTGGCGCAAGGCGCAGGCAATCAAGACGGTGGTGTTGCGAGCTGCCCCTCGCTTCCCCACCTGCCCACATAGATCGTCCCGGGATCCGGCGGGACTGCGAAGCGCACGAGACCTCGCCCCTGCCTCCCAGGCCCTGAGGGCATACGAGAGCTGCCCGGTGATGTCTCCGGGGGACAAGTGGGTCAAGCACGACCTGAACGACTTGCACTTTCTCGCCTGCGCTGCGGGATACTCAGGATGAACGTGTAGCGTCGCCATGATGGATCATGGTGGCTTCATGATCAGTCCGGTGTCGGCGAATAAGCCGGTGATCGCGTCGGGCCGGTACTGGATCTGCTTGAGTCGACTGCGGACGAGCGCTTCGAGGTCGTCGATACTGGTGAGCAGGAAGTTGACGATGCCTCGCTTGAGCCAGGACCAGACCCACTCGACGGCGTTCAACTCGGGTGCGTACCTGGGCAGGTAGAACACCCGCAGACACTTCTGCCGCTCAACCCACGTGGTGAACTCCGGTGTCTTGTGGGCGTTGAGGTTGTCTCAGACCAGCACGACGGGGGCGTGCAGCTGATGGTGCAGTGCGGTCAGGAAGGCGCAGTACTCGTTCAGAGTGAAGCTCTTGGCCTCCTTCTTGCGGCCGTGCCAGGTGTGCAACCGGTATACGAAGCGCGGCCGATGGTCGCCGGGGCGGTAGCAGGCCGCACCGAGCGCGTTGACCCGCCCGCGCTTCCGTACGTGCACCCTGACCTGCGGGCGAGCCCCGCGCCTGGCCTCGGGCGTGTACCCGCCCGCTGCCGCATACCTCGTGATCCAGCAATAGCGCAAGGATCATGATCTGTCGGGCAAACCCGAACCGCCGTCGCCGCCAAGCTGCGCGTCTCCCGATGGACACTCAGCCGCGCCCTCGACACCGCGTCCCGCTGACGGCCGCCACCGGGTGCCAACGCTTGACCGCAGCGGACAGCCCCAGCCCCATGCGCGGTCGCAGAAGAGGACGGTCTAGTCGTCGCCTCAGTGTCCGTCGCGGACCACCGCTAACCCGCCGACCCGGGTCGTGATGCCCTTCGGCCCGCGTCGGGCCGAAGCGAGCACGCTGGCCGGTCGACCGAGGGTGTCACCCTGCTCCACCTCGATCGCGACCGTCTGCGCCCCTGTCGTGTCGAGCAGGTGGGCGGCCAGGCAGCCGGTGCTGTTGGCGTTGGCGACGTCCTCGTCGACACCGATCGCCGGCGCGAACATCCGCGCCGCACCCGGTCGGTCGCCCACCGGCGGTACGTACACGAAACAGCCGAGGAGCCCGTACCGCTGGCACGCCGCTGTCAGCCTGCCGAGGTGTGGACAGACTCGGAGCAGCGCCGACCGGTCGTGGACCGGTACCAGCATGCGTGGTGCGCCGGGCGCGGCGATCCGTGGCGCGTCGGTCGGATGCGGATCGTCCGCGGTAAGCCCGAGCGCGGCGACGATCGCGGCGCGCTCGTCCGGTGCCGGGTGACGCAGCGCGACGAGGCCCTGGTCGAACCACACCTCGATGCCGGCGGGGCGGCGGATCGCGACGGTGTCGAACGTGCGCCCGCCGGTGTGTTGGCGGTCGTTCAGCTCGCCCCGCGCGGTGCGGGTCAACCGGACGGCCTGCGCGGCAACGGTGCCGTGGCCGCAGCCGGACAGTTCGGCGGTGGCGGTGAAGAACCGGACCGGCCAGCCACCGTCCGGCGTCCGCCCCGGGCCGAGGAACGCCGCGTGCGAGGTGCCGGCCGCAGCAGCGACCGCACGCCGGTCCGCGTCCGTCGCCGCCGGGTCGTCGTCGGTGACGGCCGTGGGGCTACCGCCCCGGCCGTCGCGCCGCACGCACGCATCAACCACCGTGACATTCGGCCAGGACATCGGCCCACCTTTTGTGAGTAGTTGAGGTACAGAAAGTGCCGCCGAGATTGATCTTGTTCGGCCCTGCCTACCGCGCGGGCGCTTGCGCAGCCGACCTGGCCGGCGGCAACAACGTCTCGGCCACCACGATCCGCCGCTGGACCGACGAGGTGATCGCGCTGCTCGCGGCCAAGGCCCCGCGTCTGGACCCCGTCGGCGACGACCAGGTCGTGATCACCGGCTACAAGGCCACCCGCGCCCGCAAACTCACCACCGGCCAGAAGACCGCCACCAAGGTGATCTCAGTGGCACGGGCAGCCGTCGAGCACGGCTTCGCCCATCTCAAGACCTGGCGCGTCCCCACCAAGCTCCGCACCGACCCCGCCCGCGCCACCAGCCTCCTACGAGCCCTGCTCGTCCTGACCGACCTCGAAGTCAACCGCTGACAGACGATCAAGACCCGAGGCAGCCGCCCACCTCCAGCACGAGAACCCGCGAGCCCTGCCACACCAGCACCGTTGATCAGAGGTTTTCAAGATGGTGGATCTTCGCTCTGGCCGCCTGCCTGCCCGGCGGTGTGGTGCTTCTTCTCCGTCGCGGTGCCTGTCGGAACTGGACGCCGGGCGGGGCGCCGACTGTCAGTCGATGCCTTCGACGATGCGGAAGTCGCGCTCGACGCCGTCGGAGAGGGCGACCAGCGCCTCCTGGTAGGCCTCGCTCTCGCGTGCCGCGAGGGCCTGTTCAAAGCTGTCGAACTCGATCAGGACGGTGCGCTCGGCGATTCCGGCGTCGTGTGCGACGACCCGGCCGCCTCGGATGAGGAGCCGCCCGCCCCCGGCCCGGACGGCCGGACCGGCCAGTTTGTTGTAGGCAGCCAGCTTCTCAGGGTCTGAAATGGTGCGGTAGACGCTGACCCAGTAGCCCTTGGGCACGGAACCTCCAGTATTCGAAGAGCGCATCTGACTTCGCATTCGCAATTCAGTTCGATCGCACCCGGCGGCGGGTCGCCGGGATGATCCGGAGCACGAGCTGGTCGGCTCCGACCCTGCGGTCGACCGTCGCAGGCTCCTCCCGAATGCCGGATCGTGCAGTCGCGTCGCAATTGCGACGCTGGGAGTCTGCGATTCGCCCGAGGCTGCCGACTCGGCCTCTCAAGATGGGGAGATGCTCAGAAGCATGCTCAGATCCATGGCCGGCGCGCTGTGGGTCAGCGCGCCGACGGAGACCGCGTCGACACCGGTTTCCGCGACGGCGCGCAAGTCGTCCAAGGTGATCGTGCCCGAGGCCTCCAGCTTGATGCCGGAGTCGGGGGCCAGTTCGCGTCGAAGGCGGACGGCTTCGGCCAGCTGCGGCACGGTCATGTTGTCGAGCATGATCCATGACAGCTCGGCCTGCAGCGCTTCACGGGCTTGGGCGAGCGTGGCCACCTCCACCTCGATGGCCATGGTCTTGCCCTCCGACGCCATGTTCTTACGGACGCTGTCGATGGCGGCGGTGACGCCGCCAGCGGCCGCAATGTGGTTCTCCTTGAGGAGCACCATGGCACCGAGGTCCAGCCGATGATTGTGCCCTCCGCCCGCGGCGACCGCGTACTTGTCCAGCAACCGAAGTCCAGGGGCGGTCTTGCGGGTATCCAGGACGCGGACAGGCAGATCGCGCACGGCGGCCACATACCGATCGGTGAGTGTGGCGATGCCGCAAAGCCGCTGGAGGAGGTTCAGCACCGTCCGTTCGCCGGTGATGATCTGGTGTGCCGGGCCGGATATCATCGCCAGGACATCGTCGGCCTCAAGTCGAGTGCCGTCGGGCACCGATTCGTCGATCCGTGTTTCGCCGCCGATACGGGCATAAACCTCGGCAGCCAGGGGCATCCCGGCAGCCAGGCCCGGTTGGCGGGTGATGATGACTGCCGTCGCCCATTGTCGCGGCGCGACGCTCCATCGAGTGGTGACGTCATCAGCGGCCGCATCTTCGGATAGCGCGAGTGTCACGACGTTGCGGGCTGCCATGTGAGGGAACTGCATGCGGGGTCCTTAGCTTCCGGTTCGATCGGATGGGGCCTGCCGCTGATCGCGGATCAGGCGGTTGCCGGTGCCGAAGGCGCACAGGCGTCCTCGGTACCGACAGCGCCGGTTCCGGCGGCATCTATGGCAAGGGCTCGGCGTTGACGGCCGGTTCCGGCAGCGGTCGATCAGACGTCGCCGCCCTTCAGGAGACAGCGGAGCATTGCGATGCGCCATGCACGGGCTTTCTGAGCAGGGTGAGGGCAGGCAGGCGTCGACGCGGAGGGCCACCGTGTCGGATCAGTCATCTCAGCAGTCGACGAGCCTGCGAAGGAGTTGCAGCCCCGTCTGCCAGTCACCGAGATTGCTGTCGGAGTTGATGTGGCCGTGGCTTCCGATGAGGTGGCCTTGCGCCTGCCACTCGCGCGCGAAGGAGGCGGACGTCGTCGGGTCGCAGTAGGGGTCGTCGTCGCTGGCCACCATCAGGCTCGGGCACGGCAACGGGCGAGCGGACAGGCCCAAGAACGTCGATGCTGCCTCACGTGGGAACGCCGGTCCCTGGGGATTGGGAGGCGCGACCAGGAATGCCACCACCGTGTCGGGTCGCGCCTGCTCCAGCCAGTGTGCAGCTGCCCAGCAGCCAAGGCTGTGAGCCACCAACGCCACCTGGCTGTCACGCCGGGAAGCGATCTCGTAGGCCGCCTGGATTGCGGCAACCCAGTCCTGCAGATCCGGCCTGCTCCACGAGGCCGGTGCGATCCGGACCACTGAGGACCCCCATCGCTTCTCCCACAAGCTCTGCCAGTGCCGCTCATCCGAACCGTCGATCCCAGGGATGATGACGTACGCGACCATCGCCTACCGCCCTTCCAATCGTGGCCCCCCACATCGTCGGGGCACACTGGGGCGATTCTCGACGGATCAGCGGCAACGATCGCGCTCAGCAAATGGTCTCAAAGAAAGTGGGGGTGACAACGATGGAATCACTCGACGAGATCGACCGTGCCATTTTGGAACTGCTCCAGACCGACGGCCGGCTCACCGGAGCCGAGGTCGGACGCCGAGTCGGGCTGTCCCAACCGGCAGCCAGCGCCCGCATTCAACGCCTGGAGAAGAACGGGGTCATCACCGGCTATCGTGCCGTCGTCGCCCCACCCGCGGTCGGATTGAACATCCACGCCGTCGTCCGGCTACGCACCACCCACGCGCAGCTGTCCCAAGCACTCACCCTTGCCGCCCAGACTCCCGAGGTCGTCTCGACCCTCCGCGTGACTGGCGAGGACTGCCTGCTGCTCGACGTGCACTGTTCTCACGCCGAACGCCTTGAACAGGTCGTGGACTCCCTCGCCCGTTACGGACCAGTCACCACCTCACTCGTCCTGCGCAGCTACCCGCCCAAGTCGTTGCCAACGGCACCGTCAACAACGTCCTGACCCGCAACAGGTGTAGGCGATCTCGACGTTGTTCGCACTCGCCCAGGTGTCGACCCGCTGGCACCTGTTGGTCGTCAGGTGCGGGGAGAAGTTGTCGCAGACGATCGCGATGTGGATCTCGGGCGGGTAGAGGGTGCGCAGGTAGCGGCAGAACTCCAGGAACTGTGTGCGCTTCTTGACGGGCTTGATGTGTCCGTAGAGCTTGTCCTGGGTCAGGTCCAGAGCGGCAAACAGATGCCGCACCCCGCGGAAACGGTTGTAGGTGGCCCGGCGCCGTCGGCGGGGCTCCCGGTCAGCGTCTTTGTGCCTGCCACCGCGTTCGGCCCAGTGCCGGCCGGGGTGGGGCATCCGGTTGAGCGGGCCGAACTCGTCCAGGCAGAAGACGATTTCGGGCTCGCCCTCCTCGGGTATGACCTCGCCGTCGGCGATCGCGTAGAGGTGCTCGACCCGTGCCTTCTTGGCCGCGTAGTCCGGGTCGCGGGAGGTCTTGAAGGTCTTCAGACGTTGAAACGACACGCCCTCCTCGCGGAGCAGGACCCGAAGGCCCTCGTGGCTGATGTCGTCGACCACCCCCTCGGCGACCATGAAGTCAGCCAGCTTGGCCAGGCTCCAGGTGGAGAACGGCAGGTCGTGCTCGGTTGGCTTCGACTTGGCGATCTTCTTGATCTCCCGGCGTTCGGGGAGCGTGAACGTCTTCGGCCGTCCGCCCTTGTACTTCGGGTAGAGCGACTCGAAGCCGTCGGCGTTGAAGTTGTGGATCACGTCACGGACCCGGTCGTTACTGGTGAACGACACCTCGGCGATCTTCGCCACGGGCATGCCCTGCGCGGATAACAGCACCATCTGAGCCCGCCGCCAGGTCACCACCGACCCCGTCCCCCTGCGGACGATCCGCAGCAACCGCCTGCCCTCGTCGTCATCAATCTCCCGGACCCGCACACGCTCAACCATGCGTTCACACTGGCCGCGCCGGGCTCTCCGCCGCAGCAACTCGGCAACACATCACACCCGGGCGAACGTTGCCTGATGCGGCACTAGCTCAGGCGGGAAGTTCGGTGATGCTGAGGGCGAAGTCCAAGTTCCCCACGCCGTGGTTGGCGAGGCCCACCGTGACCACGCCCGCTCCTTCCAGCCAGTGCGCCATTTTCAGGCCGCCGACGTCCAGCGGGCGCAGCCCGAGGCTTTCGATGAACGCTTCCACTCTTGCCTTGGCCTGCGCATTGTCGCCGGCGATGAAGACGTCGGGCCGGCCCTTCTCCAGGACGTGACGGAAGATGGTGTTGAACGCCTTCACCACGCTGGTGCTGGCCGGGGCCGCCTTGGCGACTTCCTGCGCGATCGAGGTCTCCTCGCGGTGTGCTAGCCCGTCGAACGTGGAGTTGAAGGGGTTGCTGATGTCGACGATGACCTTGCCCGCGAGAGCGTCTCCGTACTGGGCGATGGCCGGCACGACGCCGTCGTACAGCAGGGCCACGATGACGATGTCCCCGGCCGGGGCGGTGCCCCATTCTCCCGTCGTGGCGCCGCCGCCGAGAGCCTTGGCCAGGTCAGCGGCCTTGGACTGATCGCGGCCCATGACCTCGACGGTGTTGCCGCCCGCTATCGCCCGCGTTCCGATGGTGCGGGCCATGTTCCCGGTGCCGATGATGCTGATGTTGCTCATGGGGTGTCCTGTCCTGGTTGTGGTTGTTCGGTTTAGATGGCGGTGGTGCCGCCGTCGGCGACGAGTTCCATGCCGTTGACGTAGCTGGAGTCGTCGGATGCGAGGAAGAGGGCGGCGGTGGCGATTTCGTCGGGGCGGCCCATCTGGCCGCGGGGGATGAGGGACTCGAACTGGCGCTTGGTGGCCTCGTCGAAGAGTTCTTCCTGCTTGGCGGTGGCGACCTGGCCGGGGGTCAGGACGTTGACGCGGATGCGGCGGTCCTTGAGCTCGTTGAGCCAGACGCGGGCCCATGCCTGCTGGACGGCCTTGCTGCCGGCGTAGACGCTCCAGCCGGGGAAGGCGCCGAGGGAGGCGTTGGAGCCGGTCATGAGGATGGAGCCGCCGTCGTTGAAGAGCGGGAGGGCCTTTTGGACGGTGAACAGAGTGCCGCGGGCGTTGAGGTAGAACGCGGCGTCGAAGTGGGCCTCGGTGATCTCGCCGAGCGGGGCGGGCTCGCCCCCGCCTGCGCTGGCCCACAGCACGTCGAGGCTTCCCTTCTCCCGCTTGACGGTGTCGAACAGGCGGTCCAGGTCGTCCAGGTCGGCGGCGTCGCCCTGGACGCCGGTGACGTTGCGGCCGATCTGCTTCACGGCCTGGTCCAGGGCGTCCTGGCGGCGGCCGGTGATGAAGACGTGCGCTCCCTCGTCGACGAACAGCTTCGCGCCTGCCAGCGCCATGCCGGTGGTGCCGCCGGTGATGACCGCGACCTTGCCGTCGAGCTTTCCCATGGTCATTCCCTTGGGTCGGTGGTGCCGTGTGTACCTGGGGCGACGACATTAAGTACACCGCCCTGTGTGCTTACGGTACGGGGCGGGTGGCCGGGGCGCAAACTATGTACACCGGTCGTTACCTAGCTGCGGTACCTTGGACCCATGACGGACTTGGAGAAGGGCCCCACGGGCCGCCGCCGCGGCCGGGGCGCTCGCGAGCGCATCCTCAGCGCGTCCCAGCAGCTGTTCCGCGAGCAGGGCATCAACGGCACGGGCATGGACCAGCTCTGCGCGGTGGCCGAGGTGTCCAAGCGCACGGCCTACCAGCACTTCGGCGGCAAGGACGAACTCGTCGCCGAGTACCTGCGCCGGTTCGACCCCTCCGTTCTGTCCGGCGTGTTCGACCGCACCGACCTCACGCCCCGCGAACGGCTCCTCGCCGCCTTCGACATCCCCCCCACCACACCCCTGTGCCCCTACATCGGCGCCGCCGTCGAACTCCACGACCCCCAGCACCCCGCATCCCAGTACGCGCGCGACTACAAGAAGGCCGTCGCCGAGCGGCTCGCCGACACCGCCCGCGAAGCCGGCGCCGCCGACCCTGAACGGCTCGGCGAGCAGCTCGCGTTGCTCATCGACGGCGCCGCGGCCCGCACCCGGGTCCTCAACGCCGACGCCTTCCCCACCGCCGCCGCCATCGCCGCCGTCCTCATCGACAACGCCATCCCCGACACAGTCAGCGATGACCGGCGACGGACGGAAGTGTCGAGTTGACGCGGCACCTCGCGGCCGGTCTGGGCGCGTGGGCAAAGGAAGAACGGTGAAGCCGAGTTACTCCCTGCCGGACGATGGGCATGAGCTTGCGCTGCGCGCGCGTTGGCGCGTCCTGGAGCGGGATCTTGAAGCCCTTGTCTCCGTGATCAGGACAGAGGCTGAGGGTGCCGAGCCCGCAGGCGGGGCCGGTTGGCGCGACGGGCTTGAGTGGGCACTTCGTTTCATCCGTGAGCAGCGCCGCGAACGGCTGATGGGGCGCTGAACGCCTTCACCCAGTGCATGCCGAGGCACGACGCAGCCACCGAGTCCACCTCGCCCGTTCGGCCCGGACAGATCACTCAGCGCCGTCCGTCGCCGGACGCCAGGAGGCCAGTCAGCTCCGAGACCGCCTCAGGGGAGGGCTTGAAGTAGCGGCGGACGTTCTCCGGCTCCGTGTGCCTCGACTTCGCCCGCCGGTCGGCGAGCCGCACCGACCCTGGGGGGCGTTCACGAGAGGGGCTGATCAGCAGCGATTCGACTCTTCAAAGATCATTCCCCGTCTGGCCAGTGATCGTTCCCCGCCGGAGAGCGCGATGAGCTGCAGTGGGGATCCCAGCGCGAAGGTCATGTCGGACCCTAGCAATAGCGTGGCCACATGCCCCTTGACGACGATCTAGCCGCCCGAATGGCGGAGCCGGACTTCTGGCCCCCGTATCTCCTCGACGACCAGCCGGCCGGGTTGCGTGTCCAAGACGCCGTCCGGTGCGCGAAAGTCTCGCCGTGATGCCGGAAAACGGCCCACCGCCGGATGTCACCACCCGGCGGGGGCCGCTCTGTCGTACGAGGCGCTCAGCGCCTCACTTGAGGGCGTATGCCCGGGTGATGGTCTGGGTCGTGCGGCTGCCGCCCGCGTCCCAGGCCTCGGTCTTGAGGGTCACGAATCCGTTGGTGTCCGCGAGCTTCGGGTGCCGCAGCAGGGCCTGGAAGGAGTTGCTGTCCTTCCGGAGCACCTTCGCCTCCTTCCAGGTGGCGCCGTCGTCGTACGAGACGGAGACCTTGGCGCCGGCCATCGCGGCGGAGCCGGTCCAGCCCTTGGGGCGACCCGCGTTCACGGTGAAGGTGTACGGCAGTCCGGCCCGTGCCTGGTTGAGCACGTTCAGCGGCAGGTCGTAGTCGAGCAGGATCACGGGCATGGACTCACAGACCTTGGGCGTGGGAATGAACGCCGTGTCGCAGTCCTTGATGGCCATGGTGGTCGGTGCCGCCTGGCTGAAATTCCACTCCGTGTGCATCTGGCGGCCCAGGGTGACGCCCGGGACGTCGGTGTTCAGCTTCTGGTCGAGGACGTACCGGTAGTCCGCCTTCTCCTGCGCCAGCTGGCCGAAGCCGGTGATCGGCTTCCCGTTGAGGTAGTAACTCCAGGTGCCGGTCAGGCCCGACAGGGTGTGGGTGGGATCGTTGTCGGCACCGTTGCTGCCCGGAAGTTTCTGCCAGACGTCGGCGCGGCAGAACGCACACGGCCCGAACTCGTACTGGGACAGGCGCATCGGCGCATCGAACCAGCTCCGGGTGTAGGCCTTGCCCGGGGTGAGGTAGGTGGCGCGCTGACCGTTCATCCGCCACGTCGAGGAGTTGAAGTTGGCCGACACGCTCGGCTGGTACGTCACCCCGGTGCCCGCGAGGAAGTAGTCGTCGCGGGTGGTGCCCTGGTAGAGGGGCTGGCCGACGGAGCCGGCGGTCACCTGCAGCGGGCCCCAGATGTTCATGTTCTCGGCGCCCAGGCGCCGGGCGCCGTCGGAGTGGAACGTATTGGTGACCTTGGCGAATTCCTTGACGTCGACGGTCTTGGCCAGGTCGGCGGGGATCCGGTCGTCGGTGAAGTGCGGGTTGTAGGTGTAGCCCGACTCCAGGACGCCCTTCAGGGCGATCCGGACCTTGTGCTTGGCCAGCAAGCCCTTGAGGGTTGCGGCGTTGTCGTACGTGGCGTGGGCGACCGGGATGGTCTGTCCGGCGGAAACGCCGCTTCCGCTCGGCCCGGGGTCGGCAGGGGCCACGATCATTGCGACGGCTCCGGCAGCCGCGGCCCTGGTGGCCTGGTCGTCGGCCTTGCTGACGTCGGCCACGGAGACCAGAACGGTCTTGCCCTTGACGTCGGCAGCGGCGAAGTCCTGCTCGGTGCCGGCGCCGAGGTCGACCAGCTCGGTGTGCTTGGTGCCCTCGAAGCGCTTCGCATTCACCGCGGACTTCAGCGGGATGGTCACGTGCCCGGGGGCCGTCACCTCCAGCTGGACCAGCGGTTCGCGCCGGGCCAGGGAGGTCTCCAGGCGCAGCGTGCCGGTGGTGGCGCCGGCACTGGGGATGGCGCCTTGCCTGGTGTCGGCGAGGTTGAGCAGGTTGCTGATGCCGGCGAAGTTCGAGTAGCCGCTTGCGGTGCCGGGGTCGCGGACGATGAACGTAGTGACTTGGCCGTTCTCCAGTGGCCGCTTCTCGCCCTTGATCTTCACGCTGAGGTCGGTGGCGGTGGTGCCGTCGACGGTGAAGGTCTGGTCCCGGTCGCTCACCTCGATGTTGGGCACGGTGAACAGGTCGGCCGCGTAGGAGACCGCACCCCCGGCCGGGTCTGCCGAGTAGAGCGAGCCCTCGATGGAGTAGTGGCCGAGCGGCACCGACAGGGTGGCGGTGCCGTTGGCGTACATGGTCTGGCTCTGCCAGACGGTGTTGTCCAGCCCGTGCAGGGTGAACCTGAACGCACTGGGGGTCTTCCCGAAGCGGTCCGTGACCTTGAGCGTGACGTCGTGCTGCTCGACGGAGGTGACGAAGCCGAGCGCGGCGTGCACCGACTCGCCGCTGTCGGAGGTGGCGGTGACCGAGCCGCCGTACTGGCCGGTCTTCAGGCCGTTGTTGTCGAGCGTGACGGTGACCTCGGCGGTGCCGCCGGCCGGTACGGTGACCCGGCCGTCGGACAGGCCCGCTCCCGACAGCGACAGTGTGCCGGCCGGGACCGCGGTGCCGCTCGCGTCCTCGGCGTCGGCCGTCACGGTCACCACGGTGTCGGTCGCGGCGTCGTTGTGCAGCGTCAGGGTGCGGCTGCGGGTGGGGTAGGTGCCCTTCTGCCACGGTATGACGCGGAAGTCGGCGGTGCCGGACAGCTCCAGCGACGGGTCGAGGGCGGCGGGGATGTCGACCCGGCCGTAACCCTGCTGGTAGACGGTCTGGTCGGCGGCGGACTTGGCGTGCGCGGTCAGTGCGTCCTTGATGCGCTGACCGGTCCAGTCGGGGTGGCGCTGCTTGAGGATCGCAGCGGAGCCGGCCACGTGCGGGGTGGCCATCGAGGTGCCGTTGGCCGAGGTGTAGTTGGCGTCCACCGGAGTGCCCATGGTGGTGCCGGCCGCGCGGGCGGCGACGATGCCCACACCCGGGGCGGTGATCTCCGGCTTGATCGCCATGTCGCCGAGGCGCGGGCCGCGGCTGGAGAAGTCGGCGAGCACGTCGGACTTGTCGACGGCGCCGACGGTGAGGGCCGCGTCGGCGGCGCCGGGGGTGCCGAGGGTGCTCTCACCGGGGCCGCTGTTACCGGCCGCGATGACGAAGAGGGTGCCCGAGGAGGCGCTGAGCGAGTTGACCGCGTTGGTCAGGACGTCCTCGCCGGGGGTGTCGGTGCCGCCGAGGCTCATGCTGACGACGTCGGCGCCCTGCTCGACCGCCCAGTCCATGCCGGCCAGGATGCCGGAGTCCAGGCCCTGCCCACTGTTGGCAAGCACCTTGCCGATGAGCAGGTCGGCGCCGGGGGCGACGCCCTTGTACTTGCCGTCGGAGTTGGCGCCACTGCCCGCGATGGTGGATGCGACGTGGGTGCCGTGACCGTGACCGTCCTGGACCGTCTGGCCGTTGACGAAGCTCTGGCTCTGGACGATCTCGGACTTGATGTCGGCGTTGTTCAGGTCGGCACCGGTGTCCAGCACGGCGACCTTCACGCCCTTGCCGTCGTACCCCTTGGCCCATGCCTGCGGAGCGCCGATCTGCGGCACGCTCTTGTCCAGTGCGGCCTTTACCTTGCCGTCGTACCACAGCTTGGAGACCCCGGCAGTGCCGGGGACCGTGGCGGCCTGGGCGCCTCTGCTGCGTGCCTGGACGGGCTTGACGGCCTGCCAGAAGCCCTTCGCGCGGTGCTTGTCGACATGCACCGCGGACAGCCCCAGCCGGGGCATGACCCGCTCGTTGTCGCTGCCCGGAAGGTCCTGGGTCTTCTGCGTCAGGGCAGCGGCGGTCGGTTTCCCCTGGAAGTCGACGATGGCGGGGACCTCGTCGGTCTTCGCGTCGCCGTACCCGTCCCGGACCATCCGGCTGACGTTGAACAGTTCACGGTCCACCGTGCCCGAGGCGACCGCGGCCGTGGTGTCGTCCGGGTAGACGTACAGGTCGCCGTTTTGTCCGCTGACGGTTTCGAACGTCTTGGACGTCCCCGCCCCGGAGATGACGGAGACCGCCTGCCTGCCGTCGGGCTCGGTGGTCAGCGAGACCGTGTCGCCGGTGATCAGAGTCACCGCCGCCGCCGTCGCCGCCTGCTTGTGCAGCGTCGGGCGGCTGCTCAGGTCGAGAGGCGCCGGGGGTGTGGCGGCTGTCGCGGTTCCGAGCTGGCTCGTCAGTGACAGGGCGACTGTCACCGCGATCCCGCTGACGAGGGCGGTGCGCCCCCGTCTGAGGCGGGCCTTGTGCATCGGTTGTCCTTTCACGCTCAACTGGTGGGCGCTGCGGGGCAATTGATACCGAGGGGGACCGACCGAACGTCCGGCCGACTCCGCGCGCCGCTCGGAACCTAGCTCTCCGGCCGGTGCGTCTTCCAGAGGTGGTGTGGCGGATACGCGCCACATGGCGCGCACCCGCCACGTGGGTCCACGATGTGGGCGGCGCCGGGCCGCCGATGCGGCCCTATGTGTCCTGGCCGATGCCCGGCGGCTGCAGCCCGTCCAGGTCCCCGGCCGTGACCCAGCCGCGTTCGCAGGCGTGCCACCCGAGTTGCATCCGGCTCGAAGCGCCCGTCAGATCCATCAGGCCGCGTACCCGGCGGTTGACGGTCCGCTTGCCGATCCCCATGAGGCGGGCGATCGCGTCGTCGGTGAGACCGGACAGGAGCAGGAGCAGCAGATGGGTGTCCGAGCCGGAGAGTTCGCCGCGGTGCGTCTCGCCGGTCGACGGATCCAGAGGGAGCGCGGTGACCCACACCAGCTCGAACAGTGCGACGAGAGCGTCGAGCAGGGGGCCTTGGTGGATCTGCACGACGGCGCCCGGTGGCCGCCCGTCGTCCGTCCGCACCGCGAGCATGGCCGTGGACCGGTCTACGATGATCAACTTGACCGGGAGTCTGGCCAGCACGCGGGCCTGTTCACCTGCGTCCATGTACCGGCGGATCTCCAGCTGCACCGCGTACCCCTCGATCGCGGCCCGGTCGTACACCGTCCGGAAGCGCACCCCCGCTGCCAGTTGCTCCAGCTCCGCGACGTTGAACTCCTCGATCAGCAGATAGGGCGGGGCGTCGAAGCGCAGTACTTCCCGTCGGGCGCGGAGCTGGAGCTGCTCGTACCGCTGTGCCAACGCCTCGGCGGGCACGATTTCGGCGATCTCCTCCAGGGCTGCCGGCCGGAGCGCCTCGCGGTACTCCTTGGTGAGTCGCTGCAGAACGCCTTTGGCCGACTGCAGTTCGTTCATGCGCGCCAGCAACAGCGTCTCCCCGGCGATGTCCGGCGGGGCGGGAATCAGCTGCGCGGGCAGGTCGTCGGTGAGGGTGACCAGCCCCTTCACGGCCAGTGCCGCGACCGCCTGTTCGAGCTGGGCCCCGGTAAGGCCGGCCCGCTGCTCCAGCCGGCCCACCGGGCAGCGCCCAAACCCCACCAGCAGTTGGTACACCCGCGACTCGGCCGTGCTCAGACCCAGCGCCTCAAGCATGAATGTCCTCTCCTCACGAGCTCCCCGTTCCCACCCCGCGCACGCGGACCGCCCCCGGACCTCGATCAGTCCGGGGGCGGTCAGTCGGCGTCACTGCAGGCGCGAGCGGCGGTTCAGGGCCCGGACCCGGCCGCGCCCAACCGGTTTGCACACTCTCGGTCGTTGCCGCGCGGAGCGCGTCGAGCTCTGGGACCGACCTGGAACCTCGGCCAGCATCTATCTAACCGCTGAAATGATTTACACTAAAGTTTCTGCTTGGCAAGAGGTTTGGCTCCAGCTGATCAGCCACCAGGTCGGGCTCGCCACGACATACCTGGAGCTGATACGGGCCGACTGCACCATCCCGGTGCCGGCCTGGCAGCCGGGGCAGCAGGTAGGGGTGGCCGCCATCGGCACCGCCATCCGATCCGACAGCCCCGACCTCGAGGTCGGCTACCTGGTCCAGTCGATGACCGGCTGGAGCCAGTACTCGCCCCGGCCCGGCCGGCTCGTACCTCAAGCTCGACCGTGCCCTCTTCGCCGACCCCGGCTACCACCTCGGCCAGGGACCGACCGCCTACTACGGGATGGCCGATGTGGCGGCCGTCGGCGAAGGCGACGTGGTCTTCGTCTCCGGCGCCGCGGCGGGGTCGGCTCGCTGGCCGGGCAGATCACCAAGTGCCTCGGCGCGGCACGGGTGATCGGCAGCGCCGGCAGCCCGGCGAAGGCCGACTACCTGGTGAACGAGCTCGGCTACGACGCCGCGTTCGACTACCATCAGCGGGAAGTCGCAGGTAGGAACTGCGAATCCGCCGTGACCAGCTCCCGCATCCGGGACAGATGGCCCCAGCCACCGTACTTCGAGCCTCTATGCGTACCGCCTCGTCGTTCACGGCGACGGACAGCACCGCTACGTCGGCAATCGACGGGAACAGCAACTCCTCCAGCCGGAGCACCACTTCTTCCACGGGCCGAACTGTCAGCCACACCAAACCCGGTACGGGCCAATTCCGGGCAACTTCCCCAGAGCCCACTCACCCGACAACCGTGACTCAGCGTGCATGTTCCACGGAAAGTGAGCCAGAATCCGAGTTTTGACGTCACTGGGGTACTTACGCGGGCAGCAGAGGGGTGCTCCTGCTGAAAGGGCAGTGGCCAACGCCGAGGTACACGTGATGGTGTACGCCCTCGGCGGACCACGGCACCGAATCCGACGGTCTCGGCGGCGCGTATCAGGTGGTCGAGGCAATTGCTCGGGTGACGGCCGTGATCGCCGGGGTGGGGCGGCCGGGGAGGCGCGCCACGAGAACCCGGCGGATCTCGGGAGGTGCCCCTTCAACGTGCAGCAGGCTCACCCCGGGCGGCAGCACCGGCGAGAGCCGCGAGGGCACCGTTGTCACCCCGAAGCCACCGGCGACCAACTGAAGCTTCGTCAGCCAGTCGCGCGCGCAGTGGACGATGTCCGGCCGTCCGGGCAGGCCAGGCCAGACGCCGAGCAGTGGCTCGGCGTTCGACGCGGGGGTGGCGATCCACGGGGCGTCGACCAGTTCGTCGACGTGCACCGCGGTGCGGCCCGCGAACTCTCCGGTCGAAGGCACCGCCACGACCAGTTCGGTGTCCGCAACGGTCTCGACGTGCAGGCGCGGCGATTCGCCGTCCAAAGGCCGGTGGGGCGGGCGGGACGTCAGCACGGCGAGGTCGACCGAGCCCGCGCGCAGTGCCCGGATCAGGGAGGGCGTGGTGCCCTCGGTAGTCGTGACCGCGATCTGCGGGTCGGTCGCCGCGAGGCGGGTGAGTGAGAGAGGCAGGATGGCCGCGCCCGCGCTCAGGAACAGCCCGAGCCGCACCAGTTCGGTACGCGAGACGGTGCCGGTGAGGTCGCGCTCGGCCGTCGTCAGACAGTCCAGGATCGTGCGAGCGTGGCGCAACAGAGTCAAACCAGCGGGGGTGAGCCGCACTCCGTCGGGGCGGCGTTCGAACAGCGCGGTGCCCGCGCTTCGTTCGAGCGAGGCGGCCTGGCGTGAGACCGCCGACTGGGTGTAGCCGAGCCGGGTGGCTGCTGCGGTGAAGCTGCCGGACTCTGCGATCTGTCGCAGGACCCGTAGGCCTGTGCTGGAGATGTCCATGCGGCGTACGCATACCACAGATGCTTGATCGTCGCTTCCCGCATGCCCGCCGGGTTCCTAGTGTCGATCACGACGAACACGGACGAACACGGAGGTCATCACGTGCGAGCAGCAGTTCTGACGCAGTTCGGTGCCCCGCTCACAGTGCGGGAGGTTCCCGACCCCGAGGCCGGCGGCGGCGAGGTGATGGTCGAGGTCCTCGCCGCCAGCGTGGCGCCCTACGCGGCCGAGGTCTTCAGCGGTGAGCGGAACTACCCCCTGGCCCCTCCCGTCGTGCCCGGAATCGGCGGCGTGGGACGGGTCGTCCACGTGGGCCCGGACGCCACCCGGCTGCGCCCCGGCGACCTGGTGTGGTGCGACTCGACCGTGCGCTCGCGGGACGACGCCCTGACGCCCGACATCACGCTCCAGGGCTGGAGCTCCCGCGGCGAGGGCGGCGCGCGCCTCGCCCGGTACCTGCACGACGGATCGTTCGCCGAGCTCATGCGTATCCCGACGGAGAACGTCTTCCCGCTCCCCGCAGCGGCGGGGGACGACCCGGCCCGCTGGGCCGCGCTCGGCGTGCACGTCATCCCTTACGGCGGCCTGCTCGCCGGCGGGCTCGCAGCCGGTGAGACGCTGCTCGTCAACGGGGCCACCGGCAACCTCGGCAGCAGTGCGGTCGCGGTCGCGGTCGCCATGGGGGCCGGCCGCGTGGTCGCCCCAGGCCGCAACCGGGCCGCCCTCGACCTCCTCGCCGACCGATTCGGTCCACTCGTGCGCCCGGTCCCGCTCACCGGGGACGAGGTCGACGACCGCGCGGCGATGTCCGCGGCGGCCGACGGCCCGATCGACATGGTGATCGACCTGCTACCGCCGAGCGCACCCAGCTCCTCAGCGCGCATAGCAGCCATGACCGTGCGCGAATACGGCCGCGTCGTTCTCATGGGCGGCGTCGGCATGCTCGGTGGCGACGACCTCGCACTCCCCTACCCATGGATCATGCGCAACTCGATCACCGTACGCGGCCAGTGGATGTACCCGCGCACAGCGAACGTCGGCATCATCCGGCTCCTCGCCTCGGGCACCTTGGACCTCGCCCCCGAACGGGTCCGGTCGTTCGGCCTCAACGCCGTCAACGACGCCGTCACGTACGCCGCCTCACATGGTGGCCCGTTCGACCGCACCGCCCTCACCCCACCGGCTCGCTGACAAGACCGACCGATCCCCAGATGTCAGCGCCACGCCCCGCCCTCAGGAGCGCAGGCCGCCATACTGCTGCTATTTCTCGTGAACAACCATGAGCCTCAAGATCACCAACTGCTGCCCGAACGGACGAACAATCGCTGCTATGTGAAATGAACGAAGCCAAGGGGTCCCCGTGCCCGGATGACGCACAGACGATCCTGACCGCCGGGAAGACGCTCACCCTGGCTCTGAAGGCCGACGAGGGCACCCAATAGGCCGCGGACGGGCCGGTTATTGCCAGAAGGCGACGATCAGCACGAGGGCCACGACCGGAGGAACCACCACGGCGGCGCCGACGGGCGAGGCCCTCGTGTCCACCGGCCCCGATGGTCCCGCGGCTGAACACGTCTACGACGCACGATCCTTCCCACCCCCACAAGCCGGTCCCGCCATCCCGTCCCACATGAGCCTCAACGTTCCGGTAGCCAGCGTCTCCAGCGCTGTCGCAGCCATCGCCACCCCCGGTCCCGCTTTCACCCGCCACGTTCCCCGCCCTGAACATCGCCGACACTCGACGCCAATGCTTCGGCCCCACCCTGCGCTGGAAGGACGAACGAAAGGACTCGGGCACGGTCTGTCTCGACGACCACGGCCGCGCCCCAGCCGAGTTCCAGAAGGCCCCAAAGGCCCAAGTGATGTGATGCGGCACCCCGAATCCGTACCTCATCACCTCACCTGCGGTTAGGCGCGCTTCTCGGCCTCTTCCAACTGCTCCAGGACCTTGCTCGTGATGGCGATGGCCTCCGCGTCGTTTCCCGACGCTTGGGCGGCTCTGGCCCTGTTGAGGTGCTCGTTGATTGCCGCTTCCATGCCCGTCGGCATCTCCCCTGCCGTCGCCATGGAGTCCTCGATCTTCTGGATGTTGATCGCCACGAGGTCGTCAGCCATCTGCGCTCCCTGGTCGATGAATTACAGGCAGTCACTAAACTTCCACGCTCTGCGTTTGGGGGCAATCGTCCGCTCGGGTGGCTGATCGTTCTTCGTACCAGCGCCACCGTCACGTCCCGGTCGCCCTACGAGTGGACCCGAGAAGGTCACCGAGCACGCTGGCATTGCCCGTCGTCTCGCCTACAGTCTGCGCGCCGCGGCGGAGAAGCATCACGACAGCTGACACTGCTTGCCCCCAGAAGCTGACCGGCGGCCCCTACGTATCGCGAGGGCCGGTCTTCTGTTGTGTCTCCTGGTCGGCACCGGGGACGGGTTTTCAGGTGCCGGTCACCGGCGCCTGAGGGTTGTCCCGCAAACCCGCGCAGGATCGGGTACTGGCGCAGCCGTCCGTTCCGGTCACTGGGCCTTCCTCACAAGGCCGGTTGCCCCACCAATAGGATCGACCGCTGCAGAACGACAACAGGGGGAGGGCGTGATGAGTGCTCAGGTCGCCGCAGTGAGTCGTAACGAGGTCTACCTCTGATCTTGCGCAGTGCTCCCCCGTTCACGGGGGAGGTGAAGCGCATCTCAATACTGCTCTGACCTCGGCTTGGGGCATGGGTCTGCACTGTGGCCTCGGCCGGGTCAAACGGGGCGCTGTTGGTTCTCGATGTACTGGCGTACGACGGTCAGTGGTGCCCCGCCGCAGCTTCCGGCGAAGTAGGAGCCGGACCAGAAGTGGCCGCCCCACAGGTACGGGCGGACATCCGCGTCGTACTCCTTGCGCAGGTAGCGGGAAGAGACGCCCTTGAGGGAGTTGACCAGCCTGGAGAGCTGGACCTTGGGCGGGTAGTGCACCAGCAGGTGGACGTGGTCCTCTTCGCCGTTGAACTGCTTGAGTTCGGCCTCGAAGTCCTGGCAGACCTCGCGCATGACCTCCTCGCATCGGGTCAGCATGTCGTCCGTGAACGCCTTGCGCCGGAACTTGGTGACAAACACCAAGTGGACGTGCAGGTCGTATACGACGTGACGACCGGTGCGTACGTCGGGATTTGGATTCCAGCGTGGTAGGCGGACTTGTAGAGTTGTCACGTGACCACGGAACGTGTGCAAAGAAAGCGGCAGTTGGGGCATCGTGCCCGGCTGGCGCTGACACCTGCACAGATCCGGCTCATGGATGACCAGGCGCATGCGGCCCGCGCCATGTGGAACTGCCTGCACGACTGGTGGACGATGCTCCCCAAGGGCAAGCGTTCCCTGGCTGCTGCCGATGCGGCGATCCGCCAGGCCCGCAAGGAGATCGAATGGCTCGGCGTGCTCCCCGCCCAGGCCGCGCAGGCGGTACTGAAGACGTACTTTCAGGCGTGGAAGAACTGCTGGGACGGCCGTGCTGACGCGCCGAACTTCAAGGCCCGCCTGCGCACGGTGATGAGCGTGGACATCCCGCAGGGCCGGGACCTGAACATCACCCGAGTGCACCGCCGGTGGGGCATGGTCAACATCCCCAGGATCGGCCGGGTCCCCTTCCGCTGGACCAAAGACCTCCCGGTCGGCAAGCGGGCAGACACCGACAACCGGATCACCGGTGCCCGGCTGGTCAAGGACGCTCTCGGCTGGCACATCGCCTTCCGCGTCCAGACCCTCGAAGCCAAGCCAGAGCCCCACCAGGGGCCGGAGGTCGGCATCGACGCCGGGGTGAACCTGCCCCTCGCCCTCTCCGACGGCAACCACCACAACCACGGCCGCCCGCCCCGTCTCCCCGACGGGACGGCCGACCGCGACAAGTGGCTGACCCCGGACGAGAAGGCCAAACTGCTGCGCCTGGAACAGCGTGCTGCCCAGCGCAAGCAGCACCGCAAGAACGGGGAGAAGACCTCCCGCCGCTTGCAGCACACCTACGACCAGATCAAGCAGCTCCGCGCAACAGCCACGCGCCGCGCCGTTGACTGGCAGCACAAGACCACCACCGCCATCGCCCAGCAGTACGGCACCGTCGTGGTCGAAGCACTCACCATCACGAACATGGTCAAGTCAGCCAAGGGCACCATCGAGGAACCCGGGAAGAACGTCGCACAGAAGTCCGGCCTGAACCGCTCCATCAGCCAGGAGGCCTGGGGCCGCACCGTGACGATGCTGACGTACAAAACCGCCCGCCAGGGCGGCACCCTGCACAAGGTTCCCGCCCCCGGCACCTCCCTGCGCTGCTCGGCCTGCGGCATCACCACACCGGGCAGCCGACAGGACCAGGCCACGTTCGTGTGCAAGAACCCTGACTGCGGCTGGTCCGGCAACGCCGACTGGAACGCGGCCCGCAACGTCTTGCACCTGTACCGGACGGGCCACGCGCTCATCCCGGCTGCCGGGAGGGCAGTCGTCAGGCGTCCCCGTGGCGCCAAGCCCGCCACCGCAAGGCAGGCAGGAATCTCCCTCGTTCACGAGGGAGAACACTTCAATCGTTCAGCAAGCCCACTCGGGATTCCATCAGGCTGCTCACAGGGCTCGGCGTGTAAGGAGACGTTCACGCAGGTGAGACGATCCGCCATCAGGTCCGCATGACCTACGAGCCGAACCTGCCCAACATCACTACTCCTGGTCTCCTCGCGGACACCGACGGCCTCGGCGAATTCCAGTTCCGCTCGTACCGGATCGTGGAGGGCGAGGTCACCCAGGAGAAGGTCCCGGTCGTCGAGGCATACTGATCACCGTACGCCCGACCAACTCGCCCAATCGGAGACGGTGTTGAAGCGACGGCCACACGGACAGCGCCCCACCATCGAGGACGTCGCGCGCCGCGCGGGGGTGTCGAGATCGACGGTCTCGCGAGTGATCAACCGCGAGCCCCGGGTGCGGGCCGAGGTCGTGGTGCGCGTCCGCGAAGTGATCGCCGAGCTGGACTACGTGCCCAATCAGGCCGCCCGCCAGCTGGTCACCCACCGCACGGGCGCCGTCGCCGTCGTCGCGGACCAGCCCGACGGCCGTCTCTTCCTGGACCCGTACTTCGACTGCCTGCTGAGAGGCGTCCGCAGGGAACTCGCGGGGCGCGGCTCCCAGGTCGTCCTGCTGTTCCTGGACGGGCCGGACGACCTCCCGCGCGTGGCCGACTACCTCGGCGGCGGCCATGTCGACGGCGCCGTCCTGTTCTCCCTGCATCCCGGCGACCGGCTGCACGAGATGATCGGCCGGCTCGGTCTGCCCGCCGTCTTCGGCGGCCGCCCGCTGCTGCGGGCCGGCGACACCGAACCGGCCTTTGCCTACGTCGACGGCGACAACCGCGGCGGAGCCCGGCAGGCCGTCGAGTACCTCGTGTCCCATGGACGCCGGCGCATCACCGCCATCACCGGCCCCTACGACCAGGAGCAGTCCGCCGCCGAGCGGCTGGCCGGCTACCGGGACGTCCTCCCGGACGCGGCGCCGGAGCTGATCGAGCGTGCCGACTACACCCGGCAGGGCGGCGCCGACGCCATGGCCGTGCTGCTCGACCGGTGTCCTGATCTGGACGCCGTCTTCGTCGCCTCCGACCTGATGGCCTCCGGCGCACTGGAGGCGCTGCGCGCGCGAGGGCGCCGGGTGCCCGGGGACGTGGCCGTCGTCGGATTCGACGACCTGGCCGACATCGCGGAATCGACCGACCCGCCGCTGACCACCGTCCACCAGGACGTGGAGGAAATGGGGCTACTGATGGCGCGGCTGGTTTTCGAGCGGACCGCCCGGCCCGCGTCGGTCGTCGTGCCGACCCGGCTCGTGGTTCGGGCGTCCGCCTGAGCTGTGGGGTCTCCCTCTCCGGCCGAAATACGTCCGGATGGGCGAGGAACCATCCCCGCAGGCGCAGGGGCGACCCACCGTGGGCAGCTCGTCGTAGTGCGACGCCCGGACCATCCCCGCAGGCGCAGGGGCGGCTAAGGGCTGTCTCCTTAATCAAGCCGGGTAGGCGGCCGGGTCAGAGCAGTCCGGCAGCCCGGGGCGGGGTGTGTCGGTGCGGTGCGGCAGGATCACCTGCATGACGGACGGAATCGCCTGGCTCGCGGAGCCACAGAGCATCGCCTTCGGCGGCTACAGCGTGACGTTGGCCCGAGGGCTCGGGGTCGAGGAGCTGGCGGCGCGGATCGCAGCCTCGGCCCAGTGGTCGGAGCGGACGGTGGAGCCGGTCGGGGAGCTCACCGGAGACGGGCTGGTCGAGGCCTTGGACTCGGAGTACGGGGACGCCTGGGACGGAATCGGGCTGCGGCTGGGGGTGAGCGGAGAGTGGACCTTCGCGGTGGCGTACGGGGGCTGGTTCGGGGAATTCAGGGACGATCCGGCGATCTCCGAGGGCAAGGCCGAGGTCTTTTTGCTGGAGTACGAGGAGGAGAACGGCAAGCCGGTGCCGCCGACCTTCCGCTACCACCGGGACGGCCGGAGGGTGTGCTCGTTCAATCTGCACCTGGATGACTCCTGGGGTAACGGCCAGGTCGTCGGAGACCCCGAAGTCGCAGGCAAGGTGAAGGAGTTGCTGAGCGCAGAGGGCCTGCCAGACGAGGAGCGTGCGGACCGCGAGGTGCACCGGACCGTCCTCGGAGTGCTGGAGCGACACTTCGGTCTGACACTGCCCCGGGGCCTGGTGCTGGAGGCCCCGCTGCCGGCCGTCCTGCTCGCCGAATAGAGCCCGCCTCTTTGACCGGTGAGTGACCAGCGGCCCACGGTCGTGCACGGACCGGATCGGACGGCATCAGCGGTTCGATCCGGCCCCACATCGCATCAGTGATCACTAACCGGACAGGCATATCCAATCAACAGATCAACCCATCAAAGAGACACGCTCTAGGTGTATTGAGCATGAGCGTTGTTGACGCGTGGGTCTTGATGAATGGCGAAGACCTCCGGTGTGGTGAAGTTCTGACGGGCCCCCAGGGCTCCCGGGGACCCGTCAGGCCGCGCTAGCGCACGCGCCCGTACCAGACGCTTTTCGCCCAGATCCGCTGGAGCCGCACCACGTCACCGGCCTTCAGCGAGTGCCAGATCCTCCCCTTCCCGGCGTAGATGCCGACGTCGTAGACGCCGCGCTGCACGGTGCCTCCCCGGTTCGTCAGTCAGTCGGTCTTGGGCCCCTGGCGCACGGACGAACGGACGGTGAAGGAGTGGCCGGCCGGATCGGCGTACTGCCGGGCCGCAGTCGGACCACCACTACGACCCGACGCCTCGACCGGAAGGCCGCCCAGCGCAACGATCCGCCGCTCAACGGCGTCCAGATCCTCGGCGTCTACGAAAAAGTCGAGATGCGCCTGCAACGAGTCCTCCGGTCGCGGCCAGCTCGGCGGGGTGGCATTCAGGTCCGGCGAAAGCCGATCCGCAGACCGCTCGGAGCCTCGATGTCCGTACGGCTGCTCGTGCCATCAGGGCACTCCTTGGCCCCCAGCAACTCCTTGTAGAAGTAGGCGAGTTCCTCCGGTTCCGCACAGTCGAGCACGATCGCACCGGTCTTGACCAGCTCCATGGGCCCTCCTAGAGTCACGGGTCGGGTCCCCGCATGTGGGCTGGTCAAACTGGATTTCATCCGGAGGCGTTGACAGCGAGAAGAGTGTCGTCTTCCGGCCGTGCGCCCGGCAGATGGTGCTGTGCGGCGATCAGCGCGGCGTCGACGTCACTGGTTCCGGTGGCC
Source organism: Streptomyces sp. NBC_00569 (assembly GCF_036345255.1). NCBI lineage: Bacteria > Bacillati > Actinomycetota > Actinomycetes > Kitasatosporales > Streptomycetaceae > Streptomyces > Streptomyces sp. NBC_00569. Next base: position 10,090,632 of record NZ_CP107783.1, on the reverse strand, counting down.
ACGCACAGGGCGTAGACGGTGTCGTCCATGCGGTGTTGTACCGATTCAGCTCCGTTCTCGGCCTCCAGGGCCCGCAACGTGTCGTACTGGGCGACGAGGCCGGGCAGAACGGCCGGGTGCGCCATCAGCATGGTGGGTCCTCCTCGTACGGTTCAGGTGACACAAGAAATCGCCGGGCGAGTGCCCGGCGTGTGCTTCCCTATACGTCGCAAGGCGCAGCGGCAAGGCGGCTCGGAGGCCGTGTGGACCGCGGCTCGCGCGGTACCTACACGCCCCGGTTCTCGAAGCCCTCGCTGCCTACCGAGGTGACCGTGAACTCGGCTTCAACCCACCCAGCTACAAACAGGCCCGCGGCGCCGACCGTACGGTACGGGCGCGCAACATACAGGGGCGCTCGATGATGACCAAGCATCAGCTCAAGAACAGCGCCGGAAAGGGGCCACCCTCCGGGCGTCGGCGATTCGCTGTCTCCCTATCAGCGCTCGGTGGCCACCGCTGCACATCAAGCCCTCCTCGCCGCTTGCAAGTTGTCCTGCAGCGCAGTCATGCACTCCAGGCAGTGCCGGTCGGTCGAGTCGTGTCCGGCGTCCCCCTCATGCTGCGTGGACTGTCCGCACAGCGTGGTGACCGTGTCAGCCACCAGCACGTGCCACACCAGCCCACCGTCTGCGAGGTCCGCTCCGACCCACATCTCGTGCATGACCAGCTCCCTGGTAGACGACACCCCCGTTTTCCATCGCACCACCTGTCCGCCCACAAGGCCTCTCGCGGTGGTGCGGATGGGTGAGACGTTCACCGCACCCGTGTGGGCTTCCCCCCGCGGCGGGAAGTCTGGACTGGATGTGTTGGCACCGGCGCCGGTGAAGCCGTCACCGAGGTCGCAATATCGGGGCAGGAGCACGCGTTGATGGCGTCTGCCCGTCGTGTCGGCGTGGGAAAGCCGCTAGAAACCCGTGATTCTGAAGCATGAACGCCACCGCATCGGAGATCGGACGTCCGGCGTCGATCCACAGGCACAAGCGCAGACGCCCTTCGGGGACAGCGGTACGTTCCCGTGCACCCTGCTGGTGGCGCTCCTGGAGTCGGCTGCCGCGTTCACTGGAAGCCCTGGGATGTCAGGGCTCCCGTGTGAGCGGCTGTACCTGGCGTCAGCGTGCGAACTTTTCGATAGCTGCCGGGGTGACGGGGGTGAAGAAGTTGACGAGGTTGCCGTCGGGGTCGCGGAACAGGAGCGACCGGTTGCCCCAGGGCATCGTGGTGGGCTCGTTGACGATGTCGGTGACGAAGCCGGTCAGGTTCTGGTGGACGCGGTCCACGTCGTCGACAAGGAACTCGGTGATCACGCTGTGGTTGTCCGCCGGGCGGGCAGAGCCTGGGGCGAACAGCGGGACGGTGCGGGTGCCGGCGATCGCGAGGGTGGCACCCGCGGTCTTGAGTTCGGCGAAGCCTTCATTGGCCCACGTCGCCCGGACCCCAGTGGCTCGCTCGTAGAACTCGACGAGGCGCGCTACGTCGCCGGTGATGATGCGGATCGAGACGAAGTTCATGGGGATCTCCTTGGCTGTGCTGGACGCGTGCGCTTCGCAGGCTAGGAGAAATAGAGGACAGAATCGGTCCTGTATTCGCGTTAGGCTGCGAACATGCCTCGACCCGCCGGCCGCGTCCTGACCCTCCTGGAGCTGCTTCAGTCGGGCGGCACCCGGACGGTGGCCGAACTCGCCGACCGGCTCGGCGTCGAAGGGCGCACCGTGCGGCGGTACGTGCACCATCTGATCGACCTGGACGTGCCCGTCGAATCCGTGCGCGGCCGCTACGGCGGGTACCGGCTCGCCCCCGGGTACCGCTTGCCTCCGCTCATGCTCAGCGACGACGAGGCGCTGGCCGTGCTGCTCGGCCTGGTCGCCGGCCGTCGAGCAGGGCTGACGACGACGCAACACACGGCAAACGAGACTGCATCGGCCAAGATCCGGCGGGTGCTGCCCAAACACATCGCCCGCCGGCTCGACACACTCCTGGAATCCCTCGCCTTCACGGAACAGCCCGGAGAGCTCGACACTCCGGACACCGGGGTCCTGCTCACCATCGCCGATGCGGTGCGCCACCGCCGACCGGTCTCGATCCGTTACACCGACCGCGACGGACGGCGCAGCGAACGCACACTGCACGCGTGCGGGATCGTCGCCCACTCGGGCCGGTGGTACGTCACGGGCAAGGACGCCCGGATCGGCGAGGACCGAACCTTCCGACTCGATCGCATCGCAGACGCGCGGACCCTGCCCGGCTCATTCGAAACACCGGCGGGGCTCAGTCCGGAACTGCGCGTGTTGTCAGGGTTTGCCGCGGCCAAATACCAGCATGAGGTGACCTTGCGGATCCACGGAACAGTCGAGCAGATCCGTGCCCACCTTCCCGCCAGCGTCGCGAGCCTGGTGGAGCTCGAGCCCTTGGCAGGCGAGGACCAGGTAACCGACGGCTGGCGGCGCGTCGAGCTGCGGGCGGAGCGGCTCGACTGGTTGCCTGCGGTACTCGCCTCACTCGACCGGCCGTTCGTCATCGAGCGGCCCGATGAACTGCGCAACCTCGTCATCGAACTCGCCGATCGCCTCGCGTCTTACGCCCGCCAAGCCTGACAGCGAGGAACCAATGTCATGAGATGGCACAGCTAGAAAACGCCGCCGGTGACGCCGCGGACGACGTTCAGCGTGCTCTTGCGAGGAACCCCGGGGGGTTACCCCCTGGAGGAATCGTTGAGCCGAGCGACATCAAGACCAGCACCAGCACTGCTGCCGTCCGTTCGCGACCCGCGCCGGCAGGCGGAGTCGACCTCGACACAGGCTTGCAGCGGCTGACGGCTGAGGCGAGCTCTTTCTACCTTTGATCTTGGCCAGTGCTCCGCCGTTTACGGCGGGGGTGAAGGCCATCTCAGGGCTGCTCTGACCCGCACGTTCGCACGGGTCCGCAGTGTTGTCCTCAGCCGGTGGGGCGCTGCTGGTTTTCGATGTACTGCTTGACGACGGTCAGCGGTGCGCCGCCGCAGGATCCGGCGAAGTAAGAGCCGGACCAGAAGTGTCCACCCCACAGGTAGCGGCGGACGTGGCTGTCGTATTCCTGGCGAAGCCTGCGGGAGCTGACGCCCTTGAGGGAGTTGACCAGTTTGGAGAGCTGGACCTTGGGCGGATAGTGCACGAGCAGATGGACATGGTCCTGCTCGCCGTTGAACTGCTTGAGTTCGGCCTCGAAGTCGGTGCAGACGTCGCGCATGATCTCCTCGGTGCGCGTCAGCATGGCGTCGGTGAATGCCTTACGCCGATACTTGGTGACGAACACCAAGTGGACGTGAAGGTTATAGACGACGTGACGGCCGGTGCGTACGTCAGGATTCGGGTTCCATCGTGGTGACATAAGCCAACTGTAGTAGGGTGATTGTCATGGGCGAACTCGTGTGGGAGAAGCGGCAGTTCGGGCACCGCGCCCGGCTGGCGCTGACGCCTGCACAGGTCCGGCTCATGGATGACCAGGCGCACGCGGCACGCGCGATGTGGAATCAGCTCCACGACCTGTGGCAGATGACGCCGAAGTGTCAGCGCGCTCTGACGCGCATGGATCAGGCGTTGCGGCAGGCCCGCAAGGAGATCGACTGGTACGCGGTGCTGCCCGCGCAGGCCGCGCAGGCGGTACTCAAGACGTACTTCCAGGCGTGGCGGAACTGCTGGGACGGGCGTGCGGACGAGCCGAACTTCAAGGCCCGCCTACGCACGGCGATGTCGGTGGACATCCCGCAGGGGCGCGATCTCCAGATCAAGCGGGTGCACCGACGGTGGGGCATGGTCAACATCCCCAAGGTCGGACGTGTCCGCTTCCGCTGGACCAAGGATCTCCCCGTCGGCAAGCTCGCCGACAGGGAGAACCGGATCACCGGGGCACGGCTGGTCAAAGACGGGCTCGGCTGGCATATCGCCTTCCGCGTCCAGACTCTGGAATCAAAGCCTGCCCCGCACAAGGGCCCTCAGATCGGCATCGACGCCGGGGTCAATCTTCCCCTTGCCTTGTCCGATGGCAACCATCAGGATCACGGACGACCCGCCCGGCTCCCGGATGGCACCGCCGACCGGGACAAGTGGCTGAACCCGGATGAGAAGGCCAAGCTGCTTCGCCTGGAACAGCGCGCCGCGCACCGCAAGTCCTTCCGCAAGCCGAAGGAGCGCAGCTCCAACCGGCTGAACCGCACCTACGACCAGATCAAGCAGCTCCGCGCAAAAGCCACGCGCCGTGCCGTTGACTGGCAGCACAAGACCACCACCGCCATCGCCAGGCAGTACGGCACGGTCGTGGTCGAAGCACTCACCATCACGAACATGGTCAAGTCGGCCAAGGGCACCATCGAGGAACCCGGGAAGAACGTCGCGCAGAAGTCCGGCCTGAACCGCTCCATCAGTCAAGAGGCATGGGGCCGCACCGTGACCATGCTGACGTACAAGGCCGCCCGCCACGGCGGCACCCTCGTCAAGGTTCCCGCCCCTGGCACCTCCCTGCGCTGTTCAGCCTGCGGGTTGACCACAGCGGGCAGCAGGGAGGACCAGGCCACGTTCGTGTGCAAGAACCCCGACTGCGGCTGGTCCGGCAACGCCGACTGGAACGCGGCCCGGAACGTCTTGCACCTGTACCGGATCGGCCTCGTGGCGATCCCGGCTGCCGGGAGGGCAGTCGTCAGGCGCACCCGTGGCGTCAAGCCCGCTGCCGCAAGGTAGGCAGGAATCTCCTTCCTGAGCCTGTGAAGGGAGGAGAGCACTTCAAACGCATGGCATCCCTTCCCTTCCAAACCGAATCCGGATGGCGGCTGACCACAGGCGCGGTCACGACGCGATGCAGGCGATTCATTCCGCCGCTCGGCCGAGACGGCGCGCCCACATATCCTGCCCAGCGACAAGTTCACAGGCGGTCCAGGCGCTGTGGAGCGTGGGGCGGCCAGAGCAGGCAACTCCTCCGCTGCCCCTGGTGACACAACGGACGTACGTACTGTTCGCACTCGGCGAGCTCGCGGATCACCGCGGGACTCTCCGCGATGTCGTCCACAGTGGCGGCCCGGATCATGCCGGAGATCATCGGCCATCGTCCCGAGCCGTGTCCATCCGATTCCGCGCTTCTTCGCGGCGTGAATCCGACCGTGGCCTTCGTCTCGTTGCTCGATCTGCAGAACTCGTCTGCAGCTGGGCCGACAAGAGTCTTGTGGCGCACCAACACGCTTGGCGATGCTGCCTCAATGATGACTTCCGTCGTTGCGTTCGTCGGTGCGGCGTTCCTGGTCGCCATGGTTCCGGGGCCAAGCACGGTCGTGATCCTGCGCCGAGCGGTGATGAACGGCCGGAGGACCGGATTGGTCACGGTCCTGGGTAACGAATGCGGGGTACTGCTGTGGGGCCTCGCCGCGGCCTTCGGTCTCTCCGCCCTGCTGCTGGCCTCGCAGGTCGCCTACGATCTCATCCGGATTGCTGGCGCTGCGGTGTTGGTGTGGATGGGGGCGCGTGCCGTGTGGCAGGCGAGACGAGCGGGACAGCCGGATCAGGCACCAGCGGAAGCAGCCCCCGTGTCGCTTCCGCGGGCGTACTGGCATGGCCTGGTCACCAACTTCGCCAATCCGAAGGCCGGCGTGTTCGCCGTATCCTTCCTGCCGCAGTTCGTGCCGCACGGAGCACCTGTTCTTCCGACTCTGCTCGCCTTCTCGGCGATCTGGGCCGTGGTCGACTTGATCTGGTACCTCCCGTTGGTCTTGTTGGCCGGACGTGTCGGAGGAGTGCTTCAGCGGCGGTCGGTTCGGCGCCGGATGGAACAGGTCTCCGGGGCGCTCTTGGTGGGGCTGGGGTTGCGCCTGGCTATCGAAGCTTAGGGGGCAACTGATCTCAGGCGGTTTCGGTTGGATCAGTCGGCTGACCAGAGAAAGATCCCTGCGACGTGCAGTCCGGCCAGGTAGACGGTGGCGGTCTTCCTGTAGCGGGTGGCGATTCCTCGGCATTGCTTGAGGCGGTTGATGCACCGCTCGACGGCGTTGCGCTGCGTGTAGGTCTCGCGGTCGAAGGCCGGTGGCCTGCCGTCCCGGCTCCCGCGACGTAGTCGATGACCGCGTTGGTCTGCCGGGATGGGGATCACAGCTCGGATGCCGCGCTTGCGCAGGTGTTCACGGATCGCGCGGGACGAATAATTCGACGCGACCGTGAGACTGACCGGCAGGTACACGAGGTGAGACCTCATGTACAGCCGCAGGTCACGGCGCCCCACGGCACGACGCCGAGCGTCCAACAACGCAGCGTTCGCCCTCACGCCTTGTCCGTGAGTCGACGCGCGACCCGGTAGGCGTTGCGCATCGAGTTGAGGCTCGCCTTGCCGGCCCCGACGATGTCGAAGGCCGTGCCGTGGGCTGGCGTGCAGATCGGGGTGCCGAGCCCAGCCTCCAGGACCGCACCTGAGCGGCGAGCGGGTGCGACACGACGAACCGGCCCCGGCACGCCCTGGAAGGGACACGCCGGGGCCGGTTCCGGTTCGGATCGCCGCCCCCTACGGGCGGGTGCCGGCGTCAGCCACGGGGCCCGCGGTGGCACTCCTGATGGGCGGGACGCCAGACGCGGATCCACTGGCCGCGGTGCCAGCGGTGGTGCCGGTCCCGGAACGCCGGGTGCCACTGCCGTGCCCAGTGACCCGCCACCTTCACACAGTGGTGCGACGCCGCCGGCGGGCGATGGTCCTGCGCAGCGGCCGACGCGGTGCCGACCGCGCCGACGACCGCGCCCGCCGCCAGGGCCACCGTCGCCGCCCCCAGGGCCGCTGCCCTCTTCAACCCGTTGATCATGTTCAGACCCTTCCGTACGAACCGGGGCTGACGCCCCGGCACTGCCCGGACCGTTCGGCCGGGCACGCACTGATCCTCACCCTCCGACACCACCAAATCACCGCAGAACACCGCCTCTTAGGAAATGCAGATCTATTTCTCATTCGGCTCAAATAGTCATATCTACGCGACAGCGATGCAGTCCCTCGAACGCCACCGCCCTGCACATGCACCACCACTCACGGGCCACGGCACAGGTGCCCCACCTTCATGCGATCGGTCGCCGCCGAAAACCAGGCGAGATCGTCACGGGGGCCGGTCCGAGCAAAGAAGATGTGGCTCCGCCGGGCACTTACACAGTGTCGTGGGACCTCGCGGACTGCTACTGGGAGCAGACTCGGAAAGACGGCACGATCATCGACAACCAGTTCGCGACGGCGGCCCGGCCGATCACGGCGACGGTGCAGGCTGGCCAGTTGTTCACGTCGCGGGACTGCCGGACGTGAGCGTGGAAGAAGTAGCCGAGGCGTGAAGCGGCCCCGTCACCGGGGGCAATGACAGGGCCGCAGGGCTCGGGGGTGGGCCTGGGTGTAGTCGCCGTCCCGAGCGTCTTCTGCGTTCAGTGTGCCCGTGTTCTGGCACGGACGGGCGCAGGAGCGCCACTTCAGCAGGCCACGTCGGCGCGGCGGGTTGATCGGCTTCGGGCTCATACACGGTCAGCGCTGGCTCTGGAATCGCGAATCGGCAGAGAAGGATGCGGTCGTCCTCGTCAAGGCCCACTGCGCGAACTGAATGACGCAGGTTCACCGACGGCATCCGCACACGCTAACGGCGTTGTCGGCTATTGAAGATCGGGGCAGGTGGTTCGGCCGCTGGTGAACGTCGATCCTCCGGTAGGACCCGTCCGCATACCCTCCGGACATGGTTGATCAAAGCTCGGTCGATGTTGGCGGGGTCCGGCTGGCCTATCAAATGTGAGGTCCGCCGGATGCTCCGCCGCTCGTCCTGTTGCACGCGCTGGGCGAGGATGCCACCGACTGGGAGGCAGTTGTGCCCGCCCTCGCCCGGCGTCGACGGGTGCCCCCGATCTTCGCGGTCACGGCCGAAGCGACTGGCCAGAGGACTACTCGCTCGAACTCATGCAGGCCGATGTGCTCCGGTTTCTGGACGCACTGGGACTTGGCTCAGTGGATCTGATCGGGCACTCCATGGGCGGGATCGTGGCCTACCTGCTTGCGGAGGACCATCCACAGCGGGTGCGTCGGCTCGTCCTGGAGGACGTCCCAATCCCGCGTCCCCGGGATCAGACCACCCCGACCAAGCCGGACGGCGTCCTGGCCTTCGACTGGGAGATGGTGCTGGCTGTCAGGCGGCAGATCGATGTGCCTGACCCCAGGTGGCTGGAGCGACTCAGCCAGATCACCGCCAAGACCCTGGTGCTCGCCGGCGGCCCACACAGCCATGTTCCCCAGGGCGGCGTCGCCGAGCTGGCCCACCGTATCCCCGGCGGACAAGTGGTCACCATCCCGGTTGGACACCTGATCCACCACGCAGCGCCAAAGGCGTTCACCGAGGCGGTGTCGGCGTTCCTGTGGGAGAACTTCCGTCCTGTCCCCCACCATGAGCGCGGTCATAGGCCGTGACGTGCTGATGGCCGCACGTGTTCTTCCACTGTGACCAAGAAGTGCACCCGTGCAGCCTTGTCCCATCCCGCCTTCACCGGCGTTTCGCGGGCACATCTCGGCGGTTTGATCGAGGAGTTGGCCGGGCCGTGGCAGGCCCGGCGTGAGTCGGCATTGCACCGACGGCGGGGCGGGAAGCGTCACCGTTCCGCAGGGGCGGGTCGCAAGCACGAGCTGGCGTTCACCGATCGGGTACTGGTCGCGCTGGTCCACCTGCGCACTCAGCTCCCCCACGCCGCGCTCGCCGAGCTGTACGGGGTCGGCCGCTCCACCGTCACCGAGGCCATCAGCGAGGTCCGCCCACTGCTCGCCAATCGCGGTTTCGCCGTCCCCGACCGGCCTGGACTGCGCCTGCGGACGTTGGCCGACGTGTTCGCCTACGCCGACGCGGAAGGCGTGACCTTGCGGATCGACGGGACCGAGACCCCCCCCGAACCGACCCTGACCTGCCCGAACACAACCCTCTGCAACACGCTTTAGTACTCCAGCTGTAGAACGCGATCTTCATGACGCGGGCACGACGAGGGGCAAAGAACAGATGCTGTATCTCGTTGCAGGTGAGCGGGATCAGCTCGTTCGGCCCCTGGGTGCGGGCGAGGCGTCCTCCATTCGGCCCCGCAGTGATTGCCGTAGGGCGGAGTTGGGGGTGGGCTGTCAGTGCGCCCGGTGATATTCGCGGGCGCCAAGAGGGCGGGCGCCCTGCCGAAGAGCAGGGCCAGCCTCCGCCCACCCACACGAGACTTGGAGATATCCATGCCGTACCGCAAGGGACAGCACGTGGAGTACCGCGACCAGCAGGACGAGCTTCAGCGCGGCGAGATCCGAAGCGCCGAGGGCAGCGGGGCGCAGACTCGCTACGCCGTCCAGAACGAGGCGACCATGAGCGAAGACAAGGTCAGCGAGAACCAGATCGAGCGGGCGCTGTAGTACGCCTCTGCCGACGCAGCCGCCGTTGCACCGAACCAAAGTGCAACGGCGGACTGCTGGATACCCTGCGACAGTGCATACACCGGCAACTCCCAACACTCCGGGTCAAGCACAGTCGATGCCGGTCGACTCTCCGCCCGCAGGCCGTGTGCAGGTGGAACGAAGAGCTACAGGTTGAAGTTCTCTTCGCGGATCACGCGGCACAGGCTGGTACAGGCGGCGGCGAGGTCGCCTTCCAGTTCGGTGACGCGGGCGTGAAGAGCGGTGTTCTCGACCAGCTGCCTGCTGGGACTGGCCCGTCAGTGTCCGGTGCGAATCGAGGACAGTAGGTGGCAGGCGGGGGCGGCACAAACTTGCCCCTACCTGGCCCGCCGGCCCGCGCCGGACAACTGCAGCCCGTCAGCCTGGGCCCGAGAGACGAGCTCCTCGATGACCTTCTCCGGCGAATCGTCGTCCGGGGTAAGACGACGGGCATGGGCAGGGCCCGGACGAAACGCCCTCCGGCAACGACTGCCCGGAGGTGGCCACCCCTGTTGCCCCGCATGGCTACGGCGCAGCCGGCGCGACCGCACTCGTCGCGCAGTGTGCGGGTAACCCCTGATCGGGCCTGTGCAACGGAGGCGGCGGTGGGTCGCTCCTGCCCATCAACCTGAACGGCGTCTTCACGGCGTTCAACGCAACATCAGCACCAGCAACAACCTCAACAGCCCCGGTGCCAGCAACTCCACCAACCAGACCTTCACGAACACTACGGGCTGACGCCGTCCACGCGGGTCCGGGTCACCCGCCCCTGACGGTGGCCCGGCCGCGTCCCCCAGCCATCGTGCCCGGCTGGAACCGGCGCCCGGGACACGCATACGCCCCCGGTCGGCGCTATTGGGCCGTGAACCAACCAGGATGGGAATGCTCTGTGCACAAGCTCGTCTTGCCGGTCGCCACGGCGACGCTGGCCGGGGCAATCTTCCTCGGTGCCTCAGGGGACGTGGCCACCTGGCCTGACCGCCCTGCACAGCCGCCAGTCGCGCCTGACGCCCTTGACCGCGGGCTGGCCGACAGCCGGGAGACGGCGTCCCCACTGCACGTCGCGCCCTCGCCCCACATTCAACGACTCCCCCATGGGCGTACTGCGCGCACGGCCAAGGCTCAGCTGCTACGGGCCCAAGTGCGAGACGTCCTCCCTCACGATCCCCGGGCCTTCACCCAGGGCTTGGAGTTCCGCAATGCCACTCTCTACGAGAGCACCGGCCTGGTCGGCCAGTCCTCCGTGCGTGCGGGATCACCAGGCCGGCCCTCGAAGGTCCACGCCGAACTGCCTGCGCCGCTGTTCGGAGAGGGCATCACTGTGGTCGGCGACAGGCTCTGGCAGCTCACCTGGCGCAACGGCATCGCGATCGAACGTGACCCCCGAACACTGCAGGAGCGCGGCCGGGTCACCTACCAGGGCGAGGGCTGGGGCCTCTGCCACCAACGTGTCGCCGGACAGGACCGACTGATCATGAGCAACGGCACCGACCGGCTCACGTTCCGCGATGCGACCACCTTCGCAGTGACGGGCGGCGTCAGCGTGCGCCAGGACGGCCAGCCCGTGACACACCTCAACGAACTGGAATGCGCACCCGACGGTTTTGTCTACGCCAATGTCTACCCGACGGACACGATCAAGCGCATCGACCCGCGCACCGGCATCGTCACCGCACACATCGACGCCTCCGCACTCCTCACCCCCTCTGAACGCCGCGAGGCCAAGCAACTCAACGGCATCGCCGCAGTCCCAGGAACGGACCTGTTCCTGATCACCGGTAAGAACTGGCCTCGCGCATTCCGAGTCGCCTTCGTTCCCAGCTCGTAAGGGCAGCGAGTCCGATGGACGGCTGAGAGTTCCCCGCCCTGTGCGGCGTCGGTCCCTCAGCCGATGCAACAGTGCCGGCCGGACCGGCGGTTTCCAATATGGCCGGTTGACCTCCAGGCACGGCATTTCAACGCGAATGAGGTACGGGCGCGACCTGCACGTCCCAGTCGGATCCGACATCCGTTCAGCACCAGCCGCGAGGTCCCGACACGAAATTTGGGAACGTACAGGGAATCAGGCGGCGAAGCCGACGTTCATGACGTACTCGTAAGCGTCGTAGTCGGAGCCAAGGTCCGTGGTGATGCCGTCGAACCATGCCTCGTCCATGGCCTCGTTGTCATCGGCCGCCCACGCCTGCACCATCCGGTCCCAGTGCCGCACATTGAGCGTACGGACGGAAACGTCATGCTGGAGCGGCCAGGAAAACTTGGGACTGATTCAGCGGATGGAACTCCACACGGGTGCCGCGGCCTTGCCGGTTGAGGCGTTGCAGGAGGTGCCGGGCGACGTTGTGGCGGCGTACCTGCCGGTAGACGGCATCCAGTTGGGCGAGGCTCTTCTTCGAGGGGGTGGCCCTTGCCCTCGGCCCAGCGCTTGAGGGTGCGGTCGGTGACCTTGAGGCCGGCCGTTCGAGGGGGCGCCTTCGCATGGTCGGTGCGCGTGAGGCAGTGCAGGCGGGCCAGCTGCCGCGGCACGGGATCACCGGTGTGGCGATGCAGTTGGCGAGCTGGTCGAGCTGGCGGGAGGTTCAGCGACGACGTGTTGTCCGGCTGGATGTTCGCCTCCGGCCGGTGCAGTTCCAGCTGACTGAGGCGAACTGGAGCACAAACCCCAGCCCTTCGGTCGTGTAACCGCGGCCCGTTGTGGACGCGTAGGACGTAGAGCCTTCGAATGCCTCCACCGTCATCTCACGAGCTCCCACCCAGCGGCGGAGCATGTCCGCACTCTCCCGTTGCAGCACGTTGAGCTCTGCATAGTCCTGGCGATCGATGCGCCGTACGGCCACTCGTGGCCCTTGCAGGAGATAACCGACGGGTGCCATCGCGGGATCCGATGCAAGCCGGTCGTGAACGCATCCAGCAGCCGGCGGAAGAGGAGCCAGCTCCGAGTGGCCCGAAGCGCCAACCGAGGCCAGCTGCAAGGCTGTGAAGAACCCCGCTGCTTGGCCTCGACGTGCTCGCCAGCGGAGCTGTCAGGCGGGCGCTTTGGGCAGGACAGCGGATGACTCAGGAGGGCGACGGCCCCCCTCGACAGCCAACAACGCCGACCCGCTGCGAACGCTTCACACCAAGCAAATCTGCCCCAGCAGGCGACGAGCATCGGCAGATGTGTCTTCGAGGACAATCTCGCGAGCAGTGCTGGCATCGTATGAACCATGGCAGCGATAGACGACACATCCGAACCTGACGGCCCTGTGCGCAACGTTCATCCGACCCTGGTGGAGGCAGCGTGGCTGTATCAGGCGGATCAGGTGCGTCCGGAAGACCTACCGATGACTGCTGCCCAGGCACTCGCAATGGGGATGAACACGCCGGCCCTGTGCGAGCTCGCCGGTCTGCCTCGCCATGCGGACCCCCGGGACATCCGCGACATATTCGAGCAGGCTCTCGAAGAATTGAGGATCGCTCTGCCCGATCACCACCTGGCCCGACGATACGCGCTGAGCAGGCTGGCCACGCGATTCACCGCCGGGGAGGCGGCTCTCGCCGAGTTGGCATCGGACGAGTGGTCGGAGATGGAGGTCGAGACCACTGAGGAGGAAGCATTCGTGGCGCTACTCCCGCCATGCGCGTGCTGCACCGAGTACACACTCGGGCTCGACGAGGCGGCGTGGGAAGCACAACTACAGATTGCGGCCCGTTCCTTGGTCACGCATCCCGCTGTGGGGCCGCGCGTCTGACGACCTGCTGGCTGTGGATGAATCCCGTGTCCACACCGGCACCGCTGACCTGTGGGAGAAGTTCTCGTAGCCGTGCCCCAAAGGCCAGGGGTATGCACATCCACGCTCGCCTTCGGACACGAACAGCGATGTCGGCCAGAGGAGTCCGCAGAGGCTCATATCCAGACACGCTGCGACATCATCACTCATCAACGCCCCTCACGACCTGGAAAATTGAGCGCCCGCATCAGTCCTCCTGGCCGGCGGCCGATTGCAGTGTCAGGAGCTGTCCGCCCAGTAGTCGGCCAGCATCTCGCCAGGCCAGGCCGGTTCATGGACCGTCCCGCGTGGCCCCATCTCGGTGAAGTACGGCGACAGGTCGTAAATCTTCGTGCCCACCACCGCATCCAGATCGGTCACCCTCAAGCTGAGTCCATCGACCCTGAGCAGCCGGGGAAAGCTCTGTGCCAGCTGGTTGGGGCGCCGGTGATTGCGATGGGCGAACGTGCCCGTAGCCGGCCACTGCGCGTTCCCGCGCGGGCTGCGGGCATGGTACTCGACATCACCGGGCGAGGCCCGGTCGAAGTGCCACACCACAACCAGATGCGAAAACTCCGCAAGGCCCTGTACGGAGTCTAGGGGGAACTCAGCCTCATCGAGCCGGATCACCGACTCGATGCCACCCCAGAAATCATCAGCAACCTCCATCCGGCCCTCGACCACTTCCCCGACCGGCTTGATCTCCAAAGCCATCTCCCAGCCCTCCACTCCTGCCCCAACAACGTTTGTAGTCAATCTACTTGGCCCAGAAAATCAGCAGTTCAGGCGTCGAGCGCACACCGACGGGGATGCTGCGCTTACGGCAGGGCGACAGGAGTTGCCGCATGTTGGCTTCGTCCACGAGAGCGGACAGTGCTTCGGGAGGTTCGGCCGTCTCCGCCTGGTGAGATGTTCACGCCTTTCAACAACGCTGGACTCTGTCCTGGCAGTGGTGTCGGATAGCGGATCCGCACGGTCGAACACGAGTTCAGACGGGCGGCGTGAGCTGGGACCGCATGCCGAGCCACTGCTCGGCGCCCCAGGCCTCGAACCGCTGTACCTCAGTGAGCGCCAGCCTCGCCGCGAGGCGCAATTCGCGCGATCAGACAGCCGGAACTCGATGGCATCGACGCTCGCTATCGCCGCGCGACGATTCCATGGCCCGACCGTCCTGAACGAGGTGCTCGATGGTGGACATTGCGTGTTCCCCGGCGTCTTGAGATCGAGGCCGCAGAGCAACGAGATCCGAACTGGCCCTTGGGATGGTAAATGATGCCGTTCCCCCGACCCGCTTCCGTGGACGTCGTCACTTGACAATACGTGCCGATCAGACCTCAACCGAGCTGATGTAGTTCAGAGAAGCAAGCGTGCTCGTGGACGCATGTGGTGCCGTAGGCACGTGCGCAGGTGCCAATGGATAGTTTGCGGCGCTCGAAGTGGCCAAGGAAGTCCTCCCACTCGGTGTTGGTCGGTACTCCTCAGCAGGGCGCGACGACGAGTGATGAAGGCGCGGTGGCCTTCGATGGTCTCGGTGGGGTATTCGGCTGATGGTCGAGTCGGGTATTGGAACTACCCGAATATCTGCCCCATTTGGGCCTTTCGCCCCCTCGTGAAGGGGGTTGTTGTGTCTGCCTACTTCAGTGGCGGATGCGCCGTGCGCTTGGGAAAATCGGGTGCTGTGTGTAGCGCGTCCCACCAGGATGAGCATCATGAGTGGTGAGACGCGCCTGGAGAAGCGGCGGGACATGGAAGATTCGGGACGCCCGGTTGCGCTGGTCACGGGGGCCGGACGTTCGGCGGGGATCGCGGCGTCCGTGCTCGTGAATCTGGTCCGGGCGGGCTGGGACGTGGCCTTCACATACTGGACTCCGTATGACGAGCGGATGCAGTGGGGCGTTGAGCCGGGGGCGCCCGAAGAGTTGCAGAACCAGGTGGCGTCCCTTGGGGCGAGAACGCATGCGATCGAGGCGGACCTGAGCGATCCGGCTGTGCCGGCTCAGCTCTTCGAGAGCGTCGAGCGCGAACTGGGGAACGTCACCGCGCTGGTGCTCTGCCACTGTGAGTCGGTCGACTCGGGCCTGTTGGACACCACAGTGGAGAGCTTTGACCTTCACTTTGCGGTCAATGCGCGGGCAACCTGGCTGCTGGTCCGGGAGTACGGGCTGCGGTTCCGCGGCCAGCATGGCAGCGGGCGGATCGTGAGCCTGACCAGTGACCACACCGCCGGCAACCTGCCTTATGGGGCGAGCAAGGGTGCGATGGACCGGATCACGTTGGCCGCCGCCCGCGAGCTCTCCCACCTGGGAGTGACCTGCAACGCGATCAACCCCGGACCGACCGACACCGGGTGGATGACTGAGGAGCAGAAGGCGGACATGATCCGCTTCACGCCCCTGGGGCGCCTTGGTGTGCCGCAGGACTGCGCGAACTTGGTCACGTTCCTCTGCTCAGCAGAGGGTGGATGGATCAACGGACAGCTTCTCCAGAGCAACGGCGGTCTCGGGTGACCAAGCGCACGGACCTGACTTAACGGCGCTTCCCGTTGGCGACGTCGGCTGCGTAGGCGGCCCAGTCTCCGGCGGCGGCTCGCTGCCACTCGACGGCGACGGTGATGCCCTCGCCCTGGAGGGCGGCTCCTTCTTTGCCGACGTCGGCGTTCTCATTCTGAAGGGTACGGAATGACGGAGACCACGGGCGGTGCCACCGTTAACCGAGAGGACGATCCTCGGTTCGGTCATTGCCGGCGGAGACGACGACACCCGGCCCGGAGTGTCACAGCATCGATTTCCGCATTTCACAGAGCATTTGGGCGGGTAGTGGGCGCGCGCGGCGACGGAGTCGCCGAAGGCCCCGCTACAGGGCCTCTTTGGGGCGGTGGTGGTGTCGGATGTGCGACGGGGTGGAGGGATCACGAGGGAGAGCGGCTACAGGCGGGTTAGAGGTCGAGGACAGCGCGCAGCGCCTGGTCGACGCGGGCCATGGTGGCGGCATCAACGGTGCTGCGGTGGGTCGCTTCGCCGAGGCGGCCGCACCCGCGCCGTCGGCAGTATCGGCTCGGCGATCTCCCACGAACCATCCGGAACAATCCAGGACCATTCCCCACTCCTCATAGAGGGCACGGCGCCTACCCCAACTCGCCATGTAGGACACGGTCTTAGCCCCACGAATGCCAGCTCAGGCCGTAGCCACCGATCCGGAACCGACCACTAGAAGCACTAGTCAACAGCCGGTCCCTCCAGTCATCACCCTCAGATTCGGCAGATGATCGCGAGGTCGGCCGGGCGGAGTCAGGCGTGCATCGCACGTCGGATTCGGATCGTTACTCGAACAGGTACAGCCCGCCGCCCCGCGCCGTACTTCAGGTGCGAGCCGCGGAGAGGAGTCGACGGGCCGGTTGCACGAACACGCTCGACATCACTGTCTCCTTGTGTTTGTGAGGGTGCTGTGGGTGACAGGGAATAGGGCTTCCGGCTTCCGGAGCCCCTCCCTACCGTCCGGTACTCATGACAACAGAACACGCGCAGCAGTCTCAGGGGCACAACGGACACAGCCGCAGAAGCTTCCTGACGGCGACCGGGCGAGCGGTCGCCGGGGTCGTCGGCGGGGGAACGGTCGGCGCCTTAGGGGCTGCCGGCAGCGCGGCCGCGGCCTCCTCCGGCAAACGCGTCGCCGTCCTCGGCGGCGGGGTCTCCGGCCTCAGCGCGGCCCACGAACTCGCCGAGCGCGGCTACGAGGTCACGGTCTACGAGTACTACGACACTCTCGGCGGCAAGGCCCGCTCCATGGACGTCCCCGGGACCGGAACGGGTGACCGCAAGCCGCTTCCCGGCGAGCACGGCTTCCGCTTCTTCCCGGGCTTCTACCGGAACCTGCCGGACACCATGCGCCGGATCCCCTTCCCCGGCAACGCCAGCGGCGTCCACGGCAACCTCCGCGGTGGTACGGAGGAGTTGTTCGCGCGCAGCTCGGGCCGCCCGGACCTGCACTTCCCACTGCGCCGGCTCACCACCCTGCCCGCCCCCGGGGACCTCACCCCCTCTTGGATTCGCGACCAGATCCTGTCGGTGCTGGACCTCGCCACTCACCTGCCTGCCCACGAGGCCGCCTACTTCGCCGACCGCCTCCTGGTCCACCTCACCAGTTGCGACGCCCGCCGCGAGGACCAGTGGGAGAAGGTCGCATGGTGGGACTTCATCCGGGCCGGCGAGATGAGCCGCGAGTACCAGGTGCTCCTCGGCATCGGCCAGACCCGCAACCTCGTCGCCACCCGCGCCGAGGTCGCCTCCACCCGCACCGTGGGCCGCGTCATCATCGAGGCCCTCATCCTGTGGGGCCTGCTCGGCCGCGGCATGGACGGCGACGCGGACATCGACCGAGTGCTGAACGCCCCGACCAGCGAGGCGTGGATCGACCCCTGGGAGACGCGCCTGCGCTCCCTGGGCGTCGAGTTCGTGTTCGACACCGAGGTTCGGGAGGTGGTGTACGGCGGCGGCCGGGTGACAGGCGCACGGGTGGCGGCGCGCGACGGCAGCCAGCAGCGCACCATCACCGCCGACCACTACATCTGCGCCCTCCCCGTCGAGCACGCCCGCGTGACCTGGGGCCCGGCCTTGCGCGCCGCCGACCCGCAGCTTGGGCGGTGCGACGCGCTGAAGACGGACTGGATGACCGGCGTGATGTTCTACCTGCGCACGCCCACCCCCGTCGTACACGGCCACATCAACTGCCTCGACTCACCGTGGGCGGTCACCGGAATCGGCCAGACGCAGTTCTGGGACGGACGGGACTTCTCGCGCGACTACGGAGACGGGCAGGCCCACGAGTGCCTGTCCGCGATCATCTCCGAGTGGGACAAGCCCGGCATCCTCTACGGCAAGACGGCCCGTGAGTGCACCAAGGACGAGATCGTCGCCGAACTGTGGGCTCAGCTGAAGGACGGGCTGAACGACTCCGGCAAGACGACGCTCAGAGACGAGGACCGGCTCGGCTGGTTCATGGACCCGGCGGTGACGGGCCTCGGCGGCCCCGACCCGCACAACCGCGAACAGCTCCTCATCCACCCCACCGGCACCCTCTACCACCGCCCTTCGGCGAGGACGGCGGTGCCGAACTTCTTCCTCGCGGGCGACTACGTCCGTACGGATGTGGACCTGGCGACCATGGAGGGCGCCAACGAGTCCGCGCGACGGGCGGTCAACGCACTCCTGGACGCGGATAATTCGGGCGCCGAGCGGTGTCACATCTGGGAGTTGTTCCGGCCGCCGGAGATGGAGCCCTTGAAGCGGGTCGACGAGGCGCGCTATCGGCTGGGGCTGCCCAACACCTTCGACCTGGGGTAGTACTCGGTACCGAATTGCGCCGGAAGGGCTGCTCCCCCGAGCGGCCGCGGCCCTTGGACCGAAACGGCGTGGCGCTGCTGGAGCATCCGCACCGCGCCGGGCGGCGGGGGCCACCGCCAACGAGAAGATCGATCAGATCGGCGGCCGCCAGCCGGACCCGCTCACGCCGACCTCGTTCCTGAGCGGTCATCCCTCCACCATCGACATACCTCATCCCTACGGCATAGCGCGGACCACGACAGCCGTCACGACCCCACGTTTCCCGCACTCTTAAAGATCTCCAGCACACGCCGTCGCTCCACCGGATAGCACAGGAATACGCGTCCTCGTGTCAGCCAGAATCCCCGTGCGCAAGGCCGAACTCGCCTGTCACGGCGGCGACTTCATCACGCCATGACAGCCGAGTTCTCTACCTCCAACACGGCAAGAGGCCAGCTCAAGACGCTACTTTCCCACTCCGATCCGGCTGCCGCCCAACCCGCTGACACCACCACACACGCTCACAAAAGTCATGTGGTCTTGTTGGCTCGCCCCAGACGGAGTGCGGAGATGAGGAAGAAGACCCCACCGAGGAAGGCGTAGCCAGCCAGAGCGCTCAGGGAGGCGTTGTCCTTGCCGGCCTGGGCGATGAAGGAGGCTCCGGCGAGGGTGGAGATGGCACCACTGGCGATCATTGGCCACTGTCCTCCCATGCTGCGTCGCAGGACACCGACGATCAGCTGGACGAGACCCGCGGTGATGGCCCAGGCGCCCCAGACGCGCAGGACGGCCGGGATGCCGGAGGCAGAGGAGGCCACCAGGCCTGCGGCGGTGAGGGTGCTGAGCGCGATGTTCGCGTAGAGACCGCGCACCGGTCCGCGGTTCGCCTTGGCGGACCTGACGTCAACGACTGCGCACGCGACGTCGAACAAGGGGTAGACCACCAGCAGCGTTGCACTGAGGGCGCCCAGGTCGTGGGCGGAGGTGAACAACAGGGCAGCCCATACGACGGCGAACGCGAAGCGCAGGAAGTACAGATGGCGCAGCGCCACGGAGGCGCTCGTGGTTGGGGCGGGGGCGGCGACGGAGGTGTCCATGGGGGTCCTTTCGGTTCAAGCGGATGCTGCGGGCGGGTTGGGTTGTCGGGCGGCATGGCCTGTGCGGATGCGCGCCGTGCCCCTTTGTCGCTAGTCCCCAATCTCCAAGAGGGGGAGAACGTTCGGTCTCGCTTTTCATCTAAAGGCGCCCGCACTCCACTGTCAAGACCGAACGTTCTCCCCCATCGGCTGATACCGTGGGCGCCATGAGTGCGAGCACAAAAGGCGGGAGAACGTCCGAGGTGCGGTCGCGGCTGCTCAACACGGCGACCCGGATCTTCTACGCCGAGGGGATCCACTCCGTCGGCGTGGACCGGATCATCTCGGAGGCCGAGGTCACTCGCGCCACCCTGTACCGGCATTTCAAGGGAAAGGAAGAGCTGATCCTTTCCTACCTCCAGCAGGCCGATCAGGGCGTCCGGGAGCAGGTCGCGGCCACCCGGGGCAAGGGCCTGCCAGCGGTCGAGACAGTCCGGGCTGTCAGCCGATCCATCGCCGAAAGCATCCAGCACCCCGGCTTCCGCGGATGTGCCTTCCTGAACGCGGCTGCCGAGTATCCCGACCCGGCACATCCGGTCCACCGAGCCGTGCTGGCCCATCGGCAATGGTTCCTGGAAACCGCCACGCAGCTGATGGCGGAGGCCGGCTGCACGCCTGCCGACGCGGCAGGCCGACACTTCGCCATGCTCCGGGACGGCGCCATGACAGCCGGCTGTCTCTTCGACCCGGCGCTGATCTGCGAGACGTTCCTGCATGGCGTCGAAGGCATCTTGAAGACGGGCACAGCCCCGACGCCTGGACCGGACTCGCCCACCTGAGCCGGAGTTCTGCCGAGCCCTGCTGAGCGAGGCGACGACACCGTCAGCGCCTGTGAACTATCCCGTCATACGCCGGGCCGAGCAAGGCAGTTCTGTTCCATACTTCGCCTGACAGTGGAGCGAGTCGCAAGCAGGCTCCCGCTGGTGGATCGCCCCCGTTCCCCATGCCCCCAGCACGCGCTTCTCTGCCCCAGCTCCGACCAGCAGGACTACCGCCTCACTTTTCGACCGCCCCGGCTGCGCCGTATCCTTACCGTCCTCCTCACCGGCCTGGGCGACCGAACGGCCCCGCATTGAGCGGGAGTTCAGGGCTCACAGATCGCTCCGCTGCACCCCGCCCGCACAGCTTCCGCCGATGAGTGCGGTCAGGCCGGCCGGATGCAGAAGGGGTGCCCGGCCGGGCTGGCGTATACCCGCGAGCCTGGTGTGCCGGTGGCGGGAATATCGTCGGTGGGACGCAGACGCCGGCCGCCCGCGGCGAGTACACGTTGGTCCGCAGTGGCTGGATCGTCGGTGGCGAGGTCGAAGTGCATCTGCTGCGCATTCCCGTCGGGCCACTGCGGGGGTACGTGCTCGGGCGCGTCCTGGATGACGATGAAGGGCAGTCCATCGACGTGCAGGAAGTGGTGAGTCGGCGTCTTGGTGAGGGAGCCGTCGAGCAGGTGGTGCCAGAACGCGCTCTCACTCTCGAGGTCCGCGCTGTCCACGATCAGTGCCGTCAGGTTGAAGTTCATAGTGGTCTCCCTGAGTGATGTGGGGGCGGATCAGACGGTCGGGATGATGCCGCCGTCGACGCGAAACTGGGCGCCAGTGAGCCACTTAGCGCGGCTGGAGGCGAGGAACGCGATCATCTCAGCGACGTCCTCGGGCTCGCCGGGGCGCCCCATCGGGACCTTCAGGTGTTCCACGATCTGCCGCTCGACGTCGTCGTATCCCACGCCCTGGCTGTCGGCCATCTGCTGGAGGTGGGCGACAGCCCCTTCCGTGACGACGAAGCCCGGCAGTACGCACACCACGCGGACACCGTCCTTGCCGACCGAGGTCGCCAGTTCGCGGCTGTAGACGTTGAGCGCCGCCTTGGCGGCGGCGTAAGAGATGTCGGCGGGCTGGGGTAGCTGGCTGGCGATGGAGGAAACGTGGACGACGACTCCGGAACCGCGCTCGACCATCCCCGGTACCAGGGCCCGGTCGAGACGGACCGCGCTGAGCAGGTTCATGTCCAGGTCCGCGAGCCAGGAGGCGTCAGAGCGCTCCAAGGTCGGCGCCGAGGGGGTCGCGGCCCCTGCGTTGTTGACCAGGACATCGACGCCGCCGAAGTCCTCGAGCACCTGGCGGCCGAGCTCTGCCACCCCTTGTTCGGTGCGCAGGTCGGCGGGGATGAACGTGGCGGGCACATCCTCGGGGGGTGCGGTGCGCGAGGCAGCGAGCACGGTGGCACCGGCCGCGGCGAAGCGGCGCACGGTGGCGACACCCAGCCCGCGACTGCCACCGGTCACCAGCACCCGCAGCCCTTCGAGGCCCTCGTCCACGACGGTCATGTGCGTACTCCTTCGGTAAGGTGAACCCGACTCCGGAAACGGTACACATAAACGGAACCAGACTCACCTTAGGAGTAGCGTTGCCCTCGTCACGCCCTTTGCGCGCTGATGCCCGCCGCAACCGGGAAGCCCTCCTGGCGGCGGCCCGCGAGGCTTTCCTGGCCGGTGACACCGACGCACATGTGGAGGAGATCGCCCAGCGGGCCGGGGTGGCGGTCGGCACCCTCTACCGGCACTTCGACACCCGGGAAGCGCTCGTCGCCGCGGTGTACCGCCAGGAGGTTTCCGAACTCTGCGCCGCCCCCGCGCGCCTGCTCGCCGAGCGACCTGCGGACGAGGCGCTCCGTGCCTTCCTGCTACTGCTCGTGCAGCACTCGGCCACCAGTAAGGGCATGGGAGAAGCACTGGAAGGCATCATGGCGACGGACTCGCCGGTCTTCGAGACAGCACGCGACGACATGGCAGAAGCCCTCAACCAGCTGCTGGCCGCAGGGGTAGAAGCTCGTCTCCTGCGTGATGACATCAGTGGCCGGATCGTCCTGCGCGCGCTCGGCGGCATCTGCGGGATGCGCGCCACCGGATGGGAGGACGACGCGAAGTGCATCGCTGCACTCCTGTGCGACGGACTGCGCTACACCGCGAACGGCACCAGCTGAGAAGCGCGCCCGCGGCGGGCACGGGACTGCAGGAGGCGCCGCCGATCTGCGCGATCTCCAGGATCGTTGGCGCGCAGGGGGAAGGGACTTGTGGCTCGCGCCTCGCCCGCGGCGACGGCGACGTACAGCTGGGCTGCCACGTGCTCACCACCATGGCCATGCAGGCCCTCATGCGCGGCTTCGCGAGCGAGGCCGCCGACATGGCCCAGGGCGCCTTCAACCGTGCCACGGGCCAGACGACCGCCCCCAGTGCGCCGCGATGCCGTGTCCGCACTTCGCCATCGCATATCCGGAGATACAGCGTGGCCAACTGCTCCACCTCCTAGCCAAGGCCTGAGACTTCCACGCACATCGGGCATGGCGTCCAGCCCATAGGCGGGGGCGGCCACCGGGATCCGAGTGGCCGCCCCGCCCTTGCCGAGAAGACTTACTTGCCCTTGGCGGCTTCCTTGAGCTTGGAGCCGGCAGAGACCTTGACGCTGTAGCCGGCGGGGATGGTCATCGGCTCACCCGAGGCCGGGTTGCGGCCCTCGCGCGCGGCACGGTGGGTGCGCTCGAAGGTCAAAAAGCCGGGGATGGTGACCTTCTCGTCGCCCTTGGCGACGATGTCGCCGACCGTCTCGGCGAACGCAGCCAGCACGGCGTCGGCGTCCTTACGGCTCACCTCGGCGCGGTCGGCCAGGGCGGCCACCAGTTCACTGCGGGTCATATCGGTACTCCAAATCACATGTGGGGGCGCCCCAGTCCGCCAGGGAACAGGGACAGATCAAGTCACCCATGCTGCCAGCCGCCACTGACAATGCATCGGGCAGCCGAGTCAGTAACGGCCGGCTCAAACGCCGCAAGCCACGAAGAACGTCCCACGCGCGAAGCGAGCGCGGAACGAAGAAACCGGCTCAGGCGCTGCGTCGGTGGGGGCGCCGGGCCCCGTGGGCGTGGCGCTGCACCGGTGGAGCTTGCTCCTCGCTCCAGTCCTGCTCGGCTTCTTCGGCGAAGCTCTCCGGGAAGGCGGGCGCGACGAACAGGTTCTGCCATTGCGGCGGCAGCAGACCAGCAGCCGGGCTCGCCTGGTCACCGCGATGGTTCAACTGAGTCTCGGGCATGCATCCTTCAATCACTTGGACAATCCGCGCGATCGACAGGACTGCGCGGGACGCGCTCAGCATTGCCCACGATCACACAAGTGATCAAGGAGGGCTGGCCGCGCCACGAGGGTCAGGACGAGCGCGGCCCGGCGGTGAGCAACCACGAAGTTACCCGGGCTACCGAAGTGGGGCCGCGCCGTTCCTCGTGCGCAGCCGGTGAAACGGGAGCTGGAGGACGTACCAGGGACGAACTGTAGCGGCTATGCGGACCTACACTGCTGTCGGGATTCGGTAGACGGAGACGTGAGAACGCGACTCGGCGGTGAATGCGGCGCTGGCCCAGTCCGCATGCCTGGTCTCCAGTTCGAATCCGGCCAGCTGAGCCATCAGGTCGAGTTCGGCCGGCCAGATATAGCGATGAGGGCTCCGGAACAACCGCGCCTGCTCAGTCTCATCGAAACGGAAGTGGTGCGATACCACGTGCTGGCGCAGGACGTCGTAGGTGTCCAACCCGATGTAGCCGGGTTCGGAATGCCAGACGGTGGCCATTTGGCCCGGTGGGAGTTTGCGTAGCTCGGGTACCCAGAGTTCGATCACGAACCGACCACCAGGCGCAAGATGGCGGGCAGCGTTGCGGAAGCACTGGACTTGCTCATCCTGAGTGAGCAGGTTGGAGATCGTGTTGTACACGAGGTAGACGAGGGTGTACTTCCCGGGGGCGACGGTGGTCGCCATGTCACCAATGATCACCGGGATCGTTGCTTCATCTGCCTTGGCTCGCAGTTGCTCCACCATCGGAAGCGACAGCTCGATGCCAGTGACAGAGACTCCTCGCCCGGCGAGCGGGACCGCTACCCGGCCGGTCCCGATGGCGAACTCAAGCGCTGCTCCCCCCTCGGCGAGCTGGGCGAGACGGTCCACGGTCGGCCCCAAGACCCCGGGCGCGAACATGCCGGAGCCGGGCGTGTCATAGCGCTGAGCGACATCGGCGTCCCAGATCTTCTGCTGCTGCATTCCGTCAACGCTCGCCGCTGACCCATGCGATGTCCAACGAATTTTTCGCCTGCTCCGAGGAAGGATCAGAAGGAGCCAGTCATTGTCATGCTGACACTGGTGAGCGCGTCATGTCCCAGTGCGTAGGATGATCAGGTGGACGCCGGCGCGGCGCCGATCGTGATCGAAACCGGCGGAGCAATCCAGCTGCCCGAGCAGGAAATGGGTCTTGAGTGCGGACAGATAGGCGCCGTTGATGTCGAGCGCGGTCACCTCGCGCTCGCCGGGCGGCAGTTCACGGCCGGGTCCACTTGAGGCGGGCTTCCCGCTGGATGGACGCTCGACGCTCAAGCGTCCCCCGGCCATCAGCGGCTGACACCGCCCACACCTTCTCCAGGAGGGACCGGCCTCCCGGCAGCACCCGGGGAAAGGCCCGGAAGCATGCGCGGGTGCCTGCCACCCTTCCCGGCCATAGCCCGGAGGTCTCAGAGCACGTCTCGCAGGTCCCTCAATGCCCCACGCCGTTCCGAGCGGAGCCATCTCGTTTGGCCTGGTCACCTCCCTGTGCTAGGCAGTTGCGTGCCGCGATTGCTGTCAGAGCGGTGACTCATGGCAGTTGCTTGCGCACTTCAGTCCAGGAGTTGAGCCGGTCCTTCGTCGGTCCTGACGGGATGAAGGCCATCAGCCCATCCAGGTGAGCCGTCATGTTCTTGTGTCGCCGCAGTTCGCCAATCTGTCCGGTCGGGAGGTCATGCCAGTTGGCGGACAGCGTGCCGGCCTGGCCGGGGTCGAGGGTGAGTGCTGCCAGCGTGTCGGCGGCAAGTGCTTCGGGATCCCAGTCTCGGTCGGTGCCGGGGCCGAGATGTTCGATGATCCAGGTACGTAGCGCGAAGTTCTGGCAGCTCTTTCGGGCGTCACTCCAGGAGTTGCCACCAAGAATCCGTTCGTTGGCGTTCAAGGACAGCTTGGCCCAGCGCAGCCGGACGCTTCGCGGCCCATCGGATCCGTACGCGTGGCACTGGGCGACAACTCTGATGCGCTCCAGCTCCTGGCCCTGCGGGGCGGCCGCGAAGGCTTCGAGACGATCGATTGTCCAGCTGCTGAGGTCTCGGATCGGCCGCTCGTGTTCGGCGTCGCTCAGCTCTCCTCGATTCGGACGGCGGAAAGGCCAAGGTCGACGGTAGTCATGCTGGAGGATCTCCGATCGATCTACCCGAACTTGTTCCCGGCTCCGGCCAGACTGACCCGGAGTCCTTCAATCTCGCCGAGCCAGCCCCTGAACTGCAGCGCCTGGACTCGGCTGAGACGCTGAGAGCCGATGGTCTCACTCAAGCCCGGGCCTTCATGTCTCGCAATCGTCCTGGTGCGCCTGCTCGCGGCCGGAGGGGCGATCGTAGACTCGCGCGCCATGGAAGAGATCTTCAGCATGATCTAGCGCGGGACCCTGGGCGTTCACGCCCGGGAGGAAGTGCTTCTCAAGATGGGGGTGACTCGCACGGGTGCACGGATCCGCGCTGTTGGCCTCAGTCGGGACGCTTCTGGTTCTCGATGTACTCCTTGATGATCGCCATTGATGCGCCGCCGCAGGACGCGGCGAAGTCGGACGGGGACAACAAGTGGTCGCCCCACAGGTACTTGCGGATGTGGCCGGGGAACTCCTGACGGAGCCTGCGGGCGGAGACGCCCTTGAGGGAGCCGACCAGCCGGGACAGGGAGACCTTGGGCGGGTGGTGCACGAGCAGGTGGACGTGATCGGTCTCACCGTTGAACTCCACCAACTCGGTCCCGAAGTCCGCGCACACGGCCCGCATGACTTCCTCGCAGCGTCGAAGGATCTCGTCGGTGAACGGTCCGCGCAGATGCTTGGGTGTGAAGACCAAAGGGGCGTGGTGGGTGTAGATGACCGTGCGACCCCTACGAATATGGGGGTTTGACTCCCAGCGTGGTGACATGGACCGTTACGATCGTCCGCGTGAAGCTTGTCGTGCAGGTGAAGCTGATGCCGGAGGCTGAGCAGGCTGCCGCGTTGTCGGTGACGCTGCACACGGTCAACGAGGCCGCGAACTGGGTGTCGGCGGTGGCGTTCGAGCACGGTGTCCCGCGGGAGTACGAGCTGCGCAAGCACACCTACGGTGAACTGCGGTCGCGGGGACTGGGGGCGCAGGCCGCCCAGCACGTCATCAAGAAGACCCGCGATGCCTACACGACGCTCAGGGCCAACATCCGCGCCGGGAACCTCAGCAAGCCTGGATCGAAGCGCCGTACCAAGGCCGAGTCCAAGCCGATCGCCTTCCGGCCCGAGGCCGCGCAACCGTATGACGACCGGTGTTTGAGCTGGCAGTACGACGCGCAGACCGTGAGCATTTGGACAACCTCGGGGCGCATCAAGAACGTCCGCTTCGCTTGTTCCACCGACGCGCTCAAGACGCTCCGCGACCACCGGCAGGGCGAATCGGACCTGCTCGAGCGTGACGGGGTGTTCTACCTGCTCGCGACCTGCGAGGTCCCCGAGGCCGAGCAGTACGAGCCGGATGGCTTCATCGGCGTGGACCTCGGCATCGTCAACATCGCCACCACGTCCACCGGATACCAGGCCGCCGGGCGTGGCCTGGGCCGCTACCGCAAGCGTCAACTCGCCCTGCGCAAGAAACTCCAGGCCAAGGGCACCAAGTCCGCCAAGCGGCTGTTGAAGAATCGCAACCAGCGCGAACGGCGCCACACGAAGAACCAGAACCACATCATCGCCAAGACGATCGTGACCGAGGCTGAACGCACCTCGGCCGGGATCTCCCTGGAAGTACTCAAGGGAATCCGGCAGAGGGTACGGCTCCGCAAGCCCCAACGGGTCCAACTCCACTCCTGGGCCTTTGCCCAGCTCGGAGACTTCATCGTCTACAAGGCCAAGCGGGCAGGCGTGCCTCTGGTCTTCGCTGATCCCGCCTACACCTCGCAGCAGTGCTGCCAGTGCGGCCACATCGACAAGAAGAACCGGGCAAGCCAGGCCCTCTTCATCTGTCGGAACTGCGGGGTCGTTGCCCACGCAGATCGGAATGCTTCCCACAACATCGCCCGCAAGGGCGAGGCTGTGTGGACTGCGGGGCGTGAGTCACGCGTCCCTGCCACCCCATAACGGTGTCTGGACGGAGGAGCCAACCCAGCAGCCAGTTGGGCGCTACCTCCAAGCCCGGTCCTTGAGGGCCGGGTCAAGTTGACGCTCGGAGAGATCAGCTGCCCATCGGGGGCCCTATTTTTCGTCGGGCCTGGCTATGTGGGTGAGTAGTGACAGCGCCTGTCGGTCAGTGGCGGCAGCACCCGGTCTCGTCGGGGAACGGTATCGATAAGTTTCGACACCACCTGGGTGCTTGCGGTGGGAGCATCGAAGTGCACTGCGTGGTGAGGGGGCATGGATGGCGCCGAAGACGCTGTTTGCCGTTTGGTTCGGCGTTGGTCCAACACCGGGATCGCAGGTTGGTCTCAAGCCAGTCCGCCCGTGGCCCGCAGGTTCTGGCCTGTGATCCACCCGCCGTCCGGACCCGCGAGAAACGCGACGACATCGGCCACGTCGGACGGTTGCCCCAGCCGGCCAAGGGGGGTCATACCGATGACCGCTTGGAGAGCTTGTGGGGGGTTGGCTCCATGGAGCAGGTCAGTGTCGGTCGCGCCGGGAGAGACAGTGTTGACCGTGATGCCACGTGGGCCGAGCTCCCGGGCAGCGACCGCGGTGAGCTGCTCGATCGCGCCTTTGCTGGCGGCGTACGGCCCGATGCCTGGCACGGGACGCACGGTGTTCATGGTGGAGATGTTCACGATCCGCCCGCCGTCGCGCATCTGCCTGGCTGCGTAACGCATCGTCAAGAAGACTGACCTGGTGTTGACTGCCATCACGCTGTCGAACACCTCCGCTTCGGTCTCGGCGATCGGGGCCGGGCTGAAGGACATCGCGGCGTTGTTGACCAGGATGTTCAGGCTGCCGAAATCCGCCTCGGCAGCTTCCATAAGCCGCTCCGGCGCATCCGGTTCCTTCAGGTCCAGCCGGATTGCTCGGACCTTGCCGCCGTCCGCCTGAACGACGCGGACTACGTCGGCTGCGGCTTCCTCGCTGGTGGAGTAGTTGAAGACCACGTCCGCTCCGTCGCGGCACAAGCGTTCAACAATCGCCCGGCCGATCCCTCGGGAACCGCCCGTGACGACGGCAGTCATGTCTTTGAGCATTGTTCCTCCACGCCGGCAAAAAGATGATCTGGGAACTTCGAACGTACTGGTGCCACTGCTCCTGCTGGACGGCTTTCGCCGAGCGCGATACGAACCTCGGCCACCCGTGCTCGTCCAACGAGCCTCCCCCACGGCCGCTCCCGTACCCCGAGGCGGCGTCAAAACCACCGGCATTCTCGGGCCCGCGGAGCAGGAACCGCTGCCGGAGATCACCGGCATGCGCTGTTCCTTGTCATCGGCAAAGCCACGAACCCAGCCTGCTTCACCCAGCTCCTCCGGGGGGCGATACAGCAAGTCAGTGCCGGTGGGCCGACCAGCATGATCCGCCGGACAGACCCCAGGCCAACCTTGTCGGTCAGAGAACTACCGAAAAACGATCAGGAATCAACCGGCGTGCTCACAGACACGGCACGCCTGAAATGGCTGAGCGTGAGCGTATTGCGGACGACGGGGCCGGACGCGAATTGAATGTCCTGGCGTACGCGTGCGACGCGGCCCTGCCTTTTGATCCACACGTCGGTCCTGATTGATGTAGAGGGAGGCAGATTGCGGCCTACGGACTTGTCGACCGATTCGACGTCTTTGGGCGTGAGGCGGGCCGAGACACGCACGGGCTCGTTGCCCTCGCCTACTTTGCCGCCCTGGTCGAGTACGAGACGCATGTGCTGCCGAAGCCGGTCAGCGGGGATGGCGCCCTGGGCCGTCGATGCCGGGAACTCTTGCCACGCGCCGTCCGAGCCGCGTGCCCGCCGATACGCGTGGTGCGGGGTGTGCACGACGTCTTCGGTGTACTGCTCGGTCCTGTCCGTCGTACGCCCCGTCAGGGGCCCATTGGGGTTGACCCGTCCGACCATCAGCTGACGGCGTTTCGTCCCGGACCGCGTGACGGCTCTCAGCGCCGGCGGTGGTGCGCGACGCCATGCCGGTGCCGGCCTGACTGGAGGACCGGGGCGGGGTGGGTAGCCGGAGGGCTACTGCCATCGGCAGATGCTGGATGCGGTCTTCTATGTCACTGACAACGAGATCAAGTGGCGCAGTATGCCGGTCGACTTCCCCGCCTGGGACCGCGCCTACGCGTTCTTTCGGCGGTGGCGCAAGTAAAGCGTGGCCGAGGCGTTCCACGACCGGCTGCGCGGCCTGGCCCGTGAGGCCGAGGGGCGGTCGCAGAGCCGACGACGGCGATCATCAACTCGCAGTCGGTCAGGGTGCCGCGGCACCACGGGCGGGATCGCCTGAGTACGCGTACTCACCTCCCCTGAGGTGCTCGCCCCTGCTGACGCCGGCCGGCCCTCGGCACACTGACCTTCCGCACTCCCCTACGAGAGGTCCTGATGAACTGTCCTCTGAGCCTGCGTCCCGCCACCGCGGACGACCTTTCCTGGATCCATGAACTGCGGCACCGGGTCTACGCGGAGGAGTTGGGCCAGCACGCGGCCAATGCCGAAGGGCGGCTGGTCGACGGGCTCGACGGCGACAACGTCTACCTGGTAGCGGCTCGCGGCCCGGTCCGTGTCGGGTTCGTCAGCGTGACGCCGCCCTGGGTGGGCCGGTACGGGCTCGACAAGTACCTGACCCGCGCGGAACTGCCGCTCCTGGACGAGGCCGACGTCTTCGAGGTACGCCTGCTCACCGTCGAGCCGGACGAGCGGGCCGGTGCGGCGGCTGCCCTTTTGATGTACGCGGCGCTGCGCTGGACCGCGTCCCGGGGCGGGCGGCGAGTGGTGGCGATGGGCCGCGCCGACCTGGTCGGCATGTACCGAGCAGCAGGCCTACGGTCTGTCGGCCGAACCGTCCGCAGCGGCGCGGTCGAATTCGAGGTGCTCACCGGGGAGGTGGCGGAGCTGACGCGGGGCACGACGGGCCGGCACGCCGCGACTCTGGCCCGGCTGGCGGCCGGCGTGGACTGGCGGCTGGACGTGTCGTTCGCGCCCCGGCCGGACGGCTGCGAGCACGGCGGGGCCTCGTTCACCGCGATCGGCACGGACTTCCGCAACCTGGATCGGCGGAGAAGGGTGGTCGCGGCCGACGTGCTCGACGCCTGGTTCGCGCCGGCCCCCGGTGCGCGCGCCGCGCTCGCGCAGGACGCCGGGTGGGTCGCCCGTACCTCCCCACCGACCAGTGCGGAGGGGCTGCTCGCGGAGATCGCCGCCGCCCGCGCGCTGCCCGCCGAGACGCTCACCGTCGGCGCCGGCTCCTCCGACCTGATCTTCCGGGCTTTCGGCCGGTGGTTGACACCGGCGAGCCGGGTCTTGCTGATGGACCCGGGGTACG
The DNA here is from genome assembly GCF_036345255.1 of Streptomyces sp. NBC_00569. Taxonomy (NCBI): domain Bacteria; kingdom Bacillati; phylum Actinomycetota; class Actinomycetes; order Kitasatosporales; family Streptomycetaceae; genus Streptomyces; species Streptomyces sp. NBC_00569. The sequence goes on along the minus strand of NZ_CP107783.1, from coordinate 10,059,448 downwards.
GCGAGTACGCCCATGTCACCGAGCGGGTGATCGGCTGCCGCGTGGACCGGTTCCGGTTGCGGCGCGAGGAGGGCTGGCGGATCGATCCGCAGCGGCTGTCGGCGGTCGTTGCGGCCCAGGAATACGATCTCGTGGTCGTGGTCAACCCGAACAACCCCACCGGTCGCCACGCGCCGGCCGCCGAGCTGCGCACGGTGATCGCCGCCGCGCCGGCGCGGACCCGTTGGTGGATCGACGAGGCGTACCTCGGGTACGTGGATCCCGCCGAGTCACTCGCCTCGTTCGCCGCGACCGACCCGCGGGCCGTGGTGTGCACCTCGATGTCGAAGACGTACGCCCTGTCCGGCGTGCGGGCCGCCTACCTGGTCGCCGAGCCGGAGACGGCGGCGGAGCTGCGCCGGTGGACGCCGCCGTGGGCAGTCGGGCTCCCGGCCCAGCTCGCCGCCGTGGCCGCGCTGCGCGACCCGGCCTACTACGCCGACCGGCTGCGGCACACACAGGACCTGCGCCGGCAACTCGCCTCGGATCTGGCCGCGGTGGACGCGTCGGTGGTGGTGGAGGAGTCGGTGGCGAACTTCCTTTCGCTGACCCTGCCGGCGGCCGGACCGAGCGCCGCAGCCCTGGTCGCCGAGTGCCGACGCCACGACGTGTATCTGCGCGACCTGTCGCCGCTCTCCGCCGCCTACGAGGGCCGCACCGTGCGCGTCGCCGTCCGGGACACCGCGCAGAACACGCGCATCGTCGCCGCGTACCGGTCCGCTCTTACCGCCCTGCGCACCGCCTGCGCCGCCCCTGCCAGGTCTGCCCCCGCCGCCGGAGTCGCCAGGTGATCGGTGTGTCCTCGCTGGCACCGTGGCTGGGCGGTGCCCTGCTGGTGAGCGGTGTGGCGGTCGGGGTGTCCCGGCGGCGCGCATTGATGGTCAGGTGGTGTGCATGGGCGGTCGGCGTGCCCGTGGTGACCGCCGCGTTCTGGTGGGGGCGGCCTGGTGTCGCCCTGCTCGCCGGGGTCGTCGCGGTGATCGCGGTGCTGGAGTTCGGTGCGCTGACCCGGCTGCCGCGCATCGACCGCGCGGTGCTCGCCACGGCCGTGCCGGGCCTGATCGTCGCCGCTGCCTTGGCCCCCGACCAGACGTGGCGCATGGGCGCCGTCAGTGCGCTCGTTCTAGCCGCCCTACCGGTGGTGACCGGCGACGCCGAACAGGGCCTGCGCCGGCTCAACACCGGCCTGCTCGGGCTGGTCTGGCTCGGCACGCTGGCCGCACTGGTGCCGCTCGGGACCCTGGCGCTGGCGCTGTTCGCGGCGGTGTCGGTGGCCGACGTGGTGGCCTACTTTGCCGGGCAACGGCTGGGCGGGCCCCATCTGTCGCCGCTGTCCCCGGCGAAGCGATGGAGCGGGACGCTGTGCGGCGCGGCGGCCGGGCTCGGCGTGCTCGCGCTGCTCTCGGTGTGGAACTGGCCGGCAGCAGTCGCGGTGGCTGTGGGCGGGCCGGCGGGCGACCTGATGGAGTCCCTGGTCAAGCGGGGCGCCGGCGTGAAGGACTCGGGGCAGTGGCTGGCGGGGTCCGGGGGGTTGCTGGACCGAATCGATTCGCTCATAGGGGCGTTGGTGATCGTGATCGTGCTGGGGTGAACTGCCCGGCGGGCGTGCTGGAATGCTCGGACCGCCGGAGCCGGAGCGGCTCCGTTGCACCTACCCGAGGGAAGAACAGCCTCTCTTGGTGGACAAGAGAGGTGTCGGCGGCAGCGTGGAGTACACCCTGCTCTCCCGAACTTCACCGGCCGTGAGGGCCCAGGCCCAGCCCTCTTCAACTGGCCGTTCATCGACCGCCGAATCCGGCCCCGGTCACCACGACCATCGGACCGCCGAATCGCATCACCGGCGAACTCCCTACTATCGCTGCCACTCACTCCACCCGGTGCCGCTGGCTGCGGCCAGCTCAGTGGAAGCAGAGGCAGAACGGGTGGCCGGCCGGATCCGCGTAAACCCGCCAGTTGGCCCCAGGGCGGAGCTGATCCGTCCGCTCCAGGACACTCGCACCGAGAGCGAGCGCCCGTGTCTCCTCCCCCTCGAGATCGTCCACGTCGAAGTCCAGGTGCAGTTGCTGCGGGTGCCCCTGACCGGGCCAATCGGGAGGCCGGTAGCCGTCCACCCGCTGGCAGGCCAGCGGCGTTCCCTCGAACCCGTGCACCTCGACCCAACCGGAATCCTCCGGATCCGCGACCATCCGGCCGCCCAACAGCTCCGCATAGAACTGCGCGAGCCCGACCGGATCGGCGCAGTCCAACACGACCGCCTGCAGCTTTCGAATCACTTTTGGCACCCCTCGCTCTCTCGGCCCCTCCACAACACCCCCGTACCGAAGGGGTCGTACCCGCGGCTACGGCGGATACGCGACCATCCACACCCTCGCCGGCTGCGCGTGGATCAAGAGTGGCAGCCGCTCGACCTGATCGGAGACTTCGGCCCCGGCAAGTTCCACATGCTGATCTCCCCGGGCACCGACGTCACGATGAAGGGTTACCGCGTCCGCTGCATTTGGCACCCGAGATGTGCCCCGCGCACCCCGCTCCCGGAGCACGAACCCCAGGCCCACTACGGCTGTTCACCCTCCAAGATCTGCCATCCGTGGCTGCGGGAGGCGGTGAAGCAGTGGCTCGGCACCCAGCTCGAGGCCGGAGTCCTGGCCTCCACAGCGGGCAGGACATAACGCGTGGCGGTCCAGCTGCCGCTGCGACAACAGGAGATTCAGCCCCACCGCCATCAGCGTCGCGACGACAGTGGGCAGCCGCGCCCCACCGCGCCGCCGGTGGCGGGGGTGGCGGCGCTGGGCATCGGCTCAGGTAGGGGGCACGTGCCCTCCTTGGGTGCGCTCACGCTCGGCTTTTCCGTTGCCTCTCAGACCCGGGCCAGCCGCTCGCAAATCGCGCTCCCTCTGGAACGCGTACCGTTTGGCCACCAGAATCACGCCATGGACGCAGGACTTGCAGGACTCCTCGGTGGCGTCATCGGTGCCGCGGTCGGCGCAGTCGGCGCTACGGCATCCGCCTGGATCACCGGAAGGAAGGCAGAGCAGCAGGCCGAGATCCAGTCCGAGACGCAGTTGAGGCAAGCCCGCCTGCAGTTAAATGCTGAATGGACTCGTGCTCTTCGCGAATCGCGCAAGAGTGCCTACCTCGCCTTCGCCGAAAGTTGTCACCTGGTACACGGAACACTGAGCGAAGCAAGCCTCAAACTTGGAGGCATCGCAGCGAGCGACCCTCCCGAGGAACGCGAAGAGCGCCGCCAAGCCGCCCGCCGCCTCTGGAACGAAGCACGAACCATGAACCGCCAGCTCGATCGCCTTCAGCACATCGTTTTCATGGAAGGTCCCAGCGAGATGGGCACTGCCGCGCAAGCGGCAACAGGCGCTCTGGTGCCGCATTTCGCCGCAGTCATCGACTGGCTTCACGCGGTTGACAATGAAACAGAAACGCCGCAGCACAGCGCAAACCAGAACAGAGCGCACATCGAGGCCTACGGCAAACTCCTGGAGTTCCTCTATGCCGCCGCAGACACCACCTTGCCGGACATCCGGGACCGGTGACCTGCGGTATCGGGCGCTAGGCACCACGAAGGAGCACGCGTCGACGTCACGGCCCACAGTCGGCTGGCGCGATCCGCGTCGGCCGTCGTGGAGGGGGCGGCGACCACGTCGTCACCGACCGGCTGCAGATCCGGGCTCCGGTACCGGATGCCAGCTCCTCGGGAGGCTGCCCCCTCTCCGGCCGACCGGTTACCGTCGCCTCACCGCCGTACGTCAGCCCCACCCGGCGAGAAAGGGCCGGCACGTCCCGGTGTCAGAGCGACCGCTCCGCGCCCGCCTTGACCGAGCGCTGCGGGAACCGCAGACGTTCACGAAGCGTTCCGCGCCCGGGTGGGTCTGCCAGCCGTTTCGTATGCCGTTGTCGCGCCAGTACATGCCGAAACCGCGCGGCCCGTCGAACGTCCGAAATCGTTACGAGGTCCGGGCCGATGAAGTGCTGGAGTGCGTCAGGCTGAGCACGGCGGCGTCGCGACTCCCGTGACATCCCGGTGGCAGGGTTCTAACCTGGAGGAATGCAGGGTGATCTGATCACGCTGTGCCTCGCCGGCGACGTGATGCTCGGGCGGGGCGTCGACCAGATACTTCCGCACCCCGGTGATCCGGCTCTGGCGGAGACGTACGTCCGGGACGCCCGCTCCTACGTCGAGCTGGCGGAGGCCGCGAACGGCCCGCTTCCCCGCCCGGTCGATTTCTCCTGGCCCTGGGGGGACACGCTGCGGCTCCTCGACCGGGCCGCTTCCGACGCCGTGGTGCTCAATCTGGAGACCAGCATCACGCGGAGTGACGACTTCGCACCCGACAAGGCCGTCCACTACCGCATGCATCCCGCCAACCTGCCCTGCCTCATCTCCGCCCGCCCCGACGTCTGTGTCCTGGCGAACAATCACATCCTCGACTTCGGCCGCCGGGGGCTCGCGGAGACCCTCGAGGCGCTGGCCGGCGCTGGCATCGCCTCAGCGGGTGCGGGACACGACGCGCACGCGGCCCGGCAGCCGGCGATCATCCCCGTCAAGGGCGGCCGGCGAATCCTGGTCCACTCCTTCGGCATGCCGTCCAGCGGAATCCCGCCGAGCTGGGCCGCCGCGGTGGACCGAAGCGGGATCGACTACGTGGCCGAGGCGTCGGACGCCGCAGCGGTTGCGGTGGTCACCCGGATCCGGCAGGTGAAACGACCGGGAGACATCGTCATCACCTCGATCCACTGGGGTTCCAACTGGGGCTACTCCGTTCCGCGCGACCAGGTTCGCTTCGCACACGCACTCGTCGACGGAGGCGCGGACGTCGTCCACGGACACTCCTCGCACCATCCCCGGCCGCTTGAGCTGTATCGGGGAAAGCTCATCACCTACGGCTGCGGCGACCTGGTCAACGACTACGAGGGCATCTCGGGGTACGAGAGCTACCGCGACGACCTGCGGCTGCTCTACTCCCCTTCCTTGGAGCCGTGCACCGGCAGACTTCGCGAACTGCGCCTCACGCCCTTCCAGACCCGGCGGATGCGGCTTCGGAGGGCGTCGGCGAAGGACTGCCAGTTCCTTCAGGACCTCCTGGGCCGGATCAGCCGCGGCTTCGGCTCACGCATCGCGTACGACCCGGACGGCTTCCTCACCCTCGGCGTCGACGGGTCACCCGTCCAAAACGGCGGTCGGCCGGCATAAGCCCGTCAGAGACGACGGTGTCCGGCTCACCGTCCGGCCCAGCGTAGCCGCGGCCCGGGCGAACCTCGTAGCGTCGACGACGGCCGCAGCGCCCAGGTCGTTGTTGAAGTACACGTACACGTCGTCCCGGTCCGTCCAGGCGTCGGCGATGCGTCCGGCCCAGGACTTCAAGGCCTGCCGGCCGTAGCGGGGCGGGGGCTGGGCGATGCCGCCGTGGAAGCGCACGTACCCCCAGGACGCGGTACGCCACAGCGGCGTCACGGGCCGTGATCCCCGGTCCGCCCAGCACAGCGCACTGCCGTGCCGCTCAAGTACCGCCCGAAGCTCCCGCCCCGCGTCCCACCAGGAGCTGTGGCGCAGTTCAACGGCCACCCGGACCGTGCTTGAAAAGCAGCTCAGGCACGCATCCAGCACCCCGACGTCCTCCCGGAGGTGGGGCGGCAATTGCAGCAGTACGGGCCCCAGGCGGTCACCAAGGCCCTCGGCACGGTCCAGCAGACGGTGCACCGGCTCCTCAGGGTCGCGCAGCCTCTTCATATGGGTGAGGTAGCGGCTGGCCTTGACCGCCATGACGAACCCCTCAGGCGTCCGCTCCCGCCAGGACTCGAAGATCTCCTTCGTCGGAAGCCGGTAGAAGGCGTTGTTGTTCTCGACGGTCGCGAATCGCCGGGCGTACTCGTCCAGCCACAGTCGCTGCGCCAGGCCGGTCGGGTAGAGAGCGCCGCGCCAGTCCTCGTACTGCCACCCCGAGGTTCCGACGAGCATGGGCATGCACGACCCCTACCCGCGGGAAATGGGTATATCCGTAGTGGAACGTGCTGAAATCGACGTATGAGCCCGTACGGAGGGATTCTGGAAACTGCCGAAATCAGAGAGACCGGAGCCTGAGGAGGCGCGTCATGAACCACGCCGAAGAGTGGAAGGTCGGCGTCTACCTGACCGAGGAGGACGGCATCACCAAAGCCCGGGCAGTGCTCGGCGACGGGAAAACGCAGATGGTCGGACGAGGCAAGGCGCGCTGCAATCCCCAGGACGTGGAAATCCCCGCCATAGGGGACGAACTCGCGGCGAGCCGGGCTATGCGCGACCTGGCCGGACAGCTGATGCACGCCGCCGACCGGGACCTGGCGGCGGCGGGCGCCGTACCCGATCTGCCGCGCACCACCTACGGCTAGTCGGATGACGCGGGCCCGACCAGGCAGGCGCCGCGCCGCCACGACTGAGCCTCGTAGCCTTCCGGCATGCACGATCCCGCGGCACCGGGAACGATGACGCGGGCTTCGCGCAGCGCCATGTGCGAGATGTTCAACGGGGCCGCGCACGCCTTCGCCCTGATCCGCAAGGAGGGCACCGCCTCCGCGTTGCTCGCCTTGCTGCGGGCCGACTGACTCGTCGCGATAGCCCCGGCAGTTCACCAGACAGCCGACCATCTGCGGAGCGGACGCTGCACCAAGCGCGTCGTCTCCTACCTCGGCATGCAGGTGGCTGGCACGCCGACCTTCCTCAGCAGCGCCGAGGTGCAGGATGTCAGCCCGCAACTGCTCAGCCACTACTTCGAGCTGATGCGCCACCGCCTGGCCAAGGACAGCGCTAGAAGGATCTGACGGGCGTGATCGACCTGCTGATGCACTGACCAGCCACTTGCTGCCACAGAAGCGCCCATGCTGGTCACAGTCCTCAACCCGACACCGTGGACCAGCACTTTCACCACGCCTCCTTCGAGGATGCCCCGTGCTTCAGCGCGGGGAGGAATCGAAGCTCCCGCGTCGCGGGGCCACGTGCGGGGTTTCGCCCTCTGGGCGAAAGACCGTGCCTGGGCGTCACGTTTGATCTCCTCAGTCGTACTACGTTGTTCTGCGTGAAGATTGTCGTGCAGGTGAAGCTGTTGCCTGCGTCCGCTCATGACGCGGACGCACTGGCAGCGACCCTGCGTGCCTGCAACCGGGCCGCGAACGTTGCGTCCCAGGTGGCGCTCCGTACGGGCAAAGACCGTCGGAACGTGCTGCAAGAGGCTGTGTATTACCGGCTCAAGGCAGACTTTGACCTCGGCGCACAGCCTGCGGTCCGCGTGGTGAAGAAGGTCTGTGACGCCTACGCCACGCTCAGGGCGAACCTGAAGGCCGGGAACTACGGCAGGGAAGGTTCCAAGCGGCGGGTCAAGACCGAGTCCAAGCCCATCATGTTCCGCGAGGACGCCGCCCAGCCGTACGACGACCGCATCCTGACGTGGAACCTCGACCGGCGGACCGTGTCCATCTGGACACTGGCCGGACGGCTCAAAGGCGTCCCGTTCGTCTGCTCGCCCGGGGCCATGAAGCTGCTCGGCTCCCGCAAGGGCGAATCCGACCTGGTGATGCGAGACGGCATGTTCTTCCTCATCGCCACCATCGACGTGCCCGAGCCAGAGGTGTACGAGCCGGATGGCTTCCTCGGCGTGGATCTCGGGATCGTCAACATCGCCACCACGTCGGACGGGCAGATCATGTCCGGCCGTCAGGTGAACCGCTACCGGCAGCGGCAGCGGGACCTGCGCACCAAGTTGCAGAAGAAGCGCACCAAGTCCGCCAAGCGGCGGCTGAAGAACGTCCGGCGCCGTGAGGCCCGGTACGCGACCCAGCGCAACCACATCATCGCCAAGAAACTCGTGCACACCGCTCAACGCACCTCGCGGGGTGTCGCCCTGGAAGACCTGGGCGGTATCCGGCAGAGGGTTACGGCCAGGAAAGACCAGCGGGCACGACTGCACGCCTGGGCATTCGCCCAACTCGGCGCCTTTGTCGAGTACAAGGCACGGCGAGCGGGGGTGCCCGTGGTCCACGTGGACCCCCGCAACACCTCCCGTCAGTGCTCGGTGTGCTGGCACACCCACCGCACCAATCGTGTGGATCAAGCACGGTTCGCCTGCCGGTCCTGCGGGACCGTCCTGCACGCGGACCACAACGGCTCCCGCAACATCGCCCACCGAGGCGAGGCTGTGTGGCAGCGGGGCGCAGTCAAACGCCCCCGAACTACCGCAACGTAGTTCCGGATGCAGGGGACCACGCGGCAGCCGGCCGCGCTCCACTTGCAATCTCAGCTCCATCGGATCGGGCGACAGGCTCGGTCCTTCAGGGCCGAGAATTTGACAACACGCTCTGGCCCTCACGTTCACAGCGGGCCCGCGTGCCGGGCCGAACACCGCTGCTGTGACCTGCACTTGCAGTCAACGTCCGCCCCGCCCAACATTCCTGAGATGACTTGGTTCGAGTCGAACCCACTCGTCATTAGAGAGATCACCCTGTAGTACCTGCTGCGATGCTCGGGCGGCAGCTGAATCCCAGGCGATGGCTAGGCCACCGCCACCCGCGCGGGCGCCCGGAAGGACAGCAGGCCGAGCATCGGCGGCTCCGCTCCTTCTGCCAGGGGCCGGACGTGCGGCAGGGTGCGTGCCGCGACACGCAGTGCCACGGCTGCCTCCGTGCGGGCCAGTGACGCGCCCGGGCAGCGGTGCCGGCCGACGCCGAAGGCGAGGTGGTGGCGGATGTTGGAGCGGGAAGGACACATCCGCTCCGGCTCGGTGAAGACGTCTGGATCAGATCCGCTGCCCATGAGCATCAGCAGCAGCTGCGCGCCGGCGGGCAGAGTTACCCCTGCCAGGTCCACCGGTCGTGCGGTGACTCTGCGCCATGTGGTCACTGGTGGTTCGCGCCGGATTACCTCTTCCACCCATGCCTCGGCCAGGGTGGCCTCGTGCGTAACGCGTGGCCACAGCCCGGGTTCCGCCAGTGCCCGTCGCAGGACGGTGGCGATGAGTTGTCCCGTGGTGGACTGCCCGGCGATAAAGACGAAGAAGCATGCGCTGACCGCCGTGGCGGGGTCCAGCAGCGTTCCGTCCGGCAGCCGGTGGCGGGCCAGTGCCGCGATGAAGGAGTCGGTGGGGGCGGTGCCGCTGTTCGCGGTCCGGGTCAGCCACTGGTGGAACTCGCCGACCAGTTCTGCCAGTTCAAGTTGCCGCTCAAGGGTGGGTCTGCCCCAGAACAGCTCCAGTGAGGCGTCGCTCCAGCGGATCAGTGTGGCCCGGTCGATGCCGTCGATGCCGAGGAGCTGCATCAGCACGCGGCAGGGCAGGATCTGGGCGAAGGAGGTGAACAGGTCGTATTCGCCGTCGGCGTCGATCCGCGCCCGCGCGTCGTCGAGCAGGTCCTGGGCGATGCGCTCGATGACCGGTATGGCGGCCGTGACGCGCCGGGCGTTGAAGAATCCTGAGACCACGCGGCGCAGGCCGGGGTGGCTGTCGGTGCCGTTGTTGGCGAGGGCCGGCGGGAGCTGGAAGCCGGCTTTGGCGAGAACACGCAGCACGGCCATGGGCAGCCGTGTGGCGGCGTGCTGGGCGTTGTCCGGGTGGAAGGCGGCCGGGTCGAGCAGCACCTGGCGTATGTCCCGGTGTCGGCTGACCAGCCACAGTCCGGTCCTGGGGTCATGGTGGACGGGCGCCTGGGCGCGCAGTGTGTCCAGCCAGGGGTACGGGTCGCGGACGAAGTCGTCGGCGAAGAGGTCCACGAGGTCCAGCGGATGGTGTGTGTCGGGCGACGTGGATCCGGCCGCCGGATCGTGTGGGTCGACAGTTCCGGAACCGGTCCCAGGTGTGGTTACGTCCAGTGCCGGGATGATCACGCTTGGACGCTAACACGTGTACTGCCTGGGCTTGCCGGCATGTGTGCGGCATCACGCGGACACACAGCAGCACCCAGCGGGTGACTGAATCCTCGTATGCATAGTTGTTTTCGGTCTTCGGTCGGCGGTGAGGTCGGGGAGCGGCACTCCCATCAGCATCTGGTTCCGGTCCGCCATGCCTCCCCGAACGGAGAAGAATCGGAACATGAACATCCGCAAAGGCCGGGCAATCTCCTGGCGCGGGCGGACCGTATATACGGGTATGCAGGGATTCCGGTTCTCAGGAGGCCGCCTTCCGGACGAGGCTCTGTTGTCCGGACTGGCCTCCGGTGACCCGGAGCTCACCGTCACGTTCGTAAGGAGGTTCCAGCACACGGTCTTCGGTGTCGCCATCGCCGTCATCGGGGATCCGCAGCTCGCCGAGGACATCGCCCAGCAGACGTTCGAGCGTGCATGGCGTCATGCGCAGATGTACGACTCGCGCCGCGGTTCGGTGACGACCTGGCTGACGGCCATCGCCCACAACCTCGCCATCGACGCCGTCCGCTCGCGGCGGCCGGAGCCGGTGGCGCCCGAAGACCTCGACGCCCTCCTGGGCGTCGTCAGCGAGACTCCCGAGCAGCACGCGCTGGCCGACGAGGCGTCGACCCGGCTGCGGGCCGCCGTGGCGAAGCTGCCGCGCGAACAGGGCCGTGCCCTGGTGATGGCGGGTATCTACGGAATGACGGGCCAGCAGATCGCCGACTGGGAGAAGATCCCGCTGGGAACCGCCAAGACGCGTATCAGGACAGCGATGGGAAAGCTGCGGACCACGCTCGATTCCCCGAAGCGAGGCAACCATGTCGAGTGACGTGACCTGCGAGAAGCTGCGGGAGGTCGGCGCCGAGCTGGCTCTCGGCGTGCTGCCCGGCCGCGAGCGGGCCGCTGCGGTCGCCCATCTGGACCGCTGTGCGGACTGCCGGGAATACATCGAGCAGCTGACCCTCGTGGGCGACGGGCTGATCGGCCTGCTGCCGGGCAGCGAGCCGCCGGGCGGGTTCGAGACCCGGGTGACGCAGGCGCTGACGCAGGCGGCGCCTGCGCGCGAGGGTCGCAGTCAGGCCCGCGGGTCCGGCATCCCCCGCATGGGCCTGGGCGGCCGGGTACGACTGCGGGCCGTCTCCGCGGCGGCCGCGCTCGTACTCGCCGTCGGGTTCGGCGGCTGGGCGGTCGGCACCGTGATCCAGGAGGCCACGGTCGGCTCATCCCGGTCCACCGAGAACCAGGCGGGCCTGTTGGAGGGCGAACTGACCTCGGCACAGGCCCCCAAGAGGCCGACCGGCGATATCTACGCCCACCCCGGGTCTCCGGGCTGGATCTACATGTCCGTCAATCTCGCCGCAGCAGGCACTCCGTACAGTGGCAAGGTCTCCTGCATCCTGGAGCGCAGCGACGGCACGAGGGTTCGCGTCGGCACCTTCACCGTGCATGAGGGCTATGGATTCTGGGGTGGCCCGGCCTCCGTCGACGCCTCAACGCTCTCCGGCGCACGGCTGACGTCGCCCGACGGCACCGTGCTTGCCACAGCCCACTTCGACACGGACGCCCCGACCTGACCCGGCAAGCTCCGCAACAGCCGGCGCGCCCTATGAGAGGGCGCCGTACTTGACCTCAGGTGTGCGCGACGCGGAGCCCCTGGCGCGGAAGCATCGCCCCGAGGGCTGCGGTCAGCTCCGGGACCGTGGGCCGAGCCGACGGGTCATCCCGCAGGCAGCCGTCGATGGCCGCGGCGAGATCTCGTGGCAGACGCCGCCGCGACCCGATCGGCGGGGCGCTTTCCTCCAGCTGCGGATACCAGTCGTCCCGGCCCCCCGTGGCGTTGTCGTCCTGCGCCTCCTCGGACCTCGCGTCATAAGGCTCATCAGCGATCTCGCCGCGGTCGAACGGCACGTCACCACTGGCCACCTCGTACAGCGTGATGCCGATGCCCCACACGTCGGCCGCGGCCGACAGCCCTCCGCCACGCGCCTGCTCCGGTGAGAGGTAGCAGAACGTGCCCACCCCGGGAGGAGCGATGCCGGGCGGCCGCGCCACGCTGAGGTCGAGCACCTTCGCGTGGCCGCAGTCGACCACGACGTTGGACGGCTTGAGATCCAGATGCAGCACGCCCTGACCGTGCAAGTAGTGGATCGCGGAACACAGCTGCACACCGAGCAGTACCACGTCGCCGGCAGCCGGCCGGCGCCGCAACCGATCGATGAGGTGGGACAGCGTCTCCCCTGTCAGCGTCTCCAGGACGACGAGCGGCTCGGGTGACTCGAAGATCTCGTACGCGCGGACCAAGTGCGGGTGGGCGAAGGTACGCAGCCACCGCCCCTCCCGCAGCAGTCGCTCGCGCAGTCCCGCGTCGCCGAGACGGTCCGGACGCAGCACCTTGATGACGCAGCGGCAGGCCCGTTCCTCGCTCCAGGAGTCGTACAGGTCCAGCCATCCCGTGCGCGCCAGGTGCCCCAGGATCTCGTAGCCCGGAACCGGACAGGTGCCCGGTGCCAGGGACGGGGCCGGTACTGCCGGAGCATGCCTCATGTCAGCACCGATCTCTGGGACGACGAACCCGCCTGCGCGGGACCGGTCACGGCGTGCAGCCGGTGGAGCTCGGCGTACATCCCGCCGCGCAGGAGCAGAGCGTCGTGGGACCCGGACTCGACGACCCGGCCGCGGTCGAGCACCACGATCCGCGTGGCATCACGGACGGTGAGCAGGTTGTGCGAGATGACGATGGTCGTCCGCCCGGCCATGAGGCGACGCAGCGGGCCCATGATCCTGCGGCCGGACTGCACGTCTAGGCCGGTGGTCGGTTCGTCCAGGAGCAGTACGGGCGCGTCCCTGATCATCGCGCGGGCGATCGCCAGGCGCTGGCGTTGTCCTCCGGACAGTGTCCGACCGCTCTGGCCGACCGTCGTGTCGTAACCTGCCGGAAGCAGCTGGATGAAGTCGTGGGCGTCCGCGGCGCGCGCCGCCGCGACGATCTCCGCCTCCGTCGCCTCGGGGCGACCGTAGGCGATGTTTTCCCGCACCGTGCCGTGGAAGACCAGCGTCTCCTGCAGCACCACCGCGACGCTCTCCCGCACGTCGGACAGGAACAGGTCCCGCAGATCGCGCCCGTCGAGACGCACCGTGCCCTGCTCCGGGTCGTAGAAACGGAGCTGCAGCTTCGCGACCGTGGACTTGCCGGCCCCGCTGGCCCCGACCAGAGCCAGGGTCTCGCCAGGGGCGACGCGGAACGACACACCGGACAGCGCCCGGCGCGCCGAACCGGGATAGCGGAAGGACACGCCGTCGAACTCGACGTCGCCCCGCGCTCGGCCGGTCCGCCGGGCGGAGGCGGCCTCGACGACCTGGGGGCGCTGGTCCAGCAACTCGATGATCCGTTCCGCGGAGGCAGACGCGGCGTAGAAGCTGTTGCCGAGGCGGGAGAGGTCGCGGATCGGGCTGTAGAGCTTGCCGATCAGCGCCAGGAAGACCAGAAGCCCTCCCAGCGTGAGCTGGCCCTGCGCCAGTTTCCAGGTGCCGAGACCCATGACGGCGAGGGCGCCGGACACCTCAATGATCTCGACGAGCGGTCGGTAGACGGCACGGATCCGCGCCGACGCCATCGCGGCGCGGAACTTGCCGACGTTCTCGCGCTCGAAGCGGTGCTCCTGCCAGCTCTGCCGGTTGTACGCCTGGACCAGGGCCACGTTGCTCAACGACTCCTCGGCGACCGCGCTGAGCGAACCGCTGCGGCGTCTGCGCTCCCGTGACGCCTCCTTGATCAGCCGGGAGAAATGCCGGGCGGCGCTCCAGAACAGCGGCACGATGACGAGCGCGAGAAGTGTCAGGTCCCATTGGAGGTAGAGGAGAAGACCGAGGAAGACGCCCAGACGGATCACCTGGTAGAGCGCATCCGCGACACCGGAGAGCAGGAAAGTCTCGACGGCGTCCACGTCACCCGTGACACGCGACAGCACGTCTCCCAGTCGCCGCCGTTCGAAGAACCCGAGCGACAGCCCTTGGACGTGCCGGAACACGTCACAGCGCAAAGCCAGCAGGAACCGCTCGCTGACCCAGGTGGACGTCATGTCGTCGGCGAACCCCAGAATGCCGGAGCCGACGATGAGCCCCAGGTAGGTCGGCGCGATCCAGAGGAAGGGTCTCAGATCTCGCGGGACGAGCACCTCGTCCACCACGATCTTGAAGAGCCACAGTTCGGCCGCGTCGACGAGGGGTCCGATCAGGCTGAAGAGGACAAGAGGGACGAGCCAGCGCCGGCGACCGCGAGTGTAGGGCCAAAAGCGCCGGAACACCTCGCGCGGGGCCAACGGCGGCGCGGCCGCCACCACGGCATCGGCGTCCTCGCCCACCGACAGCAGACGCCGCAGAACGTGCCTCGGGATACACAGCATGGCATGGGTCCGTCGTGGCTCGACGACGGAGCGGACCGGGTCCTCCAGTCCTCGGTCCGCTCAGCCTTCAGTGGCCGTAACCAGACTTGTGACCGTGGAAGCTGGAACGACGATGGCGGCGGTGCCTCCTCCTCATCGAAGTGTCGTCGCGCCTCGAGGTCGAATCGTGCCGGTGGTCACGGTGTTTGGCAGGAAAGAGATCACTGAAGATCGCCATTGCATGCCTCCCGCTGGAACTTCCCTCGAAGTAGATACGCATCAAGGCGGGAATTGGATGGCGTCTCCTGGAAAATAGGGCAGATTTCTTCAAAAAGGCAGATTTCTTCCCAACGCTGCGGGCTCGGTGGTTGCGCCAGGTGGCCATCGCGCGGGGCGCGTTGCCAGCGCCGATGGCGACGTCCCTCTCGGGGTTGCAGACCAGTGCACGGTGACCGCGGCCGCGATGCCGAGGATCACCAGCCGTCACACAGCAGGCGGTTCCTCTCTGGCCTACCTGTGCCATGCGCTCGGCCTCGGCAACGCGGGGTGGGCGGCCACTTCACCGAACTCACCGACAGCAGCGGCCTGTTGAGCCGTCTGGAGTCCAAGAGGGCGCCAGGGACACTGTCCTGACGGTCGGCGTTCAGGCCTCATCGCCCCTCGGGAGCGCCCTGTGGGGCACCCACCCCGCACACCCCCGGGAGTCCTCGCACCACCTCTACCCCGGCTCGGGGTCGTCCTCGACCATGACGAGCTCGTCACCGGCCGCCACGGACAGCTCCTGGGTGTTGTAGGCGTGCCGGACCGTCGCCGTCGGGCGGCTCGCGTCCAGGTACCGCTCCGGCACCCACCCGGCCCCGGAATCCGTCGTGACGATCACGAAGTCCGTCCACGCGGTGTCCTGCTCCCCCACCTGCACCACATCACCCGGCTCGACCAGGATCGGGGGTCACGAGGAGATCTCGTGAGCGGTGGCGTCGGTCACTCGTATGCCGGTCAACTCCCCTACCGCGACCCGTACTCCAAACGGCGCCGCCCCTCAGCCGACCGGCGCTGCGTCCACCACCCGGGCCTCCGCAGCGCGGCGTGCAGGACCGCCGACGTGCGCGGCACCGGCTCGTCTCCGTGCCGCGCGGAGACCAGCTGCGCGCCCACCGGCATGCCCGCGTCCGTCACGCCGCAGGGCACCGTGGAGGCGGGCTGCCGCGTGAGGTTGAAGGGGTACGTGAACGGGGTCCAGCCCGTCTGCCGCCTGTGCCCGCTGCCGGAGGTCGGCCAGGAGCCGGGCGGCGACGTGCTCGGCGCCCTGCGGGTCCACGCGGATGTGTCTGTCGGTCCTCACCGACGGCCACCCCGCCCCGGACACGCTGGTCGATGAGCACACGGAACTGATCGGGGCGATGCGCGACGAGGACGAGGAGCACCTGCTCACGCTCCTCGACCCGCACATGCAGGACGCGGTTACCCGGCTCACGGGCGAGGCCGCGCACGCGTAGGCGGTCCCGTACGCGGCTGCGGGCTGACCCGCACCGCGTACCCGGCGATCCGCCGGGGGCCGTTCGCGTCCTTGGAGAGAGGGAAGAGGGGCACGCGCATACCTGCGCGCTTGTCGGAAATCCGTGAATCCGGGCAGCCCAGGATCGGTTTTCCGGGGTTCGGCGACGCTGGCTGGCCTCGATGCCGCCCGAGGACGGAGGCTGCTCCCGGTCGGAAAGTCGAGCGCGGCGCACGGCGTCGCAGGAGAGGGTCTTCGTGAACGAGGCGACAACGGCGAACAGAACACGGGAGCGGCGGGCCGTCACCCTCGTCATGGCCTGTGTCGGGGTGTTCGTCGCCTATCTGCCGGTGACCTCCGTGTCGGTGAGTCTCCCGGCGATCCAGCGCGCGCTGGACGCGTCCACATCCGAGCTGTCCTGGGTGTCCGACGCGTTCGTCCTGCCGATGGCGGCGCTCATCCTGACAGCCGGCGTGTTCGGCGACGTGCACGGGCGCAAGAAGGTGTTCCAGGCGGGCCTCGCGTTCACCGCCGCCGGGGCCGCGACGGCACTGTGCGCGCAGTCGATCGAGGTGCTGTGGGCCGGTCAGGCGCTGGCCGGGATCGGCGCCGCTTGCCTGCTGCCGACGACGCTGGCGATGATCAGCCAGGCGGTGCCCGACCCGCGCGAGCGCGGCAAGTTCGTGGGCCTGTGGGCGTCGTCCCTGATGGCGGCGCTGGCCGTGGGCCCGCTCCTCTCGGGCGTGATCCTCGACCACGCGGACTGGCGCTGGATCTATCTGCCGTCCATACCCGTGGCGCTGCTCGCCATGGCGGTCGCCGCCTGGCTGGTGAAGGACTCCCGTGCTCCGCATGCCCGGGCGCTCGACTGGCCGGGGCAGATCACCGCCACGGTCGCCATCACGGCGCTCGTGTACGGAGTGATCGAGGGCGGTGCCGGCTCCTTCTCCGACTCCCGCGTGCTCGTGGCGCTGGCGCTCGCCGTGGTCGGCCTGATCGCCTTCCTCGTCTTCGAGCGGCGCAGCGCCAGTCCGATGCTCGACCTCAAGCTCTTCCGCAGCGCCCGCTTCAGCGCGACGAGCCTGATCGCGATGATCACCTTCATGGGGCTCATCGGGTTCTTCTTCGTCCTCAGCCTTTACTTCGGCATGGTGCAGCAGCTCGGCACCCTTGATGCCGGGTACCGGCTGCTGATGGTGACCGGGGTGTGCTTCTTCGTCGGCCCGTTGGCCGGGCGCATGATGCACCGGATCTCGCCGCGCCTGCTGATCAGCGTCGGTCTGCTGTGCGCCGCGGGCGCGCTGTTCTCGCTGACGTCGCTGACCGCCGACACCGCGTTCGGCCCGATGGCCTGGCGCCTTGCCCTGCTCGGGCTCGGCATGGGTCTCGTCGTCACTCCCATGACGGCGACCGCCGTGTCCTCCGTGCCGCACCATCTGGCGGGCATGGCCGCGGCGGGCAACAACGCGCTGCGGCAGGTCGGCGGCGCGCTCGGTCCTGCGATCCTCGGCGCGCTGCTCACGTCCAGGACCACGGGGTCGCTGTCCGGGCACCTGGCCGATGTCGGGGTCACCGGGGCGGCGGCCGAGCGGATCGTCGGTGCGGCTCAGGCGCAAGGGCTCGGGGCGGTCGCCGAGCTGGACCTCGGGGCGGACCGGGGGCGGGCGCTCGGCGCGCTGTCCGAGTCGTTCCTCGACGGGATGCAGCTGTGCCTGATCGTGGCCGGTTCGCTGGCCGTACTCGCGGCGCTGGTCGGTGCGGTGCTGCTGCGGCGTCCGCGACCGGCGTCGCAGACGGCGCCGGCACCCGAGCCGGTTACGACGGCCGACGCGGCGGAGCCCGCCCTGTCGGACACCGGGCACGAGGCGGCGGAGCCCGCTCTGTCCGGCACCGTGCGCGACGCCGCGGGCGCGAGCCTTGCGGGGGCCGTGCTCACCCTCATCTTGCCCACGGGTCAGCAGCTCGCCCGCGCCGTCGCCGGGGCCGACGGGCACTACCGAGTGACCGTTCCGGGGCCCGGCGCCCACGTGCTGATCACGACTGCGGGCGGCCACCACCCGCACGCGACGAACCTCGTCCTCGCCGACCGGTCGACCGAGCACGACATCCTCCTGTCCGGCACCGGCGGCCTCACCGGCAAGGTCGTCGGCGCCGACGACGGCCTCCCCCTCGCCGAAGCCGTCGTCACGGTGACGGACGCACGCGGCGACGTACTGGCGAGCGGCACCACCAATGCCTCGGGGAACTACGCCTTCGGTGACATCGCCGAGGGCGAGATCACGATCTCCGTGACCGCGGAAGGGTTCCGGCCCACGGCCGTCGCGGCACAGGCCGCCAAGTCCGCCACCGTGCAACCGGACATCGCGTTGCGGCCCGGCGTCCGCCTTCAGGGGCAGATCCGTACGAAGGCGGAGCTGCGGCCGCTGTCCGACGCGCGAGTGACGTTGGTGGACGCGGCCGGCAACGTGGTGGGCACCTCGACCACCGGCTCGGACGGCGGCTACACCTTCGGTGATCTGGACGCGGGCGAGTACTCGCTCGTCGCCAGCGGGTACCCGGCGTCGACCCGGACGGTGTCCGTGAACGGCCACGCGGTGGAGGCCTTCGACCTGGAACTGGCGCATCCGCACGCCTGAACCCTCGCGAGCAACGAGCCCGGGACCGCGTCAGGCGGTCCCGGGCTCGTCCGTTTCCGGCGGTGCCGATACCCGCCGACCCTCCCGGCTCCTTTACGATCACGCGTACGCCCACCCGCCATGACCACCCCCCACCGGAGCTCCACGTGCTCGACGCACTCGACCTGCAGTTGCTGCAGGCCCTGCAGCTCGACGGGCGGGCACCGTTCAGCCGGATCGCGGCCGTCCTCGGCGTCTCCGACCAGACCGTCGCACGCCGTTTCCGCCGGCTGCGCGGGAGCGTGGGCCTGCGGGTGATCGGCGTCACCGACGACGCGCTGCTCGGGCGCAGCAGTTGGCTGGTCCGGCTGCGCTGCGCCCCGGACGGCGCGGAACAGCTGGCGGGCGCCCTCGCGCGGCGCCCCGACACGTCGTACGTGGGTCTGCTCTCCGGCGGCACGGAAGTGCTGTGCTCGATCAAGCCGCGCGGTGGCCAGGAGGAAGAGCCCCTCCTCGCCCGTCTTCAGCGCACGCCACTTGTCACCTCGGCGACCGCGCAGTGCGTCCTGCACCCCTTCTACGGCGGCCCGGTCGGCTGGCTCAACAAGATCAACGCGCTCGACGCGGACCAGGAGGCGGCGCTGCGGACGCCGTCCGCCGAACCGACCGCTCCTCCTCCGGTTCTCGACGACGTCGACGAGACCCTGCTCGCGCTGCTCCGCCGGGACGGCCGGGTGGCCCTCACCGAACTCCAGGCGGCCACGGGCCAGTCGGAGTCGGTCGTCAAGCGCCGCCTGGACCGGCTGCGTTCGAGCGGCGTCCTCTACTTCGACGTACAGCACACCCACGAACCTCTCGGCCACTCGGTCATGGCCGCCCTGTGGCTGACCGTCGCCCCGTCCGCGCTCGCCTCCGTGGGCGAGTCCCTCGCGGCGCACCCCGAGGTCCGGTTCGCCGCTGCGGTGACCGGGCTGGCCGGGGTGTTCACCGCGACCGTGCACCGCGACACCCGCGAGCTCTACACGTACCTGAGCGAAGGGATCGGGGCGCTCCATGGCGTGCGGTCCGTCGAGAGCGCCCTGTTCGTACGGCAGGTCAAGCAGCTCACGTACGAGCCGGGT
The DNA here is from genome assembly GCF_036345255.1 of Streptomyces sp. NBC_00569. NCBI lineage: Bacteria > Bacillati > Actinomycetota > Actinomycetes > Kitasatosporales > Streptomycetaceae > Streptomyces > Streptomyces sp. NBC_00569. The sequence continues at coordinate 10,039,919 of NZ_CP107783.1, read as the reverse complement.
CGGTCAACTTGACCCGGCCCTAAAGGACCGGGCTTGGAGGTAGCGTCCAACTGGCTGCTGGGCGGGCTCCTCCGTCCAGGCACCCCTATGGGGTGGCAGGGACGCGTGACTCACGCCCCGCAGTCCACACAGCCTCGCCCTTGCGGGCGATGTTGTGGGAAGCATTCCGATCTGCGTGGGCTACGACCCCGCAGTTCCGACAGATGAAGAGGGCCTGGCTTGCCCGGTTCTTCTTGTCGATGTGGCCGCACTGGCAGCACTGCTGCGAGGTGTAGGCGGGATCAGCGAAGACCAGAGGCACGCCTGCCCGCTTGGCCTTGTAGACGATGAAGTCTCCGAGCTGGGCAAAGGCCCAGGAGTGGAGTTGGACCCGTTGGGGCTTGCGGAGCCGTACCCTCTGCCGGATTCCCTTGAGTTCTTCCAGGGAGATCCCGGCCGAGGTGCGTTCAGCCTCGGTCACGATCGTCTTGGCGATGATGTGGTTGGTGTTCTTGACGTGCCGCCTCTCGCGGCGGGAGCGCTCCTTGAGTCGGCGTTTGGCGGACTTGGTGCCCTTGGCCTGGAGTTTCTTGCGCAGGTCGAGTTGCCGCTTGCGGTAGCGGTTCAGGCCGCGCCCGGCGGCCTGGTATCCGGTGGACGTGGTGGCGATGTTGACGATGCCGAGGTCTACGCCGATGAAGTGGTCGGGCTCGTACGTCTCGGTCTCGGGGACCTCGCAGGTGGCGATCAGGTAGAAGACCCCGTCACGCTCGAGCAGGTCCGATTCGCCCTGCCGGTGGTCGCGGAGCGTCTTGAGCGCGTCGGTGGAACAGACGAAGCGGACGTTCTTGATGCGCCCGGCAGTTGTCCAGATGGACACGGTCTGTGCGTCGTACTGCCAGCTCAAACACCGGTCGTCATACGGTTGCGCGGCCCGGGGACGGAACGTGATCGGCTTCGAGGCGGCCTTGATCCGCCGCTTCGACTTCGGCTTGCCGAGGTTCCCGGCGCGGATGTTGGCCCTGAGCGTCGTGTAGGCATCGCGGGTCTTCTTGATGACGTGCTGGGCGGCCTGCGCCCCCAGTCCCCGCGACCGCAGTTCACCGTAGGTGTGCTTGCGCAGCTCGTACTCACGCGGGACACCGTGCTCGAACGCCACCGCCGACACCCAGTTCGCGGCCTCGTTAACCGTGCGCAGCGTCACCGACAACGCGGCGGCCTGCTCGGCCTCCGGCATCAGCTTCACCTGCACGACAAGCTTCACGCCGGCGATCGTAACCATCTAAGTCACCACGCTGGGAGCCAAACCTCAACATTCGTAGGGGTCGCACGGTCGTCTACACCCTCCACGCCCATTCGGTCTTCACACCCAAGCATCTGCGCGGACCGTTCACCGACGAGGTCCTTCGACGCTGCGCAGAGATCGTGCGCGCCGTCTGCGCGGACTTCGAAACCGAGCTGGTCGAGTTCAACGGTGAGACCGATCACGTGCTCCTGCTGGTGCACCACCCGCCCAAGGTCTCCCTGTCCCGGCTGGTCGGCTCCCTCAAGGGCGTCTCCGCCCGGCAGGCTCCGTCAGGAGTTCCCCGGCCACACCCACAAATACCTGTGGGGCAACCACTTCTGGTCCCCGTCCCACTTCGCCGCGTCCTGCGGCGGCGCACCACTGGCGATCGCCAAGGAGTACATCGAGAACCAGAAGCGTCCCCACTGAGACCAACAGCGCGGACCCGTGCACCTGTGCGAATCACCCCCATCTTGAGAAGCACTTCCTCCCGGGCATGAACGCCCGGGGTTCCGCGCTAGACCATGCTGAACTCGGCTGCCGTTCCACGGTCACCGCGCCCGCCGACGGTGGCCAGCACGAGACAGACGAGGGCGACCGCGGCCGGCATCACCGAGTAGGGCAGCCGCGCCGAGAGCGTCGCCAGGACGGTGGGCAGCAGGAACCCGTTGATCGCTGCCGAACCTGCTGATTGGCTGGCCCGCATGACTGAACTCGGACCCGTCACCTGGCCCCCTCCCCCGATACGGACCGAAAGGCTCGTGCTCCGTGAGCCCGAGGCCCGGGACCGTGCGGCCTTCATCGAGCTGCTGGCGTCGCCAGAGGTGCACACCTACCTCGGCGGCCCCCGGTCGCGTGACGAGCTTGAGCGCGAGATGCCCCGGGTGCCCGCGCGGTGGCCCGGGAGTTTCGTCGCTGAGCTCGACGGGGCGATGATCGGCCAGATCCTGCTCAGGAGAGCAACGGAGCACCGTCGCCCGGCTGCGGCGGGAAAGGCCGATCTCGGCTACCTGTTCCTGCCACGGGCGTGGGGATTGGGGTACGCCGGCGAGGCGTGCGCCGCAGTACTCGACTGGTTCGACGGCGTTCTTCCTGGTGAGCCGGTGGTGCTCACCACCCAGAGCGCCAACGTCGGCTCGATGCGCCTCGCGGCCAGGCTTGGGTTCACCGAGGTGGAGCGGTTCCACGCCTGGGACGCCGAGCAGTGGCTCGGCCTGCGGCCCCCGGTCACCCCTGAGTGACAGTCAAACTCAACGACACTCGACAGCCGTTCGGCGCTCGACTGACATCCAGACTCCGGTTCTGGCGCATGTTCTGTGATGCCGTAACTTACGTGCATGCGTGCGCTTCCAAGCCGAGTTGCAGAGTAGCTGATGGCCGATGGAGTAGTTCTCGACGGAGTGCTGACTCGTCTTGTCCCGACGACCGAGGATGATTTGGATCTGCTGGCCAAATGGTTCGCTTCCCCGGAGTTCATCGAGCACTGGGACGGCGTACCGAAGTCGCGTGACGAGGTGGCCGAGAAGTACGTCGGGCGGCGCCGGCCGCGTGTGGAGTCCTTCCTTGTACTGGCACAGAGCACACCGGTGGGCTACGCGCAGTACTGGCACGCCGGCGTGGCTGAAGGTGGCATCGACATGGTCTTGGGACCGAACGCGCGAGGCCGGGGCCTGGGGCCGGATGCCGCACGCGCGCTCCTCGCGCACTTGGGCGGGAATCTTGGCTGGCGGCGCGTGACGGTCGATCCCGTGAGAGGGAACGTGCAGGCAGTGCGCGCCTGGGAGAAGGCCGGCTTTCGGCAGGTGTCGAGCGGAACTGAGAACCTCCTCATGGAGTTCAGGTTTTCCGAGGGTCACCCGGGCTGAGCGCTGCGCTTCAGGGTCGACCATCTCTGCTGATTGCGACAGAAGGACTCGTCTCCTGAGGGATTGGAAGCCAGCCGGGCGCCCCCGGCGCGATCGAGCACTTGGCGAATGCAACCCATGTGCTCGGCGGCCGGGATGCCGGCGCACGGCCCGGCTGCCGTGGTCCGGTCCGATTCGTGCGGACAGATTTGTCGCAGGCGTGGGGCCCACCTGGACGTGTGCCGAGGTACCGATCACTCCGCTGATCTGGAGTTTTTGCGCTGGTTGGCAGTGAAGCGCGCCTTCTTCTGACGGTTCCCGCACGTGTTCATGTCGCACCACCTGCGAGTGCGGCTTTGGCTGGTGTCGAAGAAGGCGGCTTGGCAAGTCGGTGATGCGCACAAGGCCAGTTTTCCGTCCCGTTCGCCCGCGACGATGCTGATCGCGTCGGCGGCGATCACGCCTAGGGCATCTTCCACGCCGGAAGCCGAGCCGAGTCGCCAGTGCCGATTGCTCTCGGGCGTCAGGATGGCCGCGGCCCTCCCCTGAATGCTGCGGTCATTGATGACTTGGACAGCAGACGCGGGAGGAGCGTCTTGGATCGCGGCCGCCGTCAGCGCGGCGTGGATTGATTCCCTCAGTTCCCGAGCGAGTTCGAGCTGGGCGGTGGTGCAGAACTCCACTGCGAGGCCGCTCACCGCCAGCCAGTCGACGAGTCGCTGCGGCGTGGGGATGCGTTCCACAGCGTCGCCACGACGCTCCGTCAGAGTCGCCGTGAAGCTGGTCGCCAGGACCTTGCCGAGACGGAAGTCAGGGAACCGAGCATGCATGGAACCACCTTAGCCGGTTGCGCGGCGGCACCGCGGCGCGCTAGAACCGTCTTAGCCGGTTCGCGACAGGTCCGGGCCGGTTCCTCGATGACCAGGAGGTCTCATGCCCGGCGACGTGCAAGCATTCGAAGCCCACGCAACTGACGCCGACCTCGACGATCTGCGCGCGCGACTGGCCGCGGCGCGGCTGCCGGAAGCCGAGACGGTCCATCGCGCCGCGTCCGGCCCTCGTCGATGGGAACAGGGCGTTCCGCTCGCCGACCTCGTCGATGTCGTGAACTACTGGCGCACCGGGTACGACTGGCGGTCGTTCGAAGCGCGCCTCAACGGGATCGGTCAGTTCCGCACGACCATCGACGGTCTGGGAATCCACTTCCTGCACCGCCGATCCCCGCGCGCGGACGCCACTCCTCTGATCGTGACGCACGGCTGGCCGGGCAGCATTGCCGAGTTCATCGATGTGGTGGACGAGCTGGCGGATCCGAAAGATGCGGACGCGCCGGCGTTCCACGTCGTGGCGCCGTCGCTACCGGGCTTTGGTTACAGCGACAAGCCGACCACCACCGGGTGGGGAACCGAAAAGATCGCGGCCGCATGGGTGGAACTGATGGGAAGGCTCGGCTACAGCAAGTTCGTAGCCCACGGCGGCGACTGGGGAGGCAATATCACCACGGTCCTCGGCGCCAGGTTCCCGGCGCACGTTCTCGGCATCCACACACTGTTCGCGGAGGCGCCGCCCGGGTTGACGACCGACGGGCTGACGGCGACCGAGCGCCAATGGACCGAGGAAACCCGCAATTTCTGGCGCCACCGCGCGGCGTACGCGAAGCAGCAGGCGACCCGACCGCAGACCATCGGCTACTCACTCGTCGACTCACCGGTCGGGCTCCTCGCCTGGATCCTCGACAAGTTCTCCGAGTGGTCGGACACCGAGGACAGCCCGTTCGAGACAATTTCCAGAGACCGCATCCTTGACGACGTCACCCTCTACTGGCTGACGCGGACCGGCGCATCGGCGGCCCGCATCTACTACGAAAGCCACAACTCGCTCGACCCCGAACTCCGGGTCGACGTCCCGTCAGCAATCACCATGTATCCCCGCGACATCGAGAAGAGTCCGCGCCCCTGGGCCCAGGAGCGGTACCGAAAGATCGTCCGATGGACGTCACCCGAAACCGGGGGGCATTTCCCGTCCCTGGAGGTTCCCGCGTACTTCGTCAAGGACCTGCAAGAAGGCCTCTCGGCAGTACTGGCCGCTAATCGGTGAACGTAACGCGGCCTCCGAGCACAAGCGTTCGGGGTTGTCGCCTGCCGTGACCAGCAGCTGGCCAGCGGTCTCGGTGCCGACTGCGAACGGACCGACAGATCAAGGCAAGAACGTGGAAAGGCCGGTCAGTCAGCCCTGGGTCAGACCTGTCGGTGATACCGCCGCCAGTCATCACTGTCCGCCCAGCATTCGAGTGCCTCGTCGGCGAGGGCCTCGATGATTCCGTGGTGCCGGGCGGCGGTCTGATCGTGGGTCGTGCCGGGCAGGGCGGGCGAGGCCAGAGCAGGCGACCGAACGGTTCGGTGAGGACTTGACGCTCATGCCATGACGCTTGTGCTTGCCCAAGTAAATCGGGGCGTCGGCGGCGATCCGGTCGATCGGCAGCAGGGTGCCGTCGTGCGAGATGGAAGATCGGCCCGCCACCCAGCGGCACCTCAGCGAGGACGTCCCAGCGGACTTCGCGGCGGCCTGTCGGAAGCGGTCACCGCGAACTCGACAAAGGCCCGCTCTGATCATGCCGGCCGCTAAAGCGGCCGTAGTGATTCGTAGGGACATCTTGTCCATGCTGTCACCCCAAAGCATGGAAAGGAACTGGGCCGCACCCTGCCGCATCAGTAAAGACGTCGATCACCTGTTTCGACTTCCCTTTCGCGCCAATAATATAACCGACCTACACAGCGCCAACTTCAACTTTGAGGACATCGAAGAAATTTAATACGGATCAGTTGCCAGGGAGGTTGGCTCGTCACTCATCCGAGAGCAGGTCAGAACAGTCAGAGAGTATGGTCCGCAATCGCGGAAATAATTGAATGAAGTTGGTAGTGTAATGCGCACCACTAATGCTCGCAGGCGCCGGTGTGGGCACCATCCGAAGAGGAACCTGGTGTCAGATGCGGCGCTGAGCGTCGAGACGCTCGCCCGACTGCCGTAACCCGGCGCGCGCAGCGAACCTTCGCCCGCAATGCTGTTGGGCGTACGTGCTTTATCCGTCCCGTCGGGGGAGACAAAGAAGGTTTTCCTGTGCGTCTACATCGAATCGCACTGTGGGTCACGGTCCCTATGGCAGTTCCTCTCCTGGCGGCGCCGGCCGGAATGACGAAGGCCGCCGCCATCAGTGGGACACAGTCGGAATCCCTTGCATCGTCGTGGCGGGCCGAAGCGGTTACGGAGCCGGCTGGCGCTTTCGCTCGGACCTTCCCGTCCCTCGGAGCGGCGCCCGTACTATTCCCTCACACAGCACATCGACCTGCCATCGTGTCGCGTTCGCAGTGGCGAGCCGACGAGACCAAGCGCGACCCTCATGCCCACTATGCGCAAGGGGTTGTGGCGATCGTCATCCACCACACAGACACCCCCAACGACTACGCGTGCGCGGACGTCCCGCGTACCTTGCGCAATCTGTACACGGGGCAGACCCGTGACCGGGATTGGGGCGACCTCGGCTACAACTTCCTCGTCGACAAATGCGGCAACATCTACGAAGGCCGCGCCGGCGGTACCGACCGCCCCGTCATCGGCTCCCACGCCATCGGGTTCAACCACGGCACCGCGGGGATCGCGGCGATCGGCACCTTCGGACAAGGGACGCCGGTGCCGGCGGCCATGGAACGCGGGATCGCGGCCCTCGCCGCCTGGAAACTCGGCTTGCGCGGCGTCGACCCCACCAGCAAGGTGCGGCTTACATCCACGAATGACAAGAGCCGTTACAGCAAGGGAACTTCGGCCACATTCAACGCGATCTCCGGCCACCGCGACGGCTTTGCCACCGACTGCCCCGGGGAGGCGTTGTTCGCCCGACTCCCCGCGATCCGCCGCCTCGCCGCCCATCTCCAGGGCAGGTCTGCACGGACACCTTTCGGTGCCGACATCCCAGTGACCTGGCGGACCCTCCAAACAGGGCGGTAGTCGACCGCCGGGCGCATCCTGTGCCGGGGCGGTGCCACGCCCCCTACTCCCCCGGTCACACCACAAAGGGAGCCGGCATCGAGTGCCGTCCCCTTGAGCGGGGTTGCCAGCGGTTCTGGCCCTGACCGCGTCGTTCACCCTGGCCGCGTCGTGTCGAAGGACTGATGCCACGTGTTCCACACCTGAGGCTTGATCCAGCACCCCATCTCTGAATGCCGATAGCGGATCCCGTCCGCCTCCGGGGGCTGTCCGGTCTCCGTGCCGATTGGATGGCGTCGGCTCGTCGCCGTACGCCAGCCCCACCGTTCAACCCACACCAGCGCCGGCGCCGACCACACTCCGGCACCGGAGTGTGGTCGGCCACCTCAGCAGCTCTGTGGTCTCGGGCTCCGTCCAGGTCGAGGGCTCGCGTTCTGAGTCGTTGCCGTACCGTCCCGCTCGCCCCCTGACTGGTCAGGCGGGCCGGTAGCGCCCCAGCTCGGCGCCTGCCGCGACCAGGTCGGCGACCTGCTCGCAGGTGACGAACTCGACGCCGCGCGAGGCGACTTCGTCGAGCCAGCGTTCCAGGGCGAGGAGGCGGTGGCCCCGGCCGATCACCTCGGGGTGCATGGTGACGGTCAGGACACCGTGGTCGAAGTCCCGGAGCATGTAGTCCAGGTCCGCCGTCCAGTTGGCGAACATCTCGCCGGGGTCGCGCAGACCGGGCATGAGACCGGACGGGGTCCGCAGGAACTCCAGGTACGGGAAGTCGTCCAGACTCCAGGCGACCGGGATCTCCAGCAGACCGGCCGGCTCGCCCCAGCGGACCCCCGCCTCGTCCAGCACGTCCGGGGTGCGGCAGGGGTAGGGGGCGTAGTCGTGGCCCATCAGGCTGCTGTCGTACCGCAGTCCGTGCTCCACGAGCAGGCCGACGGAGGCGTCGGACAGGTCCCAGGCCGGCGCCCGGAACCCGCGCGGCAGTTCGCCCGTGACTTCCTGCAGGGCGTCCAGTGATCGCTGGAGCACGGCGCGTTCCTCGGCCGGTTCCAGGGCGGCGACGTTCTCGTGGGCGTGCCCGTGCACCGCGACCTCGTGTCGCCGCCCGTCGAGTTCGCGGGTCAGCTCCGGATATGTGAGGGCGGTGTGTCCGGGCACGAACCAGGTCGTCGGGATGCCCCGTGCCTCCAGGATGTGCAGCAGCCGGGGCACCGCGACGGCGGCGAACTCCCCTCGGGAGCGCGGGGTCGCGGTCAGCATTCCCCGGGCCATCCAGGAGGACAGGGCATCGAAGTCGAAGGTCACGCAGACGTATCCGCCTCCCTGCGCGCCCGACGGACGCGTCCGCGCCGTACCGGTGTCGGGGATCCTCATGGCGTTCTCGCTCCTTTCGGTTCAGCTCAGCGGCAGTGCGGCGTTTCCGGTGCCCGCACCGCCGTCCACGGACAGCGACGCGCCGGTCATCCACCCGGAGTCGGGGCCGCACAGGAAGGACACCGCGCCCGCGATGTCCGTTGGGGCACCCGCGCGGGGCCACGGCTGCCCACCGCGGATCGAGCGGACGTACGCCTCGCCGAGCGGGTTGATGTCGCTGTCGACCTCGATGAAGCCGGGAGAGACGGCGTTGACGTGGATGCTGTGCTCGGCGAGCTCCAGGGCGAACGCCTTGGTGAGCATGTCCAGTCCTGCCTTGGAGGTGCAGTAGTGGGCGGCGCCGCGGCGGGCGCGGCTGGAGGCGCCGGAGCTGATGTTGACGATGTGGCCGCCGGTGCCCGCGTCGACGAGCCGCCGGGCGAAGGCCCGCGACAGCGAGAAGACGGCGGACAGGTTGACGTCCATGACCTGGTCCCACTGGTCGTCGCGCATCTCCAGCAGCGGGGCGCTCGGGTAGAGACCGGCGGCGTTGACCAGGATGTCCAGGCCGCCCCACACGTCCCAGGCGCGGTCCACGAAGCCGGGCAGCGCGGCCCGGTCGGTGAGGTCCACTTCCAGGGCCGCGAACTCCCCGGCGTTCTCGGCGACCGGCGGCTCGGCGAGCAGGGGGGCGAGGCGGTCGGCGCGGAGGTCCGCGAGGATCACCCGGACGCCGTCCGCGCTCAGCCGCCTCGCGACGGCTGCCCCGATGCCTCCGGCCGCTCCGGTGACCAGTGCGGTCCTCGGCTCGTTCCGCTCGCGGGTGCTCTCGGGGGTGCTCACAGTTCTCCTTCTGTCCCACGCACCGTGTCGTGGGCTCCGTCGTAGTGGGTCAGGCCGTCGAATCCGGCCCGCAGGTCGCCGTACCGGTCGGCCGCGGACCGCCCGTCCGGTGGTGCCGTACGCCGTGCGCGCCGCGCGAGGACGTCGTGTGCCCCGCCGGCGCCGTCGGCCAGCAGGTCGATGACGCACCAGGCCATCAGCACGGCCGGTTCCAGTGCGGCGAGGACGTGGTCGGTGACCGCGTAGTCGACGCTGTGCGCGTCTCCGGTGGCACCGGCCGTGAACGGGTGCAGCACCGGCATCACCGCACCGAGGTCGCCCATGTCGGTGGAGGCACCGAGGTGCCTGCCGGGGGCCACGGCGTCGGGGCCGAAGAGCGCGGTGCCGTTGGCCCGGGCCACCTCGACCAGGGCCGGATCCTGGTGGTGCGGGAGGTAGTTGAGTGTCGTCTCGGTGGTCGCCCCTGCGCCCAGCGCCATCGCCCCGGCCCGTGCGGCGCGGTCCACGGCATCGCAGGCGCCGCGCAGGGCGTCCAGGGTGCGGGCCCGGATCACCACGTCGAGTTCGGCGCGGTCCGGTACTGCGGTGGGCGCGTCTCCCCCGTGCGGCAGTACGGCGTTGACGCGCACCGCGTCCTCGTCGCGGAAGGTGTCCCGCTGGGCGTCGATGGCGCTGATCGCCAGCATCGCCGCCTTGAGGGCGTTCACCCCGTACCAGGGGGACGAACCGGCGTGGCTGGCCCGGCCGGTGAAGGTGATCCGCTTCACCACCGAGCCGTTGTGGCTGTCCCCGACGCTGAGCCGGGCGGGCTGCCCCGACGTGTGGCAGAGCATCGCCATGTCCACATCGTCGAAGGCACCCCGGGCGAGCAGGTCGGCCTTGCCGACCAGGTGCGTCAGCTCCCCGGCCCGTACCCGCTCGCGCCGCCAGTCCAACTCGACGCTCTCCTCGGCCGGCACGGCGAGGAACGCCACGTCTCCGTCCAGGTGCTCCCGTACGGCGGCCAGGCCGACCGCCGTGCCGATCATCGACGCCACCTGGGCGTGGTGGCCGCAGGCGTGCGCCGCACCGGTCTCCGGGTCGGCGAGCGGGTGCCGGGGCAGCACCAGGGCGTCGAGTTCGCCGAGTACGGCCACTGTCGGCCCCTGGGCACGCCCCGCCATGCGTGCCTTTACCCCGGTGAGGGAGAGCCCGCTCTCGAAGGGGAGCCGGAGCTCCGTGAACCACTGGGCCACCGTCGCGGCGGTCCGGTGCTCGCGGAAGCCGGTCTCCGGGTGGCTCTGAAGGTCCTCGCTCAGCTCCAGCAGGCGCTCCCGGCGGTCTTCGATCGCCGCACGGGCCCGCTCCTTGAGCTGTCCGGCGGACGCGGGTCCGCCACCGGGGCCGGTACCGCTGGTGGGGGTGGTCACGCGGCGCTCACCGCGACCGGCTCCGGGGCGGACGTCTTCTCCGACAGGTCCAGGTGACGGCCGAGACCGGCCCGGAACGCCTCCGGGGTCTGCGGGGTGACCAGCGCGCCGACGATCGCCAGGACGCATCCGACGCCGAGGAAGGAGAAGGCCGCTCCGTACGAGAAGTGCTCGGCGAGGAAGCCCATCACGAACGGCGAGACGGCCCCGGCCAGCTGGCCGCCGAAGTTCACCATGCCGCCGCCGACGCCCGCGTACTCCGGAGGCAGCATGCGCAGCGGCAGCCCGAAGATCTGCATGTACGCCAGGTACATCACGAGGGTTCCGCAGGTCTCCCACGCGATGAACTCGGTGGCCGACCCGGCGCGCACCATCATCACCAGCAGACCGGCCGTGACCAGCATGACGGGGATGACCACGCGCCGGTGGTTGCCCTGGAAGAAGCGGTCGAAGAGGTAGCCGCCGACCATCATGCTGATCGCCGCGGCGACCCACGGGACGCCGGACATCAGGCCCACGCCGGTGAGCGAGACGTGCTTGTTCTCCCGGAGGTACGACGGCACCCAGGACACCAGGCCCCAGCCGATGATGTTGAACCCGCAGAACATCAGGGTGAAGCGCCACATCATCGAGGACTTCAGCAGTCCCATCGCCTGCCGCAGCGACACCTGCGCGACGGGCTCCGGGGCGGCCTTGCCGGACGCGGCGGCGAGTTCCTCGGTCGTCAGCGGCTTCGGCATCCCCTTCCACAGCACGACCACGATCAGCACGCCGAGGACGGACACCGCCCAGAACGCCCCGCGCCAGCCGAAGGCCACGATGAGCGGAGCCGCGACGATGGGGGCGATCGCGGAACCCAGCGGGTTGGACGCGGACATCACGCCGTTGGCGGTCAGCCGCTGCTCGGGGGTGGTGCGCTCGCTCAGCGCCTTGATGGACGCGGCCGGATACATGCCCTGGAAGACACCGAAGACGGCCCGGATCACGATCATGGTCGTCAGCCCGATCGCCAGCCCGCTGGCGGCTGTGAAGACGGTCCAACCGCCGGCCGCCAGCAGCATCGTGCGGCGGGTGCCCCTGGTGTCGGCGAGGATGCCGCCGGGGATCTGCATCGCGGCATAGGTGATGAAGAAGGCGGTGAGGATCAGGCCCTGCATCGTGGTGCCGAGACCGAACTCCTCACCGATGTCCGGCAGGGCGAGGGTGATCACCAGCCGGTCGATGTAATCGATCAACCAGGTCATGAAAAGTACGGACACTGCGGCCATGGCCACTCTCTGGGCCGAACGTGCCCGGGAGCTCTTGCCCTCTGTCATCTTCCACCTCCACGCGGATACCCGTCGATCACGACCCGGCACCGTTCACCGGATCGTGGTCAGCAGTGTGCAAACCCGGCGTACCCTCACGGTTTGTGGAGGGCGAAGAGGTTTTCGAGGTTCCCTCGTGCTCGGCGACAAGGTCGTTCGGCCCGAGGGCGAAGAGCTGCACGGCGGCGTTCAGCCGCTCGTAGGGATCGCCCAGGTCCAGGCCGGTGAGCTCACGAATGCGACCCATTCGGTAACGCAGGGTGTTCGCGTGGACATTGAGCTCTCGTGAGGCCGCAGCGGTGTCCCCGAAGGCGTCCAGATAGGCCGCCAGCGTCTGCGCGTACGCGGTGCCGCGCCGCAGATCGTGCGCGCGCAACCGGTGCACCGGCCCCTCCTGGAGCCGCCGGTCCGCGGTGACGGCCTCGCCCAGCATCAGCAGGTTGGCCGTGCCGCGCACGTCCTCCAGGCAGGCGCTGCGGATCTCGCCGCGCCGGGCCAGGGCCCGTACCACCAGTTCCGCCTCCATGCGGCTGGCCGGCAGCTCCCCCAGGTGCGGCACGCAGGGCCCGATGCCGGTACGCGGCCGGGCCCCGACCGCCTCCGCCACGGCGGCGCCGACCCCGTCCGCGGCCCGCCGGATGCCGTCCCGGTCGGCCGGACCCACCAGCGCGAGGACGAGCCGGGAGGGGCCCGTCGTCGCGAGCGCCCGCCACCGGTAACCGGCGAGATGGCGCAGCGCCTCCTCCTTCGCCCGGTACAGGTCGGCCGCGCCGGGGCGGGTGCCCTGTGCCGACAGGTCCGCGATCAGCACGGTGACCGGCGTCCCCGGATCGACGGCCAGATGGGACGCGGCCAGCCGCGGATCGACGTCGCCGAGCAGCGCCCGGCCGAACAGCTCCTCGTCCAGCCGCCGCCGGGCCACCTCTTCCTGATCGAGGCCGAGCAGCACACCCACGGCGACCGTCGCCGCGTCCGCGAGGAGAGCGGCGGCGTTCTTCGCGAGGGGTTCGTCGCCCTCGGCCACCCAGATCGAGCCGAGGTTCTCCGAACCGGCGCGCACCGCCGCCGCGAGCCTGCGCCCCGCCCCCACCTCCGGCACCGCCGCGACGTCGACCACCTCAGGCCCGGACCACAGCCGCCGATACACGCCGAGTTCGACGAGGCGCGCGCGGTACCCGGCCGGCCCATGCTGGTCGAGCACGGCGGCCCGGCGCATCTCGTCGTCGCCGGGGCCCAGGCGGGAGGCGGCCAGCAGCTCCTGGCCCGGCGTGAAGATCATGACCGAGCCGTTGACCAGCCGGGCGAGGGAGTTGGCGAGGCTCACCAGGTCGTGCCGGCGGCCGAGCACCGCCCCCTGCCGCGCCCCGGTCCCCACCCGTACCGCCAGCAGGGCACGCAGCCGTCCGATCAGGTCCGTCCAGTCCTGATCGGCCGCCAGCGCCAGGACCGCCACCCCGTGTTCCGCTCCGAGAGCGCTCGCGTCGCGCAGAGCGCGCTCCCCACCGGCCTTGACGATCACGCCACTCGCCCCGGCCCCGACCGCCGCCCGGATCAACCCGGCGGGCTCCCCGCCGGCCCCGATGCCGAGCAGCAGCCCGGCGGGCCGGTCGGACACGGCCCCCGCCCCGGTACCCGGGCCCGACTCCTGAGGGCTTTCGAAGGCCGGGCGTCCCTCGCGACCTCCGCGCCCCGCGTCCCCTCTGCGCCCTACACGCCCTTCACGCATTTCATGTCTTTCATGCCCTTCAGGCGCTTCGCCCCCTTCAGGGCCTTCGCGCCTTTCAGGTCCTTCATGCCCTTCGTGCACGGCGAGCGAGCGGACCGGAACGCCCAGGCCGTGGGGGGCCGCCCACACGGCGACCGTTCCGGGCCCCAGGCAGTCCACGACGGTGGCCAGGGTCACTGGGGCGTCGGCGCCTGCCTGTCCAGCAGCGCCGGAGTGCTCCGGGTTGTGGTCGGGCACGGCGGATCAGCTCCAAAACTTGGGGGGTCACACAAACCATCGCATGTCGCGACAGGGCAATCATGCAGAGGCGTACCCCCACGCAAGCCGCGCCGAAGGAGTCCCGCCGTGCCCGCACCCCAAGTCCTCGACCCGCATGACCTGTTGCAACGCCTCACCGACGCCTCCGCGGCCATGGTCACGGATCTGGAACGGCTGGTGCGCGCGGAGTCCCCGTCCGTCGACGGCGACTCCCTGAGCGCGTGCCGCGCCGTCCTGGCCGAGATCGGCACCCGACTCCTCGGCGCCGCCCCCACGGTGCTGCCGAACGACCCCGGCAACGGCCGCCCCGGCGGCCTGCTGTGGCGACTGGGCCCGGCCGACACGCAACCCGTCCTCCTGGTCGGCCACTTCGACACCGTGTTCCCGAAGGGGACCCTGAAGCACCGCCCGTTTCTCGTGGATGGCGATCGGGCGACGGGCCCCGGTGTCTTCGACATGAAGGCCGGCCTGATCCAGGGCCTGTACGCGGTGGCCTGGCTGCGCGAACTGACCGGCGAGGACCCCGCCGTCGCGTTCCTGGTGACCGCCGACGAGGAGATCGGCTCCCCGGCGGGCGGCCGGATCGTGACCGAGTGGGCGCGGCAGTCCCGTGCGGCGCTGGTGCTGGAGGGCGCGGCGGACGGGGGCGGGCTAAAGCACGCCCGCAAGGGCTGGTCGTTCTACGACATCCGTGTCAAGGGCATCGCCGCCCACGCGGGACTGGAGCCCGACAAGGGATGCAACGCCCTGAGTGACCTCGCCAGAATCATCGTCGCCCTCGAATCTCTCGCCGCGCAGGACGACCGGGTCACCGTCACGCCGACGCTGGCGAGCGCGGGCACCACCCAGAACACGGTGCCCGACCGCGCCCATGTCACCGTCGACGTCCGCGTCCCCGACGTCCGGACGCAACAGGAGATCGACGCCGAACTGCATCGCGTGGTCGCCGAGGTGGCCCGGCTCCCCTTCGAGATCACGGGCGGCCCCAACCGTCCGCCCCTCGAAGAGGCCTCCGCCACGGACCTGCTGGAGACGGCCCGTACCTGCCTTGCCGAACTGGGCCTTGCATGGCCCGGCTCGGCGGCGGTGGGCGGCATCTCCGACGGCAACCTGTGCGCGGCGGCGGGCACCCCCACCCTGGACGGCCTCGGCGCGGTCGGCGGCGGCCCGCACGCCGACCACGAGTGGGCCGACGTGACCCGCATGCCGGAGCGCGCGGCCCTCGTCGCGCTGATGGTGGAGCGACTGGGAAAGCGAGCGGCCCGGTAGGAGGTCACTGGGGGCGCCGATCGGTTCCGTACAGCAGGTACAGGGATGTCCTCCCCTACGGAACCGGGGCTCTCCCGTACGGCTCCGGGCCGGCACCGGCCGCCCGTCACCGACACGGACCCGGTTCTCCACCGTTACAGGCCGGGACCTTCACCGTCACGGACCTGGCGCGGATCGCGTCGGGTATCTGCCGGTGCCAGCAGCCTTCCGGCTTGCCCCGGCCCTCCAGCCATGCCCGCACCGGCAGCAGCCGCCGAGTCCGTGCCCACTCGGTGTCGGTCATGCCCGAGGGACAGCGCCGCTTCCGGGCGATGTTGCGGACGATGGCGCGCAGCCAGGCGCCCACAGCTGCCGGGTCGCGCACATCGCCGATGCGGCGCAGCGCGGTCAGGGTGGCGTCCTGTACGGCGTCTTCGGCATCGGGGCCGTGTCCCGGCAAGCCCAGGGCCATCGCGCGGCATGGCGGCCTGGTGGCGGGCGAGCATGAAGGGCGGCACTCAGGCGCCCCATGGCAACCTCGTCAATTCCATGGCAGCTGTCACCGGCGGCGACGCGCCCCGCGCCACCTGGTGGTGCGCACCGCGGCCGTGGGGATGGTGCGTAGCCGCTTCGCCGGGCTGATGGACGCGTACGCCCGCTGGGCACCGGCCACGGCCGGAACCGATTGACGGCACGTTCACCCGCTGCGAACGAGGCCGGTTCCGGATACTCCCCCGTCTCCGAGCTCGGATCCAGGGCTTCGGGACACTGGTACGTGCTGTCCTTGCCCGGACGCAGTTGCCACAGGTGCGCAGGGCAGGGGGCAAGCTGTACGTGGGCACGGCGCACGCTGTGACCAGGTTGCCCCTGATGGAAGGCTTCGTCGTACAGGAGCAGCTGTCCATGGATTCATGTTCGCCGACCAGGAGATTCCCCTTGCCGCACCGTCCCGTTGCCCGATCGGCCACGCCGAGCTGCCGCCGCATGCCGCCTCACGGACAGCGCTGCCACGGCCTCGCGCGCCGACCGCGAACCGCGAGTGTGCCGTCCGGCTTCACAGCCAACGGGCCCGCGGTGCCCCTTCGCGGCGCGTGCACGGCGGTCGCCCGATGAGGGCCGTCCTGGTGACGGGCGGCTCGCGGGGCATCGGCCGGTCCGTCGCGCTGGCGTTCGCTCATGGCGGTGACCGCGTTGCGGTGCAGTACGCGGGCAACCGCGCGGATGCCGAGGAGACCCTGCGGCAACTGCCCGGCGAGGGACACGTACTGCTGCAGGCCGACCTCGGCGAGCAGGATGCCGCCGAACAGCTCGTCTCTCAGGCGGTTGCCGCCCTGGGATCGGTGGACGTCCTGGTCAACAATGCCGGTGTGGCGCCGACGGAAGCCAACCGCCACCCGGTCGACGACACCCCGATCGCGGACTGGCAGCGCGTGTGGCGGCGCATGGTCGACGTGAACCTGCTCGCCCCGGCCGACCTGTGCTGGGCCGTTGCCCGGCACCTGATCGACCGTGGAGCAGCTGGCGCCATCGTCAACGTCGGCTCCCGCGGCGCGTTCCGGGGAGAGCCGGACTTCCCGGCCTACGCGACGACCAAGGCCGCCCTGCACGCACTGGGCCAGTCACTGGCTGTCGCACTGGCGCCGCACAACGTCGCGGTCACCTCCGTCGCGCCCGGGTTCGTGGCCACCGAGCGCCAGGCGGCCAAGCTGGCGGGGCCAGAGGGCGAACGTCTGCGCGCCCAGAGCCCGTTCGGCAGGGTCGGCACACCGGACGAGATCGCCGCCACCGTGCACTTTTTGGCCTCGCCCGCGGCGATGTGGGCATCGGGGACGATCGTGGACCTCAACGGCGCGTCCCACCTGCGTACCTGACTTTGGAGAGCACGCGCTCATACGCACTGTTTACGTCGTCACCCATCCCGAGGCGACGCACCACGTCGAGGGAGTCGTCGGCGGATGGCATGACTCGCAATTGACGCCGGCGGGCATCCGCGCGGCGGTCTCCATCGCCCAGGCGCTGCGGGCCCAGATCCCGAACAGCGCGGAGGTGGAACTGTTCTCCTCGGATCTACAACGCACCCTGCGGACAGCCAGGGAGGTAGCCGAACTGTTCGGCGTGATGCCGAACCTGGATCGCAGACTGCGAGAGAAGTCCTACGGTGAGGCAGGGGGAAAGCCGCAGGAATGGCTGGACCAGCGCTTCATCCCACCCCCCGCTGTCGGGGAGCGAATGGAACACGACGAAGGTATCGAGGGTTCCGAGACCAAGGCTGCGTGGGCGCAGCGCATCTACGCGGCCACAAACGACATCCTGCACAACCCTCGCGAGCACCAGATCATCGTGACGCACGGCGGGTGCTTGACGTTCGTCGTGGCGTCCTGGATCAAGATGCCGATCGAGTCGGCCGGCTATGCCAGTTTCCGCGCCCCCTCCGGCAGATCACCACGCTGCGCGAAGACGACTTCTTCCACAACCGCCAAGTCGTCAGCCTCGGTGACACCCTCCACCTCGACTCCGCCCAAGCCGACTGACCTCAACCTGGCCCGCCTCGACGGCCCGCCGCCCCCACGGGCCGCGGGCCGTCCCATGCACCGATGTCTTCCCCCTGAACATTCAAGCGAGCCCGTCGACCGCCGACTGCTGCCCAGAGCGCGCGCTGGTGTACCAGGCCCGGCACTTCGCGGATGGGGTCGCGTCATTCGTCGTGTGACGACGAGTGACGCGCGTGCGGATGGCGCAGGCGCACCCAGATGTCGCGCGCCTGCCGTCCGGCGGCGGTGCGGCTGCGGGCCACGAGTGTGCGGGCCTGTTCCGGCGTCTCCACCATGGGGCCGGAGCCGCGCAACGGCCGCCCCGCGGTCTCGTGCAGGAAGAACGTCGAGAGGAGGCCGATCGCTCCGGCGACCATCAGGTAGTACGCGGGGACCATGTTGTTGCCCGTCGCCTCGACGAGAGCTGAGGCGAACAGGGGTGTGGTGCCGCCGAAGAGTGACACCGACAGGTTGTAGGCGATCGACAGGGCGCCGTAGCGGATCCGGGTGGGAAAGAGGGCCGGCAGTGTGGCAGCTGCCGTGCCCGCGAACATGACGAGCAGCACGCCGAGGATCGCGCACCCGAACGCCGGAAGCAGGATGCCGCCCTCCCTGATCAGCAGGAACGCGGGATAGGACAGCGCGATGAGCGCGATGCTGCCGGCCATGAACATGGGTCTGCGTCCCCACCGGTCGGACGTCCTGCCGACGGTCGTGATCAGCAGGACGACCAGGAGCATCGTGCCGAGGACCAGCAATTGCGCCGTCGTGTCACTCTCGCCGAGCGTCACGGTCATATAGGTCGGCAGGTACGACGTCACCATGTAGTTGGTGACGTTGTAGAGCAGGACGAGGCCCATGCAGATGAGTACCGCCTCCCAGTGGCGCGCGAAGATCTCCCTCACCCGGCCCCTGCCCGACTGCCGGGCCTGCTCCACGGGGTCTTCGTCCGCCTTCTTCCCTGACGCCTGCGCGTGTGCGTACGCGGCCTCCCGCTTGAACGCGGGCGTCTCCTCCAGCTTCATGCGCATGTACAGGCCGATGAGACCGAGCGGACCCGCCACGAAGAAGGGGATACGCCAGCCCCAGTCCTCGAGGCCGTCGCTGCCGAGCACCAGCGTGAGCACCGTCACCAGGCCGGAGCCGAGCGAGTAGCCGATGAAGGTGCCGAAATCGAGCCAGCTACCAAGGAAGCCCCGGCGCTTGTCAGGCGCGTACTCGGCGATGTAGGTCGTCGCGCCCGCGTACTCGCCGCCGGTGGAGAAGCCCTGGACGAGACGGCACACCAGCAAAAGGATCGGGGCGAGAAAACCAACCGCCGAGTAGGTCGGCAGGAAGCCCACGGCGAAGGTGCTGGCCGCCATCATGATCATCGTGGCGGCGAGCACCTTCTGCCGGCCCACACGGTCGCCCAGGGGCCCGAAGACGAGCCCGCCCAGAGGGCGCACGATGAAGGCCGCGGCGAAGGTGGCGAAGGTGGAGACGACCTGCGCACCGGGGGAACTCGACGGGAAGAAGACCTTGCCAAGGGTGCCCGCCAGGTAGGCGTAGACACCGAAGTCGAACCACTCCATGGTGTTGCCCAGAGCAGCCGCGGTGACGGCCTTGCGCACCTGCGGACGGTCAGCAACAGTCACGTCCTCCGCCGAGAGGGCCTTCTTACGGCGGCGCAGCAGCGTACGCAGCATGCGGTCAGTGGCCGGATGCGACGCGCGCGCAGCGCCCCGCCCCGGCGGAGTGGACTTCCGGCGCCGGAAGACACCTGGCATGAGCGGGAGCCTCTCTGCGGACGGCCGCGAGACCGCGGGAGCCGCGGGTTACGGCACCGATACGAAGGACTCCCATTCTTCGCAATGCGCAGCCGCACCGCCTCCAGAGACAGGCTGTACGCGTGGCACTGCCCCGCGAGGGGAAAGGAGCGAGCACGACCAGGCCCAGGGCGTTGTCGCTGAACCGGTTTCGCAGCCGCTGGTCGTGGCTCAGTGCCCGGGCGCCGCGGCCTGGTCCGTCCTAACCTTCTGGGCGGATGCCGTCACGGTGGCGGGGCTTCGCACCCTGCCAAGAGACCGCCCACGTCGCCGAAGGAATGCGCTCCGCGATCTCACGCGCGAACCACTTCGCTTCCTCGCTCAATTCGTCCGGACCCTCCGCAGCAATCATCCGGAGCAGGCGGAGCAGGTCATGGGCTTCTTCGAGCGTAAGCGACTCCAGGCGGCGGGCTGAGGTGTCCTGCTCGGGGATCAGGCTGGTGGCATCTGGATTCATGCCGGTCCAACGACCATCGGCGCCAAGAGAATCCATCGGACCGCCTCATACCGCCGAGTGGAGGACGGACACGGCCCGCTTTAGCACGCCGCTCGCGACTTCACCGCGGCACAGCCCAGCCCTCTGGGGCGACACCGCCGACTGCCCCGTACGGCGCCGCAACAGAGGCGTGTGGCCCGCACAGGTGCGCAGCACCACAGGTGGCCGCAAGACACACCGGCATGCGCCGCCGGAACCGGCCGCGAGCAGACTCAGGATCCGACTGACGCTCCACGCTCAGCGCCGCCCGATGGCTCCCCAGGCTCGCCCCCGGCTTCCGGCTTCCTGCTTCCTGCTTCCTGCTTCCTGCTTCCTGCCTCCTGTGACACTGCCCGACGGTCCCGTGCGCGCACTCCCGTCCCTGCCCCTTGCTCTTACCCTTCCCTCTTCGACCTGGCGAGCAGCTGGAGTACAGGTGCGAGAGGTTGTCCGGGTGCATGCGGACACTAGAAAAGGCACAATCCGGGGCTTCCTCGCCCCGGAAATGAGTGCGTACTGCGGCAAGTCCACTCGCAAGGAGGCAGATGTCCGGTCAGACACCCGCCGTCCTCCCCCGAACCGGAACCGCGGCCAGAACCGAAGGACGGCGCCGCGCTGAAGGGGACAGCAGACCCAGGACTGGGGTCGAGCACAGGGAACCCGACACGGGCGCCCACACCGCCATACTGTCAAACTGACGCGAAAAGAGGCGAACTTACATCCGTCTCCCGACTGGTCTGAGATCCTAGAGACCGATCGAGAGGGGCCGCAGGTATGGAGTGGAAGACCCACGGCGAGCGACAGGTCTACACCAATAAGTGGGTGAATCTGTGTCTGGTTGACGTTCAGCAGCCTGACGGGCGCAGATGGGAGTATCACGTCGTTCGCCTCCGGCACCTGGCCGTCGCGGCCGTGGTCAATGACCGCCAAGAGGTCCTGATGATGTGGCGACATCGCTTCATCACGAACTCGTGGGCCTGGGAGTTGCCCATGGGCCTGGTCGAGGAGGGCGAGTCTCCGGAAGAGGCGGCAGCGCGCGAAGTGCTGGAGGAGACAGGCTGGCGTCCCGGGCCCATCAAGCCACTGATCTACGCCGAGCCGGCCAATGGGATCACTGACTCGCAGCACTATGTCTTCCGCGCGGACGGCGCGACCCACGAAGGGCCGCCTACGGAAAAGAACGAGTCCGACCGCATCGAGTGGATTCCGCTTTCACAGGTACGCGCGATGATCGACCGTCGGGAGATCGTGAGCAGCGGATCGCTCGTCGGCCTGCTGTACCTGCTCATGGATGAAGCGATCCGCTGACCGGAGGGAGAAGTTCCCGTAGCCGTGCCTCAAAGGCCAGGGCTACGGGCTCCTGCCTGTGTGGGGCCAACTGGTCGTAAAACTCTCGAAGATGGCCTGATACCCGCTCGGATGCCACTGCCGACGCCGGCTCCAGAGCTTGCGTCGCAGTGCGGCACGCCTGGTCGAGCTTTCCCTGGTCCAGCTGCGTACGTGCCAGCCAGAACGAGTGAAACGCCCGCCCTCGCTGGTTGGCACGATCCTCCCTCCGCAAAGCGTCCGCGATCAGGGGTTCAGCGGTTACGGAATCACCCAGTCGGCCGTGAGCGATGCCCGTGTCCACGATGAGCTTCGGCTCATCGAAGTAGGTCACCCATGCCGGGTCCAGGTCGCCCGTCCGAATCTGTTCGAACTGGCGGTGCGCTTCCCCAATCGCCTGGTGAGTGGAGTCGCGGTTGCCGAGGATGGCATGAGCGAAGGCTTCTCGCATGGACAGCATGGACAGAACGCGTGGGGTGCTGCCGGGGGTTGAACGGGCCTGGTCCTGAGCGGCGGTCACGAGTGCCAGAGAGTCTGCGGGCCTGTCCTGGTATGTGGCCTGCAAACTCATGCAGGCCAGGACGTTAGCGATGGACTGGTGGTCGCCGGCTTCCTTGGCCAGTTGCAGGGCTTCCGTGAAATACGCACGGGCCTGGTTGTACTGGCGGGCATCGAAATAGGTCCAGCCGGTGAGGCGTGCCAGCTCGGCCGCGATTTGGTACAGGCCGTTCTGGATGGATGGCGGCCGATTCTCCTTCAATAGTCCGATCACGTAACGAAGTTGGCCAACGATAGCCGGCCTTAACGCCTCACCGCCGTGCTGGTCATCCCGACGCCAATAGTCCTCGATCGACGACCGGAACGCTTCAAGCGTGCCTGTACTGAGGCTTGTTCGGGTGGCTAACGCGAGGATGCTGTCGACATCTGGCCCGGGCAGAGAAGCGGGTACCCGCTGTTCCGGCTCCGGCTCCGGCTCTGCCCCATACGGCACCTCGCGATCGGTGGCCACGAGAGCCTGAGGCGTCTCCCAAGCCCGCCGGGCAAGCCCCAGCATGTGCCCTGGGATGCGTAAGCCATCTGCGATGCGCTCGACGACATCCATGTGCGACAACCGGCGCTGGCCTGCGATGACTTCGCCGACTCGGCTGGGCGTCAGCTCGCAGCGCCTGGCGATCATCGACGGATAGATACCTGCCTTGGTCTTCACCAGTCGGAAAACGCTGGCGAAGTCTCGCACCCGACATGCGTTGATCATCTCGGGATCGGTGAGCAGCCTTGCAGGAAGTTCCTGGGGCCGGTCGGCGTCGGGCATTGGGCAAGCTCCCACACTGCGAGGGCTACGCAACGTCGCTGATTCTCTACTTGCCGCAATGTTACCCAAGTTGGGTATCCAGCTGGACCTTTGGCGCCGGTTGCCGGACCGCGATGCTCGTGTTCATGGCGAGCAACCAGCAGACCAGACCGGGCATCGGTGACCCGGCCAACGACAGCGCTGAAGAGCGCATCGGCATCGTTGTCGGCGAGATCGGCGGACGCGAGCAGATGAGGCCGATCGATGGCGGCGACGAGTGGGAGCAAATGCCAGACAAGGTGGTTCCGCTCAGCGCGCGGAAGGAACTGGGCGCACGTCTTGCCGTGAAGAACAACAACAGTCAGGTCGGGCTGTGATGCGCGCCATCGGCCGGTACGCCGGAGTCCTGTTCATCATCTGTATCAGCGGATCGTGCGGCCTGGTGATCGGCATGGCTCTGGCCATGAGCCGATAGACCAGTCGCCCCGAACGGGGTGCCGCTCCCCCGAATCCGCGGAGCGGCAGTGCCGTCCGCACAATGCGGTCGCAGAGCGCAGCTTCGGCGCAGAGTCCTGGATCTGTCCAGGAGAAGGCATACCTCGTGGCTCCACCGCCGACCAGCATCTCGCGATGAGGCAGATTCCCGTGCCCCACAAAACGCCCGAAAGGATGAGCAGTGCACATGTGCCAGCACGTGCCCCCTTGCCCCACAGGTGACCAGTCCGATCACGAAGCGACCAAGCCCACGGCACGTGACGACATCGTTGACTGGACGCTGCTGTGCAACGGTGTCCTGCTCTTCGACGACACCGGCGAACTACAGTCCAATGGCACGGTTGTGGCCCCGCACCGGCCCACCGGCGCGACCGGAGCAGCCCATATGAACTCCTTCACTGATAAGCCCAACATCATCGGCCCTGTGCCGCCGGCCAGCGCCGAGCAGAAGCCTCGCGATGCGCTGACACCGCATTACCCGTGCACCACCGCAGAGATGCCGCTGCCGGCACCCGTCGCGATCTCGGTCGGACGGGAAGCCCAGCATGTTCGCCAAGTGCGCAGCCTGGCGGCGGCATGGCTGCGGAACGTCTGCCACATGCCGGAGAGCCGGATCGAGCAGGCCCTTGTCGTCATCTCCGAACTGGTCACGAACGCTGTGCTTCACTGCACGGGGCAATGCGTCACCTATAGCAGTTGGGCCCCGAAGCCTGGACTGGTCCGCGTTGAGATCGACGACGGGACCACAGGAGAAGAACCAAAGCCCCAACGTGCGGCTCCGCTGGCCGAGTCCGGGCGCGGTCTGTTCCTCACCGACGCGTTCGTCGCCGATCTGGACGGCGAGTGGGGCTACTGCAAGGACGGCACCACGGCCTGGTGTCACATCCCCGTACACGAGCACAGCGCGCGTGGGGCCGTCCGTGAGTAGCGCCGCGGTGACCGTGCGGGCAGCGATGCGGCAGCTGGGGCGGAGCGCCTGGTGAGCACTTGGGCCTCGGTCGGAACCACAATGATGCACAGGCTTCTCGAGCCAGCTGGGCCCGCGCGCGAGCCGACCGCCGCCGTGGCGGACTTCGCCGAGATAATCCGCACGCTCATGGCTGTTGAGCCGCAACGCGACGCCCACGTACGTATCCTCGCTGTACCCGTCGGGAGCCGACGAGGTGGGCACTTCCTCGTGGCGTGCCTCTGCTTCGGGCTCAAGGTCCGTGACGTCCTCCTTGAGCAGCCGGGCTTCCCCGACCTGCGCCAGCGGTGGTCGCCCTATCCGAACACCTGCCCCGTCGTCGCGTAGGGCGAGAGCCCGCCGACGCTCTGGGATGACTGCGACGACATCACCCTCGGGCGCTTCTACGGCTACAACGCAGACGCGACACCCCGGTTCACGAACCATGCCAGCACCCCGCGCGGCCCCCAGACGCCCACTTCGGCGACTCTTCTCCGCTCCCCCGCGGCTTCGTAGACACCCGCCGAAGAGAGCCCCCGTCCCCCACCGCACGACCGACAGGAAGAGCGACGCGCATGTGCCAGCACACGCCCACCTGCCCCACCGCCGAGGATTCCGACAGGGAGGCCGCGCTCCCCATCGCGCGCCACCCTCAACAGGGCTGGAACCTGTTGTGCAACCAGGTGCTGCTCTTCGAGGATACCGGCGAATTGCTGCCCAACGGCACGATCGTCGCCCCTCGCCGCCTCACTGTCGCTACGGGAGCCGCAGCGTGAAAATGACGCCGCGAAGCCGCCTGGTTCCCTACATCACAGCCCGTGAGGGTGACGTGGCCGACTCGTTCGTCTCCTTGCGCCCCACCTTCGACGCCACCGGTCGCCCGCACCTGAGCTATTGGGACGAGACCAGACAAGACCATGCCGTTAACGGCGTCCTGTGGTCCCGGGTCTCCCAGTCCATCGGGGACGACGGCCTGCCGGCCGGTGAGCCGAAATGGCGCCTGGTCCACCCCGCGCGACAGCGCGAGACCATGCTCCACCTGCGGTGCCAGGTGTGCGGCGCCAACGCCCGGACCTCCGAGGGAGTCCGGTTCTTGGAGAGCAGGAAGGACAGCGTGCCCACATCGAGCACCACAGTCCGGACCGCTCAGCCCCCGGTCTGCCGACGGCACGCACGCATCGCCTCGAAGACATGCGACTACCTCGCCAAACACGGGAGCGTCGCACTGCTGGCACAGAGTGCGCCCCTGCACGGAGTCCTCGGCACGCCTCACACGTACTCCGACAACGGCGTTCAAGTCCTGGTCGGCGACGACGCCCCCGTTCCCTACGGAGACCCCGCCCTGCGCTGGTTCCTCGCATCCCAACTCATACGCAGCGTCCGGGCGTTCACAGTCGTCGACGTCAACGACCCGGGGCTGGAAGTCCCGGGCTTGCACAACGGGCGCCACTGGCTGTGGTGCTGCGTTTGCGTCCTGTCCCACGCCCGGTGTTCGGGGGTGGGTCTGGGGCGGTTGACTGCGCCCCGCGTCGCCACAACTCTTCCGCACGGTGACGGATGTTGCGGGAGCCGTTCCAGTCCGCGTGTGCAACGACACCGCAGGACCGGCATACGAAGCGGGCCTGGGAGACCCGGTTCGCCTTGTCGATGTGACCGCACTCGGCGCAGGTGCGGGAGGTGTACGCCGGATCGACATGCACCACTGGCACCCCCGCTCTGCGGGCCTTGTACGCGATGAACTGGCCGAGCTGAGCGAAGCTCCAGCTGGCGTGGGTGGCCCGTTGGGGCTTGCGAAGCCGTACCCGGGCGCGGATGCCTGTGAGGTCTTCCAGGGCGATTCCGCGTCCGGTGCGTTCTGCCTCGGCCACCACATGTTTCGCGATCTTGTGGTTGATGTCCTTCACCCGCCGCGCCTCCTTACGCCTGCGCTTCTTCAGGCGCCGTTTGGCGGACGGGGTGTTCTTACGCTGGAGTTTCTGACGCAGGGTGCGTTCGCGCAGGCGTCCGCGGTTGAGCCGGCGTCCGGCCATGATCTGACCGTCCGAGGTGGTCGCGATATTCACGATCCCGAGATCAATCCCCAGGAACTCCACTACTTCGAGGTTCAGTTCGGCCTCGGGGATCTCGCAGGTGGCGGTCAGGAACCACATGCCGTCGCGGAACAGCAGGTCTGACTCGCCCTTGCGGTACAGGGCCAGACGCGCCAGCTGCTCGGGCGAGGCGGTGAACGCCACCTCCTTCATCCGGCCCGACAGAGTCCAGATCGACACCGTGCGCTCGGTGTGCTGCCAGGACAGCATCCGGTCGTCATAGGGCTGCGCGCCCTCAGGGCGGAAGGCGATCGGTTTTTCGGTGGCGCGCCGGTAGCGCTTGGAGGAGGGTCTGCCGAGGTTTCCTGCCTTCAGGTTCGCCTTGAGCGTGATGTAGGCGTCGCAGGTCTTCTTGATGACGTGCTGGGCCGCCTGAGCTCCGAGCTCCCACCGGCCCCTGACCGCAGTGTAGGTGTGCTCACGCAGAGCGAAGTTGCGTTTGATGTCCTTCTCGAACGCCACCTGGGAGACCCAGGTCGCGGCCTCGTTGCAGGCGTGCAGGGTTGCCTCAAGTGCCGCCGCCTGCACGGGCGTCGGCAGAAGTTTCACCTGCACCGTCAACTTCACGACAGTGACGTTACCTGCCGCCCGCCGTACTGGTATTCGAACAGCGCACATTCCTCACCGGGCGCTGCGGCCCGGTTTCTTGCGGGCGCTCCGCGCCCGCTGCCGCGGCGATGCTCCGCATCGACGTCACCGGATGCGATTCCTGCCGGGGGTGAACCCCCTGGGTTCCTCGCAAGGACACGCTGAACGACCTGGCACCCGCCCCTAGATGATCAATTCCAAGGGATGCGTGCGGAGGGTGGGGGGTGGGCGGCGGCTGAAGCCCCTGCGAGACGGTCAGGCGTCGGGCTGCCGGCCCTGGTTGTCGAGGTGGCAGTGTGCGGTCAGGCGTCAGGGTCGACCTCGGGGTGCGTGAACCGCACGGGCTTGCCCAGCGACCGGGCGTAGGCGATTTCGGCTCGGGTGCTGTCTCCGATGTAGTCGCCGACTACGAGCACCTCATCAGCGAGCCGGATCTTCGCCCGGTGCAGATCGTCGAGTCGAACCTTGAGCGCCTCGGCCTCGACAGGATCGGACCAAAGTTCGTGCGGCGACTTTATGTCACAGCCCGGTTTGACGACAACCTTTCCGGCTTTGGTCTCCCGTAGATCGGCCTCGTTCATCTCGGCCATGAAGCGGGTGGAGCCGCAGATCACGACGATACGCGGGAGGCTCAACAGCTTCTTCGCCTCGGCGAGCTTCTCCTCGGGGGTGAGCAGTTGCGGGTATGACACTGGTTCCTCCTGGTGGTGTGGTCCAAGGGGTGCCTGCAGAGACGAGTGCGAGGGTGTCCAAGATCGTTTTGTGACGAACGACGTGGCCCGGATGGCCGATCGTGGAGTCCGGCACCGCTTCCACCTCGACCTCACCGCGCCTGGCCGCAAAGTCGACCTCTGCTCGGAGGCTGCGCAGGCCTTATCGCGAGGAACGTGAAGATCCTGGTCCTCGACACCAGCGTTTTCACCCCATCGGACGTCGTACCCACAATCGCCGACGCGCTTCCCGATCCCTCGGTACCGTCGGCGCCCCCACCGAACCCAACTATCCCCCAGGGAACATGAACCCGGAACTCGCAGAACCCGTGATCGACACCCACGTCATCCTCCGCGACGGCGACAAGCTGCTCCTCTCCCAGCGCGGCGGCCCTTACGGCTACGGCCGCTGGCACATGCCGTCGGGCAAGCTCGATCAGGGCGAGCCCCTGCGCCTGGGAGCCGCGCGGGAGCTGCGTGAAGAAACCGGTGTCACTGTCGACCCGGGCCATCTCCGCCTGGTGCACGTCGTGCACCACCAGCAGGACGACACCGTGCAGCGGATCGGGTTCTTCTTCGTGGCCACCGAGTGGAGCGGGGAGCCCTTCAATCGGGAACCGGCGAAGTGCCTGGGTTTGGAGTGGTTCTGTGTTCACGATCTACCTGAGGACATCATCGAGTATCCGAAGGAGGGCCTCCTCGGCTACCTGAACGACGACAGTGGCCTGACAGAACACGGCTGGCCGTAGCACCGGCACACCACAAGGCACTTCGTCGCCTGCGCCGTGATCATTCGAGGCCGGAGCCGCTCGCTACGTGCCGCAGCGCGACAACTTGTCCGCTGTCAGTCGCCGGCGGCCGCGGACAGGACAACGTCAACAAGCCTCTCGGCGGCATCGGGACGGCCGTAAGATCGGGCCCGCTCTGCCATCGCCTGGCGCTGCGTCGAATCCGCCAGCATCGGTTCCACCGCGGCCTGAAGCCGGGCCGGGGACGCATCATCGGCGAGCGCGACCGCGGCTCCGTGGTCCGCCAAGTGTCCGGCGTTGTGCGCCTGCTCATTTCCGGCCGAGGTGGCGAGTGGAATGAATACCGCGGCCTTGCCCAGTGCGGTCAATTCGGCAATCGTGCCGGCACCGCTACGAGAGATCACCACGTCGGCCAGGGCCAGCACGTCGGGCAGTTCAGCGCCGACGTATCCGGTGAGGTGATATCGCGCCGCGCTCGGCGCAGGAAGATGCGCGGTGTGCTCACGCAGCCCCTCGACATGGTCGGGACCGCACTGGTGAATCACGTTGGCATGGCCGAGTAGCCATGGAAGCACGTCGCGCACCACCGTGTTGATCTGCTGTGCTCCCTGTGCCCCGCCGGTGACGTAGACGGTTGGCAGGCTACGGTCGAAGCCGCCCCACTTCAATGCCTCGACCGCTTTCTCCGCCCGCCCGGTGAACACCTCCGGCCGGACAGGGTTGCCCGTCACGGCCACCGACGCTCGCACCGATTCCGGCAGGAGCGGCAGGGTGGACTCCGACGAGACGGCTACACGGGTCGCTGCGCCGGCGAGCGTCTTGTTGGCCAAGCCCAGACGCACGGTCTGCTCGTGCACCACCAGGGGCACATGGCACAGTCGGGTCGCGGCCACACCCACTGGAACAGCCACGTACCCGCCAGTTGCCAGCACAACATCGGGCCGGAACCGACTGATGATCTTGCGGGCCTGCAAGACACCTAGCGGGACCCGGCTCATATCCGCCACGTTCGCGGGCGAGATCATCTTGAGCGGATTCTTCGAGCGGCGGATCTTCCCCGTGGCCACCGACGCGAACACGATTCCCTCGGCAGCTGCAACTCGGGACTCCAGGCTGTCCGCTTTACCTGCCCACAGGACTTCCAGCGCACGGCCCTGAGTTGTGAGCCGGGCCGCCAGCGTTCGCACAGCGGTCAGGGCGGGGTACGTGTGACCACCAGTTCCGCCACCCGTGACGATCAAGCGGAAGGCCCGCTGCGGAAGGCGGTGGACCTCGGCACTGTTCACAGGGCGTTTTCCCATCTGACTACGCCGGGTCGGCCGGTGCGAAGGTGCGGATTCGGCCTTCTACCGCATGGCTTCAGCCTATCGACTGGCGGGCTCTCAGACGTACTCGATCACCACGCCCTCCCTGCGATTCGGCTGACCAGCTCGGCAGGCCGAGACGCCAGGCGCGAGGCCTCCTGCGATCCGCGGTGTGAATCCTCCAACGCACTCTCCGCCCACCGGGCGCAGGCCCGGGGTGTTCTCCGTCGGCTGCCAGCCGGTGGAGAGCGCTGACCTCATGCTGCCCCTGGAGAGGCGCGCCTCGCACGGCTGTTTTGCAGACGGCGGTGGCCGGTGGCCTCGTCTGCCCGAACCGGCTGTATCAGGGGGCCGAACGGCTGGCGCTGGGCAATGCAACCACCACCACGCCAGTATCGTCATATCTCACCGAGCGGATTTCTCCACGACGTTTGCGGCGAACAGTCCGCCAAACACGCCAACTAGGACGCCGAGGTATATCACCAGATGACTATCGTCAGCGCGCTGGAGCAGCCCATGGCCAAAGACCGCCACACCTACAGCATCACCGGTGGCGTACCGCTCGAGGGCTCGATCACGGCATCAGGCGCGAAGAACGCCGTCACCAAGCAACTCGTCGCCAGCCTGCTGACCGACCAGCCATGCGTGCTGCACAAAGTCCCCCGCATCGTGGAAGTCGACCTCGTTCTGGGCATGCTCGCCGAACTGGGCACTGAGGTGACCTGGCTCGGCGAACACTCGGTCCGCGTGCACACCCCCGAAGTGCGCGAGACGTCCCTGTCAGCCATGTACTCCGGCGTCAACCGCATCCCGATCCTGATGATGGGACCCCTCCTGCACCGCCGCGGCGAGACGCTCGTCCCCCTGCCGGGCGGCTGCACCATCGGCAAGCGCCCCATCGACTTCCACCTCGAAGGCCTCCGTCAGATGGGCGCTGACATCGCAGAGCACCCCACGTCCGTGAAGGTCCGCGTCGACCGTCTCGCCGGCGCCCACATCGACCTGCTGTTCCCCTCCGTCGGCGCCACCGAGAACCTCCTCCTGGCGGCAGTCCGCGCCTCCGGAACCACCGTGATCTCCAACGCGGCGGTCGAACCCGAGATCGTGGACCTGATCCTGATGCTGCAGAAAATGGGCGCCCTCATCACGATCGACACCGACCGGACCATCACCGTCGAGGGCGTCCGCGAACTGCGCGGTGTCGAGCACACCACCATCGCCGACCGCATCGAAATCGCCTCGTTCGCCGGCTACGTCCTCGCCGCGCTCGTCGCCGACGGCACGAGCACCATCACCGGAACCCGCTACCTGGAGCGAGGCTACGAACAGCCCGTCGCCAAGCTGGCCGCGGTCGGAGCCCGCATCACCACCCGGCCGGTCTGACACTCCCGCGTCGCCCGCCTACTCCGGGACGCGGCGGGCGACGCGCCCCATCCCGAATCCCCCACAGTGCCCATCCCCTGGGCGCCGCGAGCGGGAGGCGGCCTGCGAGCGGGGCATGATCGGCGAGGGTGCCTCGCGTCACCGCCCACACCGTCCAGGCTCACGCTTCCCGAGCCACACACGAAGCCCGACAGCAGATGACGGTGCGGAACAACACGCTGCGCCAGGACAGCCGCTCCTGGAGAAGATGCACCAGCAGCCCCCGGCCAGCAGCTGCCGCATCACCAGCTTCGCCGGCAGCACGATGGCCCGAGCCGCGCAGGCTACAGCCGCTGCACCCACATCCTGCGGCACCACCGATCCCTCCCGCCCAAGCACTCTCAACCGTGCTGCCTCTGCCGCCTCGTGGAGCACGACGACCACGGGCACCGGACCCAGAGCCGGCACTCCCAAGCCACGCCCCATCACAGCCTCCCCGGTACAACCTCAGCCCCGACCTCAACCTCAACCTCAACCTCAACCTCAACCTCAACCGCACACTCCCCGCTTCTTCCGGTGGGCAACACACGGCGCATGCCCGGCTCACAGCCCCGGCCCCACGGCGGGCTCGGCTCCTCGGACGCCGTCCGGCAGGCCGCCCAGGACATGTGCCGCCGCATCCAGGAGAACAACGCCCCTGCCGGCACTCCAGCGATGACACTGCCCTGGCTGGCGCCGATTGTCGTACGGTCCGCCATTTGTGCCGGCAGCACCCCAAGTAGAGAGCCCAACGGATCTCCGTCCATTGGACACCTTCACCTCGCCGTGTCGCTCGCCACTCCAATGTCCTGCGCAACGGGAGGCGGCTGTTCAGTGAGAGTGGTCTTGCGCCGCGGGAGCTTTCCTTGGGTGACCGCGAGAGCAGCTCCGGCGAGTAGGACCGCTGCCCCCGCTCCTTGCATCCGGCCGAAAGACTCACCGAGGAGGAGTGTGGCGCACAAGGTATTGACCACCGGGACGGTGAACATCATCAGGGAGGCGTTCGCGGGCCCGACCGTACCCACCCCGCGGTAGTAGAGCAGATTGGCGATGGCTGCGGCCCCGATGGCGAGATATGCGATGTTCAGCCAGAGTCCCGACGGCAGCTCACTCCACCGGACTTCTGCCATGTCGGGTGCGGCAAGCACTCCCAGCAACACGGCACCCGCGCACGTGGCGTAAGTAGTGGCGCGCAGCGGTTCGATGCCGGACAGGACACGGGAGCCGACCAGCGTGTATCCGGCCCAGCACACGGCGCTGACGAGGAACAGCGAATCCCCCCACAGCCGGGACGATCCCGCTTCTGCGCTGCCGCCGGCTCCGACGAAGAAGATTGCTGCGCCGGCTACACCAAGCAACAGGCCCATTGTCCGTGCCACCCCAGCACGCTCCTTGCCTGTCGCCAGCAGGATCGCACTGGTGAACACAGGGCTCATCACAGGGATGAGGATGCCGGCGTCCAGGGAAGGAGCCTTCGACAGTCCCCAGAAGAAGAAGCCGTTGTAGGCGAAGACGCCGAGCACGCCGGCCGACGCCGCTCGCCACGCGTTGCGAACCGGGACTCGCGTCTTACGGTCGCCGAAGAGCCGGACCGCGACGATCAGGGTTATGGCGCCGCCGCCGAACCGCACGAACGCTCCCACCGAATGCGGGATGTGCTCCACGACCGCCTTGGAGCTCGAGAAGGCGCTGCCCCACAGGACCATGGTCATCAACAGTTGCAGGTAAGGGCTGCTCAACCCTCTCTTTGTGTCCATGTCTCCGACTCTGCAGGGCCGCCACCCCACCTGACTTGAACGCTGGTGCGCGAGCCACAATGGGCCTATGGGAACGGCGAGCAGCTGGGTTCGGTACTGGCGGGACGACAATCGCCCGTTGGAAGCGATGCATGCGCACTTCTTCGACCACGTCTACTCCCTGCACAGCCACGACACTTATTCCTTCGGTATCACTGACGTGGGCGCGCAGACGTTCCGCTGCCGTGGAGCTGCCCACACCAGCGGTGCGGGCATGGTCATGGCCTTCAACCCCGATGAAGTGCACGATGGCCGCGCGGCAGTGGAATGGGGCTACCAGTACCGCATCGTGCATATTGGTCCGTCAGTCGTCTGCGAGACACTCGCCGATGCCTCCGACGGACGCAGCGGCGGCATGCCGCTTTTCATACGCCCTGTCCTGACCGATTCTGTAGTGACCGGCCCTCTGGCACGGCTGCACGCCAATCTTGTCGCCCCCGCCGACCCTCTGGTGACAGACGAACTCCTCACCGCGGCCATTCTAAAAATGGCGGAACGCGGCGCCACCCGGGCTCCGCACGTAAGGACCCTGACAGGCCAAGCCCAGCGTCAGGCCGCCCGCCGCGCGTGGGCTCTGCTGAACGAGGCCTTTCTTGAGCCCCTCTCGGCCCATGACCTGGCCAAGGCAGCAGGATGCAGCCGCTTCGCCCTGTACCGCGCCTTTCGAGCGGAGTACGGGATGCCGCCCAGCGACTATCAGAGGCTTCTGCGGCTTCGTCAAGCACGGCGCTTGTTAACCCGTGGCGTGGCTCCGGCGTCTGCCGCCGCGGACGCCGGTTTCTCAGATCAAGCACACTTCAGCCGCTGGTTCAAGCGAACGTACGGCATTACTCCGGGGACCTTCCAGCACGCTGTGCTGTGAACGGTGGGGCTTCCACCTTGATTGTGGACACCGGTTGTCATGGAGCGCTGGCCAGCGTAGTTGATCTCTGTTCGAAGGTGACCGGCTCGAGATAGCCGATGGTGGAGTGCCTGCGCCGACGGTTGTAGACGCCGAACCGGCCGAATACCGCGAGCCGGACGGCCCGTTCGGTCAACCGGTCGGCCGCGTCGGCCGGGCCGGATCCCCCACTTCCGCGAAGCGAAGAACGACTCTGCAGTGGCATTGTCCGCCAAGGCGCCGACCGCCCCCGTGGAACGGCAAAGCCCGGCCGCGCCTGAGCAGGGCAGCGGCCCGCCTCTGACCGTCGTCCCGCTGCCCTATGCTGAGCGCGGGCACAGCTGATACCGACGGCGAGCCAGGCATCGAGCAGCTCGACCCGCGCAGCGCGGCAGTCCTGTGTGTCAGTTCTCCGAGGGGATGCGTGCGGCGATCTCCCTGGCGAACCAGGCTGCCTCCTGCGACAGCTCATCCGGGCCTTCGCTCGCAATGAGCTGCAACAGGCGCAGCAGATCGTGAGCCTCTTCGAGGGTCAGCATTTCCAGACGCCGTGAAGCGTCCTGAGCCGGGATAAGCCCGATGACAACGGAGTCTTCGTTGGATTCCATACCTGCTCAACGCGTGCCAGCGGTCGACGGATACATCCCGCATCACAGTCCACCCGATGGGCGGACAGAGAGCTCTGTTCCCCACCGGCATGGCCTGCCACGACTCCTTGCCGCGCTCACGTGCACTCATTGCGTCGCTTCGAGGAAGCGGACATCGAGCGCCCCGGGGAGCGCACTATCGGCCCGCAGACCCACAGGAAGTCGCGAGGCGTCGAGCCCGACACGCTTGGCGATGAGGATTCAGAGTTCATGACGGCTCACGGCGTCGGCTCCAGCCAGATGGTGAACGCCGTTCGCCTCGCCGGAGGCGAGTTCCAGCAGGCTACGGCCAGGTCGGCGACGTGCACACGGCAGCGGATGTCATCGGTGAACAGGACGCCGTTTCGAGGGCCGAGGGGTGGTGCCATATCGCTGCTTCCGCATGGCGCGGCTGATCGCGGTGGCGCAGATCAACGAACGACAGGGCTCGGTGTCATCCATGGGACTGGTCAGGGCGTATCGCAGGACCAGTCCCAGCGGGCCGCCCGCCAGTACGCGGGTCGAACACGGCCCAGCCGCCAGGGGCGAACCGCATGAGGACCGCTGCCGGGGCCGCGGGCGACTGAGCAGAGACAGCAGTGACCGGCCGGGGGCCTCTCGCGTGCCAGAAAGGCCACGGAGGCTGGCCACCGGCCGGCGTCTGTGCTCGGAACTACCGGAACTACATCGTCGGATCGATGTCCGGCTTGCCCGTACCGCCTGCATGCTCGCTCTGCTCCTTGAGCTGGCGGGCCTTGTCCTTCAGACGCTGACGCTCCTGCGGGTCAGTGGCACGTTCCGCGGCCTGTTCCAGGTCCTGGGCCTTAGCACGCATCTGCTGGGCACGACCGGACTCGCCTGCAGCGCTCATGATCACTCCTTGGGTGATGAGGAAGAGCGGGCCACATCAGAGAAACAGGCCCCGACACTCCCGGCATCTCGAGCGGTCACCCACTGCTACCTACGCAGTTGGGAGAGGCCTTCCCGGAACGGCTTCCGTGCCGGACCTCGCTCACCGTGTGGAGTGCTCTCGCTCAGCGGCCCCGGTCCCACGGGATCGGGTGCGAGACGGTCGGCGTCGGCCGGGGCTTGCGGCGAGTAATAGTCAAGACCTGTGGATCAAGAAGATGGCGGCCAGGTGACCGGCCTGGTGGTGTCATGGACGTTCACCGCCTCCCCGTCTCGCAGGCAGTGGTGCCATAGCCCGCACTCGGCAAGATGGGCGGCGGCTCGCTCTGCACCTTCCGCGTCACGGTGTTCGGATCGCCAGTGGGGAACGATCCGGTAGGGCACCAGGCAGAGGCAATTCGGTGCGATAGTCGACGGATAACCTTCGGGCAGGACGGTTGGATCATCGATGAGGTCGATGCCCTGGAGGTCCGGGCCGGCGACACAGGCTCCTGCTGAGTAGCCGCCGTAGGTGAACTCGGGTCGATGCAGCTGCTCTTGGAGGGCATCGCGGAATCGGGACTGCGTCATGGCGCGGGCCAGGACGAACGCGTTCCCACCCAAAGCCCAGACGAGGTCGAGGCCGTCCAGGCGTTCGGGGAGTCCCTCGGGGGCATTGAAGTAGTCGCGGAGATCGAGTTCTTCGCAGGTGTAGCCAAAGGTTTGCAGGGTGCGGCTCTCGCGGGCGAAGTCGCGGGCGCGTGAGCCGACGTATTCGTCGAGCGCGTTCAGGACGATGCCCGCTCTGCCGGTGGCCAGGATGCCGGGCAGCGCCGGAGGTCGGCTGCCAGGGGTCAGAAACCAGGAGCTCAGCAGCAGCCTCATCAGCACCTCTCGGTTCGGATCACGCAGTGGTGATCATTCATGCTGCCGTGAACGGGGCCTGGCTACCAGGGGGTTCGACGAGCTGGCCGACGCCCCCGACCATCAGTCGCCTTGCCTGGATCTCCGCCCAGGCAGCGCGTGATGCACCCCGCCTCTGGCCCTCTTCCCGCCGCGGCCCGTCTCACCGGGCCGCGAGCGCGAGGCCCCCGGCCGACGCGCAACAAGACAGAACGCGGCCCGAACCCCGAGCACGCACGCGCCGGCCCGGTCCTGCCGTCTGCTCTTTCTCTTCTTCTTCCTTCCCCACTTCTGTTACCAGGCCGGAGTGTGCGTGAGAGGGGTTGTCGGCAAGGCTGGTACGCCCGCACCGGCCTATCTGACCTGCCGTTTTCCTGATACTCGCGAAGGAGGGTGCACTAGGGGCTTTGAGGCCCGTTTTGCGGGTGACTTTGTCAGTGGCTTTGAGGGTTACCTTGTCGGCGATGCGAGTGCTGGCGGCTGTAATGCTTGGGGAGTTCACGGGCGTTGAGTCTCCCTCGCCCGCCCGGGCACTACCGCTCCATTGCGAACGTCTCGTTCATGGCCTTCCCCGGATCCGGCCGGCCGCCGGGTCACCTTCGCCTTCCAGCCAACTGCCCTTCTGATCCCGGCCAGTTGGGTTGTCCATCTGGTGTGCAGACCGCCTCAGGCGAGCGACGAGGGAGATCAAGTACCTGGTCCAGGGACTGAGGGCTGCTGCCGCGGGCTGCGTTCCACCACGTCTGGCCCCACGGCCCGCGCTCGTGCAGGCGAGTCAGGGTGGTACCGATGACCGGGAACGGCAACTTGAGGCTGTCGACCAGGTTCATCACAACCGCGGCCCGGTTGAGGACGCTGGATTCGCTGCGTCCACTCAGCACGAGGGCGACTGCCGGCTGCTGATCCTCGGGCAGGTGTCAGCGAGAGCGCCACCGCAGACCGACCTCGGTGCTCATTGCCTCCAGAGTGCCGACACCAGGCGGCTGTCCACCACGGCGTGATCGGCAGGGCTGAGACAGTCGTAGGCATTTTGCGTGGGTCGGGGTTGCAGCAGTCCCAGCACGGCGGCGTTGACGTCCAGCGCATGCGCGGCGCCGTGGGAGGCAGCACCCCGCGCGATCGAGCCCATCTCCCCCAGCAGCCGCTCCAGCACGCGAGCGGCCGCCTCCAGCACGCTGGAAGTCAGCCCGTACAGCTTGGCGCCGACCAGTCTGCAGCCTGCTTCTCGCCTCATCACCGTTGCTCGGCGCCGCCCCTACAAAGCAGCGACCGTCGATGAACTGCGCACCCGCGCCGTGTATCTCGCCGCTGCCGAGCCCGCCACAATTCGCGGCCTGAGATCCGGCCGACCGGTACGAGCCGCGCCGGTGACCGCACCGATCACGTCGATGGCCATCGGGCCACGCGGGATCATTCCTGCGAATCCCCTGTGCTGCGCTCACTGCTCACCCCGTCCGTCCACGATCCGCATCCCGACTGGTGTTGTGGATCTTTGGTCCATCGGAGTTGATCCGGCAGGGCGTACCGAAAGGCGTACCGGAACGATAGGTCCGCGATCGCGGTGGAATCACCGTCCGTCACGGCCGGCCCGGACGCGTCTGACTGCACCGCGTCGCCGGGCGCCATTGCGCACCGGTTGCGCACCCGCCTGTCACCGGCTGCGCAACGGCTCGCGAATGGTTGCGCAGCATGACCCGATCGTCCACTGCGCAGCACCCGCCGGAACCTGCGCAGCGGGGAACCCAGAGTGCGCGGTCAGGGTGCGCAGCGGAGGTTGCGCAGCACCGTGGCTGCTCTTTCGCGGCAACTGCGCACTGACCGCGCTGGTACGCATTTGGTTTCCCAACGCGTACCGGCAGCCTCGGCTGATTCCGTGCCACTCGGTTTCGAGGGCGCCGCAGCGGCTGACCGCCCTCCGGCCACCGGTACGCGTTTTGCGGGGGCGGACAAGCACGTACCGAAACGCGTACCGGTCTACAGAACCCGCAGGTCACAGACCTGTCAGACGAGCCCCGGCCAGCAGTACGCAACCGGTCACACTCAGATACCGGTACACGTTCTTGCCGTACCGCTCTGGCCGCCCGGTACGCGTTTTGGCGGGCGCCACATAGGGGCGTTCGGGCCTCTCGCAGTCGTCCGTAGAGGGTTGCGCAGTACCTGGTGCGCAACGCGCCTCAATTGGCAGTGCGCAGCCGGAGTCAGGGTAGGGCGGGCGCACTGCGCAACTCCCAGGACCCCGTTGCCCAGCGAGCCCGAGCCCCTGCGCACTGCACCCCGAATGCGAGTTTTATAGGGCACTGCGCAGTCAAAGGCCGGCACCAGCACCGGTCACTGCGCACCGGGTCGTGAGAGCGGGCCAGGGGCCGACCCCCACTCTTTGGTTTCAAATGAGACTGTATTGAACGAGTAGATAGCGTTTCACCCACTCGGCCGGAGTGTCCCAGCCGTCACTCAGCGTTGTGGACGCGTCACCGAAGTAGAACCAGAACCCGAGGTCGGGAGTCGTTTATCTGACGGCTGCGGGAGTCACTGCGCAGCCCCGCGACTTGATCAAGTCGACGAGTTCGGGAGTCACTCACGGCCCCGGTCGATGACTATAGGGCCCCCATCGGCGAATGCCTTCAGCTGCGACATACGGAGCGACAGCGGATCACGCGCTGAAACTCGGTCGAGTCGAGCGCCTTGACTTCCCAGCGCATCCCCCTCGCATGCCGTGAGGACGTTACGGGTGAACTGTCGAGTCGACCAACTGCCAAACCCAGCTGAGGAATTGAGGGCAGCGCGGGTCCAAGAATCCGCAACCATCGCGTCCATCGTTGGTGGGTGCCAGAGTCTGTGGTGAGTCGGATGCCGGATTCGGGAAAGGCTGGGCGGCGACGGCGGATGCACTGGTCAGCAAGGCACCCGAGATCAGCACCACAGCTGCCGCGATGCGAGCGGCGCGGGAAGAGAAGGACATGCGGTATCTCCTGGAAGCGACGTGCGTTTGTAACGCAAGGCTTGCACCACGCAACACACAGTGCGCTTGGAGCGAGTCCGAACGAGGACCTGCACGTAGTTCTGGCTGTCGAACCTCCTGACGACAAGCACGAGCGGGCCCACTCTCCGCACATTCCGCCGGTCAGCGAAGAACAATTGCACGTGCCCCCCATTTGCGCTCACCTGCGGTCATGGAGCGTGCGCGAAGATACGAACCCTCCGCGTTCTTCGAAGGGGGCCCAAAAGAGGGGGTGGCGGGCGTCGTGCGGTTCAGCGCCGGCTGGACAGTACGAGCAGGCGCAGGAAAGCCTCGATGGCGACGATCTCAGCAACCTGGTCAGGGCCGCTCATCACGGTGCCGGAAGCCGCCAGAATGGCCCGCCTTTGCCATGTTCGGACGCTCTGGTCGGCTGGCGTCACCGTGACCTGGAAGTCCTGTCGGGCGATGTGCTCGGGTCCACGTGGCGGGTCGCCACCATCAGCGCCCGCCCCTCCTCTACCGGCATGTGGCCACCCAGGACCGGTTTGCCGTTCAGCGGCCCGTCGATCGCCTTTGTGAACCCTCGGGCGGCGGCAGGATCGTCAGCGATCAGGCTGCACGGCACCGCACGACCGCCCGCAGCGGGTCGCGGCGACAAGCTGCTGCGGTTTGTGGGCGGCCAGGCGGTCGGCGTGCGGGTTGCTGATCCACGGGACGACCGGCAGTGCAGCAAGGACGTTCACGAGGGCGGCATCCGCCTGGCTCTGCGCCCACGTCCGGTAGGGCTTGGGAACGGTGTCCGC
Source organism: Streptomyces sp. NBC_00569 (assembly GCF_036345255.1). NCBI lineage: Bacteria > Bacillati > Actinomycetota > Actinomycetes > Kitasatosporales > Streptomycetaceae > Streptomyces > Streptomyces sp. NBC_00569. The sequence continues at coordinate 10,000,120 of NZ_CP107783.1, read as the reverse complement.
GATGTGGGGGCGTTTGGGCCGCCGGCAGTGGACGGCCCGGACGTCCTCGAGCCGCGCCGTCCGGCGCCCGTCGTCGAGGATCCCGCTCCCGCCCGCGTGACGCGGCGGGAAGCCGGGCCCGCTCATCGTGGGTGCGGCGGACACGCTGCTGGAGGCGGGCGAGGAACCCACGGGCGCTCCCCCACGCCGCCCGCCGGGCTGCCCGGCGGGCCCGGCCTCCAGCGTGATCACGACTGAGCGGCGGCGGCTCAGCAGTGAGGGATGCCGCCCAGCGCCTCGGGTGACTCCCCGGGGGCGACCCGGGGCCGACGGAGGGCGCGAAAGGGACGGAAGCCCCTGTTCTATGACATCGGTCACGGCGCTTCGCCAACCAACCGGTGCGCTTAGTAGATACGGCATGACGGGCATCTGGGCATTTGTCCGTTTTGGCGCAATTTAGACCCCGCCGCGCATCTCGGGATTCCGCCCGGCCGTCCCGCACGCCCGTTGCCCCATGGTGTACGGCTTCTGACGCCGCGACAGCTTCCGCTCCTGCCGCCATGTGCGGACCTAAGACCCGCACACAGCCTGTCAAGGGTCCCGGGACCTACGAGGCGACGTAGTTTCGGGACCCATTGTGCTCCCTGTTGAGCCGTTCTAAGAATGACGACCCACAGGACGTCGCCGTACTTCGGAACCGGTGTCCTCGCTGAGTCGGCCACGCACCAGGCGCTCGGCGCCGCCGAGCGAGTAGGAGCCCCCGTATGAAGTCATCTCGAATGCCCTCGAGGCTCACCGCCCTCACTCTCGGGCTGGGTCTGGCCTCCAGCGTGCTGGGCGCGGCGGTGCCGGCGAGCGCCCAGACGGCCACCACTCCGTCCGCACCCGCGGGTACCTCCGTGGCGCGGTACGCCGGGTCGGTTCAGGAGGCAGCGAACAACAAGGCGTTCTTCGGGGCCGTGCTCAAATCGGTCGCCGAGAAGCGCGCCGTCCAGCCGAATGCACGGGCGGTGACCGTCTACTACAACGCCTCCCAGGCACCGAGCTTCCGTTCGCAGATAGCGAGTGCGGCCGCGATCTGGAACAGCACCCAGTTCAACGTCAAGCTCCAGCCGGCATCGAGCGGTGCCGACTTCTCCTACCGCGAGGGCAACGACCCAGAAGGTTCCTACGCCGCCACCAACGGCCACGGAGACGGCTACGTCTTCCTCGACTACACCCAGAGCCGGCAGAACGACTCGGTCCGCGTCGCCACTCACGAGACCGGGCATGTGCTGGGCCTACTGGACGACTACAGCGGGCCGTGCAGTGAGCTGATGTCGGGCGGCGGCCCCGGCCCGTCCTGCACCAACCACTACCCGAACGCCACCGAGCGCGCGAAGGTCGACCAGCAGTGGGCCACCCAACTCGCGCAGAACTCGGATTCGCGCGGAACCTGGGCACACTGAACCAGGCCCGCTGACCACCTGAGCGCTGCACCACCGGTACGGGCCGTGGCGCCAGACCGCGGTGCGTACGTGAACACCTATGGCGCGAGGTTCCCCAAGGCCGTCGCGAAGATCACCGAGGATCGGGACGAACTGCTCGCGTTGCACGACTTCCCCGCGGAGCGCCGGATTCGCCTCCGGATCACGAACCCGATTGGGTCGACCTTCTCCACGGTCAAGCTCCGCACCAAGATGACGCGAGGCGCGGGCAGCCCGGCGACCGATCCTCGCAATGGTGTTCAAGTTGGTCGGGTCCGCCCAGGCGCGATGGTGCGCGATCACCGGCGCCCGCCTGGTGCCCCTCGTCCGCGCAGGTGCGCGGTTCCAGAACGGCGTTCTGGCCGAACGGTCTGAGATTGATGCCGCCTGAACACCTCCTTGAGCTACGGCTCACGTTGGTCCTGCGGTGCGGGGTTGCTCCGGCCAGGGGCTTCTGCCACTGCAGTCTGTCGGAGCACGTCGTAGCCGACGAACTCGAACAGGCGGGTGCCGCGGCGTAGGGGTTGAGGTGTGCCGACGAAGCGGTGCACCCCCACTCCGAAGCCCGCGTCCACTGGCGAAAGCCACTGCAGTTCGAAGCCTTGAGCGTCGAACCATTCGCAGATCAGTGGGACCCGGTCGGGGGCAGCGCGGTGTCGGGTCCAGATGATTGTGCCGCCGGTCTTGCACAGCTGGCTGCAAGCCCCGATGGTCCGCTCGATATCTGCCTCGGTGATGTTGCCGAAGACGCCGCAGACCAGGACGAGATCCGCAGGGGCCACGTCCTCGTACTGGTCGATGAGGGCGGCGTCACCGGTCACCACCTCCACCTGGCACAGGCCGGCCCGCCCGATCCTTTCCAGGGCCGCCGCAGTGATGCGCGGGTCCAGCTCGACGAGCCTCGCCTGCACATCGTCGCTGCGCGGGTGGTCGGCGAGAACGTCGAGCAGATCGCGGCCTTCCCCGGCGCAGATACTGATCACCTTCAAGCCGCCCGCCGGGGCCTTGGACAGTGCGGCGTGAATCTGTGCTTGAACCGTCCGCAGCCGTCGTGCCATCCACGAGTCGGCAGAATCGTACTGATCGTGCCAGGTGCTCCAGTCCATGGCCGGACGCTACGGCTACCCATACTTACGGGCCACCCAATTTTGATCGCCGGACCGGACAGGAGCCATCCACAAGTCTTGTAGATGGCTCGGTCTCATGTTCATAGGGCAGGATGTCTCCGATTGCCGCGTGAAGACCCTGGTCACTGAACCAGTCGACCCATTGCGCGGCGGCGAATTCGATGTCGGCCAGGCACTTCCAGGGCCGACGGGGCTTGATCAACTCCGCCTCGTAGAGGTCTATCCGGGCTCTCTATGAGCGCGTTGCCCAGGGCGTCGCCGACAGTGCCGATCGAAGCGTCGACGCGGGCCTCGAGGAGGTGCGCGGTGAACTTGAAGGTCGTGTACTCGGTGGATTCAAGCGGTCGTCGCAACGGTCACCACCGCCGCGCCCATGCCCCACCACCGTCTGCTCACCGGCAGCACCCTGCGCTCAGCTTCCCCAACAAGCGTGCTCCGCGCACTCGAAGGAACCGGCAGGTGCACAGGAAGCCACCGAGGTCGTCCCGATGGGACTGTCCAATCAACCGGCCTTCCAAGATTTCGTAGCTGTAGATCGGTTCAGCCGAGCAGGATGTGGTGGCGGAGGAGTCGGCAGCCTGCGCTGCCGACGCCCTCGGTCCGCTCATCGTGATGGGTCAGAGTCAGTGCGGCGTCGACAGCGAGACAGCCTCGCTCGACACCGGTGGAGTAAGGGCGGGGACCGCACAGGGCGCAGGCCCCGTCCGGAGGGAGGCGGCCTGCGCCCTGTGCGGGATCAGCTGATCCTGTTCACCGGACCGTTGAAGAGGAACGTCTGCCGGCTGGTCAGGTCGCCCTCGGAGAGAGACGGCGTGCACTCCTTGTCCACGCCGTCCGAGGGCTCGCAGCCCGAGCCGTCGTAGTCCTCGGCAGCGGTGCGGCTCTCCTCGAGGATTCCGCCCGTGGCCGGGTCGATGATCCAGTGAGGATCGCTGGCGATGCCCGGGCCGTCGGCGCCGACGTACTTCCAGTTCACCTCCGTGCCCTTGCGCCCCTTCGCATCGCTGACCTCGGTGCGGATGTCGGCGCCGGGGGTGGCTGCCATCACCCGGTAGAGGGCAGCGCGCAGTTCGGCCCGGGCCGGGCTGAAGGAGAGCAGCGCTCCGGCCTCGGTCACGACCTGTTCGTCCGCCGCCGTCCCGGTCTTACCCGCGGCGAGCTTGGCGCGGAGCGCGGACGGGTCGGTGGGGAGGTTCTTCAGGCCGTTCCAGCCCATTCGCTTGTTGCCGACGAGCCAACTCATGCCGTTCGGCTGGGGCTTGGAGAGCGTCTCGCCGTTCTCGACGGCGGTCAGTCCGTCGGGACTGAGAAAGACGGTCCGGGTCTTGGTTGCCGTGCCCGGAGCGGAGGTCGTCGACGTGATCTTCCAGTACGGGCCGTCGGCACTGGTGGCCGCCTTCTTGGCCATCGAGTTGAAGAACGCCGCCGCCTCCGCGCCGGCCGCGGGCTCGCCGCCGTCCATGCTGACCACGGGGGCAATGATCGCCGCGGCGGCGACGGCCGCGACCGCCGCTGCCGAGGCGAGGACGCGGCGCCTGCGATACAGGGGGATCACCACCCGGGGTTCGGCAGCAGCGGGGCCCGGCGCCTTGCCGGCCTCGGCGTCGATTGCGCCGCGGACAGCGGACAGCGCCGCGGCCAGGACCGCAGGGGCGGGCTCGGGCGTACGGCCGGCCGCGACCAGGTCCGCGGCGCCGGGGAAGTCGAGTACATCGTCGTGTTGCTGCGTGCTCATGCGAGCTCTCCCGTCAGGGTGTTGAGGGTGCCGTTGGACAGGTGGGCCCGGAGTCGGGCTCGGGCCCGGTGCAGGCGGGAGCGGGCGGTGCCGGCGGGGATGCCGACGACGGCCGCAGCCTCGGTGGGTGTGAGACCCTCCCAGGCGACGAGGAGCAGCAACTCGCGCTCGATTGCGGGCAGTTCGGTGAGTTTGCGGTGGATCAACGGTCCGGCCGCCACGGCGTCGAGTCGCTGGTCCACCGCCTGCCACGGGTCGCTCGCCGCCTGCTCCTCCGTGGGCGGCGGGCCGGGATCGCGGGCGATCCGTTGCCAGTGGCGGGCCAGCACGTTGCGTGCCACACCGAAGAGCCAGGCCCGGGCCGCTCCGCGGGCAGCGTCGAAGGTGTGCCGGTGGGCGAAGGCCTGCAGCCACACTTCCGACAGCAGATCGTCGGCGGCGGCCGGTGCTCGTCGTGCGAGATAGCCGTGCAGCGCGACGGAATGCCGGGCAACCAGCGGTTCGAATGCCGCCGGTTCCGTGGCGGCACGCGCGAGCAGTTCCTCGTCCGCAACGGGATCGGGATCCATGAACCCCCCTGTCCTTGACCGCCCGGACGGCGGTCTCACCCCTACTTGCACCTGGCGGGGCAAAGCGTTCGCGCGGGATTCACGTCAAGGTGCCTCTTGAGGCCTCGCGCCTGGACGAGTCATTCCGATGCGATCGGTGGCCATAGGCCATCAATGATCGTATGACGGGCTGGTCGGTCTTGTGGCTGTGCCAGATCGCGACGGCCATCGCGAGAATGCGGTGGGCGACGCGGACGGCGACACAGCTTCCTGTTGAAGCCATCGCTTTCCGCGGAGTTCGGCACCCACTCCGGCGCCGTCTTGGATGGGACGGGCGTCTGGAAGACTGAACGTCTGTGACACATTCTGATCTTGCTCGCCGTATCCATGCCGCTTCTCATTTGACCGGGCATTTCACGCTTCGGTCGGGACGCACTGCCGCTGAATATTTCGATAAGTACCGATTCGAGGGCGACCCGGTCCTGCTCGATGAGATCGCCCGTGAGATGGCCCCGCTCGTGCCGTCCGGCACTGAGGTCCTGGCCGGCTTGGAGATGGGCGGCATCCCGGTGGTGACCGCGCTCGGGCGACACACGGGTCTGCCCTGCGCGTTCGTGCGCAAGCAGGCCAAGATGTACGGAACCTGCCGCCTCGCCGAGGGGGCCGAAATCGAGGGTCGGCGGGTGCTTGTCGTCGAAGACGTGGTCACCAGTGGTGGGCAGATTGTGCTGTCGACCGCAGATTTGCGCGGCTTGGGAGCTCAGGTTGACCACGCTCTTTGCGTAATCGACCGTGAGCAAGGTGGTTCCGCTGCCCTCAAGGCCCAAGACATCGGGTTGTTGTCGCTGTTGACGGCCGGGGAGCTGCGGGTTGCGGGAGCTTGAATCGCCGTGCCCGTGTGATCGGTTCCATGCCCCCGACTGTACGAACGAGTCATAGCTGGCCGCGCCTCACAAGTGCGTTCGAGACCTGGATCATGTGGTCCGAGCTGCTCTCCGCCAACTGGCAAGAGACTCAGGTACACGGTCGCGACCACCGACCCGGAACCCGGCAGCAAGTCGTGCGTCGGTGTCGCCGCATCTCAAGTAGGCCAGGGCGAGCAGAACTTGGCGATCGGCCGGCAGTCGCCGCCATCCCGTCCCGATCTCGCGCTGGTGAGCCCGGACTGCCCCGTCAGTTAGCGCCGGGTGCGACGCTACGGCCTGCCGAACCCCGCGGTCTTCGGCCCCCCGCCCCTCACCGACGTCGACGACGATGGCTGCGTCTTCGTGACCGCGAAGAACACGAAGACGCCCGAGCACCCCGACTCGAACTCCGGGGTCTTGAGCCCATGAGAGACGAGGCGCCAGTCCTCGCCGTTTGATGGACCATGCGACGGCAACGATGACGCAGGTGGAGGAGTGCGCAGCAAGGTACGGCCTCGGCGCCCCTCCCCTACGATGCAGGCGTGATCAAACCCATTGAACTCTTGATATTTGACTGTGACGGCGTTCTGGTGGACAGCGAGCGCATCGCCGTACGCGTGGACGCGAGGAGCCTGGCGTTGCTCGGCTGGCCGCTCAGCGAGGCCGAGATCGTCGAACGCTTCGTAGGCCGCTCACATGCCGACATGATCGCCGAGGTCGAGAAGCACCTCGGCCACCGGCTCCAGGACGGGTGGGAGGCGGAGCAGCACCAGCTGTACCGCCAGGCCATGGAAGCCGAACTCACCGCCGTCGACGGCGTGGTGGAGGCGCTCGACGAGATCCAGTTGCCCACCTGCGTAGCCTCCAGCAGTACGCATGCCGGTCTTCGCCACACTCTGGGTCTTACCGGGCTGTACCCGCGCTTCGAAGGTCGCATCTACAGCGCGTCGGAAGTGGCCCACGGCAAGCCGGCACCCGACCTCTTCCTCCACGCGGCACGGCACATGGGATTCGACCCTGAGGTCTGCGCCGTGGTCGAGGACAGCCGCTACGGTGTGCAGGCTGCCCGCGCCGCCGGCATGCGCGTGTTCGGCTACTGCGGCGGGCTCACGCCGGCAGAGTGGCTGCACGGACCAGGCACGGTGGTCTTTGACGACATGCGCGAGCTGCCGGCTCTCCTCGCCCAGACGTGATCCTCGGATCTTGATCACTGTCCGGGCGACAGTGAGATTGACGTTCCCTCCTTGACCAGCCGCTTGAACCGCTCCGCGACCGCCACTCGACCGTGGGCCCAGCACGCATCATGGCAACGGCGTGGCAGCGCAGGGACCCGATCATTACTGGGGACTCATCGCAGACACGGCGAAGCGAGTACCGATGTGCAACTGACTGCCGCATGACGGAGCACCAAACGCGTCAGTCCGACTCCTGCCGAAGGACGCGGCGAGCCGCCTCAGCTTCGGCTGCCGGCGGGGACAACTCGTCGAGGACATCAAGTTCGTCATCCCCCTCCAATTCCCGTTCCCAGGCCGCGGCGAGCCGTTCCTGCTCCTCACCGGGCCTGGCCACGACGGCCTGTCTGTCCTCGGGCGCCAGGGCAGCCAGGAAGCGTGCGACTGAGTCGTTCGGCATGCTAAACACCCCTTTGCTGGGCATGGTGCTGGTCTGGGCTCAGCATGATCAGTCGGAACGGCGATCGCGGCCCGACACAGCCGCTGCACACTCGGATGGCGCCATCTCGAGCGCCCGGCCGCGCACAGCTCGTACCGCCCCGAGCACGCCCTGCTCCTTGCTTACGCGCTCGGGCGGGCGGGCGATCGAGAGGACTCACTACGTCGACGACCATGCACGCGCGCAGACTCCACCTGCTCTGCCCTTGCTCGGGCTCGCCCGCGGCGAGCGGAGGCTTCTCACCTACGGCGACAGACAGCAAGTCACCGCCTGCGGCTTCGATACCCGCAGGCCATGCGGATGTCCCTGCCGCATTGTCGACGCCAGGCCGCCGCGGTCATCGAGGAACAACGGCACTGGGGCTCCTCAGACGGCGAGTGCGGGCCGCCCCCGCCTTCCGCATCCGGCCACTGTGATGAGCTGGGCAAAGGTCGCACGTCCCACTGATGAGCTGCTGGCTTTGTGCACGAGAACGAGCAGAACCTGTTCACCAGTTCGGGAGGCTCGGCGACCGGTGACTGTTCGAAAGCCATGAAGGCAATGCCACTCACCTTGAGGTGTTGAACGGCCGACGTTCAGGAGGCTGGACTGGCACTGATGTGTTCTGCCTGTCGGGCCAGCAGGCCGGAGGCGGTGACTGCCGTTGTCCGGCGGACCAGGTCGGTGAAGTCCAGGCGCATGGACGCCAGTTCCGGGTCGGAGGCGTAGGCGGCCAGTCGTGCCGTCCCAAGGGCCGGAACAGGGCGCAGAACCCCTGCTGTACGCCGCCACCAGCCCCGACGCCGGCGGCTACTACGGCCCGCGCTGGGCAATGGTCGGCCCGACGAAGCCCACCTCGCTGCCGCGCAGCGCCCAGGACAAGGCCGTCGCGGCACGCCTGTGGACCGAAGCCGAACACCTCACCGACGTCTCCCTGCCGCCCCAGAAACTCTGATCGATGTCCACGCATCGCCCGCGGCGTAGCCCAGGAGGGCGGTGGCCACGGCCAGTTCGACGGCGCCGCTCTCTGGGCACAGTCAGCTGTTGGGCGCGGTCCGAGCGCAGCTTCAGGGTCTGCCAGTGACCGGCTCCAAAAATCCTGCGGCTAACCGGCCGGCCAACTCAGCTGATCAGACCCTCAAAGCAGTCCACTCAGCCGCCAGATCGGCCACTCAGACTCAGTACAGTGACTGGGCGCTCCAAGGCTTGTCTCGTAAGTGACTCAGACGTACCTGATGACGTTTCCGTCCCGTCGTCATCCGGTGAGACTGAGGTCGTGCAGGCGGGCGATGCCGAGCGGAGCATGCTCATTGCTCGCTGCGGAGCTTGTCGAGTTCCTTCTCGAAGGCTTTCCGCGCCGCGATCAGCTGGTCGTGTGCGTTCTCCTGCGTCTTGTCGCCCTGGTTTCTGAATGCCTCGCTGAAATGTGGCTTGAGTTGTGTCCACCAGCCGTAGTCCAGCATCGCCCATGCCTGGGGACACAACGGGGCGCGGGTTTTGGGCAGGTAACCCGCACCGACCAGGGGTTCGTAATACGCCTTCTGGTCGCTCCCTTCGAGGTAGCAAAGGAAGTTGAAGACTCGCTGCTGGGTGACGGGGTGATCGCTCGAGAGTCCCTCCAGTGTCAGCTTGCCTTCCTTGCGCGCGATTTCGTCGAAGAGGAGTGCGGCTGACAGCGACGGTCCCGGCCCAACCTCGTTGACGGTGTAGAACGACGCGAACCCGTCGGCGGCATCCTCCTCCAGGCCGAGGTTCGCAAGGAGGAGCTGACGCTGCAGGGCATGGCCCATTTCGTGGCCGAAGATGAACTGGGTCGACAGGGCAGTCAGGTCGTCGACGTTGTACTGGGCCTGGGGGAACACAGCCGGGCGCTTGACCGTCTTGACCACGTCATTGAGGACCCCTTCGACCTGGGTCAGGAACGCTGGGGGCACATAGATCGTCCGGCCGTCGGGCTGGGTGACCGCATCCGTAACCCCTGGCGGGACCTTGTCCGTGACCTTCACGTCCATGTCGTACGGGAGGGCGACTCTCTCGTTCACCCAGTCGGCGAGCTGCTCGAGCACGCGAGACTTCCGGATCAGCCCTGCCACCTGGCGGTTCTCCGGCTTGATCGCCTCGTCCTCGTAGACGACCGTGACCCGACCGTTCGTGGCAGCCGTGTCGCCGGCGTCGTCACACGAGACGACCGCGTAGCCGGCGACGAGCACCGCTCCCGCGAAAGCAGCCCTCGACATTGCCGAGTGTCCACTTTTGCTCAGCATCCTGGTCAGCTCTCTTCTTTGACCGCGCTGTTGGGGCGGGCGGTTGCAGTTTCGCGGCCTCCGGAGTCGCTTACCGATACCGCGGGCAGGACTCCGCCCTGACACCCGGATTATGATCGACAGACACTGCGTGCACAATCATCCCTTTATGTCGATTTATGTCCCGCTGGTTCGAGCCAAATGATCTCAGGCGTGCCGGTTCGCCTCCAGGGTTCCTCGTCATCCGGCGAGGCTGAGGTTGTGCAGGTGGGCAATGCCGAGCATGGCGAAACGCACGTCGTCGCCCCTTCAGGCGACAGTCGCGGAGGGTCTTCCAGCCCCTCATTCGCGCGAAGGCGTGCTCGACACGAGCGCGGACCTTGCGGTGGGAGGGGTTGCGCTCCTCTTTCCAGGCACGGAGATCGGCCTGGCCGGGCCAGCGGCGATACGGGATGACCAGGCCGGTGCTCCGGTAGCCGCCGTCCGCGATCACTATGTTCTTGCCGATGACGGCCTTCGCACCGGACAGTTCCCACGCCTTGCGGCCGTTGGCGGTTGCCGGGCACTGGCCGGCCGACAGCGACAACCAGGCGGTTGTCGGCGTCGATAACCACCTGATGGACACCGCACAATGCGCCGGCCAACGGTGCGGGGTTACGGGCTGCCGGTGGAGGCGGCCCGTAACCAGTTGTCGCGCGGCCCAGAACTGCCGGCCGGGTGCCGCAGGCTGGGGCATCGCCCACGTCGGCCTGCGGGGCGAGGACGCGGGTGGCCGGGACCGCGCGCCCCGGTCAGCAACTCAACGAAGCGTCCTGCGGTGCGTTCCCTGCAAGCCTCACCTCAGCTTCGTGACCTGCTTCTCGATCACGGCGGTCGGCTGGTCGAACGCCTCACCGCGGGTGACCGCCGCGATGTTGAACGACGAGAACCCGGCGAGCGTGTTGCCCACTCGAAGGACGACGACCTTGGTATCGGCGGTCGTGCCCGCCGCCTTCGTCCCCACGGTCCAGGCAACGGCATCGTCGCCGGCCGAAAGCTTCTCCTGTGTCACCTTGGTGACCTGCTGCTTCTCCCCGTCGGTCGTCATGGTGAAGCCGCCGGCGCACTTCTTTCCAGCGTCCCGGAGCGTGGCGAGGGCCTGTGCCGCGTCGTCGCCGTCGTAGGACCAGAGGGAGGTCATTGTCTTGGTGATGTCCAGCGAGTCGATGGTGGCCTGCTCGGCCTCGTCCTCCGTCAAGTCCGCGAGCTCCTTCATCGACGGCATGCCCTTCTTCGCCGCGGCGGACTCGTGCACGACGAGCCGCTGCACGCTCGCCACTGACTCGGTCGGCGGCAGGGCGGACAGCACCTGCCCGACGGGGTCGCAGGCGGCCTTGGCGACGGAGACCGAGCCGGGTGCGAAAGCGTCCTTCTTCCCAGGCTTTTTGATGTCGTGGTCCTTCACGTCGCCCTGGGTGACGACGCGCTTGTTCAGCTCTGCGGCGGTGAGCGCCTTCGCCGCGGGCTTCGATGCCGACGCGCCGTCCTTCGTGTCGGCACCGCCGCCGCACGCGGTGACCACAAAGGCGCAGGAAGCCACAGACACGGCCAAGGCCGTACGGCGAATAACGGTGGAACGCATGGTGCCTCTCTCAGTGCTCAAGCCCCTGCACCCAGACCGGGCCACAGGTTCGCACACACATGACCACCAAGATCGACTAAAGGTTGTACGCGGGAGTAGCCGTCCTTCTTTCCGCGGACCAGCGCACTTGCACCGGCCCCGTCACGACACTCCAAGCCGTCGTCAGGGGCTGCCGGGTGGGCTGGACAGGGACGCGTCCGGCGGTGAGTTGCAGCTCTACGAGGCGGGCGGATTCACTGGACTCTGCGTCCCTGCGTCCCTGCGTCCCTGCGTCCCTGCGTCGTACTGAGTGCCCGCTGGGAACCAGGTTGCCGCCACGTTGAGTGCGGCCTACAAGGGTGACCTGTCCGGCGGGGGGCAAGCGGGGTGCTGGGCCGGTGGCCTCGGTGAAGTTGACCGGGCCGACGGAGAATCCACCCCGTTGAAGCCGACCGTGTCTTCGGAGAAATCCGGCGGTGATCAGGCCAGGGTTGTGGCGGGGCGCTGTATGACGATCATGGCGGCGTCGTCGTTCAGGTGTCCGCCGACGTAGTGCAGCAGGTCACGCCGGAAACGGCCGAGGAAGGCGTCGGGGTCGTTCTCGGTCCAGCCGGTGATGCGCTCGGCAAGCGGATAGAAGGTGCCGGTGGAGTCGCGGGCCTCGGTGACGCCGTCCGTGTACAGCAGCAGAAGGTCTCCCGGCTCGAACTGGAAGCTGTCGACGTGGTAGCGCGGATGCGCCAGTTCGCCCAAACCCAGCGGAGGCGCAGGATGAAGGGCGTCCATCGTCGCCGGACTGCCGTTGCGAAGGACGACCGGCGACGGGTGCCCACAGGCGACCATCTGGACCTGGCCGTCCCCGTCGGGGATGTCGAGGACGAGGGCGGTGATGAATGTTTCTCCGTAGCAGCCCGTCTCGCCCGGCTCCATCAGGTCCCAGCACACACTGCGGTCGAGGTAGGCCACCAGCTCGCCCAGGCTCGCCTGGCGGTGGGCCGCGATGCGGAACGCTCCGAGCAGCAAGGCGGCGTCATTGACCGCGGTCATCCCTTTGCCTCTCACGTCGCCGACGATCAGCCGGGTGCCGGAAGCGGTGCGCGCGGCCGCGTAGAGATCTCCGCCGATCTGGGCCTCGGCCTCAGCGGCAAGGTAGAGAGAGGCGGCGCGCAGCGGTCCGAGCCGCCTGGGCAGTGGTGGCAGGACCACGCGCTGGGCGACCTCGGACACGTACCGCACTTGTGCCAGCTCTTTTGCGCGCCGCTCCCGCAGCACACAGAAAATCACGAGACATGTGCCGACCAGCACCAGGGCGATGATCTGCGCCTGATGGTTGGAAGAGAGCAATTGGTTGGGATCGCGCAGCAGCCCGATGATCGTCTGTGCGACCACCGCCAGCGCAGCGATCAGACCCACAGTCCGGGGCCTGCCGAACGACGCCGTGATCGCGGGGGCCGCGACGAGCAGCGGACCGAGGTGAATGTTGGCCGGCGCAAGGATGTCGATCACGGACACGGCAACAATCCACGCGATCGGGATGGCGAGCAATGCCCGCCCCGGTCGCTCAGGCCGTCGAAGTCCTTCGAGGCGCGGCGACATGACTCTTGTCTACACCGCCCGTGCTCGGCTCGCACGGGCTGAGACGGGCAGAGCGGTCGTCTGCCGCAGGCGGCGCCGACGCACCCTTCGCATTCACGAATCCGATGACTTTCAAGCTTCGGTGGCCAGGATCAAGGTTCGATGGCACAGGACAGCAGGCGGTATCACGGAGCGCGACGACCGGCGACGTAGTGTCGAATGACGGCCGGCAGGCAACCAGTAGGTCGCTCATGGTGTCGCGTTCACGCGGCGAGCGATGTTGAGAGCGCAGGGCGGTGCGGAGAGCGCAAACCCGGCGACGTCCCGGACATCGACCGGCTGGGTGTGCCGGACGGACCGTCCAGGGACGAGAGTCGTGCCGCCCTTCTCGGTCCGGCGCAGCCACCACGGAAGAAGGCTCACACACTCACCCGGGTCCAGGATCCGCCGGGTGTCGGCGTGGATGATGACCTGCACATTCCCCGGGAAGCGGTAGCCAGCGGAAGGCACTACGGCCGACCCCCTCACCGGGGCCGTTTCTACCTCGTCAGCGCACCGCTCTCAACAGCCGATAGAACTGCCGCATCCGCGGCCCAGTGAACGTCCCCCACCGCGGCCTATCCCTCAACGCCCCACCCATGCAGGGGACATGCCCGGTTCAGCCCTGGCTGCCGCATCTGGACACCGCAGCACGTTGATGGCGCCGGTGACAAGCGGCAACCCGGCGGTGACTCCTGGGAACCTCTGAGTGTGATCGCCGGCCGAGACATCAGCGAATTTCAGTACCCTCGAGGCCCTCATGCGGGGCGCGTCTCAGCGTGCGCCAAGACCCCGAGGAGTCTCCCCCGGGGTCTTGGCTGTGCGGCGGGACTACTCCGATGAGGTCGCGACGGACAACGCATAGTCCACACCGGTAGAGAAGTCATCTGACTGTCCGCGGATCTTCAGCGAGTGCTTTCCGGGAGCCAGGGAAGGCAACTGGACCCACAAGCCGCACCCTGTAGCTGTGAAGCGCTCTTCCTCCCCGGTAACTGCGTTGCCCCGAGCGCTTTGAACCGTGATCAAGTCGCCTTGGTAGGTCTCCGGCTCAATCTCCCTGCCGTCCAGGAGCACGGTCCCCTGCACGCTGCTCATGAAAGCCGCACAGTCCGAACGGTCCCCGAAGCGATTCACCAGAGGGAAGGCGACGGGCCGACCGCCCGGGACCTTGCATGCGCGCTCGGCCTGACCACCGAAGGTGCCGGCCAGGAACCACACGTCTTGCGGCTGATTGAGCCCGCACGCCGTCCTGGTCGGCAACAGGGTTGGTCTTCTCGGGCTCCGACGCTGCCCATGTCCACCATCGGCCCTGCAGTTCCGCAGAAGAGGGGCGAGCGTTCGCCGTTGTCGATGAAGTGAGGGGAGACGGCCTTGTCGACGCCTGTCCTGCCGCGTCGTCCGAGCCTGCCGTTGACTGTGTACCGCACCCGGCCAACGCAGCCAGCACTACGACGGTCAGCCCCGTCATTCCCGCCCTGAACCTCATACGTGCCCCTCCCCACCGGGCGCGCCGGCTTGTCTCCACAGCCTGCGCGCGACATGAGCGGACACCCTATCCACGGGGGCGGGAGCCAGCTGCCGGGCGCCGGACGTCGCGCCGGCCCCTACTCCGACCGCGACATCGCCGCCGGGGCCGTGAACAGCGCCTGGACTGCGGACTCGACCTGGGCTGCCACCACCTCGGGGGTCGAGGAGTCGAGCTTGCCGTCCAGGTGCAGGAAGGCCAGGCCGTGGACGAGGGCCCACACCGTGGTCGAGAGCACCTCCGGGTCGGCGCCGGGAAAGGCGCCGCGCACCATGTCGCGGACGTACTCGGAGATGGCGGCTGTCGCCGCGACACGTTCCTCGTCGGCCGGGTCGCACGGCTCCGCGAACATGACCCGGAACATGGCCGGGCGGTCGAGCGCGAAACGCACGTAAGCGACGGCGACCGCCGAGAGTTCGGTCGGAGTCGTGGGCGCGGGGTGCGCCGAGGCCAGCTCTCCTGCGAGTTCGCGGTACCCCTCGGCGGCGACCGCGGAGACCAGCGCGTCGCGGTCCGCGTAATGGCGGTAGGGGGCCGTCGCAGACACTCCCGCCCGCCGCGCCACCGCCCGCAGCGACAGCCCGGCGCTGCCGTCCTCTTCCAGCAGCTCCCGCGCGGCACGCAGACAGGCCGCACGCAGATCGCCGTGGTGGTACGAGCTGCTCGCTTGCGGCATAGGTCACACTCCCTCATGTTTACGACGCTTACATCGTTGCCCTAATGTGAACGCTGCACACATCGTAGGCGATCGAGATCGAGAGGAGAACTCGGATGACCAGCAAGCTGTTCTCGCCCATGTCTCTGCGCTCCGGGCAAGTACTGGACAACCGGATCGCGAAGGCGGCCATGGAGGAGAACATGGCCGGCGACGGCCAGTTGCCCGACGAGGAGCTGTTCGGGCTGTACCGGCGCTGGGCCGAAGGCGGCACCGGCCTACTGATCACCGGCAACGTCATGGTCCACGCCGAGGCGCTGACCGGTCCGGGCGGTGTCGTGCTCGACGACGCCGCGCCGCTGGAGCCGTTCGTCGAGTGGGCCAAGGCGGGCAAGGCCGCGGGCGGGGCGATCTGGATGCAGATCAACCACCCCGGCCGCCAGATCGGCTCCGACATGCCCGGCGTGGTGTGGGGCCCCTCCGCGGTCGGCGTCGACCTGGGCAAGCACAGCAGCCGCTTCGGGCGCCCGGTCGCCATGACCACCGAGCAGATCGAGGAGACCGTGACCCGGTACGCGGTCACCGCCCGGCGCGCCGAGGAGGCCGGGTTCGACGGCGTCGAGGTCCATGCCGCTCACGGCTACCTGCTGTCGCAGTTCCTGTCTCCCCTGGTCAACAAGCGCACGGACCAGTGGGGCGGATCCCTGGAGAACCGGGCCCGGATGCTGCTGGACGTCGTCCGCGCGGTCCGCGACGCCGTCTCCCCGTCCTTCGCGGTGGCGGTGAAGCTCAACTCCGCCGACTTCCAGCGCGGCGGCTTCGACGCCGACGACGCCCGCCAGGTGATCGCGATGCTCGAGCCGCTCGGCGTCGACCTGGTCGAGCTGTCCGGCGGCAGCTACGAGAGCCCGGCGATGTCCGGCCGCCCCGCCGACGCCCGCACCCAGGCCCGCGAGGCGTACTTCCTCGACCTGGCGAAGGACCTGGTCGGCACCAGCCCGCTGCCGCTGATGCTCACCGGCGGCATCACCCGGCGCGCGACCGCGGAGCGCGTCCTCGACAGCGGCGTGGCGATCGTCGGGATGGGCACCGCCCTCGCTGTCACCCCCGACCTGCCTGACCGCTGGCGCACCGACCGCGAGGCCGACCGGCCGTTGCGGCCGGTGACCTGGTCCGACAAGGCCCTCGCCTCGGCCGCGGGCATGGCGCAGGTCCGCCACCAGATGCGCCGCATCGCCCGCGGCAGCCGCCCCACGCCGGGCACGCACCCGGCGATAGCCCTGCTCGCCGAGCAGCGCAGACAGCGACGGGCCCTGCGCCGGTACCGCACCTGGCTCAACACGGCGAGGCGCGCCGCGTAGCCGACCACCGGCCACCAGCCACCGGCCACCGGCCACCGAAGACGCCCCGGATACTCGCGCCGGGACGCGAGCACCTGGGGCGCCTTCGGTCTGTCAGTGGGCCCTTCGGCCCCGCGCCCTCGGCCACGCGAGCGCTCACCCCGGCAACCACGCCGATTCCCCACGCCCCGCCTCCCAGACCGACATCCGCGCGGACATCCACGCCGGCCCCCCGGGGCGACATCCACGCTGGCACAGGCAGCCGTCCTCGTACCGCTTCCCCTACCGCAGACGGCGCGACCCCCCCCCGGAGCCGCGCCGTCTGTTTCTCTTCGCCTCAGCGGGAGCCGACCGCCTTCAGGACCTTCAACGCGCCGGTCAGCAGCGCGGCTCAGGTCTCGTGCGCGATGCCCGTCGGCGGGGTTAACCCCTGGAGCGCTGTTGGGCGACGGTCTGGGGCTCGGTGTACTTGAGGATTCCCTCAGCACCGCGGCAGCGGCCGAGGCCGGAGTCGCCCATGCCGCCCATCAGGCCGTCCCACGCGGCGGCGACTGCGCGGCCCCGCGCCCCGTCGCGGGACCAGACGCTCGCGTTGAGGCCGCACGGCGTGGCGTCGGCCCGTGTGCGATCGCATGGACGCAGGCTGCACCGTGGACGGCGTGCGACGAGCCCGGGACCATGGACCGCATGCCGACCTGGACCATCAGGCCCGAGCCCGTCACCGGTGCGGCTGTGGACGAGGCGATGCGGCGGTACTTCACGGAACTGGGCCGGCGGGTGCTGGGACGCTCGGCGACGGAGGCAGAGCTCCGCGCGGTGCTTACCGAAGACCCGCACCAAGACCTCGGGCCGCCCGGCGGCGAGTTCCTCGTCGCGCGCGGCGACAACGGCGAGCTCCTGGGCTGCGCGGGGCTGAGGATCCTTGCCGGCACCCCGAGAACGGCGGAACTCAAGCGGATGTACGTCTGCCCGGGCGGACGGAGAGCGGGGCTGGGCCGAGGCCTTCCGCTCGCCGTCGAGGACTCGGCCCGAAGACTGGGCGCCACCCGAATCGTGTGCGAGACAAACACCCAGCTCACCGAGGCGCGGGCGATGTACACGCGGTACGGATACGAGGAGACCCAACCGTATGAAGGCCACGGCGGGGCGGATCACTGGTACGCGAAAGCCCTCGGGCAGTGAAGCTGGCGGAACATCAGTCTGCCTTCTCTCGGCGAATATCGGTGCGGAAGATTCCGGATGCCCGGCTCTCGCGTCTCTGTCGTTGCCTGCACCCAGGGCTGAGGCGCCGCTTCGCCACCGGTGTTCCGCTGGTGCAGCCATGTCTGTGCCCGGTGGTGCGTCCCGTGCTCCAACCGGCTTGTCAGTACCTGGTGCCATCCCGCTTCGGGCTGTACGAGGTCGAGGCCGAGCACATGCCTCGCAACTGGCCGCGGTGGGCAGCGCAAACCGTACAGACGGACCTGAAGGTCACCCACGGCAACCCACGCGATGTGCAGCACGCCTCGCGCTTACCGGACTGCGATCTGTCCCTCACCGCCGACGAGAACTTCCTGAGGATGCTGGACCAGATCGCGGAACAGGCACCCGTCTCAGTGGGCCGTGACCGGCGCGTCGCCCAGCCAGCCCACGACGGCAACGTCGAAGCGATCCAGCCGGCGCTCCACACACTCTGAGACCCACAGCTCCAAAGAACTGTGGCGTCAGAGCTTCGGCAAGGCTCTACTGGGCGGCCGGTGGCATCCGGACAACCGCGGTCCCGCCGTCCAGATCCACCGTAGTTCGGTTCGGTGGAGCCCCGTCCTCTTCGTCGTCGCGCATGAGAAGTGCCGACTGACGCTCCTTCAGCTCGTTCTGCTTTCCTGGCGAAAGGCTCGCGTGCAGTTGCTCGAACCCGGTCGCCGAAATCTGGCCCTGCCGAGCTCCGTTCCGCCACGGAAGAACGCCGGCCCTGCCCGCACGCAACAGCAGCTGATCAGCGAAGGCCAGCGCAGTCAGGAGGATGACCAATCCTGGCAAGGTCATGAAGACGACGAAAACCATGCCCTCAGTATCCAGGCCCGGCCCACCCACGCGCCCTGTGGTTCAGTCGCCGGCCTCACGGACGCGCGGGCGGCGGCCTCGTGGACCAGGCTCTTGCCGGTCACGAAGGCAGCCGGCGAGGGCCTGGAGGGCGAGGGTTGTTGACTGCTCTCCGGTACGCGCGAGGTCGTGGAGATCAGAGTTCGGGGGCGGCATCGGGGATGACGACATCGGCTTCCTACGAGGCGACTACTCGCCCGCTCCCAAGATCCCATTCCCGGATCCTGTTCCCTCGGCACCGGGCATTGACTACAACGACCAGAACCTCAGGCAAGCCCGCCTGACCGTGCTCGCGTACAGCGGTTCATGATCGACCACGTCCTGGAGGAACAGTCGCCCCGTCCGGAACTGTCTTGAAGAGTCCACACGCCTCACCCCGATGACGCAGTGACCTTCCTGTTCCGCGGCGAACCGAGATCACGAAGTCCTGCTGGTACTCGGAGCCGACCGCGGAATGGATCCCTAGCCGAAGATTGCCGGACACCGGCAATGCGCGGAGGTCCGCCGAGCATGCATGCTGATGTCTGCCGGGAGAAACGGGGGGCGTCAGTGGAAGCAAACAACCCGCAGCGCAGTGCATGCACGATGGCTTCGGGCCTGGCGGTAACGGTCTTCTGCTGCTTTACGCGGCTATGGGCTGGCCAGGGCGGGGGTAGTTCCCGAAACCGGACCACTCTTCCTCGGCCTGCCGACCGCGTTCGCCAGCTCCTTCCTGCTATCGGCCCTGCGCGAGGAGCAAGCTCCATTCCGGCACTCATTGCCACATCTGACTGCGCAGACGTTGGCCGGCAAACGGCCTGTCGACATCACCAACACGCCTGTCCCACATAGACAGTTGAGCGACAACAGGCCGTGGTCACCACCAATACAGGAGGCGCTGTGTTTCCCAACCAATGGTCACACGATGCTGCGGAAATCAAGGCCCACACACAGGTGCGCCGCGACCGCATTGAGGGGAACGCTCCCCTCGGCAAATTCCTCGCGATGGTCGCGCTCATAGTGCTTGCCATGGCCATCTACGTCGTCCTGGCCAGATGACTGAGCCCCTTCCCAAGGCGGCCAATGACCGGCCTGGCCCGGCTGATCCGCAACGAGCCGTCCCGCGACCGCAGCAGAGCGGATCAGCCAGGACAGATTCCGGATTGAGCAGTGCAGAGAGGTACGCCCAGGTCGCGCACCGTGGCCGACCCCGTCTGGTCTGCCGGCGGGCGAGATCTCGAACAGGGCGGTGCGCCTCAGGTCGGCGTGGCGCCCTGAGGTCGGGAATCTCGTCGTCGGCGACGCCTCTGGCCGCGACATCCGGTCACCGCAGCACGTCGATGGCGCCGGTGACAATCGGCAGGGCCCGACGGTGAGTCCTGGGAGCCTCTGAGCGTGGTCGGCTGCAGAGAGGCCGGAGAAGTTCAGCATGATCTAGCGCGGAACCTCGGGCGTTCACGCCCGGGAGGAAGCGCTTCTCAAGATGGTGGTGACTCGCACGGGTGCACGAGTCCGCACTGTTGGCCTCAGTCGGGACGCTTCTGGTTCTCGATGTACTCCTTGATGATCGCCAGCTGTGCGCCGCCGCAGGACGCGGCGAAGTAGGACGGGGACCAGCAGTGGTCGCCCCACAGGTACTCGTGGATGTGGTTGGGGAACCCCTGACGGAGCTTGCGGGCTGAGACGCCCTTGCGGGAGCCGAGCAACTGGGAGATGGCGACCTTGGGCGGGTCGTGCACGAGCAGGTGGACGTGGTTGCGCTCGCCGTTGAACTCCGCCAGCTCGGTTTCGAAGTCGGCGCACACGGTCCGCATGATCTCTTCGCAGCGCGTAAGTATCTCGTCGCTGAACGGGCCGCGGCGATACCGGGGCGTGAAGACCAGATGGGCATGGGGGGTCTAGATGACCGTGCGACCCCGGCAAATATTGGGGTTTGCCTCTCGGCGTGGTGACATGGATCCACTGCAGTACGGTGATCCGCATGAAAATCGTGACGCAGGTGAAGCTGATGCCGGAGGCCGACCAGGCCGCCGCGCTGTCGGCGACTCTGCGCACGGTCAACGACCTGGCATGTTGGGTTTCCGAGGTGGCGTTCGCGCATGGTGTCCCGCGTGAGTACGAGCTGCGCAAGCACACGTACCCGCGGCTCAAGGCCGAAGGGCTCGGAGCGCAGGCGGCGCAACACGTGATCAAGAAGGTGCGCGATGCGTACACGACGCTGCACGCCAACATCCGCGCCGGGAACCTTGGTAAGCCGAAGTCGAAGCGGCGGATCAAAGCCGCCTCGAAGCCGATCACGTTCCGTCCCCGGGCCGCGCAGCCATACGACGACCGGTGTTTGAGCTGGCAGTACGACGCACAGACCGTATCCATCTGGACAACTGCCGGGCGCATCAAGAACGTCCGCTTCGTCTGTTCCACCGACGCTCTCAAGACGCTCCGTGACTACCGCAAGGGCGAGGCAGACCTGATCGAGCGTGACGGGGTGTTCTACCTGATCGCCACCTGCGAGGTCCCCGAGGCTGAGGCGTACGAGCCGGACGGCTTCGTCGGCGTGGACCTCGGCATCGTCAACATCGCCACCACGTCCACCGGATACCAGGCCGCCGGACGCGGCCTGGGCCGGTACCGCAAGCGTCAGCTCGCCCTGCGCCAAGCTCCAGAAGAAGCGCACCAAGTCCGCCAAACGCCGGCTCAAGGAGCGCTCCCGCCGCGAGACGCGGCACGTCAAGAACACCAACCACATCATCGCCAAGACGATCGTGACCGAGGCTGAACGCACCGCACACGGCATAGCCCTGGAAGAACTCAGGGGCATCCGCCAGCGGGTACGGCTCCGCAAGCCCCAACGGGTCACACTCCACTCCTGGGCCTTCGCCCAGCTCGGAGACTTCATCGTCTACAAGGCCAAGCGGGCAGGCGTGCCCCTGGTCTACGTCGATCCCGCGTACACGTCGCAGACGTGCGCCGAGTGCGGCCACGTCGACAAGCGCAACCGTGTCGACCAGGGGCTTTTCATCTGCCGGGGGTGCTGGGTCGTTGCCCACGCCGACCGGAACGCTTCCCACAACATCGCCGCACGCGGCGCTGCTGTGTGGACTGCGGGGCGTGAGTCACGCGTCCCTGCCACCCCATAGCGGGTGTCTGGACGGAGGAGCCAACCCAGCAGCCAGCTGGGCACTACCTCCAAGCCCGGTCCTTTAGGGCCGGGTCAAGTTGACTACCGTCGGGGATCGGCTGGGCTGCGCATCCGGCAGCTTCATGGGCTTGAAACGCGAGACGCAGTGCCGACTGGTCTCGCCCTGCGAGGGTCGACGGAGGAGCATGGGAGATGGGGCAAATAAGGGAGGCCCGCCATGAAGTCCAAACCCTCGGATTACGACACCTGGCTGTACTCTCACACACCCTCCCAAGCTGAGGGCGAGCGCGACGACCTGGCTGAGCGTGCAGCCCAGCACCCCGACGTCCCCAGGACCGAGCCGTCCCAGGCGGAGGGCGAGCGGGTGGACGACATCAAGACCAAATGACCGCACCGAGCCGGGCTGGCCTTGCCGGGCCAGGCTCGCTGCGGCTCGGCCCGGACGGCCGTCCCGAAGGGCATCGCCTGTCGCAGCGCCTTCGGCTGCGGCGAGCGTTCCGTCGTGTTCGCCGCCTCAGGTGCATCGTCCCGCCGGGTTGTTCACACGGCTGATGGACGGGCTTGCGCCGGGTGCGATGTGGCAACGATGGCAGTCTGAGGCAGCAGCGCCGCCCGCCACCGGCAAATCCACCTGTGGGCGGTGCCCCGCGAGATGCCCGTCTCGGCGGCGACAAAAGCAACAGGGCAGGCGGAAAGCCCACGTGCGACGAGCGACCGTCGGCCGTGATTGGTGGGGCACGAAGACCTTCGTGTGGTGCAGTCAGCTGGAGGCGTCGGGGGTGAACGTGACGGGCAGCTGTTCGGGGCCGCGCAGACCGCCCGAGCGCCAGCGCAGTTCGCTGGCCGGCACGGCCAGGCTGAGGTGAGGCAGGCGACGCAGGACGGTTCCCACGGCGATCTGGCCCTCGAGCCGGGCCAGTGGCGCCCCCAGGCAGTAGTGGATGCCGTGCCCGAAGGCGAGGTGCCCGTTGTCCTGCCGGGTGATGTCCAGGCGGTCGGGGTCCGGGAACTGCGCCGGGTCGCGGTCGGCGATGGCGGAGGCGACCAGCACGGTCGCGCCGCGCGGGATCGCCACTCCCGCGATGACGACGTCCTCGCGCGCGAACCGGGCGATGCCGGGGCTGACCGGTCCGTCGTAGCGCAGGAACTCCTCGATCGCACCGGGCAGCAGGCCCGGATCCTCCCGCAGCATCTGCAGCTGGTCGGGGTGAGCGAGCAGTGCGGCGATGCCGCTGCCGATCAGGTTGACCGTGGTGATGTATCCGGCCACCAGCAGCAGGAAAGCCATGGCGATCAGCTCATCCTCGTCCAGCTGGTGTTCCTCGTCCCGGGTGGCGATCAGCGCGCTGAGCAGGTCGTCGCCGGGCCGGGCCCGCTTGTCCTGGAGGAGTCCGGTCAGGTACGAGCGCATGTGCCGCCACGCTTGGTCCACCCGGGCCGGGTCCGGCGGCTCGGGTCCTTGAAGGATCATGGAGTCGGTCCACCGCTGGAAGTCGTCCCGGTCGGCGACGGGCACACCGAGCAGTTCGCTGATCACAGTGACGGGAAGCGGCAGCGCGAAGTCCTCGACGAGTTCTGCCTTGCCCGCCGGCACGATCACGTCGAGCAACCCGTCGGTGATCTCCTGGACGCGTGGCCGCAGCTCGGCCACCCTGCGGGCGGTGAACGCCTTGGAGACCAGGCGACGCAGGCGGGTGTGGTCGGGCGGGTCGGAGCGGAGCATGGTGCGCAGCATTGACTCGCGCTCCGTGGCCGGCAGCCGCTCGAGGAGCCGGGGGTCCGAGGCATCGTGGACGTCGCTGCTCAGCCGTGAGTCGGAGAGGGCTGCGAGGCCGTCTTCATAGCGTGTGACCAACCATGCCTCGAGGCCACCGGCGAGGACGGCGCGCCGTACCGGGCCGTCCTCGCGCAGCTGCCGGTAGAGCGGGAAGGGATCCGTCATGAAGGCCGGATCGGCATAGGGCAAAGGGACCGGCTGCTGGCTGCTCATCAGGCCTCCAGGGGTCGTCACGAACCCACACGGCAATGTTGTCCTTTTTGAGGGTATATGCCTCATCGACTCGGATCGCGGAGGCCACCGAAGGGAAGGGCTGAGATGGAGCGGACGACGTGCTGCGTGGTGGGTGGCGGCCCCGCCGGAATGGTCCTCGGCCTGCTGCTGGCCCGGGCCGGTGTGGACGTCACGGTCTTGGAGAAGCACGGAGACTTTCTGCGCGACTTCCGTGGCGACACGGTGCATCCCTCGACCCTGGCGCTGTTGGACGATCTCGGCCTGGCCGAGCGCTTCGCCCGTCTGCGGCAACGTCGGGTGACCGCGGTCCAGCTGCCGCTCGGCGCGGACGGTTCGCTGGTCACCGTCTCGGACATCAGCGCGCTACCGGAGCCGTACAACTACGTGGCGATGGTGCCGCAATGGGACCTGCTGAACCTCCTCGCCTACGAGGCCCGAAAAGAGCCGTCCTTCTCCGTGTTGATGAACACCGAGGCGACATCTTTTTTGGAGGAGCGCGGACGGGTCACCGGAGTGCGGTACCGCACGTCCGACGGCCGCACCGGTGCACTGTGGGCCACCCTCACCGTGGCCTGCGACGGTCGGAACTCGCTGGCCCGCTCGCGCCCCGAACTTCGGCTGCGGCAGTTCACGTGCCCCATGGACGCCTGGTGGTTCCGGCTGCCACGGCGGGAGGACGACCCGCACGGGCTCGTGGGAGGCGCCGGCGACCGGCTCCTCACCGCCATGATCGACCGTGGGGAGTACTGGCAGTGCGCCGCGCTGATTCCCAAGGGGACCGACGCCGAACGCCGTGCCGCCGGTCTCGAGCGGTTCAGGGCCGACTTCTCGGCCGCTGTGCCCTGGATCGGGGACCGGGCACATGCGCTGCGGTCATTGGACGAGGTGAAGATGCTCGACGTGCGGCTCGACCGCCTCCGCCGCTGGCACCGCCCCGGACTGCTGTGCATCGGCGACGCGGCGCACGCGATGTCACCTGTCTTCGGCATCGGCATCAACCTCGCCGTCGAGGACGCGGTGGCCGCCGCGCGCTATCTCATCGAACCGCTGCGCCGGGGTGCGGTCGGCCTGCGGGACGTACGCCGCGTCCAGCAGCGCCGGTGGCCGACCACGGCGGCGACGCAGGCACTGCAGCGGTTCGCTCACACCAGGGTCATCGCACCCGTACTCGCGGGACGCCCGCCTTTCGGCAATGCCAGGCGGGCGGAGCGGATGAGCCGCCTACTCACCACCTCACCGTGGCTCAAGCGCGTGCCGGCGTACTTCATCGGCTACGGCGCCGGACGAGAGCGTCCGCCCGCCGAATCGGTGCGGTGACCTGCGGCGCACAACTGACCGGCGGGCTTCGGCCTAGTCGACAGGACACGAACCATGACGTGAACGCCGCCCGTGCGCTCCTGGAACGGTCCGCCGAGACCGGCGTCCCAGGCAGCCATGAATGCACACTTTCACCGCCGAAATGCCGGCCGCGCACGGCCGCCCCGCTGGAACGGTCCTCGGCCTGCTGCCGGCCCGCACCGGTCTGGACTTCACTGCTCTGGATAAGCACGGTGAGTTTCTGCCCGACTTCCGCGGCGACACCGTGCATTCCTCGGCCCTGGGGCTGCTGAACGGTACTCAAGGGCTATTGAGACGCTCCGGAAATTGGCTCGCCCGGAAGGACGGCGTGGGCTCACAACTGACGCACGCCTTCGGCTGAGGAAGACTTGCGCCTCAACCGAATGAGCGCCTGGCCCGTGTCCTATGTCGCGGTCCGGAACAGCTCAGCGCAGTGCGGTGGCGTTGGCCGGGGAGCCGACTCCGCCGGTGAGATTGAGGGGCTTGACGGTCAAGAGGCTGTCCCAGTGCCCGGTGATGCGACTGTCTTGCACGAGTGCGGTGAGATTCCACAGTTCGCCGAGCGGAAGGCCCAGTCTCGCGATCAGCTCCTGGTGCATCATGCCTCCGTCCTCGGGGGCGCTGTCGTGGAAGTCGCTGTCGGGCATTACGGGGAGGACTTCGACGGCGAAGGTGTCGGTGGCCATCAGGGCGATGCGGTGATCCCAGCACCACGCGGCGAAGCCGCGTGTCTGGGCGAAGCCGGTGGCGCGTCGCCCGGCGCGGGTTTCGGTGCGCTGCTCGGGGGTGGTGGTCAGGTACCAGTGGGCCCATCCGGTATGGACCATGACCAGGTCACCGGGTTCGACCTTGTAGCCCTGGGCGGCGAGCGCGTCGTCGAGAAGGTCAGGGGTGAGGGCGGGGGCCTCTTGATGGTGTAGCACGGTGCCGCGTTCGCGGAACAGGCCGTCTATGTCGATGAGCAGTCCGCGGCCCGCCATGGGTTCTTCGGCCCAGAGCTGGACTCCGAGGCGGGGGCTGCGGGGTGTGATCTCGTCGTCAGGCACACCGTTGTAGAAGCCGTGTCCGGAGGCGCGGCGGTGGCGCAGCCCGTCGATCTGGGTGGTGGCCTGAAGATGGAAGTTGTCCAGGTGGTCGTCGCGGGCTTGGTCGTGTTTGGCGGTGATGTGGTGCTGGGGGATGCCGCGGGCCTTGGACATGGGCGGGTCGAAGGCGTCGAGTGCGTAGTCCAGGTTGAAGGCGAGGCCTCGGGTGACACAGTCGGCGGCGCGGCGTATTTGGTGTGGGCCGGCGAAGTTGGCCATGCCGCGGTCGGGGTGGTCGGTGAACAGGTGCCAACTGGATCCGGCGGGTGCGTCGGTGCGCTCGGTGAGCTGACGGTAGGTGGGCAGGGGCATGGGGGTGGAGGGGCTTTCTGTCAGGGGCAGCGTGCGGCGATCTCGTCTGCTGCCCTGCGGACTTCGCCGATGAGGCGGGTGTGGTCGGCTTCGGTGAGTTCGCTGCCGGTGCCGGTGATGCTGAGGGCGCCCATGACGTCGTGGTCGCGGCGGATGGGGGCGCTGACGGCTGTGACGTCGAGGACGCGTTCGCTGACGGACAGGGCGTAGCCGTCCGTGCGGACCTGGCGCAGGTCGGCCTCCAGGTCCTCGGCGGTGACGCGTTCGCCCGAGATGCGGGTGAAGGGGGTGGCGTGCTCGATGAGTGCGTGCAGTTCGGTGTCGGGGAGCCAGGCGGCAAGGGCCTTGCCGGCGCCCATGTGCAGGGGGAGCTTCTCCCCGAGGGGGAGCTGGTAGCGCAGGGGGTTGCGGCTCTGGACGCGGGCGATGAGGACTCGGGAGAGGCCGACGCGGACGTAGAGGCTGGCGGCCTGTCCGACGGTGGCGGCGAGTTCCTGCAGGACGGGGAGCGCGACCTGGCTGAGGCGGTTGTTGATCAGGAAGGCGTGAGCGGTGGCGACGGCGGCCGGTCCGGCGACGTAGCCGGTGTCGTCCTTGGCGGCGTAGCCGCGGTCGATGAGCACGTTGAGGATGCGCTGGGTGGTGGCGACATGCAGGTCCGCGCGGCGGGCGACTTCGCTCAGGCGCAGTGGCTGGCGGGTGTCCTCCAGGACGCCGAGGACGTCGAAGGCCCGGTCGAGGGATCGCATGGCGGAGGCTGGGGTGGCGGAGTTGGCCATGAGAGCTCCTGGATGGTCTGCTCGATAGAGAGTGTCTCGATAAGACTTATCACTCTACGAGCGGGTGGTGGATCGCACGTGATCCATCCAGGAGGTCGGTCGCCTCGCTACTGGGCGGTGCCGGCGGCGGCTGTGTGCTCGGGGATCGTGGGGCTGTGATCGGCTTCTTCTTCGTTCGTCCGGTACGACAGGACGAACGAGAGGATGCCGCCGATGCTCGCGGCGATGCAGGTGGGCGGCTGGAGGGTGGCTGCGACCTGCTCCACCCAGTGGGCGTCGCCGAGGACGATGCCCACGGTTTGGCCGAGGACGATGACCACTCCCCCGAGGAGGAAGACGACAATGCTGAGGCGGAAGAGGGGCTGCAGCAGGCGGGAAGCCATGGCGTTGCCTTTCTCTCGTACAGGTCTCTATACGGGCAGGAGGCCGGTGGCCACACCGGCGCCGATGAGCAGGATGGGCAGGCAGTAGTAGGCGACCAGGGGCAGGAAGGTGCGGGAGGGGTCCACGCCCGCGATACCGCTGGCCACGTAGATCGGCGCTCCTGACGGGGGTGAGGCACCCTCGGTCGAGGCGAAGATGAGGACGGCGACGCATGCGGTGGCGGGCGGCACCCCCGCGCCGACCAGGGACGTCACCGCGACGGGGCCGATCGCGGCCATGGTGGCGCTGGCAGTGAGCGGGATGGCCACGCCGACCACGAGGATGCCGACGATCAGGGTCATCGCCCACAGCGGGGCGTTGATGCCGGCCAGAAGGTCGGTCAGCTGCTGCGGCAGCCCCAGTTCTCCCAGCACGTTGGAGGCGGAGAAGGCGGCCACGATGGTTACGCCGATCACCCCGAACTGCGGAGCCGCACCGCCCAGTGCTTGCCACCACTCGCGGCTCGAGCGCGGCAGATGGCGCCGGCCGAGGAGGAGCACTGTGGCGATCAGGAGGACCGGGATCCAGGTGATCAGGCTGATGGCGTCCGACATCTTCGTGCCGACCCATTCGGTCACGGCGCCGCCGGAGGGTCCTCTGGTGAGCAGCAGAGGCACGATGATCGCCGCGAACAGGAACAGGCTGGTCCAGCCTGCTCCGAAGCTGGTGCGCAGGGGCAGCAGGTCGGCGCGGTCCATGGGCTGGATCTTGTGGCGGCGCACCATGATGAAGGCTGCGGCCATCCGGTAGCCCAGGCACCACAGGCCGCCCAGGAACAGGGGCAGGACGATGTCGTCGGTGGTGGCCAGGGATGCCACGCCGGCGGTGCCCATGAGGATGAACATGGTGGAGCTGAAGGGGAATGTCACGCCCATGCCGGCGCCGCCGGCGGCGACGGTGGCTGCAAGTTCGCCGCTGACTTTCGAGCGCTTCATCCAGGGGATGGTCACGGAGCCGACCGCCGCGGTCACCGCCGCTCCGACGTGGGCGATGGCGCCGAAGATCCCGGCGGCGAGGGTGGAGGTGTAGACGGGGCCGCCGCGCAGGCGGCCGAGCAGGGAGTTGAGGATGCCCAGGAGCTGGTCGAGGACGGGGGTTCGGGCGAGCAGGTAACTCATGAACACGAAGGCGAGAGCGGCGAAGGTGACCTCCTCCTGCATCGCCTCTGCGAACCCGGCCCACATGGCGTGGCCGATGTCGCCGCCCGCGAACAGGCCGGTGACCAGGAAGCCGACGATCAGGGCCTCGCCGATGTTGCGCTTGAGGACGGCGTTCCACACGATGATGGCCGCTATGTAGCAGCCCAGTGCCCAGACAGCGGTCACGATGCACCTCCTGGCATGACGGCAGCGGCCGCGGCGCGGATGTCGGCGCGCCGCCTTGCTTCTTCGGCCTCGACCTCGCGGGCGGCGGCGAGGACGTCCGCCGCGCGGTCGGCGGGGACGATCGCGACGCCGTCACCGTCCGCGGCGACCAGGTCACCGGGGCGGCAGACGACCCCGCCGACCGCAACTTGAACCCCGACCCGGCCGGGGCCGAACTTGTAGGGGCCGGCCGGGGTGACAGCGCGGGCCCACACCGGGAAGCCCATCTCGGCGAGGACCTCGACGTCGCGGGCGGCACCGTCCAGCACCATGCCCACCACTCCGCGGGCCCGGGCACGCTCGGCGATCAGTTCGCCGACGAGCGCACGGGACACATCACCCTCACCGTTGACGACCATGACGTCACCGGGTTCGGCAACCTTGAGAGCCTGATGAAGGGCCTGATTGTCACCGGCCCGCGTCCACACCGTCAATGCGCGGCCCACCGCCCTCGCCCCCGGCCACAGTGCGCTGATCCCGGAGTCGAGCAGCCCGAGCCGCTCGGTCGCGTCCCCAATGTTCGCCGTGGCCAGGCCCTGGTAGGCGGCCACAAGCTCAGGCGTGACCCTGCTGGTGTCGCGCAGCCCCTCGGAACGCGCGGCCAGGAAGTGGAGCTGGCTGATCTCCCGCGCCAGCCCGGTGTCGAGGCCGAGTTCCGCCACGAGCTCTGCCGCAGCGGCGACCTCCCGCCCGCGACGGTCACCGTGCTTGAACGTGCCCTGGTACAGGCGCTCCAGAGTGCCCTCGCCGTCGACGAGTTCCTTGGCGATCTGCTCGCGCACCCACAGCTCGTCTCCGGCCGCCCGGCCCGCGTCCACCGCCTCCACGATGACCGCGCCCAGCCCCTTCATGAACAGGCTGCGCAGCAGTTTGCGGGCGGAGGCCGCACCCGGGTCACGCCCCAGGTCCTCCACCGGGGCACCGAGCGACCCGAAGTAGTCCGCGATCACGGAGGCTCCGAGACCGCTGGCCACCAGGGCTGTGCGGTGACGGTACTTCGGTACCGACCCGATCACGGACACGTCCGCGAACACCGCCGACGAGGCCCTGGCGACGACCCCGGCGATCTGCCTCTTCAGCTCCGGTGCACCCGCGTTCATGTCCGCATACACCGTCGCCGCACCCAAATGCTCGGCCGCGTCCTGGGCGACGGCCAACGCGGCCCTGGCGCCCGTGAGGCTGAGCACCAGGTCGCAGTCCTGAACCCCTTCGGCCGCCGAGGCCGCACGGATCACGCCCGCCGGGGTCGGCACGTCACCGGGATCGAACCCGGCCACCTCCCAGCCATGCTCCGCGAACCCCGCCGCATACAGCGCTCCCGCCTCGCCCAAGCCCAGAATCCCGACTCGCATACCCATACCTTTCTCATACAGTGAGAAGCTCTCTCACTAGGTGCGGGAGGATGTTGCTCTGCCGTCACACGGACGTCAAGGGCTGACGAATGATCGATCAAAATCAGCCACCCTGGCCGGTCGACCGGGGCCAGTCTCTGAATGGGAAACTGGTGCGCCACATAGCGGCGGGACGCCACCTCTGCCCTTGCGGTCAAGCGGCTGGCTTGCCCGTCGCACCCCAGCGGATTCCGCAGCCCCCGCAGGCGCAGGGCCGACAGTCAGCGATCACTCACAAACACCCACAGTTCGGCAGTCAACTGGCACGTCTTGCACCGAGGTTGACAGCACGTCAGGCGCCCAAGCAGGCCACACAGGCCGACCAAGGGCATCCCTTGGCGCCAGAAGGCTGTTCCACTTGAGACCACTGCTAGCGCCGATCATTAACGGCATCCTGTCGTATGGCTGCGGATGTCTGCTCAGAGTGACAACTGGGACGCGCAGAAGAGAGAGACGGGCCGCTCAAAAGCCAGATAGCGCGCCCCGTCATAACTGAGACCGAGCGCGGGACTTGGCACCGCTGGACAACTTCGATGCTCACTGTCCGCGTGGCGGCATCGCGGGCCCAAGCCGTTAGGGTGGGATCTTGGCGAAAAGGCAGATATGGACGAGGCAGTGATGGCGGTCCTGCTTGTCGCCGTCCTTTATCCGAGCGTGAGCATCGCCTCGGTGACCTCGCCGACCGCCGCATCGGGGATGGCAGTGGCGGCCTCCTTGAGGACGAGCAGCCGTGCCCCGGGGATCTCGCGCGCGATCGCCTCGGCGTTGCCGACGGGGAAGAACCGGTCTCGGCGGCCGTGGACGACGAGCGTGGGGACCTCGATCTCGGGCAGGCGCTCGCGCCAGCGCGGCTTGCAGTCGAGCCTGGAAAACACCATGCCCATCTGGTTGGCCATCTGGACCGGGGGTGTGGTGCCGGGCGTGCGGTCCCAGATGCGCGCAGCGATGGCGCGCGCGGCGATGGGGTCGTCGCCCCGGATCTCGGCGCCAACGGCGGCGAACTCCGCGACCGCCTCGCGGTCCGTCCAATCAGGCATCGCACGCGCGAACAGCCGGCTCATCGTCGTCTGGTCATGGCCGGGGAGGTCATCGTCGGGCGGGCCAGGAGCAACCGCACGGGTGCCGACCAGGGTGAGCGCCGAGAACGCGCCCGGATGGTCAAGCACCGCAACCTGGGCCACCATCCCGCCGACGCCGATGCCGGCGAGGTGCGCAGGTCCCCCGCCGAGCGCGTCAGCAAGGGCCACCGCGTCGGCGGCGAGGGCGCGGAGGGTGTAGGCGGGCGCCTGCGGATCCGTCGTCGTCGACTCCCCGCTGTCGCGTAGGTCGTAGCGCACCACACGGCGCCCGCCGGCGGCGAGGCGCTCGCACAGCGCGTCGGGCCAGGAGAGCATCGTCGTCCCGCCCGCGAGCAGGACGAGCGGCGCGTCGTCGTCACCGAACGACTCGATGCCCAGGGCGATCTCGTTGACGTTGACCGTGGTCATCGGATCACCGGGAGACGTCGTAGGTCAGGTGCGACGCGATCGATGTCGAGATCACGCTCCGCAGCTGCAGGGCCTCGCCGCCAGTGCCCAGACCGTCGTCCGGGCTGGGGTCGGGCCCGGTGACGAAGCCGTCGAAAGAGACCGAGATGTCAGCGATGATTCGACTCATGCCAGGGCAGACCCGATCCGCAGCCCAAACTCATCGCTCACACTCAAGCGTGCGGCGGTGCGAACTCGACAGCACGACGTGCGAGGCGGTACGTCGGACGTACGGTGGAGGATCGCCACCGAGCACCTCAAAAGCGCATACGTACAGGTCAAAGAGACCCCGGCCGGTGCCGCTGCCCGGGACGCCACATGAATCTTCGCACCAGAGCCATCGCCGCCGGTTCAGGAGCAGAGGACAGCTCTGTCAGTGATCCCGACCAGGCGCGACCACGCCTCCCCCGACCGGTGAGGCTCAACCCACAGGCAGCTCTCCACGCGCCCCGTGTGCCGCATCCAGCCAGACAGCCCAGGTCAGCCACCTCGGGCGCTAGCCTGCGCTGCCAACTCAAATGCACGGCTGGGCCGATCCAGTGCTCATCCGACAGATCCAGCGCTCGTCACATCCTCTCGTGACTGAGCACCATGGTTGGCCTGTGTGCGCACTGCATTGGCCAGGCCCGGATTCCCTGTACTCGCTGCTTACAGGCCGTCGATGAGGAGGTAGCCGTCGACGCGGCGGACGTGGTCCGCCTTGGGGTCGGGTGGGAGCGGGTGCCCGAGATTGTCTGCGCGGACTTCGCTGATCCACTGGTCGTGCTGGTACTCGTGGTTGATGAGCGCGGTGAGCAGGTGAGCGCCGACGACGGTGAGCTGTTGCGGTGCGGAGACGTTCCCAGAGGCGATGTCGCGCATGCGGGCGTGGACGCGTTCGGCGACGGTGTCGCGGAACGCGTTGAGGCGTTCGACGGTGGGCAGGGCGCCGCGGAATTTCTCCGGGTTGGCCGAGTCCATGAGCCCGTCCAGTTCGGGGTCGGGGCTGGGTTCGGCGGCGGTGAGGTTGCGGACCAAGAAGTGGGCGACGTGGGCTTGGTGTCCGAGGTGCCAGCCGATGGCGCTGGAGTTCTCATGCGGTCGCCAGGTCACTTCGTCTGGTGTGAGGTCCTTCCACAGGTCGTCGGTGTAGGCGCGGGCACGGTCGTACTCGCGCAGCAGGGCGTCGATACGGTGCACTGGGTCACCTTTCTCAGAGACGGGTGTGGCTTCGGCGGGACAGGATCGCGTGCGTCGCTCGCTCCGCCACGGCGAGCACCGCGAGATCGTCGAAGCAGCAGTTGTGGGACCACACAGGCCCCACAGCGGACGGAGCGGAGGCGGTGGCGGTCCGCCAGCTGTCCTGTCTCAGATAAGTGTGGGTACCCCACGCCTCAGACCTGCGGTGCTCAGACTTGTATGAGACACCCGAGCGGACGACGTTTCACACCAGTAGAGGCAGTCCTGCCCCGTGGGGCTCTACTGAGCAGTCGCCGCGGCGGCTTGCGGCTCCTCGTAACTGCGTCAGCGCTCGCTGACACCGGTGATGCGTCCGCGAGCGAGGACGGGTAGACGAGAGGGCAAGAACCGGCGCCACTTCCCCGCCCGGCGTTCCGAAGTGGTCATGGTGCTAACACCAATTCCCCGGCCACTTAGACGGTGTCCTACATGGTGAGGCTGGGTAGTGCTCCTCAACATGGTGCAGGGGACGTGGAGTTGGATTGTTCCGGACGGGCTGTGGGAGATCGCCAGGCCGTTGATTCCGGCGGATCGGGTGCGGCCACAGGGTGGCGGAAAGCAGAACACGCCTGATGAGACGCTGTTCGCCGCGATCATCTACGTACTGGTAAGCGGTTGCGCCTGGCGGGCATTGCCGCCCTGTTTTGGGGTGTCGAAGTCGACGGTGCACCGGCGGTTCATGATCTGGTCGAGAGCTGGTGTGTGGGGGCGTCTGCATGAGGCGGTTGTGCACCGGCTGGACGATGCCGGCCTCGTCGATGTCTCCCGTGTCGTGCTGGACTCCGCGCACGTGCGGGCAAAAAAGGGGGCGAACACACAGGTCCGAGCCCCGTGGACCGGGGCAAGCAGGGTTCCAAGATGCACGTCCTGTCGGACGCGAACGGACTGCCCCTCATCGTCGGCCTCTCCGCCGCCAACGTCCACGACAGCCTCGCGCTGAAACCCATGGTCGAGGGTCACCAAACGAGACATGACCGCTACCGCGGACGCTACTTCAAGCCTCAACGCCTTCACGCCGACAAGGCCTACGACATACCTCACCTGCGGCGATGGCTCTAGGGCAAGCACATCGGGGTCCGCATCGCCCGCAAGGGTGTCGAGTCCAGCGAACGATTAGGGCGCCGCAGGTGGGTGATCGAGCGGACAATGTCGTGGCTGACGGGCTACCGCAGACTCAGCCCCCGTTACGAGCGCCAACCCGCCAACTACCTGGCCTTTCTCGGCCTTGCCGCAGCCCTCTGCTGTTACAAACGGCTCCTCACACTCACCATGTAGGACAGCGTCTTAGAGCTGCGCGAACAGACCGCAACCGAAGACCAGCTGTCCGGTAGGGCCGGGGTGGGCCAGCAGGAGCGGTAGTTGGCTGGCCGGTGCCAGGGTCAGTGCGCTGATCATGACGGATCCCGCTCCATAGCGCGCGGTGAGGCGCACTGTGGTGAGGGAGGCGAGGAATCCGCCGCTCGCCCCGATGCTCATGACGAGGGCGAACACCTGTGACGACCAGTGCAGTTCGCGGACCAGGTAGACGACCCAGATCGCGCTGGTGCCGGCCAGGACCGTTGAGGTGATCGCGTTCGTGGTCACGAGGGGGCCGATGACGGGATGGCGCCAGGTGTAGGCGAGGCCGGCCCGGATCTCACCGCGCAGTGACGGCGTTGTGGTGCGTGGTCTTGGGCCGGCCTCGGAGCTGTGGATGCGCAGCGTGCACCAGGCGGTGACGAGGTAGGAAACGGCGTCAGCGGCGACCGCGCGGGCGGCACCGATCACGCCGATCAACGCGCCGGCGAGGGCGGGGCCGCCGATGTCGGACAGGGTGTTGGCGCTGGCCAGTTTGGCGTTGGCTTCCAGGAGTCGGTGCGGCGGCAGGAGATGGGGGATGTAGGACAGGCTCGCCGCCATGCCCAGGACGTGGCAGGAGCCGACCACGAAGGCCACCAGCCACAGCTGTATCAGCGTCAGCCTGTCGTAAGCCGCTGCCAGCGGAATGGACCCCGTCCCCGCCGCACAAACCAGGCTGGTGGCCACCATCAGGGGGCGCTTTTGACGCGGTCGCACCACGCGCCGGCGGGCAGGGAGAACAACAGGGGCGGCGTCTTCTGGACGGCCGCGAGGATGGCGGCCTCCCACGTCGTGGCATGCAGCGTGACCACTGCTACCAGCGGAATGGCCACCGAACTGAGTGAGGAGCCGAGGACATCGCTGGCCTGGCCCGTCCAGTACAGGCGGAATTCGCGGTGCCGCCACAGGCTCGAGTCTGTGGCCGAGGTCATGCGCCGCGGTTCGATGCTGTGGACGAGGGCGCCGTGCCGCTCGCGAAGGGTGTGAAGTGTGCCGGAGTGTGGTCGATGGGCAGGTGGGGGCGCCAAGCGGTGAGGATCTGGGCGCTGCATACGAACAGTCCGTCGGGTAGCTGGTCGAGGGGATACCAGGCCCAGTCGCCGACGCTTTCGTCAGGCTGGGTGTCCGGCTGGCCCTGCCAGGCATGGACCAGAGCGGCGATGGTGACCCGCAGGACGTCACCGACGTGGTCGGCGAGGGTGCCCAGGAGCGTGACGTCGTCCGGGCGTGCGGTCAGTCCGGTCTCCTCGCGGAGTTCGCGGACCGCCGTCTCTTGGAAGGATTCCCCGGGCTCTACGGTGCCTCCGGGGAGTTCGAGCGTGCCGCGGCGGTGGCGACCCAGTAGTACGCCCTGGTCGCTGAAGAGGACGGCGCCGACGCCAACGGCCGCGTGCGGTGCGGGTGGCCGGGTGCTGCGAGGGCGGCTGGAGATGCGTGCGGGCCGGTCGGCGAGGCGGCGCGCGTGGATGAGTTGCTGCACGACCGACGCGCTGTCGTCGGGATGGTGCAGCAGGTCGATGGCCTCGACTCGGAAGCCGTATTCGCTGAGCAGGTCTTCCCACAGCTGGGGCGCCAGTACCCACATCTGCGTGGCCAGCGGCGGGTGGTCGCGCTGCGGGATCATCTGCTCCCGGGGCGCGACCGTCGTGGACGGGCCACGGTCGTGCAGGTCGGTGTGCAGGAGGGAGAGGATCAGTGGTGCGCCTGGGCATAGGCCCTGGCGCAGCGCGGGCAGGGCGCGGTGAGGGTCGGCGAACGCCAGGGTGCCGATGGCGTATGCCGCGTCGAAGGGCTCGGCGGTGCGGAGGTAGTCGACGACGTCACCCTGGACGAATTCGACGCCGTGGACGCCGGCGTGAGTGCCGACGGCACGCTCGTGCTGAGTGGGCGACTGTTCGATCGCGGTCATGCGCGCACTGTGGACCCGCGCCAGGTGCACGGCGTGATGGCCGGCCCCCGAGCCGATATCCAGCACTCTTTTGCCAGCGATCTCGCCGAGGAGTTCGGCCCCGGGGCCGATGCCCTCCCACGGGGTCCAGTTCAGCTTCTCCGGTACTGGTGGCATGAACGCGCGGTTGAGCTGGCGTTGGCCGTAGATGGTCCAGGCTTCGGCATTGAGGTCCTCAACTGACACGGGAACTCCCCTCACTGGTAAATGGGTTGGCTGCTTGAGCCGGGAGCTATGGGCCGCTCACGTAGTAGTTCGGGCCCTGGCCGCGACGCGCTCGCTCGATGGCGTCCAGGCGGGCGAAGAAGACCTCGCCCATCAGCCGCTGCCACTCGTCGAGATCGTGGATGGCCCACATGTCGTGCTCGGCCGGATCGAGGCGGATCCGGCTCAGCTGTTCGGCAGTGAGGCGACCGCCGTCGAAGATGAAGCCGATCCTGCCCAGGGGCAAGCGGGGTCCAGGGTGCTGATAGTGCGTCAGCAGCAGGTCTGGTGTGCCCTGGCCAAGTGCGAGCCCGGTCTCCTCGACTGTTTCGCGACGCGCGGTCTCCAAGGGGTCCTCACCATGGGCGTCGGTAACTCCTCCGGGAAACTGCCAGAGCCGATTGCCGTACACCGAGCGCAGCTGTACCGGCCGATCGTGCTCGTCGCGGACGTACAGGCAGCCGTACAGCGTGTGGTGAGGCACTGTCTGCACGTACTCGGAAGGCGTCATGGGGAGCGGGTGGCCCGGCCGCCCAGGTCGGTGATCGAACTCGAATGCCAGGGCGCCGAGGGCCTCTTTGTCCGGCGGGTAGATGCGGCGGAGGTTGACGAGCTGCTGCGCGCGTGAGGCGTCAGGATCCACTCGTGCCAAGTCCTCCGCGGCGAGAAGGTCGTCGAACGAGGCGTATGGAGTGATCCGCTTCACGATGACGTCGAGTTCACGACCAGCGTCGTGGTCGTGGTCGTGGTCGTGGTCGTGGTCGTGGTCGTGGAAGATGATCGTGTCAGCGACCCTGATGCCGGTTCTTTTGGCGGTGGCGACGCGGACTTCGATCGTCTTGCGTCCCGACTCCACCTGGTCGTAGTAGC
Source organism: Streptomyces sp. NBC_00569 (assembly GCF_036345255.1). NCBI lineage: Bacteria > Bacillati > Actinomycetota > Actinomycetes > Kitasatosporales > Streptomycetaceae > Streptomyces > Streptomyces sp. NBC_00569. Next base: position 9,962,726 of record NZ_CP107783.1, on the reverse strand, counting down.
GCCGGCGCAGGTTGAAGTGGTGGTTCCGGGGAGCGCTGGTCTGGGCGGGATCGGAGTTCCGGGTGTCGGCTGGTACGCGTCGCGGACCGGCCGGCGAGCAGGTGGCCTGTGGTGCTGTGCTCACGGTCCGGCGCGGGCCGCGCAGGACCACGAAGGCCAGTCCTTCAGTGTCGTGGCGCTCGGAGTTCGGCCAGGGGTGCTGGAGCTCGGCGAGTTCGTCTTCGCCGAGCGCGATGCCGCGTCGTTCGGCCGGGGTGTCGGCGGCGAGCGGCGTGATGACCACGAGTGCGCCACCGGGACGCAGGCGGCGCCCCAGCGCGTGCACGGTCTGATCCCGGTTGCTGAGGAACGGGTAGACGAACCGGAGGGTGATCAAGTCGTAGTTGTGGGCGTGCGGCGGTTCCCAGTCCAAGCTTTCGACGTCGCATGTCAGCCACCGGACGGCTTTCCCGTGTCGGGCGGTGGCCTCGGCCAGAGCGGTCTTGGACCAGTCAACGGCGTCCACGGCGTAGCCGAGCGTGGACAGATGGGCCGCGAGTTCGCCGGTTCCGCATCCGACGTCGAGGGCCCTTCCACCAGCAGGCGGCGGCGCATGCGTGGCCAGCAGAGACCGTTCGCCGTCGCTGAGTGGACGGTAGCGGCGGCCGTCCGCGTAGCCGCGGTCCCAGTCGTCTTGCGTGGTGAACATGCAGAGGCACGTCCTTCCCAGAAGCGGTGGTCTCAAGGAAGCAGCGGTGAGCGGCGGCCGGGCGCAGCGGGAGCGGCCCGGCCGAGCGGTGGATGGCAAGGCGTCAGCTCCACCCCATCGCGGTGTAGAGCGCGCCGCGAGACATGCTCTCCAGGGCGGCGCGGGTGTACGCCACAATCGGCTCGGGCAGCGCGGTCAGCGGCCACCACCGCCATTCGGTGCACCGGTCGGGTTCGCGGACGACGGGCTCGCCCTCCCACCGCGATGCGGCGAAGAAGAACTGGACGCGCGGGATCGGGCTGCCGGGATCGAGCAGGTCGACGACATGCACGAGTGACAGGTCGCCCTCGGCGATGACGAGTCCGGTCTCCTCCTCCGCCTCACGGATCATGCAGGAGGCGGCGGCTTCACTGTCCTCTCGATGGCCGGCTGGCAGGTGCCAGGTCGAAGGGGCGAAGGCACTGTTGGCGTGGCGTTTGCCGAGCAGCACGGCCCCGTCGCGGATGAGGACGAGGTGGGCACCGACGATGCTGCGGCTTCGGTGGTCGTTCGGCTCGTGGACCTGCACGGTGAGGAGGATCCCGTCGCTTCCGCGGGCGGAGTGCGAACCGCCGTGATGCGCTTGGAGCACCGCGGCTGTGCCGGGGTCCATGGTCATCTCCGCTGTCTCCTCGATGCGCGTCCAGCGCAGCTGGATCCCGTCGCGCAGCTGAATCTCGTGCGCCGGCAGGTTGAGCCTGCCCTGGTAGACGCGGACGCGGTCCTTGAGAGATCCGTTGGCTTCGAGCGTGTCCAGGGTGGCGAAGGTGGTGAGGCCGGGAATGGTGAGCCCGGTATCTTCGGCGAGTTCCCGCACGATCGCCTCGTCGCATGTCTCGCCCTTCTCGGTGTTGCCGCCGAGCAGAGCCCACTGCCCGGGCCGCCAAATCGGCTTGTTCGCCGAGCGCAGGTGCAGCAGGTAGCGGCCTTCGTCGTCAGTGAGCAGGGCCGCAGTGCCGGGAATGACCGGCCAGTCGACCGAGATCCGGGTGTGCTTCTTGCGGAACACATGCGGGGTATGGCCGTCGGAGGCTGAGCCGTGGCTGGCGACGGGCTGGACGGTGATGCACGGGTATGAGGCCGCTCGGTGGTTGCGCTGCCAGTGCTGAACCTGTTCCGCCATCTCCTTGGCGGCCAGGTGTCGCGTTGGTCCGTAGCCGTGGACGACCAGTTCGTACACGCCGTTGCCGTCGTCGCCGTCCGCAATGCGTTCGGTGGCCAGCCGTGCGAGGGAGGCGCCGCGCACGATGGCGGCACCCGGCCAGTGCGGGGGTGGTGGGTTCAGGACGCCGTTGTCGCTGTCGGCATCGACCGAGAGGCGGCAGAAGCCAGGCAGCGCCCCGGCCAGGTACAGGGTGAGGGCGTCGAAGGGCTCCTGGCCGCCGACCGTCACGTGCGTACGTGTCAACGCGCGAGAAGGCTGGGGCGAGCTGATCGACGGGCAGGGGTGTTCCGTCCTCCCACGCGAGATGGATGCCGTTGCCCGGGACGGTGCGCCGGTTCGCATCCCATGCCCCGGCGCCTTGCATGGGGACGAATCCGCACACGGTGAGCGGCCCGTCGCTGTGGAGTTCACCGTCGCGTTTGGTGAAGCCGATGGCCCATACGTACTGGTGCAGCCGGAGCGGTGCGACGAGGCGTCCGCCCTCTGCGAGGGCTTGGATCCAGGGCACGTCCCAGGTGTCGACGGTGGCCATGATGGCGTCGAAGCCTTCGTCCGGGACGATGCCTTCAGGCAGGTCTTCGGCATCGGCGGTGATGACGCGGGCGCGGTCGTACCCGGTCTCGGCCAGGAAGCGGGTCGCGCGTTCGGTGACGAAGGGATCGATGTCGAGGGTGGCGACATTTCCAATGGGCCCAACTAGCTCGGCGATCAGGGCGGCGTTATAGCCGCCGGAGCCGATCTCCAGGACGTGGTGTCCGGGCCGGATGCGGGCTGCTTCGAGCATGTCGGCCTGCAGCCAGGGGGCGGAGACGGAGCTGATGGTCCGGCCGTCGGACGCGTGGCGGGTGGGGATGGTGTCGTTGGCGTACGCCGTTTCGGTGGGGACTTCGGGGGCGAAGGCGTGCCGCGGCACGGTGCGGAAGGCGCTCTCGACCGGGCTGGTGCGGATATGGCCGGCTGACAGGAGCCGGTCGGCAAGCTGATGGCGCAAGTTGCTTGCTTCGTCGCGTTCGGTGGTGGGACGAGTCGCCACGGCGGGCCCTTCTTCCGGTGGGGTCATACGGGATCCGCGACGTCAACTGACAGCGGCGGGCGACCTCCAGGTCAAGGAAGCCGTTGGACAAGGGGGGTTGTGGGAGGGCTTCGGGTGCGATCTCACGAGCCGTTCTCTTCGGTCGTGTTCCACGGTGGACCAGCCCGGACTCTTCGGGAAAGGGTCTGGCCGGTCGTTAGGCGCTTCTATCCGAAGAGGAGCCCCCCGCCGGTCTTGGCCAGCAGTTCGGAGACGTAACCATCCGCCTGGGGCGGATGAAGACCCGGTCGTGGGCGAGGAGATCGAAGCGTCGCGGGCGAGCAGAAGCGCTGTGGTGAGTCAGCTCTGGAGCCGGTTCCACCCGCCGGGCCAGTGAAGCGGGAAGGCTTGCGGGTTCCGTCATGCCGGGCCCTCGTATCCGGTCAGGGCCCGTCGGCGAGGACTCTGGCGTAGCGTCAGCACGGTGAGTGGAGGTGTCCGAGCGCGGAGCTGCATTTTCGAACGCAGGATGAATGAGCGCAGGCGGATGCAATCGGTGCATGGGTGTTCCTCGGGGCGCGATGTGGACAGGCGATCGGTTAACTGGGCCATTCCTGTCGCCGTCACGGGTGTCCGGGGGCGAAATCTAGAACCGAATTTCGAATAGGCCGAGTGGCCCTTGGTGTGGCCGAGGGTGCTGCGCCGTGATGCTGCGTTCGATCACTCCTGTGGGTTTGGGTACCTCCTGTGGGGGATTGCGGAGAAGTAGCGCTGTGGCGCCAGCGTCTGTGCGCCTTGTACAGCGGCGTCCCTGCCGAAGGCCGGGCGACGCTCGGCCTCAACCCTTCCGAACGGACAACGCCGCAGAACAGCAGGTCCGGCGTCGTGGACTCCAGCGCGGCGCCCCCAGCAGACGGCGAGGCGTTTGAAGTGCTGGAGCAGGGCGAAGGTCTGCTCCAGCATGTAGCGGAGCTTGCCCCTGCCGCCCTTGATGTTCGGGGCGCCGCGGGTCTCCTCGTCCGCCTTGGTGTGGGTGCCACGGACCTTCCAGCAGCTGGCGGGCAGTGAGACCCATGCCTGCACGGGCATCCCGCCGCCGGAATACTCGATGTCCGGTTCGGCGCCTGTTGCGGCGGAGTCCGTGAGCGCGGCTGGACTGTCCGACGCCCCTGTGCCGCATTCCTCCCGCGGGGTGACCGCACCAGCGAGGACAGTGGTTGCCGCAGCCTTCAACTGGGTTTCGGTGTCGGCTGCAAGCCGCCGTAGGAAGGCTCCGTGGTCGGATGGAGAAGCAGAAGGGAACGGCTGACCTCGGGCGCTCGCTGAAGGCCCGGCCGGCGCCGGGGCGGCGAAAAGCTTGGTATGAGGGGCCGACGGAACCGGGTATCGTCTTTGTCATGTTCTTCCAGACGCCGATTTACGAGTGAGAGCGTGACGGGCCTCTGCTGACGTCCTTCGACGTCGCCGCGCTCGTCCCCCACCGATGAATCCGTAGATCACTTCACATCTTTCCGGGAGAACCCGTGAGCAAGAACATCAACAACCCCGTGGGCATGGGCGGCGGCCAGCGCAAGAGGCTGTCCCGCGCCGAACGCCAGAACAACGGTCCGCACCGCAACCTCGACCGCCGGGGTGCCGCCGACCAGAAGGCGGAGCTGGTGCGCAAGATGCGCGAGAAGGCAGGCGCAGCTGAGGGCGTCGGGCAGACGGGTGACGACACCGCGCAGAGCTGACGCACTGCCGCCGCAGGGCGGCACCGCACGGGGCAGGGCCCGGACCGCGACGCGGTCCGGGCCCTGCTGCCGTATCGGAGCCCTGCTGCCGTACCGGGCGCGGCCGGTCCCACTCAGCTCTCGGCTGGCGTCGCAATCGAGAACCGACACCGTTGCCGGGGCGCGTTGACCCTGCTCGATGCCGCGATGGTGGCCGACCTTCGACTCGTGTCAAGGTCATGCGTCCTCGGCTCCGCCTGCGGGCGCCTCCACCTTGACGCGGGCCTGCGGTCGACGAGGGCGGCACCTGTCGAGGAAGGGCTCCGTGTGGTGCAGGCGCGCCAGGGAGGCGGCCGGAATACACCAGAAAGGGACCGCGGGCCAGCGTTGTCGCTGGTTGGGGCGGTGGGAGGACGCCGGGATGACTCTGCGGGTCGTGCTATCTGGAGGTTTCCGGGGGCGTGGATGAACTACGGCCGGGAGAGCTGGTCAGCCGTTGGTACCGGATAGGTGGTCGGGGAGGTCGGTGAGCCGTTCGATGCGGAGCACCGTCTCGTCTGCCGTCGGCGATGGTCCACCGGTGACGAAGTCGATGCCGCGGTCCAGCCAGATCCCGGTGAGCCCGGCGAGGGCAGCTGCGTTCACGTCGCTTTCCAGCATGTCGCCCACGTTGACCGCCTGCGTGGGGTCCGTCCGCATCTGCCGGCAGGCGGTGGTGTAGGCGGCGGGCTTGGCCCCGCCGAGCTCGGTCGGGGTCAGGACGGTTTCGAAGTATTCGAGGAGGTCGAAGCGGGCGAGCTTGGCGCGCTGTTGCTCGGGGTCCCCGTTGGTGAGAACGGCCAGACGTGGTCCTCGGGGAAGCCGTTTCAGGGTCTCCAGGCATGGCTGGACATCGGGATAGCACCGCCAGGACTCCTCGAACACGGTGAGGTAGCGCTCGGCGATCCAGGCGTCCAGAAGGCCAGGACTTTCAGGAACGGGCTCGCCTAGCATCGGCAGGAAGGAACGGAGCCTGCGTCGGTGGTGCTCGGCGAAGGAGCACTGACCAGATAGGTATTCCCGCATGTGGCGCGCCTCCAGCGTCCACCACAACGTCACCAGCTCCTCCGGTGGAGCCGTCGCGTTCGGCGCGGCCTGGACGATCTGACCGATCGTTTCCATGACCGCGCTTCGATGATCGACCAGGGTGCCGTCCAGATCGAAGAAGATCACATCCACCATGGGAGGATCATCTCGTGGTGCCTACCTGTCGTGGATGTCGGGGTGCAGGTGTCCTGGTCCCCCGTCCTGGCCGCTGTGCAGGATGCGGTGGATGACCTTGGACCTCGGCGGCATGGACGACGCCCTTCTCACCACGCAGAGCAGTCCGACGTCCCACCGCAAGCACCCAAGTGGTGCCAAAACTTGGCGATATCACGCTCCGCCAGCACCGGGCGCTGTCGCCCCCGATCGACAACCGGTGCCAGCACCTACTGATAGAGCCAGCTCTCGGCCGACCACCCTAGGCAGCCGCAGGTTCGGCAGCCGTCACTGCCGCCACCCCGAGCTGCGCGAGCAGCGTCACCACGAGTGCGTTCCCCGTGCCCGGACCGGGCGGCACCGCCAAAAAGAGCAGTGCCAAGCGTCGCCACCCCACGGCAAGTGAGGACTGCTGCGCGGTCCGGCCTCGCTGCGTATCGAGTTCAACCTCGATACGGTCCGCACCCCAGCGCAGTGCCAGTACCTGCCTTCTTCGGCACCGGTGACGATCGTTCGGGGTCGTGGTACAGCGAGGGCAACACCGAGCCGACGTCTACGACGCCTCGCTCGAACCGGCCCGCTGTCTCATCGTCCAGTGACAGATCAACTCACTGCGCTTCAGCCGCGTATCGCTGGCAGGGCCGTGGGCCCGCGAACCCGTTGAGGGCCTAAAGTCGGTGCCTGTTGCAGCAAGTTGGGGCACGCGGGGTGATACCCGCGAAGGAGAGGGGCCCGATGTCGCACGACGATGGAGAAAGCCCGGCGCCGAGATCTGGCGCGCTGACGTACGCGATGGTGATGGCCGAGGCGCGGCGCCAGGCGGCGCTGCCCAGGCCCACGGCACGCAGTCGTCGCGAGGCTGACGTTCGCAAGGTGCGGTGGTGGCGGGTGGGGACGCTGCGGAGCATCTCGGGTTTGTCCACCTTGATCACGGCGCTGGTTTTCACGTGTCTTCTGCTGGCGATTTGCTTGCTGGCCGGCCCTTGGATATTGCCTGATGCCTGGGCCCCGCTTGTTGTGTCGGTGGGTCTGGCGCTCTACGGGACCTACCGTCTTCGTGGTGTCCCTGGGGAGACGGCCAGGACCCTGGCCCGTGCGGCCTGTGCGCCTGGCCCGGTGCCCAAGCGGTATGCCGTGGTGTACGACCCGCCGTGGGGCGGGGTCGCCCTGCTGGTGTTGTTTCCGGCCGCCGGGGGCGACGACGTCCAACCTGATGGGGTGCTGGAACTCATGCCTTTCCCGCAACCTTGGCTTCGGTTCGTGGGGGCGGGCAAGCTCCCGGCCGACCTGCCTGTGGAGCCCGCCGGCAACCTCGAACTTCGTGGCCCAGCGGACGGGTTGCTGATGGGTGTCCCCTGGATCGATGGGCAGGCGTACTGGCCGAAGCGCTCTTACGGGCCCGATGATCTGATGGGACAGGACGGCCTAGCCTTGATGGCCCGGCTGCTTGCGGATGCCACCGCGGAAGCGGACGCCATCGATTCGTGACGTCACTGCCCGGGCAGCTGTCCGGTGGACTGTGAGCGCTGGTGAGGTGGTTATGCCAGCGGACATGGCGCTCTCGGCAGGTGTTCGGCCCGCCCGCCGGGCCCGCTGTCCGTGATGCCAAGGGGGCCTATCAGCAGCAGGACGATCGCAGCGCGAATGCCGACGGTGCCCTGTCCCGGGCGTGCACCCAGGACAGGGCACCGTTGTGACTCGGCAAGCCTCTGTCGCCCACTCCGGTACGAGGGCGGCGAGGGCGGCGAGTTTGTCGGTGGTGTCCGGTGTTGGTCGTGGGCGCGGGCTGGTTCCGGGACTTTTTGGAAGCGTTCGTCCGGCCCATAGGTGATGACGTCCGTCGTTTGCCTGATTTCGCCTGTCGCGCGTCCGGCATAGAGCACCACCTCACCTATGCCGACGACGGCCCCTTGCAAACCGGGACCGCGGAACCGATCGCCATAGTCCTCAGGAACTCTGGCAGGAAAGGAATCGACGACAACAGCCTCATCAGCGTCGGCTCCAGAGGTGCGCGGCAATGAGGTCATTGAGGTCATCGAACGTGACCACACCAGCGGCCGTTCGAGCGCAGCTCTCGTGTGCAGCGAGTCGCGGTGCAGCACCTGGGCGGCGAACGTGTCGCCGCTCAGGCACTCGGCGATCGCCCCAAACGTCGTGGCGACGTTCCCGCGCTCAGTCGTTGCCGTCGCTACGGCCGGAACCGCCGCCGTCCGACGGCGTCATCCCGCGCTCCCGCGCGGCCGTGATCCGGCGCCTCGCCAGCAGCAGTCCACCCGCTGACGCTGAACTTGTCTCCTGAGCAAGGGTGTTGGACAGACCTTTCACGATGTCCTCCTCCCAACAAGGGGTGCGGTGCTCGGACCTTCACAGCACATCAAGCACCGGCCCCGCCGGGAATGGGAGGAGTGTGTGTCCACTGCGTGCATAGGGCGCAACGCCGTCTCGGCGCGTGCATCGCCGCGTCCCATCTGTACACACGCGCAGCGTCATCGCCCATTGGGGCGCGGCACGCACTCTTTCGGGCGCATCACCCGCGCCGTCACTCCCTCTCACCCTCCCCATTGGCTTGAGTGATCTTCCGCACGTCGCCATCCGTCCTTCCGTAGCTGATCCGCACGGCCTCTTTCGCCGTGCCACCCCGCACGGTGACGGCGCACCAGAGACGATCACCAGGAGTTGTAGTGACATCACCACGACGGTGTGCCGGGCTTGCCGCCACGGCTGGCCTGCTGGGCTCGCTGTTTCTCGGCGCTCCCGCCGCCCAGGCGGCACCAGCCGCGACGGCCGCAACGGCCGCCGGTGACACGTACCGGCCGTACGTCTGCCGAGGCCTGGTACCGGACCCCATTCCGTACCCTCTGCGCCCGGACTACTTCTGCGCCGACTGGCGGCTCGGCCCGAATCATCTGCCGACCCATGGGCTGGTGGCGCGCACCCTCCACCGCTACGAACGCCTCGGCCATCTCACCGCGACCCAGTTCCTGAACCGGTGGTGGAACCCGGCTGCCGACACCGGCCAGGGCGACTGGCGCTACCCGGACGCCGACGGCTACGCGAAGGACTCCCAGGGAAAGCCGATCGCCGCCGAACTCGAGCTCCACGTGGGTCAGAAGGTCGACCGCTTGGGCAATGAGGCAGGTCGCTACCTGGCCCCCGCCGGCACCAAGTACGGGAAGCGGAGCATCCCGCCGTCCAGCCTCAACACCGCCGATCCGCGCCACCCGTACAACTACTACCTGTACAAGGTGACGAAGGACTTCAAGGTGTGCGCAGGGCCGATCGCCCCGGCGTTCGAGCAGCCCGGCCTGGGCGTCCAGTACGTGACATCGAGCTCGTACTGCCCGAAGATTGAGCGCACCTCGGTGCTGGACCTGGTGCGCAACGGGACCCTTGTGCGGCTCGCGACCTCGTAGCTTCCCGGCTGCGACAACTGGCGCACACCTCGTACTGATCGCCCCCGGTGGGAGACTGGTTCCGTGGACCGTTACCAGCTCTGCGAGGCGCTGCGGGCAGCCGGGGTTCCCGATGCCCACTACGAGATCCCCGGCTGTCCGGGCGGCCACCCTTCGCTTGAGGGCTACTACCTGGCTCAACGCGAGGGCGAGTGGATCGTGGGAGTCCACGAACGCGGCAGACGCGAGGCACTGGAGACCTTCACCGACGAAGGCCGGGCCTGTGCCTGGCTCTATGAACGCCTCACCGACGAGAGTTCGCCGCCTGCCCGGCTCACAGCGACGGAGATGGACGAGATGCTGCACGACAGTGAGGGCATCGAACGGCGAGCACAGGAGCAGCTCGAACAGGCGCTCACGGAAAGCCGGCGCAGGACCCGCGACGACCCACCGACCGGTGACCACTGAGCGGTGCCGATCCAAGGGGCTTCCATGCCCCCGCCCTCTGCTCCTCCGGCCGCATCGGCATCGATCGCCTACCCCAGCAACAACGTCGGGGTAGGCGTCGAGCTGAGACCACGACCGTCGAAGGGCCCCTCTGCTTGCGGCGGGCCCTTCGACGGCCGTCTCCGGTCAAGTGGTCAGTTCCGGCTGGGTCGATGCTGCAGTGACGAGATCGTGGCGGATGTACCACTCGGTGGCGAACAGCCGCTTCCGGGCATCCGGCGGAAGACCGGCGATCACCCCCGGAAGGGCTCCCCGCTCCACCTCGGAGCGGTGCGCCAGCACTGCGGCGATCTTCTGCTCCATCCAAGGGCTGACGTCGACCGTCGCGGTGACCTGTTCGTCCGGAACGCTGTACACCGTTTTGCGAGCACCGATCACGTCTCTCAGCGCCGAAACGGCTGAGTGCGGGTGCGTGGCCAGGTAGAGGGCACGTGGCTGCCAGGGGGCGCCGGTGTCCGGGTACAGCTGTCCCAGCCCGGCGGCTTGAGCCGCGAGCATGGTCACGCGATGGGTGTGCACGTGATCCGGGTGACCGGGCAGGCCGCCATAGGCATCGTGGGTGACGATGACGTCCGGGCGGAAGTCACGGATGTGTGCCACCAACCGCTGCACGGCCTCGTCGAGCGGTGCATCGCAGAGCCGCCGGCAGCCCGGTGCCGATTGCGGAACGCGCGCATCGGCGTAGCCGAGCATCCGCGGTTTGCCGGCGCCGAGGATCCGCAGTGCCTCGGCCAACTCCGCGGCCCGCTCGGTGTCCGCGGCCCAGGTTGCGGTGACGACTGCGGTGGGCGCGCCCGCAGCTGCGTGACGCGCGAGCACTCCGCCGGCTGACAACGACTCGTCGTCGGGGTGAGCGAATACCGCGAGCAGGCTCGGCACGGGCATGGACAGACCACCTTCCAACGCGAGGCAAGACTGATCCTACGTCGATCAGTTGGCACGCTGCCGGCCTCGGCCTGCCGGGGAGCGGGACCTTGACGTGTCACCGCAGTGTGATCGCCCGGACAGGTCTCAGTTGGACGGTGTCTCTTCGGTCAGTGGGCTTGAGGGCGACCTGAGCGGCGCGGATGAGGGGGCGATCAAGTGCGGGAAGCGTCGCTGCAGGTCGTTGTTCCGCAGTGAGATGAGTACGCGCTTCACGCCGTCATCCGTGCCGCCCCCTCCGGCGCAACCAGGTCGGCCGCCACCCGCCGCCGTCGTACCGGAATGCCCATCGTCGGATTGGCGACGCCCCAGGCCGCGCCCTTGCAGACCAGCTCCTTGTAGCGGGCCGCGAAACGGCCGGTCAGGGCGCGGTCCACGGAGCGGTCGTCAGCGGTGACGAACTGGATCAGGCCCTCCTTGCGGCCCAGCGAGATGCACTGGTTGAAATAGCGCAGCGGGGCGTTCGGAAGCTTGCCGCCCGTCAGGCGCGCCGCGATGGAGTCGGCGGCCTGCCAGGCCATCGGGGTGCCCGAGGCGCAGGACATGCGCAGTGGCTTGTCACCGGCGCCCAGGGCGTGGCCGGCGTCGCCGACCGCGTACACGTCCGGGTGCGAGACCGAGCGCATCGTCGCGTCGACCACGATCCGGCCGGTGTCCGCGAGTTCGAGGCTGGTGGCCGCGGCCAGCGCGTGGACCGCGAAGCCCGTGGTCCACACGGTGACGGCAGCGGGGATGGTCCGGCCGTCCGCGGTCGTGACCCGGTCCGCCTCGACTCGGGTCACCGCGGCGTTCTCGTACACCGTGATGCCGAGCCCGTCGGTGACCTTGCGCAGGTGCGCGCGGCCCTTCGGGGAGAGCCAGTCGCCCAGTTCGCCGCGCGCGGCGAGCGCGACGTCGAGGTCCGGGCGGGTCTCCGCGACCTCCGTGGCGAACTCCAGGCCGGTCAGGCCGCCACCCACGACGACCACCGTCTCACCCTGGGAGAGCCCGGCCAAGCGCTCTCGCAACCGGAGCGCGCCGGGGCGGCTCGCGACCTGGTGGGCGTACTCGGCGACGCCAGGGACGCCGTTGTCGTCGTGGCCGCTGCCGAGGGCGTAGACGAGGGTGTCGTACGGCAGTTGCGCCGAGCCGTCGGCGCTCTCCACGTCGATGGTCTTGCGGTCCACGTCGATCGACGTGGCCTTCGCGAGGTTCACTTCGACGCCCGTGCCCGCGAACATCTCGCGCAGCGGGCGTGGCTTCAGGTCCTGGCCCACGGCCAGCTGGTGCATCCGGACCCGCTCGACGAAGTCCGGTTCGGCGTTGACGAGGGTGATGGCGACGTCCTCGCGGCGCAGCCGCTTGGCGAGCCGGCCGGCCGCGATCGCTCCGGAGTAGCCGGCGCCGAGGACGATGATGCGGTGCTGCATTTCCTGCTCCTGTCTGCACTGGTCCGGCGCCTTCTGGCCCGGTCACGCATCTTGAACCGGGCAGCCCGCCGATTCCTGACAGGAGAGAGGTGTGACCTGCGTCACATAAGAAGTCAGAGAGCTTTGGCCAGGACCGGAGTACCGAAACCGCCCGCCGCCCAGCGCTCCGTCGCGCGCTCCAGCTTGTCCGGATTGACCTGGCTACGGACCGCGACGATGCCTTCCCGCGTCTGCTCCAGGCACATGATGCCGAAGACCCGCCCGTCGACCACAGCGACGACCGCGGGGCCGCCGTTCGCGGTGGTGGCGTAGAGGTCGGGCGAACCGCCTGCCAGATCCCGCTTGGCCTGGGCCGGCTTGAACAACCCGCGCAGGAACTTCGCCACCGCCAGCGCGCCCTCGAAAGCCCTGGCCCGGGCCGGCACCTTCCCGCCGCCGTCGCCGACCGCGATGGCGTCCGAGGTGAGCAGCTCGATCAGCGGCTGGGTCTCACCGCTGGTCGCCGCGGCGAGGAACTCCTCGACGACACGGCGCGCGGCCGCCTGGTCAACCTCGATCCCCGTCCCGCCGGAAGCTGCCCGCGCCCTGCCCTGCGCCACATGCTTCTTCGCGCGATGGAAGATCTGCTGGCTGGCCGCCTCGCTCAGGTCCAGGATCTCGGCAATCTCCCGGTGGGAGTACGCGAACGCCTCGCGCAACACGTACACCGCACGCTCGTTGGGCGAGAGCCGCTCCAGAAGAACCAGCACGGCGTACGACACCGACTCGCGCTGCTCGGCCGTCTCCGCCGGGCCCATCATCGGGTCCCCTTCGAGCAGCGGTTCGGGCAGCCACTGGCCGGTGTAGGTCTCCCGGCGCGCACGGGCCGAGGTGAGCTGGTTGAGGCAGAGGTTGGTGAGCGCCTTGGTCAGCCAGGCCTCAGGGACCTCGATGCGCTCGACGTCGGCGGCCTGCCAACGCAGATAGGTCTCCTGTACCGCGTCCTCCGCCTCGCTCGCCGAGCCGAGCATGCGGTAGGCGATGGCTTCGAGACGGGGCCTGGCAGCCTCGAACCGGTCCACGTCGCTCAGGGTCAGGGCCATGCCGTGATCCTAACCGGCTGCGTTCGCGGGTTACACGGCCGCACCATGAGCCGGACGACGAGCATGCATTTGTTCGCTCGGGCCGGCGAAGCGGAGAGAGTCTCAGCTGCACGCGCCGTGATCACTCAACGCGACGGGTCAGGTCGCGCGTGACTCGAGGAGCGCCGGGCGCCGTATGCCTGTCGCGGACTCCGGTCGGCCACCGACTCCCTGACGCAGCGTCGCCAGGAGCGGAGGCCGGGCGCCAGGTGCGACGCAGGACCGTCTCACACGAAGAGGTGTGCCCGCAGACGGCGATCTGCGGGCACACCTCTCAAGACCCCGGCATGGAGGCACGGACAGCTCGGCCCGCGCTTCCCGTCATCTCAGTTCAGCGGCGCCCACCGTGGCCGTGACCGCCGTCGCGGTAGTCGCGGCGGTCGTGGCGGTCGCGGTCGTTGCCCCAGCGGCGGTCGCGGTCGTAGCGGTCACGGTCGCCGCCCCATGAGTAGGTGTCGACCTTCCAGTTGCGGTCGTCGCGCAGGGTGGCCGTGTCGGAGCGGTTGTCCCAGACGTGATTACGCCGGTCCTGGTAGACGTCACGGTAGGTGTCGTGGCCGGATCCCGTGTGAACGCGGACGGTGGAGCGGCCTCCCAGACGGTAGTGGTGGAAGGTGTAGGTGTGACCGTCCCTGCCCGACAGCGTCCATCCGTCGAGGTTCACCGCGCGGCGGGAGGTGTTGGTGACGTCGACCCATTCGCTGTTCAGCGAGCGGTAGCTGCGGTTGTCCCAACCGGGCGCGTTGTACTGCACTCCGCTGATCTCGACGTACTCGCGGTGCGAACGCGCCGCCGGGTCGGCGGAAGCCGATGCCGCGAAGGTGCCGACCAGCGCGCCTGCCGCCAGAACGGCGGCACCCGCACGACGGGCGGCGACGGACATGAAAGCGGACATGAATGCCCCTCATTTCGAACTCGCGGACCTGTTCCCGGCTTGTGCGCCGCAGGTCCGTTGTGTGCTGATCCCGGCCCGATGGCCGAGGACCCACAACGTGCCTCAGTCGCCGCCAGATGTGAGTAAGGCGTGAAGGCCGTTACAGTTCAGACACATTTCTGACACTCTCGCATGTAACGTCCATCTACCTACCGAATCGACCGGATTGCCGTCACAGCCCCTCCCCCGCAACGCATCGACGCCCGTGGTCCGGACCGCTTCCCTGCCCCGTCACCCAAAAGTGGGTAACGGCACAAACTGCTCACCGCTGCTCGGCGTCTGCATCAGCTGGTCCGCTGAGGCTCCGCGGCGCGGCGCCATGCGAGGACGGTGGCGACGTCGGTTCTGTGCGGGCCGTCGAGGCGGTTCGAAGTCGCCGGCATCACCCTGATCGCATCGGGCGTCGCCCTCCTCGCCACCGGCTTGCTGTTCACTGAACGTCGGCGCGGCGCACTCGCACCTGCGCGGACGCATGGTTGCCCAAGTCGTGGGGGTACCGCGTGGCGCGGGATGCGACGGCCTGCGTCATGGCCGAGTCGACGAGGTGACGACGGCGGCTTCGCCCGCCGCCAGGGTCAGGGCCGTCCGATTTCCGGTGGTCGGCAACACAGCCGGGTGAAAGCCGGGCCAGGTACCGTCGTCGGCGACGTACCGTCCGTCGATGCGCACCTGTGGAGCGTCGAGGGTTCGGCCTGCGCCGTCGGGATCGTACGGGGTCATGCGGGAGATCTCGGCCTGCGCTCCCTTCAACGGCACGGTGACACGCACCGGATGGTCGGCCTTGTTGATGACGAAGAGGCGGTGTTCGCCGGACCCGGTGGTCAGCCGCCAGGCCTCGGGCGTGCGGTCCTGTGCGCCTGCAGTGGTGACCGTTGCCGGGCGCAGGTCCCAAGTGCCTTGCGCGAAGCGGGCGAACAGCAGCATCGCGTAGTAGAGCGGGGCGGCTCTGGGCGCTCCCATCGTCTCGGTGGGGTCGTAGTCGATCGCGTTGTAGTAGGCGTTGCCTTCCTCGGGGTGGAAGAAGGCGCGAACCTCGGCGTTGTGGAAATTGACGCCCGTGGCGGCGGTGGTGCAGCTTGCGTTCGCCTCCGGCCGGTCCGGCGGGCGCGGGCAGGCGGTGTGGAACATCAGGGACAGGGCGTACGTGGCGGAGGCGGCGACGTCGCTGACGCCGGCCGCACCGCGGTTGGCCGCTGTGCCGGTCTCCTCCAACCGGTAGCCGAGGCCGTGCTCGGCCGCCTCGTCGGCGTGGATGTAGACCTCGTAGTCGAGGCTCGCCAGGTGCTCGTCGGAGAGCAGGGAGGTGGTGCTGGCGCAGCGGTACGGCTTGTTGGCGCAGGTGCGGGCCAGCGGATAGAAGTGGTCGGAGGCCCACGCGCCGAAGGCGCCGGCCCGCGGTGACATGAACGGGGCCGCGGTGTCCAGGATCTGCGGCCAGTCGTGGAGGTAACGGGTGGCGGCGGTCGGGTCGGCGAGGGTCGTCCAGGGGAGGATGTCCTCGCTGGTGTTGGGGGCGATGACAGGGAAAGGGCCGGAGACGGACGGGTCCGCGTAAGTGGCCAGGTCGCCGAGGTAGCGGTCGAGATCGGCGCCGTAGGACAGGTCCGGCTCGTTCCCGAGCTCGATGCCGGCGATGTCCTTTGCGGCTTTGCCCGGGAACGCCGGTTCGACCCCCTGGGTGAGGAACGTCCTGGCGTGCTCCGGGCCGACCCAGGGCCTGGCGTCGGTCGGCGGGGACATGGCTGTGCCGAGGACGGCGCCCCAGCGAGGCTTGCCGTGACTGTCGTGAGCCACCTTGCCGGCGGCGTCCAGGGTGGACCGCACATACGCCAGATCCTCCGGCGTGATCACCCGGTTGGTGTTGACGGCCGTCGCGTCGAAGGGCATCTGGTCCTGTGAGGAACCACCGATGCGGAGGATTCCGGTGTGCAGGTTGCGCAGCAGGTTGACGAAGGCCGGCCGGGCGGAGGGGTTCAGGTACCGCTCGACCAGGGACCATTCGATGCTGAGTCCCACGAAGTGGTCGGGGATCCGGCCGCCTTGGGCCGGGGCAGTTGCCGGCACGGGTGCGACTGCCTGTGCCGCCGTTCCGGGCGCGGCTGCTGCGGCGGCCAGAGCGAGGGCACACGCGAGCGCTCGTGCCGTACGCCAGGGACGTGCGCGGTGCCGTTCCATGCCGCTCCTTCGCTCGCAGGCCACGCCCACGGGCGGAGCCGTACCTAGATCAAGCAAGGGGGTGGGTGGGCGCCGATCCGTCGGCTGGGTACCGCATCTGAGGCACCCAGCCGACGGGCCGCGCCCGCTGCGAGGGTCAGTCGGCGGTCGCTGCGGTGGGCGTGGGCGCCTGAACGGCGGCTCCCGCGGGACCGTCGGAGGACACCGCGGCAACGATCGCGTCGGCCTCGTCGTTCGGCTCGGGCTTGAGCAGACCGAACCCCATGTACACGACGAGAGAGGTGACCAGCGGCGTGGCCACGAGCCATGTCTGGTCGGCCGGTTCGATGCCGTACTTGAGGAGGAAATACGCTCCCAGACCGAGTGCCCACGAGCTGAGCGCCGCGATCGGGCCGCAGCGCCGGAAGGCCGGCAGCAGGCCGAGGAGCATGGGGATGGAGATCGGCCCCATGACGGCCGCGACCAGTGCCACGATGATGCCGAGGACACCGCCGAAGTGGTCGGCCTCGATCGCCACGATCATGCTGACCGACACGAAGACGACTGTGCACACGCGGGCGGCCAGCAGCCCCGCCTGGGTGCTCATCGTGCGGGCCCGGCGGGAGACGACCGGCAGGATGTCACGGGTGATGACGGCCGAGATGGCGTTGGCGTCGGACGAGGCCATCGCCATGGTGTGCGAGAACATGCCGGCGAGCGTGAGGCCGACGAGCCCTGCGGGCAGATATGCCTTCGCCATCAGCGCGTACACCTGTTGCGGGTCGGCGACGTGCGGCATCAGTACCCCGGCTGCGACGGACGGGAACAGCAGTACAGCCGGCCAGATCAGGTAGAGGACGGCGGAGAGGCCGGCCGAACGGCGGGCGGAGCGGGCGGAGTCGGTGGCCATGTAGCGCTGGGCCAGGTTCCACATGCCGCCGTTGTACTCGAAGAGCTTGATGACGATGTACGCGGTCAGGAAGCCGGCGGTCCACTGCCCCACCAGCGGGTGTGTGTGTCCCTCGGGCAGCTTGTCCCACATCGAGCCGAGGCCGGCGAACCCTCCGAGCTTGACGATCACAGCGATGAGCATGGCCAGCGCCGCGACGCCCTGGATGACGAACTGCCCGAAGTCGGTGAGGGCGTCGGCCCACAGCCCGCCGACTGTGCAGTACAGCAGGGTGACGACGCCGGTGATGAGGATGCCGGTGGCCATCGGCACGCCGGTGAAGACGTTGAGCAGGATCGCCACCGATGCCCACTTGGCGGCGACGTCGAAGACCTTCAGCAACGCGCCGCTCCAGGCGAGCGCCTGCTGGGTCGGGACGTTGTAGCGCTTGGCCAGGTATTCCAGCGGGGAGACCACGTTGAAGCGGGACCGCAGCCGGTTCCAGCGCGGCGCGAAGAGGAAGGCGCCGACGCCGGTGGCCAGCGCCAGCGGCACGAAGGCCCAGAAGTAGACGGTGATCCCGTAGCTGTAGGCGACGGCCGCGTACGCGACGAACACCGCCGCGCTGTAGCCGGACATGTGGTGGGAGATGCCGGACAGCCACCACGGCATCTTGCCGCCGCCGGTGAAGTAGTCGCCGACGCCGCTGATGCGGCGGTGCGACCAGACACCTATCAACAGCATCACCAGGAAGTAACCGGCGAGGGCTGTCCAGTCGAGCCATGCCATGAGAACTCCTTTTGAGGAGGCCGTCGCCTACCAGCGTGGCGAGCGGAGCCGGTATCCGGGGTGGAGCCGTTGCATGTAACCGGTGTCGTCCCTGTTGCGCAGTCCGCACGCCAGGTACTGCTCGTGCAACCGGGCCAGCGCGTCGCGGTCGAGCTCGATCCCGAGGCCCGGGGTGCGCGGCACCCGTACCGCACCGTCGGCGAAGGTGAAGACGCCCGGCTGGATGACGTCCTCGTCCTTCCAGGGCCAGTGCGTGTCGCAGGCGTAGCTGAGATGGGGAGTCGCGGCGGCCAGGTGGGTCATCGCCGCAAGGCTGATGCCGAGGTGCGAGTTGGAGTGCATGGACAGGCCGAGGCCGAATGTCTCGCAGATTCCGGACAGCAGCTTCGTGCGGTGCAGCCCGCCCCAGTAGTGGTGGTCGGAGAGCACCACCTGTACCGCGTCCTGGGCGACGCTCTGCGGCAGTTCATCGAAGGCGACGACGCACATGTTGGTGGCCAGCGGCATGGGTGAGGAGCGAGCCACCTCTGCCATGCCTTTTTGACCGGGTGTCGGGTCCTCCAGGTACTCCAGGACTCCGTCGAGTTCGGCAGCGACCTTGAGCGATGTGGGCACGGACCAGGCGGCGTTGGGGTCCAGGCGCAGCGGATGGCCGGGAAACTCCGCTCGCAGGGCGTGTACGGCCTCGATCTCCTTCTCGGGCGGCAGGACGCCGCCTTTGAGCTTGATGGCGGTGAAGCCGTATGCGTCGATCATGCGGCGGGCCTGGGCGACGATACCGTCGGTGTCGAGCGCCTCCCCCCACACATCGGGCTCTTCCCCGGGATGGGCCGCCCACTTGTAGAAGAGGTAGGCGCTGAAGGGCACTTCGTCGCGGACCGCGCCGCCCAGCAGGTCGGACACGGGCCTGCCGACCGCCTTGCCCTGGATGTCCAGGCAGGCGACCTCGAACGGCGAGAAGACCCGGTCGACCGTCGAGCTGGAGGTGATCATTCCGGTGAGGCCGTGGCCGTCCGCCCCGGTGTCGCCGGCGAGTCCGGCCGCGATCCGCTGATACATGGGGCCGAGCGCGTACACGTCCATGCCGGTGAGTGCGCGGGCCGCCCGGCCGAGGCGGCGCAGGTGGCCCTCGTCGGCGTAGGTCTCGCCCAGGCCGGTGAGACCCTGATCGGTGGTGATCTCGACGATCGCCCGCAGCGCGTAGGGCTCATGAACGCCCACTGCGTTGAGCAGCGGCGGGTCGCGGAAGGCGACCGGAGTGACGGTGATGCCGGTGATGCGCAGCCGGTCGGTCATCGCGCACCCGCCTCGTCGCACACGGCCAGCCCGGCCTCGGTGATCCGGCGCAGCTCGTCGAGATGCTCGGGAGCCGGGTCGACGAGCGGCGGCCGGACACCGCCGACGTCGAGCCCGCGCTGTCGTACGCCGGCCTTCACCAGGGAGATCGCATAGCCCGGAACTTTCTCCCGCAGGCTGACGAGCGGGTGGAAGAACCGCGTCAGCAGGGCATCGACCAGCTCGTGGTCGGCGTCGCGCACCGCGTGGTAGAAGGCGAGCGAGATCTCCGGGGCGAAGCAGAAGACCGCTGAGGAGTACAGCTCGACGCCGAGTCCGCGGTAGGCGGCGACCGTGGCCTCCGCCGTGGGGAGGCCGTTGAAGAACTGGAACGGTTTGTCGCCGCCGCGCAGTTCGTCGCGGACTGCGGAGAGGATTCGGGAGAGGTCACCGAGGTCGCCCACGCCGTCCTTGAACCCGGCGACGTGAGGCAGCCGGGCGACGTCCACTGCCGAGGCGCAGTCGAAGCGGGCGTTGTCGCGGTGGTAGACCACGAGCGGCAACTCTGTGGCGGCTGCGACGGAGTCGACGTACGCGACCAGGCCCGCGGCGGGCGATTTGACCAGGTACGGCGGCAGCAGGAGCAGGCCGTCCGCGCCGGCGTCGCGGGCTGCTCGGGCGAACTGCCGGGCGAGCGGCAGCGGCCCGCCGGTGCCGGCGTAGACCGGCACCTGCCCGGCTGTGACCTCGACGGTGACGCGTAGGACCTCGGCGTACTCCTGTGGCTCCAGGGCGTGGAACTCGCCGGTTCCGCAGGCCGCGAACACGCCGCCGGGGCCTGCCGCCAGACCGGCTCTGACGTGCTTCGCCAGGGCGGAGGTGTCGACCTCGCCGGCCGCGTCGAAGGGGGTGACGGGAAAGAACAGCACGCCGTCGAGATTCGGCACCAGGAGGCTCCTCGCAATACTGAGGACATATATGTGAATGCAGACCATGCTTGCAAACGCTCGGCGTGGACTGTAGGGACCCGGCCGACGGCGGGTCAACCCCTTTGCATCGTCTAAGGTCCTCGCATGGCCCAGGTGATACGCAAGCCGACTGTCGTGGACGTCGCCCGTGTGGCACAGGTGTCGACGGCGACTGTTTCGCGAGTCCTCAACGGCAGGCGTGTGGCGGACCCCGAACTCGTGCACCGGGTACGGCTCGCGGCTGCTGAACTCAACTACCGGCCCAGCGGCACCGCGCGCAGCCTCAAGGCCGGCGTCACCCGGCTCATCGGCGTCGTGGTGCCCGATCTGGGCAACCCCTCGTTCTCCGAGCTGCTGCGCGGGCTGGCCGACGCCACCGGCGCCCAGGACCACCGGCTGCTGGTCGCCGACGCCAAGGAGAGTCAAGACGAGGAGCGGACGCTGATCCAGGAACTCGCCCTGCACTGCGACGGCTTGGTGCTCTGCTCGCCGCGGCTACCGCTCGAGGACCTGGCGCAACTCGTGGCAACCCCGATGGTGTGCACCAACCGCGAGGTCGGCGACCTGTCGATGAGCTCGGCCGGCGTGGACTCGTACGCCGGCATGACCGCGGTCGTGCACCACCTCGCCGGGCTCGGGCACCGGCACCTCGGCTACCTCGCCGGCCCTCCGACGTCCTGGTCGAACGCCGAGCGCCAGCGCGCCTTCGAGGACACCACCGCCTCCCTGCGGCTCCCGCGCAGCGTGGTGCAGGCCGGCTCCACCAGCGACGACGGCCATCGCGCCCTGCCCGCATTGCTGGCAGCGGGGGTGAGCGGCGTCATCGCCTTCAACGACCTGGTGGCGATCGGTGCGCTGGCCCGGCTGCGCGAACAGGGCCTCGACGTGCCGGGGGACATATCGCTGGCCGGGTTCGACGACATTCCGGTCGCCGAATTCCTCGCACCGCCGCTGACGACCGTACGACTGCCGACCGAGGAGGTGGGCCGGCACGCCTGGGCTCTGCTGCGCGAGCAGTTGGAACGGGCCGGCCGGCACGGCACGGTGCGGCTGCCGACCGAGCTCGTGATGCGGGCATCCACGGGCGCGGCCACCCGGGCCTGAGCCGCGCCTTTCACGATCGCCAATTCCGTCGCAGCCGTTGACACGGAACGCGACGACGCGGGAGGGTCCGCCAACGAGAAAACGTTTACTCAGTGGATCTTGTTCGTCGAGGCGTCCGCCCCCGTCCAAGGAGCCCCAGCCATGCGCCTTCGCCCCGCGCCGTCAACGCTCGCCCGCACGGCGGTCCTGACATCGGCCGTCGCCCTGCTCGCTTGTACGGGACAGGCCGACGCCGCCCCGGCACCCGACACCTCGGCCCTGTCGGCGACACCCTTCGCCCTGGACGCCACCGGCTCGCCCTCACGGGCCACCTTCGACAGCGGCATGCAGGGCTTCTCCGTCGAGTCCGCGGACTTCGCCCATGGCTACCTCACCGAGGACCTGCTCGCCGAGCGGCTCAAGACCCTTGGCCCGCACGGCGTGCTGCGCCTCGGGGGCTACTCGATGGACCTCGTGTGGCCCGCGTTCGGCGCCGCCGCCGACACCTCCGCCCCGGCGCAGGCCATCGGCGGCACCGTCGACCAGTCGGACCTCGACGGCCTCAAGCAGCTGCTGGACGCGACCGGCTGGAAAGTCACGCTGGGCATGCCGCTGAAGTCCCTGATCGACCCGGCAGAACTGAAGAATCCCGCGAAGGACCCGGCGCCGCAGGTCACGATGGACCAGGTGGTGGGTGAGGTGAAGGCCGCCCACGCCACCCTCGGCGACGACCTGCTCTCCGTAGAGGTGGGGAACGAGTACGACAACGTCACCACGCTCACCCCCGCCGAAATGTGGTCGACCGTCAAGCACTACCAGGCCGAGATCGACGCCGCACTGCCGCACGCACACCTGAAGATGACCGGCCCGTCGGCCAATACGGCACTCACCAACTCCGTCATCGACGGCTTCGCCGACGCCGCGCTCGCCGACGGCCCCGACGCCCCGCGGCGGACCCTGGCCGAAATGGCCTCGCACCTGTACGCCGGCAGCCACTGCGGCACCTCGACCACCACCATGGCCCAGCTCATGTCGCCCGACACCTACCTCAAGGCCCGGACCAAGCTCCAGGGCATCAAGGCCGTCGGCGACCGCCTGCACCACACCGTGCCGATGACACTCAACGAGTCCAACAGCGCCTCCTGCAGCGGCCAGCCCGGCGTGAGCGACGCCTACGGCTCTTCCCTGTGGGCGCTGGACCACCTCCTCGAAACATCCCAGAACGGCGTCAGCCGACTCCTGTTCCACACCAACACCGCAGCGATCTGCGGCGACTTCAAACCCCGGGACTCGACCGACTACCCCATCTCGTACCGTTACTACGGCGCCTTCTGCGCCACCGACCAGGCCCAGCTCGACGCCCATCAGCTCTCCGCCTCGCCCCTCTATTACGGCCTGTGGACCTTCCGCCGGCTCCCGAAGGGCCACTTCGTCGACCTCGCACTGCCCGACGACACCCTCGGTGAACTGCGTGCCTACGGGATCGAGAATGGCAACGGCAAGCTTCACGTCGTCCTCATCAACGTCCAGGACCCGGCCGCGGCGGACGCCACCGACGACACGGTCACGATCAAACTCCCCCGCGGCATCCACACCGCCCGCGCCACGACCCTCGTCAGCTCAGCCCCCGGCGGCCTCTCCTCAGTGGACGCCGGCGCCATCACCCTCGGCGGCGCCAAGATGACCCCCTCGGGAACCGCGGACCGGACACCGCGGAGCACACCGGTGCACGTCGGCGCCGGCACATCGACCGTCACCGTGGCCCCGGGCAGCGCGCAGATCATCAGCTTCTCCCGCTGAACGGGCAGGCTGCACAGCTCTGCCTGATCGACCGCATTTCCTGCCGACCGCGCGGTGTGGTGACGCAACATCTCGTGGCGCGGCACCGGGTCCCGGCGGTCGCGGGGCGGTGCCGTCGCCGGCCAGCCCGTTGCCGCTGTCCGAAGGAGCCTCGTGACCAGCCGGGAGCCCAAGCGGGCCGAGGACACCGCGGACGACAGACGGCCAGCAGCAGTGCCGGGCGGAGCAACACGGATCCGCAACTGCGCCCGCAACCGCTGACCTGCCCCGACCGCACCATCCCGCCACATCGCCCGTCCCCACGAAGGAGATGCAGTGACGACCAAGACAGCCACGCCCCTGCGGCCACGCATCCGCGCCGCCACCGTGCTCGCCGTGACGGCCGCGGTCGTGGCCCTGCTGCCCGCCACCTCTCAGGCGAACGTGAACAGGTACACCGTCCAACCGAACTCCCCCAAACCAGCGGTGTGCAACAACTCCGGCACGGTCCCCGCCGGCACCTGGCTGCAGAACAAGCCGTGCGGCTACTGGGTCGGCACCGCCATGGCCGGCTCATCCTTCGACGTCCACCAGACCAACCCCAGCGACTACCACTACGGGCGCAGCTGGGGCGGCAACAACATCTGCGGCTGGATCCCGCCCGGCGCCCTCGGCTCCAGCCCGACCGCATCCGTCTCGGAGTCATGCAGCGACGCGATCAAGGACGACATCTCGCACCGCCGGACGGTCGGCCGCAACTTCAATGCCGCCGCGCACGCGGCCACGGACGGCACCGCGATCACGGTCGATCCGGCCTGCACGGCGTACTACAACTACTACACGACCAGCGCGTACAGCGACGGTTCACTGCGCGATGTGGCGGGCAACCCGGGCTCCACGGTGATGTACCGCTTCACGACGAACGGGCCGAACCCGGCGATCGTCGTCCGCGACAGCGCGATCGGATGGATCTTCCTGAGCAGCTCGTGCGTCACCGACTGGCGCGGCATCACCTTCTACAACGACAACGACTGACATCACATTCGCCTCCTCAGGCCTTCACGGTCTCCGCAGTTGCCGTCGTCCGTGACCTTCAGAACCGGCTGCTCGACCCCGCCGATCTGCTTTTGCCCGGCCGCCCCGCCCGTGCCGCGTCAGCGGGGTGGCCACCCTCCCTCGGATGCCCCCTGGAGTCACCCGGACGGCCCACACAGACCGTCTGCCGCCGGGCGCGCGGCGTGGTGCGGGCCAAGCATGGGGATCAGCAGCCCGTGCCCAGCAGTCCGCGGCACACCGGGTGCGGGCCACACCGCATTCAGGGCTGCCGCATTCGTGGCTGTGGACCGACCCGTGGACAGTGATGCCGACACGAACTGGTGAGGGTGCTGATGCCCGCTCACGATGAGCCGCTCCTCACCGTGGACGATCACGGCCGGGTCGTCGAGTGGAGCGTCGCGGCGGAAGACCTCTTCGGCCGTCCGGCGGCCCACGTCCTGGGACGCAGCGTGTTCGACGTCGTCGGCGCCACGACCACGCAGGGGCGGTCGTGGCGCATCGGGCCGCTCGCGCCGGAATCCCGCGAACGGACCTGGGGTGTGTGGCAGGAAAGGGACGACGACGGAGAAGGAGGGATGGGCGGGGACGAGAACCTGCCGGGTCTGGCCGAGGTGATCCTGGACGCCGTGTTCACCCAGGCGGATGTCGGTCTGCACTTCCTCGACCCCCAGCTGCGGGTCGTACGGGTCAACCCCTCGGCCATCGGGATGCGTGGCATCCCTCTGGGGGACATCATCGGGCTCCCGGCCACGGAGGCGTACGCGGCCATGGGCGTGCGGATCGAAGAGAGCATGCTCCGTGAGGTCCTCGTCTCCGGCGAGCCGGCCCGCGACGTTCTCCTTCGGAGCCGGCCACCCACCGACCCCGAACGCGAGCACATCTTCTCGGTGTCGATCTATCGCGTGCGCAGCAGGGCGGGCCGCACCCTGGGACTGGTCGCGACGACGGTGGACGTGAGCGCGCGCGAGCACGCCCAGGCCCGCCTGCGCCTGCTGCACAGGGCCCGCGAGCTGATCGGGCGCACCCTCGACGTGGAACGCACGGCCGGCGAGCTGGTGGACGTCACGGTGCCGGACTTCGCCGACAGTGCAATCGTGGCACTCACCGATGCCGTCCTGCAGGGCAGGACGCCTGAACTGTCGGCTCACGACGACGAGTTGCTGTTGCGCTGCGCTGCGGCGGGCAGTACCGGGGCCGGCTACCCGCCGCCACCGACGGGTTCGGCTCTGCTGCCCGAACTGTTCGGCCCGAAGCTGCCGTCGACTGTCACCATCCTGCCGGTGTCCGAACCGGACGGCGCCGACGCGGACGACACCCCCTACGGGCCGCGGCTTGTGGCGCCGCTGTCGGCACGGGGCCAGATCCTCGGGGCGGTCGCCTTCGAGCGCCGGCGCGGCAGCGAACCCTTCACTCCCGAGGACGTGGACCTGGCGAAGGGCATCACCACGCGCGCCGCGATCAGTCTGGAGAACGCGCTGCGCTTCACACGCGAGCACGTCGTCATGACCGCGCTGCAAAGCTGGCCCAGCGGGCAGGAACGGCAGACCCAACGGGCCGCCGAGATCGCCCAGCGCCACCACGCGGGCGGCAGCGGCGCCGGATCGTGGTTCGACGCTCTGCCTCTGCCCGGCTCCCGCCTCGCGCTGATCGTGGGGAAGGTCGAGAACCCGGGCCTGAGCGCGGTCGCCACCATGAGCCGCCTGCGGACCGCGGCCCAGGCCCTGACCACCCTGGACCTCGACCCGCACGAACTCCTGGCCCGGCTGCATTCCACCGTCCTGCGCCTCGCCCGCGAGCGAAAATACGCGCAGGGAAGCACCGACGAACCCACCGTGCACTGCACCATCGCCATCCACGACCCCGTCAGCGGGCGGCTCGATGCCGCACGGGCCGGCCGCTCGATGTTCACGATCGTCCGCCCGGACGGCACCGTGGACACCGCCCCCCTGCAGGAAGGGCCGCTCCTGGGAGAAGAAGGCCCCCCGTTCGCCTCCACCAGCCTCGTCCTGCCTGAGGGGAGCACGGTCTGCCTCGCCTCCCCCGCGGCCACCCGCGCGCAAGGCCCCACCCGAGGTGGCCTGGCCGCTGCTCTCGCGCATCCGGATCGCGGACCGCAGCAGATGGCAGACGACGTCGAACGCCTTCTGGCACCTGACCGTGTCCTGCTCGTCGCGCGCACCCGGCACCTGCCCCCGGACGAGCTCGCCGAGTGGAATGTGCCGCCCGAACTCCAGTCGGCCAGACCGGCCCGGGAACAGACACAGACACGCCTTCAGGAATGGGGCCTCGACGTCGACCCGTTCAGCGCCGAACTGGTCGTCAGTGAACTGGTCACCAACGCAATCCGATACGGCGCTCCCCCGATCACCCTCCGCCTAATCAGAGGGGAAACAACGCTGACGTGCGAAATCGACGACGCCGCGCTCACCGCCCCCTACCCCCGCCACGCCAAGGCGACGGACGAAGGCGGACGCGGACTGCACATCTGCGCAACACTCGCCAAAAGCTGGGGAGTTCGTTTCCGCGATGACGGCAAGACCGTCTGGGCCGTACTGGACGCCCAGACCGCCGAGCCGGATGCCGGATGAACTGACGTCAACCGGCCGGCACGGGCGGCCGCCGCGTCTGCTGGTTGCACCGTACGTGCTTGGGGTCTGACGATCGGGGGACATCTGAACTGACTTGCCTGTAGGGCGGGTGACAGAGTTCGCTGTACCCAAGCCTCACGTCAACTACCCGGTCGTGAGCGACGGGGTTTGCTACTCGAATCCATCACTGGCTGTGATGGGTTCGGCTGCGTCCGGGACTCACGCGATGAGGGTGAGTTCGGGGGCCGTTGACTGGGCCCCGCAGACCCACGCCATCCAGCCGCGTCGGCGGATGTTGTGGGACGCGTTGTGGTCTGCGTGATCAACGAATCCGCAGACCCGGCACGCGAAAACGGCCTGGGAAGGCCGGTTGTGGCGTGCGGTGTGGTGGCACTGCGAGCATTCCTGGCTGGTGTAGGCCGGATCGACATACATGATCGGCACTCCGGCCTTTTTCGCCTTGTAGGCGATGAAGGAGCCGAGCTGGGCGAAGGGCCAGGAGTGGAGCGTGGTGCGTTGGGGCTTTCTCAGCCGTGCCCGCTCGCGGATGCCCGTGAGTTGTTCCAGGGCGATCCCGCGACCGGTGCGTTCAGCCTCCGCCACGATCCGCTTCGAAATCTTGTGGTTGATGTCCTTGGCACGGCGGGCTTCCTTGCCGGCGTGCTTCTTCGCCCGCCGCTTGGCGGACTTGGTGTTCTTTTTCTGCAGCTTGGAGCGCAGCTTGCGGTCGTTGTTCCGCTTGCGGTTGATGCGGCGACCGCAGTGCCGTGTCCCGTCGGAGGTGACCGCGATGTTCACGATGCCCAGGTCGACACCGAGGAAGCCGGCCGGGTGAGTGTTCGGGGTCGTTTCGTCGATGTCGCAGGTGGCGATCAGGAACCATTTCCCGCCCTGGTACACCAGGTCGGACTCGCCCCGCCGGTGCGCCGCCAGGACCTTGAGCTGGTCGGCCTGCCCGGTGAACGCGACGTTCTTCAGCCGTCCGGTGGTGGTCCAGATCGATACCGTGCATGTCTGGTGCTGCCAGGACAGCATCCGGTCGTCGTATGGCTGCGCCGCCTGGGGCCGGAAGGCGATGGGCTTGCCCGCGGCGCGAGTGTGCTGCCTGGAACCGGGCCGTCCGTAACGTCCCGCCCGCAGGTTCGCCTTCAAGGTCGTGTAGGCGTCACAGGTCTTCTTGATCGCGTGCTGGGCAGCCTGAGCGCCCAGCCCCCACCGCAGGCGGATCTCGGCATAGGTGTGCTTGCGCAGCTGAAGCGGACGTTGTGCCTTCGTCTCGAAGGCGACGGAGGCGGCCCATGTGGCGGCCTCGTTGCAGGCGTGCAGGGTCGCCTCAAGTGCCGCCGCCTGCACGGGCGTTGGCAGCAGCTTCACCCGCACCACCAGCTTCACCCCGGCAGCGTAGCCAATACTCCTGGCCCATGCCGCCGCGATGGGAACCAAACCCAGACCTGAGAAGGGGCAGAGCGGTTATCCATACCCGCCATGCCCATTGCTTGAGACTGCCCTGAGGGTCCCGGCCAATTCGGCGAGCGCGATAGGCCCCGAGAGACCATGCGAGCCTGGTCATGGTGACGGCCCTGCTGGATGGAGCGACCGGCACCCTGGAAGGGTGGTGGATCCCCCCGTAGGGTGCGGTGGATGACCGATACATCCATTGCTCCGGGGATTCCGGATCGGCGCGGCCCTGGCTGGTATCTGTGGTGGCTGGTCACCTGTCAGCGTGGCCGGTGCGGTGTCGGGGCGGTGTTGGGCAGTGTTTGGATGGTCGGTTTGACGCTGCCTCCTTTTGTGCTCTCCCGCGCGGTCGATGACGGGCTGGAGCCGGGGCATTTGGGTGCGCTGGCGGGTTGGTGCGCGGTGCTGCTGGCCGTGGGGGTGGTGAATGCCTGGCTGGCCATCATGCGGCACCGCACGATGACCAAGGTTCGGTTGGATGGCGCCTTTCGTACGGTGCAGGTCGTGGTGGAGCACGCGACGCGGCTGGGGGCTGTGCTGCCGCGCCGGGTCCAGGCCGGAGAGGTGGTCACGATCGGGTTCGGTGATGCCGCGGCGATGGCGAACACGTTGACCGTCACCGGCCCCGGGGTCGGCGCTGTGTTTGCTTACGCCGTCGTCGCCGCGTTTTTGCTCTCCGTCTCCTGGCTGCTCGCCGTGGTCGTGCTGCTGGGTGTGCCGCTGCTCGCGCTGTTGGTCGGGCCGTTGCTGGGCCGGTTGCAGGGGGTCCAGATGGCTTACCGGGAGCAGCAGGGTGGGCTCACGGCCCGGTTCGGGGACATCGTCGCAGGACTGCGCGTCCTGGGTGGTCTTGGTGGCAAGCAGGTGTACGCCGAGCGTTACCGCCTTGACTCGCAAGCGCTGAAGGCGCAGGGGTACCGGGTCGCGGCGGTGACCAGTTGGATCGGTGCCTTCGGCGTCGGTCTGCCCATGCTGTTCCTTGCCGTGGTCACCTGGCTCGCGGCCCGAATGGCTGCTCAAGGGGCCATCAGCGTCGGGGATTTGGTGGCCGTCTATGGGTATGTCGCGGTTCTCGTGGTGCCGGTGTCGTTCTTCATCGAGGGCGGCTCCGATCTCAGCCGTGGACTGGTCGCCGCACGGCGTCTGCTGCGCTTCCTCGACCTGGAGCCCGGCGTGGCCGACCCCACGGCAGGCGTGGACGCGCCCGGGCCGACGTCCGTGCTGTGTGATCCGGCCTCCGGCGTCGAGGTGGCGCCCGGGAAGCTGACCGCGCTGGTCAGCGCCCGGCCCTCGCAGGCCGCGGCCGTGATCGAGCGCCTCGGACGGTTCACCGACACGGCGGCGACCCGGGGCGCGGTACGGCTCGACGACATCGTCCTTGAGCAGGTCCGCGACGGCATCCTGGTCGCAGACAGCGAGGCCGAACTGTTCGCCGGCACACTGCGCGAAGTGGTCGCGGGTCGTCGGGAACAGGACGAGGCGGCCCTCGCCCGCGCCGTCCGCGCGGCCATGGCGGACGACATCGTGCTGGGCCTGCGCGGCGGGCTCGACTCGCCCATCGATGCGCAGGGCCGCAACCTCTCCGGCGGCCAGCGGCAGCGTATCCGCCTGGTACGGGCGCTGCTGGCCGATCCCGAGGTACTGATGACAGCCGAGCCCACCTCGTCACTCGACGCGCACACCGAAGCGGCTGTCGCGGCCGGGCTGCGTGCCGTGCGCGACGGCCGGCCCACTGCCCGTCGCCGAGCCGTCTCATCTACGCCGTGCGACGCTTGAGCTGATTCGTCTCGATCGACGCGCCTTCGCCACCCTGATCGCCCTCAACGCGCTGGCAGCCGGCGCCGGCCTCGTCGGCCCGTGGCTGCTCGGCGGGATCATCGACGCGGTCAAGGCGGGCGGTGGTACGACGGCCGTGGACCGGTTCGCGCTCGCCATCGTCGTATGTGCGGCAGCGCAGTTGGTGCTCACGCGGTACGCCCGGTTGGTGGGGGACCGTTTCGGCGAGCGGACTTCGGCGCGGGTGCGTGAGCGGTTCGTCGACCGCGTGCTCGCGCTGCCGGCATCCGTCGTGGAGCGCGCCGGAACGGGCGATGTGACCACCCGTGGCAGCACCGATGTCGCGTCTGTCGCCGTCACTCTGCGCGACATCGGGCCGGACGTGCTCATCGCCGCGGTGCAGGCGTTGTTCATCCTCGGCGCGGTCTTTGCTCTTGACCCGCTGCTCGGCGCCTGTGCGGTGGTGGGGCTGAGCGGCATCTGGTTCGCCGGCCGCTGGTACCTGCACCGGGCGCGCTGCGCCTATCTCGCTGAGGGAGCCGCCAATTCGGTGCTCGCGGAGCTTGTGGCGACCACGGCCTCCGGCGCGCGCACCATCGAGGCCTTCGGCTTGCAGCAGCGACGCCTCACCGCGTGCCGGGAGGCGATCGAGAGGTGCCGGCGCACGCGGATGCGGACGCTGTTGCTGCGCAGCGTGCTCCTCCCGTCCGTGGACGTCTCTTACGTCTTTCCGGTGGTCGGCGTGCTGCTCGTCGGCGGCGTGCTGCGCGACCACGGCGCCATGAGCCTGGGTGCGGTGGTCGCTTCCGCGGTGTATCTGCGGCAACTGTCTGCCCCGCTGGACACGATCCTGCAGCGTCTGGAGCAACTGCAGGCCAGCAGCGCCTCCTTCGCCCGGGTCGAGGGGCTGGGACAGATACCCCAGGTACCCGCCGGCACCTCCAGTGCTCCCGCCGACAACCGCATCGAGGTGGCCGGCGTGCACTATGCCTACGACGACGGCGGCGATGTACTGCACGGCGTCGACCTGACCGTGAAGGTGGGCGAACGGCTGGCGATCGTCGGCCCTTCCGGTGCGGGCAAGTCCACCCTGAGCAGGCTGCTCGCGGGCATCGACGCGCCACGCACCGGAACGGCGACGGTCGGCGGGGCCCCGATCCGCGGCCTCCGTCCCGAACTGCTGCGCCGACAGGTCGTCCTGATCACCCAGGAACACCACGTCTTCCTCGGCACGGTCCGCGACAATCTGCTGATCGGGGCGCAGGGCGCCACTGATTCTGAACTCCACGCCGCCCTGGCGGCCGTCGGTGCCGAGTGGGCCGATGATCTGCCGGACGGCCTGGACACCGATCTGGGCGCTGCAGGGCATCGGCTCGACGGCGCGCAGGCACAGCAACTCGCCCTGGCACGTGTGGTGTTGGCCGATCCACACACGCTGATACTCGACGAGGCCACCGCACTCCTCGACCCGCGCACCGCACGCCACACCGAACGCGCGCTGGCCGCTGTCCTCGAAGGGCGCACCGTCATCGCCATCGCGCACCGCCTGCAAACCGCCCATGACGCCGACCGGATCGCCGTGATGGAAGGCGGCCGCATCACCGAACTCGGCCCCCACGACGACCTCGTGGCCTCGAACGGCGCTTACGCCGCGCTGTGGCAGTCGTGGCAGGGCGAGCAGCCGTCGACGTAGGGCCTCATGGTTCCCGTCATCCTGATCCACGGGCGATGCAGGCTGCTGCCCGGCGGGAGCCGCATGCTGTCGAATCACGGTCGCGGAGCCGGGTGAAATCCGCGTCCAGTGTGGGGTCGTACGCCTCGTGCTGGATGCCGAGCTCGTGCGTGGAGCATGCGTGGAGCACTCACCGAACCGGTCGATGCGTTCGGTCGGGTACGGCGAGATGTGCGCCAGGTCTTCCGGACCGATCTCCCGCCCCTCCCCCAGCGGCTGGACGAAATCTTTGGGGCCCCGGTCGCCCCCGAACCGGGCCCGGCGCCCCCCGATCGGCCTGCCACCCCCGCAGGTCGGCACGATCCTCCCTCGAAGGACCGGACCCTGCGCGGTCGTCCGGCGCTTGACCCGGTTGCTCGACCCCTGCCGCTCGGCCTCGGTCAGGACCGGCGGCTCAAGTCTGCTGTCACCTCTGTCCGACAGCACGCCGAGACGCACCCGCAGCCGTCTTGCCGTATGCACCACCTGGTACGCGAAACGCCTCACGCCGTACCGAATCAACTCACGCCAGCTCCCTATGACGAGGGCGTGGCGGCCGTTCCTGCCGGCCCGGCGAGAAGGTGGCGGGTGGCCGGGGAGACGGGTGCGCTCAGCAGGGCGACGGCCGAGTCGACGAGGCCGGCCGCGAGCAGGTCCCGGGTGGCGAGGCCGCTGGGTGCCTCGCCGTGCAGCTGGAGCAGGTGCTCTTGCTGGGCGAGGGTGTGCAGCAGTAAGCCGATCAGGAAGTCCCAGCGCTGGGCACGGACTTCGGCGGGCAGGTCGGCCATGCACGCGTCGATCCGGCTGCGCAGGGCGTGCACGCCGCGGGTCCACTCCTGGGCGGTGAGGTCGAAGGGGGCGATCTCGTGCACGTACAGGGCGTTGGCGACGAAGCGGAGGAACCAGCCGGGTTCCTCCGGGGTGCCGAGCCGGCCTGTCATCGAGTGGACGAGGATCGCCACGAGAGAGCGCAGGTCGTGGCCTCGCTCCTGCTCGTCGAGCCCGGCGAGCAGGCGCAGTTGCTCCTCGGACGCCGGGGCAAGGCGGTGGGCGTAGATCGCGTCGATCAGGGCGCGCTTGGTGCCGAAGTGGTAGGCGACGGCCGAGGTGTTGCGCTGCTCGGCCGCCGCGGCGATCTCTCGGGAGGACACGGCGTTGAGGCCGCGCTCGGCATAGAGCCGTTCCGCCACTTCGATGAGCCGGACTCGGGTGCTCGTCGTCGGGGTTCGCACGGTCGCCATGATGCAAGTCTTGCCCGTCTAACGCAACTGCGTTAGAACAGACGCCTCACCCCGACCTCCTTCCGCGGCCGAGCCGGCACCACTTTCACCAAACAAGCGCTTGGTCGCCCGCATTCAGGAGTCACTCATGCGCGACGCTTCACCGTCCGACCCGGACACAGCCCCCGCCGCACTTCCCTCCTCGCGCGGCGCGAGGCGACTCGAAGGCAGGCCGACCGCCTTCTACGTCCTGCTCCTGGTGCCTCTCGTCCTGCTCACCGAGATCGCCGCGCTCGAAATCACCCTGATCTACCCGGCGTTGCAGGCCATGCAGGCAGAGTTCGACACCCCGTCCATCGGCTGGGCTCTGACGGTCACGAGCCTGATGGGCGTAGTGGCACAGCCGATGCTCGGCAAGGTCGCCGATGTCATCGGCAAAAAGCGGTGATCCTCTACGCCGCCGTCGCGTTCATGGCGGGCTCTGCGGTCTGTGCGCTGGCTCCGTCCTTCCCGATACTGCTCATCGGCCGCGCACTGCAGGGCGTGTGCATGGTCGTGGCCCCAGCGGCGTACGGGCTGATCCGCGACATCCTGCCGGCGCGTGCCGTACCCGTGGCCATGGGCGCCATCACGACAGGGCTCGGGCTCAGTTCCCTCGCGGGTCCGCTGATCGGCGGTGCGCTCGTCAGCGCCTTCGGGTTCCGGGCAGTCTTCTGGTTCTGCCTGCTCTACGCGGCGGTGCTCGCCCCGGTCGTGCTGCTGGTGCTTCCCGAGTCGACGGTGCGGCTGCGGCGGCGGATCGATGGCGCGGGCGGGCTGCTGCTCGGTTCGGGCGTCGGAGCCCTGCTGCTGGCGGTGGGCCAGGGCAGAGCCTGGGGGTGGCTGTCCCCCTCCACTCTGTCCTGCTTCACCGTAGCTGCCGGACTCCTCGCCCTCTTCGTACGGGTCGAACTGCGTGCCGAGGAACCCCTCGTCGACCTGCGGCTGTTGACCGGGCCCGCACTGCGCTGGACGTTGCTGGCCACGTACGGCGGCGCGTTCGCCATCGGCGGCTACGGCTATCTCATCCCGCTGCTCGTGCAGTCCCCCGAGTCGGCGGGATACGGACTCGGCCTCGGTGCGATGGGGGTGGCGCTGTTCCTGGTGCCGCAGGGGGTGCTGGCGTCGGTGTGCGGACCGCTGGGCGGCCTGTTGGCCCGGCATCGTGCGCCCCGTACGGCCCTGCTGGTCGCCGCGTCGGCACTGACGGCGAGCTCGCTGTGCGTGGCTCTTCTGCACACCGCCGCCTGGCAGTTCTTCCTCGCGGCAGTCCTGCAGGGCGTCGGGTTCGGGTTCTTCTTCGTCTCCGCGTCGAACCTGGTGATCGAGGCCGTGCCCGCCACGCACACCGCCGTGAGCGCCGGAATGATGGGCGTCGCCAACAACCTCGGCAACGCCACCGGTGTGACCGTGTTCGGTGCCGTACTCGCCGCCCATCTCCTCACCGGCGGCCACGACGGGCACCCCGCCGTCCACGCGGAGTCCGGCTTCGTTCTCGCCCTGCTCACCGCCGCCTGCGCTGCGGGGGGCGCCCTGCTGATCGCGGCATTCATGCGGCACGGCCGCACACCCGCGACCGGCGGCGCCACGGCCCCGGCGCACTGACACGTGCCGTACCGGCCCACACACCGAAGCCCGTACCGGCCACGCAACCCGTACCGCCCCTACCGAAAGGCACCCTCGTGAAGAAGAAGCCCAACATCCTGCTCGTCGTCTCCGACCAGGAGCGTCAGCGCGGCTGGCTACCGCCACAGGTCCGGCTGCCCTGGCGCGAGCGGCTGCTCGCCGAGGGCCTGGAGTTCACCAACTACTGGACTCACTCAGCCCCTTGCTCCCCCTCCCGCGCGACCATGATGACCGGGCAGTACGTGACCCAGCACCAGGTCGCCGAGAACGTGATCTTCCCCTGGCAGCCCGAACTGCCCACCACGGTCCCAACCATCGGCACCGCCCTGCGCAAGGCCGGCTACGGCACCTCCTACATCGGCAAGTGGCACCTGTCCCGATCCACGCGGCCCGACATGGAGGCGTACGGATACGGCGACTGGGACGGCAACGACCACCATTTCATGGGCATGGCCGGCACCGGCGTGCACTTCGACCCCGTCATCGCCGCCAACGCGGCCAACTGGCTCCGGCACAACGCCGGTTCGCAGGAGCCGTGGTTCCTGACCGTAGCGCTCGTCAACCCGCACGACGTGATGTGGTACCCGATCGACCAGCCGGAGTACCAGCGGGCCAACCCGAGGATGCTGGAGTTCGTCCGGAGTTTCCTGGACGCCGACGACTGGGGGCGCGGCCAGGCGATCCCGCCCTTCGAGGACGCCTACGACGAGATCTTCGACGAGCTCCCCGAGAACTTCGACGACGACCTCCACACGAAACCGGACACCCAGCGGCAGTGGCGGCACGACCAGCAGAACAGCCTGTGGGGGCGCATCGAACCAAAGGACAAGAAGTCCTGGCTGCGGCAGCTCGACTACTACGTCAGGCTCCACCAGCTGGGCGACGAAAGCCTCGGCACCGTCCTCGGCGCCCTGGAGGAGTCCGGCGGCTGGAACGACACCGTCATCATCTTCACCTCCGACCACGGCGACATGTGCGGCTCCCACGGCCTGCGCTCCAAGGGCCCCTTCGTCTACGACGAGATCATGCGCGTCCCCTGCTACGTGAAGGCAACCGGCCTCACCCGCCCTGGCAGCACCACCGACTCGCTCGCCTCGCACGTGGACCTCGCGAGCACCATCTGCGCGCTGGCCGGGGCCGCTCCCGCCCCCTCCTTCCGCGGCAAGGACCTCTCCCCGATACTCAGCGATCCAGCGGCGAAGGTGCGCGACTACGTGCTCTTCGCGCATGACTCGGTGCACACGCGGCAGATCCAGCAGACCCGCTACGCGGTGCGCGGCATGTTCGACGGCCGCTACAAGTACGCCCGTTACTTCGGCGTCGGCGGCGGCCTGCCCGCCGACCGGCCCGAGATCCCCGAACCCACGAAGATGCTCTTCGGCCCGGACGCCGACTTCGACGACTGCGACCATGAGCTCTACGACCTCCAGGACGACCCGCACGAACTGGTCAACCTGGCCATGGACCGCGGCCGCCGCAACGAAATGCGCGACAGGTTCACGCTGATGAGGTCCGTCGAGAGGACAGACCTGGCACCACTGAAGAGCACAGGCCCCTGACGGAACCAGTGGGACGGGGAGCAAGACTGCCCGGCAAACGACCTCCGGACAGATCGCCGGAACCAACGAGCTCGTGTGGCGATCCACGTCTCGTCTCAGTGGCAGTCGCTTCGACGTGCCTACGGGAGTCACCATCTGGCCGACGTGCCGCCGAAACGGGAGCCCAGCGGTCGAACCACCCGATCTCAGTGCCGCGTGAACCGCCCCAGCTGACCCACGGGAATGGAAAATTACTCGAGTAGAACCGACCTGCGGCACTAGCCTGCTATGTCGTGCAGGAGACACGCCTCGACATGGCTCGGATCCGGGCGGCTCGCCAGGTGATCGACCCGCTCTTTCTCGACACCCCGCTGTACCGCTGCGAGGCCCTGGAGCCCGACCTCGGGTGCACGGTGAGCATCAAGCTCGAGACGGCGAACCCGGTCCGCAGTTTCAAGGCCCGTGGCACCGAGGTAGTAGCGAACCTGCTCGCTGACAGAGGCACGCGAGCCGTGGTGTGCGCCAGCGCGGGCAACCTTGGCCAAGCCCTCGCCTGGTCCGGTCGCGGCCGGGGGCTCGACGTCACCGTCGTGGCATCCCGCTTCGCGACGGTGACCAAGCTGGAGCGTGTCCGGGCGCTGGGCGCCAAACTGGAACTGGTGGACGGCGACCACGAGATGGCGCGCGAGCGGGCGGCGGCGATCGCTCAGTACGAGGGCATCAGGCTGGTCGAGGACAGCCTGGACATCGAGACCTGCGAGGGCGCGGCGACCATCGGCCTGGAACTGGTGGACACTGTGGCGTCGTTCGACGCCGTCCTGATCGCTCTCGGCGGCGGGGCGCTGGCCACCGGTGTGGGGCATGTGGTGAAGGCCCTGGCACCCCGGGCCGAGGTGATCTGCGTCCAGCCGCTCGGCGCACCGGCGATGACACACTCCTGGCGCCAGCGCCGCGTCGTCACCACCGACTCGATCAGCACCATCGCCGACGGCGTCGCCGGCCGGTACCCCATCCCGGCCGTCCTGGACGACCTCCTCCTGGTCGCTGACGACGCCGTCCTGGTCCAGGAGTCGTCGATCGTCGCCGGTATGAGGATGCTCCTCACCCACGCCGGTCTGGTCGTCGAACCGTCGGCCGCGCTCGGCGTCGCGGCGATCCTCGAAGACCGTGACCGCTTCGCCGGCCGACACATCGTCACCATCGTGTGCGGCAGCAACGTCGACGTCGACGCCTATCACCGCTGGGTAGGTGCGGCTCCCATCGACCGATCTTGACAACCGCTCACTCCTCCCCGGAGTCGAGCGAACGACATCAAGACCTACGGCCTGGGGAGCGATTGCCAGTGACGGACGGCAGGTTGGTGAGGGTCACGAGACGTTGAGCGGCAGATCTCGGTGGAAGACGGCCATAGTCAGGCCGGGGCCGTTGTAGTCGTCGACGATCTCCGCGTCGAAGCCGAGGCTGCGGTGGAAGGCGATTGAGCCGGTGTTCTCGATTGATGTGATGGCCTTCAACTGTTGTGCACCGTGCCGTTCCGCTGCTTCGGCGAACGCTGCGTACAGACGACGTCCGAGACCGGTGCCACGGGCGTCGTCCCGTGTGGCGATCAGATGCACGTACCCGGTTCCGCCTGGGGTGACGAACCCGAAGATGTACCCGCGGATTCCGTCCTCGGCTCGGGCGACCAAGCAGGTGGAACCGAACTCCTGCACCAGCGCGAGAAGGTGCAACGACCGAAGATCGCGTTCGCCCCAGTAACGGGGGTGATCAGTCAGGACCTGATGGAAGTCGGCCACCCCGGCGGGTGCGATGTGTATGCCCATGATGACGATCATGGCAGGAGGGCTCGGCTGTTACAGGCGAAGGTCCGCGAGGAAGGGCAGGCAGAATACCCGTATGGTCGATCATCGCTTCTTCAACGACGAACCGTTTCTCCGCCTTGACGGCACGGACGTACATGGGCCCCATCGGTTCGCCCGGCGTGCGGTGACCCGTTCCGGACAGGACGCCGTAGCAGACTTGGAGTTTACGTGTCCCGCGAGCAGTTGATCGTATGCATGGACGCGAGTGCAGCGACTGACATCAACCAGGCCATCTCTGCCGCCATGGCACCCTTCGACAGGAATCGCGACCTCAGCAGCGACCAAGACAAGGGCGGAGAAGAATGGGATTCGTGGGACGTAGGCTCAACCAAGCTTGAGTTCCTGGTCCGAGTCGGCCATGAGAATGACCCTCGGCTTGTGAGGAATCCGAAAACCCCGCGTGGGGAGTTGCGGCCCCTCACACCTGGTCTCTGCGATGGAGGGCCGCTGGGCCTGCTCGACTTGAGGGAACAGAACTGCAGGCGGCTGCCGCGGCTCAGAAATTGTGGAATCAATGGACAGAGTTCAGCCAAGGCTTTCCGACAGCGCAGGGTCTGGATGACCTTATCGCAGCCGACCCTCACGCCTCGGAGCAAGTGCCTGGCCCCGCCTGGCATGCATACAGAAGACAACCCCTCGTGCAGGCCCTTTTCGCAGACCACGATCTGCGAGACCGTTTCGGGGATAACGCCGTCGGAAATTTCGGCGTCGGAGAGGACGCCTTCATCCATCGAAAGGCGAACGAAAGCGTCACCGCAGACGCACTGTTGGCCATCGACGGCCGCTGGCTCGCATGGGACTCGATGCGACACGATCCATACGTCCAGCTAGTCGGAGACTATCTCGACCGATTGCCTCAAAATGCGATCGCAGTGGTGGTGACCTACCACTGCTGAACTGAGCCGCTTTCGACACAATGTCGCGGATCTGGGAGTCACAGGGCCTCCGCGAAATCTCCCTTCAACTAACCTGCCGTGGCAGGCACTTGGCGGGACAGTTCGCCTTCGTCCAGGATCTCTCCGAGTGCTTCGACGATGCGCAGGCAGGGCCGCAGCGTCTCCACCAGGTCCTGCGGCCCGTATCCGTGTGCAAGTTGCAGTGCTGGACGCAGGCCATTGGGCGCCGGCTCGTCCGCGGGGTCCTCTGGCGCCTGTGGCGGAGCATTGCCCCTGGTCGGCATAGTCCTCGCCGACCAAGGACAACAGCGCCTCGCGCGTGATCGCCAGGTGAGCCAGTCGTTCTTCGGCCACCGTGGCGCCTTCGTCTCCCAAGGTTCAGAGACTCAGCGCGATGACGGCAGCGATTCCGCCGAGGCCCAGGGCGAACGCGCCCTCGGCCCAGCCGCCCGCACCCCAACGGAAGAACCGGTCGACGGCCAGCCGGCCGGGACCGATCATGGCGACGGCCAGAGCTACAACGGCGATGCAGACGCTGTACTCCACGCCGCCGCTCGTCTCCCACAGACCATGGGGACCGGTCACGGTCACCATGGCATTGATCATCACCCCGATCAGGGCGGCGGCCGCAAGAGGGGTGAACAGCCCTACAGCCAGGCCGAGGCCACCGAGGAATTCGGACAGACCCCCCACCAGGGCGAAGATCTTTCCCGGGTGATATCCAAGGGCTGCGAACCCTTTACCGGTTTCCGTCAGGCCCAGACCCCCGAAAATCCCGAACAACTTCTGAGCCCCGTGGCCGGCCATCAGCAGTCCGAAGGTCAGCCTGATCAGCAGCAGCCCCCAATCGTATGCGGATGACCTTGGCGTGGTGGTGATCGGCGCTGCCGGTTCCGTGCGAGCCAAAGCCCGATGCATATAACTCTTCGTAGTCATGGCGTGCTCCGGTGAGCATATGAAAACGGTGCTTCCTCCGCCCGAACCGCAAGAGGCCACCGATCGACGGTGAGCACTTACGCCATGTCGCGGAAGAATGCTTCCAGGCTGCAGCTTCTTCGCCGGCTACCGGCCGCAGGCGGTTCCGGGTCCTGAGGAGCCTTGTGCCACGCCGTCCGCGCGGAGTTCGACGCAGCACGCGTCGGGCCGTGGGGCGAGCACCGCTGTGGTCTTGTCACTTCCGAGGCCGTGCAGGTAGCCGGCCAGGAAAGCCTGGTTGACGGCGCAGACCAGTTCTGGGGCCTTGGCCGCCAAGGGGTGGAAGGGGCAGTTGCGCAGCCGCAGCAGGGTGGGCGCGGCGCGCTCCGGCTCGTACCCGAACTTCTCGAGGGTGTCGGCGGCCAGGCTGAGCCCTTGCTCGGCGCCGAGCAGGCCGGGACGTACCTGTTCCCGCCCGGCGCTGCCCAGGGTTTCCCCGCGCTCGTACGCCACATGAAGCGCGGTATCGCGGGCCGACTCGCCCCCGCCTTCGGTCAGGACG
Organism: Streptomyces sp. NBC_00569; assembly: GCF_036345255.1. NCBI lineage: Bacteria > Bacillati > Actinomycetota > Actinomycetes > Kitasatosporales > Streptomycetaceae > Streptomyces > Streptomyces sp. NBC_00569. The sequence goes on along the minus strand of NZ_CP107783.1, from coordinate 9,922,400 downwards.
GCCTCGATCAGGACGTCGGCGAGCATTTCGTAGTGGCGCTCAGGGATGCTCACCGCGATGGCCTGGGCCATCGGCTCGTAGACCTTGGGCCTGCGGCCAACCTTGTGGATCATCCCCACAGGGGATTCGTAGTGCGATCGGAGCAGGCCGGCTGTCACCAGCTTGTCCAGGTGGAACGCCGCCAGCTTTCGGGAGATCCCGAGGGTCGCGGCCACCTCCTCGCGCGTGACCGGATGCCGCTCCTGCCGAATGAAGTCGAACATGCGGCGGCGCTGCTCGTCGCCGAGGACGGCGAGAGTGGTCAACGAGGTGTGATCCAGTCCCACGGCTTCATAATATCGCCAATGAGATTAGGCGAAACTGTCAATCTCCGATTTTTTTGGGCAAGCACCACAATCGGGCACCAAGCCCCCAGGTTCCCGATCCGCTGATCGCCCGTATTGGGCCGGCCCGGACCTGGGGCCACCCACCTGATCAACGGCTGGCCGTCTCCGCCGGAGTCTTCCGCGGCCGCCCCGCGGTCGTGGATGAGTTCAAGCCCTATCTGGACGACCACGGGAACCAGGGCTGCACCAATGCCTGGGAAGTATGGGAGGCGGTCGTGTCACTCGGGCGCACCCACAGCTACCAGCGAGCTCGTTCCTGCTTCCGCACCGAGCGCCCGTCGGTAGACCCGCTCCCCCGCGATCCCGCCATAGCCCCGCCGTGTCGCCGGCCGGGCGGTGCGGCACTCCGACTCCCTCACGGGACAGCCTCACCCTGCCCTGGAACCCCGGTGGCGCCGGTGCGGCATGTCGCCAGAATCAAGATGTTCAAGCGCCAGACGTTCGGATGCGCCGGCTTCCAATGCCTTTGAAGAGCGTTCCCTTGAAGTGCTTAATGACTGAGGCCGACCGTCTCCACAGAGAAACTCCTACGATCTGAGTTCATGACGACTCCCGACTGCTACGCATGCAGCAAGGAAGCAGAGTTCGACGACCTTCCGCCACGCGAGTGCGTGGCATTTGACCAGCACTGGCGGGTGGCCCACGCACTGAACACCGCAGTGCCCGGCTGGCTGGTGCTGCTGCCACGGCGTCACGTTGCCGCGGTTCATGACCTCACTGATATTGAGGCTTCCGCCCTAGGGGTGTGGCAGGTCAAGCTCTCCCGGGCGCTCCGGAACGTGACTGGTTGCGCGAAGACTTACGTCGTCCAATTTGCGGAAGCCGAAGGCTTCGCGCACGTGCACTTCCACATCGTTCCGCGCATGGCAGATCTGCAACCAGTGCATCGGGGGCCAGGCATCTTCGAGCTGCTTCGGCGACCAGAGCAGGAGCGAGTAACGCCTGACCAGGCGAACCGAATAGCCCACTCTCTCCGAGTTCAACTGCATGGGCGCCCGCACGCTCAGTAACCAGATCACGCAAGCTGAGCCAGTACCGGATTCGGATCAGGCGCACGTTCCGTGGGGCGATCACCGGGGTAACTCATCGGTCTTGAGCTCGTCGTGGGCGAGGGGCAGTTCGGTGGCCTCGCCCACGTAGCGATCGGTGTTGTCGAAGTGCCGGTTCAACTCCTCGACGGCAGCAGCCGTGTTACCGGCGGCCACGGCTTCCTAGGGCCTGTCTTCAAAGGGAGTTGATGGGGCATCATGTAGTGCATGGTGCGGCGGCATGAGCTCTCGGATGAGGAGTGGGATGTGCTGTCGAGGCTGCTTCCGAGGGCGGAGACGGGGCGGCCTCGGCGGGATGACCGGGTGGTGCTGAACGGGATCGTATGGAAGCTGCGGACCGGTTCGGCCTGGCGTGATGTGCCCGAGAGGTATGGGTCCTGGCGGACGTTGTACACGCGTTTCCGCAGGTGGGCGTTGGATGGGACCTTCTCGCGGATGCTGGAGGCGGCCCAGGCCCGCAAGGATGCAGTCGGGGACATCGACTGGCTGGTGTCGGTGGATTCCATGATTGCCCGCGCTCACCAACACGCGGCAGGTGCTCGTAAAAAAGGGCGGCCCCAGCGGAATCGGCACACTCTCACGCCCTCGGACGATCCCGTGGCGGACTGACCACGAAAATCCACCTCGCCTGCGACGGCCGCGGACGCCCGCTCGGCTTCCTCGTCACGGGTGGCAACGTCAACGATTGCACCCAGTTCGAGCAAGTACTCGCGCGGATCAAAGTCCGGCGCACGGGACCGGGACGACCGCGTACTCGGCCCGAACATCTCCTGGGCGACAAGGGATACAGCACGCGACACATACGCAGCTACCTGCGGAAACACGGAATCCCGCACACCATTCCCGAACGTTCGGACCAGCAGGTCAACCGCCGCCGACGCGGCAGCAACGGCGGTAGACCACCTGCCTTCGACAAGGAACGCTACAAACAGCGCAACGTCGTCGAGCGTTGCTTCAACGCGTTGAAGCAGTACCGGGCCATCGCCACCCGCTACGACAAGACCCGTGAATCGTATGAGGCAGCCCTCACCATCGCATCACTCCTGATGTGGATCTGACTCCTTTGAAGACAGGCTCTAGTGCCGATCGTGAAGTGCCTGGTCACGGACGGATCGTGGATCACCGGTCAGACCATCTTCGCCAACGGTGGCTACACCGTCCGCTAGGGCGTCTCATTCAGATCCTCGGCTTGTTGGCCCGGTGGGTCGTTGACTGATGCGCAGAGGGCGCGGCGCCATCGAGCCGTTGCTCCCGGACCGGACGCCGGTGCGGGGTGGCGCCTGGAGGGATCACCCGGAGGTGATCGACGCGATCGCATTCAAGTTCCAGACCGGAAGCCAGTGGGTGCAGCTGCCGGAGAAGTACGGAAACCGGCAGGGCGTCTACAACCGGCTGCGGATGTGGGCCGGCCGTCGACGGCCCGTGGCAGCGGGTGTTCACCGCACCGATGGCCCAGGCCGCGATGGCTGACGGGGACCTGGCTTGGGTGGTGTCGGTGGCCTCCAAGATCGTGCGGGCCCGTAGCGGAGGCCCGGCCGGCGAGCCCGACCATGGCCCACCTGGCGTCGGACCAGGAGAAGCCGCAGTCGCTGACGGCACCGGTCGCCTGTTGCACACGTACGGCGCTCAGCCACGCGCGCCCCTCGTCAGGAGCTCGTAGCCTTGATTCATGGCGGAAGCCTCTTCCGACAGCGGGCCGGACAACAGCCGTAAAAGGGGTGCCGCCTCCGGGCCAACCCTCTCCGGCGGCGCGGCGCTCAGGACTCCCGCGGCCGAGAACGGCGCCGGAGCCGTCCAGCTCCCCGCATGGACCAAGGCTCTCGGCTGGTGCGGTGTCGCTGGGCTGATCTACCTGCTGCTCTGTGCCGTCAGCATCATCAGTCGCGGCTTCGCGGGGCTGGGCACCGACGCGGCGCACACCATGTTCGCCTTCGCCGCGCACCCGTGGGTCGGGCTGAGCGTCGGCGTTCTCGGTACGGTCCTGATCCAGTCGTCGACCACGACGACGGCCATCGCTGTCACCGCCGTAGGGTCGGGCGCGTTGCCCCTTCAGGGCGCGATCCCCATCATTCTGGGCGCGAACGTCGGCACCACCGTGACGACGAGCCTGGTCGCACTGACCTTCATCGGCGACCGCACAGAGTTCCGCAGGGCGCTGGGCGCCTCGACCGTGCATGACTTCTACAACTGGCTCGCACTACTGATCTTCTTCCCGGTCGAGCTGATCTGGCATCCGCTGGAACACATCAGCGGGACGTTGACCAATGCGCTGTACGGCACAGACTGGCTGCCGAACCCGGCCCACTTCAACTTCATCCGGGCGGCAACCAGACCGGTGGAACACGGAGTGATCCACGCGACCTCGCACGTCAGCAGCACACTCGGCCCGCTGTTCACCATCCTGATCGGCGCCGCGCTGATCCTGGTCGCCGTCCGCTACCTGGGAAGGCTCCTCAAACTGCTCATGGTCGGCAGGGCCCGCGACGTTCTGATCAAGCCGTCGGCCGCAACGCCTACCTCGCCATGGCGTCAGGCATGGGAGTAACCGTCGTCACCCAGTCCTCGACCATCACCACGTCCGTGCTGGTCCCCTTCGCCGGGGCAGGCATCCTGACCCCGGCACAGGTGTATCCCGTCGTCGTCGGCTCCAACCTCGGCACCACGTTCACGGTGGTCTTCGCGGCGTTCGCAGGCGTCGGACAGGACGCGAAGATCGGCCTGCAGGCAGCCTTCGTGCATCTGATCTACAACCTCTTCGCGATCGTCGTGATCTACGTGGATCGTCGTGATCTATGTGATACCGCTCCTGCGCCCCGTGCCGCTGTACTGCGCCGAGAGCCTCGCCCGCGTCGCCTCCGAGCACCGGTGGGTCCTCGCCGTCTACCTCGGCACCGTCTTCATCGCACTGCCCGCCCTGGTCATCGTGCTGGTGGGCGTGCTCTGAGTGACCGTGTCACTGACGCCCGGGTACTCCTGCGGGGGACAAGGAGGCGGCCGACGCGACGTCGGCCGAGCTCACCGTGGCTGGCGTGTGTGGGATCTGTCGCCTTCACCAAATTTCCGGAACTTGCCATTCAATACACGCCGGACGCTTCCCCGCGGATGACAAGAACTCCTTTACGGCTTGACGCACAAGCATGATGGGAATTTCCGACCTCTCAGGAAATTCAGCCACATTCCCCATGATGGAATAAATGACTTCACCGCGCCCACCGCCGGGTCCAAGCGAGACGAAATTTCCGTCATCCATGAAGGCGAGAACTCCGCCCCGGAGGCCTCCGTCAGCCCCCACCATCAACTCGTGATCAGGAACCCCCGCAGGCATGAGCGGCCGTTCCAGGCTGTGCAGGACTGCCATGTCCTCCGAACGGTCGCTCGCCAGAAGCTCGTCGATCAAGTTGTCGACGTCCTCGGGGGAACGAAGCGCCACCGGGGACTCCCCGTGCTCATTCCGGTAGTAGGCCGCCATTCCACGCATTATTTACCCCCCCCCCCCCAAAAAAAAGACAGACGATTCCCATCCGCCGTTTCCGTCGGCCAGTTTATCGCTAGTACCCCATCGCCAAGGATTTGCATGGGCCGTATTCGCCGAACGGATGAGTCGGCTTGAACCGCCGGCTGTCCGGTGTGCTCCCGCGCCCATTGGACGGTCCCCCGCCCAAGGTTCAAAGCCGACAGCGCTCGCTGTGCTCCCCGCCGGACCTGAGTGGTGCGCCATCGGAGGGGTCGAGTCCGTCGACGCACCTTGGTCAGCGCGCGGCCGTCGGCGTCGCTGTTCCCGGGCCCGCGAGGCGCTCGTGCTGGGCCGCGCTGCGATAGGTGGCGATGCCGAAGGCAAGCAGCCATTGACTTGCACCTCGGGCTGAAGCCCGAGGATTCTGGCCTTCTCGAATGGTTGCCGTGCCGCTACGCGGCACGGTTTCCGGTCGGGAATCCGTGGCTTCCTGGTTCTTCGCGCTGTGCCGGGATTGCTCCTGGTCTTACCGGCGCTCCGCAGGCCGATGCCGCCAGTCCGGCGGCCTGTTTGACGTTGAGTGCGGCGTTGATGTCGCGGTCGTGGACCGTGCCGCAGGCGGCGCAGGTCCATTCCCGGACATCGAGGGGTTTGGGTCCGTCCACGGTGCCGCAGGCGTGGCAGGTCTGGGAGGTTGGCTCGAACCGGCCGATCTTCACCAGGGTGCGTCCGTACCGTGCCGCCTTGTACTCCAACATGGCCACGAACTGTGACCACCCGGCGTCGTGGACGGACTTGGCCAGCCTGGTGCGAGCCAGTCCCGCCACCGACAGGTCTTCCACGGCGATCCCTTGGTTCTCGAAGATCAGCCTGGTGGAGAGCTGGTGGTGGAACTCACGGCGTGCGTCAGCGACTTCGGCGTGGGCGCGGGCGACCTTGAGGCGGGCCTTGGCGCGGTTCCTTGATCCCTTCTGCTTGCGGGACAGCTCCTTGTGGGTCTTCTTCAACTTCTTCTCCGCGCGCCGCAGGAAGCGCGGGAGCCGATCTTCTCGCCGTCGGACAGGACCGCGAAGTGGGTCAGCCCGAGGTCGATGCCGATGGTGCGGTCGGTTGCGGGCATCCGCATCGCGTCGGCAGCGGGGTCGGTGTCGATGACGAACGAGGCGAAGTACCGCCCCGCCGCGTCCTTGATGACCGTGACCGAGGTGGGGGTGGTGGGCAGAGCGCGGGACCACTTCACCTTCACCGCCCCGATCTTCGGCAGGCTCAGACGCCCGCCATCGGTGATCGTCCATCGGGCGTTCGCGGTGAACCAGACCGACTGCCGGGCATCCTTGCGGGACTTGAACCGAGGCGGGCCGATCCTGGGGCCCTTGCGGGAACCCTTGAGCGAGGCGAAGAAGTTGCGGTAGGCGGTCTCGACGTCTCGCAGGGACTGCTGGAGCACCACCGCGGACACATCGCCCAGCCACGACCGCTCCTTGCTCAGCTTGGCCTCGGTGATCAGCTTCCGCGACAAATCACCGGCCGTCGGGAACGGCTGGCCAGCCTTACGGGCATCCTCGCGGGCGCGGAGGGCGTCGTTGAACACGACACGAGCGCACCCGAACGACCTCGCCAACGCGGACTGCTGGACGGCGTTCGGGTACAACCTGAAGGCGTACCGAAGCTGCATGATCCGGACGCTAACACCACACACTGACAACCCCGGGACGGAACAGCCGTATCCAGCCCCGCTGGAACGATACGGCGACGCTCCGCGCCGCCCCCACAAGATTCGCTTTCCCCCGGCCTGAAGGCCGGATCACTGCGAATGAATCCCGGTAGCTGAGCAGCGCGCCCATCAGGGCTGTCGTTCCCCAGCCGTGGGCGGCGTAGAAGTGGGCCGGGGTGTTGCCGAAGAAGAGCGAGGGCATGAAAGCGAGGTTCACGCCCGCCAGCACGTAGGCCGTGCGATGGGTCCAGCGGGGCAGCAGGCCTGTTCGGGAGATCGCGTACGCCGTCGCGGCGAGGAACATGGCCAGCAGCATGCGGGAGATCGACCCGTACAGGATGTAGGTGCCGTTGCCGGTGACGGTGGGGTCGATCGCGCGGTCGGTCGCAATCACGGCTCCTGCCTCCAGGCCGCTGGCGGTGAGCGTGACGATCGCGTATGCGAGGCCGGAGGTGAAGGCGAGCGTGCCGGCCCATTCCATGTCGGGGCGCACGTTCTTGATGAGTTCACGCAGGGCCGTCATGAAGACGATCAGGAATCCGAGCGCGAGGATTCCGATCAGCAGTCGGGCCAGCACGTTGGAGTCCGGCGGCGGCCCCGAGTAGACGAAGTACAGGGGCACTTCGAGGATGAAGGCGGCGGCCGCGGCGATGCCGCTGACTCCGGTCACGCGTCAGGCGATGGTTTCCTGCACGGGGTCCTCCTCGTAACTGGGCCGGCCCGGGGCCTGCTCACCCCGGCAGAAAAATGCTGTCAGCGGCGCGGCCCCCACGCAGTCGGCCTGGCACCCGGATCCGAGGGTGGACCTGACAACACCTCTGCTCGCCCCAGCTTCACCTCGACCGCAGCCCGTCGGGCGCCGACTGGCAGTTCTCATGCAGCCACGTGATCACACACCCCGCTGCTGATCGCCGGCCTCACCTTGCCGGCCGTGATCACCGCCCCTGATCCGCCTGGTCGCCGCGGTCCTGGCCAAGCAGAGCGACGAACGGACCGAGGCCCGCCCCTACATAGGACTCGGACTACTCGCCGAGGGCCGCCTCCACCCGATCGAGTCAGAATCCGTGGAGACCGGCCTGCCCACCGAACTCCCGCATAGCTCAGAGCGAGATCACCGAGTGGCCGCCCATGCATCTCTCCCGCGGACGTAACCGTGATGGACCGGCGCAAGCGGTCGCTCGCCAACAGGCCTGGTCGAGTGAGCAGTTCACGCCCCAGAGGGTCGCAAGGTGCCCTGCAGCGCCAGCGTGCCGAACAGGGCGCGGCTCGCGCTCCGTGTCTGTCCGACGGCGTTTGCCGTGGCCGGGTTGTTGGTTAGGGTGACAAGTAGAGACTTATCGCGACGCCCTTGACCAGGGTGATGGCCATGCTGACGGCTCCCGCGGAGTCGTACAAGCCAGGAGCGGCTGTCCATGGGGCAGTTGTGATCGCGTGAGGGTGAATCGGATACGACGGGGGCTCGCGTTGGATCGCCTGGACGGAGCGGGGCTGGGATGCTGCCCAGCCCAGTTCCTGTTTGACGGGTTTGTCATCTTGCTCGGTTCAGCCGTGCAGCCCGCGGGTGCGGGCCCAGGCGGTGGCGGTGGCGGTGGCGGCCGCAACGATGGTGTCTGCGACCTGTCCGCGGGAGCCTCGGCGCTCATGGGGCGCACAGGCCGTGTCGTGCCCGGACTTACGGTCACCGGGGCCGTCCGGCGACAATGCCCCGCCGTCGTCGCGGTGGGCGTGTGACCGTCCGGCCGGGGTCTGCGGTTCTGCCCCCGTCTCTGCGCGCCCGGCTGGGGCTGATCGCGGGCCTCGCCGCGCTGGTGCTCGTCGCGATCGGGGTCCGGTACGCCGGTCACAGCCAGCCCGGCATCGTGGACAGGTGGATCGTCAAGCCGACGGCGGACAGTGTGCGGCCGCCGTGGCGGTACGTCGCTGTGGTCATGGACTTCTGGGGCGAGCCCGCCGGAGCGGCGACGCTGGTCGTGGCCATCGTGACGGGCTGCCTGCTGCTACGGCGTCCTCGCGCCGCGGTGTTCGTCGTTGCCGGTCTCGGCGCGAGCGTGGGGACGGCGAGGCTGCTCAAGGCCCTGGTGGGACGCACCATCCACGGCGACGGCAACCTGTCCTATCCGAGCGGGCACACCACCTTCGCCACCGCGCTCGGCCTCATCGTGGCGCTGTTCGTGACCGGCCGGCTCGGCCTCGGCAGGACGGCCGGCACGTTGCTTGTGCTCGCCGCGGCGCTGGTTGCCGGCGCCGCGATGGGCTGGGCGGAGGTCGCCCTGGGAGCGCACTACCCGACCGACGCCCTCGGCGGCTGGTGCACCGCGCTGGCCGTGATCCCGGCGACCGGGTGGCTGGTCGACCGGGTTGCCGACCGGCGGCTCGGCCGGATGGCCGACGCCGGTCGGCGGGAGCGCCGCTGATGCCACGTCACGTCACGCCAAGCTCCGGAATACGGGCTTCACGGGCCGACCGGCCAGCCAGGGGGTGGGGTCGGCGTCGTCCAGTGCCTTCCGGTACACCGCACACGCCTGGGCCACGACATCGACGGTGCGGTCGATGTCTGCGTCGCTGAGCGCGCTGCTCACCACGAACGACGGGGCGAGCACTCCGCCCGCGAGGAGCCGGCGCAGGAACAGGGTGCGGTACTGCTGTGACGGCTGCTGGTTCTCGTCGAGCGTGGCGAAGACCAGGTTGCTGGCCCGGCCCCGGACGACGACGTGATCGCCGACACCCATGCTCGCCGCGGCGTCGCGGACACCGGCGGCCAGCCGCTCGCCGAGGGCGTGCAGCCGCGCGGTGATGCCCTCCTCGACATAGGTGGTCTGCACGGCCATCGCGGCGGCCAGCGAGTGCGTTTCCGCACCGTGCGTGGTGGACAGCAGGAACACCCGGTCATCGGAGTGACGCAGCCCGCCCCGCTCCATCAGCTCGCGGCGCCCGGCCAGCGCGGAGACGGCGAACCCGTTGCCCAGCGCCTTGCCGAAGGTGGAGAGGTCGGGGACGACGCCGTACAGGCCCTGGGCGCCGGCCTCGGACCAGCGCAGGCCCGTGATCATCTCGTCGAAGATCAGTACGCAGCCGTGCCGGTCGGCCAACTCGCGCAGTCCGGTGAGGTATCCGGGCGGTGGCTCGGTGTGGGAGGCAGGTTCGAGGATCAGGCAGGCGACCTCGTCCTGATACCAGTTCAGGAGCTCCTCGGTGGCGGTCAGGTCCCCGTACGGGAACGCCACGGTGAGCTCGGTGGTCGCCTCCGGAATGCCGGCGGACATCGGCGTGGTGCCGATGAACCAGTCATCGACCGAGTAGAACGGATGGTCGCCGCAGATCGCCACTCGCGGGCGTCCGGTGACGGCGCGGGCGAGGCGCACCGCGGCGGTGGTGACGTCGGAGCCGTTCTTCGCGAACTTCACCATCTCGGCGGTCGGCACCGTGGCCAGGAAGCGTTCCGCGGCCTCGAGCTCCACGATGGACGGCCGGACGAAGTTGCTGCCGCGGTCGAGTTGCCGCCGCACCGCCTCGAGCACGCGCGGGTGCGCGTGGCCGAGGCTGACCGATCGCAGGCCGGAGCCGTACTCGATGTACCGGTTGCCGTCGATGTCCCACACATGGGCGCCGGCGCCGTGGCTGATGACCGGGGCCAGGTGCTCGGGGTACTGGTCGTCGCCTTTGGCGTAGGTGTGGGCGCCCCCGGGGATCATGGCGTGCAGCCGCTCGTTCGCTTGGCGCGACCGGGGCAGGATGAGCTCTCCGGTGTCTTCGGTGTTCACGCGGATCTCACTTTTCGTTGTGCTTCAGGACCTCGGCGAGGCTCGGTGCCTCCCGGTCCCGCTGGGACATCGATACGGCCGGCAGCGGCCAGGGAATGGCGAGCTCGGGGTCGTCGAAGGCGATCGTCACGTCCTCGGACGGATCGTGCGGGCGGTCGATCCGGTACGAGGTGTCTGCGGTTTCGGTCAGTGCCTGGAAGCCGTGCGCGCACCCCGCCGGGATGTACAGGGTCACTTGCGTCTCGCCGGACAGTTCGAAGAAGGCCCGGTTGCGGTAGGTCGGTGAGTCCGTGCGCAGGTCCACGACGACGTCGAAGACGCGCCCGTACGAGCACCGCACCAGCTTGGCCTCGCCGGCGCCGGAGCGCAGGTGCAGGCCGCGCAGCACGCCACGGACCGAGCGGGACAGGCTGTCCTGAACGAAGGCGTCGGGGTCGAGGCCCACCGAGCGGACCACGTCGGCGTCGAAGGTGCGGCAGAAGAAGCCGCGTTCGTCGGCGTACGGTGTCGGCTCGAAGAGGAACGCGCCTGCGATCTCCGGGACTTCGATCGCTTTCATGGAGCCTCCTGCAGGGCGTGGGCCTGCTTGTGGTCGGTCGTCGGGAACAGGGTCGCGCTCAACTCGGTGAACTGGTCGTCGAGTTGCCGGGCTGCGGCGAGGTTCCGCTCGGCGAGGGTCTGGCGCAGATCCGCCGAGCGCTTCTCCAAGGCCCGGAACTGCTCGAGCAGCCGGTCGGCGTCGACCTCGCGGGCAGGATGGCAGTACGCGCCGAGACCCATCCTGTCCATGAGCGCGTCGCTCTTCGCCGCGTAGCTGAGTGCGAGCGTCGGCGTGCCGGACTTCAGCGCGCAGATCAGGTTGTGGTAGCGGGTCGCCACCACGGTGTCGGCGGCCGCCATCTCCTTCATCAGGTCGGCCAGTGAGGACGGCTCGGCAGCGGTGACCAGCGGCGAGTCCACCGCGTCGAGGATCGCGGCGACCACGGGCGCGTCGCATGTGTCGCCGGTGAGCAGGCGGACCTGTCTGCCCTCCTCGGCCAGCGTGCGGACGAGCCGGATCGTCCCGTCGAGGTAACGCCGGTGGATCTCGTCGGCGCGGGCGCGGTCGTCGTTGCTGCCGTGGAAGTCCATGACACCGACGCAGACCGGGCCCGGCGAGCCCGAGGGCGCGCCCGCCTCCGGCGTCGGCAGGGCGAACGCGAGGTCCAAGTAGACCTTGTCGCGCGCGGTGTCCACGCCCATCGCCCGCATCGCGTCGCGGGACGGGGCGTCCCGGTACGACCGGTACGTGGCCAGCCGGGCCGACCAGCGCACCAGGGCCCGGGTCGGCCGGCTGCCGATCTCGGCGGCGCCGACGCTGACCAGCGCGACCCGGGTGCGGAGCAGCCGGCCACTCGCGCAGAGCAGGAACAGCGAGTACGGGAAGCCCCACGGCCGCAGCGGCAGCGTGGCCTCCAGGACGCCCATGCCCGGCACGATCACCACATCGTGCCGGCGTACCCAGGCGGCGGTGCGGACGACGTCGACGAATTTGCCCAGTCCTTTCGCCGCGATCGCGCCGGTCCGCGAGGCGGTCCGGTACTCCCCGGCGTACCAGTGCAGCCGCGTCGCGGGGATCCCGAACCGTGCGGCGACCTCCTCGGGTCCGCCGCACAACGCGTCCAGGACCGCGTCCGGGTGCTCGGCGCGGAGGTAGCCGAGCACGGCTTCGAGCGACCCGTCGTTGCCGAGGTTGCCGGAGCCGAGCAGGCCGAACACCCCTATGCGAACAGCGGTCACGCCTGCCTCCCCTCACGGCCGGCGACGACGGCGTCGACGGAGACGGCGAACCGCCCGGGGTCGACCGGGGCCCGGTCCTCGACCCGCTCGCCGGCGCCCGGCCGCACCCGGCTGGTCATCCATGCCGCCAGGTGGCGGTAGCAGGCGCGCCGGTCGGCCTGGGACAACGGCGCCCGCCGGATCGCCGAGGCGAAGCCCCAGACGTACTCGGCGAGCAGCCGGGGCGTCGGGTGCAGCGGGCCTGCCCGGCGCGGGTCCAGGTTGACGCACCGGGAGCGCTTGCTGGGGTTCGCCCGCTCGGCGCGGGTGGGGTGGTCGCGGCGGAAGTACAGGAGTTCCGGCACCTGGTGGAAGCGCCCGTGCAGAGCGATCTCGGCGACGAACGTGCGGTCCGCGTGGTGATAGCTGTCCATCGGCTTCACCCGGCGCAGCGCGTCGGCCCGGATCACCCCGTAGAAGTCGTCACCGCCGGGCTCGAACAGCATGCTGCGGAAGCGCTCCGGAGGGTGCGGTGAGTCGGTCGCGAGCGTGTACTCGTACGGGACCTTCACCTGGCCGTCGCCGTCGATGACCGCCTGGTCGGCGTGTGCGAGGATCACGTCCGGCCGCTCGTCCAGCGCCTCGACACACCGCCGCAGCAGATCGCGGGCGTAAAGGTCGTCGTGCGAGGCCCACTTGAACAGTTCGCTGCGGCTCTCGGCGAACACCCGGTTGTGGTTCGGCGTGGCGCCGATGTTCCGGGGCAGTCGCAGGTACCGGATGCGCGCGTCCTGCGCGGCGTACTTGTGGCAGATGTCCTGGGTCCCGTCGGTCGAGGCGTTGTCGGAGATGACCAGCTCGAAGTCCTCGTAGGTCTGGCCGAGGAGGGCGTCGAGCGACTCGGCCAGGTACTCCTCGCCGTTGTACACGGGCAGGCCGATGCTCAGCCTGGGTTGCGCGGTCATGAGGTCCTCACTTCGGGGATGGGGTTCTGGAGGTGCTCGCGCAGGGCTGACCGCAGCTGCAGCCACCACACGGCCGAGCTGCCGACGGTCGCGGCGGCGACGCCCCAGGCAGAGCCGACCGTGCCGTCGATGACGGCCCCGCCGAGCCCGCCGCCGACGTAACAGGCGGAGGCGAACAGCTGGCAGCGCAGGCTGCGCCGGGCCGCGCCGAGCGCGCGCAGCCCGGCCGCCGCGCCGGTGCCGAGGCCCGCGCCCGTGACGCTGAGAGCGACCGGCACGATGAGCTGCGAGGCGGAAGGCCAGACGTCGCCGAGCACCAACTCTCCGAGCCGGTCCGGCATCAGCTTCAGCGCCGCGCCCCAGAGCAGCGCGGCGCCGGCCTGACCGCCGCCCAGCACGAGGCAGAACGCGCCGAGGCGGTGCGGGGCCTGCCGTAGCACCCGTGCCGCCTCCGGGACGGTGACCAGCGAAAGGCCCATCAGCACGGCGAGGAACGGGCCGAGCAGGAGCTCGGCGCCCCGCACCGCGCCCACCGCGCCGACCCCGACGATCGCGCCGAGACCGTACGCGCGCAGCTGGCTCGCGCCACTGAGGCTGACGTTCTCGACCAGGTACCGGTAGCCGAGATCGCGCTGCTCGCGCAGCCATGCGCGCGCCCCGGTCATCCGCGGTCGGATGCCGGACTGGAGGCAGCCGTACGCGGCGGCCACCGCGGCGGACGCGCCCCAGGCGAGCACGAAGGCGGCCACGCTGCCCACGCGGTCCGCCACGACCATGGCCGGGACGAGTGCGACGCCCCACACGAGGTCGTTGACGAACGCCTTTCGCCCGGTGCCGGCGGCGAAGAACGAGAACCGCCAGGCGTCCTGCAGCAGCAGCCCCGGCAGCATGACGCCGAGGCAGGCGAACGCGAGCCCCACGCGACCGCCGAGGGCAAGGCCGATCGCCAGACACGCCACGCCGATGACCGCGCCGACGCTGAGCGCGGTGCCTGAGGACCGGACCACCGCCCCGCGCCAGGACGCGTCCGAGACGCCGCTGAAGCGCACCACGAGCGGGTCGGTGGCAAGGCCGCGGGAGACGTTGAGCACCACGCCGTAGGTCACCCAGGCCAGGCTGAACACGCCGAACGCGGTCAGCCCCAGCGAGCGTGCCACGTAGACGCCCACCACGAAGTTGCTCAGGCTGGAGGCCGCCTGGTCGGCCAGTCCCCAGGACAACCGACCGACGAGGGCCCGCTTGGCGGTCCGCCGGGCGTCTTTGGCCCGGTCCGCCGGTGTCGTCGTCTTCTCCCCCTCGGTGGTCATCGGCGTCATGCCTTGATCAGCCCGGCGCCCTGCAGGGCGCCGGCCGCGACGGCGACGGTGTCGAACGGCAGCCCGGACCGCTCGGCGACGTCCAGCAGGCTGTGCTCGCCGTCGGAGAGATTGAGCACCCAGAGCATGGCCATCTGGGCCTGCTTGGTGTCGCTGCGGCCGCCGAGCGCGTCGTACAACCCGCGTCGGCCCAGCTGTGGTTCGCCGTACGGGCTGAGGTTGGTGTACTGCCGGTTGCGGTCGAGGACGGCGAACGCCTCGCGGCAGACTGCGAGGGTGTCCGCCATCGCCTCCGGGGAGACGAAGTCCGGGTTGTCCGCCGAGGTGTGGTACTCGGGGTATCCGGCGTACGGGGTCCGGCTGAGCGAGCCCACGCCGAGGTTGAACCCGGGCGAGCAGTACTGCCGCTCGTCGTAGCCGTACGGAGTGAACTCGGTGACGTGGTGCGGGCGTTCGGAGGCGGCAAGGACGTGCCGTATCACCCGGTCGATCTCCGCGTCGCCGCGTCTGCTCTGTTTGTAGGTGAGCCGGCCCGGGTCGCCGGCGCAGGCCAGCACGAGCCCGTGCTTGACCCGGTCGATCCGCTCGGCGTTGCGGGCCAGCCAGGTGATCGCCCCGATGGTGCCGGGCGCGTAGATGAACCGGTAGGTGTAGTACGGCGTCTGCTCGGCCAGCGCCCGAGCCAGGAACGTCGCCACCGCGATGCCGGCCAGGTTGTCGTTGGCCAGGGACGGGTGGCAGACGTGGCAGGAGACGATCACCTCGTCGGCGACCTGCCCGGGGACCACGTGCTCGGCGTAGGTGAGGTGGCCATCGGCGAGGGTGGAGTCGATGCGCACCTCGTACTCGCCGTCCGGCAGGGCGTCCAGGGTTTCCTGGGCCAGGCAGAATCCCCATTCCGGCTTGTAGTAGCTGGTGCGGTACGGCACCCAGGCCGGGTGGTCGGGCAGGGTGTGCAGGTGTGCGCGCAGCTCGGCCAGCGGCATGGTCGCCGACACGGGCACGCTGTAGCCGAGCACGTGCAGGCTGGACGCGGCGAAGTCGACGACCCGGCGCCCGGTGGCGTCGACGACGTACGCGTCCCGGATGTTCCACTCCTGCGGAACCGTCCAGTCGAGCACCTGCGTCCCGGTCGGCACCTCGTGCACCTGCAGTGGGACGTACTCGCCCACGATGTCCAGGGTGGCGCGCACACCGTCGCCGGTGATGCTGCGGCACAGCGGGTACAGCCGCTCCACCAGCGCGTGCATCTCTGCGCCGAGCTCGGTCATCGGCGCCACCGCAGGGTGTCGTCGACGGTGCCGGCGTCGGACGCCGCGCGCAGTACGGCGAGGCGGGTGAAGCGGCGCTCGAAGTCCTCCCGCGTCAGCCCGTGTTTGCGGTAGGCGTCGGCGAGTTCGAGCGCGCCGTCCTTCACCGTCCACTCGCAGTCGAAGCCGGGAATCGCGGCGCGGAACCGGGAGAAGTCCACCCGGTACGAGCGCGGATCGGCGCCGTTCTCCCCGGTGATCTTCACCTGTGCTCCGGAAACGGCCTCGGCGACCTGCTCGGCGATCTCGGCGACCGTGACGTTGTTGATCTCGCTGCCGATGTTGAACGCCCGGTCGTGCACCGCTTCCTGAGGTGCACCCAGCGCGGCCGTGAAGGCCCGTGCGATGTCGGCCGCGTGCACGAGGGGACGCCAGGGGGTGCCGTCGGAGAGCACGAGGACCTCCCCGGACAGGAGCGCGTGGCCCACCAGGTTGTTCAGCACGATGTCGGCGCGCAGCCGGGGCGAGTAGCCGAAGGCGGTGGCGTTGCGCATGTACACCGGGGTGAAGTCGCCGTCGGCCAGGGCGTGCAGGTCGTCCTCCACGCGCACCTTGGACTCCGCGTACGGCGTCACCGGACGCAGCGGGGCGTCCTCGGCCACCAGCTCGTCGCCCCCGGCAGCACCGTAGACCGAGCAGGTCGACGCGTACAGGAAACGCCGCACGCCCGCGTCGCGTGCCAGCCGGGCGAGCCGTACGGAGGCGTGGTGGTTGATGTCATAGGTGAGGTCCGGCGCCAACGATCCCAGCGGGTCGTTGGACAGCGCGGCCAAATGGATCACGGCGTCCACTCCGGCCACGTGTTCGGCCGTGATGTCGCGCAGGTCGACCCGGTGCCCCGACGGGTCCGCGGGCG
Source organism: Streptomyces sp. NBC_00569 (assembly GCF_036345255.1). NCBI lineage: Bacteria > Bacillati > Actinomycetota > Actinomycetes > Kitasatosporales > Streptomycetaceae > Streptomyces > Streptomyces sp. NBC_00569. The sequence continues at coordinate 9,905,831 of NZ_CP107783.1, read as the reverse complement.
TCGGTCCGAGGACACAGTCGGCGAACAGGCCGGCGTCAAGGCCGACGACCTCGTGTCCGGCTGCCGTGAGGACCGGGGCCATCACGGTGCCCAGGTAGCCCTGGTGTCCGGTCAGCAGTACGCGCAAGGTTCAGTCCCCCAGGTCGAGAGTGAGTTTGGTGACGGCGAACGCCTCGGCGTAGCGCACATGGCTTTCGATGCCGCGAATCCGGGCAAGGCCCAGGAAGGCCTCCCGGTCGTACCAGGACCGGTGGCGCTGCGAGGGGTAGTGCTCCTGCAGCAGCCGCACCTTGCGTTCGGCGATCTCCGGCGCCAGCGGCTGGTACGCCGCCATCCGGCCGAGGTCGCCGTCCCATTTGACGATCTCGTAGCCGAGCACGAGGTGGTCGCGGAACGCTGTGGGGATCAGCTGCGCCAGGCCGCGGTGGTCCTGGTGCGCGTCATCGGCGCGCGGGGCCAGGATCAGATCCGGCTCGGTCCGCTCCCGCAGCTCCTCGACCGCGGCCTTGGCCTCGTCCCAGTGCACGGGCATCCGGCCGTCCGGCAGCTTGAGCACCGTCAGCCGCAGGTCGGCGCCCGGGCAGAAGGCGGCGAGCGCGGCCTGCTCCTCCTGCTCCCGCTCGCTGCCACCGCCCGACAGCACCAGCGCGTCGACACGGATGCCCGGCCGCGCGAGGCACAGCGTCAGCAGCGTGCCGCCGGCGCCGATGGCGATGTCGTCGCAGTGGGCGCCCACCGCGACGATCCGGTCCAGGGGCCCGGCCCCGAGCCGGATCACGCACCCACCCCGGCGCTGTTCCGCTCCCACACGGCCCACGGGCGCTCACCCCGGGCGTAGGCGTCGTCGAGCGCGGCCCGCTCCTTCACGGTGTCGGTCGGCTTCCAGAAGCCGCGGTGCCGGTGCGCCACGAGGCGGCCCTGCTTGGCCAGTTGGGCGCATCCGTCAGCGACCAGATCCCCGCCCTCCGGTATGTGGTCGAAGACCTCCTGCCGGAGCACGAAGTAGCCGCCGTTCTCCCACAGCGGCAGTTCGCTCACCGCGGTGATGCCCCCCACCAGGCCGTCCTCGCCCAGGTCCACGCAGTGGAACGAGGACTGCGGCGGCACCACCATCATCGACGCGCCGGCGTCGCGCCTCGCGAAGGAGTCGATCATCTGCGGCAGCGGGGCGTCGGTGAGCACGTCGGCGTAGTTGGCGAGGAACATCTCGTCGCCGTCCAGGTGGTGCCGCACCCGCCGCAGCCGCTCACCGATCGGTGACTCGATACCGGTCTGCGCGAACGTGATCGTCCAGTCGGCGATGTCGGTGGACAGCAGCTCGGTCCGCCCGCCCCGCAGCACGAAGTCGTTGGACGTCGTCTCCTCGTAGTTGAGGAAGAAGTCCTTGATGTGGTGAGCCCCGTACCCGAGGCACAGGATGAACTCCCTGTGCCCGAAGTGCGCGTAGTAGCGCATGACATGCCAGATCAGCGGCCTGGGTCCGACCATCGCCATGGGCTTGGGCACGTCGTCGGCGGCGCCGCTGCGCATCCGCATCCCGTAGCCGCCGCAGAACAGAACGACCTTCATGCTGTGACCTTTCGAGACGCGACCTCGACAATGCTCAATTCCGGGATGGGGAAGACCAGTCGGCCGCCCCAGTCGTTGACGAAGGACAGCTGCTCGACCAGCTCGGCCCGCAGGTTCCACGGGAGGACGAGGACGTAGTCCGGTTTGTCGGCGGCTATCTGCTCGGGCGCCAGGATCGGGATGCGGGTGCCCGGGGTGAACCTGCCGTGCTTGTAGGGGTTGCGGTCGACCGTGTACGCGAGCAGGTCGGGCCGGATGCCGCAGTGGTTGAGCAGCGTGTTGCCCTTGCCCGGGGCGCCGTAGCCGACGACCGTCTCGCCGCGCTCGGCCGCCTCGATGAGGAACGTGAGGAGGTCCCGGCGCACCTTGGCCACCCGAGCGGAGAACTCGGTGTACCCGGACAGCTCTTGCAGCCCGGCGGCCTTCTCCCGGTCCAGTACGTCGGCCACCCGCTGCGTCGGCTCGCCGGCCGCCTCGGTGGGCCGGGCCCACAGCCGGATGGAGCCGCCGTGTGTGGGCAGCAACTCGACGTCCACGAGGGCGAGTCCGCCGCTCGCCAGCGCCCGGACCGCGGAGGCGACCGTGTAGTACTGGAAGTGCTCGTGGTAGATCGTGTCGTACTGGTTCTCCTCGATCAGGGTCAGCAGATGCTGCACCTCGATGGAGACCCAGCCGTCGTCGGCGACCAGGGCGCGCAGGCCCTGGGTGAATCCGACCACGTCGGGGATGTGCGCGTACACGTTGTTGGCCACGACCAGGTCGGCCGGGCCGTGTTCGGCGCGGACGGCCGAGCCGGTGTCCGGGCTCAGGAACTCGGTGAGCGTGGGTACACCCGCGTCCCGGGCAGCGGCGCCGACGTTCACCGACGGCTCGACGCCGAGGCAGCGGATACCCCGGTCCACCACGTGCTTCAGCAGGTACCCGTCGTTGCTCGCGACCTCGACCACGAAGGCGTCGGGGCCGAGACCCACCCGCTGTACGGCGTCGGCGACGAACGTGCGCGCGTGCTCCACCCAGGACGTCGAGAAGGAGGAGAAGTACGCGTACTCGCTGAACGTGTCCTCCGGAGTGATCAGCGGAGGTATCTGGGCGAGCCAGCAGTCGGTGCAGACCCGCAGGTGCAGCGGGTACGCCGGCTCCGGCTGGTCCAGTTGGTCCGCGGCGAGAAAGCTCTCGCATGGTGGCGTCGCCCCAAGGTCGACGACGCTCGCCATCGCCTTCGAGCCGCAGAGTCGGCATCGTGTCATTTGCTGTCCCCATCCCCCCTGCTCGCGCGGGTGTCCCCGGTGCGAGTCTGTGCTGACCGACCCGCGATCGCGGTGCGGTACTCCTCCACCAGGCGCTTCAGCCCGACGGCCGGGCTGAAGCCCTGTTCGTAACGGAGCCGGGCCGCTTGGCCCATCTCCTGGTTCCGGTCCGGCTCGCCCGCGATCCGGCGTAGGCAGGACGCGAGCGAGGCGGGCTCGCCCGGCTGGTGCAGCAGCCCGGTCACGCCGTCCTCGACGAGTTCGACGAAGGCGCCGTGACCGGCCGCGACGGTCGGTACCCCGGCCGCCATCGCCTCCACGACCACCAGGCCGAACGCCTCCAGCCACGTCGAGGGAGCCACCACGGCCACCGAGCGCGCAATGGCCTTCCGGCACTCCGCCAGGTCCAGCAGGCCGACGTAGCGCACGTCGTCCCGGCCCGCCGCCCAGGCGCTCACCTCTCGCTCCAGCGGTCCCGTGCCGGCGATGACGAGCGGTATGCCCACACCGCCGTTCGCCGTGATCTCGTCCCATGCGGCCATGAGCAGCCGTACGCCCTTGGCCTCCGCGAGCCGTCCGAGGTAGAGCAGATGCTCGCCGGTGCCTTCTCGGCAAGTGCCCGGGTCCGGCACGAAGTTGTGCTTGACCGCGAGGCGCTCGGGCGGCATGCCGGCCCTCACCAGGACGTCGCGCTGCGCCGCGGAGATGCAGAAGAAGCGCTCCACGCCGGACCACCACCGCCGCCGGTTGACCGACAGGCTGACCGCGAGCGGCACCGTCGCGAGGCGGGAGTTGCGGTAGCAGCCGTGCCGGACGGAGGGCAGCGGCGTCGACCCGACGCACTCGGTGCACGGTCGGCCGTCGCGCTGCAGCGTTCCGGGCGGGCAGATCTGGGTGTAGTTGTGCAGGGTGGCGACGGCGGGCACCCCGGCGTCGGCGCAGGCGGCGAGGACCGCGGGCGACAGGAGCGGGAAGACGTTGTGGACGTGGACGATGTCCGGCCGCTCGGTGCGGAGCCGGGCGGCGAGTTCTGTGCGGACCGCCGGGTTCCACGGCACGAGCACCGGCACCGCGGCCTTGGCGACGAGAGAGCGAGTGGCGATGTCGTCGCTGCGCCGCTCGAACATCTCGACCCGGTGGCCGGCAGCGCGCAGCAGCTCGACCTCCTGGTCGACGACCTTGTTCTCCCCGCTCGGCTGCGCCGAGGAGTAGCGGTTGTGCACCACGAGGACGTGCATGCTCAGCTCACCTCCGATTTCCGGGTCCATCGCGGGACGGATCGTCGAGCGGGTTCGGGCGTCGGGAGAGGAGCGGCCTCGGCAGGCGCCGCCAACAGCGCGGCGGCCAGGGCCAGATGCAGCAGATACGGCGAGGCGTCGCCGAGCCCGGCCTCGGTGTACGACGCGATCGCGCAGTAGCTGATCAGGAAGATCGCGCAGGCCCTCTGCAGGGACGGTGGCCGCAGCAACGCGACGCCGCCCAGCACGATGATGATCGCCGCCACCACGGCGACTCCGATCAGGCCCTGCTCGTTGTAAACGGCCAGCCAGCTGTTGTCGATCGGCAGCCCGCCGAACGACTTGTCGCCCAGGCCCACGCCGAACGCCTTCTCCCCGGTCGTGCGGGGCGCGGCCAGCAGGGCGTCCCAGACCTTGGCCCGACCGGTGAGGCTGGAGAAGTTCTCCTGGCTCTGTCCGCGCAGGAACCAGGTCTGGAGTGCGGAGGCGAACCCGACCGCGGCCACCACGGCGCACAGCACCGCCCAGGTGAAGAACCGCCGGGCTGCGGCGCTGGTCAGGATGAGCGAGCCGATCGCCAGCGCCAGCCCGACGAACAGGCCGAGGGTGGCCGTGCGGGTATGGGTCAGCGCGAGCAGGACGAGGGACGGCACGATGACGACCGCCGCGCTGGTCCTGTCGGTCCGGCGGCCCAGTACGAGCAGCGCGGTGAGCCCGATGATCACGGCTGCGTACTGTCCGATCTGGGGCGGGGTGAGCGGCCACAACGCGCCGACGAGGCGTCCTCCGTAGAGGTCGGGCAGGGCCGCGCCCGGTGAGATGACCAGGCCTGCGGCCACCGACGCGAGCACCGCGAAGTACATCCGGATGTGGTGCCGGACGAACGTCAGGCTGCCGTCCCACCAGCGACTGAGCAGCCACAGCGTGCTGACGAAGAGAGCCAGTCGGGCGCAGCGGAACAGCGCCCCGAACCCGGACTCCAGGTGCGCGCTGGAGATCACGCTCGCCACCAGCAGCAGGGTGAGCAGGAACAGGTAGGCGCCGGCTCGGATGCGCAGCCGGAGATTGACGGCGAGCGCCAGCGCGAACGCGGCGACCAGCGCGCCCATGGTGACCATCTGGATGAGGGAGCGGGGCAGCGGGATGACGGTCTCCGCTCCGGTGGAGCCGAGCGTGTTGAGGATCAGCAGCCCCCAGACGATCCCGGCGATCTTCGGTGTGCGGGCGGGTCGCGGTTCGGCGCCGGGCTGCGTTCCCGCCGCGTCCGGTCCGCCTGGGAGCCCAGTGCGCCGCAGTTGTCGGCCCATCTCAACCACCGGCCCGTAGGTCGAGTGTGCTGCCCGCGTCCTGCTGGTTCGGCGTGCTCTGCCACTGCCCGAAGTCGAGCACCTGGCTCGGGTCGTGGGCGACGAACTTCCATGGTCCGAGGTAGACGTTGTCGTGCCAGCGGTTGTGCTGCTTGCGGGTGATCGCCTCAGCCACCCCCTCGCCCTTGTAGGGCGACCAGTCCGGATAGGTGCCGTAGTTGGCGAGGACCGCCATGCGGTCGCACTTCACCGTGCACTTGACGACGGACGTGTCCAGCACGAAGCGGTTGTCATGGATGTCCACCCGCTGGGTCTTCCACCGGCAGTCGGCGTACAGCGGTGCTTTGGCGATCGCCGGTTTCGCGCAGCGGTCGGTGTCGGGGACCAGCAGCGTGCAGTCACCGGACGAGGTGTTGGCCGGGCTGTTGCAGAACCGGTCGGCGTTTTCCCACAGGGTGATCCCGGACCAGTTGTTCTCCATCACGTTCCGGTAGATCTCGATCTTGTCGGTGCGGGCTTTGATCCGTGGTTCGCCGCCCGACTCCGACAGGTAGACGGTCGCGTACGGGAAGGTGTCGCCGCCGTCGGCTTCCCTGCGGCCCTCGACCCAGTTGTTCCGCCGGATCGTGTTGTTCCGGATGACCGCGTTGTAGCTGGTCTCGTAGATCAGCGCGGCGCCGTCGTTGTCCTCGAGCACGTTGTTCTCGATACGGAAGTCGTTGTTGTTGGTGTCCGCCCACAATCCTGTTCCGCGGTTGTCGTGCACCCAATTGCCGCGAATCTCGGCGCCGTTGACGGCCCAGAACTTGATGCCTCCGGTGCAGCCGCAGCCCTCTCGCCGCCGCTCCCAGTCGCCGGTGTTGTTGCCGGTGATCTCGTTGCCCTCGACGACCAGGCCGCTCAGCGGGCCTTTGGCCTTGTACGCGTTCATGCCGTACTGGCCGTTGTCGCGCAGGCAGCTGGCGCGGACCTGCTGACGGGCACCGGCCATCAGCCCGGCACCGGAGTTGTCCTGGATCGTCGCGTGCTCGATCACCCACCCGTCGGCCGAGTCGTGGTTGACCACGCCCTCGTCGGGCGGCGCCACGAAACGCTGCACGGTCAGGTAGCGGATGGTGACGTCGCGGGCGGGACCCGCGAACGCGTACTGGTTCTTCTTCCCGCCGTCGAGCACCGCGCCCGGCGCACCGAGGTAGCGGTCCCCCTCCTTGGGAACGACCTGGGCGTAGCGGTCCGGGTCGAGCCTGTGCTTGCCCGGTCGCAGCCAGAACGTGGTGTGCGGGGGGCTGCTCTTGGTCTTGGCCGCCAGGTCGCCGACCACCGCGGGGTCGACCGTCACCGCACCCTCCGGCGCCTTCGCCGGCCCGGCCGTGGGCTTGGCGCACACCTTGGCCACGGCTCGCACCGCCGACGCGGCGGACGTGGGTGTCGCGGCCTTCGGCTCCGTCTTGGCTCCCGGCGTGCTCTCACAGCCGGTCGCCACCAGCAGGGCCAGCGCCAGCGGTGCCACCGCCAACGCCCTGTGCCGCCTCTTGTTCCCCACGCGCCCCCCTAACCGTGGAACCTGAGCACGGTGGTGAACTCCCCCGACAGCGCGGTGCCGTCGGCGAAGCCGGTGCCGACCAGAGTGGTCGTGGGTTCCTTGCGCCCGAATCCGGCGGAGTACCAGCCGAGCGGCGGATCGCTCTCGCCTCGATGTGCCTGCCAGGACAGTTGCCCGGGCAGCTCGAGCACCGCGGAGCGTGCCTCCCCGTCCCTGATCCAGGTGAGCACTGCCCGGTTGCCCACCAGGTCCGCGGCGATGGCCGGACCGAGGTGGAACGCCAGGCGCACGTCCCCGCCCGGGCCGCCCACCTCGTCGACCACCCGCAGTTCCCGGCTCTCGGCGGTCAGTTCGACCCGGCGACGGTGTACGGAGCGCTGGTAGCCGTCGTGCTCGGCACTCCAGCGGACCACTCCCGTTCCGGAGGCGTCGGAGGTGTCCGTGGCCAGGACACGGCTGCGGGCGTGCCGGGTCCACAGGAACGGGCCGCCGGAGACGGACTGGTCACCGCCGTCCAGCTGCAGGGTGTTGTGGCCGAGGGTCGACCGGAAGTACTGCCTCCACTCGGGCTGTCCGTGATAGCAGAACGTCCCCGGGTCGGCGAGCACGTCGACACCGTCGTGCCGGACCTCCACGGACAGTGCGTCCGCGTGGGCATGCGCGGCGATGGACAGGAAGCCGTGCGGACCCCCGTCGCAGCGGCACCAGATCTCTTCCGGACCGCGCAGGATGGTCATGCCCGCGTCGGCGAAGTGGGCCGGTCGGGTGGCCGGTCGGGACACGGCCGGTGCCGTTCCATGGTTCGGGTAGGGCCGGATGAGCGCGGCCAGCAGTGGCGTGCGCACGTCGGTGCCGGTCACTGCCGGCCACCAGTCGAGCCGGCCGAACACGGCGTCCCCGGTGGCAAGGAGCGAGGCCCAGCGGTCGGTGCCCGGGCCGTCCACGACCAGACCGTGACCGTCGTCCGCGTCTCCCTGGCGCGGCGGCCGCAGCCGGCTGTCCACGATGGCCGCGAGCGCGTCGGTCATCCGCAGCAGCACGAGCCGGACGGACGCGGGGACCGGCACACCGGTGGCGTCCGCCTCGGCCACCGCGGCCAGGCCGAGCTCCAGCACGAGGCCGTGATACTCGGTGGCCAGCTCGCGGTTGAGGCCGGAAGTGAAGGTGTTGCTGCGCAGGTGCCGCTCCAACGACCGCAGCGCGTCGGTTCGCCAACGCGCCGAGGAGGGGAACCATCCGAACGCGCAGGCCGCGGCGAACTGCCCGGCGGCCTCGGCGATGACGTGGTTGTTCGCCGAAGACCCCCGGCTGGGGAAGGCGGCCAGCCAGCGCTGGTGGTGCCAGATCTGGTTCTGCGCCACCGGGTTGTCCTCGAACAGGCCGGCCGCGCCCGGCCAGCCGTCGAGCAGCCGGCGGATCCACACCCAGGACAGCAGCCGGATGCCCAGCTCGATGCCGCTGATCCAGTGCACGCCGCGCAGCGGTGGGTTGGCCGTCCACCACGACCGCAGGTGCTCGGCCACTCGCTCGGCGTACCGCTCGTCCCCGGTGATCGCGTACGCGGCTGCGAGCACCGTGAGGTACTGATGCCGGGACAGTTCCCAGATCTGCTTGATGTCCCCGACCGCGTCCTCGTTGCGGTACGGCACGTCGAAGGCGTAGCCCCACGGGGCACGGCGCCCTGTCTTGGGGTCGCTCCACCAGTCCGGGTCGGTCAGGTCGTCGCGGACCACCCCGAAGAACTCGGCGTGCCCGTACATCAGCCGGTCCGCTTCGGTGATGAGACGCTTCGCGGCGTCCGGAGGTATGGCGGCGGTCGTCCCGGCGGGAAGTACCGCGGTGAACCGGGCGCCGGTCACGCTCGGGCAGTGCGGCCGCGCCGACCGCCACCGCCGTCTGCGCACCGCGTCGCCCGCCCGGCCGCCGACCTCCCGCGGTCCCATCCGGGACAGCCGCCGCAGGTACCAGCCCGCGCTCATGGTCATCGGGCGCTCGCCAACGTCACCGGCGCACCGCCGGCCAGGCCTGCCTGCACGGCGAGGGTGGCCGCCGTGGTGGCGACGAGGGACTCCAGCGGCACCGGCATCGGCCCGCCGGTCCGCACGGCCTTGACGAACGCGGCCAGTTCGGCGTTCTGGCCCTTGTCCCGGGCCTTGGGCAGCCGCGAACTGACCCACCGCTTGCGGCCGTAGACCGAGGCCCGGACGAAGTCGTCGAGCCGCAGTACCTTGCCGTCCGCGACAAGGTCCAGCGTCTCCTTGGGGAAGCTGGGCGCGCCGGTGGTGACGTAGCTGATGGTAGCGGTGGACCCGTCCGGGTAGCGCAGCACGATCTGCAGGTCCTCGTTGCCGGACGTGGCGACCGAGTACACCGAAACGGGGTCGGCCCCGAGCAGCCAGCTCGCCGTGTCGATGAAGTGCCCGCCCTCGCCGACGAACCGCGAGCCCTCGGTGCCTTGCTGGAGGTACCAGCTGCCGTGCTGCAGCCGGCCCGCGTTGACCAGGTAGCGCAGGTTCGCCGGACCGGTCCGGGCGCCGAATCGCTCCCTGGCCTCCTGCAGCAGCGGCGCGAACCGGCGGTTGAAGCCCACCTGCAGCCGGTCGTTGCCGGACTCCTCCACCGCCGTGAGTACGCCGGCCAGTTCGTCCTCGGTGAGGGCCAGGGGCTTCTCCACGAAGACGGTCTTGCCGGCAAGCAGTGCCCTTCGGGTCAGTTCGGCGTGCGAGCTGTGCCGGGTGACCACGAACACCGCGTCGATGGATTTGTCGCCGAGCACGGCGTCCAGATCGGTGGTCGCCTCGGCGAAGCCGAACTTACGCTGCGCGTTGGCCCCGGACAGCGCGGTCGTCGTGACGACGGTCGACAACTCGACGCCCTCGCGCTGTGCCAGATGCGGCAGCAGCATCGACGTCGCATAGTTCCCCGCGCCGACGAACGCCAGGCGCACCGGCGTCTTGGCGGCCCGGGCCGGGGTGGACACTGTGCCGCCGGGGCGCTTCACCGCGGGCACGGCCACCGAGGGCGCCACTGCTTGCCCCGCGTGCTCGGGGTAGCGGAACAGCACGGCCACGGCCTTCAGGTCGCCGCTCTCGAGGCGCTGGTATGTCTCGACGGCGTCGTCGAAGTCGGCGATGTGGGAAACCAGAGGCTCCACGTCGACGCTGCCGCGGGCGACAAGATCAAGGAAGCACGCCAGGTTACGGCGCTCGGTCCAGCGCACGTAGCCGATCGGGTAGTCACGTCCCTCCAGCTCGTACGCCGGGTCGTAGCGCCCGGGGCCGTAACTGCGGGAGAACCGGACGTCGAGCTCTTTCTCGTAGTACGCGTTCCACGGCAGGTCCAGGCGGCACTTGCCGATGTCGACGACCCGGCCGCGGTCCCGGCAGAGCCGGGCGGCCAGCTCGACGGGTTGGTTGCTGCCGCCGCCGGCGGCCAGGTACACCTGGTCCACCCCGTGACCGCCGGTGAGCTCGGCGACGGCGGCTTCCACGGCCGCGGAGGCGGGATCGCCACAGGCCGCGGCGCCCGTACGCTCGGCCAGCTCGCAGCGTGCCGGGTCGGGGTCGACCCCGATGACGCGGACTCCCGAGGCGGCGAGGAGCTGCACCACCAGCTGCCCGATCAGTCCGAGGCCGATGACCAGGGCCACCTCGCCGAGCTGCGGCTCGCCCTGGCGGACGCCCTGCATCGCGATCGATCCGACGGTGCCGAAGGCCGCGTGGCGCGGCGCGAGGCCGTCCGGCACCGGGGTGTACAGGTTCTTCGGCACCCAGTTCAACTCGGCGTGCAACGCGTGCTCGTTGCCGGCGCAGGCGACGAGGTCGCCGACCTTCACGTCGTCGACGCCGGAACCGACCTCCTCGACGACCCCGCACAGCGAGTAGCCGAGCGGCGTGTAGGAGTCCAGCTTGCCCATCACCTTGCGGTAGGTCGCGGGCACCCCGTTGGTGGCCACGCTCTGCACGACCTTGGCCACCTGGTCCGGCCGGGAACGGGCCTTGCCCACCATCGACATGCCGGCCTCGGACACCTTCATGAGCTCGGTCCCGGTCGATATCAGCGAGTAGGCGCTCCGGACCAGCACGCCGCCCGGCTTGCACCCCGGCACCGGCACGTCGAGCAGCGCCAGCTCGCCACTCTTGTAGTTCTGAACTACCTGCTTCACCCGAGCTCCTCTTGTTTCAACTTTCAACGCTGTCAGGCCGCCTGGCTCCGGCCGGAGGCAGAAGTCGCGCCGCGATACCAGTACTCGAGCGTCAGCACATGCCACAGATGCTTGGAGAAGTCCCGCTGCCCGGCGGCGTCCTCGGCGACCATCCGCGCCAGCGCGTCACGGCGCAGAAGCCCGGAATTGACGAGCACGCCGTCGTTCACCACCTCGCGCACCAGCGGTGCCAGATCCCGGCTCATCCAGGCGCGCAGCGGTGCGCTGAACAGGCCCTTGGGCCGGTACACGATCTCCCGGGGCAGGACCGAGGTGGCCGCCTCCTTGAGGACGGCCTTGCCCTGCCGTCCGACGATCTTGCGATCGCCGGGCACCGCGAACGCCGCCCTGACCACCTCGACGTCCACATACGGCACCCGCACCTCGGTGGACGCGGCCATGCTCGACCGGTCGGTGTACGCGAGGTTCAGCCCCGGCAGGAACATCCGGGCGTCGCCCAGGCACATGCGGTTGACGAAGTCGTCGAGGTCGTTGTCCTGGTAGATGTCGGCATGCTCGGTCAGCACGTCCTCGACCGTCCCGGCCAGGTCAGGATCGACCAGGGCGAGCAGCTCGTCCTGGTCGTACATGGTGTAGCTGCGCCGGAACGCGGTCTCCTCGGGCAGATCGGCGAAGGAGAGGAACCGCTTCGCGAAGCGCACCGACCGGTACCCCCGGCGGGCCGTGGCGACGGGCAGCCTGTCCACGGCCCTGGACAGGCCGTGCCGCAGAGGCCGGGGGACGCGCTGGTAGCGCAGGGCGAGCAGGTTGGCCAGGTGCTTGCGGTACCCGGCGAACAGCTCGTCGGCGCCCATCCCCGAGAGCATCACCTTGACCCCGGCCTCCCGGGCGGCCGAGCAGATCAGGAACGTGTTGATCGCGGCGGGGTCGCCGATCGGCTCGTCCAGGTGGTACGTCATCTGAGGCAGCAGGTCGAGCACATTCGGAGCGATCTCGATCTCGTGCAGGTCGACGCCGAACCGCTCGGCCACCTGCCGGGCGTAGCGCAGGTCGTCCGGCATCGCCTCGAACCTGGCGTCCTCGGCGCGGAACCCGATCGTGTAGGCGGAGATCCCGGGCCGGTCGCGGGCCGCCAGCGCGGTCAGGTAGCTGGAGTCGAGACCGCCGGAGAGGAAGGTCGCCACGGGCACGTCGGAGAGCAGGTGCTGACGGGTCGACTCCTCGACGATGGCGGCAAGGTCCGGCTGCTCGCCGCTGCGGGCCCGCTCCCGGCCCTCGGCGGCGACGTCCCTGAGGTTCCAGAACCGGCCGCGCTCCACCCGGCCGTCGGGCCGGCACCGGAGCCAGCTCCCCGGCGGCAGCTTCTCCGCTTCGCGGAACGCGCACCGCGAGTCCGGCACCCAGTAGTACAGCAGCGAGGCCACCAGCGCCGCATCGTCCACCTCCAGCGTCCCGCCGGTCGCGGCGGCGAGCGCCTTGAGCTCGGAGGCGAACACCAGGCCCGTGCCGCGCCGCAGCAGGAACAGCGGCTTGATGCCCAACTGGTCGCGGACCAGCACCAGTTCACCGGTGCGCTCGTTGAAGATACCGAACGCGAACATGCCGCGCAGCCGGGGCAGACAGTCCGTACCCCAGCGCCGCCAGGCCTCGAGGAGCACCTCGGTGTCGGAGGTACCGCGGAAGCGCACCCCGGCGGCCGCCAACTCGGCCCGCAGGGCGGGTGCGTTGTACAGCTCGCCGTTGTACGTGAGGACGAGACCGTCCTTGACCATCGGCTGGGCGCCGGTCTCGGACAGGTCGATGATGGACAGCCGGCGGTGTCCGAGGTGCACTTCGCCGTCACCGACGGGGTGGCTGTACCGGCCCGCCCCGTCCGGACCGCGGTGGGCGAGCGTGTCGGTGAGCCGGTCGGTCACGACCTTCCCGTCCGGCCATCGGTAGGTGCCTGCGACGCCACACATGTCCTACCGCCCGTCCTGGTCGTTGTCCGGGACCCGTGCGGCCCACATCGGCAGCCGCTCCGTCCGTCGCCGGCCCGCCCCGTTGTGCCGGGCCGGCGCCTGGTTCCGGCCGCGCAGCGCGGTGTGCAGCCCGTCCCACAGCGTGCCGTCGGTCCGGTCACGCGGATCGGGGTCGATCAGCACCACACCGATCACCGCGATGCGCTGGTCCGCGAGCTGCCGCGCCACGGTGTGCAGCCATGCGGCGCTGCCGTGCCCGGCCCGCACGACGAGCACGGTCTGGGCACCGAGGTACTGGAGATCGGTCCACGCGGTGCCGGGCGCGACCGAGCCGACGCCGAGCCGGCGCTCCTGATCCGACGCGGCCGCGGCACGCTCGCCGCTGACCACCGTCGGATCTCCCGGCTTCGGGCGGCGGCCTGCGAGCTGCGAGCCGGGCAGACCGTCGATGACGACCACTGGTCCGTCCTCCGCCAGTGCCCTGGCGAGGTCCAGGGCGATCACGCCCGTGCTGCGCGCACAGCCCAGTTCCAGCAGGGACAGCGGTTCCGCGGAGCCGCGCACGGTGCGGGCGAGACTCACGGTGAGCCGTGCCCGTGCCGCGCGGGTCCGTCGGCGCCTGCCCGACCGGCCGGGCAGTTCCGCGATGACCGAGGCACCCAGGTTCGCCGCGATGTCCCGGCGCAACACGGGGCGGTCCGCCACCACCACGCCGACCGCGGCCAGCGCGAGCCCGAGGACGAGCCCGAGGACGAGCCCGATCGCGGAGTCGGTGGCAACGGCCTTGGTCAGGGAGTGCCGCACCGCGCGCGGGGCGTCCACGATCTGAGTGCCGACGATGAGCTGGGGTGTACCGACACGCGCTTCCTCCGCGCGCTGGTCGAAATCGGTGATCCGCGAGGTGAGTTCGGCCCGGCGCGCGAAGAGCGACTCCAGGTTCGCCGACGCCTTCGGGTCGGTCTCCGGCGATCCGTCTCCGATCGCCTTGTTGACCTGTGCGAGTTCCTTCCGCATCCGGTCACGCTGCTGGCGCAGGGCATCGGACTCGGCGTCCGCGGCCTGCTGTATCTGCCGCACATGTTCCGCGACGAACGCATCGGCCAGCGCCTTGGCGCGGGCCACCGCGTCCGCGTCGCTGTCACCTGTGACATTGATCTGCATCAGGTTGTTGGTCAGGCCGACACCCCCGTAGTCCTCCATGAAGTCCTCGGGCTTTTCCGTGGACTTGAGGGACTTCAGGGCCTCGTTGGCGATCCGCGTGGTCTGCAGCAGCGCGACGTCGGTGCGGATCAGCGTCCCGGGGTCGTTCGGCTGGTCCTCCTGGTGCGCGACCAGCACCTTGGCCACCGCGGTCGGCGGAGGCGGCATCAGGACCGCCACCGCCGCGCCGACCAGCAGGCCCAACAGCGCCATCGCGCCCCAGAAGCGGCGGCGCCTGCGCACCGCCACCACCAGCGCCTGCAGGTCGAAGAGCGGAGCGGATGCCGACGACTCAGAAGTCGTGCTCGTCGTCACGCTGAACCTCCCCTCACGTGGCCGCGCACCGCGAACGCCGGAGCGGAGTCATCCGGCGCATGGCCGGCAGACCCCGTCGGACGGGCCCGGACCGTGCCGGCGACGACGATGCCGACGACCTCATGCCTGCCGTCCGCACACGCCTCGGCGATACCCCCGAGCTGCTCCGCGGTCCAGCTGCCCGCGCTGAGAACGACCAGGACACCGGACTCTGTGTCGCGGTCCGGCACCAACGGCCGGTCCACCGACACCTCCACCACCCGCAGCAGCGGATCGCCCTTCGCCTCGGTGACGAGCTGCCCGGCGGCCCGACGGGCGATCTCGTCACCCTCCGGTACGACAACCAGCAGCCGCCGGGCGGCCGGCAGTTGCTCCCGCAGGCGAGCGCACACCCGCCGGTAGCGGATCCGCCTGCCGGCCTCGTCGCCGTAGCTCTGTGGGGTCGGTGTGTCCCACCGCGTGTCGACGCCGAGGAGGCGGCGGAACCAGGCTCGTGGGCCCCCGCCTTCCGGCCGGTGGGCGGATCGTTCACCAGCCACGTCGACCGTGCCGAGCAGCTCCGAACCCAGCGCCGCGGCGATCTCCGGTTCGGTGCGCAGCCGGCGATTCACCCGGGCGGCAATGAGATGGCCGATGACCGCGAGCAGGAAGAACAGCAGCGCCCCGGCGACGATGAGCTGCACCCTCGTCGGCGGCGCCTCGGTGGTCGGCCGGGCGGCCGGCCCCATGACGACCATGCCGGCCTTGTCGGTCGCCGGGTCGGCCTGGTCCAGCTTCGTCATGGCCTCCTCCAGCGAGGTACGCAGCTTCTCGAGCGCGGTGCGGGCCTGCACGCTCTCCACGGTCTGCCCGGGATCGGCCGCATTGGCCAGGTCGGTGATGCGACGGTTGGTCTCCTGCACCTGCTGCCGCAGCGCCTCGGGACCCGTAGCCGCTTCGGAGTCGGTGCTGCCGCCCGCGATCCGCTTGGCGAATTTGACGAACTGCTGGGCCATCCGGTCGGAAAGCTGCTGCGCGCGCTCCGGACTGTCGGCCGTACCCGAAATCTTGATGATGTTCCCGTCGGCGGCCTTGGCGCTCACTCGATCCCGCAGCTCGGTACCGCTGACGCCGCTCCAGTCGAGGGCGGCGGCCGCGCGGTCCACCACCGTCGAACTGGTCGCGATGTCCACCTGGGTCAGCAGCTCGCGCTCCTCCCACTGCCCTGGCAGCAGTACCGACGCCGACGCCGTGTAGCGCGGCGGGAACAGCACCGAGGTGCCGTACCCGACGAGCGCCCCCACCACGGCGAGGACGGCGAGAAGCCGCCAACGCCGACGGAGAATCCGCCCGATCGTGACCAGGCGTATCGTGTCCTCGCTCAACTGCGCTGCCTCTTCCCTGTGCGGACCGGGCCGCCCGCCGACACCGGCGTGCGCTCACCACAGGCCCTGGTGTAGGCGGCGAGCAGCGACGCTTGCGAGTTCCGCCAGGAAAGCGGCCCGCTGATCCGCTCCTGGCCGATCTTCCCCATCCGGGCCCGCTTCTCCGGATCGTCCATCAACAGCGTGATGAGCTCGGCGAATTCGGCTTCGTCGTTGGCGGGCGCGTAGACGGCGGCCTCACCGGCGGAGACGCGCGCCTCCTTCAGATCGAACGAGACGATCGGCCGGCCCATCGCCATGTACTCCAGAACCTTGTTCATGGTCGACACGTCGTTGAGCGGATTGCGCGGATCGGGGGAAAGGCACACATCCGCGGTGGACAGATAGCGCACCAATTCGGCGTCCGGAATGCGCCCCGTGAACTGCACCTGCTCGGAGAGACCGAGCCGCTGGGACAGCTCCACCATCGCGTCGAAGGCGTCGCCCGCGCCGACGAACACCGCATGCCAGTCGGTCCGCCCGAACTCGTCGCGCAACTTGGCCAGGGCCCGCAAGGCGTAGTCGACGCCGTCCTGGGGGCCCATGACACCGAGATAGCACAGCAGATGAGTCTTGCCGCGCTTCAACTCCGGCTCGGGCGGGACCGGTTGGAACCGGTCGACCGCGGGCGCGCTGCGCACCACGAACACGTCCTCAGGCCGCTGCCCGCCACGGCTCATCGCGACGTCCCGGTAGCTCTCGTTCGTGGCGAGCACGACGTCCGCTGCCCGGTAGGTCCGCCGTTCCAGCGCGCACACGGCGCGGTAGAGCAGATCCTCGCCGCGGCCGAACCGGGAGAGGTACAGCTCGGGGACCAGGTCGTGCTGGTCGAAGACGAACCGTGCGCCGCGCCGCTTCAGCCACCGGGCCGACAGGAACAGCAGGTCGGGCGGGTTGCAGGCGTGGACCACATGGACCGGGCCGACCTTGCGGGCCAGCCGGGCCGTGTGCCACAGGGCCGATCCGTACTCCCGCAGGTAGCCGGCCGGTCCCCCGGTGGCCGCGCGCAACGGGTAGCGGTGGATCCGCACCCCGTCGATCACGGCCTCCGGTTCCGTGTCGCGCTTCTCCCCACGGGGACAGATGACGTGCACCGTCCAGCCCGCGTCGCGCAGCGTCGTGCACTCCTGCCACACCCGCCGGTCGAACGGCACCGACAGGTTCTCTACGAGGATCAGCGCGCGCCGGTTCGACCCGTCGCCGCTCGTTGCGTTACCAAGCAAGGCCCACGTACCCCGGTTCGGTCCGACGCGTCTCGGCGTCGGGAAGGCGGATCAGGTCGACAATCACCGGGCCGTCGCCATGGGGCAACGCCGAGAGGACGGCTGGATCCCTGGTCCCGACCAGGCACACCTCGGCGTGCTCGAGCACCTCGTCGACGGAGTCCGCGAGCAGCTGCGCGAGGTGCGGCAGCCGCGTCTCGATGTACTCGCGGTTCGCGCCGATCAGCCGGGAGAGGCTCACGTTGGCGTCGTAGATCTTCAGGTCGTAGCCCTTGCCGAAGAGCCTCTCCGCCAGCTCGACGAGCGGGCTCTCGCGCAGGTCGTCGGTGCCGGGTTTGAAGGACAGCCCGAACAGACCCACCCGGCGCTTGCCGGTGCGCTCGACCAGCTCCACCGCGCGCTGCAGATGGTCGGCGTTGGAGGGCAGCACGTGAGCGAGGATGGGCACCGAGACGTCTGCCCGCTGCGCCGCGTGCACCAGGCTGCGCAGGTCCTTGGGCAGGCAGGAGCCACCGAAGGCGAAGCCGGGCCGCAGGTAGGCGGGGCTGACGTTCAGTTTGCGGTCGGCCAGGAACACGTCCATCACCTGGTGCGAGTCCACCCCGAGCGCATGGCACACCGCCCCCAGCTCGTTCGCGAAGCCGATCTTGAGGCCGTGGAAGGCGTTGTCCGCGTATTTGATCGCCTCGGCCGTCGGGACGGGCACCCGGAACACCTCGCCGGGCAGGCCCTCATACAGGGCCGCCACCGCGTCGCCGCTGGCCGGGTCGAGCTCGCCGATGACGGTCTTGGGCGGGTCGAAGAAGTCCCGCACGCTCGTGCCCTCGCGCAGGAACTCCGGGTTGACCGCGACCCCGATGTCCACCCCGGCCGTGCCGCCGACGGACTTCTCCAGGATCGGAACCAGCAGGTTCAGACAGGTGCCCGGGAGCATGGTGCTGCGGAACACGACGGTGTGCTGCCCGCCCCGCTCGGCGAGCGCGGCGCCGATCTGCTCGGTGACCCGCTCCAGGTACGTGGTGCACAGGCTGCCGTTGGGCTCCGACGGCGTGCCCACGCAGACCAGCGATATCTCGCTGCCCATGATCGCCTCACGGACGTCGGCGGTGGCGCGCAACGCCCCGGTCCGCACGACCTCGGCGATGAGCTCGCCGATCCGCTCCTCGACCACCGGGGCCTTGCCGTCGTTGACCAGGTCCACCTTCACCTGGTTAACGTCCACCCCGATGACCTCGTGACCCATGCTGGCCAGGCACGCGGCTGACACGCAGCCCACGTAGCCGAGCCCGAAAACGCTGACTCTCATGACCCGTCTCTCCCCCCAAGCAGGCCCTTTTGGCCTGCGGTCCGCGCGCCGATCGGCCGGCGCCCCCCGCGCATCAGTACGCCCCCTGCCCGTGGAGCACCGCACGCAGCGTCTTCCACAAGATCACTGCGTCCAGGGCGAGCGACCAGTCCTCCACGTACCGCAGGTCGAGGCGGACCGCCTCCTCCCACGGCAGGTCGCTGCGTCCGCTGATCTGCCACAGACCGGTGAGTCCGGGCTTGACCAGCAGCCGCCGCCGGATGTCCGGGCCGTACGCCGCGGACTCCTCCGGCAGCGGAGGCCGCGGACCGACGAGCGACATCGATCCGGCGAGTACGTTGAAGAGCTGCGGGAGTTCGTCGATCGAGTACCGGCGCAGCACTGCTCCCACCCGGGTCACCCGCGGATCCCGGCGGAGCTTGAACAGCAGCCCTGCGCCCTCGTTGCGGTCGGCCAGCTCGGCACGTGCCCCGTGGGCCCCGGAGACC
Organism: Streptomyces sp. NBC_00569; assembly: GCF_036345255.1. NCBI lineage: Bacteria > Bacillati > Actinomycetota > Actinomycetes > Kitasatosporales > Streptomycetaceae > Streptomyces > Streptomyces sp. NBC_00569. The sequence continues at coordinate 9,886,866 of NZ_CP107783.1, read as the reverse complement.
ATGGTGCGGAACTTGAAGATGGTGAACTCGCGGCCGTCCTTGCCGACCCTGCACTGGCGGTACAACGCCCCACCCCGGCTGTCCATCAGCACGAGCAGCCCGACGAGCACCATCAGCGGCGCGAACAGCAGCAGCAGGACCGCCGCGCCCAACCGGTCGACGACCCCCTTGATCGCCCGGCGGCCACCGGTGAAGGTCGGCATGCTGACCCGCAGCAGCGGGATCCCGAGCACCGCGTCGACGTGCAGCCGCGGGCCGGCCACCTCCATCAGCACCGGGGCCACGACCATCTCGGCATCGCTGCCTTCGAGGTTCCAGGCCAGCCGCTGCAGCCGGTCCGGTGACCAGTGCGAGTCCGGTGTGACCGCGACGACACGGTAGCCGTCGCGGCGGACGTGGCTCGCGACGTCCGCCAGTGGGCCGACGACCGGCACCCCGTCCAGTTGGTCACCGTCGAGCCCCAGCCCGTCCGGTGTGCACACCGCCTCCACCCGCCAGCCGAGGTGAGGGAACTTGCGGGTTCGGGTGATCAGGTCGCGCACGGTGGCCGGACTCCCGGCAGCGAGCACCGGTCTCAGGCATCGTCCTTCCTTCCGCTGTTTGTGCAGCGAGAGGCGGAGCACATACCGCGAGGTCATGGTGACGAGCGCGATCGCCGGGATCGCGACGAAGATCCAGAGCTTGATGTTGCGCGAGGTGAGGGCGATCCCGCCGAGCGCCAGCGCGACGGTCGCCGTGAACAGCGAGCGTCCGAGCCGGCGGAACTCCTCGGCACCCTGGCCGAGCACGGCCGGAGCCCACGCCCGGCTCACCGCAAGCGCTCCCAGCACCAGCAACTCGGTGCCGAATGCGAGAATGCCCCACTTCTCGTGCCAGTTGGCCGCGTCCCGGGCCCCGAAGAAGTTGCCGATCCCCCCCACCACCAAGGCGGTGGCGACGGTATCGCTGGTGATCACGGTACGGCGGTACCGCTGTTCCCACTCGTTAGCGGGCTCGCTGATCGACCCGTTCGCCAGACGCCCGCGCGCCGACGGAAAAGGGTCGACTAATCCCCCCTGCCGCACAGAACCCCCCAGGTCCCCAGTGGTTCGACGTGTTCGCCCAACACTGTTCCTCCCCCCGGGAGGCCCCCGCCCCCCGCACGCTTCCTCCCCTCGGGGCCCCCGCCCCCGCGCCGCGCTGTTCTTCCCCCACGGAAGGCCCCCGCCCTCCGCGCATCACACCCCGGCCACTTCAGCACCACGGGCACAACCCGCCCTGACATCAGCAGAGTTGCGAGCCGCCAGGACTCGATCCCCCCGCGTCCGGCCGCCGGAAACGCTGCAACCGGCCGTCCGTGGCGCCAGACCTAACAGTTCACCATTTGTCGCTCAGTGTCCGTGCTTGTGAAGCAGCGTCAATCTAGACCATCGGGGCCCATCTGAAGATAGAGATGTGTGTAATTTGTGCTCAAGTTTTGAAGCCGGATCCACGGACCGGTGGCCGCCTGCGGGTGCCTCAACGACAGACATGCCCTGTGACCTGCGAGAACTGACGTTCTCCCGGCTGCTGACACCGGCAGCCCCGAGACCTCCCGACACCGCCCCCGGCCCACAACCAGGGCCGGTCCGGCGGGACTTGTCGGCGAACGCGGGGCGGCGAGCGTGCCTGTGGGCGATGGACAGCCCAGCGGGAGCAAGAAGCCGACGGGTATGGTCCGTTCGACCAGTGAGAATGAAAGCGCTGACCCTGCCACACCCGTGCCGATGCCCTCAGCGCTCATCGTTCAATACGCGACCGACCTGAACCGCGCGACACCGACGGCTCGGGTGAAGGTCGACGACGTCGCCACTGCGCCCACCGGCGAGGTCCGCGCCGTCCGGCCCACTCCACCCGACTCCTACGTCAGCCCACAGCGGCGGCGCAGAAAGCACGACTGCCCATGACACGCACGAAGACGTCCGTCACCACCGCCCCCGGCATACGGCACCTGCTCCTGCTGGTGTTCTTCTGCCTCTCGGGCTTCGCGCTCCTGCTGCCCGTCTCCCCGCAGTGGGCCGTGCACGGAGGCGCCGATGAGTTCGGTGCCGGACTCGTCACCGCCACACTGATGGCCACCACCGTCCTGGCCCAGCTCCTCGTCAAGACAGCGCTGCGCAGGCTGGGCTGGCCACGCACCCTTGCCCTGGGGACCCTGCTGCTCGGCCTGCCGGCGCCGGTGCAGGCGTTCAGCGACAGCCTGTGGGCGATCCTGCTCACCACCGCCCTGCGGGGGCTCGGCTTCGGCATCATCACCGTGTGCGGCTCCACCGCCGCAGCGATGCTCGCTCCCCCGGACGCCAAGGAGCGGCCATCGGCCTGTACGGCCTGGCCCTCGCCCTGCCCCAGATGGTGCTGACCCCGGCCGCCCCGGCCCTGGCCGCGACACTCACCCTCCCGGTGATCATCGCCTGCGGTGCACTGCCCGTCCTCGCCCTGCCGTTCACCCGCGGCCTCGGGCGCGCGGTCGACGCCCGCACCATGACGCCCTCACCGGAGCAGGCAGCCGCAGCCGCCCCTACGACCACGGTGCTCCGCCGCATCCTGCTGCCCCTGGGCACCCTGCTGTTGGTGACATCAGCCGGAGGTGCGGTCCTGACCTTCACTCCCCAGTTCGCCGGCCGTCCGGCTCTGGCCGTGACGGCGCTGTTCCTCTTCACCGCCACCGCCGCGGGTGCCCGCTGGGTCTGCGGAGTCCTGGCGGACCGCTTCGCACCCCGCCCGTTGACCTGCATCCTCCTGATCACCGCCTGCGCCGGCCTGGCCCTCATCGCCGTCGCCGTCCGCTCCGGCCAACCCCCTCTCGCCGGACTGCCGGCCGGTCTCGTCCTGCTGGGGGCAGCGTACGGAGGGGTGCAGAGCATCACCCTCGTGCAAGCCCTTGCCGACGCCGGTGCCGAGAACCGGCAGACCACTTCCGTCGCCTGGAACATCGGCTACGACTCCGGAACCGGCCTCGGGTCCCTACTGCTCGGCCTCGCCGCACAGGTCGCGACCTTCTCGACCGGATTCACCGCCCTGTCCGCGGCCATGGCGCTCGCCGCGGCCGTGGTCGTCACGGCAGGCAACCGTCCGCGCAACAAGCCCACCGCGTCCACAACCGACCCGGCGGACTCAGCTGACCGCGATACGCACCAATCGCTTTCCGGCCAATAGTGGTACTTCGTCAGGTCGGATTGCGGGGAGGTGCATTCGGCGTGTGGACTTCCTTTCGGGCAGGGGTGATGTCTCAACTGTCACAACAACAGGGCCTTTTCTGCACCACCATGTTCTCGAACAGTTCGTGTCGTTCGTCCCGCGAAGGAAGCAGCGCATGGCCTCACTGGTCCTCAAGATGTCTGTCTCGCTCGACGGCTACGTCGCACCGATTGACGGGAGCTCCGATTGGATCACTGCGGGAGACTCCGATGACGCCCTCAGCTGGATTGTCGAGACCGTGAGCAATGCCGGCGCTCACCTCATGGGTGCCACCACGTACGCGGCGATGGCCGCCTACTGGCCCGGCGCCTCCGGGCCGCTCGCCAAGCCGATGAACGCGATCCCCAAGGTGGTGTTCTCGGACTCGCTCGCGTCTCCGCAGTGGGGCGAGACGACGATCGTCGCCGGAGACCTGGCCGAAGCCGTCACGCGGCTCAAGCAAGAGCGCTCCGACGGATACCTGCTCGCCCACGGCGGGGCACGGTTCGCCCGATCACTGGTCGGGACCGGCTTGATCGACGAGTACCGCCTTGTCATCCACCCGGTCGTCCTGGGTGCGGGCGAGCGGCTCCCGGCACCGCTCACCATCGAGCCGACGAGCACCACCGTCTTCAGTGGCGGAGCCGTCGCCCACGTCTTCGCGGCGCACCCGTGATCGAGCCCTGTTGCCCGTCACACCGCGCTATCTGTACACCTACAGAACAGGATTGGAACAACTCCCCGTCGCTCACGCGACTGTGGTGTCGGGCCGATATGTCTTCGGGGTCAGCGCGGGCGACAACGAAGCGCGAACCCGGCGACTGATACAAGCCCGTGGCGACGCATCTCGCCGAACAAGTCGATCCCGGCCCAAACGTGTGAGCGCTCGGCCTTCGTCCGGCCACCGGGCATTGTCGTGCCGCCGGGCCACATAGCTGATCGTCCCGGCGGCGAAGCCAGTCTCCTCTGCGCAATCGCGGCAGGTGCGGACAGCGGTGCCTTGGACGCGAAGCCAGTCGAGATCGATCCCGCGCCAGCAGATCGCTTTGCCCTCGCGTATCAGGCGTATTCAGTGTCAGCGCAATCGGAACATCTGGGCCGGATGCCAAGCCCCTTCCCCCCAGTGGGAAACGCGCACGAGGCGCCGGTCTCCATCGAGGTGATACCGGCCGCGCATGCCGGCTTGATATCCACGCAGTCGGCGCACCGCCCTCACCACGCCGGTGGCGCCGTTGAGCTGGTGAACATGGACGGTGCCGTCCGGCCCCTCCGAGGATTCCCATTTGCTCACCGCCACGACACTGTCGCCGGACGCAAAGACGCCGCTGATCGTTCCCTCGGACCGCCATGTCCAACGCGGCGTTCCGCGATCGAGGGTGAACGCGGTCAGATGGTCGCCGTAGGTACCCGGGGGACGGACCATGGCGACCAGCAAGTCCCCGACGGCCGCCACCGGCTGGTCGTCCAGCAGCCCGTACGTGGACTGGACGCGCAGCTCACCGTGCGGGCCGTGGACCGGTATCCGGGCGGTTGGCCGTCCGTCCTTGCTGTCAAGGACCAGCAGCATCTCTACCCCACGGCGTCCCTTTCCCAGACAGAGGATGGCCAGGGGATCCTCGAGCAGCACCTGGACCTCCCTGACGGGCCCGCCGGTGTCCGGCCTGGTTTCCCAGCGGATGGAGCCCTCGGAGGCGTCGAGGCACCGGACGGTGACGTCGCCGTCGGCGAGCCCGATCTGGACGATGCCGTGCCCGCAGACCGCGAGCCGGCTGTCCCCTTTCAGGGGTGCTATCGGCGGCCAGACGGTGTTCCCGCTGCTCAGTGCGTGGGCCGCGGGCCTTCCTTGCGTCAGGACGACGGCCCGGTCCGGGGCGAGGGCGATGGCGCCGGCGAAGCGGTCGTAGTCGTACGTCCAGGGCTCGTTGCTGAAGTCATAGGGAACGGACCACAACACGTTGCCGTCATCAGTGCTGAAAGCGGTGACGGTGCACGTGGCGGGCCACTCACCCGGACCGTTCTCGTCAGCGTGGACAGCCAGGCCCACCCCGCCCACGGCCGTGCGGCTCATGGCGAGCAACAGCCTGTGGTCCGGAGCGATCCAGGACCAGCGGGGTTCACCGGTCTCCAGGTCGTATCCGTGCAGCCCATCCGGACGCCCTCGGATCACCAGTCGCGCTGTGCGCCAATCGCCCACAGCGTCGTGAGTCCTGCCCGGGGCCCCCGGTACCTGCCAGACAGGCCGCACCTGCCGAAGGCGTCTCTTCCTGATCCGCTTCATAGCCATCGCTCCCCGCCGATCGGCGAATGCCTCCAACAGGCCCAAGATTATGCGTGCCTTGCACCGGCCATGCCGTTGTCCGAACCAAGCGGCCGTTGAAGTACTGCAGATGCTTCGACCACCATCATCCAGTGCGCGTCGATGGACTTCATCCGTCCCGCACATACGATCACGTCCACCCACCGCAGCAGCGGACCACCTCAGATCCTGCGAGGCCGCCACTGGCCTTGTAGGGGGCCACGCTGTTCGCGCTCTCTGTTCACCCTGGCCGTCTCATCGAAGTCCCCGGCACTTCCGCCACGACGGTGTCCTCGCCCAGCGCTCGTGACGAGACGTGACATCAGGCGGGCGAGCGCCGCTTCGACATGCCACCGCCGCGCCCGTTCAAGGGGATCAGCGACTCCAGACGGGCGCCTTTGACCGGCAAGTAGGCCTCGCCCCTCCACGGCTGGGATGCCACCATGCTCGACCGAGCCCGACCAAAAAATCGGATGCCTCCCGCACCGGCGACGGTTACGGTGACCTTCGTTCAGGTGCGCAGGTTGCGGCTCCTTCTCCTGTCAAGAGAGCAACGCGGGTTCGAATCCCGCCGCCGGTCACGGCCGGTGTCGTCCAGCGGCCCAGGACGCTTATGTTGCCGCTGCCGACCTTGATCTCTGAACGCCCGCGTCGCGAGCCGTCCATCACCGGGCAACCAGATGGACGGCTCGCGCATGCCGCCTGGCGGTGGTGCGCGCGCCAGCCGCGCCACGTCACCCCGTGGCGGCCGACCGGCGCGCTCTGCCTCGCACCCGGACGGCCTGGTCGTCCCCGCGGCGCCGTCCGCTGCCGGACCTGTCCGAGCCGAAGCCGGTACGCACCGCGGCAACGAGCCCGCCGGGGTGACAGCTGTCGTGCCGCGGCTCACGGAGTCCGGATCAGGCACGCGCCCAGGTGCCGTCGCAAGGACCCGGGTTCCCGTGCCGAGGTACAGCTCGTACGTCCTCAACTGCCGAAGCGTGTCAGGGCGTACCTGGCCCCTGAAGAATCTCGCGGGACATGGCGCGATGGCTCTGGGACCCTGTGGTTCGGCCCGGACAATCTTCGTCGAGACCGAAGTGATGACTCATGAGTTTCATGCTGGAGGGACCGGTTCTGGAGGGCGCGCTCGTGCGTCTTGAACCACTGGATCACCGCCACGCGGCGGACTTGGCTGTGGCAGCGGAGGAGGACCGCAGTTCATACCGGTTCACGTGGGTGCCGACGGCGCGTGAGGTCGAGGGGTACATCACTGCTCAGCTCGCGCGCTCCGCTGCCGGGAAGCTGGCCCCGTACGCGCAGGTTGAGCGTGTATCGGGGCGGGCGGTCGGAGTCACGGCCTACTGGGATCCGCGGTGGTGGCCGGCAGGAGACGGTCTGTGCGCGATCGAGGTCGGTTTCACCTGGCTGGCTGCGGCGGCCCAGGGCACGGGAGTGAATACCGAGGCCAAGTACCTGCTGTTCCGGCACGCGTTCGAGACCTGGAAGGTGGCGCGCCTCGACTTGAAGACGGACGCGCGCAACAGCCGTTGCCGGGCCGCGATCTCAGGGGTGGGAGCACACTTCGAGGGTGTGCTGCGCAACTGGTCCCGCTCGTGGGCACCGGGCGAGGAGGGTCTGCTCCGTGATTCCGCGATCTTTTCGATCACCGCGGCCGAGTGGCCGCACTGCCGGACCACGCTCGAGCAGCGAATCGCTCGTGACCTCGAACGCAGGCAGTCGGGAGCAGATCGGGCGGCCCCGAGCTGAGCCCCGTCCGCATGCCCGAGGCTCCGCCGGCAGCCATGTGCGGCCCACGGACCGGAGGCACCGGCGCTCCGCGCCGCGACACCAGGATGCAATTCCCCCGGCGTGAACGCCGTCGCCTCCTCGCAAGACGGAGGTGGATCAGCGGCGGGACATGTAGAGGTCGAGGGCCTTGTGCAGGAACTTGTTGAGCGGGAAGTCCCATTCGCCGAGGTATTCCACCGCCTCACCGCCGGTGCCGACTTTGAACCGGAGCAGGCCCAGGAGGTGGTTGCTCTCCTCCAGGGTGTCGGTGATGCCGCGGAAGTCGTAGATGCTCGCGCCGAGCTCATGAGCGTCGGACATCATCCGCCACTGGATCGCGTTGTTCGGCTGGACCTCGCGCTTTCGGTTGGTGGAGGCGCCGTAGGAGTACCAGACGTGCTCACCGACGGTCAGCATCGTCGCTGCCGCGAGCACTTCGCCGTCGTGGTGGGCGAGGTAGAGCCGCATGCGGTTGGGGTCCTCGGCCGTGAGCACGGTCCACATGCGCTGGAAGTAGGCCAGCGGGCGCGGGATGAACCGGTCGCGTTCGGCGGTCTCCACGTAGATGTCGTAGAAGGCGGGCAGTTCGTCGTAGCCGCCTAGGACGACCTTGACGCCTGCCTTCTCGGCCTTCTTGATGTTACGGCGCCACTGCTGGTTGAGGCCGCGCTCGATGTCCTCCAGCGAGCGGCCCGCGAAGGGAACTTGGAACACATACCGTGGCTGACCGGCGGCGAAGCCGTCCTCGCCGCCGGGCTCGGTCTGCTGCCAGCCCATCCGCCGAAGCCGGTCAGCGACGTCGAAGGCCAGCGGCTCGTGTGTGGTGGCCTTGGCATCACACAGTTGTCTGGCCTGCGGGTCCGCGATCGCGGCCTTGACCGCCTCCGCGCTCCAGCGGCGGGCGACGACGGGCGGGCCCATCTTCACCGAGAAAGCGCCCTGGGCCTTGAGATAGGTGAGCATCGGCTCCAGCCATCGCTGAAGATCCGGCGCGTCCCATGCGATGACCGGCCCTTCGGGCAGATAGGCGAGGTACCGCTTGAGCTTCGGCAACGGCCTGAACAGCACCAGCCCCACACCGACGAGACGGCCGTCGCCGTCGAACCAGCCCAGGCTCTCCGCCCGCCAGTCCGGTTTCACATCCCCCCAGGAAGGAACCTGCATGTGACTCGCCGAGGGCAGGGCCTTGACGAACGCCAGATGCTCCTCACGGGTGATCGCCTTCACGCGGAAACTCATGTGCAGCGCTCCTTTGCTCGACGCGTCAGCCTACTGAGGGCCCTAAGGTGCATCCGCCGCAACTGCTCCGGCTCGTGCGGGCAGATGCTTCACCGCGCCGCGTGGTGCCGTTCCGGCTCGGTGGCCTGGAAGCGGCAGCACTCGGTGCCGGTCTGGACGAGTGTGCAGCGGAACCTGATCCGGCCGGCGATGGTGGTGCAGAGCCGAGGATCGGCGAAGAACCCGGTCGACGGTGTGCTTCTGCATCTTCCACGTCTGACGGTCCTCGTGCAGCACGGCGTCGATGAAGCCTTCACCGGCTCCCCCATGCTCTTGCACGGGAGCGACTTCTTCCACCTTGAAGGCGTCGGAGGCACCAGCGGCCTCGCCACGGTGTTCCGCGACACCTTGTACCGCTGAGCCGGCATCCGCCCCGAGACCGTCGGATCCGACCGGCGATCACGACGGATCCACTCAAAGATCCACTCACGCGACCTGTACACCCACGGGCTCCTGACATCACCGTGATCGACGCAGCACAGCGTGACCGGCCCGACAGCCCAAAGCCTCGATTACGCCACTAGCGGCATGTCCCCTGCCATCAGGCACGGCGGCTCCCCATCTCGTTGCCGAAACACCGGCTCTCGCCCACACAGAAGCGGCGTCGCGCCCAGCGGTGCGTCGCCCCGGCGAGCGTGGGCCCGCTGGATCGGGGGAAACCGGCGGGCCGGCGCCAGGGCCGAGAGTCCTCTCCCGGATACAGGGAGGCGGTCACAGCGCTGAGCGACGCAGCGCGAGGAGCGCCTGGTCGTCCTGGGGCCGGCCGCCGGAGTGGCGCCGTACGTCATGGATCAGCATGTCGAGGACCTGGGCCGGTGTGGTGTGCTCGCCGGACCGGGCGCGGTGCCGCAGCAGAACGGGCAGACGCGTCGCAGCGTCGTAGAAGTTGCCTTCCTCGTCCCGGGACTCGGTGATGCCGTCCGTGTAGCACAGGAGCGTCGCGCCGGGCGGGAACGCAAAGGTGTCGACCGGTGCGGACCAGTTGCCCAGCACCCCCATCCCCAGCGGAGGCACTTCCTGAGAGGGTTCGAGGACGGTGGCCGAGCCCTGTGCGTCGAGGAGCAGGGGCGGCGGATGGCCGCGGTTGACGATGCGTACGGCGCTGAGGTCCGCGGGAAACTCCGCGATGAGGGCGGTGGTGAATCCCTCTTCCTGTTCGAGGCCTCCGCGCCGCCCGCCCTCACGCAGTAGTGCCTGCTCCAGCGAGCGCACGAGCTGTGCGAGGTCCTCGGCCTCGTCCGCGGCGTACCTGAACGCGCCGAGATCGGCGCAGACCGCGCTCACGGCGCCCAGGCCCTTGCCCCGTACGTCGCCGACGAGGACCCGTGTGCCGTACGGGGTGTCCTGTACGACGTACAGATCGCCGCCGATCATGGCCTCGTCCTCGGCGGGCACGTACCGGGCGGCAATGTACAGGTCTCCCAGCCGCGGCGGCGGTCTGGGCAGCACGGCGCGCTGGGCGACGGCCGCTACGTGCTGAGCACGCCGGGTCCTGATGTTGTGCCTCTTCAGGGTGCGGTTGATGAAGATGGCCAGCAGGGTCACGGCCAACAGGGTGAACTGGTTGGCCAGACCGCGGTGCCAGCCGAAGGTGCCGTCCACCCAGGCGAGCCCCGCATGGACGGCCATCGACGCGAGGCCCACCCAGATGATGCCCAACAGCGACAGGAGCGGGGCTGCTGCGACGGGCGCCGCCATGATGAGCGGGGCCGACGTCACCTCGGTCGGGGTCACCAGGTCGACCACTACGGCCAGCACGATCACGCCGGCGGGAATCCACTGGGCTTTGCTCTGCTGCACCACTCCCCCACGCTGGCGGCAGCCGGCGTTCGTCGCATCCCGGCGGACGCGGCGGAGAGCTCGTGCGACGAGAACACCGGGGTCCTGGGAGGCGGCGCGGGCGGCGTCGAGCCGGATGGGGTGGTTCATCACCGCATCCGGCTCGGCGACGCTGTCGACTCTGACGCCAGAGCTCTCCAGGACCGCCCGGTCTCCGATCTCGGGTGCGGGGACGCGCAGCAGGTTCGATCGAGGCGATCGCGACGAGCGGGCCGATGAGGGGCCCGCAGTTTGGACAGGGGCCCACCGGTACGTAGCAGCGCTGCACAGCGCGCGTCGGCGAACGTCCACACCTGTGCGACGCGTGGCCTGTCCCGGACTCTCCGCTTCCCGACGGCCAGGACGTGCATGGACCCGTTTCGGTCATTCACCGCGGGGTGAAGCGGCGGGCCGGCGAGCGTGGTCAGTACCGGGGCAGGTAGGGCGGGAACCTTTCTTTCTCGGTGAGGTCCTGGTCCGCGTCGGGCCAGCGGCGGCGCAGCACTGCGGCGATGCGGCGCATCCAGCCACAGACGTGCGGCAGGGCCCGGTACGTCTCGGCGGTGTGCGCGGCCGCTTCCAGAGTGGCGACGAGCTGGAGTCGGCTGGGGTCACCCGGTGAGCGGGTGTCGAGCTGGGCGAGCCGCTGCAGACGAACAAGCGCCCAGGACATGCAGGCGGCGGCAAGGCCGTCTCCGTACCGCCGGTCGTCCTCGGCTTCCGGGATGCCGCGGGCCAGAGCGTGGCGGTACTGGTCGGCGAGGCCTGTGGTGGTTGGATCGCCCACGGTCAGCCAGGCCGGGCCGGGCACATACAGGCACACGGCGTCGGTCAGCGCGTGGGTGTAGCCGGCGAATTCGAAGTCGATGAGGCGGGCGTCGGGCGGGCCGTAGGCGTGGAGCATCACGTTGTTGGCTTCTGCGTCACCATTGCTGAAGGCGAGAAAGGGGCCTGGATCAGCCAGCTCGTCCATGGCTGCGGCGAGTTCGTGGACCGTTCGGCCGCTTGGCGGCGCCCCGAGCCCCACCGCCTGCCCGATCGCGTCGTTGTGGACAGGGGCGCGCCGTCCCGTCTGGTCTGCCGCAGCGTCGAAGCGGCCCAGCCCGGCCCGGCGGGCGTAGTAGGTCTCGGCCTGCCCAGCGGTGGCAGCGCTCAGCTCACCGCGGGCGCGTGCGAACGCCGCCAGCCGGTCACCGTGCGCTGCCGCGCCGTCCCGTCGGAGCAACTGGTCCAGGCAGACACGAGGAGCGAGGTCTTCCAGCACGAGGAAACCGGCAGCCACGTCGGCATCGATGACGCGAGGAGTGAGCCCTGGACCCACGTCCTCGCTGAGGAACTGGAGAGCCGCCAGTTCCGTGTGCAGTCGCCAATGAGCGGTGCGGGCCTCGCGTTGCCCCTCCCGTATGCACTTGACGACAACGGAGCGCGGAAGTGCCGAAGTGCTCCGAAGCCAGACCCGGGCCACGGCCCATGGCTCCAGCGACTCCCAACGGCTGACAGCGACTGGCGCGGCACAAAGGCGGGTCAAGAGGTCCTGCAGCGCATCGACTGTGAGTGTCCCCGCTGGGGCATCCGCCATCCCTTCACCCTACGGACCTCCCTGTACATCGGGCATACGCGTGAGAAGACACGGCGAGCAAATCCGGCCACCCACCGAGCCCCCTGAAGGGAATGGGCGAAGAGCACCGACACCGTGCCCGCCCTGTGACGTCACAGCCGCCGGCTGCCGCCCGTTCACCGCTAGCCTCGGCCCATGATTGTGTGGCTCAACGGCACCCACGGCGCAGGCAAGACGACGACCAGTGCACTCGTGCAGCAACTGATCCCGGGTTCACGGGTGTTCGATGCCGAGAAGGTCGGCGAGACACTCATGGACATCACACCCGGGCTGCCCACGACGGACAATTTCCAGCACTGGCCCCCGTGGCGGCCGCTCGTCGTCGAGACCGCCCGGCGCGTACTCGACTACACCGGCGGCACGCTGGTGATGCCCATGACCGTCCTGGTCGAGGAGTACTGGCGCGAGATCAGCGCGGGCCTGGCCCAGCACGCCATTCCCGTACGGCACTTCGTCCTCCACGCCGACCAGGACACCCTCCGCGGGCGCATCGAGAGGGACACGGTCATGGGCCCCTCCCCGTTCCGTTTCGCCTACCTCAAGCCCTACGCCGAGGCGGCCCGCACGTGGCTGCACGCCGAGGCCGAGGTCATCGACACCACGCATCTCACGCCCGCCCAGGCCGCCCAGCAGGTCGTGACGGCCGTCAAGAGAGGCTGAGGGCGGACCGCCGCGGACTGCCGCGCTGCGCTGCCCGCGATACCGGCACCGCGTCGAGCGGGGACGGACGGGAAGGGCGACGCGCTTGTCCCCGAAGGGCAGCAGGGGGCAAAGCCGGTGCACCAGCAGCCGGGGAGCAGGCCGCAACAGCAGTGGACGCTGCTCCTGGAATTCGCCAAATCCGGTAGGCGCTTCTCAGTGCTCGGCGCAGACAAGCGAGGCATTGGTCTAGGCCAGCCGCTTCCATCCCGGTATCCTCACCCGTAGCCAGTGGCACACAATCCCCCACCCCCGTTGCGTGCCGGCTCGGGCGACTCCCACTCAACTCCGCCCGAAGCAGCCGGGTGCACTCCCCCCACTCGCCGCCTCTAGGAGTAACGGTGAAATTACGCACCAGAAGCTCTGCGATCATCGGCACCATCTGCCTTGCCACCACCCTCGCTTTCGCCACGGCGTACGCCGACGAGCCGGCCGCCCCGCCCCATGCGGCGGCAGACGTCGCGCTGACGGAAGTGGCCACGGCCCGGAATCCGACCGCCGGCGCCGCCGGACCCGACGGCACCGTCTGGATAGCCGAACGCGCGGGCACCGTAAGGGTCTTGGACGACCAGGGACTCGGTGAGCCCGTTCTCGACATATCCAGCGAGACGACCACCGACGGTGAACGCGGCCTGCTGGGCGTCGCGTTCGACAACGGATTCGAGCACTTCTACATCTCGTACACGGACCTCGAGGGCACCAGCACCATCGACGAGTTCGCCATGCGGTACGGCGCGATCCAGAAGGACTCCCGACGTACCGTCCTCACCCAGACGCAGCCGTACGACAACCACAACGGCGGCGACATCAAGTTCGGCCCCGACGGCTACCTCTACATCGCGTTCGGCGACGGCGGCTCGGGCGGTGACCCGCACGGCAACGGGCAGAACCTCGACACGCTGCTCGGCAAGCTCCTGCGGATCGACCCCAGCGGCGGCGAACCGTACGCCGTCCCGGCGGACAACCCGTTCGTGGGCGACCCTGACGCGAAGGACGAGATCTGGTCGTACGGGCTGCGCAACCCGTGGCGGTTCTCCTTCGACTCGGGCACCGGCGACCTGCTGATCGGCGACGTCGGCCAGAGCGACTGGGAAGAGATCGACTGGGCCTCGGCGGACAGCCAGGGCGGCGAGAACTACGGCTGGGCCTCGATGGAGGGGACCCATCCCTTCCGGGGCGGCACGGAGCCCGCGAACCACGTACCGCCGGTCCACGAGTACGACCGCAACGGGCTGGGCTGCTCGGTGACCGGTGGATACGTCTACCGCGGCGACGCGATCCCGGACCTTCAGGGCCAGTACCTGTACAGCGACTACTGCGACGGCACCGTGCGCGCTCTGACGATCGAGAACGGCGAGGTGACCGGTCAGAGCGACCTCGGCGTCAACGGCGGCGAGGTCGTCTCGTTCGTGGAGGACGGCGACGGGGAACTGTACGTGCTCGCCCTCGGCGGCAGCGTCTCTCGCATCGACCCGGCGTAGCGGCTTCAGCCGGCTCGTAGGAGCGTGAACCGTTCACGGCATCCTGTCCGATCACCTCGATCGGGCAGGATGCTGTCGTTCCCAGCGACGACTGACACCTGGACCCGGCAGCGCGGTGTCCGGACCGGTATCAGCCGTTCCCCCTACTTGGTGATGCGTCCAGCGACGACCCGGATCGCACTGACCGTCAGATCCGGCTCATGGATCTGTACGTAGTGATCACTTCCGGTGGTCAGGAACCTACTTACACACCACGGCGCTCCAACCCCCGCGAAGCGGGTCCGCTCTGGCGCTCGCGCTTCTCCGGCGACCGGGATCACCTCTGTCCCACGTCTTGTGCCGACAGCACGCAGCGATCAAGATGACGCCTGCATGTGACCGCTGGTAACCGTCGCCCATCAGGGCTGGGACACGAAGAAGGTCCTGCTGTGCCCGTACTTCGCCACACGACGAACCCCCTCGGCGCCCCGTCGACAAGCGTTCGCCTCACCGTCCTCGGCGCGACGGTGGCGGCAGCCGCCGCGTTGCTCCCCGTCGCTTCCGCCTCGGCCGCAGAGCCAGGTGCCGGCGGATACGCCGACCCGTCGTACGCGTCCGCGTGCACCTTCCACCGCTACGGCGAGGGCGAGACGCCGCCGCTCTCCCTGTTCAGCGCCGACCCGCTGTGCGTCGAGTACGCCAAGCGGGACATCACCGTGACCAACGGCGGCGCGGCGCGCTTTCTGCTGGCTGAACCGGCGCGCTTCGCGATCGCCGTACCGGCCTGCCGGTACTGGCAGTTGGACCATTGGAGCGTGCAGGCCACGCCCGGCGGAACCGAACTGGTCGGTTGGGACGGCAGTTACTGGTTCGACAAGGCCGAGGGCAGTGCCGCGGCGAGGGTACGCAACATCACCGTCGCCGGGCAGCCCGCCCGGGCCGAGGAGGCCGCGAAGGTGATCCGGCCGTACGACGTCCGGCTCGCCGACGCGCTCGTGCGCGACGCCGCGGGTGTGAAGGTGCGGCTGCCGGTGAGCGGGCTGTGCTGAGGGAACCGCCCGCGCGTCCCACTCGGCGCCGGCTGCTTGTCGGGCTGACCGCCGCCGTCGCCGCCCTGCGGGCCGGGGAGCTGACCGCCGACGCCGCACCCTCGGTGCTTCCTGTCCCCGAACAGGTGCCGGTGGCCGGGACCGGGCTGCGGCCCGCTTCCCTCTCACTGCCCGACCCTACGACCGCCACGCTGGAGGCGTTCGCGGACACCATGGTCCCGGGCGAGAAGCGGCACAGCGGCGACCTCGCGATCGCGGGGGCGGCGCCCGGTCCCGGCGCCGTACAGGCGGGGGCCATCGAGCTGCTCAACCTTCCCGATCTCGGCATCGGCGCACTGCTGCCCGAGCTGGCGCTGCTCGTCAACACCCGTGCCCTCGCCTATGCGGCCATCCACGGCCGGGTCCTGCTGCCCACCCAACCCCCTTTCGTCGCCCTCCGGTTCACCGACCGGACCGCCCTCGCCGGCGAGCTGCTCACGCCGGGCGCCCCGGACCGGCAGCTGTACGTGCTGCTCGCGCTTTTCGCCGCCGCGGCCTTCGACACCGCAGCCCATCTGCACACCACCGAAGCCATCCGGCAACGCCACCCGGGGCTGGCCTGGATCGGCTTCCCGGCGCCCGACGCCGACGGACTGTGGCGCTTCCCCGACTATTCGTACGGCCGAAGGCTCGCCTCCGAGCACCCGCTCACCACCCCCGGAGGGCACCCCGCATGAGCGTCACCGAACGCACCGACGTGCTGGTCATCGGCAGCGGTTTCGGGGGTGCCATTCCCGCGTACCATCTGGCCGCGGGCGGCGCCAAGGTGGTGATCCTGGAACGCGGACCGCATCTCACCGCCCCGGACTTCACCCATGACCTGCGCCTGGGCAGCTATACCCGGATCGTCGACCTCGTGCAGGGCGACGGCATCACCGTCGTGGCCGGGAACTGCGTCGGCGGGTCCAGCGTGGTCTACTTCGCCGCTTCGCTGCGGGCTCCGGGCTTCGTCTTCGACCGCCGCGGCAGTCTGGGCCACCGTCTGTGGCCGTCGACCCTGACGCGCGCGGCACTCGACCCGTGGTACGACCGGGTCGAGGAGGCTCTGCCCGTCGCCGAGCCGAGCTGGGACCAAGTCCCCTATCCCGGAGGGCTGTTCGCCGCGGCGTGCGCCCGTGCCGGCCGCACCTGCAATCCGGTGCCCGTCGCCGTCGACCTGGCCCGCTGCACCAACTGCAACTGGATGCTCAACGGCTGCCATTTCGACGCCAAGCGGTCCATGCTGCTGAACTACCTACCCGCCGCTGCGGCTCACGGCGCCGAGATCCGCCCACTCCACGAGGCGCAGACGATCGCTCCTGCCACCACACCCGGTTACCGCTACCGCGTCGCGTACACGCAGCTCGACGCCGGCGACTACCGGCTGCCGGTCGGCGTGGGCGCGATCGAGGCCAAGACCGTGGTGCTGGCCGCGGGCGCTCTGGCCACCCCGGTGCTGCTGCAGCGCTCGGCTCCCTTGCTCGGTGGTGTCCCGCAAGCCGTCGGGCGCTACTTCTCGGGCAACGGCGACCGCGTCTCCATCGCCGACGCCGACGAAGACAAGGTGCGCGACCTGCTCGGTCTCGAGCGCGCACCGGGCATCCCGTACCAGGGCTTCCCCATCGGCAAGCCCATCGGCTCCATGTCGTACGACCGGCTCGACGCGGCAACGGCGGAGTTCACCCGTTTCTCCCTTCAGCAGATCTACTTCCCCGGCATCACCGACCTGCTGGCCCAGGCCACCGACACCCCGGCGACGAGCTGGTTCGGTGTCCGCAAGAAGGAGATGCGTGCCCGCTGGCCGTCGTGGTTGTCCGTGCTCGCCATGACCGAGGACGACAACGAGGGCGTCTTCGGCGCGCCGCCGCCCACGGGAAGTTCGACGCGCGTGGCCACGTCGCTCTGCCTGTCCACGCTCTCGTACCGGCCGACGGCGAACACCCTGCGCGGCTGGGCCGCTGCGGATGCCGAGGCCCGCGCGGTACTCGAGCGCGACGGTCTTGCGCGGGTACGGCCCTGGAGCGAGAACGCCGCCGGGTCCGTGAGCGCACACCCCCTCGCCTCCTGCCGGATGGGTGACGACCCCGTCACCTCGGCACTCGACGAACGCGGCGAACTCCGGGGCCATCCGGGCCTGTTCGTCACCGACGGCTCGGCCGTCCCGACCTCGCTCTGCGTCAACCCCTCACTGACGATCGCGGCACTGGCCGAACGGGCCTGTCCCGGCATCGTGGCGAGCACCGCCGAGGCAGGCGTGCGCGCACGGTACGGGGCCCCCACGCCCCGGTGAAAGGAATCCCTCATGAACTCCCTCTACACGCCACGGATGACCGGCCGGCCAGGGCGGCTCGAAGTGTGGTACGCGACGTTGACCGACCCCCGCACCGGGACCGGCGTGTGGATCCACCACGAAGTGGTGGCACCCAAGCAGGACGGCCCGGCCCGGGCGCACGGCTGGATATCCGTCTTCCCACCCGACGGGCCGCCGGTCACCGAGCGGTTCGGGGTCCCGGGCTCTCCACCGCCCCAGGCCGAGGCGTACTTCGAGGTGCCGGGGGTGCGGGCATCGCCCCAGCTGCTGGAAGGCGCGGCAGGCGCGATCACCTGGCGCCTGAAGGTCACCGGGGGCGGGGAGCCTCTCTACACGTTCCCGCGCTGGTCCTGGCAGCGTGAACTGCTGCCCGCCGCCCAGATCGTGCCCGCCCCCGACGCCATATTCGAGGGGGAACTCGTCGTCGGAGAAAGGCGGTTCACCCTCTCCGACGCCGTGGGGGGCGTCGCCCGGATCGCCGGGCACGGCAATGCCCAGCGGTGGGCGTGGCTCCACGCGGGCCTCGGCGGCGGCGACGTACTGGAAGTGGTGGCCGCCGTCGCCCGCCGTCCCACCATGCGGTGGCTGCCACCGCTGCCCATGCTTCAGCTGCGGATCGGTGGCACCGACTGGCCGCGCGACCCGTTGCTGACCGCGCCACTGTTGCGGGCACGGGTCGGACTGCCGGACTGGTCGGTCGCAGGCAGCACCGCACGGCGGAGAGTCCGCATCGATGTGACCCAGGACCCGGACGACTGTGTGTCACTCTCCTACACCGACCCCGACGGAACGACCGCCACCTGCACCAACACCGAACGCGCCAGCGTTGACGTGATCGTCGAACGCCGCACGGGACTGCGCCGATTCGAGGTGGAGCACCGCTGGCATCTGGATCGCACGGGTCACGCGGAGGTGGGGACGCGCCCGTGAGCGGAGGGCTCACGGCTCACGGTTCCCGATCACCGATCGAGGTGCTCATCGGGCCGCCCCCATCAGCTGTGCCGCCTTCTCTCCCACGAGGACCGTCGGCGCGTGCGTGTTTCCGTGGGGGATCGTCGGGAACACCGACGCGTCGGCGACACGTAGTCCGGCGACTCCGTGCACGCGCAGTTGTGCGTCCACGACTCCGTCGGCTTCCGTTCCGATGCGTGCCGTGCAGGAGGGGTGGTAGGTGTGGGCGACGTTGCGTCGAATCTCGGCCTCGATCTCCGGACGGCGGGCAGCGTCTCCTCCGGGATGAAGCTCACGCGTGGTGAGACCGCGCATGGCCGACGAATGGGCCACCTCACGTGCCCGCTCGATGCCGGCGACCATCGAGTCCATCTCTGCCGGGTCGGAGAGGTAGTTGAACGTCAGCGCGGGTTTCGCCGTCGGGTCGGCTCCCCGCAGACGGACCTGGCCACGGCTGAGGGATCCCACCAGCGAGAGCCCGATCGCATACGCCGGCTTGTCGTGCGTCGTGAAGCCGTTGTCCCAGAAGTACGCCGGCGCGCCGAACATCTGTATGTCGGGCGCGGCTTCTCCCGACCGTGTGTGGAAGAACGCCCCTGCCTCGGCGATGTTCGATGTCAGCGACCCGCGTCGTGCTGCGAGGTACTTGGCGAGCTGTACCGGCGACTGCGCGTTCGCCAGCGTTCCGCGTGCCGTGGTCTCGAAGTTCGCGAGGTAGAACGGGTGGTCCATCAGGTGTGAACCGACATTGGGGTTGTCGACGACCACCCGGATCCCGTGCCGCGCGAGATGCTCAGCCGGCCCGATGCCCGAGAGCATCAGGATCTTCGGCGTGTTGAAAGCACCCGCGGACAGGACGACTTCGCGGTCAGCCTGATGGACCTCCTGCCGCCCGGCACGCGTGACCTCGACTCCAACGACCCGTCCGCCCTCGATGCGCAGACGATCGACATGCGCCTCCGTGAGCACGGTGAAGTTCGGGCGCTTCGATGCCGGCGCCACGAAGGCATCCGCGGTGGTCCAGCGCCGTCCACGCCGCTGCGTCACCTGGTTGAGGCCGGCGCCGACCTGTTCCGCGCCGTTGAAGTCGGCGTTCCGGGGCAGTCCGGTGGAGACCATGCCTTCGATGAGGCGCTCGGAGAGGGGATTCGGGGACCGGAGGTCCTCGATGTGCAACGGGCCGGTCGCACCGTGGTACTCGTTCGCGCCGCGCGAGTTGCGCTCCGACTTCTTGAACAGGGGAAGGACGTCGCTGTACGACCAGCCTGTCGCACCGTCCTTCGCCCACGCGTCGTAGTCGTGTCGGCTGCCGCGGATGTAGACCATCGCGTTCATGCCGCTGCAGCCGCCCAGGTACTTCGCCCGAGGGTGGTACAGCGAGCGGTCGTCCAGACCGGCTTCCGGCTCCGTGTGGTAGTCCCAGTCGAGGTTCGTCCGGAACTGGGTGGCGAACGCCGCCGGGATCTGAACGTTCATCGGCTTCTTGGCGCCACCTGCTTCGATGAGCAGGACTCGTATGTCCGGATCGGCCGAGAGCCTCCCGGCCACGACCGCTCCGGCCGAGCCCGAGCCCGAGCCCACCACAATGTAGTCAAATGCCGCCATCAGTTCCTCACCAGAGTCGTCGGTGGAGGAAATCTCGCACCGTGCCAGGGGACGGCGCTTGGCATTGCGTCCAGGATTCGGCTCCTGCATTGTGTGCGTGTCCAAAGCCCTGTTTCATCGAGGACTACGTCGCCCAGGAGGTGCCCGAGTGGCCGTGACGGCTTCCCCCGCTCTTTTGGCGTGGATGCGTGGATTCGCCGAGGAGGCCGTCACCGATTCAGTGGTCGCCGCGTTCGTCCGGAAGGTCGACGACCGCGTGATGGATCAGATCCCCACCATCGCCACCGATCCGATGCTGGCCGAAATCCTGCACGGGAGCACCCGCTCGCAGTGGCGGTCATTCGTGACGAACCTGACCTCTGAGCACCAATTCGCGTTGCCTGGACCGGCGGCCGACCTCGCCCGCTCGCTCGCCCGACGTGGCACTGACCTGGGTGTCCTGCTCAAGGTCTACCGCGCCGCACACCACAGCGTCTTCGCCTTCTTCACCGAGGTCACGGACACTCTCGACGAGTCCGCGCCCCCGCGCGACGAGGCCCTCAAGTACATGTGGTCCCGCGCCGAGCAGTGGATGAACGACTCGGTGGAAGCCCTGATCGAGACCTTCTACGAAGAGCGACAACAGCTGCTCGAAGGCGCTCTGCTCCGTCGCACGCGATTGGTCGAGGACATCCTTCGAGGTTCGCCGACCGACATCGATCAAGCCTCGGCCGAGCTGTCCCATCCGCTTGCGCAGTGGCAGAGCGCTTTCATCGCGTGGACGGCGAACCCGGACGCGGCGGACGCCACGGACCGGGTTCTCCATATCGCCAACCGCGTGGCGCGGGAACTGAACGCCCCGCGCGCGCTGACCGTGATGGCCGGCAGCCGCGACTGGTGGTTCTGGGTCGCGACCCCGACACGTCCCGAACTCGGCTCCATTGCCGATCTGGAAGCCTCTCTCGAGAAATGGCAGATTCGCCTCTCAGCCGGATCGCCGTCGCGCGGGGTGCAGGGATTCCGCGCCGGGCACGCCGAGGCCAAGGCCGCTCAAAGGGTCGGTCTCAGCGCCGTCAGCCCGCGAGCGGTCACAGAATTCTCCGACGTCGAACTCCTCTGCCTGGTCACCGACCGTCCTGAGATGACTCGACGCATGGTGCTCCGCGAAGTCGGGGGCCTCTGTGGGACGGACAAGAACCTCGCCCAGCTTCGCGACACCGTCCTCGCGTACTTTTCCAACAGTCACAACGTGGAGGCCACGGCCGAGCAGCTCTTCGTCCACAAGAACACCGTCCGCTACCGGCTGACGCGTGCCGAGAAGATCTTGGGCCACCCGTTGACCGATCGCACCGCGAAGGTCGAGCTGGCACTGCGGTACATAGCCGCATTCGGTCTCCCCAAGCCCTGACCGTCGCTCCGAGCCGGTAGCCACAGAGCGCCAGGGCCGCGTGACGTGTCGCGGTGGAGGGGGCCGGTCCTGCTCGTCGGGGGCCGGTCGCTGGCGCCGACCCGGTGGGCCACGATCTCCGCCGCTGGAGACAGGCTGCCTCCTGCAGCGCGCGCCGGGTCGAGGCCGATCGGGCGGCCCGGATCGGCGTCGGCCTCCCACTTCTCTGGGCTGCTCTGCACTCCTCTCACCGCCTTCTCGACGACGAACTCGCACACGTCGGTGCGGCGGAGCGGAACGGGCTGCGGACCGGACGCTCGCTGCGGAGATACTCACGGTCGCGACGCCACCGGAGCCATGGGCACAGGGCCGGCACGTGCCGCCCGTGCCTGTGCTCGGGCACAAGGGGGCAAGAGGGCCGACGGGCGTCGGCGCCTACTCTTCGGTCACGCCGAGCCGCAACGCCCGAAGGGCTACGTAGAGTTCCGCGGCGTCCACCGGCCGGGTGGGAACACGGCCGGTGAGTTCGGCGATGCGGGTCATGCGGTACAGCACCGTGTTGCGGTGGCAGTGGAGTTGTCGCGCCGCCTCGGCGGTTGAGCCGTCCGCGGCGAACCACGCGTGGAGGGTCTCCAGCAGCGCCGCGTCGCCGGCCTCGCCGGTCAGCAGGGCCTCCAGCACGCTCTCACTCAGCTCGCCCGCGGACTCGGCGTGGCTCGCGACGAACTCGTCGATCGGAGCGCTGCCGTAACGGTGCACGCCCGCCGGCGGCGTGGCGCACCGCACGGCGATGCGGGCCTCCTTCACCGCCCCAGGCGCTGACGCGAGCGAGGTGAACGGACGGCTCAGCCCCACGCGCGAGGTGGCAGCCCTTCCCACCACCCGCAGCACTCCTTCGGAGTCGGCCTCGCCGACGGCCGCGACCAGGCCGATCCGCTCCCCGAGTTCGGTCGTCCAGGCGGAGCGGATACGGGCGTGGTCCAGCAGCGCGGCAATACCAGGCAGCGGGTCCGCTCCTTGCGCCCCGATCTCGCCGATCACGACGCAGTACGACGCCCGCTCGGGCAGACCGAGGGCGCGGGGCGCCCCCGCCCCGGGGACTCCGTTCGGGCCCCGGCCGGCTGCCGAACCCTCCAGAACGGCCAGCAGAGCGACCCGGCGGGAGACCCGCTCCCGCTGTTCCCTGTCGTCGGTGACGTGCCGGTACGCCTCCGCCGCGGCAGTGGTGAACCGTTCGAGCGTCCCCCAGAAGTGGGAGGACCGGCGCAGCAGAGCACTCGCCTGCTCGCCGTCCGCGGCGCGTGCGATCGCCCATTCCCAGATCTCCAGCCCGCCGAGGCGAAATCCGTGGAGCAGTCCCGAGATCGGCACGCCATGGTCGGCCTTGACCTGTCCCGCCCAACGGGCGGCGTCGACACCGACGTCGGCATCTCCGGCCACCACCCGCAGGATGGCCTCGATGTTCGCCCGCACCACGTCGTGGAGCAGCTGCGGTGGAAGAGCATGCTCTGCGAAGTCCTCTTCTTCGGAGACGATCTGGCGTACGGCGGAGTTGGCGAGATCGTCGACGAGGTCGAGCATGTCGGTGAAGACGTCGGCGTCGTGCGCCTCGGCACGTGTGGCGGTCCGGCTCATGGCCGAGACGGTATCCGCTCCCCTGCCAAGGCTCTTGTGCCCAGGTACAAAGAGGTACGGGTCCCCTTGGATGCCCGCCCATAGCCAGCAGGTCCGCCGTGCGCGATCTTTGCATGCGTCAGGGCTCCTTGTGCCAGGAGCCGACCTCCACGGTTGCCATGGGCGAGACCGGACGCATCCTGGAGGGCGTCATCGCATGCCGGGACGTGCGTACGGACACCGACATCCGGACGCGCGCGTCCGTCGTGGCGACGCCGCTGCTGTTCCTCCTGGTGGCGCGGGACAGCGCTGCCGGGCGGCAACTCCGTGGACGCGGTGGTCGAGCTCGTTCCCGCGCCGTGGAGGCACAGCCCTGACCGCGTGCCGGGTCTCTCCGCCGACATGAAATTGATGGACGAAGCCCCTTGCCCCGGCGCATCCCAATATCGATACTCCCGGTATCGAATTAATCCTCGCTCTGGAGGAAACACCCATGACTGCACTCGCCGCCACGCCCCAGCCCGCCCTCGACAAGCCCTTGATGCGCTACGGACACCGCGTCCTGGACCGCACCGCCCCGGGCAGCCCCGAGGCGGAGTACCGGATTCTCGGCATCCAGCCGCTCACCCCGCACATCGGCGCCGAGGTCAGCGGTGTCGACCTCTCGCAGCCGATCGGTGAAGACCTCGGCGCCGAGCTGCGGCAGGCCCTGCTGGAGTGGAAGGTGATCTTCTTCCGCGACCAGCACCGCTTCACTTCCGAGCACCACGTCGCGCTCGCAGCGATATGGGGCGAACCGGAGGTGAACCCCTTCTTCCCCAAGGGCGACACCGTCGGCGTCTCCCGCCTGGCCAAGGACGCCATGGCCGTCGGCAACGAGAACATCTGGCACAGCGACCACTCCTTCATGGCCGCGCCCGCCCTGGGTTCCGTACTGCGCGCCGTCGAGGTGCCACCGGCCGGCGGCGACACGATGTGGGCCGACATGGCGGTCGCCTACGACAACCTCTCCGAGGAGACGAAGGCCCGGATCGACGGACTCACCGCAGTGCACGACTGGGTGCCCAGCTGGGGTTCGCTGATGACCGAGGAGCAGATCGCCCGGATGCGGGAGACCCTGCCTGCCGTGGAGCACCCGGTGGTCGTCCGCCACCCGCAGTCGGGACGCAAGGTGCTCTACGTCAACGAGCCCTTCACCACGCGGATCGTCGGCCTGTCCGACGCCGAGAGCCGTGAACTGCTCGACGAACTCGTCCTGCAGGCCCGTATCCCCGAGTTCCAGGTGCGGTTCCACTGGCAGCCGGACTCCGTCGCGATCTGGGACAACATCGCGGTCCAGCACTACGCGATCAACGACTACTACCCACAGCGGCGCGTCATGGAGCGCATCGCGATCGCGGGCGTCCCCCTCTCCTGAGGCCCCCTGCGCACACGGCCCGCCCGGGCGCGCCCGCGCACGGGCCCACGGCGCCGCCCCGTCTCCGCACGTGCCCACCCCCTCGTCAGCGCCCCTTTTCCGGAGGACCCCGTGACCGCCGCCGACACCACCCCCAGACAGACCGAACCACCGACGGCAGACCGCAGCTCCGGCTCGCGCACCCGCGCCTGGATCGTCACCGGCCTGCTCGTGGTCTTCATGATGGTCAACTTCGCGGACAAGTCCGTGCTCGGCCTCGCTGCCGATGAGATCCGCGCGGACCTGGGCCTGTCCGCCACCGACTTCGGGCTCGCCAACAGCGCCTTCTTCCTGCTGTTCTCCGTCGCCGCCGGCGCAGTGGGGCTGCTCGCCGACCGCGTCCGGCCCAAGTGGCTGCTCCTGGCCATGGCCCTGCTCTGGACGGTTGCGCAGACGCCGGCCGCCCTGGGCGGCGGCCTGGCCGTACTGGTCGGCTCACGCATCCTCCTGGGCGCGGCCGAAGGTCCCGCCTTCCCCGTCGCGCAGCAGGCCGCACTCTCCTGGTTCCCCAACCACCGGCGTAATCTCCCCGGCGCGCTGGTCACCTTCGGCGTCACCCTCGGCGTGATCACCGCCGCCCCCGGCCTGACCTGGGTCATCCACCACCACGGCTGGCGCGCCGCCCTCTGGGTGGTCGCGGCCGCCGGTGCGCTGTGGGCCGTGGCGTGGGCCGTGTTCGGCGCCGACGGGACGTACCGGACCGACACCGCGGCGACGCTGTCCTCCGAGCCTGCCGCGAAGCCCGCCTACCGGCGCGTCCTCGGCACCCGCACCTGGATCGGCACCACCGCCGCCTACTTCACCAGTTACTGGGCCGTGGCGCTGATGGTCGTATGGCTGCCCTCCTACCTGCGCAACGGCCTCGGCCACTCCCCCGACGCCGCCGGCAGACTCATCGTCCTGCCCTGGGCGGTCGGCGCCCTCGCACTGCTCGGCCAAGCGGCGCTCACCGGGTGGCTCATGCGCCGCGGAGTCAGCAGCCGCTGGGCGCGCGGCTGGGTCGGCGGCGGCTTGCTGCTGCTCGGCGCGGTCGCCTGCCTGGCCGTACCCCTCGTGGAGGGTGCGGCGGCGAAGACCGCGCTGCTGGCCGCCGGCTTCGGTCTGGGCGGATCCTTCGCCACCGTCGCGGTCACCACCGTCGCCGAACTGGCCCCGCCCGCACGGCGCGGCGGTGCCCTCGGCACGATGAACGCCACCGTGACCACCGCGGGCCTCATCGCCCCCGCTGTCGTCGGATCGCTGGTCGACAGCCAAGGCGCAGCGGGATACCAGACCGCCGTCGTGCTCTTGGGCGGCTTGCTGCTGCTGGGTGCACTCGCCGCCTTCACCCTCATCGACCCGGCGCGCGACGCCCTCCGGCCGAACGTCTGACCCACCGGAAGCCCGCCACCACCCACCCCCTCCCCCGCACCCCTGGAGCGAACCCGTGCACTCCACCGCTGTCGACACCGAACTGCTGGACCAGTCCCTCGCCGAACTGCGCGACGGCGCAGCCTCCTGGACCACCACCCCGATCGCCGAACGGATCGCTCTGCTCGAGCGGTTGATGCCGCGGATCGTCGACAGCGCCGCGGACATGGCCGCCGCCGGTGCCCGCGCCAAGGGATACGGGCCCGACTCCCCCTGGGCGGCCGAGGACTGGATCGGCGCCCCGTGGGCGCTCGCCCAGAACGTCAGCGCCTGCCTCCACGTACTGCGCCGGATCGCGGCGGGCAAGGATCCGGTCGAGGCCGGGGCAGTACGGACGCGCGACGGCCGCACCATGGTCGACGTCTTTCCCGCCACCGGCTGGGACGCCCTCCTGCTCAACGGGTTCACCGCCCAGGTGTGGATGCGCGCCGGCACCACCGCACAGCAGGTACGCGACCGGGCCGCCGGCGAGTACCGCGGCCGGCCCGGACGCCCGGCCGTCGCCCTGGTCCTGGGCGCGGGCAATGTCGCGGCCATCACCGCGCTCGACATCCTCCACAAGCTGTATGTCGAGGGCCAGGTCGTCATCGCCAAGATGAACCCGGTCAACGCCTATCTCCGCCCGCACTTCGAGCACGTCTTCGCCGAGTTCGTCGAACGCGGCTGGGTGCACTTCATCGACGGCGGCGCGGCCGAGGGCAGTTACCTCTGCGCACACGAAGGCGTCGACGCCATACACGTCACCGGCAGCGACCGCACCCACGACGCCATCGTGTGGGGCACCGACGAGCAGGCGAACGAGCGCCGCCACAACGACGAGCCGGCGATCGCCAAACCGTTCACCAGCGAACTGGGCGGGGTGAGTCCCTGCATCGTGACTCCCGGCCCGTGGAGCGCGGCGGACTTCCGCTTCCAGGCCGAGCACATCGTCACCAGCAAGATGAACAACTCCGGCCACAACTGCATCGCCAGCCAGATCCTGGTCCTGCCCCGGGAGTGGGACGGCACCGAGCGGCTCCTGGAGGAGATCAGGCGGGTGCTGCGCGAGCTGCCGCCGCGCACCGACTACTACCCCGGTGCCGCCCATCGCCTCGGCGCCGTGCTCGAGGCCCACCCGCAGGCCGAGGCACACGGCGAAGGCAACTGCCGCATCCTGGTCCCCGACATCGCCGACCACGACGACATGCTGATCACCGGCGAGGTCTTCGGCAGTGCCCTCGGCGTCGTACGGCTCCCCGGCGACGCTCCGGCCGAATTCCTGCGTCACGCCGTCGACTTCGCCAACGACACACTCCCCGGCACCCTCGGCGCGACCCTCATCGTCCACCCCTCGACCGAGAAGACCCACCGCACCGCGGTGGACACGGCTGTCGCCGAACTGCGCTACGGAACCCTCGGTGTCAACTGCTGGTCCGGAATCGGCTTCCTGCTCGGCTACACCCCCTGGGGCGCCTACCCCGGCCACACACGCCAGGACATCGGCAGCGGCATCGGCTTCGTGCACAACGCCTTCATGCTCGAGGACATCGAGAAGACCGTCCTGCGAGCACCCTTCGCCCCCACTCCGCGCGGTCTGTTCACCGGCTCCCCGTCGCTGTCCCCGCGCCCGCCGTACTTCGTCACCAACCGCACGTCGCGTACGACCATCGAACGCGTCACCCGCTTCACCGCCGCGCCCGGCATCGCCAAGCTGCCGGCCATCTTCGCCTCCGCGCTGCGCGGCTGACGACACCGCACCCCACACCCGAACCGAACACGACCCGGCACCCCGCCCGCCCAGGCGTCACCGCCCGCAGCGGGCGGCCGGGCCCTGCTCGGAACCTGAGACGAAAGGCCCCCGGTGAACCTCGCCGATCTCCTCAGCCGCAGCGCCGCGGCGCACGGCCCCAAGACCGCCGTCGAAATCGGCGACCGGTCGCTGACCTACACCGAACTCGACACCCTTGCCGGCCGGGTGGCCGCGCTGCTCACCGTGCGCGGTGTCGTCCCGGGCGACCGGGTCGCCCTGATGGTGCCCAACCTGCTGGAATTCCCGCCCCTCTACTACGGCATACTGCGCGCAGGCGCCGTCGTCGTTCCGATGAACCCGCTCCTCAAGGCACGCGAGATCGCCCACTACCTCGGTGACTCAGGTGCGGTACTGCTGTTCGCCCACGAGTCGTCCACGGCCGAAGTGGCCACAGGCGCGGAGGGCACCGCAGCCGAGGTGATCCCGGTCGGGCCGGGCTCGCTCGCCGACCTGCTCGCCGCCCACCCGGAACCGGTCGCCGCAGCGCGCGGCGGCGGCGACGACACCGCGGTCATCCTCTACACCTCCGGGACCACGGGAGTCCCCAAGGGGGCCGAGCTCACCCACGCCGGCCTCACGCGCAACGCCGACATCACCGCACGGTCGCTGATCCGACTGGGCCCCGACGACACCGTGCTGGGTTGTCTGCCGCTCTTCCACGCCTTCGGCCAGACCTGCTCCATGAACACCGCGATCGGCGTGGGTGCCCGGCTGACCCTGCTGCCCCGCTTCGACCCCGTCGTGGCGCTGCAGACCGTCCAGCAGCGACAGGTCACCGTCTTCGTGGGGGTGCCCACCATGTATGCGGCCATGCTTGCCGTGCACACACAGCAGCCCGGCACGTACCCCTGTGCCACCCTGCGGGTGGGTGTCTCCGGTGGCGCCGCGCTGCCCGTCGAGGTCCTGCACGGCTTCGAGAGCGCCTTCACCTGTCCTGTACTGGAGGGCTTCGGCATGTCCGAGACCTCTCCGGTCGCCTCCTTCAACCACCCGGACCGCGCCCGCAAACCCGGCTCCGTCGGCACCCCGATCGAAGGGGTCGAGATGCGTCTGCTCGACGAGCACGACGGCGTCGGCGAACTGTGCGTACGCGGCCACAACATCATGAAGGGCTACTGGGGCCGCCCCGAGGCCACGGCCGAAACCATCCAGGACGGCTGGCTGCGCACCGGCGACCTCGCGCGCGTCGACGAGGACGGCTTCTACTACATCGTCGACCGCAAGAAGGACCTGATCATCCGTGGGGGCTACAACGTCTACCCCCGCGAGATCGAGGAAGTCCTCTACGAACACCCCGCAGTCGCCGAGGCGGCGGTGATCGGCGTCCTGCACCCCACCCTCGGCGAGGAGGTCGCCGCGGCCGTGGCCCTGCTCCCCGGCGCCGGGGCCACCTCCGACGAGCTGCGGGAGTTCGTGCGGGCGCGGGTCGCCCCGTACAAGTACCCCCGAGAGGTCTGGCTGGTCGACGCGCTCCCCAAGGGGGCCACCGGCAAGATCCTCAAGCGGGAGATCGCAGCCCCGGGCTCCTGAGGCCCCGCTCCTCACTCGTTCGCCTCGGCTCGCTGTCACCTACAGGCCGTCAACTTGGCCTCCCACCCCTTGCATTACGGCCGGCAGGAACGGCGTTGGCGCCGGCAAGGTCAGATCGCAAGGACTGCACCTTCTGCGAGCTGATCCGGGCCAACGCCGCCCGGTGGGTGGCACGCGGGCCCGTGGCCGGTGCGTTCGCTCCGCCGGATCCCCTCGCACCAGGCCACACCCTGGTGATACCCACCTCCCACTGGGCGGACATCGTCGACGCTCCCCCGGAGGTCCTGGGGTACACCGCCCGAACGATTCGCGCGGCGACCCCAGCACCCGGAGCGCGGCTGAACGACGCGGTCTCGGGGACCGGCACGACGAAGCTCCTGGCAGTCAGCCGGTGGACACGGCCGGTGGAGATGGCCGTCGCCCCGTCTGCCAGGAGCTTCATCACTGTGTACTGCTCGGGCGCCTCACCCTGGAGGCGTCCCTGTGCACGAGTCGTACCCCGTGGTCGGCGAGATCAGCAGGGGAAGGTGCCGCTGTAGAGAGCGTGTCCGTAGGAGGAGCTTGCGGAGCCGAAGCCGTAGATGCCGTCGTCGCTCCAGACCGCTTCGCGGAAGCCGTTGACGCAGGCCGAGGTCGGCGCGATGGCGAAGCCCTCCATGTTGTCGGTCGGTATGACGGCCGGGTTCGTGTAGGTCACGTCCGGAACGAGCGCGCCGTCGGCGTTGACCTTCATGAAGGTGTGCGTCTCACCGCAGGTGTTGTCGCAGGTCGCGATGACGCGCTGGGTTCCGGCGTCGAACGTCACGTCCATCACGGAGGCCTTGCCGGTCGCGATC
Organism: Streptomyces sp. NBC_00569; assembly: GCF_036345255.1. NCBI lineage: Bacteria > Bacillati > Actinomycetota > Actinomycetes > Kitasatosporales > Streptomycetaceae > Streptomyces > Streptomyces sp. NBC_00569. Next base: position 9,856,797 of record NZ_CP107783.1, on the reverse strand, counting down.
GTGCCGAACGTGGTGAACGTGCCGTCGGAGTTCAGGCCGTAGACGTGCAAGGTGCCGTCCCATTCCAGGCCGGCGAAGAACAGGCCCGACCCGTGCAGCGGGTAGTTCGCCGGGTTGTAGGCGGCGCCGGTGAGCGGGTCGACCCAGCCGTTCGCGGTGAGCCAGCTGTCGGGTACGTAGCCGACGCCCTCGAAGCCCAGGTTGGCGTCGTCCTTGTCGCCGGTGTTGAGCTGCGGGAACTGCGAGGTCATGTCCCACTGGTGAACCGGCGTCAGCGTCGATCCGGTCGCCGCCGGGTCGAACTCCATGATCGTGTCCTTGGGCGCCGTGTTCTTGGTGTTGTCGCGCTCGGAGGTCACGTAGATGTGGCCGTTACCGCCGACGGTCAGACCCTCGGAGTCCGGCTCGCCGGAGCCGCCCGTGAAACGGATCTGCTTGCCGGTCGCACTCCAGGTCGCGTCCGGGACCCACTTGCCGTTGCTCTTGACCAGCTTGTACAGCCAGTTCTTGTTCTTGGCGGCCCACAGCACCGACGGGTTCGCCGGGTCGAACGCCAGGCCGCTCAGGTCCCGGCCTTCAGGACCGGTGGACGTGGTGAACGCGCAGACGTTGTCCGCGATCGTGACGTCCAGGCCGCCGGGCCAGGCCAGAGTGCCCGCCGGAGTGGAACCCGTACCGGAGGGCGCCTCGGGGGTGCAGCCGCTGGTGAGCGAGCCTCCGCCGCCCAGCAACTGGCCACCCTGACCGCCGCCACCGTCATCACCACCGCTGCCCGAGCAGGAGTTCACGCTGCCGAGCGTCGCGGTCGTGGCGGTCCGGAACGCGCCGGTGCCGTTCGCGCAGCGCTCGTCGGACGGGGTGGCACCGCCGGTAGCCCAGGTTGCCGAGTCGACGGTGTTGCCGCTGCTGTCGACGAGGAAGACGGAGTCGTTGTCGCCCAGTCCGATGGTGGAGTCGAACGTGACGTAGCCGCCCGCGGGGATGCTGGTCGCGCTCGGCGAGGAGGACGAGATCGAGGCCGCGGAGTGCGAGGTGTCGTTGTCGACGTACTTCCACGAGCCGATGCTGACCGCGCTCGTTCCGCCGTTGTAGAGCTCCACGGTGTCGGAGTCGTTCGAGGTGACCTCGTTGATCCGCACCCGGCTCGCCGCCGGGACCGACGACGGGCAGCCCGAGGCATTCGAGGCGCCGAACGTGGTCGCCGAGGCCGTGGTCACCCACGCCCCGGTGCCGTCGCCGCCGCAACGCGCCATCGTCGGCTTCGCCTTGCCTGTCGCCCAGTCGACACGGTCGACCACCGTGCCGCCGGACGTGTAGATCACCAGCTTGTCCGAATCACCGAGCCCCTTGGGCGAGTTGAAGGTGATGAAGCCACCGGACGGGATCGTGCTGGAGGAAGGGCTGAACGACTGCGGCGAGAAGCTGTCGTCGGACATCTTCCAGCCGCTGATGCTCACCGCGGTCGAGCCTGTGTTGTACAGCTCCACCGTGTCGTTGTCCGACGAGGTGACTTCGTTGATCCGGACGTTCTGGTAGCCGGACGGGTCCGCGGCAGCCGCAGGCTGAGCGGCCAGCATCCCCGTGGTGAGCAGTCCCGAAAGCGTCAAAGCCGCGGCGCATACAGAGGCGACGCCGGCACGCGAGTGTGAGGTAGGCACGAGGCGGAACTCTGGCGACACGATCTTGAAACGGCGTGTACTCCACGTGAATGCCACGTGCTCGGCGCGAGAACGCCAGGCCTGGATACCGGGCGCTCTCGCCAGACGTGATGAACGCCCGGTCGCAAAAGTCGCCGTCCGAGGTGACAGCGGCAGTCTTCACGCCCCGGTCGATTCCGACCGACGTCTCCGCCATGGCGTGCCGCTGGGGAGTGACGGCCTGGTCGTCCACGAGAAAGGAGACAGACCAGCGCCCCGACCTGCGGCTGACCGTCGCGGAACGGATCTGTCCGCCCAGGGGGCGCGACCAGCGAAAGCGCACCCATCCAAGCTTCGGGAGCTTCACACGACCCCACTTACGGCCCAGGCGCTCCACGGTGATCAGACTCCCGGCAGGGAACCGGAACGAGGGAGACCAGCGGGCCTTGGACCGCCACCGCACCTTGAACGTGCCATGGTCCCGGCACGCCTTGTCGAGATCCCTCAGGGTCTGCCGCAACACATGCGACGGCGCGGCCTTCAACCACCCGTACTCACGCTTGGCATCAGCCAACTCACCCGCCTGCGGGACGTAGTTCATCCACGCGCCCCGACGCCGATACGCCCGCCGCTGCTCCAGGCCGGTGTTCCACACCGACCGGCAGACATCAGCGAACTCCTGACACTGCGCAGTGTGACCCACCGTCACCTCAAGCCGATACCTACGACCAGTCAGCACAAGAACACCCCCCTCCAACCGAAGCGATCAGGCTAGCGAGAGCCACTGACAACACAGCCAACTACGCCGCTTCACGGCTCCGGTCCGAGGATGAGCCAACCCCTCCCTAAGAGACCGTCTCAACTGGCTTGATCACTAGGCTGATGGCCGTGATGGCGATGGTGGAGCGTCTGGTGCCGAACGGGCTGTGGGAGTTGTTTCAGCGGGTGGTGCCGGCCGCTCCGGTGCGGCCGCAGGGCGGGGGCCGACGTCGGTATGGGGACCGGCAGGTGTTGGCGGCCATCGTGTTCGCGGCCACGACGGGGTGCCCGTGGCGCCAACTGCCGTCGAGCTTCGGCCCGTCTGGACCGACCGCGCACCGGCGGTTCACTGAGTGGAGCGGGGCCCGGGTGTGGGGCAAGCTTCACCGCCTGGTGCTGGATGAGCTCGGCGCCCGCGGCGAGTTGGACTGGTCGCGGTGTGCCACTGACTCGGTGAACATGCGGGCAGCGAAAGGGGAGACCTGACGGGTCCGAATCCCGTAGATCGCGGCAAGAAGGGCTCAAAGAACCACTTGATCACCGAGAGGTCAGGTCTGCCCCTCTCAATCGGCATCTCCGCTGCAAACACCCATGACAGCCAGGGACTGGAACCCCTGGTGCGGGGTATCCTGCCGATCCGTTCTCGTCGTGGACCGCGTGGCGTCGGCGTGCCAAGCTCCACGCCGACAAAGGCTATGCCTACGACTACCTGCGACGGTGGCTCCGCAGCCGGAACATCGTCCCGCGTATCGCGCGCAAGGGGATCGAGTCCTCGCAGCGGCTGGGCCGCCACCGCTGGACCGTGGAGCGGACGGTGGCCTGGCCGGCCGGGTGCCGACGCCTTCACGGTCGTTACGAGCGCAAGCCGGAACACTTCCTTGCCTTCGCCGGGATAGCCGCAACTCTGATCTGCTACCGCCACCTCTCGGCCTGAGACGATGCTCAGGTATTGGCACCTCGTGCCGTTACCGGCCAGCGGTCGATCACCTCGCGGTCTTGGACGACCAGCAGCTCATCGGCGAGATTCACCGGCGTGCAGATGTGGTTAGGGACGACAGCGACCATCGACCCAAGGCGTGGCCCTCGCACCCCCTCCGGAAGCCGGACAACGGCGTGGTGCTCCCACAACCCAGCGATGGTTCCCTGCGGAAACTGGGGCAGGTAGCCGTGGCCCGTGACCCAGGACGACCGGTCGGAGCCGAGGACTTTGCTACCGACATCCAGCACAAAGCGGTCCGGGGCGGGAACGCTGATCACCGTCGTCGCGGCGACCAACGCCAGATCCTCCACCCCACAGGTGCCGATGGCCAGCTGGGTGGCGTCGTTGAAGACGTAGACACCGGGCCGCAACTCGTTCACCGCGCCCGGCTGCCACTGCCCCACCGTCGGAGTCGATCCGCCACTGACCACGCGGATGTCGAGCCCAAGGTCCCGCAGCGCCTGTGCGGCCTCGCCCAGAGTGCGTTCCTCGTCCCGTGCGGCGCGCTCGCGTGCCTGCGCGTCATGACCATAGCCGTGTCCCGGGAACGTGAACACGCCGACGACATCCAGTCCCGCGTCGGCAGCTGCCTTCCCGACCTCACCAGCATCGTGAGGCTGCACTCCCGTCCGGTGGCTCCCACTGTCGACCTCGACGAGCACCTCGACCGGCCGGGCACTGCCGTGCACGGCCTTCGCCAGCCGCTGCGCGCCTTCGACCGACTCGACGCCGACTCTCAGGGCAACGTCGTCCGCCAACCGGCGCAGCCGCTGCGCCTTGTCGGCATCGAGCCACACGGGGTAAGCGATGAACAGGTCATCCACGCCGACCCGGGCGAATGCCTCGGCCTCGCCGATCGTGGCCACCGACAGCCCGCGCGCGCCCGCCCGAAGCTGACGGTCGGCGATCTGCGCGCACTTGTGGCTCTTGGCGTGCGGTCGCAGGGCGAACCCTTGGGACCGCGAAGCCTCGGCCATCCGCGAGATGTTTCTGTCCAGCACATCCGGATCGACCACGAGCGCCGGCGTCGCCAGCCCATCGGGCAGCGCTATCGCCATCTCTTGCCTCCCACCATGGAACACGTCGAGATGATCATGACAGGTCGGTGGACCAGGCCCGCAGGGCCATCCCCCCAGACCACACGAACCAAGGGAGACGACCCCTAAAGGAAGGGGTCTGCGCTCAAGAGACCCGATCACACATACCCGAACCGACCAAAGCCGGGACACCCACCCCAAGAACCACCGAGTCGATCGCGGCTACGACAACTCAAGATCGAGATCGTCTCGACAAGCGGGCCGCCGTCGGGGCCGGTCGGACACCGGCCCGACAGGCGCGCGCTCAATTGCTTGACATGTCCCTGACTTGAGAGCACTCTCGCGGCAGCCTCCCCCCGATCAACTCGGCGCGACCGCCGAAGACAAGGGATTCGCCGTGGGTACGAGCACCGGACAGACGGCTGCCACGCGCAGCCACCGCAACCGAGCCGTCGTCGCCAGCACGGTGGGCACCGCTATCGAGTGGTACGACTTCTTTCTCTACGGGACGGCCGCGGCGCTCGTCTTCCCGCACCTGTTCTTTCCCGGACAGTCCGACTACACCGGCGTCCTCGCCTCCTTCGCCACCCAGTTCGTCGGCTTCGCGTCCTTCGGTGACCTGCTGGGGCAGGCGGCAGAAGAGGATGTTGGCCTGGGGGACGGCCAGCAGGCCGGTGCCGGGGATGGCTTTGAGGCCGTCGCCGAGCCGGGTGGCCATCGCGTTGGCCTGGCGGGCGTTGCGCAGCCACAGGTCGTCGGTGAGGTAGGCGTCGATCTGGGCGGCGTGAAAACGCATCTTGGAGGCGAGTTGGCCGGCGCGCTTTGCGCGGAAGGCGAGCTCGGCGGCCAGTGCGGGGTCGAAGGAGACGATGGCGTCGGCGGTCATCGCACCGTTCTTGGTGGCACCGAAGGACAGCACGTCGATGCCGGCCTTCCAGGTCATCTCGGCCGGGGTGGCGCCGAGGTGGTCCAGTGCGTTGGCGAAGCGCGCGCCGTCCATGTGGACGCGCAGACCGGCGTCCTTGGCGATGGCGGACAGGCGGCGGATCTCCTCCAGGGTGTAGACGCTGCCGCTCTCGGTGGCCTGGCTGATGCTCACCGCGGACGGCTGCACGCTGTGTACGTCACCGGCCCGGCGACCCGCCGCCGCGGGCACCGCGTCGGGGTCGATCTTGCCGTCGTCACCCGGGACGGAGACGAGTTTGGCGCCGCCGGTGAAGAACTCAGGTGCGCCGCATTCGTCGTGGTTGATATGGCTGTCGGGGTGGGACAGCACGCTGCCCCAGGGCGGGGTGAGGGCGGCCAGGCTCAGGCCGTTGGCTGCGGAGCCGGTGGAGACGATGAAGACATCGACATCCCGCTCGAAGATCTCGCCCAGCCTGCGGCGGGCGTCGGCGGTGAAGGGGTCGTTTCCGTACGGCAGGACCTGCCCGGTGGCCGCTTCGGCAACGGCCTTGGCTATCTGCGGGGAGGCTCCGGCCATGTTGTCGCTGATGAAGGCGCGACTGGAAGGGGTGGTGGTGATGGTCGTGCTCATGAGCGGTTTCCTTGGCTTCAGGTGCTGATCGGGGAGGCGAAGACGACGGTGATGTCCACTTCTTCGGCGCCGGTGCGGTAGAAGTGCGGGGCGTCCCCGGCGAAGGCGAGCATGTCGCCGGGACCCAGGTCCTGAGGGGAGTCGACGGGGCCTGCGGTGACGTGCCCGGTGGCGATGAGCAGGTGCTCGATCGTGCCGGTGGCGTGCGGGACGCCGGGCAGTTCCGTCTCGGGCGGGATGCGCAGCCGCCAGATCTCCAGGCTGTTGCCGCTGCTGATGCGGCGCAGCAGTTCCCGGGAGACTTCGCCGGGCTCCGCGTCGGTGCCCGGCCGGAAGACCGGCCCGGTGTCTGCGTCGCGCGCCAGAAGGTCGGCGATCGGGATACGCAGAGCGATCGCGATCGCGTCCAGGGTGTCGATCGTCGGGTTGCCGTTGCCGGCTTCCAGCTGCGACAGCGTGGCCTTGCTCAGTCCGGCGCGCCGGGCCATCTCCGCCGCGCTCATGCCGCGCTGCTGGCGGCGCAGACGAATCTTCGCCCCGACCGCGGCCGCGGTACTGCTGGCCGCCTGGCGGCCTGCCGCAGACGGCGTCATCAAAGACTCCTGTGGGCTGCGGTGTAGGACACGCGGATGCGGCCCTTCTTGACCTTCAGCGCCGGCAGGACCACCTCGTCCAGGTCGCCGAGGCTACGCACATGCGTGCCGCCGCACGGCGCCGCATGCAGCTCGCCCAGGTGCACCACACGCCGCCCCCCGGTGAGATACCGGGCAGTGACCGGCAGGTCGTCGGCGATCGCGGCCTCCACTGCGGCACGCAGCTCGGCGGTCACCTCCTCCCGTCCTTCCGGGTCGGTCAGCCGACCGTCGGCCTCGGGCACCTGGAACTCGATGCGGGCCTGGCCGGGGAAGTGAATGCTGCCGGTCATCTCCCAGCCCTGCATCCGCCCGGCCGCCTCGACCAGATGTCCGGCGGAGTGCAGGGCCGCGTGCGTCATACGGAGCTGAAGGTCGATCCGCGAGCGGACCTCCTGCCCCTCGGCCAGGGGCGGCAGAGTCCCGCCCTCGGGCGCCATAGCCACAATCAGTCCCGACTCACGGTCCCGGACCGGGACGATCTCCGCGTCCTCCAGCCAGCCCGCGTCGGCGGGCTGGCCGCCGCCTTGCGGATGGAACAGACAGCGCTCGACGGCCGCCCATGGCATCCCGTCCCGCTCGCCGACCGCGATCACCCGCGTATTGACCTGCTCCAGGTAGGTGTCATCGAGATAGGCCCCGGCCTGGGAGGTACTCCGGAGAGTCACATTTGAATGAACCATCTGTTCACTATAACAAACGAAGGCTAGAAAGATGAACCCATCGTTCACTTTACTGAACGACTGCATCGTCTTCCGCTGTTGAGCGCGGCCTCCTTCGGCCACCCTGGACAGTCCATCCCCCTCGTGGACCTGGCCGACTTTCGGGCGACCCCTCCCATGGGGCGCCCCCTCTGCAGGTCAGGTGCCGTATGAGCGGGGAGTTCCATCGACTGAATGCGGGTTCATTACCGGGCGGGGGTGGACTCCTTCAGGCAGGGCGTCGACTCGTGCGGCCGACCGATGACGCCACTCCTGCCTGAGCCCAGGCCCATCCCTCGGGCCACGAACTCTCGGGCATGGAAGGCCAGTTCATCGACGCCCGCCGGTCTGGGAAGTGGACTGCGCCACGGGACGCACTCGCCCCGCTGCAGGAGAACCCGACTACGCCGATGTCCGGGTGATCGAGCGGGCCTTGCAGTTCCCGGATCTCGCGAGCGTCCACCCCGAGCGCATGGCCTCCGCCGGTCGGTTGGCGCCGATGTTCAAGGACCAGGAACTGCCCGAGGTCATTACCGGTCAGAGGCCGGCCGGGGTGAAGGGAGGCGGCACTGGCGGCCGGGCCCTCCGTGCGGCCCGGGATCTGGTCCAGGTGCAGGGTTGTCGTGTCGGGCGGCGTCGGCGAGCCGTCCTTGGCCGTGGCTCGTCAGGAGGATCGCAGCGTGCCGGACGGCAGTCGCAGTTCAGCTTCTGCGATGGTGCGGGCCAGGTCGGTGAGGGGCGCCATGCGGTGATCGGCGCTGGTGTTGATGTAGGCGCTGATCCCGTCGATCACGGCGAGAATGCGCACGGCAGCCGCCCACGGATCGGAGCACTGGAACGCCTGCTCCCTCACTCCTTGCGTGATGATCTCTTCGATGCGGCCGCACCACCGCAGTTCCTGGTTCACCACCTGGTCGTGGAGCACGGGTCGGTAGCGCGACAGGTTCCGCGCGTTGAGCCAGAGCTTGCTGATGTTGTCGAACTCGGTGCCCGAAGTCAGGGTGAAGAAGCGCTGGAGGATGTGCAAAGGGCAGCCGTTTTCGCGCTCGGTACCCGCCTCCGGCAACAAGCCGTTCAATTCCGCCGTGGTGGCGCTGGTGAACGCCTCGGCCACGAGCTCTTCGACCACCGGGAAATAGTGGTGGATGAGTCCGGGCTGGACTCCCAGGGCGTCGGCGATCCGCTGCCGGGTGACGCACTCAAGCCCTTCCTGGAGCCCGACCGCCGCGGCCGCTGCCACGATCTCGCGGCGACGCTCGGCCGCTGACTTGCGAACTTGCTTCCCAGGGCCCCTTGACGTCATGACGCCGATGCTATTGGCTGTGCAGCCAAAAGATCAATTGGCTGTACAGCCAATTACCGAAGACCGCCCCGGCCTCGCAGCACAGTCGCCGCGAGGCCTGCCCCTATGCCGCCGCCCCAACCCTCCTGGAGACCTGATGTACGCCATCACCGACCCGTCCACCGGCAAGACCACACAGACCTTCCCGACCGCCACCGACGCCGACATGACCGCGGCCGTCGACGCCGCCCACGCGGCCACCGCGTGGGGACGCAGCAGCTCGGTCGCCGAGCGCGCCGCGCTGCTTCGCCGCCTCGGCGAGCTGCATGTCCAGCATCGTGCCGAACTGGCGACGAACATCGTGAAGGAGATGGGCAAGCCGCTCGAGGAAGCGGAGGGCGAAATCGACTTCTGCGTCGACATCTACCACTACTACGCCGACCACGCCGAGGAGTTCCTTGCCGACGAGGAGCTCACCGTCACCTCCGGCCCCGGCCGCGCCGTTGTCCGTCGTGCCCCGGTGGGTGTGCTGCTCGGCATCATGCCGTGGAACTTCCCCGCCTATCAGGTCGCGAGGTTCGCTGCCCCGAACCTCGCCCTGGGCAACACCATCGTCCTCAAGCACGCCCCGCAGTGCCCCGCCACCGCGGCCCTGCTCGAGCGCCTGTGCGCTGAGGCAGGCTTCCCCGTCGGCGCGTATGTCAACGTCTACGCCACCAACGAGCAGATCGCCCAGGTGATAGCCGACCCACGCGTCCAGGGCGTGTCCCTCACCGGCTCGGAACGGGCCGGCGCCGCCGTCGCCGAGATCGCCGGACGGCACCTCAAGAAGGCCGTACTCGAACTCGGCGGCTCCGACCCGTTCATCGTGCTGTCCACCGACGACCTCGACGCCGTCGTGGAGGCGGCCGTCGCCGCCCGTCTCGACAACACCGGCCAGGCCTGCAACGCCGCCAAGCGGTTCGTCGTCATCTCCGATCTCTACGACACGTTCACGGAGAAGTTCACCGCTGGGCTCCTCGCCCGCCAATCCGGCGCTCCGTTGTCCTCGGTCGCGGCGGCCGACACCCTCGCACGTCAGGTGGACGCCGCCGTAGCGGAAGGCGCGACGCTGCACACCGCGGGCGAACGCAGCGGCGCCTACTTCCCGGCCGGAGTTCTCACCGGCCTCACCACCGACCACGCCACGGCTCGCCAGGAGCTTTTCGGCCCGGTCGCCATGATCTTCCAGGCGGCCGACGAGGAAGACGCCTTGCGGATCGCCAACGACACCCCCTACGGCCTGGGCTCGTACGTCTTCACGACGGATCCCGCACAGGCCACGCGCGTCGCCGACCGCATCGAGGCCGGCATGGTCTTCATCAACGGGGTCGGCGCCGAGGGAGCCGAGCTGCCTTTCGGCGGCATCAAGCGCTCCGGATACGGCCGGGAACTGGGCCGGCCGGGAATCGAGGAATTCGTCAACAAGAAGCTCATCCGCACCGTCGCCTAGTGGTCGTTCACACGTGAACAACGTTGACGGCTTGCTTCCGGCCCGTGTGCAGTAAAAGGGCAGGAACCAGGCAGAGCATGGAACACCGCGGCGAGGTCTCTCGCCCCTCGCCGTGGTGAGGTCGTTGCCCTACACCGTATTGACGACCAGCTGCAGGGGCATGGCGACCTGTTCCGTCTGCCGGAGGCACGAGCGCGTGCCGCCCAAAACAGCTGCGGGCCGCGGGTCTCGGCCGGCGAGGAAGCCCGCGAGCGGGAGCGGGAAAGCGGTACGACCGGGACGGGTTCCGTGTTCGGCCCGCGGATCCGGGCAGAGCCGGTCATGGTGTGTTCGCGAAGGCCGGGGCGTCGACCGGCCGCCTCCTCAGCCCGCGTTCCGCGGGCAGGGCGCGTCGCTGCTCGTCCGTACGGCCAGCCGGCGGCCCTCGTCGGTGACCTCGGTGCCGAACTCGGCGCAGGCCCGGGCCAGTCGCTCGCGGATCCAGCGGTACTCGGCGGGGCGGGCGAGCCGGGTGTGGCAGTACTCCAGGGCTATCGGCACCGCCTCGATCCGACCGGGTCCGTGCTCGTCCAGCTCGACCAAGAACAGCAGTCCCAGGTCATTGCGGAGTTCCGGGTCGACGGCGTAGTCGTCGATGAAGTCGCCCAGGTCGAACAGGACCTGCGGGGCCATCCCCTGGAAGACGTGCGCGGAGTGGCCCACCACCAGCGTCGCGCCGGCCTGAAGCAGCACCGGTGCCGCCTGCCTCACGTGCGTACGGGGCAGGGCTTCCATGTTGGGGCCCCAGTGCACCTCGACCAGGACGGCGTCGGTGCGCCGGCGCAGCTCGCGGACGGACGCGACCACCCACTCCGGCACCACGCCGCTCCACAGATCGGCGTAGGCGACGCCGGGTGTGTCCGGTCCGGCCGCGTACTCCTCGGGGTGGTCACAGAGACCGAGCAGCCCGATCCGCCGTCCGCCCACGGTGAGCACCTCGGGGGCGCGTGCCTCAGCCTGGCCGGGGCCGGCGCCCACCGCGCGGATCCCGGCCGCCTCCAGGAGCGCGAGGGTGTCCAGCAGCGCCTGGGGACCGTAGTCCAAGGCGTGGTTGTTGGCCAGCGTCACCGCGGTGACCCCGAGGTCGTTGAGTGCCTCGACGGCGCGTGGCGGCGCCCGGAAGAAGAACGGCTTGCCCGGGACGGCGGTGGTGGGCTCGCCGCGTGCGGAGATACAGCACTCCAGGTTGAGCAGGACGGCGTCCGCCTCGGCGGCCACCTCCACCAGCCCGGGCGCGAAGAGCCCTCCGGGGCCGCGGCGGACCGTCCTCTCGGCGACCGCCCGGCCGAGCATGGTGTCACCGGCCAGGGCCAGCGTCACGGGCACCGGGAACCACCTCTTCTCAGAACCCGGCTGCCTTCTCAGCGTAAGACCGGGGAGCGGGTCCGTCCCCGGGCTGTCGCTCCTTAAGATCGTCCCGTGGTCGACTTCCTGCTGCAGCGCACGGCGCCGCTCCCGATCGACGAGGCGTGGCGCCGGCTCACCGAGTGGCCCCGGCACGCCGGCATGGTCCCGCTGACCCGCGTCACCTTGGTCACGGACCCGCCGAACCGGGTGGGCACACGTTTCGTGGCCCGCTCCGGCATCGGGCCGCTCGCCTTCGACGACCCGATGGAGGTCACCGTCTGGTGCCCGCCGGTGGACGGGCAGCCGGGCCGGGTCCGCCTGGAGAAGCGTGGGCGGTTCGTCCTCGGCCACGCCGAGCTGGAGGTACGGCCCGGCCCCGGTGGCCGTACCCGCGTGCTGTGGCGGGAGGAGCTGCGGCTGCGGTGGCTGCCCTCGCTCTTCGACCCGCTCCTGGCGCGGGTGGCACGCGCGGTGTTCGGGCGGGCGGTCAACGGGCTGCTGAGGAGGGCATGACGGTCACCTGCCGGTGAGGTGTTCCGGTCGGACCTGCGTGTGGTCGAGCTCCATCGCGGTCGTGTTCCGGATCGCCGCGAGGACGGCCGGGGGGTGAGCCCGAACCCGATTGCGGACAGCGCCTGTTCATGGCTTCGGGCGGGGCATCAGCTGTGTCGTGTCCGGTGTTCACCAGAGGTGGCTGGTACAGCGCCTACTGCCTTCCCGGGAGGGCCGCTGTCGTGGTCCACAGAGTTGTTCCGCACCTGTCCGCGTGGGTGGCGGGTGGGTGTGGGGGTGGTGAGGACGGCGAGGCAGGCGATGACGAGGGCGATGCCCATCCAGCCGGCCGCGGGCAGGAGTTCGCCGACGACCAGGACGGCGAGGACGGCGGCGACGGCCGGTTCGAGCAGGGACAGGGTGGTGGCGGTGCTGGCGGGTACGTGGGCGAGGCCCCAGCCGAACAGGACGTACCCGGCGAGCATCGGGACGAGCGCCATGTAGGCGCCGACGGACGCGTTGGACCAGGAGGCGAGGAGCGGGGCACCGGTGGCGAGGAGGACAGGCACCAGGAGCAGTCCGCCCAGTCCGAAGACGGCGCCCATCGCGGCCCGGGAAGGGATCTGGCGGGTGATGAGCCGGTGTGCGGCCCAGGAGTAGAGGGCGTACGTGGCGGCGGCGACCAGGCCGAGGCCGATGCCCAGCAGCGTGCCGGCCATGGAGGTGCGGCCTGTGCCGTCGGTGGCGTGGGCGGCTTCGGCGACGCACAGCAGGGCGGTGCCGAGCAGGCCGAGTGCGGCGGCCAGCATCCAGCGGCGGGTGAGCCGGCGGCCGTCCACGACGCGCTCGATCAGGGACGATGCCAGCGGGGCGGTGCCGATCGAGACGACGGTGCCGACGGCGACTCCGGCCAGGTGCATGGAGGTGTAGAACGCCAGGGGGTAGACAGCCACCGAGACGGCGCCGAGCAGGACCGTGCCGCGCCGGTCACGCAAGCGGGACGTGTGACGGCGGATCTGCGGGGCGGCGATCAGGGCCTGGAGGAGACCTCCGAGGCCCATCGCGACGGCCCCGATGGCGAGCGGTCCCACGTCCGGGGCGAAGGTGGCGGCCGTGCCGGTCGTGCCCCACAGCACGGAGGCGGCCAGCACACACAGGGCTCCCGTGCCTGCGGACCGGCCGCGGCCGGTGCCCTTCACAGCCGGTCCAGCAGGGCCGCGGCCATCGAGCGGGCGTGCTGGACCCGCTCGCCGTCGCCCTCCAGGCCGGCGCGGGCCATGGCGCCTTCCAGCAGGAAGGAGAGATGCTCGGCCGTCGCTCGGGCCTCGTCGGGCCGGCCGGGCAGCAGTTGCTCCAGGTGGTCGGCGATCAGGCGCTCGACCTGTTCCTTGTGGGCGCGGACCACGGCCCGGCCCTCGTCGCCGGCAGGCAGTTCGGCGGCGGCGTTCAGTAGCCCGCACCCGCGGAAGCCGTGCTCGTACGCGAAAGCTGCGTGATCGCCGTAGGCGTCGAAGACCGCCAGCACTCCCTCACGCGGGCCGTCGGCCTGCTCCAGGCGTGCCCGGTACAGGTCGAGCCACTCCTCGTGCCGGGCGTCCAGGTAGGCCCGGACCAGGTCGGCTTTGGAGGAGAAGTTGTTGTACAGGCTCATCTTCGCCACGCCGGCCTCGGCGGTGATCGTGTCGATGCCGGTCGCCGCCACACCATCGGCGTAGAAGCGCCGGGCCGCCGCCTCCAGGAGCCGTTCCCGGGCCGGCCGCCGCACACGCCCCGTCACGCCCGTATCGGTATCGGTCTTACTCATCACAATCCAAACTAGGTAGGTCAGTCTACCTAGCCTATCCGACCTGACTGAGTGCCGCGCCCGTCATCGTTCGGTTCAGGGCGAGGCGGCGATGCCCGCCGAAGCCGCGAAACACGCGCTGTCGCATTTCTTGAATCCGCCCTCACATGAATGAGGGGAGTTTCCGGCTCGGGCCGGCTCCAGGAGCAGCACACCGCGGAGCGACCGCCGCAATGCAGACCGGGCACCGAAGCCGGTGCCGGCAGGGACAGGGGCGGCGCCGCGGATGTGACGGGCATCACTTTGTGCTTCGCGACATCCGCAGGTCATCATATGACCCGATCGCTGCTCGTGACTGGAGCAGCACATCGACACGTACGAGTCGACGAGTCAACGATGACGAGGGCGGACATGAACGACCAGCAGCGGCCGACGCGGGCGCGTGTGGGCGTGGTGGGGCTCGGGGCCATGGGCCTCGGCATGGCCCGCAGCCTGCGCAACGCCGGATACGACGTGGGGGTCCACGACCTGCGGCCGGAGGTGGCCGCCGGGTTCGCCCGTGACGGCGGGACGGCGTTCGCCTCCCCCGCCGAGCTGGCGGCGGAGGTGGACGTCCTGATCGGCGTCGTGGTCAACGCGGCGCAGGTCGAGTCGGTCCTCTTCGGCGACGGCCGAGCGGCGGAGCGGCTGCGCCCCGGTTCCGTCTACGTGATGTGCTCCACGGTCGACCCGGACTGGTCCGCCGGGCTGGAGGGCCGTCTGGACGAGTTGGGCGTGCTCTACCTGGACGCGCCCATCTCCGGCGGCGCCGTTCGCGCGGCCGCCGGTGAGCTGACGATGATGACGTCGGGCCGCGCCGCGGCGTACGCCGTCGCCGACCCGGTACTCGAGGCCATGAGCGCCACCGTGTACCGTCTCGGCGACCACGCCGGGCTGGGCTCGAAGGTCAAGATCGTGAATCAGCTGCTCGCCGGCGTGCACATCGCCGCTGCGGCCGAGGCGATGGCTCTGGGGATCAAGGCCGGCGTTCCGGCCGAGGCGCTCTACGAGGTCATCACGCACAGCGCCGGCAACTCATGGATGTTCGAGAACCGTATGGCCCATGTGCTGGCGGGCGACTACACGCCACTGTCCGCCGTCGACATCTTCGTCAAGGACCTGGGACTCGTACTGGATTCGGCCCGGCCGCAGAAGTTCCCTCTGCCGCTGTCCGCCACCGCCCACCAGATGTTTCTGCAGGCGTCCGCCTCCGGACTCGGCGGTGAGGACGACAGTGCGGTCATCAAGATCTTCCCCGGCATCGACCTGCCGCAGCCCGTGAACCAGCCCCAGCCGACCGACCAGCCCAAGAAGGAGGACTGACGTGAGCGTCCGCCTCGGGTGCATCGCCGACGACTTCACCGGCGCCACCGACCTGGCCAACAACCTGGTGCGCGCGGGCATGCGCGTGGTCCAGCTGATCGACGTACCGGCCGGGGGCACTGATCCCGCGGCCGACGCGGACGCGGTGGTCATCGCCCTCAAGTCGCGTACGGTCCCGGCGGCCGAGGCCGTCGAGGAGTCCCTTCGCGCCCTTGAGTGGCTGCGCGCCGCGGGCGCCGAGCAGATCTACTTCAAGTACTGCTCCACCTTCGACTCGACGCCGGCCGGCAACATCGGCCAGGTCACCGAGGCCCTGATGGACGCGCTCGGCACCGACTTCACCGTGGCGACGCCCGCGTTCCCCGACAACGGGCGCACCGTCTTCAAGGGGCACCTGTTCGTCGGCGACGTCCTGCTCGCCGAGTCCGGCATGCGCCACCACCCGCTCACGCCGATGACGGACTCCAATCTGGTGTCCGTGCTCGACGCGCAGACGACGCGGCCCATCGGCCTCGTCGACCACAAGGTGGTGGCACAAGGCGCTGACGCGGTCCGGGCCCGGATCGCGCAGCTGCGGTCGCAGGGGGTCGGCGCCGCGATCGTCGACGCCGTGTCCAATGACGATCTCGTACGGCTCGGTGCGGCGGTCAAGGACCTGCCGCTGGTGACCGCCGGTTCGGGCCTGGCGATCGGGCTGCCCGCGAACTGGGGTTTCGAACCGTCCTCGGCCGCCGCCCAGCTGCCGCCTGCCGGCGGCCGGCAGGCCATCGTCGCCGGTTCCGTGTCCGCCGCCACGAACGGCCAGGTACGGGAGTTCCTCAGCACCGGCCGCCCCGCGTTCAGCGTAGACCCCCTGCGGATCGCCGCCGGCGAGGACGTCGCCGCCCAGGCGCTCGCCTTCGCCGACAAGCACCTCGCCGACGGGCCCGTGCTCGTCTACTCGACCGAGTCGCCCGACGCGGTCCGCTCGGTGCAGGGGCAGCTCGGCGCCGCCGAGGCGGGTGAGCTGGTGGAGCAAACGCTCGCCCGCGTCGCCCAGGGGCTCGTCCGGCGCGGCGTACGGCAGCTCGTGGTCGCGGGCGGCGAGACCTCCGGCGCCGTCGTACAGGCGCTCGGCCTCACGGGCCTGCGCATCGGTGGGCAGATCGACCCGGGTGTGCCGTGGTGCGCGGCACCGCTGCCCGGCGGCGACACCCTCCACATCACGCTCAAGTCGGGCAACTTCGGTGGCCCGGACTTCTTCACCGCAGCCTTCGCCGTCCTGACCGGGGAGTCCGAGTGACACAGGACCGCGACACGCCGGACCGCGGGACTGGCGGCATCGACACGGCCGCCGACCGCGCACGCGCCGAGATCGTCCGCGTCGGCACCAGCCTGTTCGCCCGCGGCTACGTCCACGCCAGCGCCGGCAACATCAGCGCGAAGCTCGACGACGGCCACCTGATCACGCCGACCGATGCGGCCCTCGGCTTCCTCGACGCCGCCCGGCTCGCCCAGGTCGACGGCGACGGCGAGCAGATCGCGGGCGACCGTGCCAGCAAGACGCTCACCCTGCACCGGCGCATCTACGCGGCCGACCCCACCGCCCGGTTCGTCATCCACACCCACTCCACGCACCTGGTCGCGCTGACGCTGGCCGGGGTGTGGCAGCAGGACGACGTGCTCCCTCCTCTCACCCCGTACTACGTGATGAAGGTGGGTCACGTCCCGCTGGTCCCCTACCACCGGCCCGGTGACCCGCGCGTCGCCGATCTGGTCACCGAACGGATCAACTCCCGTGCGGCGAACGGCACTCCTGTCCGGGCGGTGCTGCTCGACCGGCTCGGCCCCGTCGTCTGGGGCCCCGACGCCGCGTCCGCACTGGCCGTCCTCGAAGAGCTGGAGGAGACCGCACGCCTGTGGCTGACGACCGGCCGCCGGCCCGAGCCCCTGACCGACGACGCCATCGCCGAACTGAGGACCGCCTTCGGCGCCTCCTGGTAGAACCCCGCTCCCGCTCCCGTCCCCATTCGCTCGAGAACCACTGAGCCGCACAAGGAAGTGCCCCTCATGTCCACGACTGTGACAACGGCCGACACCCCCGAACTCGCTCGCGAGAACGCCGTGTTCCGCAAGGTCATCCGGCACATCGTCCCCTTCCTCATCCTCTGTTACGTCGTCTCCTACCTGGACCGGGTCAACGTCGGCTTCGCCAAGCTGCAGATGTCCGAGGACCTCGGCTTCAGCGAGGCGGCGTACGGCCTCGGCGCCGGACTGTTCTTCATCGGCTACTTCCTGTTCGAAGTCCCCTCGAACCTGATGCTGCAAAAGGTCGGTGCCCGCACCTGGATCGCCCGGATCATGATCAGCTGGGGCGTGGTCTCCGCGTTGTTCGTCTTCGTCAACAACGAGGCGACGTTCTACGTGCTCCGGTTCCTGCTCGGCGCCGCCGAGGCCGGGTTCTACCCGGGCGTGATCCTCTACTGCACGTACTGGTTCCCGTCCGCGCGGCGGGCCCGGGTGATCGCGATGTTCATGTCGGCCATCCCCGTGGCGGGCATCTTCGGCAACCCGCTCTCGGGCTGGATCATGGACGTCTTCGAGGGCACCGGCGGCTGGAACGGCTGGCAGTGGCTGTTCCTCATCGAGGCGCTGCCCGCCATCGCGGTCGGCGTGATGACGCTGTTCTACCTGGACAACAGTGTGCGCGACGCGAAGTGGCTGAGCGACGACGAGAAGAGCGTGATCGAGCGCGCAATCGCGAAGGACACCAAGCACCACACCGAGCACGGCAAGACGTGGGACGCGTTCCGCGACCCCAAGGTGTGGCTGATGTGCCTCATCTACTTCTTCTTCGTGATGGGCCAGTACGCGCTCACCTTCTGGATGCCCACCTTCGTCGAGTCCACCGGCATCAAGGGCGGTTTCGCGATCGGCGCGCTGAGCGCCGTGCCGTACCTGGCCGCGCTCGTCGCGATGAACCTCTTCGGCCGCTCCGCCGACAAGCGGCGCGAGCGCCGCTGGCACCTGGTGATCCCGAGCCTGATGGGCGCCGTCGGCTTCTCGCTGGCCGCGAGCTGGACCGGGTCGACCGCCCTCTCCCTGGTCGCGCTCTCGATCGCCGCCGCGGGCGTGCTGACCTGCGCCCCGCTGTTCTGGTCGCTGCCGACCGCCTTCCTCAGCGGGACCGCGGCCGCCGCCGGGCTCGCCGTCATCAACTCGGTGGGCAACCTGGCCGGCTTCGTCAGCCCGTACATGATCGGCTCGCTCAAGGACGCCACCGACTCGACGGCGATCCCGATGTACGTCCTGGCGCTGGGCCTGGTCATCGGCGCCGCGGCCGTCCTCGTCACCAAGAAGAGCGTCGTCAACCGCTGACCGAGCCTGCCTCACACCTTACGGAGTCACCATGCCGAGGTTCGCCGCGAACCTGTCCACCCTGTATCCCGAACACGACTTCCTCGACCGCTTCGCCGCGGCCGCTGCGGACGGCTTCGAGGCCGTCGAGTACCTCTTCCCGTACGCGTACGAGGCGACCGAACTGCGGCGCCGTCTCGACGCGCACGGACTGCGGCAGGTGCTGTTCAACGCGCCGCCCGGGGACTGGGACGCGGGTGAGCGCGGGATCGCGGCGCTGCCCGGACGCGAGGCGGAGGTGCGCGACGGCGTCGACCGCGCCCTGGAGTACGCCGCCGCGCTCGACTGCCCGCGCGTGCACATGATGGCGGGCCTGGTACCGCAGAACGCCGACCCGGCGCCGTACCGCGCGACCTACCTGTCGAACCTCGCCTACGCCGCCGGACAGGCAGCGGCCGTCGGCGTCGACATCCTGATCGAGCCGATCAACGGCCGCGACATGCCGGGCTACTTCCTGAGCCGGCAGGCCGACGCCCACACGGTCGTGAAGGAGGTGGGCGCTCCCAACCTGAAGGTCCAGCTCGACCTGTACCACTGCCAGATCGTCGAGGGCGACCTCACCGCCACACTCCGCCGCGACCTGCCCACCGGCCGCGTCGCCCACCTCCAGATCGCGGGCGTGCCCGACCGTCACGAGCCCGATGCCGGGGAACTGAACCTCCGTCATCTCATGTCCGTCGTCGACGAGCTGGGCTTCGACGGCTGGATCGGCTGCGAGTACTTCCCCAAGGCCGGCACAAGCGAGGGTCTCGGCTGGCGACACAAGTTCCAAGGAGACAACGCATGAGGATCGTCATCACGGGTGGCTTCGGCTTCCTGGGCCGCCAGGTCGCACAGGCCCTTCTGGAGCAGCGCTCGTTCGACGGCGCACCCATCACCCGCCTCGTGCTCGCCGACCTCTTCGTGCCGCAGGACTCGACGCTGGCCGCCGACCCGCTCGTGGACGTGGTCCAGGGTGACCTGACCGAGCACCTCGGCGACCTGTTCGCACAGCCCGTGGACGTGGTCATCCACCTCGCGGCCGCGGTCTCCGCCGAGTGCGAGGTGGACTTCGACCTCGGTATGGGCGCCAACCTGGACACGACCCGCGCCCTCCTCGAGGCCGCGCGCGCCCAGTCGGCCGCCGGCGGTGCGACGGTACGGGTGGTCTTCGCCAGCAGCGTCGCCGTCTACGGCTCGGACGCGGCGCTGCCGCTTCCGGAGGTCGTCAGCGAGTCGACGCTGCCCACGCCGCAGTCCAGCTACGGAGTCCAGAAGCGGATCTGCGAGCAGCTGATCGCCGAGTACACCCGCCGCGGCTTCCTCGACGGGCGCGTCACCCGCCTGATGACGGTCTCGGTGCGCCCCGGCAAGCCGAACGCGGCGGCCTCCGGTTTCCTGTCCGGCATCGTCCGCGAGCCGCTGGCCGGCCTCGAGGCGACCTGCCCGGTCAGCCCGGATCTGCGGGTCGCCCTCGCCTCCCCGCGCCGCACCGTCGAGGGCATTCTGCGCGTGGCGCAGGCCGAGCGCGGCGAGGGCCCCGGGCAGCTGTCCGGCGGCCTCCCGGTCAACCTCCCTGCCCTCACGGTCACGGTCGCCGAGATCCTCGACACGCTGCGTCAGGTCGCAGGGGACGCCGTCGCCGACCTGGTGAAGGTCGCGCCGGACCCGGCCGTCGAAGCCATCGTCGGCTCCTGGCCGGCCGCCTTCGACAACGCCCGCGCGGCCCGGCTCGGCCTTGAGCCCGACGCGGACTTCGCGGCCGTGGTGCACCAGTACGTCGCCGACCACCCGCAGGCAGTCACCGCCGAGGCGGCCAAGCCCACGCCGATAGACTGACGACCATGTTTACCAAGGTGGACGGGCCGGTCCGGCTCGCGGACCGCGTCGCCGCGATGCTCGCGGACGAGATCGAGTCCGGGCGGCTGACCACGGGCGACAAGCTGCCGACCGAGGTGGAACTGGTCAAGCAGCTCGGCGTGAGCCGCACCGTGATCCGCGAGGCCGTGTCCCGGCTGAGCAACGCGGGCCTGGTCGAGGCGCGCCAGGGGCGGGGCGTCTTCGTCCTGCCCCGGCGCACCCGTCCCCTTGACCTCGAAGCCGACACCACCGGCACCTCCGACACCAAGGCCAAGGTGCTGCAGATCGTCGAGGTCCGCCGCGCCATGGAGGGCGAGGCGGCCGAACTGGCCGCCACCCGTGCCACCGCCGCCGACCACGCCCGGATGCGGCAGGCCCTGGACGCGATCGACGCGGCAGTCGCGGCGGGCGGCGACGGCGCCGACGAGGACCTGGCCTTCCACCGCTCCATCGCGGAGTCGACCGGCAACGCGGTCATGGTCTCCACCGTCCGCTACCTCGGCGAGGTGTCCCGCGGCGGTATCCGCGTCACCCGCGCGAACGAGGCCCGCCGGAACGACTTCTTCGACGCGGTCCGCGAGGAACACCACGCCATCCTGGCGGCCATCGAGGAGGGCAACGCCAAGGCGGCCCGCACCGCCGCCCGCCGCCACCTCAAACACGCGGCGGCCAGGCTCCAAAAGGCGGGCCCCGAGTTCTGGAACGCGGCACAGGACCTGGGCGTGGAACTCGACGCGGCCGAGTAGTCCCCTTCGGGGCCAGACCCCTTGATGCCCCTCGCCCGCAGCCACAACTCTCCGCCCGTCGCTGCCGTGTCCCGCTCGTCGAGACGCGACGGCGGGGGAACGAGAGGCGAGCACCACCGGCACGCACCACGGGAGCGCGAGCTCGCCATTCCGGAACTGCTGTGCACCGAGAGGGAGTTGCGTCACACCTGGGCCACCGACCGGCCTCGTCCTCTCCCTCAGCGCACCTCACCGCGTACCGGACACGCACCGCACCCGCTGGCATCCGGCCTCGCCAAGGGTCGCAGAAAACCAGGTGGAGCGCCTTACACGCAAGCCTCCTCCACCGGCATGAGCTCGTACGGCTCGCCCCCGTTGGGTAGCGGACCGTACGAGCGCGGGGAGCGGTTGACAGAGGGAGCCCGGCGATTCGGGGTACCGGGCACCTTTCGCATTCTGGCGACGGAGCACCCCGTACACCACCCGTGCCACCCGCCCACCAATGTTGATGCCGACAGTTCATAACTGTGCTCGAACCCGGCGTCATTCCGGCCCCAGCACAACCAGGTATCGCTCGCTTCGGATGCCGGCGCCCGGTTCCAACGCGGTCAATTCATCCAGCGCCAAGGTTCTACGCTGCCTGACCGAATCGACCTCGAAGAGGCGGGAAGCTCGAACAGCAAAGCTCCTTCAACTGACCTCCCCCCATTGGCAATTGCTTCGCGCGAGAGCCCGAGGTGGCATGATCCGGCCATGAGCCTCACTGCGCGACAGCTCACCCTGGCCACCTTGGACCGTCAGCTCTTGCTCGAACGCCGGCGCCTCGATGTGGCGGAGGCTGTACGCCGGGTCTGCGCTCTGCAGGCGCAGACACCGGCGTCCCCGTATCTGGCGCTGTGGAACCGTGTGCAGGACTTCGCGCCCGAGGACCTCGACGCAGCGTTCACACACGGCCGGATCGTGAAAGCAACCCTCATGCGGATCACGCTGCACGTCGTCCATGCCGAGGACTACGAGCCCTACCGCGCCGCCATGCTGAGCACGCTGCGGGCGTCGCGGCTGTACGACCGCCGTTTCACCGCAACAGGGCTGACCCCCAACGACGCCGACGCGCTGCTCCCAGAGCTCGCCGCGTTCCTGGAGCGGCCCCGCACCGGCGCTCAGGTGGAGGACGAGGTCGCGGGGAGACACGGCGAGCACGCACACCGCGTGTGGTGGGCGCTGCGTACGTTCGCGCCGGTGCACCATGCCCCGACCGGCGGCCCGTGGTCGTTCACACAGCCAAACACCTACCGCGCCTCCACGGCCGGTCCTGCGGCCGCGCCGCAGGAGGCCGACGCCGGGGTCCAGCGCCTGCTGCTCGCCTACCTGCGTGCGTTCGGTCCCGCGTCGGCCCAGGACTTCGCCCGGTTCACCCTGCTGACACGCACCGTGATAACCAAAGCGCTGAATGAGCTCGGCGACCAGGTGGTACGGGTTCCAGGCCCCGGCCGCGCCGCCCTGTTCGACCTGGCCGGCGCTGCCGTGCCCGCCGATGACACTCCGGCGCCGCCGAGGTTGCTGCCGATGTGGGACAGCACGCTGCTGGCTCACGCCGTCCCCGGGCGGCTCATGCCCCCGGAGTACCGGCCACTAGCCGTCCGGCGTAACGGCGACGTGCTGCCCTGCATGCTCGTCGACGGGCAGGTCGTCGGAGTGTGGCACGCAGTCCACGGCGGACTGGAACTGACCGCCTTCCGCAAGCTCGGCAGGGCTGCGTGGCAAGGTCTGACCGAGGAAGCGGAAAAGCTGTCATTGCTGCTCGCCGACCGCGATCCAGCCGTCTACCGGCGCTACGGACACTGGTGGGACAAGGGGTTTCCCGAGGTCGAGCGGACGATCGTCAAGGGCTGACCGCGTCCGACGAGCACGTCCTCATTCGATGGCGCTGAGGGCCGCGAGGTGGTCGGCGCAGCTGTTCCGGGCGGGCGCCGCCCACTGGGTCGCGGTGTTCCTGTGCACGCCGAAGAGGCCGCTGATCATGTTCGGCGCCCGTTCCCCGACCATGCCGCACAAGGCCGTGCTGCGGGCGGCGAAGGTGTGCCGCCCCCGCGGTTGTCCTGGTGGAAGCCGCCGGTCGTCAGGTGGACGATGCAGACAAGCGCATATGGGGCGGGCCGACGCCCGGGCCCGTCTTCGCCACCCGGCGCCGGTTCTCGCGGCGGCCGCATGAGATGCGCGCCCAGCTGTCGCGTGGAAGCGCCCGGCCGGGTGAGGCGGGCGCCGTTGAGCGCCTTCCGGCGAGCGGTTCAGCGGTTTCTGCGAGACCTTGAGGAGGATGCCGCCCCACAGCGGCGACGCATATCCAGGGTGACACCCACATCCAGCGAGGAAGGCGGGCCGTGGTGAGTGATGCGGATCCGGGCACCGCGGGGCGGAGCCAGGGTGAGCTGGCCCAACTCTCGGCGATCGAGTTGAACGTCAATGACCAGGTGCGACGGCTTGAGGTGGATCCACGGACCTCGCTGCTCGACGCGCTGCGCGAGCACCTGCGCCTGAGCGGGACCAAAAAGGGGTGTGATCACGGGCAGTGCGGCGCCTGCACGGTGCTGATCAACGGCCGGCGCGTCAACTCCTGCCTGACGCTCGCCGTGATGCATGAGGACGACGAGATCGTGACGATCGAAGGCCTGGGCGTTCCTGATGCCCTGCACCCCATGCAACGCGCCTTCATCGAGCGTGACGGTTTCCAATGTGGCTACTGCACCCCCGGCCAGATCTGTTCGGCCGTAGGCATGATCGCCGAAGTGGAGGCGGGCTGGCCCAGCCATGCCACCGCTGACGTGACCTCGCCGCGGATCGCGTTGACCGATGAGGAGATCCGCGAGCGGATGAGCGGCAACATCTGTCGGTGCGCCGCCTATCCGAACATCGTCGCGGCCATCCGCGGCATCGCGGACGGAGGCTCTGCATGAGGTCCTTCACCTACGAGCGGGCGACGGACGCACAGGCCGCCGTCACTGCGGTGTCCAGAACCGGCGCGAAGTTCATCAGCGGCGGCACCAACCTGCTCGACCTCATGAAGCTCGACATCGAGAAGCCCAGCCACCTGGTCGACATCAGCCGCCTGCCGTTGCGGGACATCGAGGAGCTCCCGGACGGCGGACTGCGGATCGGTGCACAGGCGGCTAACTCCGATGTGGCCGCCGATGCCCGAGTCCGTACCCGCTACCCGGTGCTGTCGGAGGCACTGGTGGCCGGTGCCTCGGGCCAGCTGCGCAACAAGGCGTCCACCGGGGGAAATCTGTTGCAGCGCACTCGCTGCCCCTACTTCTACGACACAGCTGCGGGCTGCAACAAACGGGATCCCGGTTCCGGATGCTCGGCCATCGGCGGATTCAACCGGATTCACGCCGTCCTCGGAGTCAGCGACTCCTGCATCGCCACCCACCCCTCGGACATGGCCGTCGCGATGACCATGCTGGAGGCGGAGATCGAACTGCTCGACGCCGACGGGTCGGTACGCCGCGTCGCCATCGCGGACTTCTACCGGCTGCCGGGCGACACCCCACACATCGAGACCGTCCTGCGTCCTGGCGAGATGATCACCGGCGTGCTCCTTCCCCCGCCGCCGTCGGGCCGGCAGGTCTACCGCAAGGTGCGAGACCGGGCGTCGTACGAGTTCGCGCTGATCTCCGTGGCGGCCGTCGTCTCGACCGATCAGGGAGCGATCAGTGAGGTGCGGGTGGCTTTCGGCGGTGTCGCGCACAAGCCCTGGCGGTCCATCGAGGCGGAGGCCGCGCTGACCGGCCGTCCCGCCACGATGGCCACCTATCGCGCCGCCGCCGAGGACGCGATGCGCGACGCCGTGGGGCAGGGGCACAACGACTTCAAGATCGAGCTGGCCAAGCGCACGCTGTGCCGCACGCTGGCACAAGCAGCTCAGGCGAGCTGAGGAGACGAGATGATCGGGCAAGCTCTGAACCGCGTCGACGGCCCGCTGAAGGTCACCGGGCAGGCCACCTACGCCTACGAGCAGTGGGGGGCCGGCCAGCCTCTCTACGGGTTCATCGTCGGCGCGACGATCGGCAAAGGCCGCATCACCCGAATCGACACCGAGGACGCCGAACGCGCACCCGGCGTAAAGATGGTGATGACCCATCACAACGCCCCCACACAGGGTGTCCGTGACGAGTCCGTTCCGGCCGAGTACTGGCGCGCCCAGCCGGTGCTGACCGGCCCCGACATCCACCACTACGGCGAGCCGGTCGCACTCGTCGTCGCCACGGCCTTCGAGCAGGCCCGAGCGGCGGCCGATCTGGTCGAAGTCGAATACACCAGCGGGCAGGGGCGTTTCAATTTCGCCGAACAGGACGACGAGGTGTACATCCCGAAGGTGGTCAACGCCGGTCTCCCCACCGACACCGCGGTCGGCGACTTCGACGCCGGGTTCAACAGCGCGGCGGTCAAGGTCGACCAGCAGTACACGACACCGTACGAGCTCTCGATGCCGATGGAACCGCACGCGTGCCTCGTGGAACCCCGCGACGAGGACCTGGTCGTCTACGTCAGCTGCCAGATCGTCGACGCGGCGCGGGCCTCGGTCGCCGCCACGCTTCGGATCGCCCCGGAGCGCGTGCACATCGTCACCCCCTTCGTCGGCGGGGGATTCGGCTCCAAGCTGGGCATCCATTCCGAGACGATCCTGGCGGCGCTCGCCGCCCGCGAGTTGCGCCAACCGGTCAAGGTAGCGATGACCAGGCAACAGATCTTCCAGCTCGTCGGCAACCGCCCCACCACCAGCCAGCGGGTTCGACTGGGCGCGGAGCCGGACGGACAACTGACCGCGATCGCCCATGACGTCACCATGCACACCAACCCCGACGTGGAGTACGCCGAACAGACCGCCGCCACGACCCGCAGCCTCTACGCCGCACCCCACCGGTTGACCAGCCACCGGCTGGCGCCGCTCGATCTGCCGCCGGGGACCGACGTACGCGCACCGGGCGAAGCGCCGGGCATGCTCGCGGTCGAGTCGGCGATGGACGAACTGGCCCACGCGCTCGGGATGGACCCCGTCGAGCTGCGCATCCTCAACGAGCCCACCGTCGATCCCGAGCGAGCCGTCCCGTACAGCGACCGGCACCTGATCGACTGCCTGCGCGAAGGCGCGCGCCGGTTCGGCTGGGAGCACCGCCCGGCCACCCCGGCGAGTGTGCGTGACGGCCGATGGCTGGTCGGCTACGGCATGTCGGCCGCCATCCGCGGGCACTTCCAAGGGCCCACCGCGGCACGGGTCCGGCTGGAGGCCGACGGCACCGCCGTCGTCCAGACGGACATGACCGACCTCGGCACGGGCACGTACACCGTCCTGACCCAGGTCGCGGCCGACGGGCTCGGACTGCCGCCCGATCGGGTGCGGATCGAGCTCGGGCGTTCCGAGTTTCCCACCAGCTGGGGGTCCGGCGGCTCGTGGGGCGCCGCCAGCTCGGGCAATGCGGTGCACGGCGCGTGTATGGCCCTGCGCGAGCAGCTCCTGGACGCGGCATGCGGCGACACGCGCTCGCCGCTGCACGGACTGGACCCGGCAGACGCCGTGTTCTCCGATGGCAACGTGGTCATCGGCGGCGCGTCCGAGGCGCTGAGCAAGATCGTCGCACGCAACCATCCGGAAGGCGTCGAGGCGGAGGGCGGTACCCGCTTCATGGGCGACGATCCGAACTACACCGACTACTCGATCAACACCTACGGAGCCCACTTCGCCGAAGTGGGGGTCGACGCGGACACCGCCGAGATCCGGCTGCGGCGCATGCTCGGCGTGTTCTCCATCGGCCGCGCGCTCAACGCGAAGACGGCTCGCTCGCAGCTGATCGGCGGCATGATCTGGGGAGCCGGCGCAGCCCTCGAAGAAGAGGCCGTGGTCGACCTGCGAACCGGTGCCTTCGTCAACCGGGACTTCGCGCAATACCTGGTGCCGGTCCACGCCGACATCCCCGACGTCGACGCGGTCATCCTTGACGGGTACGACGACAAGGCCAACGCCCTGGGCGCGAAGGGCGTCGGCGAGGTGGGCATCTGCGGGGCCGGTGCGTCCATCGCGAACGCGGTGTTCAACGCCACCGGCCTGCGCGTGCGCGACTTCCCCATCACCATCGAGAAGGTGCTCCCCGGTCTGCCACTGATGGAGACGTCAACTTGACCCGGCCCTTAAAGAACCGGGCTTGGAGGTAGCGCCCGACTGGCTGCCGGGTGGACTCCTCCGTCCAACCACCCCTAGGAGGTGGCAGGGACGCGTGACTCACGCCCCGCGTTCCACACGCTCTCGCCCTTGCGAGCGATGTTGTGGGAAGCGTTCCGGTCCGCGTGCGCAACGACGCCGCAGCCCCGGCAGATAAAACGTGCCTGGTCGACACGGTTGTTCTTGTCGATGTGGTCGCACTGGCAGCACTGCTGCGAGGTGTAGGCCGGATCGACGTGGACGAGTGGTACACCGGCCCGGCGGGCCTTGTAGACGATGAAATCCCCGAGCTGGGCGAAGGCCCAGGAGTGGAACGTGACCCGTTGTGGCTTGCGGAGCCGTACCCGTGCGCGGATGCCCTTGAGTTCTTCCAGGGCAATACCGCGTCCGGTGCGTTCAGCCTCGGTCACGATCGTCTTGGCGATGATGTGGTTGGTGTTGCGGACGTGGCGAGCTTCCCTGGCGCGCTGACGTACCAGGACCCGGCGCGCCGACTTGGTGCGCTTCTTCTGGAGCTTGCGCCGCAGATTCAACTGCCGCTTGCGGTACCGGTTGAGGCCGCGTCCGGCCGCCTGGTGTCCGGTGGAGGTGGTGGCAATGTTGACGATGCCGAGGTCCACGCCGATAAAGCCGTCCGGCGCGTACGCCTCTTGCTCGGGGACATCGCAGGTGGCGACCAGATAGAACACGCCGTCCCGGCTGATCAGATCACACTCGCCGCGCCGGTGCTCGCGCAGCGTCTCGAGCGCGCCTGGCGAGCAGGCGAACCGTACGCCTCGCATACGTCCGGCGGTCGTCCAGACAGACACGGTCTGCGCGTCGTACTGCCACGACAGGCACCGGTCGTCGTACGGCTGCGCCGCCTCCGGCCGGAACGTGATTGGCTTGGACTCTGCTTTGCGCCGCCGCTTCGAGCCCGGCCTGCCCAGGTTCCCGGCGCGCAGGTTCGCGGCCAGGGTGGTGTAGGCGTCGCGGGTCTTCTTGATGACGTGCTGCGCCGACTGCGCCCCGAGACCGCGTGCTTTCAACTGGGCGTAGGTGTGCTTGCGCAGCTCGTACTCACGCGGAACACCATGTTCGAACGCCACCTGTGACACCCAGCATGCCGCTTCGTTCACGGTGTGCAGGGTCGCCGCCAGCGCGGCGGCCTGGTCGGCCTCCGGCATCAGCTTCACCTGCACCACAATCTTCACGCGTTCAGCCTAGCCAGAGCCACTGACAAGCGTGCATATCCGTGCGTCTGCTCCACAAGAGAGTCCCCCACGAAGCCAACGACCTGGCCGACGCCATGGCCCGGGTGAGCGAGGAGGCTCACCTGGGCCATGGCGTCGGCCAAGATCGGACCGAATCGCAGCGGGCGCAGACCCGGCTCGCCACCACCCGACTGGTCTTCGTCATCGCTGTCCGCCAAGCCCTGATCCGAAGCAGCCCGCGGCGCGGGGCCGGCTGGGCGGGCCGTTCATCGCGTCACAAGATCCCGGCACATAACGGCCCTTGGCCGCGCAGGTGCTGCCACAACCCGCCGACGCCTTCTGATCCTGCGCTCACCGACCGGTGCGCGAACTCACCAACTCGCGTCGTCACTCGTCATCGACGCAGCCGGCGGCTGTCCGGCTGCGGCCTCAGGGCGGCTCAGGTGGTGCTGTCCTTGGGTGGTTCGGGTTGGGTGTGGAGGATGTCGCGGGCCTGTTCCGCCGCGCGCGCAATGCTTTCGGAGACGTAATCGAGGAAGCGGGCGATGTTCTCCAGACGGGTCGCGGCCGGAGTGCCTGAACCGAGGACACCGACACCCTGCCGCGCGATGTCGACCATGTGGGCGGTGGAGCGGGCGGACGCCATCATCGACTGGTACATGATGTCGTTGTCCACGACATATCGCTCACGGCGACGCTCATCGCGCTCCCGGCGGACCATGCCCTGACTCTCCAGAAACGCGACCGCCTTCGAGATGGACGCGGGGCTGACCTGGAGACGCTGGACGAGTTCGGCGGCGGTGAGACTGCCGGTGTCGGTGAGGGTGAGGCAGGACATCACCCGCGCCATCATCTTCGGTGTGCCCGACTGTATGAGGACGGTCGTGAACGTCTCCTCATACGCGCGCACCGCCTCCGCGTCACGCCCATAAGCCTGCGCCGGCGTTCCCGCTTCCCGGGGCGTGGCCTGCTTGCGGCGGGCCCGCTGTTCCGTGGCCCGGTGTGCGAGGTCCGCGCGGTAGGCGGTCGGGCCGCCGTTACGCATCACCTCACGCGTGATCGTCGACGTCGGGCGCTCCAGATTTCTGGCGATCTCGGCGTAGGCGAGGCCGTCGGCCAGCCCCAGCGCGATCTGCTGACGCTCCGGCTGGGTAAGTCTGCCTCCCGGCATTTACGCTCTCCCTCTCCTTCACAGCCCTGCACCGGCCCCGGCGCCCGTGCGTGGCATCCGTACCCGGCAACTGCGCCCGGACGCCGGCGTTCGCCTCCGGTGTCCGGCGCCCTGACTCCATACCCAGCAACCAGTACCTGGCGGCCGGCATCCGTAGCTGGGGTCCGGCGGGTCGACTATAGCGTTCACTCTCATTTCATTGCAACGACCGGGGGTGAGTTCTGTTGCATTCGAGTCCAGACCATTGCAATGAAATCTCGGCAACTACCTGCGGTTATAGGGTTATTGAGCAACAAGACCGTTGCCCGATCCTTGAATGCAACGTAGCGTTTCGCCCATCAGAAACAACGGAGCCAAGGAGCACACCATGCAGAAGTTCGACACCCCCACCCCCATCACCACCACCCTGAACATCCCCGCAGGCCGCATCCAGTTCATCGCCGCTGACCGCGCCGACACCACCGTCGAGATCCTGCCCGCCGACAAGTCCAAGAGCCGCGACCTCAAGGCCGCAGAACAGACCACGGTCACCTACGCCGACGGTGTTCTGCGCATCGAGGCTGCCGCCGCGAAGAACCGGATCCTCGGCAACTCCGGTTCCGTCGAAGTGACCGTCCAACTGCCCGCCGGCTCCCGCATCGAGGCGAAGACTGCCGCCGCCGAACTGCGCGGTGTGGGACGTCTCGGCGACGTCACCTTCGAAGCCGCACAGGCCACCGTCAAGCTCGACGAGACCACCAAGACCCACCTCACCCTCCAGGCCGGCGACATCCTGGTCGGCCGCCTGAACGGCCCCGCGCAGATCAGCACCCAAAAGGGCGACCTGAACGTCGCCGAGGCCACGAGCGGGACGGTCGAACTGCGCACCGAGTTCGGTGACATCACCATCGGCGCCGCCCGCAACACCTCCGCCACCCTCAACGCCGGCACCACCTACGGCCGCATCCACAACACCCTCCAGAACACCACAGGCACCAACGCCGCACTCACCATCCACGCCACCACCGCCCACGGCGACATCACCGCCCACAGCCTCTAACCCACCCACAACCCCCAAAGGAACACCCCTCATGAGCACTTCGGCCATCGCGGCGAACGGGCTGCGCAAGTCGTACGGCGACAAGACCGTCCTGGACGGCATCGACCTCGCCGTCCCCGAAGGAACGGTCTTCGCCCTGCTCGGCCCGAACGGCGCCGGCAAGACCACCGCCGTCAAGATCCTGTCCACCCTCCTCTCCCCCGACCCCGCCTCCGGCGAGATCCGCGTCGGCGGGCACGACCTCGCCACCCAGGCGCAGGCGGTGCGCGGAGCGATCGGTGTCACCGGGCAGTTCTCCGCCGTCGACGGCCTGATCACCGGCGAGGAGAACATGCTCCTCATGGCCGATCTCCACCACCTCCCCAAGCGCGAAGGGCGCCGCGTCGCCGCCGAGTTGCTGGAGCGGTTCGACCTGGTGGACGCCGCATCGAAGCCCGCCTCCACCTACTCGGGCGGCATGAAGCGCCGCCTCGACATCGCCATGACCCTGGTCGGCAACCCCCGGATCATCTTCCTCGACGAGCCGACCACCGGCCTCGACCCCCGCGCCCGCCACAACATGTGGGGCATCATCCGCGAACTCGTCACCGACGGGGTCACCGTCTTCCTCACCACCCAGTACCTCGACGAGGCCGACGAACTCGCCGACCGTATCGCCGTCCTCAACAACGGCAAGATCGCCGCCGAAGGCAGCGCCGACGAACTCAAGCGACTCATCCCCGGCGGACACATCCGGCTCCGCTTCACCGACCCCGACGCCTACCAGAACGCAGCCTCCGCAATGAGCGGCTCCAGCCGCGACGACGAGGCCCTCACCCTGCAGATCCCCAGCGACGGCAGCCAGCGCGACCTGCGCTCCGTCCTCGACCGGCTGGACTCGGCCGGCATCGAGGCGGACGAGCTGACCGTGCACACCCCCGACCTCGACGACGTGTTCTTCGCCCTCACCACCACCAACGTGCCGGCCCAGCCCAACCAGCCCAAGGAGACCGTCCGATGAGCTCCCTGTCCCTCGCCGTGCGCGACTCGACCACCATGCTGCGTCGCAACCTCCTGCACGCCCGCCGCTACCCGTCGCTCACCCTCAACCTGCTGCTCACACCGATCATGCTGCTCCTGCTGTTCGTCTACATCTTCGGCGACGTCATGAGCACCGGCATCGGCGGCCACGACGCCGACCGCTCCGTCTACATCGCCTACATCGTCCCCGGCCTGCTGCTGATGACCATCGGCTCCACCACCATCGGCACCGCCGTCTCCGTCTCCAACGACATGACCGAAGGCATCATCGCCCGCTTCCGCACCATGGCCATCCACCGCGGCTCCGTCCTCATCGGACACGTCATCGGCAGCGTCCTGCAGTGCATCGCCAGCGTCATCCTCGTCGGGGCCGTCGCCGTCGCCATCGGCTTCCGCTCCACCGACGCGACCGCCCTCGAATGGCTCGCCGCGTTCGGACTCCTCGTCCTGTTCGCGACGGCGCTCACCTGGATCGCCGTCGGCATGGGCCTCATCAGCCCCAACGCCGAAGCCGCCAGCAACAACGCCATGCCCCTCATCCTCCTCCCCCTCCTGTCCAGCGCCTTCATCCCCACCGACACCATGCCCGGCTGGTTCCGACCCATCGCCGAGTACCAGCCCTTCACCCCCGCCATCGAAACCCTCCGCGGCCTCCTCCTCGGCACCGAGATCGGCATCAACTGCTGGCTCACCATCGCCTGGAGCCTCGGCCTGACCGTCCTCGGCTACTACTGGTCCAAAGCCAAGTTCAACAACGACCCGAAGTAGCCCGCATGACCAGGCGGACCACCACGCAAAACCCGCACGCACCACCCCGTGACGGCAACACAACCCCTACCGCACCACCTCGTGGCGGCGCACCCCGACACCACGTCGGAGTACGCCGCCACACCCATACGCGCGTGCAGAGCGTTCAGGTTGGAAGGGCTCGCTCATTCTTGACGCGAAGAAGGGCTGCCTTTTCATGACGGAGCCTGCGGGCCTTGCCCCCTGCTGTACGCCAAGTGGCGCGCGCCCGCCGGGGCTCAGGTCTGCCACCCTGTCGCCTGGGAGACGACTTGCGAGCGCGAAACGGTTCGGCTGGTGCTCCGGCCGGCCCGGGTCATCCCTCAGGACGAATCCAGGTCCGCAGGACGAATCCAGGTCCGGGCGAGTTCCGCGACCCAGTCGGCTGCCGCGTCGGCAGCGGGCGGCGGCGCGCCGACGACGACGAGTTCGGTGACGCCCGCCGCATCGAGTGCGGGAAGGTGCTCCGGGACACCGTCGCTCAGCGCTACGGCGACCGTGAGCTCGTCGAAGGGGCGACCGTGGCGGGCGCACTCATCGGCCAGGACAGCGATGCGCGCCGGGACGTCGGCCGCCGCAACGTTGAAGCCGTACCAGCCGTCGGCGAGCGTGGCCGCGCGGCGCAAGGCGGCGTCGCTGTTGCCGCCGACCACGACCGGGAGCCGGCCGCCGCGCAGCGGCTTCGGATTGACCCGGATCGCCTCGAAGCGGGTGAACTCCCCTGTGAAGGAGGCCGGGTCCTCGGCCCACAGGGTGCGCATCGCGGCGAGGTACTCTTCGGCCCGCCGCCCGCGCTTGGCAAAGGGGACCCCGAGCGCCGCGAATTCCTCGGCCGACCAGCCGACCCCGACCCCGAGGGTGAACCGCCCGGCGGAGAGCACGTCGAGTGTGGCGGCCTGTTTGGCGACCAGGACCGGGTTGTGCTCAGGCAGCAGGAGTACGCCGGAGGCGATCTCGATCCTGCTGGTGACCGCCGCCGCGAAGGTCAGGGCAAGCAGCGGGTCCAGCCAGTCCGCGTCCGGGGGCACGGCGATCCGGCCGTCGGCGGAGTAGGGGTAGCGCGAGGCGGGCGCGTCCACGAGCACCACGTGCTCGCCGCACCAAAGCCTTGCGAAGCCGTGTGTCTCCGCGGCTGTGGCCACCGTACGGATCACCTCTGGACGAGCACCGTCACCGATACCGAGCGCGTGCAACCCCACTCGCATCTTCCACCTCCGGGCGTCACCTTAAATGCGAGCCGGACGCTCACGCGTGATGTGGCGCGCCGCGCGCGAAGGAAGCGCTGGCCCACGCGGACGAACGGACCCGGACAGTCCGCGTGTCACCTCCTGCACGGCCCGCGCACTGCCGCCGCAGCCCGCCGACTACTTGACCCGGCATCAGCCGACGGCGACCGGGCTACCCCACCGCTACGAATTGGCGCAGAGCCTGTTGCACGGCGGGCGGGCCGCGCGCGCTGCCGGTGACCGAGACGGCGTCCGGCCGTTCCTGCAAAGAGGGCGGCGCCCCTCGGCCGCCAGATCGCCCTGGCCACGTGTCCTGCCCCCGACGCGGGCAGGCTCACCTCACGGGAACGCGATGTGCTGACCCTGATCGCCGAGGGATTGGGCAACCGCCGCATCGCCGAACGGCGCCGCATCTCCCCCAGCACAGCAGGCATGCATGTCTCCCACATCCCGGCCAAACTCGGCGCCGAAACCCGCACCGAATCAGCGACCATTGCCCCGACCGGCGAGGACTGACGTAGGGCCGACGAGGGGCGCGGACCGGCCGCTGCGGCGTGCAGCAACTGGGCTTCGACGTATGCGGATCGGCTTGCGGTCGTCATACGTCCGCCATCGTGTCCGGGGTGCGGGGCGGGAGCCCGGTGGGTGCACTCGCCGGGCGCCTGCGCTCCGCACTCGCCGTGGGGTCCCGTCCTCCTGAGCAGGGTCTCCAGTGGGGCACAACATCACTGGCGCTGATGGATCACCCGTGAGCTCACCCCGCCCGGGTCGGGTGCGTGGGTGCGGTCCGTCCCGGGCGAAAGCTCGTCAGAGCTGGCGGAAGTAGACGGCGGCCGGGACTTGGATGCACCCGAGGCTCTCGTACAGGGCTCTGGCCGGCGCGTGGAAGGTGTCACCTCCGGTGCCGATCTCGACCATCTCGGCTCCGAGCGATTTCATTTCGTCGAATGCGTGCCGGCAGACCACGGTGCCCGCGTGGTCGCGGCGGTGCTCGGTTGCGATGGCCAGGATCGCGATGGTTCCGTGCCTGCGGGCCGGGTCGACGCTCCACCCCACGTACCCGGCGATGGCACCGTCGATTTCGGCGACCGCGACGTACTTGTGCCGGTGGGGGTTGTGGAGTTCGGCGACCTGCTTGCGGTAGTCGTCACGCCAGTTGCCGTGCTGGAGAGTGAAAATGGCATCGCCCACGAGAGGGCGGAAGGAACCCTCGAAGAACGGCCGGAACGTCTCGATGGTCAGCTCGATCAGACGTGCCTGGTCACGCTGAGCGAAGGGGCGAATGAACATGGAACATGCCTCTCTGAACGAGGGGTCGAACGCTGAACACAACAGTCGTCGACTGGCTCGCTCGACCGCAGACGCGGCAGCGGGCCGATCCTCAGTGGCGAATGCGCCAGGCCGCGAAGCACTCCATGCGCGTCACGCTACCTGACTGAGGTGCAGGGATGCGTCAGGCAGCGATGCGGCTCGATTGCTGTGACAGCGACGGCAGTTGAGAAGCCGCCCGTTCCGATGAGGCGGAGGGTGAACCTCCCGGCTGCAGCGCGACACGACTCGTGCCTGCCTGACTCACGGCCACTCCAGCAGTCCAGTCGGTGGAGAGTCAGGCGCGAGAGTGTGCAGCGGAATCCCAGACCTCAAGGGAGGCCCGCCAAGGGGCGCGACGCCAGCCCCCGCCCTTCCGGTGGTCCACCCCACACACGCGTTTCGGTGTTGCTGTGGGGTCTCCGCTTCCGTGGCATTCGGCGCAGCTGTACGTGCGACTTCCCTGGCTCGCTCACGGATCGGCAGGAGCGGTGCTGCTCACGGCCGCGTCATTTCCTCTGCGCGCCTGAGGCGGGCTCGGCCGCGGATTGCGACACCGTGCGCCAGGCGGCGTCGGCCTCGGACGGGTAGTACGGATCAGACGGCGATGGTCTTGTACTCGATGTACTGGCCCAGGCCGACGGCCCCGAACTCGCGGCCTGTGCCGCTGGCCTTGAAGCCGCCGAAGGGGCCGTCGAAGGCAGGCATGGCGCCGTTGACGAGCATCAGTCCGGTGCGCACCCGGCGGGCGACGGCCAGCGCGCGTTCACGGTCGGCGGACCAGACGCCGCCGCCCAGGCCGTAGTCGGAGTCGTTGGCGATGCGGACCGCGTCGTCCTCGTCGTCGAAGGGGATGACGACCAGGACCGGGCCGAATATCTCCTCGCGGGCGATGCGCATCGAGTTGTCGACGTCGGCGAAGAGGGTCGGGGAGACGTAGAAGCCGCCCTCCAGGCCCTCGGGGACCTGCGGCCCGCCGGTCACCAGGCGCGCGCCCTCGGCGATGCCGAGTTCGATGTACGAGCGCACGCGCTCCTGCTGGTCGGCGCGGACCATGGGGCCGATGAACGTGGCCGGGTCGGACGGGTCGCCGACGGTCAGCGACTCCATCATCGTCCTGACCGCGTCGACGACCTCTTCGTAGCGGCTGCGCGGGACCAGGATCCGGGTGTGGGCCTGGCAGTTCTCCGCGTTGTTGCCGAGCGAGTGGTACTTCAGGCCCTCGGCGACCGCGGTGACATCGGCGTCCTCCAGGATGATCGCGGCGGACTTGCCGCCCAGCTCCAGGCTGACCCGCTTGAGCTGCTCACCGGCCAGGGAGGCGATCTGGCGGCCGGCCGCCGTCGACCCGGTGAACGCGATCTTGTCGACGCCTGGATGGGCGACGAGGTACTCGCTGGTCTCCCGGCCCGCGGGCAGCACCGAAATGACACCCTCGGGGAAGCCGGCCTCCGCGAAGACCTCCGCGAGCGCCAGGGCATCGATCGCCGTCTCCGGCGACGCCTTGAGGACGACGGTGGCGCCGGCGAGCAGCGCGGGAACCATCTTGGCCAGGGCCGACTGGTGCGGAGCGTTCCAGGGGATGACGGCGGCGACGACGCCGACCGCCTCGCGGCGCAGCAGCGCCCCGGACGCGAGCTGCTGCTCCCACTGCAGGCTTGCGGCGGCGCGCAAGTAGGCGGCGGTCTGTTCGGACAGGCCGTGCACGTTCAGGCCCGTGGTGACCGCGATCGGCGAACCGTTCTCCGCGGTGATCAGTGCGGCCATCTCGGCGGACCGGTTGTTGTACAGCTCCTGGAAACGCGTGACCGTCGCCTGCCGCTCCTCGGGCGTCAGCCGTGGCCACGGGCCGTTGTCGAACGCCTCGCGGGCGGCGGCCACCGCCGCGTCCACGTCCGCCGCGGTCGCGTGCGGCACCGTACCGACGAGCGACTGGTCGTGCGGGGAATGGACCTCGATGATCTCGGAACCGGCCGGGGCCACCCAGTGGCCACCGATGAAGAGCTGGTCGTAGGACGTCGTGACGTATCTCGCCTTCTGCCTGCGGCGGGCGTGGCTCGCTGCATGGGGAATTCCGGCGAGCCATTTCAGACCGCCGGTCTATTACGTGCTCGAACGTAAGGGACCGTCGGTCTGATGTCAAAAGACCGCGAGTCTGTAAAGTGGGGTGCATGACGACTTTCCAGCGCGCGCGCAGCGAGGAGCAGCGCGAGGTGCGCCGCCAGGCGATCCTGGACACCACGGCCGCGATGCTCGACGAGATGCCCGTGACCGCGGTCGCTCTCAACGAGCTGAGCCGCCGGGTCGGCCTCGCCAAGTCGAACGTGCTGCGCTACTTCGAGTCGCGCGAAGCGATTCTGCTGGAGCTCCTCGACCAGGCGTGGCAGCAGTGGAACGCCGACCTGCCCGAGCAGCTGGACGCCGCCGTCGACGCCGCCGCACCGGTGGTCCGGCGCGGCGAGCAGTTCGCCGGCGTCATCACCCGCACCCTCGCGGACCGGCGGATCCTGTGCGACCTTCTCAGCGCGCAAGCCGGCGTACTGGAACACAACGTCTCACCCGAAGTCGCCGCTCGCTACAAGAAGGCCGCGCTCTCCAGCGTCGCCGGCCTCGCCGCCCTGGCCCGCGTCCACCTGCCCGAACTCGGCGAGCGTGCCGAGCAGTTGTGCGGACAGATGATCATGGCTGCTGGGGCAGTATGGACACACGCCCGCCCGTCAGCCGCCATGCTCTCCGCCTACGAGGACGACCCCTCCCTGGCCGTGCACCGGATGGAATTCGCGCCCTCCCTGCACGAAATCCTGGCCACCCTCGTCGCCGGCACCCTGGCTCGCGCGCAATCCTGACGCGCGTGCCCCCTTCACTCAACTCCCCCTGGAGCAGATATGCGTGTGGTCATCTTCGGCGCCTCCGGCATGGTCGGGCAGGGCGTCCTGCGCGCCTGTCTCCTGGACGACAGCGTCACCGACATCCTGTTGGTCGTCCGTAAGCCCCTGAACAAGATCCACCCGAAGATCCGTGAAGTCGTGCACGCGGACTTCACGGACTTCTCAGCGATCGAGGACGAGGTGAAGGGACTGGACGCCTGCTTCTACTGTCTGGGCGTCTCGGCGGCAGGGTGCAGCGAAGCCGACTACACCCGCATCACGCACGACTACACGCTCGCCGCCGCCCGCGCGGTCGGCGCAGACAACCCCACCCTGACCTTCATCTACGTCTCGGGCGAGGGTACCGACAGCACAGAGCGGGGCCGCGCGATGTGGGCGCGTGTCAAAGGCCGTACGGAGAACGCCCTGTTGGCAATGGACTTCCACGCCTACATGTTCCGCCCCGGCTACATCCAGCCCCGGCACGGAGCCGTCTCGCAGACGGGCAGTTACCGGGTGCTGTACCGGCTCACGGCGTGGCTCTACCCGATCCTGCGCCGCCTCGTGCCGCGTTACACCACGACGACCGAGCACCTCGGGCAGGCGATGATCGCCGTCGCCAGGCAGAAGGGCGAAGGGTCGCACGTACTCAACAGTGACGACATCAATCGGCTTGGCACACCCTCACCCCAGCCTGCCGCCGCAGGGTGAGCGGGCAAGACGGACGCATGTCGGCAACACCTGCGATGTCCGCGGCACCCGTTGATGAACTGTTGGGCGCTGGTTCACCGCCTGGAGTGCCGCGACGTCGCCACACCTCCACGCCGTCAGTGCCGGGTCAGTGATGGAGCACCATCAGGTCCGGCCGCTCCAGGAACCGGGCGATGTCGCGCAGGACGAGTGAACCGAGCTCGCCGTCGACGAGGCGGTGGTCGAACGACATGGCCAGGGTCGTGGTGTCGCGCAGCCGTACACGTCCCTTGTGCTCCCACGGCGTGCGCCGCACCTGGCCGAAGCAGAGGATCGCCGCTTCACCCGGGTTGAGGATCGGTGTCCCGCCGTCGATGCCGAACACACCGATGTTGGTGATCGTGAATGTCCCGTTCCTCATCCGCTCCGGCGGCGTCCGGCCGGCGCGGGCCTGATCGATGAGGTCGGTGAGCGCCAGGGCGATCTCCCGCAGC
This sequence comes from Streptomyces sp. NBC_00569, assembly GCF_036345255.1. Lineage (NCBI taxonomy): Bacteria > Bacillati > Actinomycetota > Actinomycetes > Kitasatosporales > Streptomycetaceae > Streptomyces > Streptomyces sp. NBC_00569. The sequence goes on along the minus strand of NZ_CP107783.1, from coordinate 9,817,747 downwards.
GACAGCCGCTGGGCCGCGGCGATGTTGGGGACGATGAGCCCTCTCGGTGTCGCCGCGGCGATGCCCAGATTGATGTCGGAGTACTGGACGATCTCACCGCCCGCGGCGTCCCACTTCGCGTTGATCTCGGGATGCCGCGCGATCGCGGTCAATGCCGCCTTGATGACGAGGCACAGCGGTGTCAGGCGCACACCGGTGAACGCCTTGTCAGCGCGCGCCCGTTCCAGCAGCCTGAGGGACCGCGTCACGTCCACCGTGACCCACTCCGTGGCGTGCGGAGCGGTGAAGGCGCTCTCGACCATGGCCTCCGCGACGTGCTTGCGCACTCCGCGAATCGGTGTGCGCATCACGTCCTCGCGGGGGACGTCGGGGGTGTTCGGCGCGGTGGCCCGCTGCTCGACGGCGTGGTGGATGTCCTCGCGTGTGATGCGTCCCGACGGGCCTGTGGCAGTCACCTGGTGGAGGTCGACCCCGAGGTCACGGGCGAGCTTGCGCACCGGCGGGGTGGCGAGGAACGTCTGCGTGGAAGGTGCGACGGCCGGGGGCTCGGGCTTCGTCTTTCGCGGGCGTCGCTCAGTCTGCGCGTGCGCCGGCCCGTAGCCGACGAGGACGGGCTCACGGGCGGGGACGGATGCAGGCTCGTCCTCCTCCGGTGACTCGGCCGGCTGGTGGGCCGTGCCGCCGGGTTCGGGTTCCGCCTGCCGGCCGCCGTCGTCCTCGACCGCGATCGCGATGATCGGCGCGCCGACGGCCACTTCCTCACCTTCGGCGCAGAGAACTTCGGTGACGGTCCCGGTGTACGGGCTGGGCAGTTCCACCGCCGCCTTCGCCGTCTCGATCTCCACGATGATGTCGTTGACGCCGACCCGGTCGCCTGGTCCCACGCGCCAGTCGAGGATCTCTGCCTCGGTGAGTCCCTCGCCGACATCGGGGAGACGGAAGTGCTTGGTCACGAGCATGGCGTCCTCCAGGACAGGCGCGCCGCACGGCTCACGGAGCGGACACTCGGTCAACGGCGTCGAGAACTCGATCGAGATCGGGCAGGTAGTCGTCCTCGGCGCGGGCCGGCGGATAGGGGATGTTGTAGCCACCGACCCGTTCTACGGGGGCGCGGAGGTCGTAGAAGCAGTGCCGCATGACCGTCGCGGCGATCTCCGCGCCCAGGCCTACGTTGACGGGTGCCTCGTGGACGACCACGACGCGTCCCGTCTTCGCTGCCGAGCGGCACAGTTCGGTGGTGTCCAGCGGTGACAACGAGCGGAGGTCCAGTACTTCCAGCGAGCGGCCTTCGGAGGCGGCGACCTCGGCCGCGTTGAGTGCGAGCGCGACCGTGGGCCCGTAGGCGACCACGGTGACATCGGTGCCCTCGCGCAGAACGTGGGCGCGCTCCAGCGTGTCACTGTCCACGGGACGGCCGAGGTCGACCTCGGCCTTGTCCCAGTACCGGCGCTTGGGCTCGTAGAAGATGACGGGATCGTCGCAGGCGATCGCGGCGCGCAGCATGTCGTGCGCGTCCTGCGGGTGGGAGCACGCGACGACGCGCAGGCCGGCCGTGTGGCAGAAGTACGCCTCGTTCGACTCGCTGTGGTGCTCGACCGCTCCGATCCCGCCGCCCACCGGAATCCGGATGGTGACGGGAAGGCTCAGGAGCCCGCGGGACCGCGCCCGCATCTTCGCCAGTTGGCTGACGATCTGGTCGAAGGCGGGGTAGACGAATCCGTCGAACTGGATCTCGCACACCGGTCGGTAGCCCCGCAGCGCCAGGCCGATCGCCGTTCCGATGATCCCCGATTCGGCCAGCGGGGTGTCCACGACGCGGTCTCCGAACTCGGCGGCCAGGCCGTCGGTCACCCGGAACACCCCGCCCAGGGATGCGATGTCCTCGCCGAGCAGTACCACTCGATCGTCGTCGCGCATCGCCTGCCGCAGGCCCTCGTTCAGTGCGCGTCCGAGCGTGGTCCTGGTGGCCTTGCCGCGGCCGGCGTTCCTGGCAGGGGCGGCCCCAGCGGTGACGGTCACAGGAAGGACTCCTTGAATGTCTCGTAGCCTTCGCGTTCGCGTCGGAGGGCCACGGTCTCCTCGTGCAAGGTGGTGCGGAAGGTGTCGCTCAGGGACGGCTCGGGAAGTGCGCGACACTCCTGGCGCGTCCGCTCCGCGAGTTCCTCGGCGTCGGCTGCGACCGTGGCGAAGTAGTCCTCGTCGGCCCAGTCACGCGCCTTGAGCAGCAGGCGTACACGTTCCACCGGGTCGTTGGCCTGCCACCGGGCGAGCTCGTCGTTGTCGCGATAGCGCTTGGGATCGTCGGACGTGCTGTGCCCGGACATACGGTAGGTGTGCGCTTCGATGAACCCGGGTGCCCCACCGGCCCGGATGCGCTCGGCCATGCTCCGAGTGGCGGCATAGACGGCCAGTACGTCGTTGCCGTCCACGGACACCGCGTCGAGTCCGAAGCCTTGCGCGCGTGCGCGGAGTGGGCGGGCGTACTGCTTGCTCGCGGGTGTCGAGATCGCCCATCCGTTGTTCTGGCAGAAGAACACGATGGGGGCGGATGTCACAGCGGCCCAGTTGAGTGCCTCGTTGGCGTCACCCTGGCTGGACGCGCCATCGCCGAAACAGGCGAACACGACGCTGTCGCTGCGGTCGTAGCGGACACCCATCGCATAGCCGACCGCATGCAGTGTCTGCGTGGCCAGGACGAGGCTGTAGATGTGGAAGTGGTACCGCTCGGGGTCCCAGGCACCATGGCTCGTGCCGCGCCACTGCGACAGCAGCTCGGTCGGTGAGACACCGCGGCACAGGGCCGCCACGTGTTCGCGGTAGGACGGGAAGACCCGGTCGTCGGCCCGCAGCGCGCGGATCGACCCGACCTGTGCGGCTTCCTGTCCGAGGGACATCAGCCAGAGTCCGAGTTCACCCTGGCGCTGCAGGGAGTACGCCTCCTGGTCGAAGCGGCGACCGAGCACCATGTCCCGGTACAGCCCGCGTACCAGCTGTCCGGTCACGTCGAGCAGGCCCGCGGCCCTCTGTTCGTTCAGGTTCCCGGAAAGATCCACCAGCTGCAGGACGTCGTCGGTGCCGGAAGACATGGACGCCGCAGGGGAGTCGGGGCTCACCACTGGTGTCCCTTTCGGGATACACGCGCGATCCGTAGCGGCGACGCCATCACGAGGTCCCGAACCGTGAAGCCGGAGAGGGCTTTGACGAGAGCGTCGACCCGAGCGGGCTCGGCGGCGGCGAACACGGTGCAGCGCGTGCGGTCGGCGTCCACGATCTCGGCGGAGAACGCCTGCGCGATGGCGACGGCATCGGCAAGTCGGCCCTCGGGGAAGGTGACCGTGACGAACACCTCCCGCCGGGTGTGCGACCTTTCGTCGGAGAGGTGTACGACCTTGACGACGTCGGGCGACCGGTTCAGGAACTTGACGAGCCTGCCCAGCCTGATCTCGTCCGTCGTGTCGACCTCGACGGTGATCCTGCGCAGCCCGTCGACGGGCGCGGCGACGTCCATGGTCACCACGTCGAACTGGCGCTGCGCCATGATCGACGCGACCCGGGTGATCGCCAAGGGCATGGCGACGACGTCGATGCGCAGCACGGCGCCCAGTTGGTGTGTGCGTGGTGTCTCAACGACGGAGGGGACAGGGCGTGTTGGTGTCTCTGTGGCGGCTGGCATGAAGGACACGGTTCCAAGGGCCTGATCCGTCCACAACAGAAGTGCGCACAGCGATACGGATCACGCTCCTTTCGGGAAGTCCATCCAGGTGGAGAGTGGGCAACGAGGTAAGTGCTACGTACACTTGTGGAATGCCAGCGCCGGTACATCTCGACTCGGTAGACCTGCAGATCCTGGAGTTGTTGCGAGCCGACGGGCGGCGCACCGTCCGCGACATCGCCCGCCTGGTGAAGCTCTCACCGGCGCCGGTCCGCCGGCGTATCCGGCACCTCGAGGAGTCGGGGGTCATCACCGGTTACACGATCACCACGGATCAGGCCAAGCTCGGTCCGGGCCTTCAGGCGGTCACCGAGCTGCGGTTCACGGGCGACACCGACATCCACGACATCGTGGAGTTCGCGTCGACCCTGCCGGAGGTCGACGAGGTACTGACGCTCACCGGTGACGTGGACGCACTCGTCAGACTGCACGTCGACAACGTCGACGAGCTGCAGAAGGTGGTGAATCGCCTGCGCCGCAAGGGTGTTGGCGTGCTGCAGACAAAGACGCTGATCGTCATCGCCTCGTGGCATCGGGGAACTCCCGTGCCCTGAGCACGGCGTGGCGGCATCTCATATCCGAAGACAAAAACGCCCGCGCCCCCGGAGAGACATCTCCGGGGGCGCGGGCGGGACGAAGGCGGCCTCAGGCGTCTTCGTCGTCCACGAGCGCGATCAGCAGCCCCTGTTCGTCCTCGGGGACGTAGCCGGCGTAGTAGTCGTAGAGCGAGCGCCGTGAGAGGCGTGCCGCCGCCAGGCCGTCTCTCACGCGGATCGCCTCCAGTACCTCCTGATGGTGATGGAGCGACTCCCGCATGAGCTCCGTGCTGTTGGTCGCGTGGGCGACCTTGTCCGAGATCAGAGAGAGGACCGCGCCCCTGACGACGTGATTGCACACCTCGATGAGGGAGTTGCGGCTGGCCACGGCCACCGCCTCGTGGAAGGCGACATCGGCCTTGCTGAACTCCTCGTAGCCTTTCTCGATCGCGTCCGACATGACGGCGAGCGTCCGCTCCATGGCGGACAGCTCCTCCTCGGACCGCAGCCGGGCCGCCAGCTGGCTCGCCGAGCCGTCGAGCATCATGCGGAACGAGATCAACTCGGCCATCGACATGTTGTCGAACTGGACGAGCCGGGTCATCTCCTTGGTCAGGCCGGCCGGCGAGAACGGCAGGATCTCCGGGCCGTTCGGGTCGCCCGGGCGGGAGCGGACGAGCCCGTTGCTCTCCAGTACACGCAAGGCCTCCCGCACGGTGGGCCGGCTCGCCCCGAACTGTGTCACCAGCTCCCGCTCGCTCGGCAGCCGTTGACCCGGCTTCAGGTCACCTCGCGTGATCGCCTGCTCGATCTGCTCCACGATGCGCTGGTAGAGCCGTACCGGCGCCACCTGCCGGAACTGTGCCCCGCTGCTCACGGCTGTTTCCCCTCGAGCGTCGTTCATGTCGTCCTCTCCCCCGTGGGCGTCCCGGGGACGCTGTCCGGCCAGTGCGGAACCGCCCCGGCAGGACGGTTCCGTTCGTACCATGCCGCCGCCCTCAGGACCCCGAGATCGTCGAAGCGGCGACCCGAGATCTGCACTCCAATGGGCCGGCGGTCCACCGTGAAGCCGCAGTTGACGGTCGCGGCAGGCTGCCCCGACATGTTGTACGGCGCGGTGAATCCGATGTGGTACATCGTCTTCCCGTCCCCCATGAACGGCATCGGCTGATCAGCGGGGAACGCCGCCACCGGAGCGGTCGGCGAGAGCACCAGATCGTACGGGAGCGTCGCCGCCACGGTCTGCTCCTGGATGCGCATGACCTGCTGGTAGCACCGGAGCACCTTCGTGCCCGGCACGTCAGCGCCTTCCTGGCACCACTGGACGATGTAGGGCAGGACACGCTGCCGGGCTTCGGGCGTCAGGGCACGGAAGTCGTTCCAGGACCGCACGCGCCAGAACAGATCCAGGTCGTCCAGGAGATCCTGGGTCATGAACGGCTCGACCGGCTCCACGACGGCTCCCGCCGCTTCGAAGACCTCGGCGGCACGCCGCACCGCGGCGACGGTCTCCGCGTCGGCCGGCTCCCCGCACCCGGCGTCCATCTGCACCCCCACGCGCAGTCCACGGACCTCGACGTCCAGGGCCGACCAGTCGATGTCCTGCGGCGGCAGGCTCGACCAGTCCCGGGGATCCGGTTGGCTCAGGACCCGCATGAGCAGGGCGGCGTCCGCCACGGTGCGCGTCAGGGGGCCGGCGCAGCGCCCCTGGTACGGGGCGTCCAGCGGGATCCGCCCGTAGCTGGGTTTGAGTGTGGCAAGTCCCAGCCAGGTGCCCGGCAGCCGGATCGATCCGCCGATGTCGGTTCCGACGTGCAGCGGCCCGTATCCCCCGGCGGCCGCGGCGCCCGCGCCGGAGCTGGAACCGCCCGTCGTCCAGCCGGAGTTCCAGGGGCTGCGGGTGATGCCGTGCCGGCTGGAGACGCCCGAGGAGAGCATGCCCCAGTCGGGCATGACGGTCGACCCGAGGACCACTCCGCCGGATTCGAGCACCCGGGCGGTGATGGGCGCGTCCGCGTCGGGGACGACCGGTTCGGCCCCCGCGTTGCCCGAGGACATGGGCACGCCCGCACGCGCGACGTTCTCCTTCAGCGTCACGGGCACGCCGTCGATGGGTCCGAGCGGTTCGCCCGCCGACCATCGGGCCTCGCTGGCCTGAGCCGCCTTGCGCGACTCGTCCGGGTCCCGCACCCAGAACGCGTTGAGCACGCCCTCACGTGCCTCGATCACCGACTGGACGGCCTCGTGGACGTCGACCGGCGACAACGTGCGGTCTGCGAATCCGGCCACCATCTCGACGGCCGACATGGCGGCCAGGCTCTGTTCGATGGGCACCCGCACTCTCCTTCACTCGCGATGCCTGAGGTAGGCGAACCCTTGACAACGACAGTTTCAGTCGTCACGGTACCTGGCAAGTGAGCTTACTGGTCAGGCCAGTTGCAGCGAAAGGGTGGCGTGCATGACGCGAGACACCAAGACGGTTCGGCTCGCCGTCATTCCGGGCGACGGAATCGGCCCCGAGGTCGTCGCGGCGACCGTGCCCACGCTCCGGGCCGCGCTGGAGGCCGACGGTCACCGGCTGGACGTGACCGAACTCGACTGGGGCGGCGAACGGTTCCTCCGGGAGGGCGCGGCGATGCCGGCCGACGCGGCCGACCTCGTCAAACAGGCTGACGCCGTGCTCTTCGGCGCCGTCGGACGGCCCGACGTGCCCGAGCACGAGCTGATCTGGGGCCTGATCATCGGTCTGCGGCAGCAACTCGACCTCGCCGTGAACATCCGCCCGGTGCGCGCGTTCCCCGGCGTTCCCACCAAGGTGCGCGACACCGACGGTGTGGACCTGGTGATCGTCCGGGAGAACACCGAGGGCGAGTACGTCGGCGCGGGCGGGGTGGCGCACGCGGGCAGCGGCCACGATCTCGGCATCGAGGTCGCCGTGCACTCCCGCCGCGCCATCGAACGGGCGGCGCACCAGGCCTTCGCCCTGGCCGGGCGGCGATCGGGCCGCCTGTGCCTGGTGACCAAGTCCAACGCGATGCGCCACGGCTATCCGCTGTGGGACCGCGTAGTGCGCGAGATCGGCTCGCAGTACCCCGAGGTCGAGCTGGAGACGGTGCTGGTCGACGCCATGGCCGCCCGGATGATCCAGGCTCCGCGCTCCCTCGACGTGCTGCTCACGAGCAACCTGTTCGGCGACATCCTGTCCGATCTCGCCGCAGTGCTCGCGGGCGGCATGGGAATGGCGCCCAGCGCCAACGTCCTTCCCGGCGCGGACGTGCCAGGCATCTACGAACCAGTGCACGGCTCCGCGCCCGACATCGCCGGGAAGGGCGTGGCGAATCCGGTGGCCTGCCTGCTCTCTGGTGCGCTGCTGCTCGACGACCTCGGACACACCGACGCGGCCGTACGCATCCGCGACGCGGTGGCGGACGTCCTGCGCGATGCCCGGAACCACACAGCCGACCTCGGCGGCAACGCGACGACTGCGGACGTCTCTGCCGCCGTGCTGCACGCGATGGAAAGCCGGAGGTAGCGCGTATGTGGCGCAACAAACCGCTGATGCGGCATGTCGGGGCGGCCGCGGCCACGCTCACCTGCCTGCTGCTGACCGCCTGTTCGGCCGGCTCCCTGGCGGCCGGGGGCAGCGCCGGCGACCCCGAGACCACCTTGAGCGTCGGCCTCACCGCCGAGCCGGCGAACCTCGACTTCACCAAGACCGAGGGAGCCGCCATTCCGCAGGCGCTGCTCTACAACGTCTACGAGAACCTGGTGAAGCTGGACCAGGCCGGGAAGATCCGGCCCGCTCTGGCCACGTCGTGGAAGCTGTCGAAGGACCGCAGGACGTACACGTTCCATCTGGTGAAGGACGCCACGTTCAGCAATGGCGCCCGGTTCACCGCCGAGGACGCCAAGTTCTCCATCGAGCGCGTCGCGTCCCGCTGGACGGTGGCGCAGAAGTCCCAGATGAGTGTCGTCGACACGGTGCGGGTGGTGGCCTCCGACGAACTGAGGGTCACCCTCAAGACACCGAGCAACGACTGGCTGTACCGGATGACCACCCGCGTCGGCGCCATGTTCAGCCGGACCGGCGTGAAGAAGCTGGCCACCGAGCCGGTGGGCACCGGACCGTACGTGGTGAAGCGGTGGAACCGCGGCGACTCGATCACCCTGGCCCGCAGAACCGACTACTGGGGCCGGACGCCGCACTTCAAGACGGTCGCCCTCAAGTACTTCAAGGATCCGACGGCCCTCAACAACGCGCTGCTCACCAACACCATCAACGTGATCGGCGCGATGCAGTCCCCGGATTCCCTGTACCGGTTCGAGAACAACCCGAAGTACAAGGTCATCGAAGGCTCGACCAACGGCGAGGTGCTCCTCTCCTTCAACAACGGCTCGGGCCCGCTGCGCAATCCCAAGGTCCGCCGGGCGGTCCGCTACGCGATCGACCACAAGGCCCTGCTGGACACCTGCTGGGCAGGCCGCGGCAAGCTCATCGGCAGCATGGTCCCGTCGACCGACCCCTGGTACCAGGACCTCACGGACCTGTATCCGTACGACCGCGACAAGGCCGAGAAGCTGCTCAAGGAGTCCGGTGAGGCCGGCCGTACGCTGCGGCTGCGGATTCCTACGCTTCCCTATGCCACGGCGTGCGGCACTGTCGTGAAGAGCCAGTTGGAACAGGCCGGATTCAAGGTGAAGCTCGACCAGCTGGAGTTCCCCGCCGCCTGGCTGACCACCGTGTTCAAGAACGCGGACTACGACATGTCCATCATCTCCCATGCCGAACCCCGGGACATGCAGGCGGTGTTCGGATCCAAGACGTACTACACGCGCTACGACAGCCCTGCTTTCCGCGCCCTGTTGAAGAAGGCGGACCAGGGCACCCAGGAGCAGCAGGTCGCGTCCATGAGGGCGGCTGCCCGGCTGCTGTCGAAGGACGCCGCGGCCGACTGGCTGTTCCTGCTGCCGAACCTGATGGTGGCGGACGCGGACATCACCGGCCTGCCCAAGAACTCCATCTCCGAATCACTGGACCTCACCGGCCTGGGCCGGTCATGAAAGGCGACCTCATCATCATGAAAGGCGGCCTCATCCCATGATCGTCCGTCTCGTGCGGCGGATCGCTGTCCTCCTGGCCAGCCTCGTCGTGTGCTCCGTCGTGGTGTTCGCGTTCATGGCGGTGCTGCCGGGGGATCCGGCCCGCGTCGCCCTCGGCGTCAGCGCGTCGGACTCGGCGGTGGCACAACTGCGTACGGAATTCGAGCTCGACCGGCCGCTGGTGGCCCAGTACTTCAGCTGGGTCCACGGCCTGGTGACCTTCGACCCGGGCTCCTCCTACATCTCCCACACGGCGATCGGCCCGCAGCTCGCCGACCGCCTCCTGGTCACCTTGTGGCTCGTCGGCACCGGGATGGTGATCGCGTGCATCCTGGCGATCCCCATGGGCACGATCATGGCCGTGCGGCACCGCAAGCCGTCCGGGCTCATGCTCTCCGCCGTTTCCCAGATCGGCGTCGCCGTCCCTGCCTTCCTCGCGGGCATCCTCATGATCACCGTGTTCGCGGTGGGGCTCGGATGGCTGCCGGCGAACGGCTGGACGCCACCGGTGCAGGATCCGGTCCTCTTCCTCAAACAGCTGGTCATGCCCGCGCTGTCGCTCGGCATCGTGCAGGCGGCCGTACTCACCCGCTATGTGCGCAGCGCCGTGCTCGACGTCCTGCGCGAGGACTATCTGCGCACTGCTCGCGCCAAGGGACTTCGCCCTACGAAGGCGCTGCTGCGGCACGGTCTTCGCAACGCATCGGTGCCCGTGGTCACCGTCCTGGCGTTGCAGCTCGCCACGCTGCTGGTCGGCTCCGTCGTCATCGAGCGGGTCTTCGTCATACCCGGGCTCGGAAGTCTGCTGCTGGACAGCGTCGCCGGCCGGGACCTCACCATGGTGCAGGACGTGGTCATGATCATCGCCGTCGCGGTGCTGCTCGTGAACTTCCTGGTGGACATGGTCTATCTGTTGATCGACCCGCGACTCAGGGTGGGTGCGTCATGAGTGTTCTGGACCCGCAGACCGCCGTCGCCTCAGCCGCGCCCGAGCCTCGGCGGCGGCGCCGCCCGATCACGGGCAGCCTCCTGGTGGGCGGCCTCATCGTCACGCTCGTGATCGGCATGGCGCTGCTGTCCTTCGTGTGGACCCCTCACGACCCGACCCTGGTCGATGCCTCGGTGCGGCTGCAGAAGCCGTCGCCGGAGTACTGGTTCGGCACGGACAAGTTCGGCCGCGATGTGTTCAGCCAGATCCTGGTGGGTTCGCGCACCACGCTGTTCGTCGGCTTCGTGGCCGTGGGGGTCGCCGCCGTGGTCGGCGTGCCCCTCGGCATCGTCGCCGGGATGGCGCCCCGCTGGTTCGGCGAGCTGCTGATGCGCGGGAACGACCTGCTTCTCGCCTTCCCCGCGCTCCTGCTGGCCATCATGTTCGCCGCCGTGTACGGCGCCGGCACGCTGGTCGCGATGATCGCCATCGGCATCGCGTCCATCCCCACGTTCGCCCGGCTGATCCGCGGCGGCACGCTGCAGGTCATGCAGACCGAGTACGTCACCGCCGCGCGTGCGGCGGGCCGTGGACCGTTCGCGATCGGACTGCGGCACGTCCTGCCCAACGTCAGCAGTCTCGTCATCGTGCAGGCGTCGGTCGGTTTCGCCATCGCCGTACTCGCCGAGGCCGCGCTGTCCTTCCTGGGCTTCGGCACCCCGCCCCCGACTCCGTCCTGGGGCCGGATGCTGCAGGAGAGCCAGGAGCTGCTGGCGTCCGCTCCCCGACTCGCCGTATTTCCGGGCGTGGCGATCGCGGTGGCGGTGCTCGGATTCAATCTGCTCGGTGACGGCCTGCGCGACCGTTTCGACCCCAAGCTGGAGGACCGCCGATGACCGCGGCACCCGTATCCGACGATGTCCGGGACGTCCTGGCCGTACGCGATCTGGACGTGACGGTGGGCGGCCGCAAGCTCATCGACAGCGTCGACTTCACCATCCGGGCCGGCGAACGCGTCGGCCTGATCGGTGAGTCGGGGTCCGGCAAGTCGCTGACCTCACTGAGCGTCATGGGCCTGCTCCCCGAAGGGCTGCGGGCCACGGGATCGGTGCGGCTCGCCGGAGTCGACCACGACCTGGTCGGCGCCGACGAGGCGCGGATGTCCCGGATCCGGGGCAAGGAGATCGCCATGGTCTTCCAGGAGCCCATGACCGCGCTGAACCCCACGATGCGGGTCGGACGGCAGATCGCCGAGGTGCTGCTGATCCACCGGACCAGGCCCGACCGCGCCTCCGCCCGGAACGCCGCCGTGGAGCTCCTCGCCCAGGTGGGGCTGCCCGACCCCGCGGCTGCCGCGCGGGCCTATCCGCACCAGCTCTCCGGCGGCCAGCGCCAGCGCGTAGTGCTGGCCATCGCCCTTGCGAACGACCCCGCGCTCCTGGTCTGCGACGAACCCACCACCGCACTCGACGTCACCGTGCAGGCCCGGGTCCTCGACCTGATCGTGCGCGGCGTGCAGGACCGCAGGTCGGCCATGCTCTTCATCACCCACGACCTGGCCGTGGTGGCCACCGTCTGCGAACGCGTCATGGTCATGTACGGCGGGCGGGTCGTCGAGTCGGGACCGGTCCGCGAGGTGTTCACCCGCCCCCGACACCGGTACACCCAGGGCCTGATCGGTGCATCGGACCTGACCGTGGTCGACGACCGCGGGCGGCTTGCCACGATCGGCGGCTCGGTTCCGTCGGCGGGACAGTTCCCCGCCGGATGCGTGTTCAGGAACAGGTGCGCCCAGGCCACCGACGTGTGCGCCACCAGGCCGGACTGGGTCGCGAGCGGGCCGGACTCCGGCTACGCCTGCTTCCACCCGGTGTCCGAGAGCGACACACATACGACCGGCGTACCCACGAACCAGGAGGCCGGCCTTGGCTGAGCAACTGACCGACGCCCCCCTCTCCCCCGGTTCCCCGTCCGGCCCCGTGGACGCCATCAGTGTCCGCGACGTCACCCGCGACTACCGGCGCCCCCGCACCTCGCTGCGCCACCCGAGCCCACCGGTGCACGCCCTGCGCGGCGTCAGCTTCACCGTCCCGCAGGGTCAACGCTTCGGCATCGTGGGCGAGTCGGGCTGCGGCAAGTCGACCCTGCTGCGGATCCTGGCCGGGCTCGACCGTCCCACCGGCGGAAGCGTCGAGATCGACGGCCGGGACATCACCAGGCTCCGGGAGAGACAGCTCCGGTTCGTCCGCGAACGACTCCAGGTCGTCTTCCAGGACCCGATGAGCGCCCTCGACCCACGCATGCGCGTGGGCGACATCGTGGCCGAGCCGCTCGTCGCGCAGGGGCACGGGAACCGCCGGGAGCGGGTGGCCGAACTGCTCGAGGCGGTCGGCCTGCGGGCAGACGCGGCGAACCGGTATCCGCACCAGTTCTCCGGCGGCCAGCGCCAGCGCATCTCGATCGCCCGCGCCCTCGCCCCCCGCCCGAAGATCATCGTGGCCGACGAGCCCGTGAGCGCCCTCGACGTGTCCGTACGGGCCCAGGTGCTCAACCTCGTCGCGGACCTCGTCGACGAGCTGTCCCTGACGCTGGTCTTCGTCTCCCACGACCTGTCCGTGGTGCGTCATGTGTGCGACCGGGTCGCGGTCATGCACGACGGGCAGATCGTGGAGACCGGGTCCACGCAGGAGGTCTACGAGGATCCCCAACACCCCTACACACGCAGGCTGATCGCCGCCGTGCCGACGCTGGGCAAGGCACTGTCCGGAGTGACGGCGGCCGACCTCAACCGGGAGTACCGACCGTGACTACGCACGACCAACCCACCAGCGGCGCAAACCCGTTGGTGAAGGAGTTCCCCGAGGGACTTCCCATCGGCGACAGCTGGGTGGCGGCCCCCGCCGCCGAGGACGTCCGCTTCCCCTACGACGGGACGCTCGTCGCCTCCGCGCCGGTCGGGGACACCGACCTCGCGCGTCAGGCCCTGGACGCGGCGGTCGCGGTCCGCCACCAGGTCGGCCGACTCCCCTCACACCCCCGCAGAGCGGCGCTCCTCGCGACGCACGAAGCGGTCACCGCCCGCCGCGACGACTTCGAGCGGCTCCTGGTCCTGGAGACCGGCAAGCCGCTGGTCGACTGCCGCGTCGAGGTGGACCGCACCCTGCTGACCCTGCTGACCGCGGCCGAGGAAGTGGCCCGGCTGCACGGCGAGACGGTGCCGCTCGATTTGCTTCCGTCGGGCGAGGGACTGCTCGGCTTCTGGACCCGCAAGCCGATCGGCGTCGTGGTGGGCATCGCGGGCTTCAACTACCCGCTGCTGCTCGCCACGCACAAGATCGCGCCCGCCCTTGCCGCGGGCTGCCCGATCATCGCCAAGCCCGCGCCGCAGACACCGCTGGCCACCCTGTGGCTGGTGCACCTCCTCCGCGAGGCCCTGCATGCCTGCGGCGCGCCCCAGGCAGCGGTGCAGCTGGTGACCGGCGGTCCGGAGGTCGGCTCCGCGCTGACCACCGACCGCCGGATCGGAGCGGTGTCCTTCACCGGCTCCGCAGCCGTGGGCCACCGGATCGCCAAGGACGCGGCCCCCACCAAGGTGCTGCTCGAACTCGGTTCCAACGCCGCCCTGGTGGTGGCCGCCGACGCCGATCTAGACGCCGCCGCCGACGCGGTGGTGCGCGGCGGGTTCTACGCGTCGGGCCAGGCCTGCATCAGTGTGCAGCGGGTCGTCGTGGTGGACGCCGTGCGCGAGGAGTTCGTGGCCCGCGTGAAGGAGCGGGTGGCCGAGGTGACCGTCGGCGATCCCCGCGATCCGCAGACACGTGTCTCGGCCCTCATCGACGAGCGGTCGACCGAGCGGGTGTGCACGTGGCTGGAGGAGGCGGTGACGGCGGGCGCTTCGCTGCTGACCGGGGGCAAGGTGACCGACGGGGTGATCGAGCCCGCCGTGCTGCTCGACGTGGACCGCGGCCTCCCCCTCTGGGACGAGGAGATCTTCGGCCCTGTCGTCGCGATCCGCTCGGTCCCCGATCTGGAGAAGGCCTTCGACCTGGTCAACGACTCGCGCTACGGACTGCACGCGAGCGTCTACACCAGCGCCCTCGACACCGCGTTCGCCGCTCTCGACCGCCTGGAGGTGGGCGGAGTGGTCGTCAACGAAGTTCCCGGCTTCCGCTCCGACGTCATGCCGTACGGCGGCGTGAAGGACTCCGGGGCCGGACGGGAGGGCCCGAGGTTCGCCATCGAAGAGCTCACCGTGACCCGTATGGCAGTGATCCGCCCGACGACGAAGAAGCCGTGAGGACCATGCAGGACAACGACCACACCGATGCGGTGGACACCTACTCCCGTCTGTTCCGGCTCGACGGCCGCAAGGCCGTCGTGGTGGGCGCCGGCAGCGGAATCGGCCGCGAGAGCGCCCTGGCGCTCGCCGCTCACGGCGCCACGGTGGTGTGCGCCGACCGCGACCTGAAGGCCGCCACGGAGACGGCGTCGATGGGCAAGGAGATGTCGGCGTACGCCCTTGACGTACTGGACGGCGAGGCGGTCGCGCGCGCCGCCGAGAACCTCGGCGCCGTCGACGTGCTCGTCTTCACCGCCGCGACGAACGTGCGCAAGCATCTGCTCGACTACACGACGGACGAGTTCGACCGAGTCGTGTCGCTCAATCTGCGCGCCTCCTTCGACCTCGTGCGGGCGTTCGGCCGCGGCATGGCCGAACGCGGCCGCGGGAGCATCATCGGCTTCAGCTCGATCCGGTCGGTGGCCGTCGAGCCGGGCCAGGGCGTGTACGCGGCCACGAAGGCCGGCCTCGTCCAACTGCTGCGCACCGCGGCGGCCGAGCTGGGCCCCTCGGGCGTGCGGGTCAACGCCGTCGCTCCGGGCGTCGTGGACACACCGCTGACCGCGCAGATCAGGTCCGTGCCGGAGTGGTCGGAGGCCTACGCGTCCAAGAGCGCCCTGGGCCGCTGGTCCCGGCCCGACGAACTGGCCGGCGCCGTCGTCTATCTGGCGTCGGACGCGTCGTCCTTCGTGACGGGGAGCCAGCTTTTCGTGGACGGAGGCTGGACGGCGATCGACGGACGCTACACGCCGCCCAGCTGACAGTTCGGCATGAGAAGGCCCGCCACCGATTCGGTGGCGGGCCTTCTCATGCCGCTGCGAACTGCTCACCCTCCTGGGGAGGGTGAGCAGTCAGAAGGGTCAGTCGATGCGCTCGAAGGGCTCCGCGCCCTCTTCGTCGGGTGCGACGTCGAAGACGACCTTCTCGAGCTTTCCGGTGAACGCGAATTCGCCGTCGTAGCTGGGCGAGGAGGGTGACAGGGTGTCCCGGCCGACGTCGAGGCCCTGCCATCCGAAGAAGTGCGGCAGGACCTGCGGCATGTCCGTCTCCCCGGCCGGCTTTCCCGACACGTACAGGTGACCGACACCCTGCACGTCACCGGTCTTGATGAACTCGAAAATCAACTCGACTGCTCCGATGGGGAGTTCGTCCTCCGATGTCACCGTGTAGCGGGTGCCGAGGAAGTTGTACTCGTAGACGAGCCTGTTGTCCTTGATGTACAGGACGTATCCGCTGCTGATGTTGCCCAGTGACACCAGGACACCCTCGTCCGACGCGGTGGCCCGGTCGACGAACGCGGTGATGCGGTGGGCGCGGTTCATCACCGGTGGCACCGCGGCGCCGGGCAGATGGGCCATGTCCGGGTAGTACGTGAAAGTGGTGCGCCTGCGCGGGGAACCGGGGCGCGGAATCTTCGCCCGGAGGGCGAATCCGTTGTCGTCCAGCGGCAGCACATCGTACTTCCCGGCTTCCACCCAGAAGCGGGCAACCATCTTCTGGAGTTGCTCAGGCCGTTCCTCCGCCAGGTCGTTGCACTCCGAGAAGTCGGTGTCGTGGTGGTAGAGCTCCCACTTGTCGTCGTCGAAGGACGATCCGCGCTGGTGGAAGGAGACCGCCTTCCAGCCGTCGTGCCAGATCGCGCGGTGCCCGAACATCTCGAAGTACTGGGCCTCCTTGCGCGTCGGCGCGGTCGGCGCGTCGAAGGTGTAGGCCATACTGGTGCCGTGGATCGGCATCTGCGGGATGCCGTTGTAGACCTCGGGCGCCTGCAGACCGAGCAGTTCGAAGAGGGTCGGCATGATGTCGCTGACGTGGTGGAACTGCTGCCGGTTCTCGTCGGTGCGGGGCAGCCCGCGGGGCCACCGCACAATGAGCGGGCAGCGGACGCCGCCTTCGTGGGTGTTCTGCTTGTAGCGCTTGAAGGGCGTGTTGCCCGCCTGCGCCCAGCCCCAGGGATAGTTGGCGTGCGCGCGCGTGGTGCCGATCTCGTCGATCCGCGCGAGCATCTCGTCGAAGTCCTCGGAGAGACCGTTCTGGAACGCGGTCGGGTTGAGGGAACCCTTCTGCCCGCCTTCCTGGCTGGCCCCGTTGTCCGAGAGCAGGATGGTGATGGTGTTCTCCATCTGCCCTATCTGCTCCAGGAATTCCATGAACCGGCCGATGTGGTGGTCGGTGTGGTCGAGCATCGCCGCGTAGGCCTCCTGGAGGCGTACGGACAGCTTCTTCTCGTTGTCCGACAGTGCGTCGAAGGGCTCGACCCCGGGATTGCGCGGGGCCAGTTCGGTGCCGGGCGGCAGAATGCCCCGCTCGATCTGGCGGGCGTGGCGTGTGGCGCGCTCGACGTCCCAGCCGTGGTCGAACCGGCCCCGGTACTTCTCCAGGTACTCCTGCGGAGCCTGGTGCGGGGCATGCGCCGCACCGAAGGCCATGTACATGAAGAAGGGCTTCTCCGGAGTGACCGACGTCTGGTCCGTGACGAATTCGATCGCCCGGTCCACCAGGTCCTCACTGAGGTGATAGCCCTCTTCCGGGGTCTTCGGCGGAGCCACGGCGTGGTTGTCGTAGAACAGTTCCGGATAGAAGCTGTCGGTCTCGGCCTCCAGGAAGCCGTAGTAGCGCTCGAACCCGCGGGACAGCGGCCATTGGGTGTACGGCCCGGACGCGGTGGTCTGCTCCATCGGCGCCAGGTGCCACTTGCCCACGGCCATGGTGTTGAAGCCGTTGTCCCGCAGCACCTCGGGCAGCATCGCGGCGGCCTTGGTGACCCGTCCACGGCCGCTGGGGAATCCGGTGTCGAAGTTGGACAGCATCCGCATGCCGACGGAGTGGTGGTTCCGGCCGGTCAGCAGGGACGCCCGCGTCGGAGAACACAGCGTGGTGGTGTGGAAGTTGGTGTAGCGCAGACCGCCGGTGGCGAGGGCGTCCATGGCCGGGGTCTCGATGTCCGAGCCGAAACAGCCGAGGTCGGAGAAGCCGACGTCGTCGAGCACGATGACCACGACATTGGGCGTGTCCTCGGTAAGCGCCTGCTGTTCCGGCCACCACGGCGTCGACTCGTCGTAGGTCGTACCGATCTTGCCTTGGAAAGTACCGCTGGTGGACGACTGATGTGGAGAGGCGTTGGTCATCGAGGACGCTCCTTTGCGCGGGCGTGAGACCGCTCAAGTTAACTGGCCTTACCAGTAGCCTGAGGCAACTCTGTCCTCCCTCCATTGCCATGTCAACCAGTCGCCGCATGCCCATGTGTCCGTCTGCGGGCGGCAGTTCATCCACCGACGCCCCGGCCGCCGGCGAGACCTCAGCGTGTCCCGGGGAGATCCGCCGCGCAGCGGAAGCCCATGTGCCCAGTGCTGCTGTCAGGTGTGTTGGAGGTGCGCGCGGCGACCCGGTAGCGATTGCAGTACGACGCGTGGCACAAGTACGAGCCGCCGCGGATCACCTTCGCCGCCCCCGCGGGAGGTCCGGCCGGGTCATGGCGGGTCTCCGGGCGGCCGGCCGTGTGCCATGTGGTGCTCCACCAGTCGGAGCACCATTCCCACACGTTGCCCGAAGTGTTGTACAGGCCGTAGTTGTTGGCTCGGTAACTCTTCACCGGCGCGGTTCCCAGGTACCCGTCCTCGCCCGTGTTGTCCTGCGGGAACCGCCCCTGCCAGATGTTGCAGCGGTGCTGTCCCCGAGGCAGGAGCTCGTCCCCCCAGGGGAAGCGGGCACCCTCCAGACCGCCGCGCGCCGCCCTCTCCCACTCCGCCTCCGTGGGCAGGCGCTTGCCCGCCCATGCCGCGTAGGCGGACGCGTCACGCCAGGAGACATGGACGACGGGATGGTTAGGCAGATCGGTCCAGGCCGACCCCGGCCCGTAGGGGGCACTCCAGCACGCCCCCTCGACCGCGAGCCACCAGGGCGCCTGCTCCACCGCGCCGTCGCGCACCGCGTGCCGGGCCGCCGGGTGGACGAGTGCGTAGAACACGAAGGACCAGCCGTAGTGCTCGGCGTCGGTCCGGTAGCCGCTGCTGCGCACGAACTTCGCGAACTGCCGGTTGGTGACCGTGGTCGCGTCGATCAGGAACGGCGCCAGCCGCACCTCCCGGACCGGCCCTTCACCGTCCTCGGGAAACGCGTCAGCATCGTCGCCTCCCATGAGGAAGGCCCCTCCAGGGATACGCAGCATGGCGCGCAGCCCCTGCTCCCGGTCGCGCTCCGGGGCCTGGGGCCGCACGGCGGACGGCTCCGGAATCCCCCGGTCGCCCCCGGCCCCGGGGGCACAACATGCTCCAGACATCGTTCCTCCCACCGCGGGCGGCCGTTCCTCGGCGAGTGATCATGCATCCGCCCGCGAGCTGGAGGGTACGGCCCGCCGCTTCGGAGCACGCCAAAGGGGCCGCCGTCACTGAAGGTGGGGCGAGCTTGTCGACCCGATCATCCCTGCGTCTACCTGTGGATTCGTTGATCACGCAGACCACAACGCGTCCCACAACATCCGCCGACGCCGCTGGATGGCGTGGGCCTGCGGGGCCCAGTCAACGGCCTCCGAACTCACCCTCATCGCGTGAGTCCCGGACGCGGCCGGACCCATCACAGCCAGTGATGACGCGAGCAGCAAACCTGGCCGTTCACGACCGGGTAGCTGACCGCTCCGCAGCCACACCGACGATGCGAAGCGCGATGTCGCCGTACTGATACGCGAGTTGGTCGACGGAGAACTCGCCCACCTCGTGGAACCAGCTGGACACACCGATACCCATGTCCAGGATCGAGTACGAGGCGATCCTCGCCGACTGCACATGAAAGACGCCCTCGGCGACGCCCCGCTCGATGAGTTCGCGGAAACGGCCTTCGTAGGCGCTGCGGCGGCTGAGCACCCGGTCCTGGTCGGGCTGCTCCAGGCTGCCGATCTCACGGTTGCCGACGAACGCCTCCAAGCGATGGCGCGCGTGATAGCGGATGTGCGCCTCCACAGAGCGGCGCAACTGCTCGTGGACGTCGTCCACCCCGGCGACGGCCGCCATGTTGTCGGCGATGAGCTGCTCCATCGTGCCGATCATGATCTCGACCAGCAGCTCGTGCTTGGACGCCACGTGTTTGTACAGGCTGGGACCGCGGATGCCGACGGCGGCTCCGATGTCGGCCATCGTGGTGGACCGGTAGCCCTGCGCGGCGAACAGCTGCAGCGCGGCCTGCAGGATCGCCGACCGACGGTCGGCCGGGGAGGCGCCCCCGGGCCGTGCGGGCCGGTGCGCACGTTCGTAGGACCCACCCTGGGCCGCACCTTCAGATGTACGCATGCGAACCCCCGAAGCTATCCATCATTAGCCGAGCTTCCGACCTCAAGTCACCACACTATAGCGGTGGCATTCGCCAACCCTCTTGACATAGGACTTCCAACACGCCTCTCATGGCTAATGGTCATTAGCCAGGATCAGAGGTGAAGCATGACCATCGGGTTCGAGATCGACGACAGGGTCGCCGACATCGCGCGGCGCACCACCGACTTCGTACGAGATGTGGTGATACCTGAGGAACAGGCGTGCGACGGGAACGTCCATACGGGGCCGGAACCACTGCGCCGCCGATTGCAGGAGGCCGCCCGTGCAGCAGGGGTGTTCGCCCCGCACGTGGGCGCCGAGTGGGGCGGGCTCGGGCTCGACCTGTGTGGGCAGGCCGTGGTGTTCGAGGCGGCGGGGCACTCGCTGCTGGGGCCGCTCGCACTCAACTGCGCCGCGCCCGACGAGGGCAACATGCATCTGCTCGAAGTGATCGCCACCGGGGAACAGAAACAGCGGTATCTGCGAGGTTTGGCCGCCGGTGAGATGCGGTCCTGCTTCGCGATGACCGAACCCTCGCCGGGCGCGGGTTCCGACCCGCGTGCGCTCGCCACGACCGCGACGAGAGTCGACGGCGGCTGGCGGATCGACGGCCGCAAGTGGTTCATCAGCGGCGCGGACGGCGCCGACTTCGCCATCTGCATGGCCCGCACCAGCGGCGGCCCCGGCGACGCGGGCGGCGCGACGATGCTCCTCGTCGACGCCGACAACCCTGGCATGAAGATCGTCCGGAACATCGACACCCTCGACCAGGGGCTGTTCGGCGGACACAGCGAAGTCGTGTTCGATCGCTGCGAAGTGGGCGACGACGCCGTCCTCGGCGAGGTGAACGAAGGCTTCAGGTACGCGCAGGTGCGGCTGGGCCCCGCCCGGATGACGCACTGCATGCGCTGGCTCGGGGTGGCACGCCGGGCGCAGGACATCGCCCTGGAGCGCGCGGCGGAGCGCTCGGCCTTCGGTATGCCGCTGGCCGAACTGGGCATGGTGCAACAGCTGTTGGCCGACTCCGAGATCGACATCGAGACCAGCCGCGCGGTCCTGTGGCGGGCCTGCTGGGAGCTGGACCAGGGCCGCTCGGCCGCCCAGCACACCTCCATCGCGAAGACATACGTCTCCGAGGCCGTGAACCGGGTCGTCGACCGCGCGGTGCAGGTGTGCGGCGCGCTCGGCATCTCGGGGGACGCCCCGCTGTCGCGGCTGTACCGGGAGGTGCGTCCGTTCCGCATCTACGACGGACCGTCCGAGACCCACCGCTGGGCGATCGCCAAGCGCGCGGTGCGGACGGCACAGGAACGGAGGGCCGCGCGGTGACCACCTCCCAGGAGGCCGTGGTCGGCGTCGACGTGCCCGCCCTGCGACGCTACTTCGAGCACCATGTACCTGATTTCACGGGCCAGTTGCGGATCGCACTGCTGCAGGGCGGGCGCTCCAACCTCACGTACGACGTCGCTGACGGGACACACCGGTGGGTGCTGCGCCGGCCGCCGCTGGGCGTGCTGACGCCGACCGCGCACGACATGGACCGTGAGTACCGCGTCGTCGCCGCGCTCGGCGACAGCGGGGTGCCGGTCGCCGGGGCCGTGCTGTCGTGCACGGACGCGGAGGTGATCGGCGCGCCGTTCTGCGTCGTCGACTTCGTGGAGGGCACGGTGCTGCGCGACGGCGACCGGGCCACCGAGCTTCCGCCCGCCGACGCGCGAAGCGCCGCCGAGGCGCTCGTGGACGCGCTGGTGGCACTGCACTCGGTCGACGCCGCCGCTGTCGGACTCGGCGACTTCGGCCGCCCCGACGGCTACCTGGAGCGCCAAGTGCGCCGGTGGCGCGGCCAGTGGGACAAGGTCGCCACCCGGACGCTGCCCGACGTCGACGAGCTGCACCGCAGACTCGCCCGCGCGCTACCCGCGAGCGGCGCCCCGACGATCGTGCACGGCGACTACCGCCTCGACAACACCATCCTGGCCCCGGGCGACTTCGGCCGGATCGCCGCCATCGTCGACTGGGAGATGGCCACGCTCGGCGATCCGCTCGCCGACCTCGGAATGCTCCTCATGTACTGGGACGCGACCTGCGAACCGGTCCTGGGGGCACGCCACGTCCCGACGGCCAACTCAGGATTCCCCTCCGGGCAGGAGCTGGCCGAGCGCTATGCCGCCCAGTCCGGCCGTGACATTCAATCTCTGCACTGCTACCAGGCGTTGGCCTGCTTCAAGCTCGCCGTCATCGCGGAGGGCATCCACGCCCGCTACGCGGCGGGGCAGACCGTCGGCACCGGTTTTGAGCGCGTGGGGTCCGCGGTGCCCGCGCTGCTGAACTCAGGTCTGGAGCTGCTGTCGTGACCGCGACCACACCGTCGTACGAAAGAACCGAAGGAGACACCGTGCGAGACCGACTGTCCGGACAGATCGCCCTCGTCACCGGAGCCACCGGCGGCATCGGAGACGCCGTGTCGCGGCGGCTGGCGGCGGAGGGCGCCGCGGTCGTGGTGACCGACGTCGACGCCGGCCGCTGCGAAGAGATGGCGAAGGAGCTGACGGCCGGCGGGGCGCGAGCGCTCGGCCTCGCCCTGGACGTCAGCGATGAGGCCGCGTGGCGCGACGCGGTCGAGCGGGTGGTCGCCGAACTGGGCGGCCTGACGGTACTCGTCAACAACGCGGGCATAGCGGAGATGCGGACCGTGGAGACGGAGACGCAGGAGTCCTGGGACAAGGTCATCGCGGTGACGCAGGGCGGAGTCTGGCTCGGCATGAAGCACGGCGGACCGGCGATCGAGCGCTCCGGTGGCGGCTCGATCGTCAACGTCGCATCGATCTTCGGCACGGTCGGCGGCTTCGGCAGCCAGTTCTCGTACCACGCGGCCAAGGGCGCGGTCCGGCTGATGACCAAGAACGCGGCCCTGCACTGGGCCACGCGCGGCGTCCGCGTCAACTCGATCCACCCCGGCTTCATCGAAACGCCCCTGTCCCGCGAACTGTGGCTGGGCACGCCCCGGCACACCGCGATGGTCGAGGGCACGCCCATGGCCCGCCTCGGCAGCCCCCACGAGGTCGCGGGGGCGGTCGCGTTCCTGGCCTCGGAGGACGCAAGCTTCGTCACCGGCTCCGAGCTGTACGTGGACGGCGGCTGGACGGCGCGCTGACAGCGAAGAGGGGAACGGCAACCGCCGCTCCCCTCTTCGCCCGTGCGTGCGCCGTCACCGCACGCGCGTGTACCGGTTCACCCCGTCCCGGAACGCCACCGTGCACCGGCCCCGCAGCACGAGCACGTCCAGGTGCGCCGCCGTCTCGTTGACCGCGAGCATCTGGTTGAACTCGCTGAGCTCACCGAAGGGCACCTCGCGGCGCGTCCAGCCCAGTGCGCGTGCCACCGCATGGGCATCGAGTGTGCCGTCACCCAGCGCCGCCAGGCTCTTCGCCAGCCGGTCGTCGTGGTGCGTGAGCAGCTCGGCGACGCGGGTGTGGGCGCTGTCGGTGACCGGTCCGTGCGCGGGCAGCAGGCGCGCGTCCGCGTACTGGGTCATCAGGTGCAGGGAGTCCAGGTAGTCGGCGAGCGGCTTGCCCCCGGGCTCGGCCAGTTCGAAGCCGATGGACGGCGTGATGTGCGGCAGGACGTGGTCCCCGGAGAACATCAGTCCGCGCTCTTCGTCCAGGAAGACCACATGTCCTCTGGTGTGTCCAGGAGTTGGTACGACGCGTAGTGCACGGTCGCCGAAGCTCAGGGTCTCCGCGCCGAGCCAGCGGTCGGGGGCCTCCCACACGCTCGGGTCGTAGCCGCCGTGGTGCATCGCCTGGACGCGGTCGGCCAGGTCGCCGGCGCCCGCCCTGCGCAACGTCTCCAGCGAGCCCGCGGGTTCGTCGCTGCGCAGCCGGTCCAGCATCTCCAGACCCGGGCGCTCACCCGCGCCCAGGTACACACGCGAGCCAAGGAGTCGGCGCAGCTCGACGGCGTTCGTGTAGTGGTCGCGATGGATGTGTGTGACCAGGATGTGGCTGATGTCGCCGAGATCGCGGCCGATGGCGGCGAGGGCCTCCTCAAGTGCCTTGCGCGCCTCGGGGATCGCCCAGCCGCCGTCGATCATGACGATGCCGTCGTCTTCCGCCAGGTTCTCCAGCAGATAGACGTTGACGGCGTGCAGTCCGTCGTTCGGCAGCGGCAGGGGAACGCGGTGTACCCCGGGCTGCACGGTCTGGATTCCGGCTGCGGCCCATGGGCCCTGGTCGAACCGCGTGGTCATGATTCTCCCTTGCTGGCTGGTGCTGGTGTGTCTGTGTGTCGGCCCGGGCTCGTGGATCAGGCCGGGCCGGGAGTCTGCGTGCGCAGCCGGTGGGCCAGTTCGCGGGCCCCGGACCGGTCGAGCTTGCCGACCTTGGTCTGCGGCAGCTCCTCGATCCCGTAGACGAACTCGGGCCACTTGGTCCGGGACAGGCCGACGCTGTCGAGGTGGCCTGTCACCTCCGCCAGGTCGATGTCGCCGCCGTCCTCGGTGACGACGAGCAGCGCGATGCGTTCGCCGAGCACCTCGTCCGGGACGGCCGCGACGCAGGCCCGTGCGACCCGTGGATAGCTGGCGACGGCTCGCTCGATCTCGGTGATGTCGATGTTCCGGCCGCCGCGGATGATGATGTCCTTCTCGCGGCCCATGATGGTGACGGTCCCGTCGTCATGGGTCATCAGCAGGTCGCCGGTGGGGAAGTAGCCGTCCTCGGTCAGTGCCGGCGCCTCGACCTTGCCGTCGCGTGCGTAGCCGACGAAGAGGGAGGGGCCGCGCACCTGCGCCCGGCCCGACACCCCCGGTCCGGCCGGGTCGCCCTCGGGGGTGACGGCGCGCAGGTCCGTGCCGGGAAAGGGGCAGCCGTCCCTGCCGAGCCGGATCTCCTCGGGTTCGTCGGGGCGGGGTGAGGTGTGGCCGAGGCACTCGGACATGCCGAAGACGCGCAGGATCTTCGTACCCAGGGACTGTTCGGCGCGCGCGAGGGCGCCACGGTCCATCGGGCCGCCCCCCACGGTGATCGCGCGGACTCCCCCGAGAATGCCGGAGCCGGCCGCCTCGGCCCCCATCTGCAGGGCCATGGTCGGCACGCACATGGTCCAGCGGACCTGTGCCTCGGCCATCCGCCGCAGCGCGACGGCCCGGTCCCACTTCGTCATCAGGACGAGCGGACCTCCCAGGAGAAGTGCGAGATAGACGCCGAAGCAGTACGCGGCCGTCGACGACAGCGGGACGATCGCGGCCACCGCGTCGCCGCGCGTCAGGCCGTTGATCTCGATGGTGCTCGTGCCCGCGTAGCGCAGGGCCCCCTCGGACTGGACGACGCCTTTGGGGCGCCCGGTCGAGCCGGAGGTCAGCCCGATGAGGACGCCGCCCGACCAGCGGCCCACCTCCCGCTGCCCGGGCACGGCGTGACAGGTCCAGCCGTCGAGCACCGGGTCCGAGGTGAAGGCGGTCCCGGCCTCGCCCTTCAACAGCTCGGACACCCCCCATTCGGCCATCGCCGAGGGCTCGGCGACCACGGCGTCGGGGCGGATGTCCTCGAAGGCGGCCGCGAACTCGGCACGTGTGGTGTGCCGGTTCACCACCGCCAGAACCCCGCCGCCGAGGCCCACGGCCAGCGCGCCCGCGACGGTCCGCCATGAGTTGTCGGCCTGGAGCATGACGGTCCCGCCGCACTCGTCGCCCGCGCCGGCAGACATCGCCGACGCGAGCCGGCCCGCCTGGGCGAGCAGCTCGCGCGCCGTGTGGCTGCCCGAGTCGTCGATGACAGCGACGAAGTCCGCTTGCTCGGCCCGTCGTTGGAACTCCTGCACTACCTGTCGCATCCCGCTTCCTCGCTACGCTGTGCCGAACTCCGCGATGAACCCTGCTCTGTGCATGCCGTGCTGGATGTACTGGACGTTGTGGAAACAGTCGTGCTGGAACTGTGGTGACCTCAGGCGGTGAACATCTCCGCCTCGCCGCCCATCACCGCGATCCGGCGGCCCTTCATGTCACCCACCTGGGCCACCGCGTCCGCCCACTCCGGGCTCGCGAGCGCCTTCTTCAGAGCTTCCGGGGAATCGAAGCTGAGCACGGAGATCCCGTCCCAGCCCTCGGAGCGCGGCTCCAGAGCCTGGTCGATCTCGGTGTGCCGCCATGCGCGAAGACCGGGCAGCCGGTAGGTCAGCTCCGCGTGGTCGCCGCGCCACCAGTCGATGAACCGCTCGTGCGTCCACTCCGGCGGGCGGGCGGCCAACAGAACGAGGTTGTACATGAGTTGCCTCCGAATGTGGTCCCTGACGCGGTCCCGTAGGTGTTCCCGTACGTAGTCCTGACTGGCTGGAGTCAGGCGAAGCGGATCTCGGACGACCGCCCGATCAGCAGCCGCTGCAGCCGGCCGCCGTCGTCCACCCGCCCTGCGGCGACGAAGGTCGCCTCGGGCACGCCCGCGCGCCGCACCTCGCCGAGGAACAGCTCCTCCTGGCCCAGAGTGGTCGCGGACAGCCGGTGGTGGGTGCGCGTGCCGCGCTCGCGCTGTTCGAGATAGCCGACCAGAGCGGCCCGGTCGCCCGCGAAGTCGGTCGCGTTCCCGTCACCGGTGGAGAACAAGATGGAGAGCGTGAAGTCGTCGCTGATCAGGTCGAGAATTCGGTTCGGCTCATCGGTGTCGAGGATCTCGAACCAGGCGGTGAGGAAAGGCGCGGGGGTTGTGTCGGTGGACATGGTGGTATCGCTCATGACTGCTCCGGAAACTCGATGAGGTCGTAGGTCGTGGTGAAGTACGACTGGTAGCGCGCCATCTGTCCGCCCGGCGTGATCACGGCGGCGGAGAGGAAGGATCCGACGGCCTTGCCGGACTCGACGACCACTCCGTACACGGTCTCCAGGTCGCCGTCGGAGCTGTGCCGGAGGATCTCGTGGGTCCGCTCTACGGCGTTGCGGCCGGAGATGTACGCCGCGAAGTCGTCCCTGGACCAGCCGGTCTCCTCACGGTTCGGCAGGGCGATACGGAAACGGAAGTCGGGCGCGAGGAGTTCGAGAGCCGTCTCGGGCTGCTCGCTGTCCATCCGTGCCATATAGGCGCGCAACACACTGGCCATGGGGTGGTCCTCTCGCTCTTCGCACAAATTGATCACTAGCGGTCACTGTCGGGACCGTTGCGGGCCGCGGACAGATGTCAGTCGCGGGTCGGCGGGGTGAAGAAGTCGCCCTGCGACTCCCAGCGCCCGTTCCTGACGACGACCTTCTGTACGTCGCGGGTGCCGAGGTGGTTGTCCGTGGAGAAGTTCAGGACCGGTCCGACCCCGGTGTCGACCGCTTTGGCTTTGTCGTACGCGGCGGTCAGGGCCTTGGAGGTGACCGGACCATCGATCGTCTTGGCGATCTCCACGAAAGCCTTGGCGGCTTCCCAGCCCCACAAGGTGATGAAGTCGGCCGGCTGCCCCTTCTCGTACTTCGCCATCGCCGCACGGAACTCCTCGACCGCGGGGTCGTCGTCGTTCGGCGACTTGACCAGCTGCACCGCCCTGACCCCTTCGGCCGCCTTGCCCGCCAGCGTGAGCGTGGACTGGGCGGCCACGGGCGCGTAGCCGTACACGGGAGTGGACAGTCCCTGCAACTTCGCCTCCTTGAGGTACGAGGCGGCCTCGGCGGACGCGAGGATCATCACGACCGCGTCGGGCTTCTCGGCCTTCACCTTGCTGATGACCGGGCTGTAGTCGGAGGTCTGGAACTTGACCTTCAGCTGCTTCACCCGGACCGACGGGTCGACCTTGTGGGCGGCGGGGCCTATCTCCTTCGCGACGTTCACGAAGGCGGCCGGGTCGCTGTGCACGACCAGCACTTTCTTGGCTCCGTCGCGCGCGACCCAGTCCCCGAGCGCGGCCGCCTGGTCCTCGTAGAGGGTCTGCAGACCGAACAGTCCGTCCCTGGCAGGCTGGTACCACGTCGCGTCCCCGCCCAGCGGGTTCAGCACCGGCACCTTCCTCTGGTCCAGGACGAAGGGGAACGTGGCCTGGGACTGAGCGGTGCCGTTGGCCGCGACGATCGCGACGACTCCGTCCTGGTCCACGAGGCGGCGGGCCACCTGCACGGTCTGCTGCGGATCGAAGGCACTGTCCTTGACGACCCAGTCGATCTTGCGGCCGTTGATCCCGCCGGCGGCGTTGACGGACTTGAAGTACGCGTCAGCACCTGCCCGTTCAGGGATGCCGAAGGATGCGAGGGCACCGGTGAGCGGGTACCAGGCACCGATCTTGATGACGTTGTCGTCCCCTACCGCCGAGGGGTTCTTGGTGCCGCAGGCGCTGGCCACCACGGCGAGCATGGCGGCGAGTGCGGCGATGAGCGCGCGTGTCGTGCGGCGTCGCATGACCCCTCCAGGAATCAACCTGAGTTCAGTTCAATTCACACGTCGGATCTTAATCCTGAGGAAACACCGCTGGCAATGGCTGGTTACGTACGCGATCACCGCGGATTCGCGGCGGGGCACCGGCCGCGACAGCACGGCGGCCCCCTGACGGGCATCCGTCAGGGGGCCGCACGATCGTGGGACGCTCAGTGCGTCAGGCGGCGACCATCCGCACGCAGGCGCCCTCGATCAGCTCGCTGATCTCGGAAAGCGGAGTGGCTCCGGACGGCCGGTACCAGCGCCACACGCTGACGATCAGACCGAGCACGCCCGCGCCCAGCAACTGCGCGTCCCGCAGCGGGAACGCGCCCTGGGACATGCCCTTCACCAGCAGGTTCGTCCAGTCCCGCTCGACGACCTGCACGAGCTGGCGGGCCGCGACGCGCTCGGCCTCCTCGCGCTTGGACCTGCGCGAACCCGAGAGCAGGTCCATATGGTTCTGCAAGATGCGCATCTGCAGGACCTCGTGCGGGGAGACGTCGTACGCCGCCCGGACTGCGGCGCGCAGCGCCTCGACGGGGCCCTCGGCGTCCGTGGTGGCTGCCACGAACTGGTCGTGGGAGCGCTCCAGTTCGAGCCGCATGATGGTGAGCAGGCAGTGCGTCTTCGACTCGAAGTAGTGGTAGAGGGCGGTCTGTCCGATACCGACCCGCTCCGCCACGGTGGACCACTTGGTGGCCTCGAAGCCGGCTTCGCCGAAGCAGTCCACAGCGGCCGCGAGAATGGCCGCGCGCTTGGACCTCGGTCCGGCCTCCGGTTCAACGATCCTTGTCATGCTCCCTCTCCTGGCCGTCACTCACCGTGTCCGTACCCGAGAGTAAACCCAAGTTGAACTCAGTTGCCAACCGGATCCGGTCAGAGACGTTCGAGCACGGTGGCGTTCGCCATGCCGCCGCCCTCGCACATCGTCTGCAGACCGTAGCGCCCCCCGGTCCTGCGCAGCTGGTGAACGAGTGTGGTCATGAGCCGGGCGCCCGTGGCGCCGAGCGGATGACCGAGCGCTATCGCCCCGCCGAAGGCGTTGACCTGCTCGTGGGCGGCGCCGATCTCCATCTGCCAGGCGAGGACCACGGAGGCGAAGGCCTCGTTGATCTCGACCAGGTCGATGTCGTCGATCGCGAGGCCGGCCTTGTCGAGCACCTTCTCGGTCGCGGGGATCGGTCCGGTCAGCATGTGGATCGGATCGGAGCCGACCACGGCCGTGGCGTGCACGCGGGCCAGCGGGGTCAGGCCGTGGCGGCGTACAGCCTCCTCGGAGGCGATCAGCAGGGCGGCGGCTCCGTCGGAGATCTGGCTGGAGACCGCGGCGGTGAGCCGGCCGTCCTCCCTCAGGGTCTTCAGGCCCGCCATCTTCTCCAAGGTGGTGTCGACGCGCGGGCCCTCGTCGGCGCTCAGCCCGAAGGCCGGGGTGATCTCGTCGTCGAAGTCGCCGGCCGCCTGCGAGGCGAGCGCCCGCTGATGGCTGGAGAGCGCGAACCGCTCCATGTCCTCACGGGTGACGCCCCACTTCTCGGCAATCAGCTCGGCGCCCCGGAACTGCGAGACCTCCTGGTCCCCGAAGTGCTCGCGCCAGCCCTCGCCCGCGAACGGGCTGCCCATACCGGCCTGTTCGCCGACGAACATCGGGCTGGCGATGGGCACCAGGCTCATTGCCTCCACACCCCCGGCAATCACCAGATCGGCGGCGCCGGACCCGACCGCCTGCGCGGCGAAGTGCACGGCCTGCTGGGAGGAGCCGCACTGCCGGTCGATGGTGGTCCCGGGCACGTGCTGGGGCAGGCCCGCCGACAGCCACGCGGTGCGGGCGATGTTCCCGGTCTGGGCGCCGATCTGGCTGACACACCCGAAGTACACGTCATCGACCGCGCCCGGGTCGACGCCTGCGCGCTCGATGAGCGCACTCAGCACATGCGCGCCGAGGTCCGCGGGGTGCACGCCGCTGAGCGTGCCCTTGCGGCGGCCGACCGGGGTGCGGACGGCTCCGACGATGAATGCTTCCGACACTGTGGGCTCCCTCTGGAACAGGTACGGGTACAGGTTCAGTCGTTAGGGGTGACGCCGGTGAAGTTCGGCGCCCGCTTGCCGAGGAACGCGGCGACGCCTTCGCGGCCCACGGCGGACGTGGCCGCGGCGGCGAGCGCGCGGGACTCGCGGTCGAGGTGCGTGCCGAGGCCGGAGGTCAGACCGGCGGCGACGAGCCGCCGGGTGACGCCGAAGGCGGCGGTGGGGCCGTCGCGCAGGGCCTCGGCTGTCCGCACGGCCTCGGCTGTCAGCTGATCCGCAGCGACGACCCGGCTCACGAGTCCGATCGAGGCGGCTTCCGCCACAGGCAGCCGCCGGTTCGTCAGCAGCAGGTCCAGGGCGCGCTTGGGCCCGATGAGGCGCGGCAGCGTCCAGCTCACTCCGGCGTCCGGCGCGTAGCCGATGCCGGTGTAGGCGGCGGTGAATGTGGCGTTGTCGGCGGCGAGAGTCACGTCGGCGGCCGCGGCCAGGCCGATGCCCGCGCCCGCGACGGCTCCCTGGACCGCGGCGACCATGGGCGCGTCGAGCGCGGCGAACACGCGCAGGGCGTCGTGCAGCGCGCCGGTGACCGCGCCGAGGTGCTTCTCCAGCACTTCGCCGGAGAGCTGGGCGAACTCCCTGAGGTCGCCGCCGACGCAGAAGGACTTCCCCTCGCCGGTGAGCAGCACGACCCGCACGGCCACACGTTCGCAGGCATGGGCCGCATCCAGCAGGCCGCGGGCCGTCGCCAGGTCGATGGCGTTGCCGGCCTCGGGGCGGCGCAGGGTGACCCGGGCGAGGCCGTCGTCCTGGATCTCGACCTGGACGCTCATCGCGCGGTCCATCCGCCGTCGACGGTCAGGACCTGCCCGGTGCAGTACGAGGACGCGTCCGAGGCCAGGAACAGCAGCGCGCCGTCGAGTTCGTGACCGTGGCCGCCGCGCCGCAGCAGGGTGTTGCGCTCGATCCAGCGGCTGGAACGCTCGTCGCCGAAGAGGTCCGCGGTCATCTCCGTGCGGAACCAGCCGGGTGCGAGGGCGTTGACCCGAATTCCCGCACGACCCCACTGACCCGCCAACTCCCGTGTCAGGCCGATGAGTCCGGCCTTGGACGCCGAGTAGCTCGCGCCGCCGAGGGGCGCGGCGGAGACGAGGCCGAGGATGGAGGAGACGTTGATGATGCTCCGGCCGCTCGCGCCTCCCGTGCTTTCCCCGGCGGATGCCTCGGCGGTGAGCCGGGCGAGGTGGAAGGGCGCGGTGAGGTTGACGCCGAGGACGTCGGCGAAGGCGTCCGGGGTCTCGTCATGTGCGCGCGTCTCGCCGGAGGTGGCCGCGTTGTTGACCAGGATGTCGATGCGGCCGGTGGTGGTCAGTGCCGTGTCCACCAGCCTCGTACGGTCGGCCTCGACGGAGACGTCGCAGGCGACGGGCTGGATGCGCGCGTCGGAGTCGGCGAGTTCCTTGAGCCGGTCGATGCGGCGGGCGGCGGCGAAGACAGTGGCGCCGGCCTGTGCGAGGACGGCGGCGAAGCGGGCGCCGAGTCCCGCGGAGGCGCCGGTGACAATGGCCGTCCGGCCCTCCAGGGAGAACAGCTCGGTGGCGGACGGCGGTGGCGCGTTCACTCGTCCACCCCGATGGGCAGGGCGGTCGCGCCGCCGTCGAGGACCAGGGTCTGGCCGGTCATCCAGGAGGAGGCGTCGGAGGCGAGGAAGAGGGCCGCGTTCGCCACGTCCTCCACCGTGCCGAGGCGCCGCATCGGCAGCTTGGCGGTGAGGACGGGCTCGCGAACTTCCCATACAGCGCGGGCCAGTTCGGTCTTGATGAGGCCCGGGGCGATGGCGTTGACCCGGGCGCGCGGACCGAGTTCGTAGGCCAGCTGCCGGGTCATGTGGAGCATGGCGGCCTTGGTGGCGTTGTAGTAGCCGATGTGCGGGTCGACGATCAGGCCGCCCACGGAGGCGATGTTGACGACCGCTCCCCCGTGCTCGGCCATCCAGGCCCGCCAGGCGCAGCGGGTCCAGGCGATCATCCCGTACTGGTTGACGCGGACGGTCTTCTCCGCGCGCGGCAGGTCCAGGTCGAGGAGATCGCCGTGGTAGGGATTCGTCGCCGCGTTGTTGACGAGGATGTCGAGCCGGCCGAAGCGGGCCATGGTCTCCTCGACGCAGGCCTCGGCCTGGTCGGGTTCGCCCGCGTTGGCGACGACCGTGTGCAGGTCACCGTCGCCCTTGACGCGCAGCAACTCCTCGCGCGCCTCGGCAAGTCCGGCGGCCTTGCGGGCGGCGATCACCACGTGTGCGCCGGCCGCCCGGTAGGCGGTGGCGATGCCGAGGCCGATGCCGCGGGATCCGCCGGTGATGACGGCCACCTTGCCGTCGAGGGTGTTGGCACTCACGCTGCTCCTGCCTTCATGTCGGACTTCTTCTTGTAAGGGGCGAGTTCCTGGCGGGCGACGGTCCGCAGATGCACCTCGTCGGGGCCGTCGGCGATCTTCAGCGCGCGCGTGATGGAGAACAGTCGGGCCAGCACGGTGTCGTCGCTGACCCCGGCCGCGCCGTGCGTCTGGACCGCCCTGTCCACGACCTTGTGGGCGACCTCCAGCGCGGCCACCTTGATCGCGGCGACCTCCATCCGCGCGGCAGCATTGCCCACTGTGTCCATCAGCCAGGCCGACTTGAGGACGAGCAGCCGCAGTTGCTCGATCTCGATGCGGCTGCGGGCGATCCACTCGCGCACCACGCCCCGCTCGGCGAGGGGCCCGCCGAAGGCGACGCGTTCGGTGGCGCGCTCGCACATCAACTGCAGTGCGCGCTCGGCGAATCCGACGGCCCGCATCGCGTAGTGCATACGACCCGGGCCGAGACGCCCCTGGGCGAGCGCGAAGCCTTCTCCCTCGCCGCCAAGGACGTTCTCGACGGGCACGCGGACGTTCTCGAAGAGCACTTCGCCGTGCCCGCACCGGTCGGTGTAGCCGAACATCGGCAGGTCGCGCACGACGGTGACGCCGGGGGTGTCGCGCGGGATGAGCAGCATGCTCTGCTGCCGGTAAGTGGGCGCGCCCGGGTCGGTCTTGCCCATCAGGATGATCAGCTTGCAGTCGGGGTCGAGGATCCCGGAGGTGTACCACTTGCGGCCGTTGACGACGTAGCTGTCGCCATCGCGGGTGATACGGGTACGGATGTTGCGGGCGTCGGAGCTCGCGACCTCGGGCTCGGTCATGGCGAAGCAGGAACGGATCTCTGCTTCCAACAGGGGTTGCAGCCAACGCTGTTGCTGCTCGGGCGTGCCGTACAGCGCGAGGAGTTCCATGTTGCCGGTGTCGGGCGCTGAGCAGTTGAACACCTCGTTGCCGATGATGGAGCGGCCCATGAGTTCGGCGAGCGGCGCGTATTCGAGGTTGGTGAGGCCAGCGCCCCGGTCGCCGTGCGCCATGAAGAGGTTCCACAGGCCTTCGGCCCGCGCCTTCTCCTTGAGCTCGGTCATGACCGGTGGCAGCGCGTGCGGGTCGTCCGCCTCGGCCAGCTGCCGGTCGTAGACGGGCTCTGCGGGGATGACGTGCTGCTCCATGAACGACCGCATACGGTCCTGGAGTTCGCTCGCCCGTGGCGAGTACCCGAAGTCCACGATTGCTCCTTTTCGAGAGTGGGGCGGCCGGTCCGGATCAGCCGAGGATGTCGAGCGCCGTGCGGATCATCGCGGCGATGGTGGGCGGCAGCCGTTCCTGGTCCGGATCGTGGTGTTTGCCCTCGCGGTGCCGGCGCAGGTTGTGGCCCATGATCGCGGCCATCTTCATGCGGCCCAGGGCCCGGAACCAGTCCATGTCGGGAAGGCCGGGGCCCCCGTCGCCGTACGCGTCGAGGAGTTCGGCCTCGGTGGGCAGGCCAGGCACGGCGCGCCCCAGCTGCGGGAAGTTGCGGTGGTCGGCGAAGAGCAGGAACCAGCCGAGGTCGATGCGCGGGTCGCCGACGCTCCAGATCTCCCAGTCGACGACCGCCGCCACCCGCTCGCCGACGCACAGCACGTTGCCGAGCCGGAAGTCGCCGTGCAGGAGGACCGGCGGGAGATCGTCGGGAACGTCGTCGGCGAGGCGCTTCAGCAGCTCTTCACCACCCGGCCGCAGTTCGGCCGGTACGGCGTGCAGAGTGCGGCTCCAGCGCTCCAACTCACCAGCTGCATCGAGCGGTTGCGGGGCGTCGAGGCCGGGTGCGCGGATGTCGGTGGCGTGCAGCCGCCCCAGCACGGAGGCGATCTCCAGCATCCGCGCCCGCGCGAGGGCCGCGGACAGCTCCGGCTCGTCGAGTACGGGCTCGACGGCCTCCCCGGCGGCGAAGTCCATGGCGAACCAGGCGGGTTGCGCCTCGTCGACGGCTGCGACACCCGGCACCGGAACATCGGTCCCGGCGAGCGCGGCCAACACCCGCGCCTGGCGCAGGACATCATTGCGCCCGACCGGCCGCTGCCCCGGTGGCACCGCCTTGACGACGTACTTCACGTTCCCCGCACCGATCGAGTACGTCAGCCCGGAGTGGCCGCCCGGCAGCGTCTTCAACTCGCCGATCGATGCTCCCGGATGCCTGCGCGCGAGCCGGTCACCGACCCGGACGGCCAGCTCCACCACCTGCGTCGACGTACTCATCGGACCGGCTCCCTGGGCAGGCCGAGCACGCGCTCGGCGAGGATGTTGTGCTGGATCTCGTCGGTGCCGCCCGCGATGCTGTAGCCCGGCGCGCCGAGCAGGTGCTCCGTCCAGGCGTACGTGCCCCACTCCCCCGTGTCCGCGACGAGCCTCGGTCCGAGCAGCTCCGACACCAGGTCGCTGGTGCGCCGCATCGTCTCGGTCGCGTACAGCTTCCCGACCGAGGCCTCCGCGCCGGGCTCGCGTCCGGCGACGAGGGCGCCGGTGATGCGCAGGCCGATGAGGCGTTGCACGAGGGCGCGGACGTAGAGGTCGGCGGCTTGCTGCTGTTCGGCGCCGGTGAGCGGTCTGGGCAGGTTCCGGGCCAGGTCCATCGCGCGGTCGGCGTTGTCGAGACCGAGGTTGCCGGAGTCGAGGCGCTCTGCGGCCAGCACGCTGAGCGTGACCCGCCAGCCCTCGCCGACCGGTCCGAGCCGGTCGGTGTCGGGCACGACGACGCCGTCGAGATAGACCTCGTTGAAGCTTGCTCCGCCGGTCATCTGCTGGATGGGGCGGACCGTCACGCCCGGCGCGTCCATGCGGACCAGGAAGACGGTGATACCCGCGTGCTTGCGGACCTCCGGGTCGGTGCGGCACACCGCGACGCCCCAGGTCGCCACCCGGGCCCCGGAGGTCCACACCTTGTGGCCGTCGAGGACCCAGCGGTCGCCGTCGCGGACCGCCTTGGTGCGCACCGCGGCGAGGTCGGAGCCCGCCTCGGTCTCCGAGAACAACTGGCAGGCCAGTTCGTCGGTGCGCAGCATCGGCCGCAGCCAGCGAGTCTTCTGCTCCTCGGTGCCCCAGATGCCGATCGCGGAGGCGACGAGCTGCTGGGTCACCGGGAAGATCTCGGTGCGATGCGGCACGTCGAAGG
This sequence comes from Streptomyces sp. NBC_00569, assembly GCF_036345255.1. Taxonomy (NCBI): domain Bacteria; kingdom Bacillati; phylum Actinomycetota; class Actinomycetes; order Kitasatosporales; family Streptomycetaceae; genus Streptomyces; species Streptomyces sp. NBC_00569. The sequence continues at coordinate 9,781,881 of NZ_CP107783.1, read as the reverse complement.
CCGCTTCCTCGGAGCGGTAGAGCTGCTCGTAGTACGCCGGCAGGTCGCGCCCTCCATACGTCGCCTGCCAGTTGAGCGCACCCCACCCCTGGTCGTGGCGCGTGCGCTCCCAGTCCTGGGTGCGGGCGGTGTGCTCGCGCTCCTGCTCCTCGGTCCAGTTCTCGAACACGGCGACCGAGTCGGAGCCGCTGCCCCACGCGCCGTCGGCGGCGCGCGGTCTGGCGACCGTGGCGAGCCACTGCCGGGCCTCGGCGCGGAACTCCTCGGGTTCCGGGATGCCGCTCATCTCTTCCTCCACCTCGGATTTCAGCGGGCGTTCAGCGGGCCAGGACCGTGCACGCGCTCACGCCCGGGGCGCCGTACACATGGGTGAAGCCGACCCTGGGTGTGCCGGGGACCTGGCGTTCACCGGCCCGGCCGCGCAGTTGCTGGACGACCTCGTAGACCTGACGCAGTCCGGAGGCTCCTATGGGTTCACCGTTGGCGATGCAGCCGCCGTCGGTGTTGACCGGCAGCGAACCGCCGATCTCCGTGGCACCGGAGGCGACCAGCCGCTCCTGCTCGCCGTCCTCGCAGAACCCGCACTCGGCCATGTGCATGACCTCGGCGCCGCTCTCGGTGTCCTGGAGCTGACAGACGTCGACCTCGCCGGGGCCGATCCCCGCCTCCGCGAAGGCGGCGGCCGCTGCATCCCGGCTGACGCTGGTCAAGTCGCCTCCGGGGATCGACGGGCTGAACACCTCGAACGAGCCGAAGCGCCGGGTCCGTACGGCCGCCGATCGCAGGGTGACCGACGGGCCGTCCAGGGTGCGGGCGATCTCGGGCGAGCAGAGCACCAGCGCGGCGGCGCCCGCTCCCGGGGAGCAGAACATGAAGCGGGTGAGCGGGTCGCTGACCATGCCGGAGTCCAGGATCTCCGCGGCGGTCACCGGCTTGCGGCGCCAGGCCTCGGCGGTGCGGGCCCCGTTGCGGTACGCCTTCTCGGCGACCAGTGCCAGGGTCTGCGGCGTGATGCCGTGCTCGTACATGTAGCGCTGGATCTTCATGCCGAAGAACTGCGTGGTGACCATGAGCCCGTCGCTGCCGTACTCCACGCCCAGGCCCCAGTCCTCGGGGCGGGGGTCGAAGGCACCGCGCGGGTGCTTGTCGAAGCCGACGGCGAGGACGACGTCCGCCATGCCCGAGCGGATCGCGTTGACGGCGGAGATCAGCGCGCTGCCGCCGGTCGCGCAGCCGTTCTTGACGTTCACGAACGGCAGCCCGGTCAGACCGAGTTGAGCCACCAGGGTGTCGGCGAGTCCGGCGCTGTCGCTGCCGCCGAACGCGGCCCGCACCCGCGACCACTCGATCCCGGCGTCCGCCAGCGCGGCGCGCACCGCGCTGACAGCCAGTTGCCTTCCGCTCGCTTCGGACCGGCCGAACGGGGTACGCCCGGCTCCGCAGATCAGGACGTCGCTGCTCATGCTTCCTCCTGTACGGGCCTGGCCCGGGGGACGCCGCCGCCCGCGGTCACGGTGAGCGGCATCCCGATCCGGACGGTGTCGAGGTCGTCGACGTCGAGCACGGCGGCCACCCGGACACCTTCTGCCAGCTCGACGTAGCCGACCGCGAACGGCGCGAACCCGCCGTGCGGTTCCTGGTACGGGGGCGACTTGGGGGCGTAGCGCTGCACCGTCCACGTCCACAGGGTGCCCGCGCCGGACAGGGCCGCCGACTCGGCCGGCCCTCCGCAGCGCGGGCACGTGTCGTCCGCGGGGTAGACCGCCACCGAGCAGCCCGAGCAGCGTGCGCCCTGGAGCCCGGTGGCCGGACTCCGCGGATCCGTGGTCATGGGATCAGCGCCCCTGCCACTTCGGGTCGCGCTTCTCCAGGAACGCCGACACACCCTCGGCGGCGTCCTCGGAGTTGAGCGCCACGCCCACGGCGAGGTGCTCCATGACCATCAGCGACTGCGTGTCGGCGTCCAGGCTGCGGTCGATGGTCATCTTGGTGAGCCACATGGTGAACGGGCTCTTGTCGGTGAGGTGGGAGATGAACTCCTCGACCCTCTCGTCCAGTTGCTCGGTCGGCGCGTGGTCGTTGATGAGGCCGAACTCGGTGGCCTCGACGCCGGAGAGCAACTTGCCGGTGAGCATCAGCTCCTTGGTCTTGCGGATGCCGATCATGCGCGGCACCCGGTAGATCGGGCCGGCCCCGCCGAACAGTGCGCGACGGATGTGGAAGTCGCCGATCTTGGCGTCGTCCGCCGCGATCGCGAAGTCGCAGGAGATCATGATCTCGAAGCCGCCGGCGGTGACGTAGCCCTCCAGGACCGCGACCGAGGGGGTCTTCATCGAGTACAGCCGGTCGCACACCTTGGCCGACTTGACCGCGACGTCGATCGCGTTCGACTTGCCGACGAAGTCCGCCTTCAGGCTGTCCAGGTCGAAGCCCGAGCAGAAGGTGCCGCCGCGGCCGCGGAACACCAGGACCCGCAGCTCCGGGTCCTCGTCGACCTCGGTGATGATCTCGTCGAGCCGGTCCAGGATCGGCACCGTCACGCAGTTCTTCTTCCAGGGGCGGTTGAGCCAGACGCGGGCGACGTGGCCGTCACGCTCGAACTGGATCTCGTCTTCCACTGCCATCTCTGATCCCTCCGGTCCAAACTGAACTGAATTCATTCCGAGTTTGCGGAGCTGGTGATCCACTGTCAACCCCCGAATCGAAATTGGTTCAGGAGTGGGTTGACGGGATGTCGACGAGGACCTTGACGCACCGCCCGTCCCGGACGTCGTGCAGCCCCGCGACGGCGTCGGCGAGCGGGATGTGGTCGAGCCAGCCGTCCGTCGGGTAGCGCCCGGCAGCCATGTACTCGATGACCCGCTCGAAGACGCCGTCGGGATAGGCCTCGGCGCCGAGCAGGGCCAGTTCGGCCAAGCGGACGACGGAGGCGTCGACCGCGACCGGGCCCGAGTACAGGGCCACCATCACGACGGGCGCCTGGGCGGCCACCGACCGGATCGCGGCATCCAGCGCCTCCGGCCGGCCCGAGCACTCGACGGCCGCGTCCACGCCGCGGCCTCGGGTGTGCCGCATCACCTCCTCGGCCACATCGATCGCGGCGGGATCGAGCACACGGGCGCCGTGCCGTTCGGCCGCGGCACGCCGGGCCGGCGAGGGTTCCACCACGGTCACGTCATGGACCCCGTGCGCCTTCAGCGCGAACAGCACCCCCATGCCGACCGCACCCGCTCCGGTCACCAACGCGCTGCCACCCCACGGGACATGGGCCCGCTCGACGGCGTTCAGACCCACCGCCATGGGCTCCACCAGAGCGCCCTGCTCCAGCGACAGGCCGTCCGGCAGCGACACCGCCGCACCGGCCGGCACGACCACGTACTGCGCGAGTCCGCCGCCGGGAGCGGTCACCCCGATCGCCGCCAGCGCCGTGCACAGGTGGGACAGGCCCGCCGTGCAGCGCGGGCAGACGCCGCAGGTTCGGATCGGCCGGACGCAGACACGGTCGCCGGGCGCGACCCGGTCGACCCCGTCACCGCAGGCCACGACCGTCCCGGCGAACTCGTGCCCCAAGGTCTGCGGCAGGGTGGCACCGGTCAGCGGGTTGGGCTCGTGCGTGGCGCGGGGCGTCTCGAAGTACTCGTGCAGATCCGTGCCGCAGATCCCCGCGTGAGCCACGCGGATCTTCACCTCGCCGGGGCCCGGCTCGGGCTCGCGCATCTCCTCGATCCGCAGATCCTTCGTTCCGTACAGCCTGGCGGCGAGCATCGTTCCTCCTGGGAATCGCTCCAGTACGACACTGTCGAGACTGTCACTGAACTGAATTGACTTCAACGGCTATGCTTGAAGCCTGCACCTACTTTGATTCAGGCCCAGGAGGGGCTCAGGGGTTCCATGCACCAGCCCTCGGCCCCGACCGGTCCCACCCGTATCCGCCCCCTGTCGACGCGGGCAGAGGGCAGTCAGGAGTGCATATGTCCGCCGGTGACGCGGCGGCGCGGCCGTACCGCGCTCAGCATCCCGTCCGCTTCGTGACCGCCTCGAGCCTCTTCGACGGCCATGACGCGTCGATCAACATCATGCGGCGCATCCTGCAGGCCCAGGGCGCGGAGGTGATCCACCTCGGGCACAACCGTTCGGTGAGCGAGGTCGTGGACGCCGCCCTGGAGGAGGACGTCCAGGGGGTGGCCGTCAGCTCCTATCAAGGCGGCCACATCGAATACTTCGAGTACCTCGTCGAGTCGCTGCGGGAGCGCGGCGCCGGACGGGTGCGCGTCTTCGGCGGGGGCGGCGGCGTGATCGTGCCGCAGGAGATCGAGCGTCTCTCGCGGGCGGGCGTACGGATCTTCTCGCCCGAGGACGGGCAGCGGCTCGGCCTGGTCGGCATGATCCGGGCGATGATCGAGGAGTGCGACACCGCCCCGTGGGAGGAGGCGCCCGCCGAGATCGGCCGGGTGCTGGCCGGTGAGCGCCAGGCACTGGCCCGGCTGTTGTCCGGGGCAGCCGCCGGTACCGTGCCCGCCGCGGATCTGCGCGCGCTCGAGAAGGCGGCCGGGGCGCGGCCGGTGCCGGTGCTCGGCATCACCGGCACCGGCGGATCCGGCAAGTCCTCGCTGACCGACGAGCTCGTCCGCAGGCTCCGCACCGACCAGCGGGACGCGCCGCGGGTGGCGGTCCTCGCCGTGGACCCCACCCGGCGCCGGGGCGGCGGCGCCCTGCTCGGCGACCGCATCCGCATGAACTCCCTCGACGGCGACCGGGTCTTCTTCCGCTCGCTGGCCACGCGGGGCAGCAGTGAACTCCCCGAAGGTCTGGCAGAGTCGATCACGGCCTGCAAGGCGGCCGGCTACGACCTGGTCATCATCGAGACGCCCGGCATCGGCCAGGGCGACGCGGCGATCGTGCCCTACGCGGATGTGTCGCTGTACGTCATGACGCCCGAGTTCGGCGCCGCCTCTCAGCTCGAGAAGATCGACATGCTCGACTTCGCGGACGTCGTCGCCATCAACAAGTTCGAGCGGCGTGGCGCGGCGGACGCGATGCGCGACGTCGGACGCCAACTCGTGCGCAACCGAGAGGCGTTCAGCTCCCGCCCCGACGAGATGCCGGTCTTCGGCACCAGTGCCGCGACCTTCAACGACGACGGCGTCACCGCGCTCTACCAGCATCTGCGCACCCTGCTCGGCGAGCGGGGCATGCCGGTCCGCCCCGGCGCGCTGCCCGCGGTGGCGGTCCGCCATTCCAGTGGTGCGGCCCAGATCGTGCCCCCGTCGCGGGCGCGCTATCTGTCCGACATCGCCGAGGCGGTGCGTACGTACCATGCGCGCACCAGTGACCAGGCCGAGGCGGCCCGACGGGTTCAGCAACTGACTTCGGTGCGCGCGGAGTTGGTTGGTGCGCACGCTTCGGCCTCCGACGTCGACCGGTTGCTCGGCGAGGCACGGGAGCGGTTGGGCGAGGATGCCCGGAGTGCGCTGGAGCAGTGGCCGCGCACCGTGCAGGCCTACAGCGGCGACGAGTTGGTGTTCACCGTCCGCGGCCGGGAGCTGCGCACCGGCCTTGTGCGAGAGTCGCTGTCGGGCAGCCGGATACCGCGCGTGGCGCTGCCGCGGTACACGGACCACGGGGAGCTGTTGCGATTCCTGCGGGAGGAGAACCTGCCGGGCTCGTTCCCCTTCACGGCCGGGGTGTTCCCCTTCAAGCGGGAGGGCGAGGACCCGGCGCGGATGTTCGCCGGCGAGGGCGATCCGTTCCGTACCAACCGCCGGTTCAAGCTGCTGTCCGAGGGTGGCGAGGCGACCCGCCTGTCCACGGCCTTCGACTCCGTCACGCTGTACGGCCGCGACCCCGATCCGCGCCCCGACGTCTACGGCAAGGTCGGCACCTCGGGAGTCTCGGTGGCAACACTGGACGACATGAAGGCGCTGTACGACGGGTTCGACCTGGTCGCACCGACCACGTCCGTGTCGATGACGATCAACGGCCCGGCGCCCACGATCCTCGCGTTCTTCCTCAACACCGCCATCGACCAGAGGCTCGACGCATACGCCGCCGAGCATGGCCACGCGCCCGGACCCGAGCAGGACCGGGAGATCCGGGCCGAGGTGCTCCGCACTGTGCGCGGCACCGTACAGGCCGACATCCTCAAGGAGGACCAGGGCCAGAACACCTGCTTGTTCTCGACGGAGTTCAGCCTGCGCATGATGGGTGACATCCAGGCGTGGTTCATCGAGCAGGACGTCCGCAACTTCTACTCCGTGTCCATCTCGGGCTATCACATCGCCGAGGCCGGGGCGAACCCGATCAGCCAGCTCGCCTTCACGCTCGCCAACGGGTTCACGTACGTCGAGTCGTACCTGGCGCGCGGGATGGACATCGACGACTTCGCGCCGAACCTGTCGTTCTTCTTCTCCAACGGCATGGATCCGGAGTACTCGGTGCTCGGCCGGGTGGCCCGGCGCATCTGGGCCGTCGCCATGCGCGACCGGTACGGGGCGAACGAGCGCAGCCAGAAGCTCAAGTACCACGTGCAGACCTCCGGCCGCTCCCTGCACGCCCAGGAGATGGACTTCAACGACATCCGCACCACCTTGCAAGCCCTCATCGCGATCTACGACAACTGCAACAGCCTGCACACCAACGCCTTCGACGAGGCGGTCACCACCCCCACCGAGGACTCCGTCCGACGGGCACTCGCCATCCAGCTGATCATCAACCGCGAGTGGGGCCTGGCGATGAACGAGAACCCACTGCAGGGCTCGTACATCATCGACGAACTCACCGATCTCCTGGAGGAGGCGGTGCTCACGGAGTTCGAGCGGATCAGTGAGCGGGGCGGGGTGCTCGGCGCGATGGAGACCGGCTACCAACGCGGCCGTATCCAGGACGAGTCGCTGCTCTACGAGGAGCGCAAGCACGACGGGTCCCTGCCGATCATCGGCGTCAACACCTTCCGCGCCCCCCGTGCCGAGGAAGGGCAGGGCGCGCCCGTCGTCGAACTGGCCCGCGCCACCGAGCAGGAGAAGCAGTCCCAGCTCGACCGCGTCCATGACTTCCAGGTTCGCCACGAGGACCTGGCCCGCGCCGCCCTCGCCGAGCTCAAGCGGGCCGCGGCCGACGGGGAGAACGTCTTCGCCGTGCTGATGGACGCCGCGCGGGTCTGTTCGCTCCAGCAGATCACCGAGGCCTTCTTCGAGGTGGGCGGGGCGTACCGGCGCAACGTCTGATGCCCCTCCACAACACCGACTCCCGCCAACTCCTCCAACAAGAAGGGATGTTCATGACTGCCATCTCCCGCCTCGGCGTCGTCGGCTGCGGCCTCATGGGCTCCGGCATCGCCGAGGTCGCCGCGCTGCGCGGCCTGGACGTGACCGTCGCCGAATCGACCCCCGAACTCGCCGCCATCGGCCGCGCCCGCGTCACCGCGTCCCTCGACCGCGGGCTGCGACGCGGCAAGCTCACCGAGGCCGACCGTGACCACGCACTCGCCCGGCTCTCGTTCACGCATGACCTGGGAGACCTGTCCGACCGGCAGTTCGTCGTCGAGGCCGTCGCCGAGAGCCGGGAGGTGAAACTCGAGGTCTTCCGTCAGCTGGACAAGGTGGTGGCCGATCCGCACGCGGTGCTCGCCACGAACACCTCGTCGATCCCCGTCGTCGACCTCGCCGTCGCCACCGGCCGCGCCTCCCAGGTGGTGGGCCTGCACTTCTTCAACCCCGTACCGGTGCAGAAGCTCGTCGAGCTGATCCCCGCCCTCACCACCGGCGCCGACACCCTGGCCCGCGCCCGCGACTTCGCCGCCGAGGGGCTGGGCAAGGAGGTCGTGCAGGCACCCGACCGGTCGGGCTTCGTGGTCAACGCGCTGCTCGTGCCGTATCTGCTCGCCGCGATCCGCATGGTCGAGTCCGGCGCGGCCCGTCCCGAGGACATCGACCGCGGGATGGAGCTGGGCTGCGCCCACCCGATGGGGCCGCTGCGGCTGCTCGACCTGATCGGCCTGGACACCGCGCAGGCCGTGGCCGACTCGCTGTACGAGGAGTTCAAGGAGCCCCTGTACGCCGCTCCTCCGCTGCTGCAGCGGATGGTGACCGCGGGGCATCTGGGCCGTAAGAGCGGGCGCGGGTTCTACGCGTACGACGCCTGACGACAACACCTCACCACATACGTGAAAGCCGGCCGCTGGACAGCGGCCGGCTTTCACGTACCGTGCGGGTCAGCCGCCCATGCGCAGGTCGTCGGCGATGCGCTCGGCCAGCATCATGGTCGTCGTGTTGGTCGGCAGCGCCGGGATGTCCGGCATGATCGAGGCGTCCACGACGTACAGACCGTCCGTGCCGTGCACCTTGCCGTACTGGTCGACGACCGCGGTGGAAGTCCCCTCACCGCCCATCGCACACGTCCCGACGGCGTGGCAGCAGGTGTTCTTGCCCTGGAGGACGGCGTGGACCAGGTCGGCGTCGGTGGTGACCGCGGGGCCGGGCCAAGTCTCGGCCTTGATGTATTTCCGCAGCGGGGACGACTCCATGATCTGCCGCATGTGGCGGATGCCGGACACCATGCGCCGCAGGTCGTCGGGGTGCTCGAAGAGGCCGAGACCGATCCGCGGTGCGGCGTCCGGGTCGCGGGAGACGATCTCCATGCTGCCCAGGGAGTACGGGCGGTACAGGACGAGCGGCACCAGCAGCTCCCCGGGCTCCATCGTCAGAACGACGGCGTGCAGGTCGACAGCGTCGCCGCTGTCGGCGCCGCTCGCGGCGAAAGTGAGCACGCTCTGCAGGGGCGGGGTGAGTTCGCCGACGGCTTCCTCGTCCACCTGGTAGGTGAGGTAGACCATCGGGTGGTCGCGGAGATTCCGGCCGACGCCTTCAAGGGTGCGGACCACCGGTATGGACAGCTCGTCGAGGATCCGCCGCGGGCCTACGCCGGAGCGCATCAGGATCGACGGGCTGCCGATCGAGCCCGCGGCGAGGACGATCAGGTCGGCTTCCAGGCGGGTTCCGTCGGTGAGAAGTACGGCACGTGCCGTGGCGTCCTTGGTGAACTCGACGCGGTCCACGGTCCGTTCGCCGAGGACGGTGAGGTTCGTACGGCCGCGCGCCGGGCCGAGGTAGGCGATGGCGGAGCTCTGGCGGATGCCGTTCGCGCGGTTGAGGGGAAGCGGGCCCGCGCCGAGCTGGTCGGCGCCGTTCATGTCCTCGTGCACGGAGTGGCCGGCCTGGGCGCAGGCGTCCAGGAACGCGGCCTGGACCGGGCGCAGCCCGCTGCTTTCGGTGAAGCGCTCGATGTGCACGGGGCCGCCGGTGCCGTGCAGTTCACCGCCGGCCGGGTCGTCCTCCAGCTTCTTCAGGTAGGGCAGGACCTGGTCCCAGGACCAGCGGTCGTTGCCGAGGCCGGTCCAGCGGGCGAGGTCGTCCGGGGTGGGACGCAGGGCGTTGGCGCCGTTGACGGATGAGGAGCCGCCGATGACCTTGCCCCGCAGGACGGGGACGGACTCCTTCTTCACCTTGCCGAACATCGGGATGTTGTCGGCCTCGGCGACCTCGTCGGTCGACGTGTAGCCCCAGTCGTGCGTGGTGAACCCGATCTTGTCGGCGTCGAGGACCTCGGGGGCGGTCTCCTCCGGCGTGCGGTAGTCGGGGCCCGCCTCGATCAGCGTGACCGAGTTGCCGGGGTCCTCGCTGAGCCGAGCGGCCAGAACTCCTCCTGCGGAGCCGCCTCCACACACCACGATGCGACGTGTCATTGCTACCTCGCTCTTCTTGGGATGGTCGGGAATCAACACGCGGGCGGGCCACCGCTGAGCGGTGCCCCGCGAGGTCCTTCGGCTCAGGACATGGCCGACGGCGGTCCCGCGGCGACCGCCTCCGCGGCCGCGCGACCTTCGGCGACGGCATGGGCGATGCGGCGCGGCACGACGCAGTCGCCGACGGCTCGGACGCTCTGCCCGTCGGCCGGGGTGAAGTCCGGGCGGCGCGGGTGGCGTTCGCCGACGGTCACCAGGACGTCGGCAGTGAGGTCGGTCTCCGCGCCGTCCAGGACATGGCACAGCCGCACGCCGTCCGCGGTCGTCGACATCACGCCGTTCATGGCGACGACACGGAGCGGCGCGCCGGTGAGGCGGTTCATCAGCTGGGTGCGGTTCTCCGGCGACAGGCCCGTGGCGAATCCGTTGCCGGGGGTGATGAGCGTGACTTCGCGGGCGCCGGCCGCCAGCGCGCTCTCGACGGCGCTGACGCCCTGCCACCAGCCGAAGCCGTCGTCGAGGACGGCGACCCTGGGGGCCCGCGGCACCACGTCGGCGTACTGCTGGAGGAAGTCCGTGCTGGTGAGCGTTGGCAGCTCGCCCGGCACAGGGACCGCGGTCTCCTCGGCGCCGGTGGCGAGCACGATGTGGGCGTACTCCACGAGTTCGGCGGACATCGGGGATGTGCCCAAACGTACGCGCACGCCGAGGTCGGAGAGCTGGTCGCGCTGGAAATCGACGAGCTTCTGCCACCCCGGGCGGTGCGCTGCGAGCGCGGCGAGGCGGGCCTGGCCGCCGACTTCTCGCGCGCTGTCGAAGACGACCACCGTGGCGCCGGTGCGGGCGAGCGCCATCGCGCATTCCATGCCGGCGGGCCCCGCGCCCAGGACGGCCACGGGCCCGCTCCGGGAGCCGGGGCGCCGGCGCAGGAGCAGGGGAACGGCCGGGCGGGCGGTGGCTCCTGGCGGGCCGAGTTCGGGATTCACCGAGCAGGACCCGGTGGGCTCGAAGGTCCGGCAGCCCTCGTTGCAGCCGGTGCAGGGGCGTATGGCGCGCTCGTCGCCGGAGCTCACTTTGCGGGCGAAGTCCGGGTCGGCGATGAACGGCCGCGCCATGCCGACGAGATCGGCGCCCGCGTCCAGCGCCCGCTCGATATCGGCCACCCCACGGAACCCCTGGCTGACCAGCAGTGGCACGGCGACCGCTGCACGCAGCCGGGCCACGGATTCGAGGAGCGGCGGGCGGGTCGTCGCCATGCCGGGGACGTACGTGTTGCGGACGCCGGTCGTCACGTTGGCGTACGTGAAGGGCGAGGCGGCGTCGAGCCGTGGAAGCAGCTCGATCAGGTCGTCCAGGCCGAGCCCGGAGGCTTTGCCGGCCTCCACCGACACCCTTACGCCGATGGGGAGTTGACCGATCTCGGCGCGGATCGCGTCGATCACCTGGGCGAGCAGGGCGATGCGGTCGCCGTAGCCGTCGTCACGGGTGTTGGTGACACGGGAGAGGAACTGGGCGAGCAGATAGCCGTGCCCCGCGTGCAGCTCGACGCCGTGGAAGCCGGCCTGCACGCTGTTCGCCGCCGAGATGCGGAACGCGTCGACGACACCGCGTACTTCCTCGGTGCTCAGCGCGTGCGGCGCGGATGCCTCGCGGGGCGAGCGGACGGCGGCGGCGGAGACCGGGGCGTAGTAGGTACCCGCGCCCAGGGTCTCACGGCCGAGGTGGACGAGCTGCGCGATGGCGACGGCGCCGCCCTCGGTGATGGCCTCGGCCCGGCGGCGCACGGCGTCCTTGATCTCCGGGCGCCACGCCTCGGTCAGATAGCGCTGCGGCAGGGTCGACTCGGGGGCGACGGCGGTGCCACCGGTGATCACCATCGCGGCGCCGCCCTGGGCGAGGCGTCGCCAGTAGGCCGCGTCGGCCTCCGTAGGGGCCCCGTCCGCGACGGCCGCGGTGGCATGGGCAGTGGCGACAAGGCGGTTACGCAGGGTGAGAGCGCCGAGCGTGAACGGCGCGGCGAGGGCGAGATCGGTGGGGTGCTTCATGGGATTCGGCATCTCCCTGCCCGCTCAGGCGGCGGATCGGGGGGCGAGCCCGACGAGTTCGGCGAGCCTGGCGCGGTTCTGGTCCACTGTGCCGAAAAGCACTTCGGCGCTGCGGGCTCGGCGCACGTAGAGGTGAGCCGGGTGTTCCCAGGTGAATCCGATCCCGCCGTGCAGCTGGACGTACTCGGCCGTCGCCAGACGGAACGTCTCCGAGCAGACCGCGGCAGCGGCGCTCGCGGCCACCGGCATCTGCGGCGAGGCCGTGGCCACGCAGACGGTCGCGTACGAGGATGCCGATCGGGCCGCCTCAAGGGCGACCAGCACGTCGGCCAGCCGGTGCTTGACCGCCTGGAACGAGCCGATGGGGCGCCCGAACTGCTGGCGCTGCGCGACGAATTCGACGGTGGCGTCCAGCGCGTGGCCGCTGCCGCCGATCTGTTCGGCGGCGAGCGCTGCCCGCCCGGCGTCGAGGGTCGCCGTCACATCACCCGACTCGCCCACAAGCGTGGCGGGTGCGCCGCTGAACTCCACCCGTGCCTGTCGGCGCGTCTCGTCCAGGACGCGGTGCGGTGTCCGCAGGCAGGTGCCCACGAGCGGCTCACAGGCGAACAGCCTTGCACCGTCGGGGGTTTGGGCCCGCACCACGATCAGATCCGCCCCCGCCCCGTCGAGCACGAAGTCGGCCGCACCGCGCAACACCCAGCCCGACGCCCCGTGTTGAGCGCTGATGCCGGGTTTGGCGGCGTCGTCGAAACCGGCCACTGTTGCGGTGAGGGTGCCGTCCGCGATCCGTGGCAGGTAGCGCGTGCACGCCTGCCGGTCCTCGCTGTTGAGCAGGGCCTGCGCGGCGAGGACCACCGTGGGCAGCACCGGTGCGCAATAAAGGACGCGCCCCGACTCCTCCAGCGCCACGGCGAGCTCGGCGAAGGTGAAGCCCGATCCGCCGTACTCCTCGGGGATCGCCAGCCCGTGCACGCCGATCTCGCCGGCGAGCCGCGCCCACAGCGCCTCGTCGAATCCGCGTGGGGTGGCCAGGTGCTTGCGGACGGCCTCGGGGCCGCTCGCGTCGGTGAAGAAGTCCCGCAGGATGGAACGGAGTTCGCGCTGTTCGTCGGTCTCGGACAGCGACTGGGGGTCGATCTCGGGGTGACGGCTGTGCATCGGAACTCCATCGTGCTCGGGTGGCGAGAGGGGATTTGGCAGGCGGTCAGCGAGCCCCGGGGCCGGTTCCGCGGGGGACGTTCCTGGTGACCGACTCCGGAAGCTGTCGGCTCGGGTCGATCGAGATCGTCTTCGTCGCCAGGTACTCCTGTACGGCGTCCGGGCCGTGCTCGCGTCCCAGGCCCGACTTCTTGAACCCGCCGAACGCGGAGCCCAGATCTGCCGCGAAGGTGTTGACCGAGAACGTGCCGGTGCGCACGCGCCGGGCGACCTCGAAGCCATGCGCCGTGTCCGCGGTGAACACGGAACCGGCCAGGCCCAGTTCACTGTCGTTGGCGATCCGCACGGCGTCGTCCTCGCCGCGGTGCGGAATGAGCGAGGCGACGGGTCCGAAGATCTCCTCCCGCGACACCCTCATCCCGTTGTGCGCGTCGGATACGAGGGTCGGCTCGTAGTACCACCCACGGCTCAGGTGCGTGGGCCGGCGGCCGCCGTGGGCGATCGTCGCGCCCTCCTTGCGCGCCACATCCACGTAGTACTCGACGCGTTCACGCTGACGCGAGGTGACCAGCGGACCGACCGCCGTGTCGGCGTCCATGGGGTCGCCGACCTTGAGCGAGGCGAATCCGTCGGCCAGGGCCTCGGCATAGGCGCGGTACTGCGACTCGGGTACGAGGAGCCGGGTCTGGGCGACGCAGCTCTGGCCGGCGTTGGTGCCGACGCTGGCCCCCACCAGGACCGGAACGACGTCCTCCAGCTTCGCGTCCTCCAGGACGATGGCCGCGGACTTGCCACCGAGTTCAAGGACGCACGGCCGGATGAGTTCTCCACAGGCCGCCGCGATCCTCGCACCCACCTCGACCGAGCCGGTGAAGCTGACCATGTCCACACCGGGGTGGCGCACCAGGTAGTCCGACTCCGGTGCCCGCGCGGCGACGATGTTGAGGACGCCGGGCGGAAGACCGATCTCCTCGCAGATCTCACCGACGACGAAGAGGGCCAGGGGGTTGGGTTCGGTGACCTTGACGACGACGGTGCAGCCCGCGATCAGCGCCGGTCCGGCCTTCTGACCGATCGCAGGAAGCGCGAAGTTGTACGCCGGGAAGCTGGCGACCACCCCGACGGGTTCCTTGACGACCAGGCTGGACCCGGCCATGGGGATGATGCCGCCGCCCGCCGACTCGCCCCCGAGCCGCGACAGATCGCTGACGCGCACCTCGGCCGTCTGCAGGCACCGGCCGATCTCGGCGGCGTAGTTGAAGCTCATGACAGGCGACACCGTCTGGTAGATCTGCGAGAGGAACAGCGTGCAGCCGAGCTCCTCGGTGATCAGCTCGGCGAGTTCGTTCCGTCGCCGCTCGATCCCGTCCGCGAGGCGAGAGAGATAGTCCGCACGCTCCGCCGGGGTGAGCCGGGGCCACTCCCCTGCGTCGAACGCGTGCCGGGCCGCGGCCACCGCGGCGTCGATGTCCGCCTTCGAGGCGGCCGGGACACTGCCGATGCGCTGCTCCGACCTCGGGGAGATCACGTCGAAACGGTCCGTGCCGTCGGCCGCTCGCCAGGCTCCGTTGATGAAGAAGGCCTTGTGATCGATGGCTTTCATGCTGCCTCCTGCGCTTGCACGTCTGTGTCCGGTCACGAGTGGTAGGTCGCCGCGCGGGCGGTGTCCGCGGCGGTCAGTCCGAAGACAAGGGCCGAGGCGATGCCGCCCGCGTAGGCGCGGTGCCAGAGGCCGCCGGTGTCCGATCCGGCTGCCAGGAGCCCACCGATGGGGCGGCCGTCCTCGCCCAGGACACGGGCCCGGTCGTCGATGCGCAGGCCGTGGAACGGGAACGTGATGGCCGGGACCGTCTCGATGACGTAGTACGGCGGTTCGTCCAGCGGCAGGTGGTCCAGCTCCCGGCCGGGGACCGGGTCCTTGCCCGCCGCGGCGTGCTCGTTGAACTGCCGGACGGCGGTGCGGACGGTATCGGCGTCGTAGCCCCATTCCTCCGGCAGGAAAGCCAGTTCGTCGAGGTCCTCGGCGAGCCCGACGCGACCGCCCCGCTTGCTCGCCAGCGCGTACTTATCGACGGCGACGGCGCCTTCGACATAGGAGCCGACGATCCAGTCGCGGAAGACCCGGGCGTCCGCGATGAGCAGACCGCGGCCTTCAGGCTGCTCCAGGAGCGCCATCGCGGTGAGGTGATCGCCCAGCGTCTCGTCGACGAACCGGTCGCCCCGCAGATTGAGGAGCAGTGCGTGCTCGCTGTAGTAGAGCGACATGTCGACGAAGTCGGCCGGGTCGGCGAAGGGGATCCCGCTGGGGATCAGGTGCCCGTAGAAGCCGGCGTTGTCGTGGCCGGCGGCGGCTCCGGCGCGCGTGGCGAGACGGTAACCGCCGCCGCGGCTATGGGGGTTGGAGCGGAGCTGCATGCGATCGGCCGCGGGGTGCACATGGGCGGCGCGGAGGGCGAGGTCACCCTGGAAACCGCCGGTCACGAGGAGCGTGGCGCGCGCCCTGACCCGCCTGCGCGTGCCGTCCGCCGTCCGCAGATCCGCTCCGGCGACGACACCGTCCTCGACCACCAGCCCCTCTGCGTCGGTCTCCAGCAGAAGTTCGCCATCACCTTCGACGATCAGGCGCCGGCAGGTGTCGACGTAGTGGTTGGTGTCGAACTGGTGCCCGCGGCCGAAGCTGAGGACGCGTTGTGCGTCCTTGGCCTCCACGCCGAGGGAGCGGATCCATGAGATGCCGTCGTCGAAGCGGTCCACCAGGGCGCGCTTGAGCGCGCTGTCCCCGCTCGGGTTGTGCTGCTCCATGACGTCGTGGCTCGGAGCGGTCCACGCATAGCCGGCGAAGCGCGCCGAACCGCCGACGTCCTCGCCGATCTCGACGATCACCACGGACAGGCCGTCGCGGACGGCACGGGCACCCGCGGTCAGCCCCGCCATCCCCGCCCCGATGATCAGCAGGTCGACGTCTTCTTTGTGCATGCCAGCTCCTCCGGCCAACGAATCGACTGTCCGGCGCAGTGCGCCGGCACCCACCACCCGGGACCGGGCCGGTCAGCGGGCCTCGGACGCCTGCTGGGCCGCGGCCGTCTGCCGGGCGTACTTCTGGGAGGCCGCGTTGATCGCCGCCATGGTCTCGGTCTTCCATTCGTTGTCACGCACCCAGGCGTTGTGCTCACGCACGGACTGCAACTGCCCCCTGAATTCAGGGATGACGTACTCGGCGAAGAGTTCGACCGCGCGCTTCTGCCTGTCGAAAGTGGTGAAGTCGGTCAGCGTCATCACGAAGCTGCCGAAGCCGCCGGTCTGGTCGGCCAGCTTCCTGATGAGTTCGATCGCGGTGTCCGGGGTCCCGATCAGCACCGACCCGGACTCGATCGCGTCGCCGATCATTCCGTCGACGTCGGGCTTGTCCGAAGCAGGGAGCGGCGATATGTGGGAGAGGTAGTTCCAGATCTCTTCGAAGCCGTGGCGGCAGTCCGCGCGGGCCTGCTCCTCGGTCTCGGCGATGTGGGTGATGGCGGACAGACGCCAATTCCTGCGATCGACGGTCCGGCCATGGCTCGCGGCTTCCCGTTCCGCGATGCCCCAGTGCGTGCGGAGTGCCTTGAAGGCCGCCGGTGAGCTCGCGGAGAGGTTGATCATGCCGATGCCGAGCCTGCCGGCTGTCACCGGGCCCGACGGTGAGGTGACCGCCGCGACGACCACGTCCAGTTCGGGGACGGTGTAGGGACGCAATTGCAGCTTCGCCTCGTGCAGGTCGAACCAGTCGCTCTTCTGCGTGACGGTCTCACCGCGCAGGAGCCGCATGACCACCTCGGCGGCCTCGAGCATCCGGTCCCGCTGGGTGGACGGGTCGATGCCGAGCATGTACGCGTCGGATACCAACTGCCCGGGGCCGAAGCCCATGATCGCGCGTCCGTGGGTGAGGTGATCGAGCATCACCAGGCGCTCGGCCAGCAGAAACGGGTTGTGGTACGGCAGCGAGTTCACTGCCGTACCGAGCTTGATGGTGCGCGTGGTGCGCGCGACCGCGGCGAGCATCAGTTCGGGGGCCCCGATCGGCTCATGCCCCCCGGAGTGGTGCTCCCCCAGCCATGCCTCCTGGAAGCCGAGGCGATCGGCCAGCTCGATGACGGCCAGATCCCGCTCGAAGAGAACGGTGGGGCTGACGCCGATCTTGTGGAAGGGAGCCATGAAGACGCCGAAGTCGGCCGGGTAGTGGGATACGGACATGGTCGTTGCCCCTCTCAGGGGTGAGCGTTCGTGGGCAGGGTGCAAACGCCGGAGCGTGCGCGTCAGAGCGAGGGCGGCGTCACGCTGCCGCCGAATGCGACGACCAGCGGGATCGGGTCGTAGTGCTCCACGAAGTGGACGATCCTTGCGTCCCGGATGGTGAAGCAGGTGACGTACTCGTTCTTGTACTCGACGGGTCGCACCATGGTCATGTCGCTCTTGTAGAAGGTGACGACCTGGCCCGGATCGGAGTGCAGGGTCTCGATACGGATGTCGTGGAGACCCTCGGTGGCGATGGACTCGGGCAGCGGGGCGAGGAATTCCATCACTGCCTCCACACCGTCTATGCGCCGCGGAAACCCTTCCGGGGCCCACCGCATCTCGAAGACCACGTCGGGCGCGAGCAGTTCGCGCTTCACGTCGAAGTCCCAGTCATTGATCGCCTGAAGATAGCGCTCGGCGATCGCCATGTTCGCCTGCCGCAGTCCCTCTTGTTCCACAAGATACCTAACTGAGTTTAGTTCGGCTAGATCGAACGTGAATCTAGGCCGCCGGTGACCGAGGGTCAATGGGCGTACCCCAGTGAATTCCGGGCCGGCACCACTCTTCCCCACCCAGGGCCGCGATGGGTACGCTCACATAAAATGAATTAGGTTCGGGAGGGGTTGACTGTGGGCGAGGCAGCTATCGGAAGCACGGGCACCGCGGAGACATTCGTCGACAACGGGGACCTGACCGCGGATGTACTGCGAGGCGCCTATGGGCGCTTCCCGTCCGGCGTCACGGCGGTCTGCGGCCTCGTGGACGGCCTGCCCACCGGCATCGCGGCCAGCTCGTTCACGTCCGTTTCGCTGGAACCACCGCTGGTCTCGTTGTGTGTCGCCCGCACCTCCACCACCTGGCCGGTCCTGCGAAGGGCCGCGTGCCTGGGTGTCAGCGTGCTCGCGGAAGACCAGGGGCCCGTGGCGCGCGCCCTTGCGTCGAAGACCTCCGACCGGTTCGCGTCCGTGGGCTGGGTGGCCGAGCCGCCGGGCTCGGTGTTCGTGGTGGGCGCGGCGCTGTGGCTGGAGTGCCGGATCGTCCAGGAGGTCCCCGCAGGGGATCATGTCATCGCGCTCCTCGAGGTCGACCGGCTCGCACCGCACGCCGCGGTTGCCCCGGTGGTCTTTCACGCCAGCACCTTCCGGTCCCTGGCAAGGAGTTGACATGTATGTCGATGCGCGTCACAACGATGTCCGGCTCGCCGAACCCCACGACCTGACCAGGTTCAGCGTGGTGACCGACGACCCGCAGACGCTCACCGAACGAGCCGGGCAGTTCGGCCGTCTCGCTGACGGCTCGGCCTTCGTGCGCTGCGACTGGATTCGCGCATCAGGCCCCGGGACCAGCGAATGGACAGCAGCATTCGAGAAGATGCTCGCGTTCGCGGCATCGTCGGGGTGGCTGCACGAGGGCCACATCCAGGCCCACATCGTCCGGTCCGGGCCGGATATCGGCTGACCTCCTCCCCTGCTCCAGCGCGCGCGGCGAAGTGCCTGCGCGCCGGCGCGGTCGGCAACGACGCGCGTTCCCGACCGCGCCCGGCTCAGCTCTGCGCCACCGCAGCGGGAAGGTCGTCCGGCCCGTCGAAGTAGGCCCGTTCGGCGCGGGTGACGAACTCCGGGTCGCCGGGTTCGCCGCAGACGGCGACGGCGCCCTCATGGAGCACGACCACCTCGTGGCAGGCGGACGCGGCGCGGCCCAGCGACTGTTCGAGGAGGACGACCGTCATGCCCTCGTGGGCGAGGCGGCCGATGCGGGCGTACACCTCGTCGACCATGGCTGGGGACAAGCCGAGCGCCGGCTCGTCGACGATCAGCAGGTCGGGGCTCGCCATCAAGGCTCGCGCGATGGCCAGGACCTGCTGCTCACCGCCGGACAGTCCGCCGGCGGGTATGCCCATCCGCTCGCGCAGCCGCGGCGGCAGCCACTCGGCGGTCTCCGCGAGCCGGGCCCGCAGGTCGGCTCCCTTGATGCCCGCTGCGTACCCGGCAACCTCCAGGTTCTCGCGCAGGGAGAGCGTCTTGAACAGGGCGCGGCCCTCGGGCACCAGCGCGGTCCGCAAGCCCGGTTCGGTGGTGCGCCGGCCGTGGGTGGGCGGGAGGGAGCCGTGCAGGATTCGGCCCAGCGTGCTCTTGCCCGCGCCGTTGGCACCGACGACCCCGACCACGCTGCCCCGGCCGATGGTGAGGTCGACTCCGTGCAGAGCGGTCACGCCGCTGTAGGCGTGGTCCACGGCGTCGAGCCGCACGGCGGCGCGCTCGGTGCCGTCTCTGGGCGGCAGTTCGTCGTGGGCGCCGCCCTCGCCCAGGTAGGACGAGCGCACCCGGGGATCGTCGAGGATCTTGCCGGGCTCGCCCTCCCCGATCGGCCGGCCGAAGTCGAAGGCGACCACCCGGTGGGCTACGGAGAACAAGTCGTCGAGGACATGGTCAATGATCACGACGGCAGTGCCGCGCTCCTGCTGCCGCACGATCTGCCGGGCCAGCACGGTGCGTTCGGTGGCGTCGAGGCCACCGAACGGCTCGTCCAGGATGAGCAGCTCGGGGTCCTCGGCCAGTGCCCTGGCGAGGTCGAGGCGCTTGTGCAGACCGAACGGCAACTCGGCCGGGTAGCGGTCGGCGACATGTGCGAGGCCGACACGGTCCAGCAGCTCCGCGGCTCTGGCCCGGTGCCGCGCGGTGACCCGGCGATGGGTACAGAGCACGTTCTCCAGGACCGTGAGTTCGGGGAACGTCTCGGCGTGCTGGAAGGTGCGCCCGATGCCGAGCCGACGGCGGGCGGTGGCCCGGGACTTGAGCAGGGGCCTGCCGCCGTACCGGGCACTGCCCACCACCCGTCCGCCGCCGACGAGCCCCGACAGGACGTTCAGCAGTGTCGTCTTGCCCGCGCCGTTGGGACCGATGATCGCGAGCGTCTCGCCCGCCCGTACCGACACCGAGGCGCCTTCGAGTGCCTTGAGTCCGCCGAAGAAAACGGTCACCTCGTCGAGCCGCAGCAGTTCGGGAGCGGTGGCTGCGGGGGCGGGCACCGGCTGCGGGGGCCCTTCCGGCAGCTCTACGGTGGTCGGGCCGTGCGGGGCCGGCTTGCGCACGAGGCGGCGTGCCGTTCGCCCGAGGAAGAGCACCACTCCGCCCGGAAGGAACAGCAGTGCGGCGATGAGCACGACTCCCTGGAGGATCGGCTGCGGTACCCCGGTGCTCTCCGCGGCCGTCGGCGCCCAGGTCAGGTAGGCGCCGCCGACGACCGCGCCCAGCAGGGTGCCCGGGCCGCCCAGCACACACGCGGCGATCAGTGAGATCGCGAGGGCCAGCGAGAAGGGGTCCGGGCTGACGAATCCGACGACCAGGGCCAGCAGGACGCCCGCCACCGCGGCGAACACGGCGCTGACGGCGAAGGCCAGCGCCGACTGGGCCTCCGGCGCGATGCCGATGGAACGGGCCGCCATCGGGTGGGACTTGGCGGCGACGAGCCGCATCCGAAGGGCGCTGGGCCGGGCCAGTGCGGCCACCGCGAGCGCGACCCCTGCCACCCCCACTGCGATGTACTGCGCCTGCGAACCGGCGCTGGCCAGCGTGCCGAGACCCAGGGCGCTGTCCAGCTTCTCCATCGGAATGCCCTGGTCGCCGCCGGTCACGTCGGCCCACTGTCCCATCACCTCCAGCGACACCATGGTGAACGCGAGCGTGAGCAGGGCCACGTACAGCATCGAGAACCGAGCGCCCGCGCCGCCCAGGAACGCCCCGAACACCGCGGCGCACCCGGCGGCTCCGAGCACCACGGACTCCAGGGACCAGCCGTGCGTGCTGCCGTACGCGGCGAAGTAGGCGCCCAGGGCGAAGAACGCGGGATGGGCGATCGACCAGATCCCGGCCCACCCAGCGAGCAGCCCGACCGAGAGGACAAGGACCGTGTACACGGCGGCGAGCCCCACGGAGTACGCCTGGTAGGGCGGGATGAGCCCCGCGTTCAGTACGAGGATGAGTACGACCGCGGCCAGCGGCCCGAGCGCCGCCTTGGCGAGGTTGGTGCGACTGAAGACAGACATGGACCGCTCCCTCAGACCCGCTGGAACGTGCGCACACCGAAGAGCCCCTGAGGGCGGATCAGCAGCACGAGGATGGTGAACGAGAACACAAACGTGTCGCGGTAGCCGGCCGAGACGTAACCCGCGGCGAGGTTGTCGAGCACGCCGACCGTCAGCCCGCCGACCACAGCGCCGTACATGCTGGTCAGCCCGCCGAGGAAGATCCCGGCGAAGGCGCGGAAGAGCGGCGCGCTGAGCACCGTCGGCACCAGTCCCGCCCGGGGCGCGTAGAGGAACGCGGCGAGCGCGGCGAGGCCGAGCCCGAGCGCCCAGGCGATCCGCGCGATGCGCTGCGAGCCGAGGCCGAGGATCTGCGCGGTGTCGGCGGACTCGGCGACGGCCCGCATGGCGGAGCCGATGGTCGTCCGCCCGAAGAGATACGCCACCAGCGCCATCGCCACCGCCGCCACGCCGATGGTCAGCAGGCTCTGCGTCGGAATCGCCGAGCCGCCGATCGAGACGGAGCCGTCCACCAGGCTCGGGAAGAGCCGTGGCTGGTCGTCCCAGATGGTGCTGATGACGCTCTCCGCGATGAGCGAGACGCCCATGGTCATGACCAGGGCCGAGAGCAACTCCCCCTGCGCCAGTGGCCGGATCACCGTTTCCCGGGCCACCAGGCCGACCGCGGCGGTGACGACGATCGCGACCGCGGCGGTCACGAGGAGCGGCAGACCCTTCTCGTACAGCGTCAGTGCCGCGTACAGTCCGACGGTCGCGAGGCTGGCGAGAGCGAAGTTCACCACGTCCGTCGCCCGATAAATGATCACCAGCCCGAGGCCCATCAGGCCGTACACCGCACCGCTGGCGAGACCGCTCACCAGGATGAGCAGGAACTGATCCACGTCGACCGTCTCCTCGTGCCCGAGCGCCCGCGCTCCGGGACCTTCGGCGTCACCCGGAGCGATTGACGAACTGAACTCAATTCATGAACTTGCCTCCTGAACGGTAAGCATCCAGTCCCGGGCGGGCAAGACCTGTGCGGGGACGGATTCGGCTCAGACCGTGAAACGGCCGCCGTTGGCCAGCAGCACCGCGCCGACCAGATTCGCCGCCGCCTCCCCCGCGAGGAACAGGGCGATGTCGGCGATCTCCTCGGGGGTCGCGTACGGGCGCACCCGCGGGTCGGCGAAACCGCTGCGCAGCGCCGCCGGAGTGCGCGCCGCCATAACGGTCTCCGTCGGACCGGGCGCGACCACGTTCACCCTGATCCCGGACGCGACGACCTCCTTGGCCACGGCCTGCGTCAACGCGTGGACGCCCGCCTTGGAGGCGGCGTAGTGGGGGTAGCCGACGGGGGTGTCGAAGGCCGACGAGGAGCCGATGACGACGATCGCGCCCGTCCTCCGCGGCCGCATGACACGCACCGCAGCGCGCAGCACATGGAAGGTGCCGTCGAGGTTGATCCGCATGACGCGCCGCCAGGCCGCGTCGGTGAGGCGGTCGGTCACCTCGGCCGGACGCCCGTCGACCAGCGCGTCCGCGATCAGCTGCTTGGCCTCGGGGTCGTCGACGCCCGCCGCGTGCACCACGACGTCGAGCCGCCCGTGTTCCCGCACGATGTCCGCGACGGCCGCGTCGACCGCCGGGGCGTCCGCCACGTCGAGGGCGACCGCCCGGCCGACGGACAGCTCCTTGGCGACGGTGCCGACATTCTCGCTGTTCACGTCGGCGAGGAGCACGGCCCGGGCCCCCTCGGCGGCGAGCTGCCGGGCGACGGCCGCGCCCATGCCGGAGCCGGCCCCCGTGACCATCGCAACCTTGCCCGCGAACCGGCCCTGTTGCGCGCCGGGGCCCTGCTGCGCGTCCCGGCTCTCCCGTGTGTCCTGGCCCGGCTGCACGCCCCGGCCCTGCCGCGTGTCGCTGCTCATCCTGATACTCCCTCAGCCCCTGCGGGCATATCGATACTGAACTGACTTCGTCTCTGTTACCGTCACCGCTGTCGATCTGACAAGAGGCGGGACGGTGACCATGAAGGCAGTGCGGCTGACGGGTTGGGGTCGAGGACCGGCGTTCGTGGACGTCGAGCGCCCGGTCCCCCGCGCGACCGAGGTGCTGGTGCGGGTGGAGGCCGCGGGACTCTGCCAGTCCGATGTGCATGTCGTCGACGCGGCATCGGACGCGCTTCCCTACGAGCCGCCGTTCACTCTCGGCCACGAGGTCGCCGGACGCGTCGAGACTCTCGGCCCCGATGCCGACGGCGCGACGCCGGGCGAACGCGTCGTGGTCTACGGCCCGTGGGGTTGCGGTCTATGCGCACGCTGCTCCGCGGGCCGGGACAACTACTGCGACCGGCGCGGCGACCTCGGCTGGCACGGTGTCGGACTCGGCCGGGACGGCGGGATGGCCGAGTACGTACTCGTCCCATCCGCCCGCCACTTGGTACCGATCGGCGATCTGGCCGCCGACCAGGCCGCGCCGCTCTCCGACGCCGGCCTGACCTCGTACCACGCCACAGCCGGAGTCCGGCACGCGCTCGGCGACGGCTCGACCGCCGTGGTCATCGGCGTCGGCGGGCTCGGCCACCTGGCCATCCAGATCCTCCGCGCCACCACGCCGAGTCGTGTTCTCGCGGTCGACATCCGCGAGGCGGCGCTCGCGCTCGCTCACCGGTCCGGTGCCCATGCCTCGACGCTCATCCGGGCGGACACCAGCCGGGCACTTCGGACCGGCACCGGCGGCGTGGGAGCGGACGCCGTGCTCGACTTCGTCGGCAACGAGGCGACCCTTGCCCTCGCCACCGAGATCCTGCGCCCGGGCGGTGAGCTCGTGATCGTCGGCAGCGGCGGCGGTCAACTGACCGTACGCAAGCCTGGATTCCTCCCGCCTGGCTTCCGGCTCTCTCTTCCGTTCTGGGGTACTCGGCCCGAACTCGCCGAGGTCGTCGCACTGGCACGCGCCGGAACACTCCATGTCGAGACGGAGCAGTTCCCGTTGTCCGCCGCACAGACGGCATTCCATCGGCTGAGGCAAGGCGCGATGGGAGGGCGAGCCGTGTTGGTGCCCGACCCGTAGCGGACCGAAGAGGGGCGCGACGCCAACCCCCGCTCCTACAGTGGTCTGCCCCCGCTGACAGGCCGCGGCCTCGAACCCTTGATCCCGCGGCACCGATCGGCAGGCGTCTCCGACTGGAGCGCTGCCTCACAACAGCTTTGACTGAGCGCTGTACTTGGCCCGCATGTCCAAGCACAGCGCTCAGTTCGCGTGCCACCGAACGCGTCAGGCACCGACCAGATCGGCCTCGTGGGCAAGGATCGCGGCCTGAGTCCGGTTTTCGAGGCCGAGCCGGGCGAGCATTCGGGAGACATACGTCTTCACGCTGGCCAGGGACAGTTGAAGAGTCTCAGCGATGCTCTGGTTGGCGTGCCCAGCACCGATGAGGGCCAGGACAGCGCGCTCGGAGTCTGTGAGGGTGCGGATCTTCTCCCTCAGGAAGCCGGAACCACGCTCCGGTGCCCGGCTGACCAGCCTCTTCATGTTCTCGGGCGACAGAACGAGTCCGCCGGCCGCCAAGGTCCGCACCGCGGCGGCCAGCTCGCCGGCAATGAGGTCCTTCTCGAGGAAGCCCCCGGCTCCGGCGTTGAGCGCCTGGAGAACGACGTCGTCGGTGCTGAGGCGGGTCAGCGCCAGAACCCGAGGAGACTCCTCCATCCGCACCAGCTGGACAGTGGCTTCCACCCCTCCGCCGTTGGGCAGGTGCAGGTCCATGATGACGACGTCGGGACGGTACTCCCTGGTGGCACTGACGGCCTGAGCACCGTCAGCGGCTTCACCAACGACCTCCATCCCGTCCGCGGCCTCCAGCGCCGAGCGCAGGCCGGAACGGATGATGCTCTGGTCATCAACGATCAGAACGCGGATCACGCGCTTCCCTTTCCATCGGGGCGAGGGGGAACCGCCCGCACCTGACTGCAAGACGGCACCAAGATCACTACCCTGCAGGCCACCTGGAGTGCTTATCCAGACCAAATACAACGCTCACGGGCCAACTGCAGCGCTCCTTCGCGAGGGGCGTGCACCCTCTGCGCCCGCCGGTTCGACGGCCAACCGCTCCGCCCTGGATCCGCCGGCTCTCTTGCGCCGCGTGGCGCGATCGGTCCTCAGAGCTCGAAACACGATCTTGCTGAAGTGCGCCGGTGGGGCGTAACAGGTGTGCCGCTTCGGCAGTTCGGGAGGGCGTGACCACTCACGTGTGGATTGTGGACGGCGAGATATGGGCGCAGCGGTACGTCACCGAATACCCGAGGCGCTGGGCCCAGTTCGTTGTCGCATTGCTCTTTCCGCCGGCATCTGTCACGTCCCTGTATGAGTCCCCGCCCCGTGAGCGGTCACCGTTCCCGCAGATCCGGCCCGGGCCGCCTCACCGGTCCACCTCCGGCGCCATGCCGCTCGGCGCCCGTTCCGTTTCCCGTGGGCCGGCACCCGGTCGGCGAACTGCGCAACGGTCAGCGGCTGACCCCGAGGAGGGGCGGTGTGACGCCGGTCCCGTCGGCGTTGACGAGGATCCAGCCGCCGTCTCGGCCGGGCACAAGTTGGGCGGCCTCGGCGACATCGTCCGCGCCCTCGCGGATCAGCGGCCCCTTGGTGAGGTGTCCGGTGCGCGGGTCGAGGGAGCCGATCCGCCCGCCCGCGAGGACGGCGAGCCGGTTCCCGTTCAGTCGGGTGAGAGCCGTGACCGGCCCGCCCGCCCCGGCGTGCCACAGACGCCGTCCGCTGCCGAGCCCGTAGCCGGACACGGCGCCGGGGACGGCCTCGCCCGGCTTCGTCACCGCGGTCACCAGAACGTCGCCGACGACCACGGCGCGGAGCGCGGGCCTGGCGTCGAAGCCCCGTCCGGCGTCCACGGTCATGCGCAGGTCTTCCTCCCGCTCCGAGACCTTCACCGTCCCGCGCAGGCGGTCATGGTCGTCGAAGGCGAGCACGGCGTCGGTCCCGCGGTCGTCCTTCTCCTTGAGCCAGAGCGCGAACGGCCGGGCGGAGAGGACCATGACCGCCTCCCAGCGGCTCTCCGCCGGCAGCGCGGTACGGCGAGCGTGGGTGCCGGTCGCGGTGTCCAGCGAGACCAGTTCCAGCGAGCGGAACGCGGAGCCTCGCGTGCACTGGACAACCACCCGGGTACGGCCCGCCGCGGCCGAGGCGACGACCGGCGAACAGCCCTCGCCCAGGTCCAGTTTCCACCGCGGGACGCCCGCGCGCAGGGCGAAGCCCCGTACTGCGGTGTCCTCCAGGACGACGGCGACGCCGCTGTCGGCGGCCACCCTGCCGTCCGTGGGCGGCCCGAACCCGGCGCCGCCCGTGATCTTCCGCTCCCAGAGCTTGCGGCCGCTCGTGGTGTCCACGCCCCACACCGTGTCGCACGGCTCGTCCTCGCGGCCGAAGGCGATCACACCGATACCGGCGACCACGGTGTCGCTCATCGCGCACGCCGACCCGCGCACGGGCGCGTCCACGCTCCAGCGCTCACGCCCGTCGGCGAGGTCGTAGCTGGCCAGACCGTCGGTGCGGGCGCGGACGACTGCGCCGTCCAGGACCCAGTTGCCCACGCCCTTCACGGTGCCCGGCCGGTCGACCGGCGCGTCCCAGGCACGGTCGAGGACGGGGCCGCGCATCCACGCGTACGCCTGCCATCCCGGCCAGAAGGCGAGGACCATGCCCGTCACGACGAGCACGGCGGGCAGGACCTTGCCGGGCCGGACCCTGGTCAGTTCACCAACCCGCCAGGTGACCAGGGTCATCCCCACGAAGGAGCACAGGAACGCCAGCAGGATGGTGGGAGTGGTGCCGTCGGGGCAGGGGCTAAAACTGCCGCCGCACGCGTTGCCAGGAATCGAGGTCCAGCCGAACCAGTGGAAGGCCACCGCGAGCCCGGCGACCAGCCCGGCCCCCACGACGAGCAGCGCCCTCCCCCATACAGCTCCCGCCGTTCTGCGCGCAGGTCTGCTGTCCTCCACCACATCGCCCCCAGGCATCAACTGCCGTATCCCTCCCCAGAGATGCGGCGTTTGATCGTAGCGCGCGAACGGTGGAGCGGCCCGAGGCGAGGGGCAGCGGGCCCCGGCATTCAGGACTCGGCGTCCATGAGTGCCACGAGTCGGTGGACGGGCCTGGAGCCCGCCTCGCAGTGTTCGCGTGCGAACGCGTCAGCCGCGTGACGATGAGGCCGGCGGCGTCGCGGAGTCCGGCCTCGCGTAGCAGGTCGCCTGTCTGCGCCTGGCCACGCGACGGATCGTCGACCTGTTCCGGGTGATGCTGAGACCGACAGGCGCACGACGCCGTGGTGGTTGGTCGCGTACGCCGCTCGCATCATGGCGCCGGCCCAAAGCCGCACTCGCCCGGTGAGGACCGGGCGAGCGGCGCCTTGCTGCATGGAGCCTGAAGCGTCCCCTGCCCTGACGCCGCTGCCTCACTCGCACGATGCCTGCGGGCTGTACGCCGATAACCGTCAGTCACCCCTGTAGACATAGAGGACAAAGCATAAGATTGGAGGGCGATCTGCAACGAGGGAGGTTGCTCTCCATGTCAACAGGAACTCTTCTGGCGATCGTCATCCCGGTGGCCGTGGTGCTGATTCTGATCGGCGTGGCCGTGGCGCTCTTCATGCGCCGTCGCCGCCTCCGTGAGCAATTCGGGCCGGAGTACGACCGGACGGTGCAAGACGCTGACAGCCGCGCGGCCGGCGAGCGGGAGCTCAAGGCCCGAGAGAAGCGCCATGACGCGCTCGACATCAAGCCCCTGGAAGAGGGACGCCGGGATCGGTACCGGCACGACTGGGACGATGTGCAACAAGAGTTCGTCGACCGGCCCGAGGCGGCCGTGCACGACGCGGACCGTCTGGTGACCTCTCTCATGCACGAAAGGGGCTACCCCACGGAGAACTTCGAGCAACGCCTCAAAGACCTCTCCGTCGAGCACGGGAGCACCCTGAAGCACTACCGGGAAGCCCACGAGATCGACACCCTCAGCATGCAACACAGGGCCAGCACGGAACAGTTGCGGGGGGCCATGACGAACTACCGTGCCCTGTTCGACGAACTGCTCTCCAACGGCGGCCAGTCGCGCCACGCGCGGGCCTAACTCGGACCAGGTGGAGGAACCATGGAACGCAATTCCACATCGGACCCTGTCCTCACGGGGCTGTCCACCGAAGACCTCGCCCAGCCGAAAGACAGCCCGCCGGACGCACCGCCGCCGAATGAGACACCGCCGCCGGAAGAAGGGCGGCCGGAGGCGGCTGCGACGACCGAACCGGCGCAGCAGGAGCAAGCCAAGCAGCCGAACGAAGAAACGCCCCCGCTCCTGACGACCGGGGACGCCCAGAACTTCCGCGACCGCTGGAGCAAGGTCCAGGGCGCCTTCGTGGACGAGCCGCGGGAGGCTGTTCAGTCGGCGGACGCCCTGGTCGCCGATGTCATGCAGACCCTGGCCGCCACCTTCGCCGATCAGAAGAGTGGACTGGAGGGCCAGTGGAAGAGCGGCGCGGAAGCCAACACCGAAGACCTGCGCAAGGCTCTCCAGCACTACCGGTCCTTCTTCAACCGCCTCCTCACCACGTAGTCGGTGCGACCTGACACCACGCTCATTCTCGGGATCATCCTGGTCGTCAGGAGGGAGTGAGCCCACCGAGTCGACCCAAAAGAGCAGCTGTATGTACGTCGAGCCGAAGACCTGACGGGACGGCCACAGCACACTGCGCACACCGCTCGATCCGGCACCGGCGAGCTTGACGCGACGTCAAGCGACGGCATGAGAGCCTGACCGCCGGGCACCCGGTTCTCGGGAGGTGGGCTGATGGCTCGTACGGTCATGGGCTCTGCGGCGGTCCGCGTCACCGCCGAAGTGGTCGGCTGGTGGGCGGTGTTGACGGGTCTCTGGCTCGTCCTGATCTCCCACGTCGGCCTGCTCGAGTGGGTGGTCGGATCGTGCGCCTCCCTGCTCGCCGCCTTCGGCGCCCGCGCCGCGCGCCTGGCCGCGACGGGACGGAGCGGATCCGCGTGAGGCCGCGCGTCGTCCTTCCCTCGCCCCTCGGTCACGATCCGGGACCGCCCCAATGAACGGCTGGCTCCTCGCGGCCGCAGCAGTGCTGGCACTCGGCGTTGCCCCGGCTCTCTGGGGCGCGGCCACCGGCCCTCTCCGGCGCCGGGTCGTCGCACAGAACCTCGCGACCCTACTCGTGTGCCTGGTCATGCTGCTGCTCGCCCAGGGCTACGCCCGCCCCTCGTACATCGACCTCGGCCTGGTCCTGGCGGTCCTGGGACCGGCCGGGACGCTCGTCTACGCCCGTCTGCTCGCCGACGAGCTGGCGGCCGATCCGCCCACCGCCCGCGTGACACGCGCCATGACGGTCCTGTCGGCGGCGGCCCCGCCGCTCGTCGTCCTGCCGCTCTGCGTGGCAACGGGCCCGGGACGGTCCCTCGTGAAACTGCTGGTCATCGGGGCGCTGCTGACTGCTGGAAACATCGTCTCCGGCCGGGCGGTGTCGGGCAAGACGTCCCTCCCACGAGAGGCACATGGTGGCTGATCTGCTGATCGTCCTGACCCTCGCGCTCGTCGTCGCCGCCGCGACCGCCGCCGTCCTCACCCGGGATCCGGTCCGTCAGGCACTCGTGCTGGCACTGCTCGGGCTCGCGCTGGCCGTCCTGTTCACCGTTCTGCAGTCTCCGGATGTGGCCCTCTCGCAGCTCGCGGTCGGCTCCGCGCTGACGCCGCTGATGCTCCTGCTGGCCGTCCGCAAGGTGCGTGGCCGTCGCGACGGACGGAAGAGGGGGCCCGCGTGAGCAGGAAGGCACGGCTGTGGCTGTTGGCGGTGGGAGGCATCGGCGTGGCCGTCCTCCTCGCCTGCGCCGCTTTCGACCTGCCCGGCTTCGGGGGCACTTGGCACCCGTACGGCGAGCGCGCGGTCCGCAGTGCCCTTTCCCGGCATACCGCCAACGTCATCTCCTCCGTCAACTTCGACCAGCGTGCCTTCGACACCCTCGGCGAGGAGTCCATCCTGTTCGGCGCCGTCCTCGGCACCGTCGTCCTGCTCCGAGAAACCCGCGACGAGCACAGCGAACCGCCCGAGACGGCCCAGGTCGATCCACCCGTACGCCGCTACGCGCTGATCGCCCTGCCCGTCACTCTGCTCATCGGCCTCTACGTCATCGCGCACGGCCAGCTCAGTCCCGGCGGCGGCTTCCAGGGCGGCGTCATCGTGGCGACCGCGCTGCACCTCCTCTACGTCGCCATCGACTACAAGGCGCTCGAGCGCATCAGACCGGCCGCGGCGTACGCGTTCGCGGACGCCGCGGGCGAGGCCGCGTACGTTCTCCTCGGCACGGCAGGACTCCTCGCGGGGTCGGCGTTCCTCGCCAATTTCCTGCCGTACGGGACGTTCAACACCCTCTCCTCCGGCGGCACCGTCCCGCTCCTCAACGCCGCGATCGGCGTGGAGGTGGCCGGCGCCGTCGTCGTGCTGCTCGCCCGGTTCCTCGACCAGGCACTGGAGATCGAGGACGGCGGGGCGGGCGGGACGGGGCGACAGGACGAGGAGGCGAACCGGTCATGAGCGTGCTTCCGTATCTGGCAGCCGGATGGATCTTCCTCGTCGGCTGCTACGGGCTGGCCACGAGCCGCAATCTGATCCACGCGGTGGGCTGCCTGTCCGTGTGCCAGAGCTCGACGTACGTGCTGCTGCTCGCCGTGGGCTACCGCCGGGGCGGAACCGCCCCCGTCTTCGCCGACATCACCCCCGGCTCCCGCCCCGTCGTCGACCCGGTCGTCCAGGCTCTCGCCCTCACCGACGTCGTCGTGGGCGCCACGGTCACCGCACTGCTGCTCGCCCTCGTCATCCAGACCGCCAAACGGCACGGCACCGTCGACCCGGACGAACTGTCGGAGCTGCGAGGGTGACAGCCGCGCAGCTCCTGCCCCTGATCGTGGCCACTCCGCTCCTCGGCGCGGCACTTCTGGTCGCGGCGGGCCGACGCCTGCCCAGGTTCGCCGCCGAGGTCATGGGCTTCGTCTTCTCCGCAGGCGCTGCCGCGTGGGCCGTCACCCTCCTCGTACTCTCGCCGTCGGCCGACTCGCGCGCCGTCGAGTGGATGGGCGGATGGCGGCCCCGCGACGGCGCGAGCGTGGGGATCGTGCTCGTCGGCGACCGGGTCGGCGTCGGACTCGCCGCTCTCACCTCCGTCCTGGTAGTTGCCGCTCTCGCCTACTCCTGGCGGTACTTCGACGAACCGCCGCACCGGCACGCGGGCTCGTTCCCCGCCCTCATCCTGCTCTTCCAGGCCGGCATGTGCGGCTTCGTCCTCACCGGTGACCTCTTCAACGCGTTCGTCTTCTTCGAACTCATG
The DNA here is from genome assembly GCF_036345255.1 of Streptomyces sp. NBC_00569. Lineage (NCBI taxonomy): Bacteria > Bacillati > Actinomycetota > Actinomycetes > Kitasatosporales > Streptomycetaceae > Streptomyces > Streptomyces sp. NBC_00569. Next base: position 9,750,249 of record NZ_CP107783.1, on the reverse strand, counting down.
GGCGTCGTCGCCTACGCCCTCACCGGCTACCGGGTGGAGGAAGCCCGGGCGGTTCAGGGGGCGTTGACGTTCGGCATCATCAATTCGCTGGGCGGTTACACCACACTGTTCGGCATCGGTCTGCTGTACGCACACACCGGCGAGCTCGGCCTCGCGCAGATCGGCGCACGGCTCGACGCGCACCCGCACGCCGGACGCCCTGACGCGCTGGTCCTGGCCGCCTTCGTCCTGGTCCTCACCGGGCTCCTCGTCAAGGCGGCGGCCGTCCCCTTCCACTTCTGGCTTCCCGACGCGCATGCCGTCGCCCCGACGCCCGTCTGCATCCTGCTGTCGGGAGTCATCGTCGAGCTCGGCGTCTACGGCACGGCACGTGTCTACTGGACCGTGTTCGCCGGCCCCGGCGGCATCCCGGAGCCCAGCGTGCACCGCGCCCTGCTGACCCTCGGCGTGCTCACCGCCCTCCTGGGCGCCGTGATGTGCTGGCAGCAACGCCACCTGAAGCGGCTGCTCGCGTTCTCCAGCGTCTCCCACACGGGCCTGTTCCTCATCGGCGTGTCGGTCCTCACCCCTGAGGGCCTCGGCGGCACCATCCTCTACGTCCTCGCCCATGCGGGAGTGAAGGCCGCGCTCTTCGCCTGTGCGGGCATCCTTTTGGACCGGTTCAGCAGCGTCGACGAACACGAACTGCATGGCCGGGCACATCAACTCCCCCTGGTCGGTGGCCTTTTCGCGGCGGGCGGGCTGGCGCTCGCAGGGCTGCCGCCCTTCGGTACGGGCCTGGGCAAGGCCGTGTCCGAAGAGGCCGCGGGGTGGTGGCCGACCTGCGTCTTCGTGGCCGCGTCGGCGCTCACGGGAGGAGCCGTGCTGCGTGCCTCCGCGCGGATCTTCCTGGGCTGGGGTCCCCGTCCCTCCGGCAACCCGGAGACCACGACAGGCAAGGACGAGGAGCCGGAGACACGCGGCCCGCTGAGGCGCATCCCGGACACGATGCTCGCCGTACCCGTAGCGCTCATGGCAGGTGCGCTGGCCGTGGGGCTGGTGCCGGGTCTGTGGCCGGCCGTGGGCCAGGCGGCCGACGCATTCACCGATCACGCCGGATACACGGCCGCTGTACTTGGCACGGGAGAACCGGCACCGCCCCCGGTCACACCCGCACCCCACTGGACGGGAGTCGGAGTCGCTCTGGGCCTTCTCTCCTCGGTCCTGGCGCTCGCCCTCGCCTGGACCGCGGTGCGCCGGCCCGCGACGGACGAACCGGCGCGCTGGGCCGCGCCCCTCCACCGTCTCCAGTCGGGCCACCTCGGCGACTACGTCGCGTTCACACTGGCGGGCATCGCGCTGCTGACCGCGCTCGTCTGGTAGCGATATGGGCTCGGCCCTGCGAACCGCGCAACCGGCGGACGGGGTCGAGATCTACGTCCCGCCCGGTGACCTGACGTCACGAGGGCCCCAGCCCTCTGTCGCAGGGGTACCGCACCCTGGGCGACGTCGTCCGGCTCGCCACCCCCAACTCCTTCTCGTCGGGGTTCCGTTCACGCTCGCCGGTCCGACTCTCACCGGTCTGTCGCCCTTCGGTGCCGCACCGGGGAAGTCAGTCTTCGAGGAAGGCGCGGGCACCTGGATGCGAGCCGTGTTCGTCCTGATCTTCGCCGTGCCCGGCGCAGCCGTCCTGCGGGCGCCCGCACGGGGCTTGGCCAGGTTCGGCGAGCGGTCAGTGGGGAAGACGTCTCAGCCAGGGCGCCGCCGGGCCCTGGCAGGACCAGCCAGAGGAGGATGAGACCACCGGAACACGAAGACACCGAGCCTCAGGCCGCCGCATCCGCATTGCCGACACGATGTCTGCCTGACCTGGCCGGCCTGCTCGCTGCCTCCCTCGCATGCGTCCTGATCGCTGCGGGCTCGCACTCCCGCCGGTCGCGCCGCCTGCTCCTTCACCCACCAGATTGGCTACGTTGCTGAGGTGCCCCTTGCCATCACCACGGTCCCGTCCACCACGTCACCCGCCCTGGCGCACCACAGGAGTGCTGCTCGGGCTGCTGTCCACGGGCCTCGCGGCCGGGCTCGCCCGGCCAACCGTGCACCACAGCACGTGGCACCGCGCTCGCCGGGTACTGCCCGTGCCGCGACTGCACGCAGGGCACCTCAGTGACTGCTCCACCTTCGCGGTGCCGGGCGTCGCCACGATCGCCGTGCTCCTCCTGTGAGCACTGTGAGTCGTAACTCAAGGACGGGTGCTGCCCGTGATCGGGCGGGGAGCCCGCCCCGCTCCGGCCACCAGGCATTCGCCCCGACTGCTCGGGCGCGCCCCGTGCGACCCACTCCCGAATTACCTCGCCCCTGCTCACGACCAAGGTGGAACGATGTCTGACGCCCAGCGGAAGCGAAGTGATCCGGACGAGGACAGCAAGACGGCTGTCACCGTCTATGTCGCCCTCGGTGCCAATCTCGTCATCGCGCTGGCCAAGCTGCTCGGCGGGCTGTTCGCGAACTCGCCCGCCCTGCTGTCCGAGGCGGCGCACTCGGTGGCCGACAGCATCAACGAGGTCTTCCTGCTGGCCTCGCTCACGCGCAGCACCCGCGCTCCGGACGCCAAGCATCCCTTCGGATATGGCAAGGAACGCTACTTCTGGTCCCTGCTCGCTGCCGTCGGCATCTTCGTGATGGGCGGCTGCTTCTCCTTCTTCCAGGGGATCGAGGCATTGCGTTCGGGCGGCTCCGAGACACGCGACGGCTACGTCGTGGTGCTCGCCGTGCTCGCCGTCGCGCTCCTCGCGGAGGGATCCTCGCTGGTGAGGGCTCTGGTTCAGATCCGCGGCAATGCCCGGCACGCCTCGCGTGGCATGGTGCGCGAGATCCGCGCGGGCGACGACCCGGCCCTGCGGACCGTGCTCGCCGAGGACTCCACCGCCTGCCTGGGTGTCGTGTTCGCCATCGTCGGCGTGGGCCTGCACATGCTCACCCGCAACATCGCCTACGAAGCCTGGGCCTCGCTCCTCATCGGTGCCTTGCTCGTCTTCGTCGCGTTCCAGCTGGCCGGCCAGTCGCGCGCGCAGCTGATCGGCGAGGCTGCCGACCCTGTACTGCGCCGCGAGATCCACGAGTTTCTCGACGAACAGCGGGAGATCGACACCGTCACCACTCTGCTGACCATGCGCCTGGGTACCCGCTCCACGCTCGTCGCCGTCCGCGTCGACCTGGTCGGCGGTATGGACAGCGAGGATGTCGAAGAGGTACTCGTCCGCATCAAGTCGGACATGACCGACCGCTGGCCTCTCGCCGACCAGGTGTTCCTGGACGTCACCGAGGCCACGGCGAAGGACCGCGCCCGTGCCGCCGGTGAACGGCGCGAGCTGGACGCGACAGTCGAGGCACAGGAGGCACGCGACTGAGGCGGGGCGTGCGTCGCGCGACAGCCCGCCTGAGGCCGATGCCAAGGTTGCATCGCCGGCATCGGGTCACGTCGGTACAGCGGGGCCGAAGGCGGGGCCCGACCGAGGAATCGCTCACGGGCCGAGCGCAGACCCGAGACCGTGCCGGACGCAGTCCGGTACGCCCGGGCGTGGCCGGGGACGGCGATGCAAGGCCGGACCGAGCGCGCGCAGCAAGGCGCACGGCTTCCGCAAGAACCGCTCCCACCTGCCTACAGACGCGGCATCACATCGCACGAGACATGACCGTCAACGTAAAAGATCAACTTTCGCAACAGGCTCGGGTGCGCAGCGCCGGCCCACACACCTCCCTCAATGTGCGGCGCGGCGGGCGGCCAGAAGATCGGCGCTGGGGGCGTGCACGACCTGCAGGCCCTGTGCCTCGAGTTCCGCGCCGATCTCCGAAGCGCTGGCGGGCCACAGCTTGAATGCCTCCCGCTCCCGGCGCAACACCCGTCCGTCCCGTTCGACGTGATAGGTGAAGACCATCCGCACGACCCCCGCATGGGGTTCCCGGGTGATGTCAGCACCGTAGATGTCCGGGCCTACCCGGACCGGCCCGAGCCGTCCTACTCTCTCGCGCCCGGTCGGCAGTTCGGTGGGCGGAGGGTCGAAGAGGAGTAGCCCGCCGGGCAGGAGCGCGCGGCTGACGGCCTGCCAGGCGGAGCGTCGGGTGGCGGGATCGAGGCAGGCGATGATGTTGGAGGCGACGGCCAGGTCTGCGACCTCCTCGAGTCCCGCTCGCTCGATGGACTCGGGGTGAAGGGTGACGCGGGCACGCTGGTCAGCGCCCAGACCAGCCAGGCGGGACAGCAGCGCCGCGCGCATCGGGGCCGCCGGCTCGACAGCGTGGATCGGCGCGGCGGAGGCGTTCAACAGGGTCTCGGTGACGATCCCGGTACCCGCACCGACATCAAGGATCCCGTGCCGGGCGCGGCCGGCCGCCTCGGCGAAGCGCCGTTTCGCCAAGCGGCGGTCGGTTTCGGCCTGGAGCAGATCGTAGAACTCGACAGAGACCGTGTAGTCGGCGCCGAACATCTCACTCACTGCAGTGCGGCCAAACGAATTCGGGCGCTCAGCGGGCAGGGTCCGCGATACGCACGACCGTTGAAACAGGTCCGCAGTCCGGCAACACCTGCGTGGCCTTCCAGGCGCCGACCGCGTGCAAAGCCCGCTGGCCGAGTCCGCGGAACGGCACCAAAAGAAGCGGCACCTCGGCCCGGGCCGCAGCCTGCACGCCCTGCGAGGCTGTAGCCGACGACCAGCGCTTGGGCCGGCGCCACGCCCGCCTTCTTCAGAGCAACAGGCCTGCGGTCGGGGCCGGGCTTACGAGTGTCCACACCCTCCGCTCTGGTAGCGGCGTCGATCACGTCACCCGCGTCCAAGACACTCCACGTCGCCGCAACGTCCCTCGTCGAGGCCGAGAAAACGAAGACGATCATCCAGCCGCGCCTCTTCCGCGTCCGCCGCAGCCCGGACGCACCGACAAGGCCCCGCCTGTGAGGCCAGAGCCGGCCGCACAACTCCTGATTCGCCGTTCTGACCGACCCGGCCTCGGCACAGTCCTCGCTCTTGGCAGGCGCGTGGTCCAGCAGCTCGTCACCACACGTGCCGCTCACTCCGTCGATGCGCGCCATCGCTCGACTGTGGCGGCACTGGGCGAGCGCCTCGGTCCAGCCGATCGGGTGCCAGTGGCTCATGACGAGCGGAGGCGCGTCGGCATGGAACCGCGTCACGACCGGCATCAGCTGCCTCCCTCGCCCGAGCCTCTTCTGCCTGTTCTCGACCCTACGATCAGCCCACCCCCACGGCACGGTCCCCACGGCCGTTTGCCGACGTTGATCAGGGAAACCCGCACCGTATGACACATCACGCGGGCGCTTGACGCACGGTGGTGGTCACCGGCGCCGACGGTGACATCGGGCGCGCGTGTGTTGCTGCGTTCGGCGCCCGGAGCGGCCGGCTCGCGCTGATGATCGCTCGCCGCCGGGCAGGCCCTGGACGCAGCGGTGCGCGAGGCCGAGGGAGCCGCCGCCGCGAGAGTGATCGTCATGGCAACGCAACACAGCCTCGGCCGGTAGGAGCCGTGATCATGGGAACTGTGCCTGTACCAACCGACCCCGACGTCGCCCCCGTGCCGTCTCCCGAACCCCCGCCACGCCCAGAGCCCCCGGGCCCTGGCAAACCGCCCGATGGGCCGAAGCCGGTCGAGCCGCCGAACCCACCGGACCCCCCGACACGGCCCGTCCCGCCACCTGAGCCGCCCGCGCCGCCCCCAAGGCCGGAGGAACCCGACCCTGCGGAGCCGAAGCCGGACCGGCCGGCCCCGACGGAGCCGCCGGACTGATGGACCCGGCGAGTGAAGGCATTGGACACCGGCAGGGGCACGTCGCCCCGGCGCCGGCTCTCCCACAAAGATCTGCTCCGCTCCGGCACGATCGAGATCGACCTTTCCGACCAGACCACCCGGAGCAAGTGGTGGTCGGCACCGGCCGAGCTCGGGGCGCGCGCTGCGGGGGCACATCTACCCAGGCAGTTCCGTGCGCTCCCACCACTCGTACACGGGCAGCGGACCCTGCGAGGTCTCCTTCTCACGTGTCGTGGCCCTGAAGTGCTCGTACCCGCCGCGCAACGGAACCTTGACGTCGAGCCCGGGCGTGGAGACGGAGACGATCCGCTCAGGAAGATCGTCAGGACCGCCCTCAAGAACTGCTTTCGCATCGACCATGACCAGATCTTCCCCAAAGGCCCGACCGGCTCCCCCATGACGCGCCGACACGTCTGCCACACCCCTTTTCCCGTACCGGCAACCCCCAGCACCACGAGGGGCTCGTCGGAGCCGACCCAGGCCTGGGCCGGCCCGTGGAACCTGTGTTCCAGGATGTCGTCGGTGAAGTCGAGCGGCGGTGCGCGGCCCGCTCCGCCTCGTGTGTTCGTCATGCCCTTCTTATGCTGGTATGGCAGGCGGGTCGGCAGGCGGCCGCACAGCCTCTCTCGGTCGATCCGCGTCATCCCGGGCTGGGCGAACAGGTAAGCCCCCGGCCAGTGAGCGCGGGAGGTACAGCCGTGGAGTTGCGCCGGATCAAGGCGATGGCTGCTTCACCGAGTGCGCTGCCGCTGGCGGTCATGTTGGGCATCGCCGTCGTGGACACGGCCACGGGTCCGAGTTTCAACCTGCTGCCGCTGTACGCCACGGGCCCGGCGATCGCGGCCGCGCGGGGATCCCTACGGAACGTCCTGCTGATGGGCGGCGTCGCCGTTGCCCTGTGCGTCGCGTTCGCGGCGAAGGCCGACCGACTGGGCGCCTTACGGATGTACGTCGCACTGGCCGCCATCGCCTACGTCACGCTGGCAGCTGTCTACGCGGCGCAGGCGAGGCTGAGGACCGAACGACGCCTCGTGGACGTACAGGAAGTGGCCAACACCCTGGAGGACGTGCTCTTCGCCCCGCTGCCACCGACGATCGGCCCCGTCCGCCTGGCTGCCTCCTACATTTCGGCCAGTCGCGCCACCCGCATCGGCGGGGACCTGTACGAGGCGGTTCCTTCCCTCCACGGCGTCCGCCTCGTCGTCGCCGACGTCCAGGGCAAGGGGCTCGAGACCGTGCGCTGCGCCGCTGTGGTGCTGACCGCGTTCCGGGAGGCCGCTCCCGACGTCGTGGACCTGGCGGACGTCAGTCACCGCATCGAGAGCGCCATGGACCGCAGGACCGACGGCGAGCGTTTCGTGACCGGGCTCCTCGCCCAAGTCGACCCCGACGGACACCTCATCGTGTTCAACCACGGCCATCCCGCTCCGTTGCTGCTCACCTCGGACGGACGGATCGAGCTCGTCGAACCGGCTGTGCCGGTGCCACCGTTCGGACTCACCGCCCTGGCGGGATCCAGCCACCGACAGGACAACTTCACGCGGGTGACCCTGCACGCCGGGGACCGGCTCCTCCTCTACACCGACGGTCTGAGCGAGGCACGGAACAGTGCGGGACGGTTCTACCCAGTGAGTGAGCGGGCGGGTCCGCTGCTGAGGGAAGCCAGCCCCGAGACGGCCCTGGGCCGGCTGCGCGCCGACGTGGCTGCCTTCACGGGGGCGCCACCGGACGACGACTCCGCCCTGCTCCTGGTGGAGTTTGCCCCGGGTACTCCTTCGGGAGCGAAGCCGCAGCACGGAGTGGCAGAGCGCGGCGTGTGAGCGGCACCGCGGACTCGACGAGAGCGCCTGTCGACGCCGCGAAACGAGCGCGTGCCGGAACAGGTCCGCGTACCGCGAGGTTTGTGCCGGGCGTTGCCGCGGGCGTCGGCGGTGTGCGGGCCTTGCTCCGTGCCCGGCGGCTGCGGCGGCGCCGGTGCGCGCCGCCGCGGCTCGTGGCTACTTCGCCCCGTGGCCCGTCACCTTGGCGATCCAGGTGATGAAGTCGGCGGCGTCGGTGTTCGCGCCGTGCCCTTCGTCCCAGTAGTAGAGGTGGTTGACGTTGTCACCCAGGTTGTCCAGCACCGCCGCGAGGTTGGCGGAGATGTTGAGCGAGGTGTCGCTGTCCTTGGTGCCGAGTCGGATCCACCAGTGCCTGGCGCGGCCCGGGTTCTTCTTGGCGAGGTGGTACATCGGGTTCATCAGGTCGAGCTTCTCGGGGATGTCGCTCTCAAGCCGCTTGCTGGTGACGCCTGTTGTGTCGTTCTTGAGGCTGTAAGCCGTGAAGTGGCGGGACTGGGTGGTGCCCGCGCCGAACTCGTTGTTCTCCCCCGCCGACAGGTCGAAGGCGTCGAAGGCCGGGGCGGACTTCTTGCGTGCGCCGACGTGGGTGAGGAAGTCGTCCCAGGTGAAGGTGGCCTTGCCGGCGGTCCAGGTGATGAACGGGTTGGCGGCCAGGTACGTCGTGCGGTCGGCGTCGGAGAGGCCTGCCAGGTAGGTGGTGGCGGACGGCTGGAGGTACTGCTGGAGCAGGTATGCGTCGTAGTTGCGCGCCGTGAGCCTGCCGAAGCCGTTCAGGCCGCGCAGCTTGAGTGAGGCCTGGTACTCCGCGTACTGGGCCTGGAGGGCCTTGGACACTGTCGGGTCGACCTGTGAGCCCGCGTTCGTGGCGTTGGTGCCCCAGTTCCACTCGTACGCGCCGTCGGCGTGCTCCAGGTCGGTGATCGGGCACCAGGCGCCGGCGGCGAAGACGGCGTCGCTCGCGTCGGCGGCACCGATGTCCCTGAGGTACGAGGAGTAGATCCGGCTGTCGCCGGACGCGCCGAGCAGCGAGGAGAGGGCGCCGCCGGCGCTGGTGCCGGTGGAGACGATCCGGTCGGTGTCGCCCGGGATGGCGCCCTTGTTGGCGCGCACGTACCGGACGGCGGCTTTCAGGTCGACGATGGCGGCGGGTGCCGTGCCGTAGTAGGTGCCCTCGGAGTCGGTGAGGGTGCGGCCTCGGGCGCCCGGTTCCACGACGACGTAACCCGCGGCGAGGCCCAGCTCGCCGAGGTTGACCATGCCGCCTCGGGCGTTCACCATCGCGTTGCCGCCGGACGCCACGTCGGTCGATCCTGCGCCGCTCGATGCGGAGGGGCTCGGAGCGCCTCCGCCCGGGCCGCCGGTCATGCCGCCACCGCCCACTCCCTCGGCGTCCGCCACCGACGAAGGCATGTAGCCGCCCACCGAGTTGGCGAGGACGATCGGGGCGCGGGTCGCGTCGACGGTCCTGCCGTCGATCTCGACCGGGACGCTCACGTTGAGGCATTGGTACTTCTCGTCCACCGGCTTGGTGACGTACGTGACCGCTTTGTAGAAGTGGTATTTGACGAGCTTGTCACCGGCGTCGGTGGTGATGGTGGTCGTCAGTTCCGTGTAGTCGTCCTTGTCGAAGGCCAGGGATCCAGCGGAGCCGGCCGGAGCCGATGGGGCCCTGGTCGCCCCGGTCTCTTCCGCCTGCGCGCCGAGAGCGATCCCGCCGGTCGCCGCGGCACCTGCGGCCGCACCGATCCCTATGACGACGGACCTGCGGTTCACTGCCTTGTGCTTCACCGGTGTCTCCTTCACGGTTTCCACGGGGCGCCCTGCGCGATCTCGGGCCTGTTGCGAACGTAATTCCGGCAGTTTCAGATTGTCAACAATTACGTTGACTATTGCCTGGATGCTAAGCAAACCCACAGGCGGCGAAGCGCTGTCGGCGACAGCGACGGGCCGGACCTCGGCGAGGTCCGGCCCGTTTCTCATGCGGTTCTCAGGTCAGCTCGCCACGGACACCTGCGGGCCCGCGCCGCTCGTTTCGGCGACGGCCGGCTGCAGGCCGCGCAGCCCGGTCAGACTGATGAAGACCAGCGCGAAGACGCCTGCGAGTGCGAACGCGGTGAAGCCCGCCGTGTGTGAGCCGTTGTCGACCAGCCGGCCGCCGAGCCACGGCCCGAAGACGGCGCCGAAGCGGCCCATGCCGGAGACCCAGCCGACGGCGGTGCCACGGTTCTCGTCGGTCGAACGGTGCGCCACCGTGGCGTAGACCATCGCCTGGCCGCTGAAGAGGAACAGACCCGTCAGGAAGACCACGATGTACGTGAGCGCGAGCGGCATATGAACGCTGAGCACCCCGATGCCGACAGCGGTGCAGGCGAACCAGATGGCGGAGATGCGCGAGCCGCCGAACCTGTCGGTGAGCCGCCCGCCGACCAGCATGCCGACGATGCCACCGGCGTTGATCGCGATGACGAAACCGATCGCGGACCCGAGGTCGTAACCGGCGGCACGCATCATCGACGGCAGCCACTGGGAGAAGCCGTACACCAGGAGGAGTCCGCCGAAGGAGGCCAGCCAGAAGAACAGGGTCTGGATCCAGAGCTTGCCGCGGAACAGGGCGGCGACTGCTCCCCAGCCCTCGCCCGCCGGACGCTTGGCGCCCGGGGCGGCGAGCTCGACGCCATAGCGGTCGGCGAGCGCCGCGGCCTCTGTCGTACGGCCCTTGGCCTGTAGGAAGGCCAGCGATTCGGGCAGGTACCTGGCGGCCAGCGGGACGCCGACGAAGAGCGGGATCACACAGATCCAGAAGCAGAGCCGCCAGTCGCTGTCGGTCCACAGCGCCACGAAGCCGGCCAGGATGCCACCGGCCTGGTGGGCGGTCATCAGAGAGCCGACGATCAAGGCGCGGCGGCCGCGCGGGGCGTACTCCGCGACCATGGTGATCGCGCTGGGCAGCAGCCCGCCGAGGCCGAGGCCGGCCACGAAGCGGCCGGTGCCGAATACACCGAGGCTGCCCGCCGTGGCGCAGAGGGCGGAGGCCAGGGAGAAGACCACGGTGGAGGCGATGATGGTCTGCTTGCGGCCGAGCCGGTCGCTGAGGGTGCCCGAGCACAGGGCGCCTATCAGCATGCCGAACGTGGCGTACGAGCCGACGTCGCCGGCCTTGCCGGGGCTGATGCCCAGCGCCTTGGTCTCAAGCATGTGCGGCAGTACGGAGCCGTAGACGAACATGTCCAGGCCGTCGAAGAAGACGAGCAGCCAGCACAGGCCGACGACCAGCAGGGCCAGCCGGTTGCCGCGCACGGCGCTGCCGGCGGCGGTTGAGGTGGAGGGCGACATCGGGGGTTCCTCTCGTTCGGGACAGCGGTGTCCCTGGAGGCGGCTTCGGGGAGGGGGCGAGCCGAGCGGCTCGATGGCGACGGACCCGGCGTGCGGATGACGTTAGAGACCCGGCCAATTGACGTCAACGGTTTTGTTAACAATATTTCGAGCAATCAAGGAACGCGCAGGGGTGGGCCGCACACAGCCGTGCGCGGCCCACCCCTGAAGCGCGTCCTGCCGGTCGGTCAGTCCTCCGGCGGGGTGCCGTGAGTGTGGAAGGACTCGATGGTCTTCAGGCCCCAGGCCTGCCCCTTCTTCCGCTCCTCCTCGGTCCAGGTGATGAGCGGCCAGTCGGGGGCCAGGACGAGGCGGGTGAGCGGGTTGCACAGCTCGATGCGGTTGCCGCCGGGCTCGTAGACGTAGAGGAAGAACGTCTGTTGGATGGCGTGCTTGTGCGGGCCGGTCTCGATGAACACGCCGGTGTCGATGGCGAGATCGGCTGCTCGCAGGATGTCCTCGCGGGTGTCGGTGGCGAAGGCGATGTGGTGGAGGCGACCGGTCGAGCCGGTCCAGTCGGAGGTGTAGACGACGTCGTACGACTTGTCGGTGAAGGTCAGCCACTTGGCGCCGATGGTGCCGCTGTCGAGCTGGATCTGCTCGGTGGGACGGGCGCCCAGGACGTGCTGGTGGAAGTCGGCGTTGGCGGCGACGTCGGCTGCCAGGTAGTTGACGTGGTCGAGGCGGCGCACCCCGACTCCCCCGTTGGGCTTGGCCTGCGGCTGGTTCTTCAGTGCGGGCTTCAGCTCGTCGGGTGCCTCGTAGTACTCGCTCTCCCAGTACAGGGCGATCTCGTGGCCGTCGGGGTCCTGGGTGACGTAGATCTTGCCGATGCCCGGCTCGTCCTCGGCCCACCGGCCCGAGTGGCCCGCCGCCTCCAGCGCCTCGACCCGCCGCCGCAGGGCCTCCTCTCCGGAGGTGCGCAGGGCGGTGCGACGGATGCCTGGCTTGTCGTTCGCGGTGAGGACGAGGCTGTGATGCTCGTAGTCGTCGAAGGTCCGCAGATGGACGGAGTCGCCCGAGCGGCCGTTCACGGTCAGGCCCAGGTAGTCGGTGAAGAACCCGACGCTGGCGTCCAGGTCCGGAGTGAGCAGTTCGACGTGGCCGAGATGGGCGATGTCACCGAGGGGCGGATTCGTCATCCGTTGCCTCCTTGGGAGTCGGGACGGGGGAAGGGATCCGCGGATCGCGGGAAGACCGTGCCGTCGAAGATCTTTCGTGCGGTACGCACCACAGCGGTGCGGCGCGCCACGGCTGAGCCGGCGCCGAGCTCGACGCCTGCCTCGATGTCGAGGAACCCGGTGGGGTGCTCGATGCGCACCCGGTCGCCGTGCGAGGGGAGCCGGGCGATGGGTTCGGCGACGGAGCCGGGAACACGCAGCCCGGCGGCGACGCTCGCCGCGCCCAGAACCCCGATCGAGGTGTGGGCGCGTTCGGGGATGAAGGTGCGCGTCATCACCGCGCCGCCGTCCACGGGCGGCGCGAGGAGGGTGAGCTTGGGGACGGTTGTGTCCGCGGCATCGCCGAGCCCCATCAAAGGGCCTGCTTCCAGGCGGATTTCACGCAGCAGCGCGCCGAGCGATCGGTCGGCCTCCAGCTCTTCGGGGCTCTCGTAACCGGTGAACCCCAGGGCGCGGGCCGCGATCAGCACGGTCGGCATCCCGTTGTCCACACAGGTCACCGGCGTATCGGCGACGATGTCCAGGGCCCGGCCGGTGGGCAGCAACGAATGTGCACCCTGAGGGAATTCGATGACGACGGGCGCCGCGCTCCCCGGCACTCCGGAAATGGCCGCGCCACCGGCGTAGTCGACGCGGCCGCCCGGGGTGGGGAAGGTGGCGGTGGCAAGGTCACCGCTGTTGAGCATCCGGATCCGGACGGAGGTCTCGCTGTCCGAGGCCGCCACGAGCCCGCGCTCGACGGCGAACGGCCCGACGCCGGCGAGAACGTTCCCGCAGTTCTGACGGTCACTCACCTCGGCCTTGTCGACGGCGACCTGAAGGAAGAGATAGTCGACATCGGCGTCCGGGCACGTCGAGACGGACACCACACCCACTTTGCTGGTGAGCGGGTGCGCGCCACCGAGCCCGTCGATCTGGCGCGGGTCGGGACTGCCCATGATCCGCAGGAGCAGTGCGTCACGCTCCCCCGGCTCTGCGGGCAGGTCACGGGCCAGGAAGTAGGCGCCCTTCGAGGTGCCACCGCGCATCAGCATGCAGCGCACCCCCTCGGGCGGGCTCACGATGCACCCCCGGCACGGTACTCCTCGTACGACTGGTACGTGACTCCGAGCCGCTCGAGCGTCTCCCGCAGCCCGTACCGGTCGAGCCCCAACTGCCCTTCCTGGAAGGCCGCCCGGGACCTGGCCTCCTTGGCCTCGCGGGCCATGGACGCCTCGGCCGTCTGCCGCGCCTTCGCACGCGGTACGACCACGACACCGTCGTCGTCGGCGACGATCACGTCACCGGCGCGGATCACCTGGCCGCCGATCACGACCGGTACGTTCACGGATCCGCCGGTGGCCTTGACGGTGCCCTGCGGGCTGAGCGCGGCCGCCCAGGCCGCGAACCCCATCTCGCGCAGCTCGACGGTGTCGCGAATGCCCGCGTCGGTGACCACGCCGCGCACCCCGCGCCGCTGCAGCGCGGTCGCGAACAGCTCGCCGAACATGCCGTCGGTGGACGGCGACGTGGTCGTCACGACCAGGATGTCGCCTTCACCGCACTGCTCCACCGCCGCGTGGATCATGAGGTTGTCGCCGGGCCAGGACAGGACGGTCACCGCGGTGCCCGCGATCCGGGTGTCCTGCTGGACCGGCCTCAGGTGCGAGCCGAGGAACCCGGTGCGCCCCATCGCCTCGGAGATCGTGGCCGTGCCGTACCCGGCAAGCGCCTCGACGTCCTTCGGGTCCGCCTTCGGGGGATCGGTGATGATCACGCCGCCCATCAGCCGAGCTCCTTCGCGATCTGCGGGTAGGGGCGCATGTATGCCTCGGCCAGGGTCTGGTGAGCCAGACCCAGGTTCGGCCCTGCGTTCCGCCTGAGCTGGACTCCTCGGCGTACGGCGAGGTCCGTGTAGTAGTCCCACAGGTGCTGCTGGGCGCCCAGGCACTCCATCGCCTGCCGCTTGGTGTCCCACACCTCTGTGATGTCGAGAAGGACCTCCGGCCTGAAGCCGCTCATCTCGGGCTGATGCGGCTCGAAGAAGAAGACCGGCGGAGCGCCGATGATCTCGCCGGGGCCGGGGTAGCCGATGGCCTGAGCGAGGACGCGGGCGTCGAGGGCCATGCGGTGGGCGGCGGGGTGATCGCCGTTGTACGGGTCCTCGGCCGGGTGGGTGAGGACGACGTCCGGCTGGGTCGCACGGTAGACCTCGACCAGGCGGTCGGTCAGCTCCGGGGTGACCAGGAGCGGGTAGTCACCCGCGTCGAAGAAACACACCTCGGCGCCGAGCACAGCGGCGGCCCGCTCCGCCTCGTCCCGGCGTATCGCCTTGATCTCCGCAAGCTTCCTGCCCTCGCGCCAGGCCTTGGCGGACTCGCCGCGCTCACCGAAGGTCAGGCACGCGATAGTGACCTTCTCGTTCCGCGAGGCGGCCAGCGCGATGGCTCCGCCGGCCCGCCAGACGAAGTCTCCGGCGTGTGCGGTGACAACCAGGGTGGATCGTGGGGTGGTGGGCGCCTTGCCGTGTGTCATGGGCTGAATCTCCTTGTCGGACAGGAAGGTCGGCCCACCCCCGTGGCGTCGGTCGTGCGGCGCCCGCTATTCGCGCAACGCGTCGATCACGCCCGTCAGATGGGCACGGACGGCCGCCTCCGCGGCCTTCGGATCCCTGGCCGTGATCGCCTCGATCATGGCCAGGTGTTCACCCAGGGACTGCTGCGGGCGTCCCGGTCTCAGCGCGAGCTGGAACCGGTGGCGCACCAGCTGCCCGTTGAGCCGGTCCAGGAGTTCCAGAGCCACCGGCTGACCGGAGAACTCCCGGATGAGGAAATGGAGTTGCTGGTTGAGTTCGGAGTACGTCACCGGCTCGCCGTCGGCGACCGCCTTCGTCATCGCGGCACCCACGTCGGCCAGCTGGGCCAGCTGCTCGTCGCTGGCCGCGACGGCCGCCTTGGCCGCGCACAGCCCTTCCAGGGCCATACGGCACTCAGTGATGGCCACCGCTTCCTCGACCGTCACCACCCGCACCCGCGAGCCGCGGTTACGGATCCGCTCGACCAGCCCTTCCGCCGCCAGATCGATCAGAGCCGCTCTGACGCTGGCCCGCGTCACACCGAACTCCTCGGCGAGCTCGTTCTCCACCAGCCGTTGGGCCGGTGCCATGTCGCCTTGCAGAATCGCCTGCCTGAGCTGCGTCAACGCCTGCTGCTTGGCCTGCTCTCCGGTGCCTGAACGGGGTTGGTCCGGCATCGCTTGCCCTCCCTGGGTGAGTGCTTGTCAAAGCTAAATCTAGGGCAACAGAATTGTCAACAATTTCGTTGAAGGTGCACCCGGGGTATAGCGATGGCCGAGCGTCAGGTCGCCCTGGCGCTTCTTCTAGCGCTTCGGCGACGACGCATCACCCTGGCGGCTACTCGTCCCTCTCCGCCTTGCTCCACAAGGGTCCGACGAGGCTCACCGCGGAGAAGACGAGCGCGGCAGTCACCTTGCGGGCCGGTGCACGCGCTCGATGGGGTCGCAGGCCCGGATCTCTCCCGTCTCGACCACGCCGAGACAGGCGCCCGTCAAGGCGCAGTTGCTGCGGCCAGGGTGAACCGCGCGATCCCTCCCGCTCGCTGAAGCCATCCCTGGAACACGTCGAGGGAGAACTCCTGAACGGACAGTGAGTGCAGCAAGAGGTTCACGGAGCGACATCACCTCGCGGCCTGGGCACGCTCTCAGAGGCGCACAATGATCAGGGCGATGTCGTCCTGGGCGCCGCCACGCACCCCGAGGTGGCCCAGCAGGGCATCGGCGAGGCGGTCTGGGCCCAGGCGGGCATAACGGGCGAGACCGTCGGTGAGCCGGCTGAGGCCTGCGTCGATGTCCTCGCCCCGGCGTTCGATGAGCCCGTCCGTGTAGAGGACGAGGATGTCACCGGGGGTGTATCGCAGGGTGGCCTGGGGGCGGGGGACGTGTTCGGGGCGGGCGCCCAGCGGGGGGTCGGTGGCTTGGTCCAGCAGGTCACTGGTGCCGTCGGGGTGCGCCAGGACGGGCGGAGGGTGACCGGCACTGCTGTAGGCGATCCGGCGATGGCGGGGGGCGATCACGGCCTGGGCGGCGGTGGTGACCAGCGCGCCCTCGACCGATCGGGCGTACAGGCCCAGGACCTCCAGCGACTTGGCCGGCTCATGGAGAGCCCGGACGGCGGCGCTCAGCGCGCTGCGGAGCATGCCCATGACGGCGGCGGCCTCCAGGCCGTGGCCGACGACGTCGCCGACCGCGACGCCGAATGTGTCATCGGGCAGATCCACGATGTCGTACCAGTCGCCGCACACGTTCAGCGACCCGACCGCGGGCAGGTAGCGCACCGCGATATTCCGGTGCCGGTCCAGGTCGGGCGAGTGCAGCATGGCCTCCTGCAGGGCGACGGCGACCTTGCGTTCCCGGGCGTGCGCCTGGCGCAATTCCTCGTTCAGCCGCTGCAGCTCCCGCGCCCGCGCGTACAGCTCGGCCTCCATCGCTACCCGCTTGCCCCGCGGTCCGCCCGTCGGAGCGGTGCGGGAGCGGACGAATTCGGTCACGTCCTCCACACGGTGGATGATCCACGCCACCTGCCCGTCCGGCCTCAGCACGGGAGTGTTGATCGGCGACCACCATCGCTCCTCGAACGCCCCGGGCCGGGACGGGACGGGGATGTCGTACTTCTGTACCGCCATCGTGTCCGGCTCCTTGGACTGCAGCGCCCGCCGCAGCGAGGCGCCCAGATTCCGCACACCGTCCGCGGTAGCGTCCGCCGGATTGTCCGGGAAGGCATCGAACAGGTACTGGCCGACCAGATCCTCCCTGGTCCGGTCAGTAGCCCGCAGGTACGCGTCATTGACGTCGACAATCACCAGGTCAGGGCGCAGCACCAAATAAGGGCTCGGCGTGGCCGCGAACAACGCCTGGTAGTCAATGCTCGGCTTCACGGGCTTCACACCAGGCCTTTCCGCTGTCCAGGCGGACTCCGCCCCTTCGTTCCCGGGATGAGGCAGGGCCTCCTGACGGTCGCCCAGGCCTCAGCGGGCCAATTCGTCGTCCGTCGAGCGGGACGTCATGGATCCGCACTCCGGACGAGGCCACACGCACGTCGAACATGTGCACCCGGGGATTCAGCTGGCTCTTCGCAGTCCCTCTTCGTATTGTCGCAGTGCTGAGCGAGCCGCACCTTGTATAGGGCTTCAGGCTGAGGTCGAGGTGGTCCGGCCGGGTCGCGGATGCGTGCCACAAGGCCTGGACACGCGAGCGCACTCCAGCACTGGGATCAACTGCGGGGCATCACCCCACTGCCCTGGCGTGATGACGAACGCGAGCGGACGTCGTCCGCGCTCACTGGCCACATGGATCTTGCAAATGAACCCGCCGCCTGAGCGACCCAGCCCTCATCGCGTCGATGGTGAGCCGGTCGACCACGCCGTCGCGGCATCCTCAGCGCGCACCGAGTACCCCATCGGTCTGACCTGGAGATGTACCTCGCTGGTCAAGAGGTCAGACTCCCAGGGCACATGACCCCGGCTCTGGCTCTGGCTCTGGCTCTGGCTCTGGCTGAGCGCTTACGCCGGCGGGCCTGCCCATCCTGGTCGCCGAAATCAGTACCGGCCGATCCAGCGCCGTGACATCCTCCGGCGGTGGCTGTCATCGCTGCCTGGGGGGAATTGTGGAACGACCGGACGACCGCATCGCGTCAGCCCTGCGCTTCTCCATGGAGCTCATCGCCTGGGTGGCCACCCCATGGGCGCTGTGGGGACAGTCCTGGCTGCTCGCTGTCCTGGCGGTGATGATTCTGATCGGCCTTCCCACCGTCTTCTCAACCCCCGGCGACAAGGCGCAGGTACTCGTCCCGGTGCCGGGCTCGGTCACGATCCTGCTGGTACTGCTTCAGTTCGGCGCAGCCGTGATATCGGCATGGCTGGCGTGGCCCGTCTGGTCAGCGGTCCTCGTTTCGCTGCTGGCCGCCGCGAGCCTCGTCACGGAACGCCGGCGCTGGCGGTGGCTGGTTTCGACGGGTCACCAGAGCTGAGCCGAGCGTCGACGAGCTCATCAGCGACGCCTCTCCGGCAACCTGCCGTCCGCTGCACCGTTCTCCTCGGGGACCGGAAGCGGCTGCCGCCAAGGCGTGGATGTGTCGATCTCCGGTGC
Source organism: Streptomyces sp. NBC_00569 (assembly GCF_036345255.1). NCBI lineage: Bacteria > Bacillati > Actinomycetota > Actinomycetes > Kitasatosporales > Streptomycetaceae > Streptomyces > Streptomyces sp. NBC_00569. The sequence goes on along the minus strand of NZ_CP107783.1, from coordinate 9,731,918 downwards.
CTTTGCGCAGATCGCCTGCGTCGTGCTCGCGGCTTCCGCGCGAGTGTGAACAGAGACGCCGAAGAGGCTGAAGGAGGAAGGGGAGGAGCTCCGCAGCTCGACACACACGACAGGCCTGCCTGACCGTATGGCCACGAAATCCATCCCCCCTTGGTGGCTGCGCGTGCCGATGCACCAGGTCGCTGGAATCCAAACGCCTCTCTGTGGGACACCGCGCAGAGCCCGCCACCAGTCGGGTTCGACCGTCACCCGGCTCACCGCGGTCAGCGGCGCGCGCACATTGCCGTGGCGGGCGGCCGCCTTTTCCCGCCACGACAGATGCACAACCACGTCATCGCCCTCGACGAAGATCCGCGCCATCGTTCGAATCCGCCTTCCCAGCCAGGGCTCTGGAGGCCGCTGGGTACCGCGTGAGCACCGCCTCTCGTGGCCCGAGAGGCTGAGGCCGGACGCACCCAGCCAGGCCGGACCAGCCGAGGAGATCACCCGCAGCCATCACGGCAGACCGCCAACGACAGGGACCGGTGCAAACGATTGATGTCGGGGACGGCCCTCACCGGACTCGCGGATCACCGCGTACGCCGCCGGGCGAATCTCTGCCTCGCCACCTTTCACGTGCACCTCGAGTACCCGGCCTTCATACCGCCAACCACCAGACAGACCGCATCTCGTCGGCGGGCGCCCAAGTCGTGGCCCTGGTCCGACGCTCGCGGACAAGCACCCAAGGAAGCGTCCCCATCGGGCTCTCCTCCAGTTCCGAACGCCGGCCCTGCCACGACTCGACCAGGGCCGGCATGGGCACCGGGGCTGCTGCGGGCCGGGTGATCCGTGAGAGTCTGCGGGCGGAACACCGGGGGCGGGGACTCACATCAGGACGGGACGGCATGGAACCAGTGGCGGGGCCGGACACGCGGAGCGCGGTGCCCGAGGGGCTCGGTGCGGCGATACGGGATACGGCCGAGGAGATAGCCGCGCTGTTGCGCGCCGGCGCCGACACGGGGCTTCGGGTGCCTGGGTCGACGTGGAGCGTCGGGGAGGCGGCCGCGCATCTGGCGCTGGCCAACGAGCTGATGGCTGACATCGCGGCGGGACATGCGCGCAGTTACGGAGACGGCACACCCCAGAGTCTCGCCAAGGCCAACGAGGAGTCGCTCGCCGCGTTCGGTGAGCGGGAGGCCGAGCCGCTGGCCGGGATGATCGTGGAGCAGGCCGCCGCGTGTCTGAGGGCGCTGGAGGAGCGGAGCACGGAAGGGACCGTGGTCAGTCCGCTGGGTCCGATGGAACCGGATGTGCTGGGCTCGTATCTGCTCACGCACATGCTGGGACACGGATACGATCTCGCCCGCGCGCTGGGACGTGCGCACATGATCGACCGGGAGCGGGTGCGGCTGACACTGCCCTTCTTGCTGACGGCGATGCCACGGGTGACCGACCCGTCCGGAACCGCCAGGCTGAGCGTCCGCTACGCGATCCGCCTGTGGGGTGGCGGCCGGTTCGACGTGCGGGTGGCCGCGGGCGCGGTGTCGGTCGGCGAGCGGCTCCCGGGGCGCGCGGACTGCACCATCCTCATCGAGCCGGTCACCTTTCTCCTGATGGCGCTCGGGCGCTGTGGCCAGTGGGGCCCCCTCGCGCGGGGCCGCATCCTGGTCAGGGGGCGCAAGCCCTGGCTCGCTCCGCGCTTCCCAGCTCTCTTCAAAGCACCCTGACCGCGACGGACCGCAGGGCCGAAGCCTGGCTGCGGCGCGAGCGCAAGGCGCCGTTGATGCCCGCCGCGCAGCGGCTGCGGCAGGGACAGGGGCAGCGGCAGGCATTCGACTCGGCGCGGTGCTGAAAGCGAGGTCTCGGGTGCTCAGGTGGTGGTGCAGTTCCGTGAGAGCCGTCGGCTGAGTTCTGCGGTGGTCGCTGGGCAGAGGTCAGAAGCTGAGCGTGCCCGCCTGGCGATCAGTCGTCGAAGTAGGCCTTGGCGACGGCGTAGCTGTCCTCGTATAGGTGGTAGCGGGTGATCCGTCCGTCCTGGACTGTGGTGTGCAGGGCGAACGCGGTGTCGATGTCCCGGCCCGTCTTCTTGACCTCGGAGACCATGCGTCCGATGAGCACTACATCGTCGCCCTCGGCGATGACCTATCGGAGGTCGAACTCCTTGGCCTGCACATGCGTCTGCAGCAGCTCGAAGAACCCTCGCATACCCTCCGCCGAGTCGACCTCCGGTACCCAGGGAATGCCCGGAGGATGCGAGATGGAGAACGACACCGAGTCGGCGAACAGCGCCGCCGCCTCCGCACTCTTCCCCTCGGCGAGCAGCGGGAACAAGCGTTGCACAGTCTGCGCCGGTGACTCTGCTGTCATGTGTGTCGACGTTACAGGTCGCGTCGGTGGCAGGCGCTTGGTCGAGGGGGCGGCCTCCGGGAGGCCGCCCCTGGCAAGCCATCAGCCCGAGGTCGATCCAGCAGCCGTGACATCGCCCCGAGGGCCGACGTCGAAGTCCTGCCCTTGGCGTGCTAGCCCGCGCTGCCGCGGGTCACGTGCACGCCTGTACCGACCGTGGTCACTTGGGTGTTGCCGTAGCCGGCGCACTCTCCGTATTCCTTGACCCACTTGGTCGTGCCGGCCAGGGAGCCGGAGGACGGCGCGCCGAACGTGACGTCGTACCGCTGCTGTTGGTCGCAGCTGGGCACGTTGTAGTACTCGATGAAGCCCGACTGCGAGGCCTTCAGGTTGCCGGAGCCTGCGGGCAACTTGTAGGTGCCGACGGGGATTCGCTGTCCGTTGTTGGTGTCGACGACGGTGCCCGACCAGGTGTCCGTGCCGGCCTGGGTGATCTCGACGCGGAAGGTGTGGCCGTACACGGCGTCGAAGTCCACTCCGCAGCTGACGCCTGCGCCGCCGTCAGCCCCGTCGGAACAGTTGGCGTGGGTGCTTGTCGTGCCGCTGATGAAGGAGGAGAACACCCCACGCAGGCGCTGGTGCCCGTTCGCATCCGGCCGCGGCTGCAGTCCTGCGTACCCGATGTCACTCTGCCCGGTGAACCCGTACTGCATCGCGAAGTAGGTCCCGGCCACATGGGCGGTGCCGGTGTTCACGGTGATCGGGAAGTTGAGGGAGGTCAGGCCCCCACTGGGAGCCCCGCTCACCGTCCACGACAGCAGTTCGTTCCCGCCGAAGGTCTGCGCCTGTGCGCCAGGTGCCGCGATGAACGGGACGAGTGCGGCGAGGGATGCCACCGCGATACGTGTCAACGCTCGTTTCATCTGATGCTCCTCAAGGGGGTGTTGAAGGTGAGCAGGGTCGTGAACGTCTGAGGGCCGCCTTCTCGCGTGACCGCCGGGGGCGGTAACGACCACGCCGTGGTGTCCGCGATACGACCGAGGTGGCCCTGTCGCCCGACTCCCGGGCCGACGTCCACCTCGTGTCCCGCTTCTGCGCGCATTCCGGGCACCGGTGCCCCCGTGCCGAGTTCTCTCCGATCGACGTGGGAGGGAAGGCCATCACCGGTGGGGGTTCGGCATGGACCTGACAAAGTGGCAGCGCAGCAACGTGCTGTGACGTGCCCCGAAGGAACACTGCAGCGACCGTTGCCGCACGAGTAGTCACATTCTTCGTTCGTCAAAACTCCGCGGCCCAATTGCCTGCGGAAGACTATGGCGCCCCACCCGAGGAGTGTCAATACATGCTCGTAAAGGTGCTACTCCAAGCAGAATCAATCATCGAGAGCGGGCCGACAAGCAGGCCACCGCCGCGCAGTTGAGCCCCGCCAGGTCGATCAGTCGGGGGGAAGTGTCGTGAGTCGGGGTGTCCACTCGCGCCGCCGGCGGTCACGGCCCAGGCGCGCCATCGCGGCCCGAATTCCACCACCGCGACGCGGCTGTTGTCGTAGCGGCCTTCGTTCCCGGGCGGGCCTTCGCTCCGTACGAAAAGCTCAGCGTGCCCCAGCGGGGTTGGCGTCGTCGCCCAGGTAGGTTCCGTATCCCTCGGCGACGAGCGGACCCTCGAAGATCAGCACCTCGTTGACCAGTCCGCCCTTCTGGTTGCGGTAGTTGATGACCAGGCAGTCCACGCCGACGTACGATCCGACCACCTCGAACCGCAGGTCCGGGATGCGCCGCAGGCCCTCCGTCCAGTAGGCGCGCAGCGCGTCCTTACCGCGAATGACCCCGTCATTGCCGAGCAGTTGAGCCGCTACCGGCGACCGGAACGTCACGTCGTCGGCGAAGTGCGACAGCAGAGCGTCCAAGTCGTGCGCGTTCCACGCCGTCACCCAGGAATCGACGAACGCCCGCGCTGGTCCATGATCCATGGGCGCATTATGCCCCAGCCATCAGGGCCGGCCCCGGCGAAGGCCGCCCGACGATCACCTGACCCCAGTGCCCCGCAGCACGAGCAACGCCACGTCCACCGCCGCCACGACCACCGCTGCACCGAACGCCGTCCGCTCCCGGCGGCGCCCCATTACCGTCCCCGTCGCCGCGACCAGGACAGCCACCGCGAGGGCCATCCCTCCCCATCTGTCGGGCGGGCCGGCGGGGCCCAGTGCCAGAACGGCCGTCGCGGCCACCAGCGGGACCGGGAGCAGCAGGCGCGCACCATCAGGGCCGAATCTGTGCGGCCATCCCCGTACACCCAGCGCCAGATCCGAGCGGATGTCCGGCAGCACATCGCCCAGATGGGCTCCGACTCCCAGGAGCGCACCGGCGGTGACGACCCACCAGGGCGGCCACGGTTGCCCCGGCAGTCCCAGCGCCACGAACGACGGGAGCGTGGCGAAGCCCACCGCGTACGGCAGCCAGGACCATGCCGTCGCCTTGAGTCGCAGGTCGTACGCCCACGCCGCCGCCACGCCCACGAGGTGCACCGCGCCCGCCCGCACACCACAGGCCAGCGACAGCGGCACGCACAGCGCCAGCGCGACGTAGGCGGCCACCCACACATGCCTCACCTCGATCGAGCCGTCGACGACGGGTTTGCCTTGCCGGCCGGCGGCGATGTCCCGGCGTGCGTCGAAGGCGTCGTTGCACCATCCGATGGACAGCTGACCTGCCAGAACGGCGACCGTGGTGAGGACGAGACGCGCGGGGCCCTGGCCGGAGGTCACAACCATCACGGCCGTCAAAGCGGTGACGACCACCACGGGTGCGGGGTGGCAGGAACCGGCCAGGCCGACCGCCCGGCCCGTCCGACTCACGGTCGTGCCGTCGGCCGCCGCATGCTCGGGAGTGCCCACCTGGCCGATCGTAGACTCCCCGGCCCCGCCCGCCCTGACCACGCGCCCGGAGCCGAACGGCCGGACGGGCGATCCCTGGTGGCGAGCGTGCGGCGTGGGGAACACGTGGAGAGCAAGCCAGCCCAGTCGGTCATCGGACGGGAACCTATGACGCGGATCGCTGCCGTTCACGGCGCCCTCGCACCGCACCGTCGTGCCCAGTCCGAGATCACCGACATGGTGGCCCGCACGTGCCTGCCCGAGGGCACCGACCGCAGGGTCCTGGACCGGCTGCACCGCAGCGCCAGGGTCGACTCGCGCCACATGACGCTGCCCCTCGACCAGTACGGGGAACTGGACGGGTTCGGCGCGGCCAACGACGTCTTCATCGCCGCCGCCACCGACCTGGGCGGCCGGGCCGTGCGGGACGCACTGCGCCTGGCCGGGCTGTCGGCGGCGGACGTGGACCTGCTGATCTTCACCTCTGTCAGTGGCATCTCCACCCCGTCGATCGATGCCCGGCTCGCTGTGCGCCTCGGACTGCGGCGGGACGTCAGAAGACTGCCCATGTTCGGACTGGGCTGTGCCGGTGGCGCCGCCGGCCTGGCACGCATGCACGACTACCTCGTCGGCCGGCCCGACCACGTGGCGGTGCTCCTGTCGGTCGAACTGTGCTCGCTCACCTTCCAGCGCAATGACGCCACCATGGCCAACCTGGTCGCCACCGGGCTGTTCGGCGACGGGGCCGCCGCGGTCGTCGGGTTCGGGGCGCACCGCCCGGCCGAGACCGCCGGCCCGACGATCGTGGACACCCGCAGCCACCTCTATCCCGACACCGGGCGTTTCCTGGGCTGGGACGTGAGGGACACCGGCTTCCGGGTCGTCCTGGATCCTCGGGTCCCCGACGTCATGCGCCGTCACCTCGCCGATGACGTCGAGGGGTTCCTCGCAGACCACGGGCTGAAGAGGAAGGACGTCACTGCGTGGGTGTGCCACCCTGGCGGCCCCAAGGTGCTGGAGGCTGTCGCCGAGGCCCTCGACCTTCCCTGTGACGCACTCGATGTGACCTGGCGTCACTTGGCCGAGGTCGGCAACCTGTCCTCGTCGTCGGTACTGCATGTGCTGCGCGACACCCTGGCGGACCACCGTCCGCCGCCGGGCACGCCGGGTGTGCTGCTCGCCATGGGGCCCGGCTTCGCTTGCGAACTCGTATTGCTGCGCTGGTAGTTCGGATCTCGGAGGACTGAGGACACATGATCTGGTACGGACTGCTGGTGGCCGCCGTCGCCGGCGAGCGCGTCGCTGAACTCGTCGTCGCCCGTCGCAACGAACGGTGGAGCGCAGCCCGCGGGGCAACTGTCTCCGGCCAGGGCCACTACCCGGCGATGGTCGCCCTCCACACCGGGCTCCTGGGCGGCTGCCTCTACGAGGTATGGCTGGCGGACCGTCCTTTCCTGCCGGCACTGGCCTGGCCGATGCTCGTCCTGTTCGCGGCTGCCCAGGCCCTGCGGTGGTGGTGCGTCGGCACGCTCGGGCCCCGCTGGAACACCCGGGTGATCGTCGTACCCGGACTGCCTCTGGTGACAGGAGGCCCGTACCGCCGGCTGCGGCATCCCAACTACGTGGCCGTCGTCGCCGAGGGCATCGCCCTTCCGCTGATCCACACCGCCTGGGTCACAGCGACCTTGTTCACCCTGCTCAACGCCGCTCTGCTCACCGTCCGCATCCGCTGCGAGAACCGGGCCCTGGCCGCCTCGACCACGTCCGCTGCGGCGTGATCGACGTACTGGTGGCGGGCGGCGGGCCGGCCGGTCTGGCCGCCGCCATCCACGCCGCGCTCGCCGGCCTGGAGACGGTCGTCGTCGAACCCCGCACCGCGCCCGTGGACAAGGCCTGCGGCGAGGGCGTCATGCCGAGCGGTGTCGCCGCGCTGCGAGGACTGGGCATCGAGGTCACCGGCCAGGAACTGCGCGGCATCCGTTACGTGGACGGCACGGCGCGCGCCGAAGCGTGCTTCCGCGACCGCAGCGGGCTGGGCATCCGCCGTACGGCGCTGCACGCCGCGCTTCACCGGCGCGTTCTCGATCTCGGCGTGCGGATGGTGACGGGCAAGGTCGGCGAAGTCCGCCAGAGCGCTGACTCCGTCACCGCGGCGGGCACGACAGCCCGCTGGCTGATCGCCGCGGACGGACTGCACTCCCCTGTGCGGCGGACGGTGGGACTGGAGATGCCTGGCGTCAAAGACGGCCGCTACGGACTTCGCCGGCACTTCCGCGTCGAGCCATGGACCGACTTCGTGGAGGTCCACTGGTCCGGTGAGGGCGAGGCCTACGTGACACCGGTGGGCGAGGACCTGGTGGGCGTCGCGGTCCTCAGTCGCTGCCGCCGCAGCTACGACCAGCACCTCGCCGGCTTCCCCGCCCTCGCGGCCTCGCTCCGCGGTGCGGCGGCGACCGACGTACGTGGCGCGGGACCCCTGCGGCAGCGCGCGCGACGCAGAGTCGCCGGCCGTGTCCTGCTCGTCGGCGACGCCGCGGGCTACCTCGACGCCCTCACCGGCGAAGGCATCGCTCTCGGCCTTGCGACGGCACGGGCAGCCGTGCGCTGCCTGGCCGCCGGACGACCGCAGGAGTACGAGCGCGACTGGACGCGGCTGACCCGTCGCCACCGGCTGCTGACCGGCGCCCTCCTGGCCGCGGGCCGCCGTCCTGGCACCGCCCGTCTCGTCGTCCCGGCGGCGTCCCGGATGTCGCCGGTGTTCGCCGCGGCGGTTCACGCCTTGGAGTAGGGGAGCTCTGATCGCCCCACAGCTCCTGTTCGGGATCAGCGGACCGCTTGTGCAGACCACCAGGGCCATTCGGAGGTTCTGCTGTGGCGGCTGCCGCCGGCCGGGCTTCGCATTGGGCAAAGTGGATAAGTCGCCGCGCACCACGATGTAGCGACAGGGCTCCGGGAGGACCGTATGACCGCTTCGTCACCCGCCACCGACGTACCTCCGGCCCGGTACGACGATCTGCGAGCGCTGGTGTTCAACTGCACCCTCAAACGCTCGCCGGAGACGAGCAACACCCAGGGCCTGATCGAGCGCAGCACCGCGATCATGGAAGCCGAGGGAGTCCACGTCGACGTCGTCCGGGCCGTCGACCACGACATCGCCACGGGCGTGTGGCCCGACATGACGGAGCACGGCTGGGAGACCGACGCCTGGCCGGACCTCTACCGTCAGGTCATGGCCGCCGACATCCTCGTGCTGGCCGGACCGATCTGGCTGGGCGACAACAGCTCCGTGACGAAGCGGGTGATCGAGCGCCTCTACGCCTGTTCCAGTCTTCTCAACGACGCAGGACAGTACGCCTATTACGGCCGCGTGGGCGGCTGCCTGATCACCGGCAATGAGGACGGCGTCAAACACTGCGCGATGAATGTCCTCTACAGCCTGCAACACCTGGGGTACACCATCCCTCCCCAGGCGGACGCCGGATGGATCGGTGAGGCCGGCCCCGGGCCCTCCTATCTCGACCCGGGTTCCGGCGGCCCCGACAACGACTTCACCAACCGCAACACCGCGTTCATGACCTGGAACCTGCTGCACCTGGCCCGGGCGTTGAAGGATCTCGGTGGCATCCCCGCCTACGGCAACCAGCGCACCGCCTGGGACGCCGGCTGCCGCCACGACTACGAGAACCCGGAGCACCGGTAGCGGCGCCCGCAGAGAAACGGAGCATCCCGCCCCGGCGTCGGTCGGATGCCGCGCACGCCGCGAGGGCACGCGTACCCCCGGCAGCAGCCGCGTCCCGTCAGCCCGCCGCACAACCGGACCTGAGGAAGGGCCGTCACGCGGCTCAGCACACCCCGGCGCCTCCTGCCCGAAGACAGGAACGCGCCACGACCACAAGTCCGTTCGCACTTGCGCACAGCACACCTTCACTCGGATGAAGTGTTCACATATCCCGAGCGACTGGCGAATCAAAGGCAAGCAAAAGCGTGCACCGGACCATTCTCGGCTGCACGATCTCGGCCTTGCCGAAAAGAGCACCCGCATCTTCGGCAGACGGCCGAACCCTCACGAACTCGCGGATCATTTCGGAACAGCCTTTAGTGGCGCTCCCAGCCGAGTTTCTCCTCCGTCCGAACGGTGCCGCAACTCCGACGTTGCCGGTACGTTCCACGCACCGGGGTAACTGCCTCTGTTCCTGGGCTTCTTGGCGGCGGGTCTTCGGTTCGAGTCCGACCCGGTGCAGGCGCGTGCCGAGTTCCCGTCCCCGGCCAAATCGACCACTGAGGCCCGGGATTGACCAGGTCCCACGCGAAGGGGCGCCTCCCCGGAAGTCCGTAGTCGGCAGAGGACTTCAGCAGCTTCCTCCCGGTCCGAGCCGAGACCTTCACCGGCATATCGGTGACGATCGGCAACTGACCCAACTGACTTCCCATCACCTGCAGACCCTTTCCTCAGCTCACGCACATCCTGAGCCGGCAAAGATCTCCAGGTGCCGCATAAGAGCCTTCACTGCTGAGCCCGGGGTATTCCGCGAGATCAGCAGGTCTACGCGACGTGTACTCGCATGACGGAGCCCGTCGCCCTCGCTTCAGTCGATCTTTCTGCCGAACCGCACACGGCGACGTTCAGGCACCACCCCGACCGACACCTGCCCATGAGCCCTGCAGGGGGCATTCCTCGGCCCGCACCCCCCGACCGATATTCACCGTAATTCACCACATAAGGTACCAAAAGCGACACGACAGTATGTCCGTCTTGCCTTAGAATTTGCCATTTCACGCCATTAGCCGCGTACAAAACGCTCTGTCCATATCGGAGGCATTCACGCGAAATATCGCACTCTGATATGCAATCTAATGGCATCCCGACCCGTATCCCCTTCAGTGAGTCCTGTCACAGGGACGGGCGCCGGCTCCGAGCTCCGCTGAGCCCACTTCCCTTCCGCACAAAGAAGGTTGGGCTTTTCGATCAAACAGAGCGGCGGGCTCCCGTGGCCAGAGAAAGGGCTCTCACATTCCCCTGTGGGAATTCTGGTCTTGTTCCGCCCGCTCCTTCTCGCCTAATGTCACCGTCAATCCGGATGGAACGCCGAATCCTGCCGCTGTCCGGAACCCCACCCACTCGGTTACGCACGGCAGGAGCGGGGGACCCAGTTAAGCCGCCGATCCGGTTTCCGGAACGGCTCGGGGTGAAGTCGCATTCGCAGTGCGTCCGGACATCTCCCGTCCGAACCCGACAGCTCACCTCGTAGGCGACGGAGAGGAAACAGAACATGCCCGCAAAGGGAAAGCACCGCCGCATCAAGTCCATCTCGCTCACCCGGGGAATCGCCGTCGCAGGCACGGGCGCGGCTGTGCTCGTTCTCCCGGTGCTCGGCGCGACCAGCGCCGGTGCGGCCCAGGGCGTCCCGGCTGCAAAGAGCGCCGCGGCCCCCACGACGTACGTCGTCGCCCAGGGCGACTCCCTCGCCAAGATCGCCCGTGAGCACTCTCTGAGCGGCGGCTGGAAGAAGCTGTACCAGGACAACCGAGCCACCGTCGGTGACAACCCGGGGCTGATCCACCCCGGCATCAAGCTCACGCTCGGCACGAAGAGCCCGGCCGAGCCCGCGGCCACCAGGGCGTCCGCCGAGCGGGCCGACCGCTCCGAGCAGCGGACCGCGCTCACCGCCACCCCTGCGAAGAAGACCTACACCAACAACCTCGACGGCTGGATCAAGGAGTCGCTCGACATCATGGCCAAGCACGGGATTCCCGGCTCGTACGAGGGCATCCACCGCAACATCATGCGCGAGTCCTCCGGCAACCCGCTGGCCATCAACAACTGGGACTCCAACGCTGTCGCAGGTACCCCGTCCAAGGGGCTCCTGCAGGTCATCGACCCCACGTTCAAGGCCTACCACGTGGCCGGTACCTCGATGAACAGCTACGACCCCGTCGCCAACATCACCGCCGCCTGCAACTACGCGGCCGCCAAGTACGGCTCGATCGACAACGTGAACGGCGCGTACTGACAGCCGGTTTCACCATCAGGCTCGCAGTCGTCGCGGGCGGACCGGGCTCGTCCTGTGCCTGCCGTACGAGCAGGAACTCCCCAACGACTGCCTGTTGAAGCGCATCGATGATGCCGTGGCCCTGAAGTCCCGTAAGCACGAAGGGACTTCAGGGCCTTCTTCTGTCCTGTTCAACCCCTTGCACGCCATCACCGCCGTGCATATCCTCCCCGCGAATCGAAGCGCTTCGACATCACGGAGAGACACAGCATGGCAGACTCACACCCGGTCATCCCCGGGTTCCACCCGGACCCCAGCGTCTGCCGCGTCGGCGACGACTACTACCTCGCGTGCTCGAGCTTCGAGTACGTCCCCGGGGTGCCGCTCTTCCACAGTCGCGACCTGGTGCACTGGCGGCAGATCGGCAACGTCCTCGACCGGCCCGCACAGCTGCGGCTGCCCTGGGACACACCCTCCTCCGCCGGGATCTACGCGCCGACGCTGCGCCATCACGACGGTCGCTTCTGGCTGATCGTGACCAATGTGAGCTCGGGCGGCGGCAATCTGCTCGTCTCCGCGACCGACCCGGCGGGCCCCTGGTCGGACCCGGTCCCGCTGCCCGGTGTCCCCGGCATCGACCCGGATCTCGCCTGGGACGAGGACGGCGCGTGCTGGGTCACGGTCGCCGGGATCTCCCAGGTCCGCATCGATCCGTACACCGGTGAGACGATCGGCGAGCCGCGCCCGCTGTGGTCCGGCACACCGGGCGCCAAAGCCCCGGAGGCGCCGCACCTGCACCACGTGGGCGACCACTGGTACCTGCTGATCGCCGAGGGCGGCACCGAGCGTGGTCATGCCGTCTCCGTGGCCCGGGGCCCCGCGCCCACCGGCCCCTTCGAACCTTGTCCGGCCAATCCGGTCCTGACCCACCGCAGCACCGACGACCCCGTACAGAACACCGGCCACGCCGACCTGGTGCAGGCGCCCGACGGCACGTGGTGGATGGTGTTCCTCGGGGTGCGGCCGCGCGGCGGCACCCCCGGCTGGCACGTACTCGGCCGCGAGACCTTCCTCGCGCCCGTCACCTGGGAGGACGGCTGGCCGGTCGTCGGCCCGCCCGTGACGGCCGGGCCCGCGCCCGCCTCCGCCGAAGCCTTCACGGACGACTTCGACGACGCCGATCTGCAACCCTCCTGGATCTCGCTCCGCCACCGCTCACCACAGCACTGCACCACGAAGGAACGACCCGGCCGGCTGACGCTCCACGCCCTCGGGGCCGGGCCCGACGCCGCCGACGTCACCTTCGTCGGCCACCGGCAGCAGCACCTCTCCTGCCGCGTCCGCGCCCACCTCGACCCGGCGGACGGCACCGGCGGCCTAGCGGTCCGGCTCGACGAGCGGCACCACTACGAGATCGAGGCCGACGCCGCCGAAGTACGGGTGATCGCCCGCGTCGGACCGTTGCGCACCGTGGTGGCCTCCGCACCCCGCGCGACAGTCGGCGGGCCGCTCGTGCTGGGCGTCGACGTGACGCCCACTGACACCCCGCACGACGCGCGCACCGGCCCGGACACGGTCGCGTTCGGCGTCGAGGATCCGCACGGCACGTTCACCACGCTCGCGGCCCTCGACGGCCGCTATCTGTCGACCGAGGTGGCAGGCGGATTCACCGGCCGCGTCATCGGCCTGTACGCCGCGGACGGCACCGCCCACTTCGACTGGTTCCGCTACGAGCCGCTCACCGTCTGAACCCGGCTGCTGACCGGGACCACCGAACCCAGCCGCTGAAAGGGACCCCGTATGAGACAAGCACGGAGCCGCAGACGCCGCGTCGGACGGTTGGCGGGCCTCTTCCTGGCCCTGCTCACCACCGTCAGCACCTCCCGGACAGGGGCTGTGGCCGCTGCCCGCCCGGCTCCGGCCGCGGCCGCCTCCGCCATGGACACCGTCGCCGCCATGCAGCCCAGCTGGAACCTGGGCAACACCCTCGACGCCGTCCCCGATGAGACGTCCTGGGGCAACCCGCCGGTCACCAAGGCGCTCTTCGACACCGTCAGGAGCCAGGGTTTCCGCAGCGTGCGCATCCCCGTCACCTGGGGCAACCACCAGTCGGACCAGGCGCCTTACACGATCGACGCCGCGTTCCTGAGCCGGGTTCGGCAGGTGGTCGACTGGGCCCAGGCGGACGGTCTGCGCGTCGTGCTGAACATGCACCACGACTCCTGGCAGTGGATCAACAAGATGTCCACCGACCACGACCAGGTGCTCGCCCGCTACGACGCGACCTGGCAGCAGATCGCCACTGCGTTCAAGGACGAACCGCGCACTCTGCTCTTCGAGAGCATCAACGAACCGGCCTTCGACAACGCCGACGACGCCCGGAAGACGGCGCTGGTCGACGAGCTCAACACCTCGTTCCACAGCATCGTGCGCGCGTCGGGCGGCGCGAACGCGCAGCGCCTCCTCGTCCTGCCCACCGTCGGCGCCACTCCGGACCAGACCCTCATGGACGACCTGGCAGCCACCATCGACGGGCTCGACGACCCCAACCTGGTCGCGACCGTGCACTACTACAGCTTCTGGCCGTTCAGCGTGAACATCGCCGGCTACACCCGCTTCGACGCCACCGTCCAGCAGGACATGACCGACGCCTTCGCGCGGATGCACGACACGTTCGTCGCCAAGGGCATTCCGGTGTACCTGGGCGAGTACGGGCTCCTGAGCTACCCGGACTACACGCATCAGGACTATGTCGAGCGCGGCGAGGCCCTGAAGTACTTCGAGGCGCTCGGTCACACAGCCCGCGTCAACGGCGTCACCACCGCGCTGTGGGACCCGTTCTCGCTGCTGAACCGTGAGACGCTGCGCTGGCGCGACCCCGCCCTCTTCGCTCTCGTCAAGTCGAGCTGGACGACGCGCTCGGGTACCGCTTCGTCCGGCAAGGTGTACGTCCGCAAGGCCGACCCGGTCACGGACCAGTCGCTCACCCTCAACCTCAACGGCACATCGTTCAGGGGGCTTTGGCTGGGCGGCAAGAAGCTCGCCCAAGGCGTCGACTACACCGTGTCCCGTGACCGGCTCACGCTGACGGCGGCCGCTCTGAAGCGGCTGACGGGGGACCGCGCGTACGGGGTGAACGCCACGCTTCAGGCCCGGTTCTCGTCCGGGGTGCCGTGGCGGATCGACGTGACGACGTATGACCCGCCGCTGCTCGCGGACACGACGGGGACGACCTCCTCCTTCGCGGCCCCCGCCCGGTTCCGGGGCGACTCCCTCGCGACCATGGAGGCCAGATACGCCGACGGCGCCAACGCGGGTCCGGCCGACTGGACGTCGTACCAGCAGTTCGGCACCGCGTTCGCCCCGGACTACGACGGCGGCACGCTCAGGCTCACCGCCGACTTCCTGAACTCTCTCAAGGACGGTGTGCCGGTGACTCTCACCTTCCATTTCTGGAGCGGCGCCACCGTCACGTACCAGGTGACGCGGTCGGGAGACACGGTGACGGGCACCGCCGTCTCCTGACCGAGCACACCGAACGGACTACAACTCCCTTACCTCGTAAGGGAGTTTCGTTCCTGCGACCTCCACCGTGACTGCCCCGTCGACGGCGTCCCGGCGCACCCGGTACGCGGCGGCGGTGCTCCCGCCGTGGTCCGGCACCGTCACCGTCACGTCTCGCGCGCCCGGCGCGACGAGCAGAGTGACGCCGTCCGTCCAGTCGCCGTCGGGGCGCCGGTCGTCCGCGCCGAGCGGGACGACCGCGCCGGGACGGACGAACAGCGGCAGGCTGTCGAAACCGTGGGTCTCGCGCAGCCAGCGCCCGCCCTCGACCCGCTCCCCCGTCAGCAGCCGCGTCCACGTGCCCTCGGGCAGATAGAACTCGACGTCGCCGTCCGCCGAGAACACCGGCGCGACGAGCAGGTCGGGGCCGAGCATGTACTGGCGGTCCAGGACCCGGCATGTGGGGTCGTCCGGGAAGTCGAGGAGCATCGGGCGCATCACGGGGACGCCGGTGCGGTGCGCCTCAACCGCCGCCTCGTACAGGTACGGCATGAGGCGGTGCTTGAGACGCGTGAACTTCCGTGCCACGTCGACCGCTTCCTCGCCGAATGCCCACGGCACCCGGTACGAGACGTTGCCGTGCAGGCGGCTGTGCGAGGAGAGCAGACCGAAGGCGAGCCAGCGCTTGAAGACGGCCGGGTCGGGGGTGCCCTCGAAGCCGCCGATGTCGTGCGACCAGAAGCCGAAGCCCGACAGCGACAGGGAGAGGCCACCGCGCAGCGACTCCGCCATCGCCGTGAACGAGGCGAAGCAGTCACCGCCCCAGTGCACCGGGAACTGCTGGCCGCCGGCCGTCGCCGAGCGGGCGAAGACGACCGCCTCTCCGCTGCCGCGCTCCTTCTCCAGCAGCTCGAAGACGGTGCGGTTGTAGAGGTGCGCGTAGTAGTTGTGCATGCGCGCGGGGTCGGAGCCGTCGTGCCAGACGACATCGGTCGGAACGCGCTCGCCGAAGTCCGTCTTGAAGCTGTCGACTCCCATGTCGAGCAGGCCGCGCAGCTTGCCCGCGTACCAGTCGCGCGCGGCCGGGTCGGTGAAGTCGACGAGCGCCATGCCGGGCTGCCACAGGTCCCACTGCCAGACGTCGCCGTTCGGCTTGCGGACCAGATGACCCAACGCCAGTCCCTCGTCGAAGAGTGGGGACTTCTGGGCGATGTACGGGTTGATCCACATGCTGATGCGCAGACCGCGTGCCTTGAGCCGGCGCAGCATGCCGACCGGGTCGGGGAAGACGTCCGGGTCCCAGGTGAAGTCGGACCACTGGTACTCGCGCATCCAGAAACAGTCGAAGTGGAAGACGGTGAGCGGAATGTCGCGCTCGGCCATGCCGTCGACGAACGACGTGACCGTCTCCTCGTCGTACTCGGTGCAGAAGGAGGTCGTGAGCCACAGGCCGAACGACCAGGCCGGCGGGAGGGCGGGGCGGCCGGTGAGCCCGGTGTAGCGGCGCAGCACGTCTTTCGGGGTCGGGCCCGCGACGACGTAGAACTCGATCGACTGGTCCTCGACGCTGAACTGGAGCTGGCCGACGGACTCCGTGCCGATCTCGTAGCCGACCTTCCCGGGGTGGTTGACGAGGACGCCGTAGCCGCGGGAGGAGAGGTGGAACGGGACGTTCTTGTAGGCCTGTTCGCTGCTGGTGCCGCCGTCGGCCTGCCAGATGTCCACCGTCTGGCCGTTCTTGACGAACGGGGTGAAGCGTTCGCCGAGGCCGTAGATGTGCTCTCCGACGCCGAGCGCGAGCTGGGCGACCATGTGGTGGGCGCCGTCGGGGGTGGTGGCGAAGGCGGTGCCCTTGTGTTCGACGGCCGTCAGCCGGCGTCCTGTTGAGGAGTCGAGGAATTCCAGGCCCCACTCCCCTGCCGTGTCCAGGCGGAGGGTGAGCGGGCCCGTCGTCAGCTCGGTGACCGTGTCCTCGCGGGTCACCTGTGCGCCGGCGCCGCCTTCGGAGGGCAGCAGCTCGAAGTCGGGGCCCCGGTGCCGCTTGCCCGCGTGGTGGGTGAAGCGGACGCCGATGACGCCCTCGGCGGGGGCGAAGCAGTCGATGGTGATCAGAGGCTGGTTGAGGGTGTCGCCGCGGTCGCGGACGTGCCGGACGGCGGCGTACGCGGTGAACCGGTCGTCGGCGGCCAGGATCTGGCGGACCTCGGTGGCGTACGCGGCGTGGACCCCGTCGCGCATCAGCCAGAAACCGTCGGTGAACTTCATACGGTGGTCCCCCGTGGGATGAAAGTGAGCCGGGCCAGACGGGTCTCGCCGCCGAGCCGCACGCGCAGGTCACGTACTCCGCGGGCGGTGAAGTCGGCGTCCAGTGTGATGTAGTCGTACGGGCCACCGGTCGCCGGGACGGTGACGGTGCCGCCGTCCCCGATGGTGACGGTGCCCGCGCCCGCGCCCGCGACCGTCACGCGCACTGCGCACACTCCGTCGGCGCCCAGGTCGCAGGCTCTGTAGAGGAGTTCGGCGTCGGGCCCGGTGGCGGTGACGGCGTCGCCGGACGTCTTCGTGCGGTCGACGATCGCCGTGCCGCGCTGTTCGTCGTACGCCGCCGCGTCCAGGCCGTCGATGAGCACGGGACGGGGCGCGGGCTCGTCGCCGTCGAGGGTCAGGCGCGTGGTGAGGCGGATGTCCTCGCTGGAGGCGCCGACGAGCAGTTCATACGTCCCCGAGGTGACGCTCCAGCGGCCGCGGGTGACGTCCCAGTGGCCGAGGTCGGCGAGGGGCACGGAGAAGGTGACGCGCTCCGACGCCCCCGGCGCGAGGGCGAGACGGCGGTGCGCGAGGAGCTGGCGGCGCGGGCGCGGCACGGGCATGCCGAGCGGGCGGACGTACAGCTGCGGGACCTCGTCGGCGGGGGTGGTGCCGGTGTTGGTGACGGTGAAGGTGCACTCGAGTGTGTCGGCGCCGCGGTGCACGACGAGTCCGTCGTGGTCGAACGAGGCGTAGGACAGGCCGTGTCCGAAGGGGTACAGCGGTGTGCCCTCGAAGTAGAGGTAGGTCTGGCGGGAGCCGATGATGTCGTAGTCGAGCAGGTCCGGCAGGTCGCTGTCGACGGCGTACCAGGTCTGGGGGAGGCGTCCGGCGGGGCTGACGTCGCCCGCGAGGACCCGGGTGAGGGCGCGGCCCGCGGCCTGTCCGCCATGGGCGGTCCACAGCAGGGCGGGGAGTTCGGTGGCCGCGTCGGGCACGGCGTAGGGGTAGGCGCCGATCAGGGCCAGGGCGGTGTTCGGGTTGGCGGCGCGGGCCGCTCGCCACAGCCGGTCCTGGTGGGCGGGGAGGGCGAGTGTCGTGCGGTCCTCGGTCTCGCGGCCGTTGATGTGCGGGTCGTTGCCCGCGACGACGATCACCACGTCGGCGTCGGCGGCCGCCCGCGCCACGGCGTCCGCGCCGCGCTCCACGTACTCCATCTCGAAGGCCGTGCCCTGCTCGGCGACCTTCACGCCGTCGGTGGTGACAGCGACGTACCGGCCCGTGCCCGTGTGCCTCAGGAGGTGAGCGTCTCCGTGCCGTTCCAGGGTGTACGTCTCCTGGACGACCCAGCCGCCGGGCTGCTCGGCGGACGCCCGCACGAAGCCGTCCTCGGCGACGGACAGGTAGCGGCCGTCGGGTGCGCGCAGGGTGAGGACGCCGTTACCCCAGTCGACGAGGGCGAGCTCGGTGCCCGGCTCGGTGACGGTGGTGAGCGGCGGGAGGTCGGTGCGGCCCGCGAGGAGGGCGGGGTCGAGGGCGCCCTCGGCACCGCGCGCGCTCGCGTCGGCGTCGCTCTCGGGCACGTACAGCCATCCGGCGTCGCACCGCAGCCGCACCCGGTCCACGCCCTCCGTGAAGGTGACGTGCTCGGTGCCGAACCGCTCGCGCAGGCCGTCGAGCGGGGTGGAGCGGTGGATGAGGGTGCCGCTGTACCAGTCCGTCTTGCACTCGTCGGCGAGCAGACCGACGAGGGCGATGTGGGCCGTGTCGGGCAGCGGGAGCAGGCCGTCGTTCTTGAGCAGCACGACCGCCTGCTCGGCGGCTTCTTGCGCGAGGGCGCGGTGTTCCTCCGTGTCGAAGGCCCCGGCGCCTTCGAAGGGGTCACGGTCCTCGAACTCGCCCAGGCGTAGCCGCACATCGAGCTGTCGGCGTACGGCGGTGTCGATGTCCGATGCGCAGATCAGGCCCTGGTCGAGGGCGCGGCGGATCCGCCCGGTGATCGTCGAGGAGTCGGTGCCGTGGTCGGTGAAGCTGTCGACGCCCGCGACGAGGGCGGCGGCGGTGGCCTCCTCGTGGGTGTCGAAGTAGTGCTCGGAGTCGACGAGGTTGCTGGGCGCGCCGGCGTCCGAGCACACGAGGAGTTCCTGGCCGGTCCAGGTGCGCAACTGCTCGCGCAGATGGGGCGATACGTGGTTGGGGCGGCCGTTGACCAGGTTGTAGGCGGGCATGACGCCGGCGACGGCGCCCGCCTCGACGGGGGCGCGGAAGGCCTTGAGGTCGTACTCGTGCAGGACGCGGGGGCGGACGCAGGAGTTCGACGTGTCCCTGAGCGTCTCGTTGTTGTGGGCGAGCCAGTGCTTGAGGACGGGGGCGGTGCGCCAGAACGTGGGGTGGGTGCCGCGCAGGCCGCGCGTGTAGGCGGTGGCGATGGCGGCGGTGAGGTGCGGGTCCTCGGAGTAGCCCTCCTCGTTCCGGCCCCACAGCGGGTGGCGGAGGAGGTTGACCGTGGGCGCCCAGACGTTGAGGCCGATCCGGTCGTCGCGCTCGCGCATCGCGCGCACTTCGGCGGAGACGGCGTCGCCGATCCGCCGCACCAGGTCGTCGTTCCAGGTCGCGCCGAGTCCGACGGACTGCGGGAACACGGTGGCCGGGCCCATCCACGCCACACCGTGCAGTGCCTCCTGCCCGGTGCGGAACGCGGCGAGGCCGACCCGCTCCACACCCGGCGTGAACTGGTGCAGCAGCGCGATGCGTTCGTCGAGCGTGAGCCGGGACAGCAGGTCGTCGACGCGCTTGTCCGTCGGCGGTGCCGCGTCCGGGTGGAGCGGGAGTCTTTCGGTCACGTGCGGGTCCCTTGGCGAAAGAGGTCGGTGAATCTTCGAAGCGCTTCGATGCTCCGTAGTCAGGTTGTCAGGTGTCAAGTGGGCGAAAGGGAAAGGACGTCCAGGAATTCTGTGCACCGCTCTTGTGACCGTGGAAGCGCTCCCTTAGCCTCGCTGCAACATCGAAGCGCTTCGACAAATGCGCGACGCGTTCCCCGAAGGGTTACCGCAATGACGCCGAACTCGCCCTCCGCCTCCGCTCCCAGCCGGAGAAGCTTCCTCGCCTCCACCGCCGTGGCCGCCGCAGCGGTGGCCGGCGGGATGCCGCTGCTCGCCGCGTGCGGCGGGTCCACCGAGTCCGGCGAGGGGGCGACGTCGGGCAAGTCCGCGAAGAAGCTGCTGCCGACCTTCGCCGCGCGCAGCATCGTCGCCCCCGACATCGCGTCGAAGAACGGCTCCTGTGTGGGCTTCACGGGCAAGGTCGACCTGGACAAACTCGCCACGTCGGTGCCGAAGAAGCTCGGCACGGGTGCCCAGGTGAAGATCATGGCCCCGTTCTGGGGGCCACCGCCGAAGTCCGACTGCGAGTACTACACCGCGCTCAACAAGGCCTCCGGCGTCCAGGTCAACTGGCAGAACCAGGACGGCAACACCTACGGCGAGAAGATCGGCGCCGTGCTCGCCTCCAGCTCGCTGCCCGACGTGATGATCGTGCCCGGCTGGGAGCTGTCCGGGAAGATCCCCTCCGCGCTGGTCGCGAAGATGGCGGACCTCGGCCCCTACTTGGCCGGGGACAAGGTGAAGAAGTACCCGAACCTGGCGGCGGTACCGCAGGACGCCTGGCGGCGCGGCATCTTCGGCGGGAAGCTGCGCGGCATTCCGTACCCGTACTCGTACCTCCCCAACATCGCGCCCTTCTACCGCAAGGACCTCTTCGGCAAGAAGGGCTGGGAGCCGCCCAAGTCCGCACAGGAGTTCCTGGACCTCGCCAAGGAGATGACCAGCAAGAAGGCGGGGGTCTACGGCTGCGACGACATGAAGTGGTCCTCATTCAACATCTTCGGCTCGCTCGGCGGCAGCGAGAAGGCGCTCGGCTGGAAGCTGGACGGCGACAAGCTGGTCAAGCGACTGGAGACCGACGAGTACCTCGAGGCCCTGGAGTGGACCCGCAAACTGTACGCGGCCGGTGTCGTGCACCCCGAGGCCAAGGCGCAGACCGGCGACGGTGCGCTCCGCTTCACCAGCGGCAAGGTCATGATGTACAACGCCGACATCACCGCCTGGTACGGCAAGAGCGCGGAGATGCAGGGCAGCAAGGCGTTCCCTGACTTCGAGATGGCCGCCATGGACATCTTCGGCGCCGACGGCGGCGACCCGACGCTGTACGCCGGCACTCCGGCCAACGTCTGGGCGTTCCTCCGCAAGAACGCGTCCAAGGAGATCGTGGAGAACGCGCTGGCGGCCGCCAACTACGCCGCCGCGCCCGTCGGCACGAAGGAGCACATGCTCGCCTACTACGGCGAGGAAGGCACCCACTTCACGATCACCGACGGCGTCCCGAAGAAGACCGAGAAGGGCAACGCCCAGGCGCTCAACACCTGGCAGATGCTGTCGGGCCCGGCGCCGTTCTTCGCCTACCCCGACCTGCCCGACGTCACCAGGGCGATGGTCGAGTGGCAGCAGCGCATGGGCGCGTTCGTCACCAAGACGCCGTTCTACGGCATGACCATCGTCGAACCGTCGCGCTACGCCAACCTGGAGGACAAGTTCGAGCAGCTGGAGGACGACTACGTCCGCGGCAACAAGAAGCTGAGCGACGTCCAGCAGGCCATCAGCAGCTGGAAGTCGGGCGGTGGCGACAAGCTGCGCGACTGGTACAAGAAGCTCCTCAACGAGAACGGCAGCGCGTCCTGATGGCTCTGCAAGCCCAGCGACCGCCCCGGACGGCCGAGAAGGGCGTCCGGGGGCGGGAGCGCCGCAGGAGCGGGAAGGCCCGACCCGATGCCCGTAAGGGCGGCATCACCTGGCGGATCCGGCTGCGCCGCGACCGCACGCTGATCCTGATGACGCTGCCCGCGATCGGGCTGCTCCTGCTCTTCAACTACCTTCCGCTGCTCGGCAATGTGGTCGCGTTCCAGGACTACAACCCGTACATCTCTACCAACGGCATAACGGCGATCCTGCACTCCCCGATGGTGGGGCTCGAGCAGTTCCAGCGGATGGTCGAGGACGCCGACTTCTGGAACGCCCTGCAGAACACGCTGGTCCTCTTCCTCATCCAGCTCCTGCTGTTCTTTCCCGTGCCGATCGCGCTCGCGCTGCTCATCAACAGTGTGGTCAGACCCCGGGTGCGGGCCCTGTCGCAGGCGATCCTGTATTTGCCGCACTTCTTCTCGTGGGTGCTCGTCGTCACGGTCTTCCAGCAGATGTTCGGCGGGGCCGGACTGATCGCACAGATCCTCCAGGACCACGGGGTCGACGGCTTCGACCTGATGACGGACGCCGGGATCTTCAAGTATCTGCTGACGGCGCAAATGATCTGGAAGGACGCCGGCTGGGGCGTCATCGTCTTCCTCGCGGCCCTCGCCTCCGTCAGCCCCGAGCTGTACGAGGCAGCGGCGATGGACGGCGCGAGCCGGTGGCGCCGCATGTGGCATGTCACGCTGCCCGCGCTGCGCCCGGTGATCGCGCTGCTGCTCGTACTGCGGGTCGGTGACGCGCTGACCGTGGGCTTCGAGCAGATCCTGCTGCAGCGCAAGGCGGTGGGCGCGGGAGCCTCCGAAGTGCTCGACACGTATGTATGGAGCACCGGCATCCAGAACGGTGACTTCAGCTACGCGGCCGCGGTCGGCCTGGTCAAGGGTGTGGTCGGGATCTGTCTGGTCCTCGCGGCAAACAAGTTCGCCCATCTCCTCGGCGAGCAAGGGGTGTACAAGAAGTGAGTGTCACGGTCGAACGTCCGCGCTCGCTCTGGCGGACCTCCGAGCGCCCGGTGTGGGAGGAGCCGCCGACCAAGGCAGGGCTCGGCGCCAAGGGGCTGATCATCGCCCTGTGCTGTCTGGTGGTGCTCGGCCCGTTGTGGGTCGTGATCGTCACGAGTCTGTCGCCCCGACACGTCATCGACTCCACGGGCGGCCTGGTGCTGTGGCCCGAAGGCATCACCTTCGTCAACTACAAGGAGCTGCTCAGCGGCGGCCAGGTCAGCCGGGCCATGCTCGTCTCGCTGGGGGTGACCGGATTCGGCACGGTGTTCTCGATGGTGGTGTCGGTGCTCGCCGCCTACGGGCTGTCCCGGCCCGGGTCGTTCGCGCACCGGGCGCTGCTGATGGCATTGATGACCACGATGTTCTTCAGCGCCGGACTGATCCCGACGTATCTCCTCGTGCAGACGCTGGGGCTCACCGACAGCTACCTCTCGCTGATCCTTCCGAGCGCGGTGAGTGTCTTCAACGTCCTCGTGCTGCGTGGGTTCTTCATGAACATCTCGCAGGAGCTGACGGACAGCGCCCGGATCGACGGGGCCGGGGACTTCAGAATCCTGTGGACGATCATCATGCCGCTGTCCCGCGCGGTCATCGCCGTCATCTCGCTGTTCTACGCGGTGGCGTACTGGAGCGCCTGGTTCAACGCGATGATCTACATCGACGACCCGGCGAAACTGCCGCTTCAGAACGTGCTGATGCAGCTCGTGCAGAAGAACACGGCGCTGCCGACGGGGCTGAGCCAGCGGGTCAATGCGGGTGAACTGTCCGCCCTGGGACTGCAGATGGCGATGATGGTGCTCGCCCTCATCCCGGTCGCCGTCGCCTCCCCCTTCGTCCAGCGCCACTTCAAGAAGGGCATGCTCACGGGGGCGGTGAAGGGATGACCATCTCGCACGGCGGCCGCCTGCTGTACGGCGGCGACTACAACCCCGAGCAGTGGCCCGAGGAGGTCTGGGCAGACGACGTCCGGCTGATGAAGGAGGCCGGCGTCACCTCGGTGACCCTCGGCGTCTTCTCCTGGGCGAAGCTCGAACCGACGCCGGGGGCAAGGGAGTTCGGCTGGCTGGACCGGCTGATGGACCTGATGCACGCGCACGACATCGGTGTCGTCCTGGCGACGCCGACCGCGTCACCGCCGCCGTGGCTGGGCCGCCTGCACCCGGAGACGCTGCCGCGCGACGAGAACGGGCAGACCGTCTGGTGGGGCTCACGCCAGCAGTTCGCTCACTCCTCCAGCACGTACCGCCGCCATGCCGCCGCGATCACCGAGGACCTCGCCGTCCGCTACGGTCACCACCCCGCCCTGCGGATGTGGCACATCAACAACGAGTACTGCACGTTCGACTACGGCGACGAGGCGGCGCGCGCCTTCCGCGACTGGCTGCGCAAGAGGTACGGCACGCTGAATGCGCTCAACGAGGCCTGGGGCACGGCCTTTTGGAGCCAGCACGTGGAGACCTGGGCTGATGTGATCCCGCCGCGCCGCGCCCAGTACCTGCACAATCCGGCGCAGGTCCTCGACTTCCGCCGCTTCACCTCGGACGCGCTGCTGGAGTGCTACACGGCCGAGCGGGACATCGTCCGACGGCACTCCCCCGCCCGGGTCCCGGTCACCACCAACTTCATGCCGTTCTGGATCGGCCAGGACGCGTGGGCGTGGGCGGAGCGGGAGGACGTGGTGTCGGTCGACGTGTACCCGGATCCGCGGGACCCGCTGGGCGGTCAGTACAACGCGATGATCGCCGACATGACGCGCAGCCAGGCACGTGGTCCCTGGATGGTCATGGAGCAGGCGGCGGGGCCGGTCAACTGGCGCGGCGTCAACCATCCCAAGCCGCGCGGACTCAACCGGCTCTGGTCGCTGCAGACGGTGGCGCGCGGCGCCGACGCCGTCTGCTACTTCCAGTGGCGGCAGTCCCGGCAAGGCGCCGAGAAGTTCCACTCGGGGATGGTCGGCCACGCCGGCGAGGAGGGACGTGCCTTCGCCGAGGTGAAGCAGATCGGTGCGGAACTGGCGGAGCTGGGATCGCAGGTGTCGGGCACACGCATGACCGCCGACGTCGCCGTGCTGCACGACTGGCACTCCTGGTGGGCCGGTGGCCAGGACGGCAGGCCGTCGGCACACGTCGTGTACGAGGACGTGGTGCGGGCCTGGCACCGTGCCCTGTGGGAGGCGCACCTCACCACCGACTTCGCGCACCCCGAACACGACCTGTCCGCCTACAAGATGGTGGTCGTGCCGCACCTGTACCTGCTCACGGACCCGGCGATCGAGAACCTCCTGGCCTATGTGCGCGGCGGCGGCACGCTCGTGTCAGGGTTCTTCACCGGGGTCGCCGACACGGACGACCGGGTGCGGCCCGGCGGCATGGACGCGCGGCTGCGCGCGCTGTTCGGGATCCGTACGGTGCACGAGTGGTGGCCGCTGGATCCCGACGAGACCGTGGACTGCGGGGACTTCACCGGCACCCTGTGGTCGGAGGAGCTGACGGCTGAGCCCGGCACCGAGGTCGGTGCCGTGTACCGCGGCGGCGAGCTCGACGGGCTGCCGGCCGTACTGCGGCGCGACAGGGCCCGGTACCTGTCGACGCTTCCCGAACCCCCGGCCCTGCGCTCACTGCTCGCGGACGCGGCGGCCGAGGCGGGCGTACGGCCTCCGCTGCCCGGCCTCCCCGCAGGCGTGGAGGCCGTACGCCGCGGTGAGCTGGTGTTCCTCCTGCACCACGGACGGGACGAGGTGACCGTCGCATTGCCGGACGACACGACGTACCGGGATCTGCTGACGGGGGCCGGGCACTCCGGTTCCGTGACTCTCGGGCGGTTCGGTGTCGCGGTTCTCGCTGCCGGGACGACGACGCGGGGGCACGGTGCCGGCTGACCATCCGCACGGCACCTGGGAGCCGGCGCCGGCCACGCGCTGGGAGGACGCCTTCCTCAGCGGCAACGGCACCCACGGCGCTCTTGTGTTCGGTGACCCGCACGACGACCGGGTGATCCTCACTCACCACGCGCTGGTCCGTCCGGACGGCGGACCGCGCCCACGGCCGCCCGCGCTCGCCGCCCGCCTCCCGCATGTCCAGGACCAGTTGCTCGCCGGGGACGCCACGGCGGCCGAGCAGTTCACGGACGGTCGGGCGCTGCGCTGGGTGCAGGCGTTCCATCCGGCGTTCCAGGTGCGGTTCGTGCGGGACAGCGTGGTGTGGCGCGGCTACCGGCGCGCGGTCGCCTTCGCGACGGGGGTGGCCGAGGCGCAGTGCAGCGGGTGGCGCGGGCGGGTGTTCGTGTCGCGGGCCGACGATGTCGTCGTGCAGTACGTCACCGGGCCCGGGCTCGACGGCGAGTTGTCCCTCGACCACCGCCTCGCCGGTGTGCCGGACGGGCTCAGGGTCGGCCGCAGCGTCGTCCTGACGCCCCATGGCGCCCAGTTGACACTTCGCTGCCGCTACCCGGACAGCGATCTGGCGTACACCGGGGTGACGGTCGCGCTGGTGCACGGCGGGCGGCGTTCGGTGGGCACCGCGGGGCTGAGAATCGAGCGCGCGGAGGGGCTGCTTCTGCTCACGCGGGTGCAGCGGCATCTCGGGGAGCTGGACGCGGGCGCCGAGGCGGCGGCGCTCGCCTCACTGGCGGGCCCGGAGCTGGAGGAGACCTACGAGACCCTGCTCGCCCGGCACGAGGCCACGCACCGCCCCGCTTATGAACGGGTCACGTTCACCCTCGACGCGCCACGCTCCGAACGCGTCCTGCCCGGCTCGGAGCTGCTCGAACGCGTCGACAGCCCGGCCCTGCTGGAGCGGTTGTTCGCGGCGGGCCGCTACCACCTGCTGAGCGCGTCCGGCGCGCTGCCGCCGCGGCTCACCGGGCTGTGGACCGGCGAATGGGGCACGGCCTGGTCGGGGGCGTTCACCACGGACGCCAACCTCAATCTCCAGACGGCGTCCGCGGCCGCCTGCGATCTGCCCGAGGTGACCCAGGCACAAGGTGCCCTCATTCAGGGGCAGTTGGATGACTGGCGGGACAACGCGCGGGAGATCTTCGGGACACGGGGCATCGTCGCGCCCGCACACACCGACGGCGAGTCGGGGCACACGTACCACTTCCAGCGCGAGTGGCCGATGCACCTGTGGACGGCAGGCGCCGACTGGCTGCTCACCCCGCTCGTCGAGCAGGCCGAGACGACCGGGGCGCGGCCCGCGTGGCTCGCCACCGCTCTCGCCGAACTCGCCCTGTTCTACGAGGACTTCCTCACCCGCACAGGACCGGACGGCCGCCTCGTGGTCGTGCCGTCGTACTCACCGGAGAACCGGCCCGCGAACGCGAGCTGGGGCACGCTCAACGCCACGATGGACATCGCGGCGGCCCGGCACGCCCTGCGCACCGCCGCCGCCTGGCACCCGGGACCGGACGGCGACCGCTGGATCGCGCTCGCGGACCGGCTGCCCGACTACCGGGTCAACTCCGACGGCGCGCTCGCCGAATGGTCCTGGCCCGGCCTGGAAGACACCTACGACCACCGGCACCTCAGCCACCTCTACCCGGTGTGGCCGCACCACGACATCACCCCCTACGACACCCCGGAGCTGGCGAGGGCGGCGCACCGCGCGCTCGAACTGCGCGGCGCCGAGAACCACTCGGCACACGGCCATCTGCACCATGCCCTCATCGCGGCCCGCCTGCGCGACCCTCACCGGGTGGCCGCGTCGCTGCGGCAGGTCCTGACCGGCGACTACTTCCACCACTCCCTGATGAGCTCGCACTACCCGGACCGCGACGTCTACAACGCCGACGCCGCACACACCTTGCCGGCCCTGCTCACCGACGCGCTCGTGCAGTCCACGCCCGACCGCCTCGTGCTGCTGCCCGCGCTGCCGCCGGCCTGGCGGCACGGCGTCGTGCGCGGCCTGCGCACCCGGTTCGGCGCCCGCGTCGACCTGACGTGGGCGGGCGGCGCCTGCACGGCCGTCGTACGCCCGGAGCGGGACGCGCACGTCGATCTCAAGACCCCGGCCGGCTGTGACGGGCTGCTTCACCTGACCGCCGGCGAGGACCGCGAACTCACCATGAGGACGCGCTAGTTCCCCCCACCGGAGCCCCACCGGGCTCCTCCGACCATGGAAGGGACACCATGGCACCCACCGTAAGACACTCCCTGCGCCGCCGCACGCTCCTGGGCTCCGTCCTCGCGGGCGGCGCACTGCTCGCCCTCGCCACCTCGCCCGCACAGGCGGCGATCTGGTCCTCCTCCGACCAGTGGGGCAACTACACCACCTCGGACGGCTACACCCTCTACAACAACATCTGGGGTTCGGGCGCGGGCTCGCAGACGATCTGGGCCAACTCCTCGTCGAACTGGGGCGTTTGGGCCGACCACCCGAACACGGGCGGCATCAAGTCCTACCCGAACGCGAAGAAGGTCGTGAACAAGCCGATCGACTCGCTGTCCTCGCTCACCAGCGGCTACAACGTGACGGTGCCGTCCTCGGGCGCGTACAACACGTCGTACGACATCTGGGACAGCGACTACGACTACGAGGTCATGCTCTGGGTCAACTACAACGGAGCCGTCGGCCCGCTCGGCACGTCGCAGGGCGACGTCACGCTGGGCGGGCACACCTGGACCGTCTACAAGGGCAACAACGGTTCCAACGAGGTGTACTCGTTCCTGCGCACCTCGGACTCGACGTCCGGGACGGTGAACATCCTGCCGATCCTGAAGTGGATCAAGGACACCAAGGGCTGGTGGGGCAACGAGACGATCGGTGACGTCCAGTTCGGCTACGAGATCACCTCGTCGGCCGGCGGTCTGGACTTCACCACGAACAGCTTCAACGTCTCCAGCAGCTGATCCGACCCACCGGGAACGCGCGGCTCAGGCTCCGGCGGGCGCCTGGGCCGCGCTCTCACGCACCGTCAACTCCGGTGCGATCAGGACGACTTCCTCATCCGAGCCGCGCCCCTCGATCTTCGCGATGACCTGCTCCACGGCACGCCGCCCCATCTCCTGCGCGGGCACCGCGACCGAGGTGAGCGGCACCGACGCGTGCGCGGCGACCTGCTCGGGGCAGACGGCGACGACGGAGACGTCCTCGGGGACGGCGCGGCCCGACTGGCGAAGCAGGGCGAGCAGCGGGTCGGTGGCCGCCTCGTTCTGCACGACGAACGCGGTCGTTCCGGGGCGCTCGTCGAAGACCCGCGCCAACGTTGCCGAGACCGAGGCGTAGCTGCCTTCGCAGGGCCGGTGGAGCAACCGCAGGCCCAGCTCGGCGCTGCGCTCCCGCAGGCCCGTCAGGGTCCGCTCGGCGAATCCGGTGTGCCGCTCGTACACGGCGGCGGCCTCACCGATGACGGCGATCTCCCGGTGCCCGAGACCGGCGAGGTGCTCGGCGCACACCGCCCCGGCGGCGGCGAAGTCGAGGTCCACACAATTCAGTCCGGCGGTGTCGGACGGCAGGCCGATGAGCACGGCGGGCCGGTTCGCGGCACGCAGCAGCGGCAGCCGCTCGTCGTCCAGCTCGACGTCCATCACGATCATGGCGTCGGCGAGCGCGCTGCCTTCTATGCGGCGCACCGCCTCGGCGCCCTCCTCGCCGGTGAGCAGAAGGATGTCGTAGCCGTGGGTGCGGGCGGCGGTGGCGACGGCCATCGCTATCTCCATCATCACCGGCACGTACATGTCGGTGCGCAGCGGCACCATCAGGGCGATGATGTTCGACTTGCTGCTGGCGAGCGCCCGGGCTCCCGCGTTCGGGTGGTACCCCAGCTTGCGGACGCTGCTCTCGACTCGCTCGCGGGTGGCCGCGGAGATGGACCGCTTGCCGCTGAGGACGTAGCTCACGGTGCTGGCGGAGACTCCGGCGTGCCGGGCGACCTCTGCGAGCGTGACCATGTCGTTCTCCTGAGCCGTGACGAGGGACGCCGATGCGAAGCGCTTCGACGGGCGGGGGTTGCCCGTGAGCGTTCGACCTGTCGACCCTATGGGGATCAACGGCCACCTGTCCATAAGTCTGTCGAAGCGCTTCGACAGAGGGACCTGCCGAAATCCCTCCGCACAGGATAGTGACCGGGGCCGTAGTCGTGCAGGCGTAGGTCGGACCGGTTCGTCCAGCACCCCTCCCAGGTGCGCAACCGGGCCTCGTAGCGGCCGAGTTCAGAGCCGGAGACGACGACGTCCGTGGGCACGCCACTCGGCCGGCGGCCGGCGCCCCGGCCGGTCCGGCGCAAGGCGATCTTCTTACTGCTCGACCGTGGCGTGCGGCCGTTCGCTGCGGCCTGCATGGGGCGGCTGCGGGTGAGGGGCTGAGATGCGTGCTCACCGTGCCCTCGCCAGCTTCGACCCTCACGACCGTCCGGCGGCAATCTCGCCGACCAGTGCCGCGCCTCCACGAGAGATGCCTCGGCCGCGGCGAGGCCGCCGAGCCGTACCCGGCCGATGCCGATGCCGCTACCGCTGCCGGTCAGCAACAGGGCGGCCGCTCCGCCTCCCGCGCCACCTCCTAGGGCTGCCCGCCCGCCGCGGCGAGACTCGCGCCGTCGCCGACCCGGCATGCCTCGAGCCTTGCCCGCGGCCCGCCATCCGCTCCATGCGCAACCTGCCTCCGCGGCACAGGACCGTGGGGATGGGCGGATGGCCCATGGGGATGAGCCGGTTCTCCGTGGCGGTCGATTCGGGGAAAGCGCGTCACTCCTTGCCGCGGACGACGGCGACCGGGCAGTGAGCCTGTTGCAGCAGTGCCTGGCTGACCGATCCAAGGAGCAACCCGGTGAAGCCACCCCGCCCCCTGGCCCCGACGACCACGAGCTGAGCGGTCCTGCTCGCCTCGATCAGCGCCTCGCTGGTCACGCCGAGCACCAGTTCGTGCTTGACCGAGACCTGCGGATACTTCTCCTGATGGCCCGCGAGTGCCTGGGCCAAGAGACGTTCCTCGTTCTCGGCGACCGAGCCCGCCTGGGGCACGTCCGCCAACTGCGGCGGAGCCAGCGGCAGGGGCACACTGTCCGGCGTCCACGCGTGCAGGGCGACAATTTCCGCACCCCTCAGCGCGGCCTCGGCGAAGGCGAATCCGACCGCGTCCTCGCCGGCCCGCGCCCCGTCGACGCCGAGCACGATCGGCCCGGCGGGGTCCGGTTCTCCGCGCACCACCATCACCGGACAGTGGCCGTGGGCAGTCAGGTACACCGCCGTCGAGCCCAGCAGCATCCCGACGAAGCCTCCCCTGCCCCGGGATCCGACGACCACCAGATCCGCATCACGCGACTGGGCCTCCAGCACCGTCAGCGCCTCGCCGGCCACCACGTCATGGGTGATATCCACCTGAGGTGCCACGCTGCCGGCGCGATGCAGTGCCTCGGTCAGCGCGCTCTCGACCTCGTCCGGCAACACGCCCTCGGGTGGGCCGAAGGGCACTGCGGCCATCGGCACGGGCCCGGGCGAGACCACTGGCCAGAGGGCGTACACGACTCGAAGCCCGGCACGCCGCCATCGCGCTTCCCGAGCCGCCACCTCCACCGCTGCGAGGCTGGACGGCGAACCGTCCACCCCCACGACGACCAGGTTGCCCACGGCGCCTCCCATGATTGACTCGGCCCCCTGCTCCCAGCCTGACCCCGCGGACGCGTCCCTGCCACAGGACTGGGCGGCAGCGCATGGCACCCGACGCCCAATTGCCGAATGCGCGACGGTGTCTCCGTCGCCCGGTGCGGCAGCCACGAGACCACGTCTGGCCTCATCACACGTGCGACAGGGCGCTGGCCGTGTGGATGACAAGCGCATGGGGCGGGCGGGCCCTCAGCCACTCGTCACCTCGGCACGTGGGCGAGGGATCGCCCTGGCCGGCGTGGATCCGGATACGAGGTCGAGCACCGCCGGTAGGAGCCCGAGGTCCGCACGGGGCGGATTGCAGTCGCGACGCCGCAGGACTGAGGTGAAGATGGCACCGGAGCGCGGCCGGCCTCGCACGGGCGGTGCCCCTCAGTCGCCGCGCCGGACAGGAAGGCCACGGCATGGCAGCAACGCCCACCAAGGGTCCGAGAGGACCGGAGAGCCCCGCCGGCAACGAAGTGATCACCGGAGCGACCCTGTTCGCCGTGGTGACCCTGTTGGTGAGCGGGCCGCTGAGCATTCTGCTGGGCGCATCCGGCATCGCAGGCGACACCGTGTTCGTGTCGAATCGGTATGCCTACCGGTTCGATCTGACCGCGTGGGGCTGGCTTCATCTTCTGATCGGCGTGGCGCTCGTCGTCGCCGGCCTGGGAGTTGCGGCCGGCAAGACCTGGGGGCGCGGGGCCGGCATCTGCGTGGCGGCGATCAGCCTGATCACACAGTTCATGTTCATTCCGTACTACCCCGCTTGGTCCATCACCGTCATGGCCATCGATCTCTTGATCGTGTGGTCGCTGGCCAGGTCCTCTGCCGCGACCGGCGCCGGTCGGTGACCCCGGGCGGCGGCATGCCGGGCGGGCCCGGGGCGAGTGGCGGTGTGTCGGCGTTGTCCGGGCCGTCGAGGGCTTAGCAGAACCGGCCACCGACACCACTCCACGTCCCCAGCAACCCGTCCAGCGTCTCCGTCTGCCGTGCCTCCGACATGCCCGGGTACGCCGGCACGGCAGCCGTCTGGAATCCGACGAGCGTGGTCATCAGCGTGTCGACGACGAGCGCGTCCGGTCTACCGCTGGTGATCTCGCCGGCCACCCGGGCCTGGCGGAGGTACATGCGCATGTGCTCCCCCCACTGACCGCCGTCTGTTCCGCCACCACCCCTCACCACAGCGGAAGCACCCGGCGATGAGGGGCAGTTGAAGCCTCTGGCGTCACCCACGCCAAGCCGGCCTGGGAAGACACTGCTCGCTCAGCGAGGCAAAGAACACAGGGGCGAAGCAGTAATGTCCACGCGGTCCGGGGCCGGCCTGCCGTCTCTGCGACCGCTGATACGGGATGGCCTGGGATCGGGCCTGGTCGCGACGCCGCCAGTGGGACCGGGCGATCCGGTGGGCCGTGCCGTGAACGGACTGCCGCGGACAGGCCGGTTTCACCGGGCCGGGGGAGGGTCGGTCAGCGGTCGAGGTCGATCGTGAAGCGCCTCTTGCCCGGACCGATCGTGTCGGCGTGGACCTGACCACGAGCCCGGTCGAATTTCCCGGTGCCGCCGGTGATCGCGTTGTCGAACGAAGGGGGAGGGAGCGTCGGCTGTCCGTTGGTGAGGATGCCGAAGACCAGCCCCTGCACGGTGAGTTGGCCGCCCGGGAGGACGTAGGTCACGATGCACTCCTCCACTCCGCCGTTCTCTTCGGCCAGGGTGGTGGTGCAGGTGCCGTGGGTCCAGCCGACGTGCTTTTTGTCGTACTTGTCGAAGAGCTCCGAGCGGACGACGGTCCGATCGCCCTGGGCGGCGGGGCCGTTGGGGTTGACGGGGTAGCGGGTCTGCTGAGCGAGGTGGCCGATGACTGTGATGACCCGGTCTCCGCCCTTGGCGTGGGCGGAATCGTTGTCCGTCGCGGCGGCCGTGACGGGGGCGCCGGCGAGAAGGGCGATCAGCGTAGTGGCCGTGCCGAGACAGGCTGCTCTGATGGGGCGCATCGTGTGGCTCCTGAGGTTTTGAGGCTCATGGACGGTCAGGTGACGCATTCATAACCTCGGCTCCGCCGCCGCCCGGAACGACCCGGCGCGACCCACCGCAGATCCGACCGATCAGACCAACCCGCGAGGTGAGACGGTCCGCCCGAGCGGACGAGTCGCGCGGGTGGGTTGACGCCGGTACGGCACATCGGCTCCCGCCTCGGACGAGTGCCGCGTTCCGTTTCGGCTCGACTCTCCTCGTAAAAACCTGCATTTACGGTATACCAAACTCTTGACGCGCACCTGAAGCGCCCACAGTATTTGGCATGCCATAACGCAGAACACCGACGTCAAGGAGGCTGACTGGCTGGCGGTGAAGCACAGTCACCCCGGCCGGTCCACGGAAAGTTCTCCCCCTCGCCCGCTCGCGTGCCCACAACCGTCCTCAGGTCTCTTTTGCCAGCACGGAGGCGTCATGACCACAGCACATCGCCCCGAAGCACCAGCAAGGCCCGAAGGAAACACCCGCCCCTCGTCCCACTCCGAGGAGTACGAGCACACACCCGTCCCCGCGTCGGCCCGCCGCAGTCTGCCGTCCGTCGCCGCCACCTGGTTCGGCTTCCCGATGAACCTCGGCAGCGCGGTCTTCGGCGGAGTCATCGTCTACAACCTCGGCCTGCCCCAGGGGCTGCTCGCCATCCTGGTCGGCAATCTGGTGCTGTTCGCCTACGTCGGCGCGCTCAGCCACCACGCGGGCAGCACCGGGAAGAACTTCGCCCTGCTGACCGCCGACACTTTCGGCAGCCGGGGCCGCAACCTGCCCGCCGGACTGCTCGCGACCGTCGTCATCGGCTGGTTCTCCTTCCAGGTCGGACTTACGGGCACCACCCTCAGTGGAGCCCTCGGCTGGCCCGCCCTGGCGGGCGCGGCCGTCGGCGGCGTCCTGTACACGCTCCTGACGATGGCCGGGATCCGTGCGCTCTCCCTCATCGGGATGATCGCCATGCCCCTGTTCCTCGTGCTCACGGTGGTGGCCCTGGCCTACGGTCTGGACGCCCACACCACACTGGCGGACACCTTCGGATACGAAGGTGCGGGCACCGCCCTCGGCTTCGGTGGCGCCGTCGCCATCGTCATCGCCGGATTCGCCGACTCGGGCACCATGACGGCGGACTTCACCCGCTGGTCCAAGGACGGCCGGTCAGCCGTCCTCGCCACGCTCACCGCCTTCCCGTTCGCCAACTTCCTCGCCAACGCGGCCGGCGGCCTCGTCGTGGCGGTGGGCGGCACCGCCGACCCCGCCACCGACGGCGGTGGATTCCTCAACCTGCTCACCGGTCACAGCACACTGCTCACGGCCTTCGCCGTGCTCTTCGTCTTCGTCAACCTCGGCTCCGTCGCCTCCCACTGCCTCTACAACGGTGCCGTCGGCTGGTCGGCACTCACCCCGCTCCGGATGCGATCCCTCACTCTCGACCTCGGAGCCGTCGGTGTGACGCTCGCCCTCAGTGGGGTGTGGGGCTACTTCCTCAACTGGCTCAACCTGCTCGGCGTCTTCGTGCCACCGATCGGAGCGGTACTGATCACCGATCGGCTGCTGCGAGCCCGGACGGGCAAACGGCCCGTGGGCACGTACCGGGCCACCGCCCTCGCCTCCTGGGCAGCAGGAGCGGCCACAGCGGCGATCACTCACTACACGCTTCCCGAACTCGTGGATCCGGTGGTCGGCATGATCACTGCGGCCGCCGTGTACGCGGTCGCCGAAACCGTCCTGCGCCGCAGGCCCACCGTCCCACGCCCGGACCCCGCATCGGCGTAGCGAGCCCACACCGGACTCGGTGCACCGCGCGGGCGGGCGGGTCGGCCCCTGCCCGCATCACACCTGAACCACCCACCCCCACACGTAGAAGGAGACCCTTGTGAACGCCGCGGAACGCGACGAAATCTGCAACCTGACCGCCACGGAGACAGCCGCCGCAGTGCGTTCCGGCGAGCTGTCCCCCGTCGAGGTCACCGACGCGGTCCTGGACCGCATCGAGGCGGTCGACCCGCAGCTGCACGCGTTCTGCACGCTCGTCCCTGATCGCGCGCGGGCCCAGGCCCGGCGCGTGGCCGACGACTTGGCTGCCGGGAGGGATCCCGGCCCGCTCGCCGGCGTCCCGCTCGGTGTCAAGGATCTGATCTCCACCAAGGGCATTCGCACGACCTCCGGGTCCCCCGCGTACCGCGATCACGTACCCGACGAGGACGACATCGTCGTCGAACGCGCCGTCGCCGCGGGTGCGGTCGTGCTCGGCAAGACCAACGCCTCCGAGTTCGGCTTCGGACCGGTGGGCCAGAACCCTCTGTTTCCCACCACGCGCAACCCCTGGAACACGGACCTCACGCCCGGTGGTTCAAGTGCCGGTTCCGCAGCGGCCGTTGCCGCGGGGCTCGGCCCGGTCGCCCTCGGCAGCGACGGAGGCGGATCCATCCGTATCCCCGCCGCACTGTGCGGCCTGTTCGGCTTCAAGGCGTCCATGGGGCGTGTGCCCGTCTACCCGGGCTGCCGAGACGACCGCTACCCGGGCGTCTCCGGCTGGGAGTCGATCGAACACATCGGCCCGCTGACCCGCTCCGTAGCGGACGCGGCGCTGGTCCTGTCCGTACTGGCCGGGCCCGACCTCCGAGACCGGCACTCCATCCCCTGCGGCGACGTCGACTGGACCGGCCGCCGCCCGGTTCCCGTACTGCGCGTCGCCTACAGCCCCGACCTGGGCCGGATCGCGGTCGACCCCGAGGTGCGTCGCATCACGGACGCAGCGGTCTCGGTTCTGGAGCGCGACCTGGGCGCCAAGGTCGAGCAGCCGGACTTCCGGCTCCCCCACTACGAAGAGACCTTCGGCGCCGTCATCGCCGCCGATACCGACCTCACCGGCCTGCGCGCCCTCGCCGAGCGGTACGGCGACACGATGTCGCCGCGCCTGCTCGACTTCCTCCGCACCCCGTGGACCGCCGAGCAGCTGACCGACGCGAACATCGTGCGCAAGCGGGTCGCGAACCGGCTCGCCCGCCTGATGGCCGACTACGACCTGATCGTCACCCCGACCGTGTCCACCGCGGCCTTCCCGGTGGGATTCCACGGGCCCGAGGTCATCGACGGCCGGATGGTCGACGCCGACCACTGGACCTCCTTCACGCCCCTCGCCAACCTCGCAGGTCTCCCCGCGGCGAGCATCCCGGCCGGCCGGACCGCGGACGGCCGGCCTGTCGGCCTCCATCTCGTCGGCCGGCATCTCGCCGACGCCGACCTCCTCGACGCCTGCGCGGCCTACGAGGAGGCGGCCCCCTGGTCCCACATCCGACCGCCGCTCGGGGCGGCAGGGTGATCACAGGGTCCACGGTGTCCGCGGGGCCGTTCGCGAGTGGCCGGCCCCGCGGCAACATGGTGTGATGTCTCGCCTTCACGTCAGGACAGGCCCGATGCGGGTGACGGCCGCCCAGGTGCGCGGACAGGCTCGCTCGGCCGTGGCCGTCACCCGGCGAAGCGGGCGGCGACGGCGAGGTGGGACACGCCCCTCGGAGCAGGTCGGCCGACGGACCGTTGACGTCGCCCGTCGCACCCTGATCTGCTGCCTTGATCAACGCAGAGGTCAACGCAGGCGAACGCAGATGCCGAGCAGGGGAGCTGAGGCGATGAGGCCCTCACACACACCGGGCCCGCAGACGGCTTGGGTTGTGCAGAACACCAGGAGTGGCGGTCCCGGCCGGGTGGAGGGCTGGTTGCGCGAGGCGGGAATCAGCCTCGAAGTACTGCGCCCCTACGAGGGCGACGCGCTGCCCGAGACGCTCGACGGGAGGCCGCTCCTGGTGCTCGGCGGCGGCTTCCTGCCGGACGACGACGAGCGCGCGCCTTGGCTCCCGGCCACGCGCCGGCTCGTCGCGCAGGCGCTGGACGACGGCTCGCCCGTGCTCGGCATCTGCCTCGGTGGCCAGTTGCTCGCACAGGTCGCGGGCGGCAGCGTACGGCCGAATCACGGGCAGCCCGAGTTCGGCAGCACACAGATCCGGCTGCGGCCCGAAGCCGCCGACGATCCGCTGCTGTACGGGCTCGGCGAGACGGCGCCCGCGATCGAACGCCACGTCGACGCGATCACCGAACTCCCGCCGGGCGCGGCCTGGTTGGCGTCCAGCGCGGCCTGTCCCCACCAGGCGTTCCGGGTCGGGGGGCGGGCCTGGGGCGTGCAGTTTCATCCTGAGGCCGAGGCCGACCGGATAGCCGGGTGGGACCGGGAGCGGCTGGCCCGGCAGGGCTTCGACAGGGACCGGCTGCACGCCGAGGCCGTGGCCGACGAAGGAGCGGCGGTCTCGGCGTGGTCGGTGTTCACGCGGAGGTTCGCTCAGGTGTGCGCGAGGCTGCCGTGACCGGCTTCGGGGCGGGCACGGACGCGGCGGCCCCCCGCCGCCGTCCCACCGAGACGATGACGCTGGTGAGCACGCCCGCGAGCAGCCCCCAGAACGCGGACCCGATGCCGAGCAGCGTCACACCGGAGGCCGTGGCGAGGAAGGTGACGACGGCCGCCTCCCTGGATCCGGGGTCCGACAGGGCGCTGGCCAGCGACGCCTCGATCGTGGCGAGCATGCCGACCCCGGCTACGGCCAGGACGAGTGCGTGCGGCATCGCGGTGAGCAGCGAGGCGACGGTCGCGCCGAGCAGGCCGACGCAGAGGTAGAAGACACCCGCCCACACGGCCGCGAGGTAACGCCGCCTCCGGTCGGGGTGAGCCCCGTCGCCGGTGCAGATCGCGGCGGTCATCGCGGCCAGGTTGATGCCGAACGCCCCGAACGGCGCGAGCACCGCCTGCACGGCGCCCGTCCACGTCAGGACGGGCGAGACGGGCACCTCGTAGTCGGACCCGCGCAGCACGGCGACCCCCGGCAGATTCTGCGAGGCCATGGTGACGACGAACAGCGGCACGCCGACGCTGACCAGCACCTTCCAGTCGAACTCGGGAGCCGTGAACACCGGCTGCGCGAGGGACAGTTGGATCCGCTCCAGATGCCAGCCCCCGGTGAGGACGGAGGCGACGACGCCGCCGCCGAGCGCGATGAGGACCGCATAGCGCGGCAGCAGCCGACGCCCGAGGAGATACAGCACGAACACCGGGAACGCGATGGCGAAACTGCCGCCCATCTGCGAGAAGAGCCCCGTCCCGAAGTGGAGCAGCACACCGCCGAGCAGCGCCGATGCCAGCGGCACCGGGATCCGGTCCATGATCCGCGCGAACCACCCCGTCAGGCCGCTCACCATGATCAGCACGGCGCTGAACACGAACGCTCCCACGGCCTTTCCCATGGACACGCCGCTCAGGCTCGTGGCAAGAAGCGCGGCTCCCGGCGTCGACCAGGAGGTGACGATCGGGACCTTGTGCCGCAGCGAGAGGCCGACGCAGGTCACGGCGATCCCCACACCGAGCGCCAGCATCCACGAGGACACCTCACGCGCGTCCGCCCCGGCGGCCCGGGCCGCGGTGAACACGATGGCGGCGGCGCTGGTCACGCCGACGGTGACCGCGATGAGCCCCGCCGCCACGGCCGAGGGCGGTGCGGTGGCGCGTATACGGGCGAGCGGGGACATGCGGCATCACTTCCGGAAAGGGGCGGGGAGAGCGGGTCGTTCCGAGCGTTCCATAAACGGAACGTTCCGTTTATGGAACACTAAGGACGCAGGTGGCGGCACGTCAAAGCGCCGAGAGGCGCAGAAACGGACGGAACCGGGCAGATGGGTCTGAACGACGAGGTG
Organism: Streptomyces sp. NBC_00569; assembly: GCF_036345255.1. Taxonomy (NCBI): domain Bacteria; kingdom Bacillati; phylum Actinomycetota; class Actinomycetes; order Kitasatosporales; family Streptomycetaceae; genus Streptomyces; species Streptomyces sp. NBC_00569. The sequence goes on along the minus strand of NZ_CP107783.1, from coordinate 9,692,841 downwards.
GGTCGCAGGCTGAAGCGGCTGCGGCAGGACGCCGGCCTGTCCCTGTCGGAACTCGCGCGCCGCTCAGGCGTCGGCAAGGGCACGCTCTCCGAACTCGAGACGGGTCGGCGCAACCCCACCCTGGAGACGCTCTACGCCCTGACCACCGCGCTCGGCCGCCCGGTCAGCGCCGTCCTCGACGACCCACCGCCCGGCGTCGCGGCGGGCGCGGGCGGAGTCTCCGGCAGCGCCGTGACCGCGGTCCTCCTGGAGCGGTACGAGGACGAGGGCGCCGCCACCGACGTCTTCCGCGTCACCATCGCCGACGGCGCCACCCAAGAGTCGGCCGCACATGTCCCGCACACCACGGAGAGCCTGATGGTGCTCTCCGGAACGGCGGTCGTCGGGTTGCCGGACGCGCCACAAACGGCTGGACCTGGCGGCCACGCCCACTGGCCGGCCGACGCCCCGCACTTCTACAGCGCACCGGACGGCGAGGCCCAGGGCATCCTCTTCGTCCGGTACCCGAAGACCGTGCCTTCGAAGGATCTTTCCTCGGGAGCGGATCAGGGGTCCTGACAAAGGCGTTGGACGTGGGGTGGGTGATGAGGGCCCAAGCGCAAGCGCCGCGCAGGAACCCGTCCGCGGAGCGCGACGAGCCAGCCCCGTCCCGTGCCGGACTGAGGGGCGCGCCTCCACGTGCGGGTGATCCGCCCGGCGACAGACAGTCTCCGAATTCATCCCGAGCGGCCACGCGGCCTTCGCAGCGATGCGTCGCGCCACCCCGACATTCAGGGGCAATCACGGGACAGCCGCCCGCCAGCGGCGGTCAGGACCGGTTCGCGCGGCGGCGCGTGATGATCAGGCCCAAGATGACACCCACCACGAGGGTGACGGCGAGGACCGTCCACAGCGGAACCGTGACCGTCGGGATCCACATGCGGACCGTGATCGAACCCGTGTTGGCCGCGATGAACCAGACCACCACGCCCGCGAGCACCACGAATCCGATGGTGCGCAACCGCATGTCCCGCCCCTTGACCGTCACCGTCGACGGCCCATGCGACTTCTTTCCGAACTTATGGGACATAGCATCAATTATCGGAGGATTACGCCGACAGAGCTAGTCGCGGTATCGACGGGAGTCTCCTTATCGCCCCGCCGAGGCCAAGCACACCTCGGAAGAGTGGCGTCGTCGGCAACCGAATGGCAGCCCTCGCGACCACCAACCCGGCGAACACCTGCAGTCACGGCACTAGGTGGAGTCTTCAAGTCTTGCGCATTCGCAGGCGTGCTGAGCTTCTCGAACATATTCCGTTGACCAAAGGCCCTCGGCGCACGAGAGTGTCTGACCGGCGTCAACGGCATACGTGGGGGATGGTGAGCAGTGGCCGGCTCGGACATGGCCCGTGACCTGCACGTCAAGGAGAGCCCGTCAGATCCGCCGCTGTGGACGGCGGACTTCCGGCTGTTCTTCGCCGCCCGCACCACCTCTCTGCTGGGCGACGCGATGCTTCCCGTCGCCACCACGGCCGCCGTGATCCGGGCAGGTTACGGGGCGAGTGGCGTGGGCTATGCGCTCGCCGCGCTCATAGCGCCGTTCGCAGCACTGATCATCTTCGGCGGGGTGCTGTCCGACCGTTACGGCGCCCGACGGCTGATGGTCGTCTCGGACACCGCCCGGCTGTGCTTCCAGGCGGTGCTGGCGCTGCTGTTCCTGCTGGGTACGCCGCAGCTGTGGCAGATCCTGGTGCTGCTGGCCCTGGTCGGGGCGGGCAGCGCGATTTTCCAGCCCGGAGTCGCCAGCATCACCCCGCGCATAGCCCAGGACGTGCAGAAGGCGAACGCCACCCTCCGCATATCGGAGTCCATCACTGCCGTGATCGGCCCGTCGCTGGCCGGCCTGCTGCTGGCGGTCGCCTCTCCTGCGGCGGTGATCGCCCTCGATGCCTTGTCCTTCGCGGTCAGCGGTGTCTGCCTGTTCCTCCTCCGCTCGATTCCGATGGGCCCGTTCGGGCGGGACGGCGCGTCGTCGTTCCGGGCCGATCTCGTCGAGGGGTGGCGGGAGTTCCGGGCCAGGACCTGGCTGTGGAGCGTCATCGTCGTCTACATGTTCTGGCAGCTGGCCGGGGCCGGTCCCGCTATGACTCTCGGCTACAGCACGCTCGTCACGGACTACGGAGCGTCGACGTTCGGGCTGGTCATGTCGGCCCTCGGGGCGGGCAGCGTGCTGGGCGGAATCATCGCGATCAGGCTCCGCCCGCGGTATCCGCTCCGGGCCGGCGCCCTCTCCATGATCGTCTGGACGCTCATGCCGTTGGGGGTCGCTCTCGGTCTTCCCGCGCCGCTCATCGCCGGATGCTATGCGGTGAGCGGCGTGGGTATGGCGTTCTGGATCGTCATGTTCCACACCAGCGTGCAGACACATGTTCCGCAGGATGTGCTCGGCCGGGTGCACGCCTACGACGCGGCCGGCTCACTGGTGATGAAGCCGATCGGGCAGGCGGTGGCGGGGCCGCTCGCGGTCGTCGTGGGCACGGTGCCGCTGTTGGGGGTGTCCGCGGGGATGGCGCTCGTCACCTGCGTTTTGTTGTTGGCGATTCCTGCCGTGCGGGGCCTGCAGCGCGTGGAGCGCTGAGCCGCCCGATCCTCTCTCAGGGCGCGTATCGGGTCATGATCAATGAGCACCGCCGCTTCCGAGATGAATATCCCGTCGGGGGTTCTGGGCTTGCCGATCTGTGGCTGCGCCGCGTGGGCGCGGGTGACCGGAAGCGAGGCCCCAGGCAGGCGGCACGGCGCGGGGACCCCGGCTGCGCGCTCGCCGAGTCAGTGCGTCAGAGCCTGGCGAGCCGGTCGACCAGCGGCCCGGTCCCCCGCTTGGCGCCCTCCGGCAGCAGCCGCCCCGCCCGGGCCAGGGTCGCAAGCCCGTGCAGGGCCGCCCAGAACACCTCGGTGAACAAACCCCGGGCGGGCCCCGCTGCCGGCAACCTCGCCGAGGTTCTCCAACAGCGCGGCGAAGGCTGCGTTCAGCATCTCCGGGGTGTCCTCCTGTGCGTACGCCAGACCGCCGTCGAGTTGGAAGATGGCGTCGTAGACCGCCGGGTTGGATGCGGCGAAGTCGAGGTAGGCGCGGGCGAGGGCAGCGACCCGCTCGCGCGGGCCGATCGCGGCGGCGGTCGCGGCCCGCACCGCCGCGGCCAGCTCGGTGGCGCCCTGGAGGGCGACGGCGCCGATGATCTCCCGCTTGCCGCGGAAGTGGCTGTAGAGGACGGGCTGGCTGTATTCGATGCGCTCGGCGAGCCGGCGGGTGGTGACCGCGTCCCAGCCCTGCAGCTCGGCGAGTTCGCGGGCCGTCGCCACGATGAGGCGCTCGCGCTCCGCCCGCTCGCGCTCCTTGCGTTCCTGTACCGACGCGCTTCGAATCCTAGCACCGCTAGACAATGGAGCGGTAGCAGATCTAGCATTGCCTCATCACCTAGCAACGCTAGGATCCAGTGCCTAGGAGGGGTCATCATGCTCAACGCACTCGAGGTCTTCACCACCGTGGCCGTCGGCCTGATGGTCGGGGTGGAGTTCTCCGTCGCCTTCGTCATCAACCGGATCCTCGACGCACTCCCCGATGACAGCGGCCAACTCGGCCGCGCCCACGGGGGCCGGATGCTCGGCGCCGTGATGCCGGTCTGGTACATCGGCTCGCTCGTCCTCGTCGCCATCTGGGCCATCGCCGGATGGCACCACGACAGCGCCGGCCTCGTCGTCACCGCCGGCGCACTGCTGATCCTCAGCGTGATCATGTCGATCCTGCTGCTCGTCCCGATCAACAACCAGGGCAAGACATGGACCCCCGAAAACCGGCCCGCCGACTGGAAGGAGCAGATGAACCGCTGGGACCGCTACCACTACGTCCGCGTCGCCGTCATCATCGCCGCCTTCACCCTGCTGGTCACCGCCCTCACCTGAGCCCCGCGGCAGGCCGACACCGCGCGGGTCACACCCAATTTCCACTCCCTCCGGCAGCCCTTCCACTTCCGGTTCGCGGTCTGGTCCCGTTTCTCTCCGGGATGACGGCCCTGATGCCGCGCGTGCGCACGTGGGCGTGGTCGCGGCACGAGTACGCCCACGGGCCATACGCGCCGGCCGGCAGGTACTGTTCAATGAACTCCCGCTCCACCAAAGCCAGTTGCGCACGCATCATGCAAGACGAGTTACCGGATCGAAGATCAACACTCGGGGAGAATCCGCTCCCTTATCGCGACCCGGTACGCACCTTGGCGGGTGGCTGCGCGTCAAGAATCAGCAGAGTTCACAAGCAGCTGACACACGTGGGGCCCAGCGGTCACACTACTGATCAATTCAGCGGCCCCACCTGAGGAGACCGGATGCCCGCGAAGGACGACGCACCGAGCCGTCGATTCCCGACACCCAAGATGCGGCTCGCGATCGGCTCGGCAACTGCTGCCCTCGTAGTCTTCGCGGCGGGCTACGGCGTCGGCAACGCCACGGCCACCAGCGGGCACGGCAACGGCAGCCACAGCGAGAGCCGGGCCGATGTCTACCGGGACGGATATCTGGCGGGGCAGAAGATCCCGGGCGCCGACGAGACGATCACGGCGGACGCCGCCCGGGAGAAGTGCGGTGAACTCTTCTACCAAGCCCCGTACCTGGACGAATGGCAGAGTGGTTGCCTCGCAGGAGCACAGCATCTGGCACCGTATCCACCCGCGAAATGAACCACGCCCGCGTCTCGCCCGACTCCCAGCAACCAGCTCGGACCAGCCACCCGCACGAGAGCCCTGCAGCCTGCAGAACGGCCACCACGCGAACCCTCGCTGCAACAGCCACCACATCACGCTCCTCAACTGAGAGCGCAGGGCGCCGACGCAGGAAGCCTGCACCACAACAGACCGCCGCCTACAGGTTCCTGGCAAGGACGTGCGGCGTGCCGGTCAGTGATGAGTGATGAGGCACGTGGGAGGCCGAAGGGGAGTGCAGCCGCGGAAAGGCGGATGAGTTCATGACCTGTGGGTCGTAGAGTCCCGCGCATGCGTGCAGAGAGTTCCCTCGAGCCCCGAGCCCTCCTGATCAACGGCACCGTCGGTGTCGGCAAGACGTCAGTGGCCGAGGGTGTGGGTGGGCTCCTCACCGATGCCGGCGTGCCCAACGCTGTCATCGACCTCGACTGGCTGCGCCAGTCTTGGCCGGCGCCGGTGGGAGACCGCTTCAACACCGGCATGATGGTGCGAAATCTGCGCAGCGTCGCCGGCAATTTCCTCTCTGCTGGAGCGATTCGGCTGGTCCTGGCCGGCGTGATCGAGGACCTTGAGGGCCGGAAGCTGTGCAGCGATGCGATCGGGATTGAGCTCTCGGTGTGCCGGCTGCAGGTAGATCTGCCCATCAACCACCAGCGACTGAAGCGACGCCACGAGAGCGAGCCCGAAGCGTTGCGATGGCACCTGGCCAGAGCTGGTGAACTGGCCGAGATCCTCGAGCAAGCAGCAGTCGACGACTTCACCGTTGATGCCACCACGGGCTCAGTTGTCGAGCTCGCCGCCGAAGTGATCGGCAAGGCGGGTTGGTTGTGACGCGGCCTTCATGCCGGCATCGGATCGGTGGCGAGGTGCTCGGGATGGGCGGCACGGACGTAGTGGATCGCGGCGTGAGAGGTGATTTCGACAAGCTCACGGCCTGCTTCGAGGCAACCGTCGTCATCGCCGCTATCAACGACTGGCTGTGACCTGCCGGAGTTGTCGGTCCTGCATGTCATCCTGGCCCGCGATCAGGTCACCGGGACGAGGGGAAAGCAGGAGCCATGGGGGCTACTTACTACCGCGCCGAGAGCGAGAGCGGCGATCACGTCGAGGACCCCTCCGAAGACGCCCTGTTCATGCTGATCGACGACCTCAACGACTCGGACAACACCTTCGTTGTCATTCAGCCCGACGAGGACCCCGCTTGGTTCACCTCCGTCGCGGTCCTGGACGAAGGTGGCTACGAAGTCGTCCGCCGGGACAGCATCCGGGGCGACCACGAAGTCGGCACTGAGGCCGACATCGACCGGATCGCCCGCGACCTCACGATCTGGATGGCCGCCCGCTACATCCCCGGGCGGCCCACCCCACGCAACAGCAACTTCCAGAACACCACCCAGGCGCCAGTCTGACAGTCAGTGACGAACCGGGCTGCCGGGTGGCTGCGCCAGCCGATCGGTACCCACGCGTGGTGTGGGTGGTAGACACGGTGGCGTTCCTCAAGGTCGGTGCACCGGCAGGCAAGAGCGACTGGCGTCGCCGCAGAGGACGCCGGGGCGACCGCGCCGAGGCACCGGCGCAGTGGCAGCACTGCATCCTCCGGCACGCGGTGGAACACGGCGGCAGCCGCTCCCGGGGAGCGCTCTGTGTGGCGCTGTGGAGGTCAGCCCTTCCTCGTCGGCGGCTTGATCAGGTAGAGCCGGCGTGCCAGGTCCAACGCGGTCAGCAGCACACGGGCCCCATTCCAGAGGTATTCACGGCGCTGCTGCCACACCTCGCCATAACCGCTCGGGTCGGCGGCACGTGCCTGAATGACGACCTGGGACCGCTGGTCCCAGCTCGTGATCTCGTCCGCGTGGTTGCCCACGACCCAAGCCGTCCTGCCGCGGATCGCCTGGGCGATCTGCGCGGGGATCGCCTGGAACCGCGCCCCTTCGGCCAGGGCCACGACCAGCGCCTGGACGCCGCTCTCGAGCGTGTGGGTGCTCGTGTTCGGGTCATGGTGGTAGATGTCGAGCACCGCATCCCGCAGGCGGCTCCGGCTGATCGTGGTTCCGGGGAGGCCCCGGTAGGTGACGCCCCAGCCGAAGTGCTCCCTGCGGACGCCCGGGTACACGTTGCCCGGGATCATGTCCCTCGTGCGGCCGTCCACCTGCTCGGTGAACGTGTAGAAGACCCGGTGGCTCGCGTCCCTGTTCTCCACGTAGAACCCCAGCAGATAGCTGTCGGACCGGCGGAAGACTCCCCGGACCATACGGCCCGCGATGAACTCGTCCTCGGTGAACCGTCCGATGTTGATCGACTGGAAGGCGTTGGGGTCGGGGTTCTGGATCAGGTGACCGGCGCCGGGCCGTCGGACGCTCTCGTCCCCCAGCAATGCGCTGCGGACGTTCGCGACCGTGCGGGTGTACATGTCGGCGAAGTCCTCGTCCTCCGTCACTGCCCTCGGCTGCGCCCGCTCCTGGGGCTGCGGCTGGGCCCGGGCGCTCTGGTCCTGCCCGGTCCGTTCCGGGGCGCCGTAGGTGACCGCCTCCCCCACACCCAGTGTGCCCGCCAGTACCGAGACCACCACAGCCAAGCTCACCAACCGCCGCCGCACCGGCCCGCGTTCAGGCCGTTCCGCCCGTTCCACCGTTCGCGTCATCTCGTCCGTGTCTCCCATGTCAGGCCCAGAACTCGAACTCGGCCTGCAGCGTGCCCTTGGTGACCCGGCCTCCGTCGCTGTAGTAGAGGGCCTTGTATTCCGCGCCCTTCGTCAGGTTCGCGTCGATCAGGGTCGAGCCGTACGCACCGCAGTTGGCGTTGCCGCAGGCCCAGTCCCATGTGACGCGCTTGCCGTTGCTGTCCTGGATCTCGATCCAGTCCCAGCCCTTGTACGGATCCCGCCCCGAGGGCGCCACCCACGTGACGCTGACACCCGTGATGTGGGACTGGTACCAGTAGCCCCGGAACTGAGCCGGTGATACTTCACTGATCAGGTAGTCGGTGTTGATCTTGCCTGGATGCGGGTCCTCGACCTCGCTCCGGACCGTCGGCGGCTGCCAGCGCTCACGCGCCGAGTCGGCGCCCGGAGCCGCCTGCGCAGCGGCCTTCGTCGGCTCCGCCGAACCCTGCGACGCCGCGGCAGCGGTCCCCAGCGCCACCACGGACACACTCACGAGCAGCCCGGCCATGACCGCGGTCCTCCGCCGGGGCTTGTCCGCGCCGGTGGATAAGGATGAGAGCTTTCCTTCGCCTCGCGTGCGGAACAGCATGCGTACTTCACCTCGCCGGTTGTCGAAGATCAATGCGCCAGAAACGCTAGGGAGCCGCGATCAACGTTTCGTTGACGATCCATCAACGCGAGTATTCGCGAATGCAAGGCGTGAGGCCGAAAAGCGTTTGGCGCGACTGCGCGGCTGCGCGGCCGTCCAGCAGGTCACGACCGAAGCCAGAGGCGGATCGCAGCGACGGATCACGGTGCCGTGGATGATGTACTCCCGTTTGCCGAATCGGATGGCTGTACCGCGGAAGCTCTGACGCGTCAGTCATCTTCGGCGTGCCCGACCGCATGAGGACGGTCGCTCGTCGCGCACGTGTCCGTGCATTCGCGAACCGCTTCGGCGTCGCGTCCGTCGCGAAATCGCCTCAGGCGTGATGGTCCAGGCCGGGCAGTCCAGGCTCCGCTCGCGTCGATATCTGGCGCGGGTGTCTGGCGCGGGTTGTCCGCCATGACACCTATAGCGTTCATTTACATTTCATTGCAACGACCGGGGGTGAGTTCTGTTGCATTCGAGTCCAGACCATTGCAATGAAATCTCTGCAACTACCTGTGGTTATAGGGTTCTTGAGCAACAAGACCGTTGCCCGATCCTTGAATGCAACGTAGCGTTTCGCCCATCAGAAACAACGGAGCCAAGGAGCACACCATGCAGAAGTTCGACACCCCCACCCTCATCACCACCACCCTGAACATCCCCGCAGGCCGCATCCAGTTCATCGCCGCCGACCGCCCCGACACATGCGTCGAGATCCTGCCCGCCGACAAGTCCAAGAGCCGCGACGTGAAGGCCGCCGAACAGGTCACAGCCGAATACAGCGACGGCCACCTGCGCATCGAAGCGGCCACCGCGAAGAACCGCATCCTCGGCAACTCCGGATCCATCGAAGTAACCGTCCAACTGCCCACCGGCTCCCACATCCAGGCGAAAGCCGCCACCGCCGAACTCCGCGGCGTCGGACGCCTCGGCAACCTCACCTTCGAAGCCGCACAGGCCACCGTCAAGCTCGACGAGACCACAAACACCCACCTCACCCTCCAGGCCGGCGACATCCTCATCGGCCGCCTCAACGGCCCCGCACACATCAGCACCCAAAAGGGCGACCTCACCATCACCGAAGCCACCAACGGCACCGTCGAACTACGCACCGAACACGGCCACATCACCATCCACGCCGCCCGCAACACCTCCGCCACCCTCAACGCCGGCACCACCTACGGCCGCATCCACAACACCCTCCAGAACACCACAGGCACCAACGCCGCACTCACCATCCACGCCACCACCGCCCACGGCGACATCACCGCCCACAGCCTCTAACCCACCCACAACCCCCAAAGGAACACCCCTCATGAGCACTTCGCCCCCTGCACCACCGCGCAGATCACCCGTCGCTTCCACGCCCAGAACATGACCGTCGAGAAGGTGGGGCGGGAGGCGCATGCGCTCGCCGCCCCGGACGTCGACACCCCCAACCAGCTGAGCGCCGCCCACCTCGGCCAGCTGGAACTGGAAAAGTCTCGCCCCCCGAGCCCATCGCGTCGCTGCGCCCTGCCGCCCGGGTGGCCTCGGCCGCCGAACGGACTGCCGTCGGACGGCGCCGCGCCGAGGCCACCCCGGCAGCCGCAATCGCCAAGACAGCGGACGTACAGGCGGCACTGTCCTGGCATCAGCGCACTCTCGGCGAGATCAACACGACGCTAGATCCCAGGAGTTGAAGCTGGGCGGGCAGGCCGGCGGCATCTTCAGCGACGACGTGTTCACCCGAGAACGGGGATGCGCGACGATATTCGCGCCCTGCGCAGGTCGGTGAGGCAGGTGGGCCGGGTCACGCCGCTGGTGGGCACTGCGCATCGCGCTGGCTACGATCACCCACCCCGGCACGCACACCGACATCGACCGCGTCATGGAACGCACGCCGCGTACGTCACCGAACACGCCCCGCCATCGGCGGCCCGATCCGCGAGTACTACCGCGTCGGCCGCCGGGACACAGGTGACACCGACCGATGGCCTACTGAGATCGACTGGCCGATCTTCCACACCGGGCCGGCCCCGACGAGCGCGCACCGACACCCGGAACCGACCGCGACGACGGACGCCGCCGTGCAGCGGCAGACGTGCCCTCACAACATCGCCCGGAGTGTGGCCCGTTCACGGCGCGCCCGGCGGCTACGGCGGTACGGGCCGGGCGTCGGCGAGACTCTTCGCGAAGCAGGGCGCGACGAGGCATCGATCTCGGAGGCCTGGTCGAGGGGGCCGGTGATGCCTTCGATGCGCCCAGCGTCCGAGCGACAGGAGATGCCGGACGGCTTCCCTGGCTACGCCGCGGTTGTCGGCCTCGCCGTACGTGTAGATGTGACTGCGGCGGCCGGAGCCGATCGCGGGACGTCCGTCGAAGATGGCGGGCAGGCCCACGCGCTCGACCATGGCAGGCAACGGGTCGTCGGTGCGCAGCGAGAAGAGCAGGGGCGCCATCGACAGGGCCGCCGACCGGGAAGGTTCCGAGTCGCCCGGCCCCTCGATGAACAACAGCACTGGCTGCGCGCCCCGTTGGGCGTTCAGGTGCGCCCGTATTGTGATCCAACGACGCGGTACGCGCCCGTGAGCAGGCGTGCTCGGTCAAGGAGCCTTTTACGTCCACGAAGTCGAACGGACAATCAACCGGCTCAAGAACCAACGGACCGTCGCCACTCGCTACGACGAACGCGCCTCCGTCTTCCACGGCACCGTCACCACCGCCGCGATCCTGCTTTGGCTCCGGGGGTGAGCCGACCTGCTGTCTCAGTCCCCGAGGAACCACAGGTAGAGGTGCTGTCCGTCGAGAACTGTCTGGCACAAGTCCAGAAGCTCACGCGAGAACACATCGGTGACCACTCCTGGAGGCAAGCGCGATACTTCCGCCAGCAGGGTGACCACCTGGCGGCAGTTGAAAACAGTGTCCGCGCACGGCAGCAGATGCCCCAGCATCGGAAACTCCGACTGGTCGAGAGCGGCCAGCTCCGGTCCCCAGGCCACACCATGCTGAGCGCGGGCCTCCACCGTGCCGCTCTCGCCACGGACCTGCACGTTAATCATGGTCAGAGATCCTATGGACCTCATGATCCGCCGGACAGTGCCTAGCGGCGTACCGCCGAGATCAGCCCGCCCGGGCCCTCGTCGAGCTGCGGCGGGGTGGTGATCGGGCGGCCGTAGGCGGCGGCGCGGTCGCGCAGGGTGAAGGCCTCCGCGTCCCAGCCGAGGCCGGAGAGCCAGCCCACCGGGTCCTCGGGCATCTCCGAGACCCACATGGAGGCAGGCGAGCCCGGTGCGGCGTCGTCGGCGAAGCGTGCGAGCACACCGCGCGAACCCAGGGTCAGGCCCATCCGGCTGCCCGTCGCGGACAGCCCGCCGACCCGGTCGAGCAGCAGGTCCACCGCGTCCTCGGGCAGGTAGATCAGCAGTCCCTCGGCGATCCACACCGTCGGCAGCGCCGGGTCGTGCCCTGCGGCGGCCAGCGCGCCCGGCCAGTCCTCGCGGAGGTCCACCGCGACGGTGATCCGCTCGCAGCCGGGTACAGCGCCCTCCTGGCGCAGCACCGATGCCTTGAAGCCCAGCGGCTCGGCGGTGTCGACCTCGAACAGCGTGGTGGCCGCGGGCCAGCTCATCCGGAAGGCCCTGCTGTCCATTCCGGCGCCGAGCAGAACGACCTGCCGGATGCCGGCCTCGGTGGCCCGGTCCAGCAGGTCGTCCAGGAACTTCGTCCTGATGATGATCGAGGAGGCCACTCCGAGCCGGCGCCGCCGCTCCTCCTCGTTGCCGCGCTCGGGCGGCGGCGAATCCGGGCCGACTCCCCCGGCGGTGGCGAACGCGAGCGCCAGCGGATCCCGGAACAGCGCGTCCTCGCGTGCCGTCTCCCGGGCCCTTACCCGCGCCACGCCCACAGCCGTCGCCCATACACCGGACGGCTTCACCCGTCCCCGTGCCTCAGTCATACAGGCAGCCTAACTTGCACGGTGCAGCCGACTTCGCCTGGTGGCAGCTGCGGCCGACGGTGCCCGAGACGACACGACGGTTACTGTCGGGCACGTCCTGGGCGCGGCGACGACGTTCCTGCTGACGCTCCTGAGCTTCGGCCCGCCAGCCTTCGACAAGTAGCTCTGCCAGTGGCGCAACGTGGTTGAACGCTGCTTCGACCGCAGGAAGCAATGGCGCGGCATCGCCACCCAATACGGCTGGACCACCGAGTCCCATCAGGCAGCCGTCGCCCTCGCGCCGCTCCTGATGTGGGCGTGATATTCGAAGGCAACTCCTGGCCTGGGCTTCGATTCGCCCTGGTTCCCGCCCTGTTCTGCCCAGCCGGCCCGGGTATTCCAGGCGGCTCTCCGTTCTCCGCACAGCCTCGTCCAACGTCCGGTGCACGCTCTTCAAGGAGGAAAGCAGTCGCTCCGCGCCAGCATCGCCACCGTCCACGTCGGCCTGGTGCCATGGTCGGGCCGGGTCGCCACTGAAGGCGGTGGAGGCGATGACGCTGGAACACCGCATCGACGCACCCGTAGGCGCGACCGTCTCAGAGCTGCCGATCCACGTCGGCGGACGGGGGCGCCCGACAGCCACTGCCGGTCCTGGCCTGACCGCCCCGTGGGGCGCCATGCGGCCTATCGGCGATCATCACTGCGCAGTGGAGATGTGGTCATGCATCAGACCGCGAGCGTCCTGTGACGGCCTTCCTCCGGTGCGGACCAGATCTCCTCGTGATCGCGGCGTGCAGGGCCGATCCACGCAGTTGCCGCGGCGCCGACGCTCGGGGCGATGGGCTGGATCTGACCGCAGCTGGCGGAGAGGTCGGCCACACGGAGAGGAGTCAGTGCGGCCGCGGGCGGAAGCGGCGCAACCAGTCCTGGGTGTGGGTGATGTGCGCCCCCGCGGCGAGCGCGGCGGCCATGGGATCGCGTGCCGTGATCGCCGCCGCGATGGCCCGGTGGCCCTTGTCGCTGTCCCGGCGGACCTCCTCGATCGAGTAGATGTCGTAGTGGCTGCCGCGCGAGCGGAACACCTCGACCAGTGCGGCCAGCGACTCGTTCCCGCCCGCGTCGCAGATCCGCTGGTGGAAGCGGGCGTCCAGATCGCTCAGTGCGGTGTGGTCGGTCTCGCGCTCCATGGCCGCGAGCAACTCGGACAGCTCGGTGTCGAGTTCGTCAGTGGCCCGCGCTGCGGCTTGCCCGGCCGCGTGGGACTCCAGGACGCGGCGGATCTCGACGAGTTCGAGGAGGCCGTCCAGCGGGACCAGGTCCACGGTGGCGGCGAAGCCTCGCATCATCTCGGCCGGGCGCAATTGGGAGACGTAAGTGCCCGAGCCGTGCCGGGCCTGGAGCACGCCGAGCGCCTCGAGCTCGCGAACGGCCTCGCGCAGTGAGCCGCGGGAGGCTCCGAGCTGATCGCAGAGCGCGGGTTCCGCGGGCAGCTTCTGGCCGGGCATCAGCTCGCCGGAGGCGATCAGCCCCCGGAGCTGGGCCACTACGTCCTGTTTGGCAGCCATCCGCTTCCCCGTTTCTGTGCGTGGCGAGCCTATCGCCCTCAAGTCATCGTATGACTCTGCGCCATATCCGTTCCGTCGCACGTATCCATGCTGCTACTTTCCCACTGCCCAGAGAACTCATCGGACAACTTTGAGGGAGCCTCGCCATGCCTCAGGCCGACCTCCGTCCCCTCGCGCCGGATCCGGTGCTCCGGCCGGACGGCCTCCCAGCGCTGGAGGACTGGTCACTCGACCCATCCGTACGCCACCTCAACCACGGATCCTTCGGCGCGGTGCCGTCGGCGACCGGGGCCTGGCAGCAGGCGCTGCGCGAGGAGGCCGAGCGCGATCCGGTCGCGTGGTTCCGCCACCTGCCGGCACGTGTGGCGCAGGCCCGGTGCGCCATCGCCGACTGGCTGCACGCACCGCAGGAGGCGACGGCGCTGGTCCCCAACGCGAGTGCGGGCGTCACGACCGTCCTGTCCTCGCTGCCGCTGCGCACGGGTGAACGCATCCTGGTCACCGACCACGCCTACGGCGCCGTCGACATGGCGGTGCGGCGGCATGCGGCGCGGGCCGGCGCTCAAGTCGACACCGTGCACATCCCGCTGGCCGCGGACGCCGAGCAGAGCGCGGCACTGATGCGCGCGGCAATGGACGCACACGACCGTACGGCCCTGGTCGTGGTGGACCACATCACCTCCGCCACGGCCCGGCTGATGCCGGTTCAGCAGATCGCCGCGGACTGCCGCGAGCGCGGCATCCCTCTGCTGGTCGACGGCGCGCACGCACCCGGCATGCTCGCCGAGCCGCTGCGCGGCCTCCAGGGCACGTACTGGGTCGGGAACCTGCACAAATGGCCCTGCGCCCCGCGCGGTACCGCAGCTCTGGTCGCTCAGCCGTCCGATCCTGCCGACCGACAGCGGCTGCACCCGCCGGTCGACTCCTGGGGCGCCCCGGACGACTACCCGCAGCGCTTCGACCAGCAAGGCACACTGGACCTCACCGCCTGGCTGGCCACCCCGCAAGCGCTGGACCTCATCGAGGACCGCTACGGCTGGGACGCGGCCCGGACCCATGTCTCCACTCTGGCCGACTACGCCCAGCAGTACATCGCCGAGCGCTGGGGCCTCCGCCTCGACGGACTTCCCCCCGAACCAGCTCCCGCCATGCGGCTGGTCCCGCTCCCCGACGGCATCGCCGCCGACCAGGCCGCCGCACACGCGCTGCAGCACACCATCGCCGACCGTCACGCCTGCGCCACGTCCGTCACCACCTGGCGCGGCCGCGGGTTCCTCCGCCTGTCGGCCCACCTGTACAACACCCCCGCCGACTACCAGGACTTCGCCGACCGCTGCGACGTGCTGCACCCCTGACGCCCCCCGACCGTGCACCACTTCACCCCCACAGGGACGCCATGACGCGCAGAAAGACGATCGAAGCCACCATCGCCGAAGCCGGCGCCGGGACCACCCGGCTCACCCGCGCACTCGGCCCGCTCCAGATGACCCTGATGGGTATCGGCGTCACCGTCGGAGCCGGAATCTTCGTCCTCACCGGCACCGCCGCCGCCCGCTACGCAGGGCCGGGCATCGTGCTGTCCTACCTGCTCGGCGCCGTGGCCACCTTTCTGGTCGCGCTGTGCTACACCGAGTTCGCCAGTACGGTCCCGGTCGCGGGCAGCGCGTACACCTACGCCTACGTCTCACTCGGCGAACTCGTCGCCTGGATCATCGGCTGGGATCTGATCCTGGACATGACCATGGGTGCCGGAGCGGTGGCCACCGGCTGGTCCCAGTACTTCACCGACTTCCTGGGCACCTTCGGGGTGCACCTGCCCTCGGCCATCGCCGGGCCTGACGCGACCGTGAACGTTCCCGCGGTGCTCGTCATACTCGTCCTCACCGCGATCCTGGCCTCGGGCATCCGCACCACCGCGCGGATCAACATGGCCATGACGCTGGTGAAACTGGCCGCCGTGGCCCTGTTCCTGGTCATCGGGGTGCAGCACCTGAATGCCGCGAACTGGTCGCCGTTCATCCCTGCCGCCAAGTCCGCCGCCGAGAGCGGAGGGTTCTGGCAGGAGCCGGTCCTGAGCAGACTGGGCCTCGGGCTGAACGCCAGCTTCGGCGCGGCGGGTGTGCTCACGGGCGGGGCCATCATCTTCGGCGCCTACTCCGGCTTCGACATCATGGCGTCCGGCGCGGAAGAGGCCCGCGAACCGCGCCGCACGATGCCCCGCGCCCTGAGCGCCACAGTCGCGGTGTGCGCGCTGCTCTACGTGGCCGTCGCGCTGGTCGTCACGGGGATGCAGAACTACACCAAGCTCGACAACGCCGCACCCATCACCGGTGCGCTGCAGGCGGTGGGCGCCCACTGGGCGACCCGGATCATCGGGCTGGGCGCGATCTGCGGACTCACCACCGTCGTCATGATCATGATGCTGGGACAGTCCCGGGTCTTCCTGGCCATGAGCCGCGACCGACTGCTGCCGGAATGGTTCGCGCACGTGCACCCGATCACCCGCAGCCCTCGCCGGATCGTCTGGCCCCTGGGTATCGCGGTGGCGCTCATGACCGCGCTGCTGCCCATCAACGACCTTGCCGAACTGGGCAATATCGGGATGCTCTTCTCCTTCATCATCGTCTGCCTCGGCGTCCTACGGCTCCGGCGCACCCAGCCCTCCTTGCCCCGGGGCTTCCGCACCCCCTGGGTGCCGTTCGTCCCCGTTCTGGGCACCGTGCTCTGCGTCGTGCTGATCCTCAGCCTTCCGACCATCACCTGGGCCCGGTTCCTGGCCTGGATGGCCGCCGGTCTGGCCATCTATTTCCTTTGGGGCCGCCACAACAGCCGCTTCGCCACCGCCGAGAAAGCGTCGACGTCAGACACGGACGCGGAACTCAGTCCCGACCAGTCGGGCCGCGTGTGAGCCCTGGAGCGCGGCGCCGGCCAAAAGACCCCGGGTCTGTGCCGGTCCGCGGAACGGTGGCGCCGGCCCTGCCGTGACAGAGAGGCGAGGGGCAGTGCGCAGCAGTTCGGGCGCCGAGAAGCGGCCGAAAGCTGACGGCACTGCCCCTCGCCGCTGCTCGACCGCATCGACGAGAACCCGGCTGCGCCACAGCACTCGCCGCGCAGAACGGTCGTCCCCCCACGCATCGTGCACCACACGGGCACCCGACCGCGCCGAGGACTGCCCTGCACAGGGGAACGCATGTCGCGTCAGTAGTGAGTGGTGGCTGACACCCGCCGAGTCCGGACCGCGCGCCGCGAGCGCGGCCTACCCAGGCAGTTCCGTGCGCTCCCACCACTCGTACACGGGCAACAGACCCTGCGAGGTCTCCTCCTGACGAGTCGTGGCTTTGAAATGCTCGTACCCCCCACGCAAGGGAACCTTGATGTCGAGCCCGGGCGCGGAGACGGAGACGATCCGCTCAGGAAGATCGTCAGGACCGCCCTCAAGAACTGCTTTCGCATCGACCATGACCAGATCTTCCCCAAAGGCCCGACCGGCACCTCCATGACGCGCCGACATGTCCGTCACTCCCCTCTTTCTATGCCGGCAACCCCCACCACCTCGTATCGAGGGGTTCGTCAGGGCGGACCGGCGCAGGTCGCCCCTGTCAGTCTCAACTTCCGCCGGAGCGGCGCCAGATGGACCGTAGAGCCTGCCGCTGGAGGACCCCGTTCACGGTGGGGTGGAGACGGTCGGCCGTGAAGCGATCAGCGTGTCGGGTGTCGCGTGTCGCGACGACTCCGGGGCATACCGAGAGGTCACCGGCGTGGCCCGATTCCGGTCCTTGATGAGGGGCGTCAAGCAAGCGATTTGATCTTCCCAGAGGCATAGGGTGAGGGCTTCCCTCGACCTGCTTCGGAGGTGTCTGCCCGGTGGCCGATAGCTTTGTTCACCTGCACAATCACACCGAATACTCGATGCTCGACGGCGCTCAGAAGCTGAAGCCGATGTTCGCCGAAGTCGAGCGGCAGGGCATGCCCGCGGTCGCCATGAGCGACCACGGCAACATGTTCGGTGCGTACGAGTTCCACAAGGTGTCCACGGGCTTCGACGGCGTCAAGCCGATCATCGGGATCGAGGCGTACGTCGCCCCTTCCTCGCGGCGTAACCGGAAGCAGGAGTTCTGGGGGCCCGGCGGGCAGCGGGCCATGTCGGACGACGGCGAAGGCTCCAAAGACGTCAGCGGCGGCGGGCGCTTCACGCACATGACGATGTGGGCGCGGAACGTGGCCGGTCTGCGCAACCTGTTCTACCTCTCCACTCAGGCGTCGTACACGGGCCAGTTCCCGGCGGGCAAGCCGCGTATGGACAGGGAGTTGATCAGCGAGCACGCCGAGGGGATCATCGCGACGACCGGATGTCCTTCCGGGGCGATCCAGACCCGGCTGCGCCTGAAGCAGTACGACGAGGCCCGCGAGGTCGCTGCCGCGTACCAGGACATTTTCGGCCGGGAGAACTACTTCCTCGAGCTGATGGATCATGGCCTGTCCATCGAGCGGGATGTCCGCGACGGGCTGCTGCGCCTGGCCGAGGACCTGAAGATCCCGCTCCTCGCCACCAACGACGCCCACTACATCCACGCGGAACAGGCCGACGCGCACGACAACCTGCTGTGCATCGGCGTCGGCAAGAACAAGGCCGACGAGAAGCGCTTCCGGTTCTCGGGCAACGACTACTACCTGAAGACCGCGGAGCAGATGCGCGATCTGTTCTCCGAGAGGCCGGAGGCCTGCGACAACACGCTCCTGATCGCGGAGCGCGTCGAGTCGTACGACGAGGTCTTCGGCAACATCGACGAGATGCCGCAGTTCCCTGACGTCCCTGAAGGGGAGACGCAGGAGTCGTGGCTGCGCAAGGAGGTCATGAAGGGCCTCGTCATGCGCTACGGCGACCCCGTGCCGGCCGAGGTCCTCGAGCGTTTCGAGACCGAGATGACGGTCATCGGCCCGATGGGGTTCTCCTCGTACTTCCTCGTCGTCGCCGACATCTGCAAGTACGCGCGCAACAACAAGGTGCCCGTGGGGCCGGGCCGCGGCTCGGCCACCGGATCGATCGTGGCGTATGCGACGCGCATCACCGAGCTGTGTCCTCTGGAGCACGGCCTGCTGTTCGAGCGGTTCCTCAACCCCGAGCGCATCAACCCGCCGGATGTCGACCTCGACTTCGACGACCGTCAGCGCGACTTCATGGTCCGTTACGTCGTCGAGAAGTACGGCGACGAGTACACCGCCATGGTCAACACCTTCGGCAAGATCAAAGCGAAGAACGCGATCAAGGACAGCTCGCGCATCCTGGGCTACCCCTTCCAGCACGGCGAGCGCATCACCAAGGCCCTGCCCGACGACATCATGGGCAAGTCCA
Source organism: Streptomyces sp. NBC_00569 (assembly GCF_036345255.1). NCBI lineage: Bacteria > Bacillati > Actinomycetota > Actinomycetes > Kitasatosporales > Streptomycetaceae > Streptomyces > Streptomyces sp. NBC_00569. The sequence continues at coordinate 9,673,984 of NZ_CP107783.1, read as the reverse complement.
TCCCGCTCGACGGGATCTTCGACTCCTCGCACCCCCGCTACGGCGAGTGCGGAGAGATCCGGCAGATGTACGAGAACGAGCCGGACGTCAGGAAGGTCGTCGACACGGCCAAGGGCGTCGAGGGCCTGACCCGCGGCACCGGCGTGCACGCGGCCGCGGTCATCCTGTCCAAGACCAAGCTGACCGACCGGATCCCGCTGCACATGCGGGCCAAGGACGGCGTCAAGATCACCGGGTTCGACTACCCGAGCTGTGAAGACATGGGCTTGGTGAAGATGGACTTCCTGGGGCTGCGGAACCTGGGAGTCATCGACCACGCCATCCAGAACATCCGCGAGAACCGCAGTGTTCACCTGGCGACCGTCGATCCGGGCAACGGCGACACGAGCCAGGTCGTCATCCCGCTCGACGACAAGACCACCTACGAACTCCTCGCCTCCGGCGACACCTTCGGCGTCTTCCAGCTCGACGGCGGCGGCATGCGGACCCTGCTCAAGGCGATGGAGCCGACCCGGTTCGAAGACATCGCGGCCGCCCTCGCCCTCTACCGTCCTGGCCCGATGGCCGCGAACGCGCACATGAACTACGCGCACCGTAAAACGGGCCGCCAGGAGATCCAGCCGATTCACCCGGAGCTCGAGGAGGCTCTGGAGCCGATCCTCGGCAACACGTTCCACCTGCTCATCTACCAGGAGCAGATCATGGCGATCGCCCGGCAGCTCGCCGGGTACACGCTCGGCGGCGCCGACCTGCTGCGCCGCGCGATGGGCAAGAAGAAGCCTGAGGTGCTGGCCGCCGAGTGGGAGAAGTTCCACGCCGGCATGCGGGGCAACGACTACTCCGAGGAGTCCATCAAGGCTCTGTGGGACGTCATGCTCCCGTTCTCCGGATACGCGTTCAACAAGTCCCACACCGCCGGATACGGGCTCGTCTCCTACTGGACCGCATACCTCAAGGCCAACTATCCGGCCGAGTACATGGCCGCGCTGCTCACCTCCGTCGGGGACGACAAGGACAAGGCCGGCATCTATCTGGCGGACGCCCGCAAGATGGGCGTCACCGTCCTGCAGCCGGACGTCAACGAATCGGTCGCCGAGTTCGCGGCCATCGGCGACGACGTCCGCTTCGGCCTGCGGTCGGTCCGAAACGTGGGTGACAACGTCATCGAGTCGGTCATCGCAGGACGCAAGGCCGGCGGGAAGTTCAGCAACTTCGCCGACTTCCTGGACAAGGTCGACCTGCCCGCGCTCAACAAGCGCGCCATCGAGTCTCTGATCAAGGCTGGTGCCTTCGACTCGCTCGGCCACAGCCGGAAGGGCCTCTCCGCGGCCCACGAGTACGCGATCGACGCGGTCGTACCGGTGAAGAAGGCCGCGGCGTACGGGCAGGACGATCTGTTCGCCGGGCTGGGCGACGACAGCGGCGACAGCCAGGCCTTCGGAGTCGACATCAAGCTCGACGAGAGCGAGTGGCCTCGTAAGCAGCTCCTGTCGACGGAGCGGGAGATGCTCGGCATGTACGTCTCCGCGCACCCGCTGGACGGCACCGAGAACATCCTGGCCGCCAACCGGGACACCACGATCCCCGAACTGATCGCGTCCGGCCGCACCGAAGGCGTCGTACGGCTCGCCGGACTCATCACCAGCGTGCAGCCCAAGATGACCAAGCAGGGCAACCCCTGGGCGATCGTCAACCTGGCCGACCGCGACGGCCAGCTGGAAGTGCTGTTCTTCCCCGCGACGTACACGCTCGTCATGGGCGCGCTCGTCGAGGACAGCGTGATCTCCGTCCAGGGCCGCATCAACGACCGGGACGGCACCATCAACCTGGCCGGGCAGGAGCTCCAGGTCCTCGATGTGACCTCCGCCGAACGCAGCGGTGTCGCCCCGATCCAACTCCAGCTGCCGTACCACCGGGTCAACGACCCGTCAGTGCGGGAGCTGAAGCGCATCCTGCACGCGCACCCCGGGCCCAATCCCGTCCGCCTGAGCGTTCAAGGACCACGCAAGACAACGGTCTACGTACTCCAGGACACCGTCGACGCGGGATCGATCGCGTCCGACATCAAGGGCACGTTCGGTCAGGACACATGGCAGGGCGTCACGTGACCAACCCGGACCGGGAAGACATCCTCCTCAACCTCGACGACGTGCCCCCGTGCACGCGCTGCGTCAGCGACGCCCTGCTCAGGGCGCGCTTCAGCCACTCGTGGCAGAACGCGACCGGAAAGATTGTTTCCGGCATCCGCACGGCGGAACTCTGCCCGTCCTGCGATCGGGGCCGGCCTGCGGCGGACGAGTTGCTGACACTGCTCACGGTCGACGAGCAGCTCGATACGGACCGGATCGTCGAATTCGGAGGCCTCGTGGCCGCGTGGGTCGAGTCGGTACGGCACCACACCGTCGACATGCAGCTCCTCGACGACGAGCGCCTGCGCCACGGCGACCTGTGAACCACAGGTGGCGTGCACCGATCTACGGCGACGCCGCGCCGCAGGCACTGCCCCTGGTGAGTCCGTCACCGGCAGAACCTGCGAGCCACACCCGGTCCCGGCCCCGGGGACGAGTCCCCGGGGCCGGCTCTGAGGACCGCTCTGTCACTGGCCGCTGAGGTACCTGCCGTACGCGAGCGCGCTCGACGGCGAGGGCAGGCCCAGCTTGGCGGGCGTGAACGCGGAGGAGCCGTTGGCGCTCGCCCGGGGCAGCAGCCACACGCCGCCCGAGGAGGCGTTCTCGCCCGGCGAGCCCACCGCCAGGTCCGCCCTGCCGTCGTGGTTGTAGTCGCCGGTGGCGACGGCGGCACCGAACGCGTCGCCGGCCTCGGCGACGCCCGGCATACGCGGGGTGTCCTGCTGCAACCCGACGGAGCGGCCTTCGCCCTGCGCGTCGACGAGGCCGGTCGGGCCGCCGAACAAGAGGGTCGCGGCGCCCGCGCCCGAGCGGCTGCCGATCGCCTCGCCGGGGGCGCCGGCGATCAGATCGTCGCGGCCGTCGTGGTCGATGTCGGCGACGGCAAGGGCGGCACCGAAGTGGTCACCGTCCTCCGCGACACCCGCCACACCGACCGTGTCCTGGTTGAGGGTCTGCCGGCGGAACCCGAAGCTGCCGGGCGTTGCGTTCCCGTAGTGGACATGGATGCCACCGCCCTTGGCCAGCTCCTCGGGGCCGCACGGGTCGTCGATGTTCTCGTCGGCGATCTCACGGCACTCACCGAGGGCCAGATCGTCGTGGCCGTCACCGTCGAAGTCGCCCACGGCGAGGGCGGAGACGCCGGCGTTGTCGGTGTTCCAGGTGTTCGCCATGGCCTGCTCAGTCGCGTCCCAGGCCCACAGGCGTACGTGGGACTGGGTGAACGGGGTCTTCGTCCAGTACCCGACCGCGAGGTCCGCCGTGCCGTCCCCGGTGAAGTCACCGGTGGCGAGGATGGGGGCGTGGCCGCCCATGGGGGCGGTGACGACGGTGGTGACCATGCTGTCTTCGCCCTGGGCGACACGAGCAACGACCTTGTCCGTGCCGCCGATCACGATCTCCTTGTTGCCGTCGCCGGTCAGATCGGCTGCCGCGACCGATCTGCCGTACGCCGCCGACACCGAGGGCCCGTCGAGGACGACGGATCCCGGGCCGGGACCGCCCTTGCCGCCACCCACCGCGAGGACCATGCCCACGTCGTTGCCGCGGCCGGTGATGTCCTCGCCCGGGACACCGACGAGGAGTTCCGCGCTGCCGTCACCGTTCAGGTCCACCAGGGCCACGGAGGCCCCGAAGTGGTCGCCCGTTTCCGGTGTCCCGGGGACCTCGGGGGTGGCCTGGCTGATGCGGATGCTGCCGTGAGCGCCGATTCCCTTCGGGCCGCCCCAGACGATGTTGACGTAGCCGGCTTTCGCCTTACCGCTGGCTGTGCCGTCGGGCACGCCGACGGCGAGGTCCGCGTACCCGTCGCCGTTGAAGTCTCCTTCGGTCTGCGCGGGAACGGAGGCCGAGGCCGGGAGGGTCAGCCCGGCAGTGGCCGCAGCGACGATGGTGGCTGCTGTGGCGTACGTCCGCATCCGTGTGCGCATGTGGGCTCCAAGAGGTCCGAGAGGTACGGAGTTCACCTGTGGGACGTCTGGAGGGTGCCCAGGGTTGTGCTGGCACGGGCTCGGATTCGGGCTCGGCGTGCGACCGGGGGCGTCGTCTTCGGCGCAGCCGACCCAGCCAGTGGTCCTGACGTGTGATGTTCACGCGGATCGAGTCCCGGTGACCCCACGTACCGGGGCTCCCGCCCGCAGGACGGTGAGCGGCTTGATCAGTTCGGGACGCATGGAGCGCAGCACAACTTCGACCTCCTTGCCGTCGAGGTCGCCATGGTCGGCGGGGAACACGGAGGGGCGCCTGCCGCGGTCGTGACGGCCTCGCCGCACCGCGGCCTGCACGGCGATCGGGTGCTTCGGCGGTTTCATCACGCTGCCACCGGGTCCAGGCGCCTGCCGAGTTCACCGTGAGCATCGGTGCGTGGGCTCGTGCCTGCTCGACTCCCCCTTGGTGCGCACTGAACCATGAGGGCGGGGCACGCCCCGGACCGCCATCGCTCAGCCCAGCGAGTCCATCAGGGCGGTGACATAGGCATCCAGCCGCCCCTCCACGGCTCGCGTCGTCAGCTCCGTCCTCCCGGCCTCCCGCCACGGCTGCGACACCTGCTGCACCTCTTCCGAGATCGCCAGCCCGTCCCGCACCAGCCAGTAGAGCCGCTCGCTCGCGTCCGCGGCCAGCACCCCGCCGGCCTCCTCATACGCCTCAGCGAACCGCAGACCCCACGCCGGACCGTGCAGCAGCGCGAGATTGGTGGAGCAGTGCGCCACATCGAGATCCACCGGGCCCCAGGAGGTAGCCGCCCAGTCGACGACGCCGGTGATCCGGGCACCTGTCGGTCGTGAGGGCGGCACGTCGAACAGCACGTTGCCGGGGTGGAAATCCCGGTGCAGGAATCGCCCTTCATACGTCGGCACGGGCCGGCGGATCACGTCGATCGCCGCAGCCCATGCCCCCGCGTCGGCGCCCTTCGGAGTCACGACGGTGTCGGCGGTCGTCAGCGCCACATACTGCGGGGGCCGCTCCGCAGGTCGCAACGCATGGATCGCCAGGAGTTGACGGGCCAACAGAGGGACCCGGGTCTCCAACCCCTCATCGTCGAGGACCGGCCGGCCCGCCAGATGTGTCATCAGGAGCGATGGATACTCGCAATGCGCGGCGCCCGGATCAGCCGCGACCAGTCCAGGAGCCGGTACCCCGGTCTCCTGAAGCAGAGTCAGGGCGCCGGCCTCCCTGTTCAACCAGTCACCGGCGTGCTCCGCGTCGACGAAGGTCCGCAGCACCAGATCACGGGTGCCTCCGTCCCGCGTGCCGATGGTCAACCGCCGCATTTCGGCAGTGATACCGCCGCGCAGCGCCTCAGTCCCGACGATTCGCTCGCCGACCTCCAGGTGCCGGTTCACCCAAGCCGGCGTCAACGGTCGCACAGCAGCCGATTCATCATGGTTGGTCACCGTGCCACCCCATCATCCGGACACCGACAGGCGCGAAGGCTTTTTGCAGGCGATGACCGTGCTGCTCACAGCAGAAAGCCAACCGGCACGAGTCAGACCATAGCGAGCATCAACGCCCGCCCGGCGAACTTCCTGAGCCGTTCTGACGCTCAGAGGCTTCAAAACGTCCGCTCAAGCGCCAACCGGGATGCTCGCTCACAGCTGCGACCGAGCCCGGTGCATGGCCCAACCGGCCAAGTGCGCGCTCAGTTCCGCGGAGGCATTGCCAAGGCCTGAGCAAGCGCGTCGCCGAGGCGCTCCGCGTGATCCGGAAGATGCTCGGCGCCCCAACCGGCGGCCAGGCCAAGGAAGTCGACAAGATCCTTTTCTACGCCTGCCAACAGGCGGCGGAGCTCGGTGGAGGAAACATCGATCCGCTGACTGTTGTCAGCGGCGGAGTCGGCGGTAAGACGGACGATAGAGCCATGGAGTTCGGCGGCAGGCGAGGGATCGTGGCCGAACCACGCTGTGGAAACACCCCCGTCGAGAACTTCCCACCAGTCGCCTCGGTCCTCCAGGCCGCTACAACACCCCGGCACCACGCGCGTGCCGGTATCGGAGTCGACCACCTGCAGCCCGCCCGCCGCAAACAGTGGGTCCATGGTCAGGAGCCCATGGAGGAAGCCGCCGAGTGGGTCGTCAGGCGGCGGCGGAAGGCCATCTGTGGGATGAACGTCATTGCAAGCGGCCAGAGCCATCACCGCCGTACCGACCTCGTCCGGCGCCAGATGACCGTCGAGCGCCAGGAACGTGTAGGGCTCGGCACCTGAGACCGGCCACAGGTCAAAGCCCAAACGGCTGGGGATTTCGAGGACGGGCCGGACAGTGATCACCTCGCGATGATGTCTCAGGCCCTTCGTAGGCGCACGGTATTTCTGCCCTGCTTGGAGTCGCGGATCGCTCCTGCGACCCCGCTCACGGGCTTCAGGTGACATGTCCGTCGCTGCGCCTTGCGCCCAGGTGTGGGAAATGGAGGCACTCCGGTATCGGCAGGGCAGGCAGAATTGCGGCATGTCTACTGAGGTCAGCGGATTGATCGAGTGTCGGCCCGGTGCCCGTCTCTGGGGCCCTGACGACGAAGACTCTGTATGGCACACCGCCATTGACCTGTGGCTGCTCGACATCGGCAACGCCTACGACGCGCTGGCCTGCCTCTTCGGGGTCCGAAACTCCTACGGCTTCCGGCCCCTCACCGAGAACCGTGGGCTCCCCACCGACGCCTCCGATGGCCTGACCTCCGCATGCATGGCTTACGGGCCACCCGACGACATGCACGGCACCACATGGATCACCTGGTCCGAGCTGCTCTCTGCCGACTGGCGCGAGACCGACCGCTCCGGCACTCGCAGCCGGGCGCAGGTAGCGGGTGACGCCTCGCACTGGGCCCCGGCCTGGAGCATTATGCGGACACTGAGCGACCTTCATGGTGCTTCCAACGTGCGTCTCGTCGTCTGGTTCAGCTGACAACGCCTTGCCCCTGACTGCGTTCGGCTCGACCCACCGGGCCCAGTACGGCGCTCAGTCACCCATCGATGTCGATCCGGCCACGCTCCGCGTCCCGGACCAACTTGGTGCTCAGGTCCTTCTCCAGATTCCTGACGGCCTGCGGGAGGGACGACTCGGCGACGTGCAGTGCGGCTGCGGCCCGGTTCACCCCACCGTTGTCGGCAACGGTGACGAAGTACGCCACCTGAAGGGCGACGGACGATGGACCTGGGGCGGGCGGGCGTGCGTCAGGCCTGGTGCGCAGCCCCGGAGATCAGGAGTGCGTCGACGCCCTCGATTCCCCAGTCCATGAGCGCTTCGCGCGTCTCGGTTCCGGCCGCCGCCGGGGGCCGGGTGAGCTGGGCGGGCGTGCGGGAGAAGCGGGGCGCCGGGGCCGGCTGGAGTACCCCGCCGAGTTCGGCGAACGTGGCTCGGTCAGCGAGATGAGGGTGGGAAGGTGCCTCGTCGGGCGTGAGCACGGGGGCGACACACGCGCCAGTACCGTGGAACACGGCGCTCCACTCGTCACGGGTGCGGCTTCGGAAGCGTTCCGTGAACCGCGCCCGCAGTGTGGGCCATTGGGCCGGGTCGGAGCGGTCGGGGAGCGTCGAGGAGCTTCCAGGCGCCGCCACCTCCACCACACACACGCCGACTGTCCACACCTTCCACCTCGCTGAGCTGTCGCCCGCGCCACAGACGCACGCCCCTCGTCGGCGGCATGGCGCGACCTGCCCCTCTCCCTGGCCTAGAGCCCTAGATCCAAGGCCAGGCACGAGTAGAAGTTCCACGAGCGTTCGGGGTCGTACGCGGCGTTCACCCCGACGTTCACCTCGGCCTCCACCTCCTCGGTCATGTCCTCGAAGCGGATCCGCGCAGGGAGCTTGCCGTACCGCGCGTGCCGTGCGGCCGTAGCGGTGTCGGTGTCCATCGCGACTGGCTTGCTCATGGTCTGTCTCCATCTCATCAGTCGTCGATCACGTCCCGGTGTGCTGCCTGGACGACAACCAGCTTGCACCCTTCTCCGTAACCTGTCAAGACGGTTACTTTGCCTTCCGATCACTCTTGACAGACGTACATGACATGACCAAGCTACTCACCGTTCCAACCGGTTACTCATATGTATCGAACTTTCACACCCCGCAAGGAGACAGCCACCATGTCGGTCAGCTACACCGGAACCGTCACTGTCAGCGGCGAGGGCCGCAACGGGGGACGCGTCCGCTCCAGCGACGGAGAGCTCGATGTCTCGCTCGCGATTCCCAAGGAATTGGGAGGCGCCGGCGGCGCCACCAACCCCGAGCAGCTCTTCGCCGCGGGCTGGGGCGCCTGCTTCCTCGGCGCTGTCCGCCGCGCCGCCGCCCAGCGCAAGATCGCCCTCAAGAGCACGGCTGTCACGGTCAACGCCACGCTCACCCACGGCGAGGACGGCGAGTTCAACCTCAGCGCCGTCCTCAACGTCGAACTCGGGGGCGTCGACCAGTCCACCGCCGGCGAACTCGCCCACGCCGCCCACCAGCTCTGCCCCTACTCCAAGGCGACACGCAACAACATCCCCGTCATCATCAACACCACCGCCGTCTGACACCCTCGGAGGAAGAAAGAACATGCGCCTGGGTCTGGCACTCCCCACCTTCGGTACCGACGCGCACGCGGACGGTGTCATCACCGTCAGCCGCACCGCGGAGGCCCTCGGGTACGACTCTCTGTGGACGGGGGACCGTGTGCTCGCGCCCCGCTCGCCGAGCACGCCCTATCCGAGCCAGGACGGGGTGATGCCGCGGGTCTACGACAACCACATGGACCCGCTGACGAGTCTGGCCTTCGCCGCCGCCCACACCAGCCGCGTCCGGCTGGGCACCAGCACGCTCAACGGCCTGTGGCACCCTCCCCTGATGCTGGCCCGGTCCCTGACCACCCTCGACGTACTCAGCCGCGGCCGGCTTGACGTCGGGTTCGGCCTCGGCTGGATGCCCGACGAGTACGCGGCCGTGGGCGTTCCCTGGGAAGGCAGGGGCGCCCGCCTCGACGAGACGCTCGACATCCTGGAGACGTACTGGGTCGAGGACGAATTCGCCCACCAGGGAAGGCTGTTCACCATTCCGGAGACCGTCGTCGGGCTGAAGCCCGAGCAGCGGCCCGGTCCGCCCGTCCTGCTCGCCGCGTTCAACCCCGCCGGGCTGCGCCGGGTCGCCCGGCGGGCCAGTGGCTGGCTGCCCGTGGCGATGCCGCTCCCCCACCTCATGAGCATGTGGAAGACGATCGTCGAAGAGGCGGAGTCGGCGGACCGTGACCCCGACGGGTTGCGCATGGCGCTACGGGTCAACCCGACCTTGACTGAAGCCGAGGCCGAGGCAGAGCGGTTTCCCCGGTCCGGGACGCTCGACCAGTACATCGACTACGCGCGTGCCGCTGCCGAGGCGGGCGTGCACGAGCTCTTCATCGATCTCGGGCAATCGCCCGCGTCCCTCGACGAACGTATCGACATCGCGGGCCGCTTCATCGCGGCCGTACGGAGAGGCTGACAGGGGCTGGTCCGTGCCACTCCGCCACGGACACCCCAAGGAGATCGCCTCGTTCGGCGATCGTCTGCCACAGGTCCCTTGCGTCCACCGTGGCGAAGCCCCGTTCCGCCGCCGACGGGAAGCTCCCCTGGTGCCTGGTAGTGGTGGGCGGCGGGCCTGGTCGGCGGCGGGCCTGGTGGGCGGCGGGCGCCAAGCGACCCGGCCGTCGCCGTCCGGCCCCGCCTCCCGCCGACACTCGGCCAGCAGCTCGCCCGCGAAGGCCCCCAGCCGGTGCGACCCCGATTCCAGACCCCTGGGCCATGAGCCATGAGCCATGAGCCATGAGCCATGAGCCATGATCTCGCTTCGAAAACTGGCGGCAACTGGCGGCCAGTGATCACTACCGGGCGGCGTGGGCCGCTTCCTCGATGACGCGGGTGACGATCCCGGGGTGGGAGACGGCGACGGAGTGGGACGCCGCGACCTCGGTTGTGCGGGCGTGGGCGCGCTTGGCCATGAAGCGCTGCGCGGCCGCCGGGATGTTCAGATCCTGCGTGGTGACGATGTCCCAGCTGGGGATCGTCTTCCAGGCGGCGACGGTGGCCTTCTCCTCCAGCGCGGACTGGGCGATGGGGCGCTGACCTGCGGCGGCGAGCGCGGCCTTCGTTTTGGAGACGTCCGCGGCGAACTGGTGGCCGAACTTGTCCTGTTGGATGTAGAGCTCGGTGCCCTTGCTTCCGTCGGGGTTGGTGACGGAGACCGGGTCAAGGGCCCCGGGCAGGGTGGAGCCGGGGTACTTGTTCGTCAGCCCCAGAGCCGACTCTCCCGGTGCGAGCAGGAACGCCGCCACGTAGACGAGCCCTTTGACCTCGGGGTCGTTCGCGGCGGCCTCGCTGATCACCGAGCCGCCATAGGAGTGACCGACGAGGATCTTGGGGCCCTTGATGTGGTCGAGGACGCTGCGCAGAGCGGTGGCGTCGGCGTGCGGGCCGCGCAGGGGGTTCGCTGCCGCGACGACGGGATAGCCGTCGGCGTGCAGACGGGCGATCACACCGTTCCAGCTGGAGGCGTCGGCGAAGGCTCCGTGCTCCAGAAGAATGGTGGGCTTGGCCTGCCCGGTGCCGGCCGACCGGGCGGCATCAGTGTCGGCGTTGGCGTTGCCGACGAGTGCGAACGCACCGACCGCGATACCGGCCGTCACGGCCGCCCCGACGCCGGTGAGAATCCGCCGCTTGCTCGCACGCTTGACGTTGGACATGGGAAACCCTCTCCAGAAGTGCGCTGATACACCAAGGAATGGCGTCACTTGTCTGACTGGTGACACGCAACCTGTCAGAAGCTTCAGCACCGGTCAAGCAGGTGACGTCAGCCGTCGGGGCGGCCGGCCCGCGCGAGAGACGCCGCGATACCCCCTCACCCCCGACATCGCCGCCGCCGCACCTTTCGCCGCCACGAAACTCCCCCTCTACAACGACTGCGACCGCCAAGTGACTTGAGCGCGCGCGGTCACAGACAAGAGTGGGCGACGCCAATCCCCACCCTCGCAGTCGTCACCTGCTTGACCGGTGACGAATGACCTGTCAGAGTCAACTCACACGTTGGTCGTCGCGAACGGCACGGACGTATATCTCACCGGAACGCACGGAGGATTCACATGATCAACAGGCGTACCTTCAACAAGGCGATGGGCCTCGGCACCGGAGCGGCCGCGGTCTCCCTGACCGGCCTGCAGGGCGTTTCTCAGGCCTCCACCAACACTCGGAACAACGGCGGCCAGGTTCCCGTCGTGCCATCCGTATCTCCGGGCACGCACACCTCTTTCCCCGCGCTGAAGCAGATCAAGGCGGGTCTGCTGAACGTGGGTTACGCCGAGCTCGGCCCGGCTCACGGGCCGGCCGTCATCTGTCTGCACGGCTGGCCCTACGACATCCACAGCTACGTCGACGTCGCCCCGCTGCTGGCCGACCAGGGCTACCGCGTGATCGTCCCCTACCTCCGGGGCCACGGCACGACGCGGTTCCGTTCCTCCCGGACGTTCCGCAACGCGCAGCAATCGGTGATCGCCCTGGACATCATCGCGCTGATGGACGCCCTCAAGATCGACAAGGCCGTGGTCGCCGGCTTCGACTGGGGCTCGCGCACCGGCGACATCCTCGCGGCCCTGTGGCCCGAGCGGGTCAAGGCCCTGGTGTCGGTGAGCGGCTACCTCATCACCAACCGTAAGGCGCAGCTGGAACCGATCGCGCCGGCCGCCGAGCACACCTGGTGGTACCAGTACTACTTCGCCACCGAACGCGGCAAGAAGGCCATGGAGCGGCAAGACCTCCGCCATGACCTGACCAAGCTGGTGTGGCAGACCGTCTCGCCGACCTGGGACTTCGACGACGCCACCTTCGAACGCACCGAAGCCGCCTTCGAGAACCCCGATTACGCCGCGATCGTCATCCACAACTACCGCTGGCGCCTCGACCTGGCCGAGGGCGAGCAGCGCTACGACAGCTACGAGGACAGGCTGGCCCAGGCTCCCACCATCGCGGTGCCCACCATCACCATCGACGCCCAGTACGACCCGTTCACCCCGCCCGGCGACGGAACGGGGTACCGCACCATGTTCACCGGGAAGTACGAGCACCGCACACTGGCCGTCGGACACAACCTGCCGCAGGAGGCACCGACAGCGTTCGCCCAGGCCGTCGTCGACGTGGACCACTTCTGACAGAGAGCCCGCGGCCGGCTGGTGCGTGGACGCCCCCGTTAGAGGTCACACCCTCGGAAGTGGCAGGTCGCACCGAAAGGACGACAGACCGCCGAGAAGGGGGAGCAGATACGGTCCGAAGTCGCACAGGCGCTCGCCGAAGTCATCGACCGGAAACCCTGAAACCCCTGGGACCCTGACCGATCCGGCGTCCTGCGCACTGCAGTCCGCATGGAGCAGTCCGCATGGAGCAGTCCGCACATCTTCCCCGGCGCGAAGGACGTACCTGGAGATACGTCTCGCGCCCGCGCAGTTCCAGCCCGTGGCCAACGGCTTCGGCAGGCAGCCGACTTCGCCGGTGCCGTTGAGAAGGCCGGGGCCGCCGGCCTCTGGGTGGGCGACCGCAACTTAGGGCGACCGCAACTTAGCGGGGGTGGACCCGGTCGTCGGCTACGGCGGCCAGGGCGACTCCATCCCGGATGAGCTCAATGCCGCCGCGGACCCGCTCGTCCTGCTGAGCATCACCGCGAGCGCCACCCACCGCGTGCTCATGGGCACTCATGCCCTCATCCCCCGCCCTACCCCCCGTCCAGTCGGCCCGGTCGCTGACGACCATCGATCTCGTCAGCGGCGGACGCACCCTGCCCGGCTGCGGCATCGGCTGGTCTCCCGAGGAATACCAGGCGGCCGGGCTGGACTTCGGTCGCCGCGGGGCGCGCATGGACGAACTGCTCGACGCCCTCGATGCCTTGTCGACCGAGGACCCGGCGCAACACAAGGGCGTCCACCTGCCTGCTGCCCTCCACCACTCGCCGCTGAAGCCGGCCAGGAAGCCACGCCCTCCGTTCTGCCTGGGCGCCCTGTCCGAGCGAGGGCTCGCCACAGTGGCCCGGCACGGTGACGGGTGGCTGCCTCTGTGCGTCGTCCCCAGCTTTGTCGGCATCGATGGCCTCATCGCCCAGCGCTTGCCGCTCGACCGACTTGGCCGTGACGTCGGCCGGGCCCCGGAGGAGATCGACACCGTGCTCCGCGTGAGCATCGACGCCGGCACCGGCGTGACTCAGGTCGCCGACACCATCAGACTTGTGCACGAACGCACAGGCATCGACCCCTGCATGGTCGACCCGATGTACGCCGTGAAGACCGTCGACATGACGATCGACCACGCCCGCGACGGCCTTGGCCTCATCGCCGAGGGATGACTTCGCCGCACGGCTTCCATGCCGGAGCGTCGACCTTCGCCGTCACGAAGGTGCGACATTTATGGCACCTATGTACGCGTGAGCGAGACTGATACTGCCCTAATGTGCACAGCATTGTAGGCTCTCCCTCATGAGGGCCGACGCCGCACGCAACCTGGAAGCCGTACTGACGACCGGAGCCCTCATGCTCGCGGCGGATCCCACGGCGAGCATCGCGAGCATCGCCACCGAGGCCGGTGTCGACCGGCGGACCGTCTACCGGCGGTTCGCCTCCCGCGAGGAGCTTCTCGCGACGATCTACGAATCCCGGCTGGAAGCCGTCGAGCAGGCCATCTCCGACGCGCGCCTGAAAGAGGCTCCGGTCGGCGTGGCCCTGCACCGGTACGTGGAGAACATCATCGCGGTGAACCGCAAGTGGCCCGTGGACCTGACCCGCATGCTGACCGACGATGCGGTCCGCGAGCGGCGGAACGCCTCGGTCCGGGAATTCGACGCTTTCGTTCAACGTGCCGTCGACGAGGGGGTGCTCCGTGCGGAGCTGCCCGAGGGATGGGCCAGCGCCCTCCTGCCGCAGCTGATGCACCTGGTGGTTCGACAGATGCCCGATCTGAGTGACGGGCAGGCGGCCGACCTCGTCGTCGACACCTTGATGAAGGGCCTCGGGCCGGCCTGACCAGACAGGCCTGGCGGCGGTGTTGAAACGGGCGACGAGGTAGGCCGGGTCGTACCGCTTCTTCACTGCGGCGAGCCCGGAATACCGCTCCGGTCCGTAGGAGGACCGGACGCCTTCAGGGTCGGTCACCTCGCCGGGTGACTGGAAGTGCACCATCCTCCGTTCCACGGGCCACGGGCCACGGCGCGACCCTGCCCAGCTCCGTACACGGGCTTACCCGCCCGCGGGGACCGCCCAGCGCGGAACCCGGAACAGACGAAACGGCACACCCCGCGACGGCACGGCACTTGCCATGCGCCGGCTCCTGGTCGAACACGCTGCCCAACTGTCGAATCTCGACGTGCGCGAACCCGGACCCCGGATCCGGCCCCGTCAGCGCCCCCAGTGCCTGCGCGGCGTTCTCACCGCACTCCCCCAGCTACCGCTTCGACCACACATTACGAATAACCACCTTGACAGGTTACGCGGAACACGGAAGGGTAATCACCAGTCAAGCCGGTTACTTCATGCGTACCCGGTGATGACTGCACCCACAGCAGCTCTGACACAGGGGATACCCATGGCCATCGTCCGCTTCCACCTCATGTCGTCCCTTCGCCCCGAGGAGGCACTGGCGGTGCTGACCGACTTCAGCCCCTCGCGCGTCGAGGCGTGGCCCAGCATCGACGCCGACCACTTCACCGTTCACGAACTCGGTCCGTTCTGGGCCGAAGTGACCGAGGGGACCAGCGCCGCGTGGGAACGGGCGCACTACGAGTGGGACGACTCCAAGGTCACCATCACCACCTTGGACTCGAAGCTCTTCGGGGCGGGCGGCGGTTGGATCTTCGAGCTGACACCCGAGGGCAACGGCACACGCATCGACGTCGAACTCACGCGCACGCCCCGCGCGCTGAAGGGGAAGATGCTCGCCTCCCTGCTCCCCCTCGTCGGCCCGTCGTCCCTTCGCAAGTCCTTCTCCGGCCCACTGAAGGCCGCCGCGTAGCCGCCACGGTGCAGCCCGTATCGAACGTCACGAGACCCACCACCTCTCCAGTTGACGCACCGCAAGACGGTGCGCCAGTGGGTCCGTGCGTCAGTGCGTCAGTGCGTCAGTGCGTCAGTGCGTCAGTGAACTAACCAATCACCTCAGAGCCCCGAACAGGCAGGTGCACCATGTCTCCCACCACAGGCATTGACGAGTCAGCGGAGAAGACCCAGACCCGCACCGCCGAGGCCGAACTCCGGCCGCAGACCGGCTTCGGCGCGTGGCCCTCCTCGGCGCAGGTCTGGTCCTGGTCCGAGTCCGCGGTCCTGTTCGGCTACGGCCTGGGCAGCGGCGCCTTCATGTGAGACCTCGTGGGCGACAGGGCGGTGAGCGGCGTCGAGGTGCAGTCGTCCGCCGGCCCGGCCGTCTGCCACGCCCGACGTCGTCGACGTTTCGGGAACCGCGCCCGTCGACGTATCGGGAACCGCGCCCACCGAAGTCGGACCATCCCGATCCGGGCGGAGCACAGGAACAGCGCCGCGCGCCCTCCAGCGCCTCTACCTCGCACAACAGGCCAGCTCCGCCAGGGCCGTTGACCACATCATCTCTTCCCGCCCTCCCCCGCTCACGCATCCGGCCTGGTCGACGCGTACCGGCGCCTCCGGTGCGGCGTCCCGCCCCAAGCAAAAGGTGAGGAAGCCGGGCGTGAGGCCGGTGGCGAGCGCGAGCGCCGCCGTCGACACGTATCGAGACATATTGGTCACGGTCCGCAGCGCGTCGTGCGTGTCGGAGCGATGGGCCACCACCATCCTAGAGTCGCATACATGCGCCACTAAAATATCTAAGTGCTACAGTGAAGTGACAGATAATCCAGATGCTTCAGAACCCCTCCTTAAGGAGCGCACCCATGAACGTCTACGACCGCCTCTACGTCGCCGGCTCCTGGACCACGCCGAGCAATCCCGAACTGCTCGACATCCGCTCCCCGCACGACCGGTCCGTCATCGGCCGCGCCGCCCAGGCCCAGCCCGCCGACGTCGACCGTGCCGTGGCCGCGGCCCGTGCCGCGTTCGAGAGGGGGACCTGGCGCATGACAGCGCCGCTGGAGCGTGTGGCGGTACTGCGCCGGTTCAACGCACTGCGCGAAGCGAACGCGGAGAAGATCGCCTCCCTGATCTCCGCCGAGAACGGCTCGGCCGGCTGGTTCACTCTCGCCGGCCAGCCCGGACTGACGCGCCAGGCGAACGCCTACCTCAAGGCGGCGGAGGAGTTCGGCTGGGAGGAGACACTGCTGCCCTCCGACCCTGCGTCACCGGTGCGCAGCGTGGTGCGCCGCGAGGCCGTAGGAGTGGTGGCTGCGGTGATCCCCTGGAACTCCCCCTTCTCGTCCGCCACTTCAAAGATCATTCCTGCTCTGCTGGCGGGCAACTCGGTGGTACTGAAGGTCTCGCCCGAGAACTCGCTGAGCATGGGCTTCCTGGCCGAACTCGTGGAGCAACTGGGTCTGCCCGAAGGCGTGCTCAGCATCCTGCCCGCCGACCGCGAGACCAGCGAGTACCTGGTGTCGCACCCGGATGTCGACAAGATCGCCTTCACCGGCTCGACCCGGGCCGGTCGCCGGATCGCCGCCATCGCGGGCGAGCAATTGAAGCGGGTCAGCCTGGAACTGGGCGGCAAGTCGGCGGCGGTCATCCTGCCGGACGCGGACGTGAACAAGGCAGTGCAGGGACTGAAGTTCGGCTCGCTGCTCAACAACGGTGAGTCGTGCATCGCACAGACGCGCATCCTCGCTCCGCGCGAGAAGTACGAAGAGGTCGTCGCCGGCCTCAAGGACCTGGTCGAGTCGCTGAAGGTCGGCGCCCCCGACGACCCGGACACCTTCATCGGCCCCATGATCCGCCCCGACCAGCAGCAGCGCGTACGCGACTACATCGAAATCGGCATCAAGGAAGGCGCCCGCCTCGTCACGGGCGGCCCGCAGATCCCCGAGGGCCTGGAGGGCGGCAACTACGTCACCCCGACCGTCTTCGCCGACGTCACCAACTCCATGCGCATCGCACAGGAAGAGATCTTCGGCCCGGTCCTCGTCGTCATCGCGTACGACGACGAGGACGAGGCCGCGCGGATCGCCAACGACTCCGAGTACGGCCTCTCCGGTGGCGTGTGGTCCGCCGACGAGGGCCACGCCCTCGCGTTCGCCCGGCGTATCCGCACCGGCACCGTCACCGTGAACGGCGCCCCCATCGGCTTCGACGGCCCCTTCGGCGGCTTCAAGAACAGCGGCATCGGCCGCGAGTACGGGGCCGTCGGCCTCGGCACCTACACCGAATACCAGACCGTCACCCTGTGACGGTCACACCGCTGGGGGCAAGCTCAGCGACATGCACGGGCGGGGCGCCCCTACCTCGCATCCACCGGCATCTTCCACTTACTCACCGCCTCCGTCGCGCACGGCATCGCGGCTGATCTGCCTCAGCCCCTGACCGCCCGCACGCTGCGGGGCGTGGCGGGGGCGGCGTGATCGTGCTGACGTTCACCCTGGTCAGCGCCATCGTCGCCCTGAGCGAGCGAGGCCGCCATCACAAGATGTTCGGCTCCGTCGTCGGCATCGCAGGCATCGCAGGCATCGCAGGCCCCTTACCCAGCGGCGTGTTCACCGACCAGCTTTCCTGACGGTCGGCGTCCCTCATCAGCCTCCGGCCGGTGCGGTCGCCCTGGCCATCACAGCTCTCGCTGTCGCAGCCCTCACTCTCCCGCCGGGTCTCGGCATGGTGCCAATGGTGGCCCTGACCGCGGTGCAGAACAGCATGCTGAGCACCGCCTCGCAAGCGGCGTAACGAGAGCCCCAGACGCGCTTCATCCACGACGTGGTCTGCACGTACGTCGGGCGCATGGAGAACACACCCCCCTCTGAATCGACCGACACGTGACCGATGCGTCCGCCTCGCCGTCACATGTTGGTATGCACACCGGTCGTACGCACATATGTGTCGCTGTCGCCCGCAGACACGCGATTGACAAGGAATGCAATGAGACGACTTCTGACCGTGCTCGCGGCCGCGGTGCCGCTGATGACAGCAGCGGTGTATCTGCCGTCTGCCGCGGCGGAACCCGAGAATTCCGCCTCCACCACCTTCCGATGCACGTCCACCTCCATCCCCCTCAAGGCTCCGGCCGGCACCAAGATCGAGTCCTTGACCGCGGTGAGCCGGCCAACGGGGACCGTCGAGGTTCCCCCCGTCTCACCGCTGCCCGGGGAGACGATCCCGGACGTGCCTGCCCACTGCGAGGTGACCGCCCTGGTCGGCCACCCGGGGCTCGGCGATCACGCCAAGGTCAAGGTGTGGCTGCCCGAGAGCGGCTGGAACGGCCGGTTCCAGGCGGTCGGTGGCAGTGCCTTCGCGGCCGGCGACTACGGTTCGGCGCTGGCCGACGCCGTCAAGAACGGCTACGCGGTCGCGACCACCGATGCCGGTGTCAGCAGCTACCTCGACGTCGGCTGGGCCCTGAACAGCAAGGGCGAGATCAACGAGACCTCACTGAAGAACTTCGCTTCGCGATCCGAGCACGAGGCCGCGGTCGTCGCCAAGCAGATCGTCAACGGTGTCTACGGCCGGCCCGCTTCGTACGCGTACTTCAACGGCTGCTCCACGGGCGGCCGTCAGGGCTACGCCGAGGCGCAGGACCACCCCGGCGACTACGACGGCATCCTCGCCGACGCGCCCGGTATCAACTGGGACGAGTTCGAGGTCGCCACGGTCTGGCCGCAGGTGGTGATGAACGAGGAGCACACCTACCCCACCAAGTGTGAACTCACCCTGGCGACCCGGTCCGCCGTCAAGGCGTGCGACAGCCTGGACGGCGCCGCGGACGACACCATCGGCGACCCCGCCACGTGCGACTACGACCCGCGCCGCCTGATCGGCACGACGCTCGAGTGCGAGGGCGAGCAGGTCACCTTCACGGCCGCGGACGCCGCCGTGATCCGCAAGATCTGGGACGGTCCGCGCACCACCTCAGGCAAGAAGCTCTGGTACGGCCCCACGGTCGGCGCCGACCTCACGGCGCTGGCCGCCTCCAAGACCGATGACGACGGCACCTCGGTGGGTGCGCCGTTCCTGGTGCCCGCCGAGTGGGTCTCGACGTTCGTCAAGAAGCAGCCCTCCTACGACGTCTCCACCGCCGGCTACAGCGAGTTCCAGAAGCTGTTCCGTCAGTCCCAGACCGAGTTCGACGACGTCATCGGTTCGGACGACCCGGACCTGTCCGGATTCCGAAAGTCCGGTGGCAAGCTCCTGACGTGGCACGGCCAGGCCGACCAGCTGATCCCCACCCAGGGCACGGTGGACTACCGGGAGCGGGTCGAGAGGAAGCTGGGCGGCGCGCAGCGGGTCGACGGCTTCTACCGGCTGTTCCTGGCTCCGGGTGTCAACCACTGTGCCGGTCCCGGCAACACGGGTCCCGCGCCGGCCGACGCGCTCGGCGCGCTGACCAAGTGGGTCGAGCAGGGCAAGGCCCCGCAGACGCTGAGCGCTTCTGTGAAGGACGCCTCGGGCAGGACGGTCACCCGTGACCTGTGCCTCTACCCGCGGGTTCCGCAGTACAAGGGTGACGGCGACGTCGCGGACGCGAGCAGCTTCCGCTGTGTCCGCCCGCACCACTGACCCGTAGCAACGCCCCTGCATAGGGGGCGGGTCGGGACCGAACAGGCAACGGTCCCGACCCGCCCCTTCTTGACATGCCGCCTTCTCGTGCCTCCCGGCAATACCGACCCCACGAGCACCTCGGGTTCACCGCGTACTCGTGCATCGGCGCCGGCCAAGGCGGCTGATCCCCTCGCCGCTCTTGTCCACTTACGGGAGCGCATACGGCGGGCCGCCGCGCTGGTGCATCGCGTCGCGACGACCGCGTTGGGGCACGCGGTCCTGTGCCCCCGACGAACGAGGACGGGAACCGCCCTCTCGAGTCTCTCCTCGTGGACAGCTTCGCGGCGCTTCAGCACGTTCGGTCTACGGTGGATCTCCTGCTGACCGACGGCGCCAGCTCTCCCACCGAAGGTGACATCCCGTGACGAGAGTCGCATACCAGGGCGAACACGCATCCAACTCGGCGACCGCTGCCCAGAACCTGTTCCCCGGATGCACCGAGCTTCCCTGCACGAGTTTCGAGCAGGCGCTGGACGCGGTGACGCTCGGCGCCGCCGACGTGGCGGTGATCCCCGTCGACAACTCGGCCGCCGGACGCGTCGCCGATGTGCACCATCTGCTGCCGGAATCGGGCCTCTTCGTCATCGCCGAGTACTTCCTCGCCATCCACTTCGACCTCGTGGGCGTCCCCGGAGCCTCGCTCGACCAGGTCGAGTACGTCCGCAGTCATGTGCACGCGCTCGGCCAGTGCCGGAAGGTGCTACGCACGGGTGGCTGGCGCACGCTCGTCACCGACGACACGGCGGGGGCGGCCCGTGAGGTGGCGGAGCTGGGCGATGTCAGGCACGCGGCGCTCGCCCCGCCGGCCGCGGCACGACACTACGGTCTGGAGGTACTGCAGGCGGGAGTCGAGGACGACCCGGACAACACCACGCGCTTCGTCATCCTCTCCCGCGACGCGGTCTTCGCCCCGGTCACCGGCGAGCCGACGATGACGAGCCTGTTCTTCGCCGTACGGAACATCCCCAGCGCCCTCTACAAGGCCCTTGGCGGCTTCGCCAGCAACGCGGTGAACCTGACCAAGATCGAGAGCTACCAGATGGGCGCGGGCCTCAACCCCAGCTGCTTCTACGTCGAGGTCGAGGGACACCCCGACGACCCCGGTGTCGCGCTCGCCCTGCAGGAGCTGCGCTTCTTCTCCTCCGAGGTCCGCGTCCTCGGCGTCTACCCGGCGCACCCGCACCGGCTGCGCGAGCGAACCGCCTGAGGCAGCACGACAAGGCGGCCGACTCCACATGAGTCCGGGCGGGCCGGCCGCCCGTCAGACCGTGGCGCCGCTCTGGCGCGCCCGGTAGGCGGCTGCCTTGACCCGGTTGCCGCAGGTCCTCATGGCGCACCACTCGCGCCGGTGGCCTCGCGAACGGTCGAGGTAGACCTGGGTGCACTCGGGGCGGGCGCACTCCCGCAGGAGCGCGCCTTCGTCGCCGCCGAGAATCTCGACCGTCTCGCGCGCGAGGGCCGCGAGGCCCTGGGAGACGGACCCCGTGTGCATCACTCCGTCCGGCCCGAGCTGCGCCTTCACCGGCAGGCCGGCGGCGTGCCGATTCAGCTCGGCGACGTCGGCGGCGGGCAGGGGCTCGGCCGCGAGGCGCGCCCCCACCAGCGAGTAGATCACCTCACGCAGGTCGATCGCGGTCTCCAGATCGACCTCGTCCGCCTCCGGAGCCGCGTCGAGCATCTTGGACTCGACAAACCAGTCGTCGAGCAGGCCGGGCGTGGCAAGCTTCTCTGCCGGTGCGGCATTGCGACGCGCACGCAGAGTGCCGACGAAGTCGAGTGGGAGCGTCCCGCAAGGGAATGCATGATTCACGTCACCATATTGACCGGTGACTGACGAATATGCAATGCCCCGGCCCGCTCCCCACAATTCTCGGGCGGTCCACCCGCGTCGAGCCCGAGGCAGCGCGCAGTCCACGGAGCCCGTCGTACCGGCGAGACCTGACCGTACCCGTCAGACCACTCGGAGGATGCCGGCAGTCTCGTGTCTGGTCCGGTCGCGCAGGTAGACGCGGAGGCCGTACGACGCTGCGGCGACAGTTCGGGCGGCAGCGAACCGGTGACGGGGGGGATCGTCGACCCTGTCGGTGCCATGGGTGCCGGAACGGCGGATCCTCATGCGGGGCTGCCACTACTTCCGTACCCACGTGCGGATTCCGGACTCAGTCGATGACCGGGCGGCGTGCGAGCGCGACGAGCCGGCCGCGACCCGAGCTCTCCATCCCCACGAGCCCCCACGAGCCGGTCGACATTCCGCCAGGCCCGGACCGCGGTCTCCCGGCGGGGGTTGGCCGTGATCCGTGATCTTCTGAGCCGTCCCGGATTGTTTCGATGCCGTTGACGGCCGCCGGACCCGGCCGGTCGGCGTCACATGCGCGGCGAAACACATGTGCCACCACATGTGGGGCAGGCAAGGGAGCCGGTGGTGAGGTCACATGTATGTTTCTCCATCGTGCGGGCCGCTTCCGGTCGAGTCCGGCGGAGTCGACGGGAGCGCGGACCCCGCACCTTCCCGGCACGGCGCCCACTGGCCCGCCGGGGCGCGCCCGTCCCCGTACCGCGCTCCCGGGGCAGCACCGAAAACCTCAAGAAGGCAGCTGCTCCACCCGCTGCGCCTGACTCGCCCGAGAGGTACGTTCAGGTCAGTGCACGGATCAGCGCACGCAACCAGAGAAGACACATAGCCGCCGAGCTGGCGCCGGCATCTCTCGATCGCCGCGCACGTAGATGTTCGGAAGAGGGGACAAACCTCAGGCCGGCGAGGAAGGCAGCCTCTCGCAGGCCTCGGTGGCCGTCACCACCCTGGGTACCATGTGTGTCACCCATTTCAGCCCGAGGGAGAGTGAACCGGTTGTGTCCAGCCAATCAGCCGAGACGCTCCGGTTGCGGTACGTCCAGCAGGCCGCATCGGACTTGAAGGAGAACCGTCGCCGGCAACAGGAGCTGTCCGAGAAGCTCAAAATGCTGAAGCAGGAGGAAGCCCTCCTGACCGACATCCTGAGCCTCACGGAGCGGCTGAACAACCTCTCGGAGGCACCACCGCTGCCGGAACAGGCCCAGGACGAAGCCACGTTCACGCGCGGGCGCTCCTCCGGCCAACCCGCGAGCGCTCCGGCCGGCAAGACCCGTCGCCCTGCCGCGACGCGGTCGGCCAAGAGTTTCGGCGAGGCGGGCACCCAGGGGAAGCAGCGCCGGCCCCTGCTCGGGGAACTCCTGACGGAGCTGCTCGCAGCGTCCGACGAGCCCCGTCCGGCGAAGGAGCTCCGAGACGAACTCCTGGAGAAGCACCCGGACCGGACGCCGACCCCGCAGGTGGTCCGCAACACCCTGGAGGCTCTCGTCGCCAAGGGCCGTATCCGGCGCCACAGGCAGCAGCGTTCAGTGATGTACACGCTCGTGAAGTCGGACTCGCCGTAGCGTCGACGGCCCGGACAGGTCCGTCGCACCGTCCCTCGAACATGGCCGGTGCCGCGAAACCGCCGACCATGTTGCGCGTCCGACCACCCGCTGAGGCGGGGCCGCGGCCGAGGGCGACGTGGCGGCCGACATTTCTCGACGAGACACATGACCGTCTCCGGGGTGTGACTGCCGCTTCAGCCCAGTCACACCCGCCTTGACACGGCAACGCCAGAGGCTGCGGGCGGTGACGTCGGCTTCGGACAAGGTCGCGCGGATGTCGAGACCGGCGGTGCCGTGGTTGCCCTCGGCCACCAAGCGTCGGCCACACTCTGCACGTACGGGCGGAGCCGGCGTCCACGCTGCGAAGAGCACGAAATCGTTCGTGGAACGGTCACGGTGACCGTTCCACGAAGCTGCAATGCAGGTCGTCGGCGGAGAGAGCGCCCGCACGCCACAGCTGCTCACGTCCTGCCGCGGTGTGCCGCCCGGGGTGTGCGCAGGGGCGGTCAGGCCCCTTGCCGCATCGGACCGATCAGGGTGCCGGTGGCGACCTTCAGCCCGCCCTCAGCGAAGGACGTGCCGGGGATCTGCCCGTCCGGGGCCCGGAGCGTGAAGGACGCCTCGTCCGCGGAGACCTGGCGGGCGTCGTTGGGGACCTGGATGTCGAAGTGCACCGGGTGGCCGGGGCCGAAGGTCACCGATGCGCGCTGGTCACCGTAACGGCCGGCGGTGATCCGGGTCTGCGAGCCGCGGTCGGAGAACCTCACGTCGTTCGGCGAACCGGCCAGTTCGCAGGGGTCGTACCCGCGTGGCGCCCTCAGGGTGACGCGGTAGTGGTGGTGCCCCGCGCTGGCGGGCGCCTCGGTGATCTTCGCGGTGTGGTTGGCCGGACGGCACGCCGAGGGGGCGGTGCCACTCTCGGTCGAGGGGGAAGCCTGCGCGACTGCGGGGGCCGCGGCGGCAAGCAGCACGGCGGCGAGGGTGACGGCGGTCTTGCGGTGGGTACGCATGAGCAATCCTTGCCTAGCTCGATGGCCCCGCGGGTGCTCTCCGACGGAACCATGGTCGCTCTGACCAATGCCCCCTCGCACCCTCCGGGAATGTCCCAAGATCGTCACGGGCATGACGGCAAGCGCCACACGACGGTGTCGGGCCCCACGGCGCCAGGAACGCCCGGCCACTAGGTCGAAACGCACGGAGCTCCCGAGATAGACGCCGTGTGCGGACGGTGAGGGATGGGCGAAGGCTGCCCTCCGGACGAGCCGTGGATGTGCGCCAGGCCGAAAGGACCCCTGGTCGGACCCGTGTGGCCCGTGGTGCCGAGTGCCCGACACACCCACGCTGGGAAACAGGTGCGACGAAGGGAGCGGGAGCGATGACCACCGTCACCACCGTGAACGCGGCCGTCCCCGCTGGGCACCGCGAACGGCCGGTGCAGTTCGCTCGGCAGGTCCCCTTCGAGGCCGGAGCCCGCCTGTTCGGGGAGGGGAGGCGCGCCGACCCCTTCTGGATCGTGCGAACCGGCGCCGTAGCCCTGGACCTGCACGAACCCGGCCGTCGACCCGCTGCCGTCGGGATGCTCCGGCACGGCGAACTGGTCGGCTTGTCCTGGCACTTCCCGCCGCGCATGGGTCAACTGGGCGCCGAGGCGGTGAGCCCGGTGCGAACCTGGGAGTCCGACGCGGAGGCCGTGCGTGCGGTGTACGCCGAGGACCCCGAGTTCGGCTTCACCATCACGGTCTGGCTCGGGCTCGCGGGCACCGATCGGCTGGACCGATCGCGCACCCGGCTGCTCGACCTCTACGCCCCACAGGGCAATGGTGGTCTGGCATGACCGCCGTGAGCCCACGTCGGCGTTCCAAGGAGGAGAACATGGACACCAGCCCCCACCTTGTGAGTGACGTGATGACGCGCGCCGTGGTCGCCGTGGGCCGCAAGGCTCTCTTCAAGGACCTTGTCGAACGCATGGAACGGTGGAAGGTCAGTGCCGTTCCCGTGCTGGAGGGCGACGGCCGGGTGATCGGAGTCGTGTCCGAGGCCGATCTGTTGCCCAAGGAGGGGTTCCGGGACATCGATCCGGACCGGGTCACCCAGCTGCACCGTCTGACCGACATGGCCAAGGCCGGGGCAGTGTGCGCCGAGGAGCTGATGAGCGCTCCGGCCGTCACCGTCCACGCCGACGCCACGCTCGCAGAGGCGGCACGCATCATGGCGCTCCGGCACGTCAAGCGGCTGCCCGTCGTGAACGCCGAAGGCGTGCTCGAAGGCGTCGTCAGCCGAGGCGACCTGCTCAAGGTGTTCCTGCGCCCGGACAACGACCTCGCCGACGAGATACGGCGGGACATCCTCGATGTCCTGTTCCCGGCTCCCGTGGAGCCCGTGCACATCACGGTGGTCGACGGCGTCGCGACCCTGACCGGGCGGGTGCAGGACGCGACCCGTATTCCGCTCGCCTCGCGCCTGGTGCGGGGCGTCGAGGGCATCGTCGGCCTGGACTGCCGGCTCACCGCAGGCGAGGGGGCGTGAGCCTGCGCGGCAAGCGGCCGCCGCCGTTGATGCGCTGCGGCCGATGCACTGAATGATCAGGAGCTGGTGAACTCTCGTCGAGTCAGGCCCACGCTTGTGCCGTGCGTTCCCCCGCGCCTGTGCGGTGCGTTCCGGTGACTGACGTGGGGCGGGCCGTGACGTCGCGGCCACAGCCAAAGGCGATAGCCACCCCCTGCCGTGTACCGACCAGCCTCAGGAGACGGGCCTTTGCCGGTGTCCGGAAGGTCGGGGTCGAGGTCCGGGCGTACCGACGAGCGCGTGGTGCACGTCCACCACGCCGACGACCTCGCCCGCATCGTCCAGTACCGGAAGCGCGCTGCCCGCGACTCGTGCATCGCCGTCACGATGTCCTTGAAGGCGGCAGCCGTCCGCACTGCGACGACCCGGTGTGTCCTCACGTCTTTCACGTGGGTCGGAATGCCGCGTCCGCCTGTAGCCGTACGGCCCGCCCGAAGGGCCAGGTGGCCCCTGGCCACCCCGCGCTCACCGGCGCAGGCTGGAAGTGGCAGGACCGACGGACAGTTACGGAGTCATCATGTATGGCACCCCGCACCTCGTCAGCGATGTCATGACGCACACGGTCGCCGTCGTCGGCAGACGAGCCCCCTTCAAAGAGATCGTCCAGCTGATGCAGGACTGGCAGATCAGCGCTCTCCCTGTGATCGAGGGCCAGGGGCGAGTGGTCGGCGTGGTCTCCGAAGCCGACCTCTTGATCAAGGAGGAACTCCGCGACGGCCCTGACGCCGCCTACCTCCAGCTGCGTCAGCCGGTCGACGTGGCGAAGGCCGACGCCCTGAGCGCCGGGGACCTCATGTCCTCCCCCGCCGTCACGATCCGCGCCGACGCCACGCTCGCCGAGGCGTCGCGCACCATGGCGCAAGAAGGGGTCAAAAGGCTGCCCGTGGTGGACGAAGTGGGTCTGCTGGCGGGTGTCGTCAGCCGTGCCGACCTGCTCAAGGTCTTCCTGCGTGGGGACGACAAGATCGCCGAGGAAGTCCGGCACGAGATTGTGTCCCACCTCTTCCCGCCGCCGGCCTCAGTCATTGACGTGGAGGTCCACGACGGAGTGGCCACCCTGACAGGCCGCATCCACGACACCAGTCTGGTCCCCATAGCCGCGCGCCTGGTGCGGTCCGTCGAGGGCGTGGTCGACGTGCAGTTCGACCTTGCGCGCGAGACCGCGCAGTAGGTGGTGCTCCCCGGGGAGGTGGTGCTTCCCGGGGCCGGGCCCGCGACGTGCTGCTGGAGCCGTGCGGCGGGACCGCCGGGAATCCCCTGGCGCAAGCAAGTCCCGCCGAACATGGACCCGTTCCACCATTCGAAGGCGAGGGCGTGCTCCATCACGTACGTTGCGGCACGACCGCCACCGGGCAGTCCGCGTGGTGGAGCAGGGTGTGGCCGATGCGGCTGAGCTGGAGGCCGAAGTGTCCGTGCCGGCGCCGGGCTCCGATGATCACCAGGTCCGCGGCGGCGGAGCGTTGCAGGAGCACCTTCCGAGCCGGCCCCTCGACGGTCGCCCGACGCACCATGACGTCCGGGTGATCCGCCATGGCCTCGTGAAGCATGGCGTCGAGCCGGGCCGATGCCTGCTCCTCATGGTAACGCTCCGGTTCGTCGGCAAGCCCGGGGTGGTCCGTGGTCTCGTGCGCGGGGCAGCGCCAGGCCCGTACGGCATCGAGGGTGCACCTCCGTGACTCGGCCTCGCGGAAGGCGAAGCGCACCGCCTCCGCACCTGTGGTGGGATCGCCCACGCCGAGCAGGATCCGCTCGTGCAGGCCGTCGAGACCGGCCTTGTCGCCGCGAACCACTATCGCCGGACAGTCTGCGCGAGCTGCCACGCTCAGGCCGACCGAGCCGAGGAGAAGTCCCACCAGCTCACCGCGGCCGCGTGAACCCGTCACCAGCGCCGTCGCGTGTCTGCTTTCGCGCACCAGCGCGAACACCGCCTCTTCCGGGAGCGACTCGGCCGAGACCCTCACCTCCGGGTTGCGTCGCCGGGCGCGCTCCGCGGCGGATCCGACGATGTTCTGTGCCATCACCTGTTCGGAGGGCGGATCCGGGCTATCGGGCGGAACGGTGCCTTCGTATCGCTCCCACATGGAAGCGTGCACGAGCCGCAGAGGCACACCGAGCCGGGCCGCTTCGTCGACCGCCCAGTCGATGGCCAGAAGGCTCGACTCCGATCCGTCAACACCCACGATCAGGGGCAATTGCATGGTCCCCACTGCCTTTCACATCACGTCTCCCCGCGTGCGACGCGCGTCGTGGACCATGCGCCGTTCGCCGGGTTCGGTGCCACTGACCAGCTCGGGCTCGACAGGGAAGAAGATGTGGTGGGACGTCCTCCAGGAACGTGGGCCGCGCTCGCGCACCCTCTCGCACTCAGCGAGGTCGCTCACCACGGTGGCGCGTGCGGCGTCCACCACACTCCATCCGGAGCGAACGGCCCGATCGGCTGTGTCCGCCTGGAGGGCGATCACCGCACGGCCGATCGCGCCCGCAAGCTGTGACACTGCGGAAGTCCGCACCACCGCCAGGGAGTCGGCATACAGAGAGAAGGGGACCGGCAGCACTGCGGCAAGGGCGCGGGGCGTGTGGACGATTCGGCCGACGGGTGCCGTGGCCATGAGTCGCGGGCATTCCTGCCGGTCGATTTCTCGGACTCCGTGCATGGGATACACCACCGGGCAACTCTCCCTCGGCACAACTGCGGCGTGCTTCGTTCTGCAGGGGCGGAAGCGACGGTTTCCCGCCCATCGGTCCGGGTCCGCAGACGAGCGGACCCCTGCCGACGCCGACGGCTTCATCGCTCTCGACGCACGACGATCCGGCGCCCGCTGAGGCTGTCCGGATCGATGCGTACCCACATGTCACGCTCGCCGCCGGCCCAAGGGCCGCTGTAGGCCAGGGCGTTCAGCCGTCGCACGGTGCCGGGATCCGACACGGCCCGGGCCTGCCCCTGCAGCAGCACGCTCCAGCCCTGGCTGAGAGCTTCGTCGATCTGGTCGACCTCGAAGGCCACATGGGTGCCGACGGCCGTAGCGGGCGTCGCGTCAGGTGCCGTTCTGAAGGCAATCGCGCCATCGACGACGCTGTAGTTCAGGGGCACGATGAACGGGCCGGCCGGGGCGTCGATGGCGGCCCGGCCGACACCGTGCGTCGACAGTCGCGCCCAGCACTCCTCCTCGCTCAGTTCGATCAACTCGGGGTGGCGGGCTGCCCTCCCGATGCCGGGTGGGAGGTCCGCGTCGCAGCCGCGCAGAGCCGACAGGCGCATGTCCAGGGCGTCGGCGAGTCGGATCAGGACGCCGATGCCCGGCGCGGCGGTGGAGTTCTCCTCCAAGTAGCGGATGTACCCCGGGGCGCTGCCCACCCTGGCAGCCAGCTCCTCACGCGTGAGACCGAGTTCCTCGCGTCGTTGAGCTATGCAGCGCCCCACGTCGCCCTGTGGGCCGCCCACCGGTACGGCGCTCGCCTGCCGCGGTGCCTTGTCGGACATGGCTCTTCACTTCTCCCTGTCAGGACGTCCTGACCGTCCCTGCACCGTGCCGCGGCCCGCGAACGACAAGCCTGAGCGCGCCGGTGTCGGCAGCAAGCGAGAAGACATCTGGCGCCTCCTGGATCTCGTCCGGCGAGAAGGGGCCTGTGCGCGGGCTGGACGAGGGTGCCGTCCGCGTACGGGCGGGTGACCACGGTGACGCGGGCAGCGGCCGGGGCTCGTCCCTTCTCACCTAGAGCGGTCTCGTGATTCCAGCGTGCCTCAGCCCGACGCGCCCCACATGGGCCAGGTGGTCCCCATCGGCGGGCCACGCGGGGCCGTCAGGGGCAACCAGGCACTCAGAGCAGGAGAACCGGCTTCGCCCGTGTTCCGGCGCCCCGACCGCCGCCGTTCGGGCCGCGACGCGGCGGCCCTGCCTCGGGACGCGATGGAGCACCGCATGGCCCGGCACGTGCATGCGAAACGCACGAAGGCTGAGGGGCGGGCGTGATCCGATGCCGTAGACGCGACGACGTCGGTGGAACCCTCCTTGTCCCAGGTCATCAGGACGAAGACGACATCGCCCGTACATACCCTCGTCGGCTCCGCGAGTCGGAACCTCCGTCATGTCCGCCTCGACAGCGACACCGTCGGCACCAACGGTGCCGAGGCCTGGGAGAGCTCGCCGGTTCCGAGCGTCCAGATGCGTCCAGATGTGGTCCAGGAACGACGAGGCCGGCCCGGGGCGGAGCACCCGTTGTGGGTGCCGGCCTGCATCGCCTCGGCCGCCCGGTCACGAAGTCGGAGGTCAGGCGCTCACCGTCGGCAGCGCGGTCGCTGACCCCGGCCGGCTCCTGCCCCGTGAACCTCTGGCCTCAGCAGCCTCACGCACCGGTGTGTCCCGCGCTCGCGCCCTCTCGGCCCAGGAGCTCTCCGATCCGCGTTCACCCCGACGGCGCCGGCTCAGGAGGCACTGCCTCAAGGCGGAAGCCGTTGACGATGTCGGGCCGGATGCGCACGGTGCTGTTCGTCGATTGCCCCGCCCAAGAGGGCAGCCGTTCTGCGTAGCCATGCCCCTCCTCGGCATCAGCCACCGGGTACGCAAACCCGGTGACGACCACGCTCCATCCGAGGTGCGTTTCGGGATCGATGACGTCGGCCTCGTAGGCGACGACGGCGGGCGTGCCGGAATCCATCATCAGGGCGGTGAGGGTTGATCCGTCGTCGAGCCGCACCATGATGTCCTCGCCCTCCACCAGGTGAGTCACCGGGCGAACGGCAGGCAGGGCACGCTGGGTGAAGACGAGGCGTCCCATCGATACGGTGGCGAGCAGCCGAAGAGCCTCATCGCGGTCCAAGTCCCGCACGCGCCGGTCCTGCTGGGTGACGCGGTCATGGCCCACGGATCGTCCTGTGGCCTTGAGTGCCATCATCCGGCCCTTCTGCTCGGCCCCTCGCGCCTGGTGCCGTCGCGGCTTGATTCGTGGTCAGGGCTCTCAGGCGGCGCCGGGACTCGTCTTCGCTGCCGGCCGGGGTGTCCGACGACGGAGTCCCGGTGACTGACACTGTCGCCCCCAGCCACCCCGGCAGTCATGGGCCGATCGGGCTACGAGCGGGGCCGGTCGGCCTATACGCGACGGGCCACGCAACGCCACGGACTGACCCGATGCGCCCCGGAGCCGATCACGCCCGCATCCCACACACCGTAGTTGGCGCGGGCGCTCCGAGCGGTCGAGGTGGTGGGTTGCGTCCGCCTGGCTCTGGACGAGGTGACTGTCGGGTCGGCGGCCTGACACTCGACCGCTGCCGGGTGCTCTTGTCCCCCTCTTGAGACAATTCATACGGGGCAAGGCAGAGCGGACCGAGCACAGGGGCGCACATGTCCGACGCAGCGAGGCCAGCGGGCACCTCCACCGAGACGCCCATCCGGGTCTTCCTCCTGGACGACCACGAGGTCGTACGCCGGGGTCTGCACGACCTCCTGGACGCCGAGCCCGACATCGAGGTGGTCGGCGAGGCGTCGACCGCCGAGCAGGCGCTGACCCGCGGTACCGCGCTCCGCCCCCATGTGGCCGTGCTCGATGTACGGCTGCCCGACAGCGACGGCATCAGCGTCTGCCGGGAGCTTCGCTCGCGCATGCCGGAGCTGGCCTGCCTGATGCTGACGTCGTTCGACGACGAGGAGGCCCTGCTCGACGCGATCATGGCCGGCGCCGCCGGATACGTGCTCAAGCAGATCAAGGGCTCCGACCTGGTGTCGGCGGTGCGGACGGTCGCCTCGGGCCAGTCGATGCTCGACCCCGCGACAACGGCCAGGCTGATCCACTCATTGCGGGATCCGCAGACCGTGAAGCCGCCGCAGGACGCACGGCTGGAAGGGCTCACCGAGCGGGAGCGCTCGGTCCTGGACCTCATCGGCGACGGGCTCACCAACCGGCAGATCGCGAAAGAGCTCTATCTGTCCGAGAAGACGGTCAAGAACCACATCTCGCGGCTGCTGAGCAAGCTCGGCGTCGAGCGGCGTGTACAAGCGGCCGTCATCGCGGCAGAGGTACGCGAACACGACAAGGGCGAGCACTGAGGGCCTCGAGCGACCGTCCGGCCCGCTCCACGGCCGGGGTGATCGCGCGGCTCACTCCACAGCCGGAGTGATCGCCCGGCTCAGTCTGCAGGCCCGGTGAGCGGAACCCTCCACTCCAGCCTGGTGCCCCTGGTTCCCAGATCTCGCGTCGAGATCGACAGCTCGCCGCCGAGCCGCTCGGCGCGTTCGGAGAGGTTGCGCAGCCCGCTGCGCCTGCCGCCCTCAGGGATGCCGATCCCGTCATCGCTCACCGACACGGTCAGTACGCCGTCCGCGGCTGCGACGGCCACCTCGACGGAGGTGGCACGGGCGTGACGGGCCACATTGGCCAGAGCCTCCCCGATCACGGCGAGGACATCGTCGGCCACGGCGGGCGGCACCTCCGTGTCGATGAGGCCTTCCATACGCAGGGCCGGGGCGAATCCGAGCGCCGCCGCCGCCGCGTCGATGGCCTGTACGGCTCGCAGCCTCAGCTTCGGCACCCCCGGTACATCGCGCTCACGCAGGCCGAAGATCGTCGAGCGAATGATCTTGATGGTGGCGTCCAGGTCGTCGATCGCCCGCGCCAGTCGCTCGGCCGCCTGCGGGTGCTCGACGAAGCGCTGGGCGCTCTGCAGAGTCATACCGGTGGCGAAAAGCCGCTGGATCGCCAGATCGTGCAGGTCACGGGCGATGCGGTCATGGTCCTCGAGCAGACTCATCTGCTCCGCGTCGCGCCGCCGGTCGGCCAGTTCCAGCGCGAGGGCCGCCTGGCCGGCGAAGCCCGGCAGGGCGGCGACCTCAGCGGCAGCGAACGGCGGACGGCCACGGCGCCGGGCCAGCATCAGGACGCCGCTCAGCTTCTCCTTGGTACCGACGGTGACCGCGACAGCCGGTCCGAAGCCGACCCAGCGCTCCGCCTGTACCGTGACCCGCTCATCGGACTCGACGTCCTGCACCGAGACCAGTCCGTCCTCGGCGAGCGCCGCCGCGGCGAGGGTGCCCGCGCTGCTGGGCAGGACGATGCCCCGGTGTGCGTCGGCTCCCTCTCCCAGCGCCAGGGAGCCCCGCAGTTCGCCGTTCTGGCCGACCAGATAGAAAACGCCCACTTCGGCTCCGGTGATGTCACGGGACCGCTCCAGCATTCCTTCGAGCACCTCGGACTCGGCGGAGCCCGAGAGCAGCGCACTGGTGAAGTCCGAACTGGCGGCCAGCCAGCGTTCCCTGAGCCTGACCTCTTCGAAGAGGCGAGCGTTCTCGATGGCGATGCCGGCCGCGACGGCCAGCGTCGACAGGACGGCCTCGTCCTCGGCGTCGAAGTCCGACCCGCTCCTCTTCTCGGTCATGTAGAGGTTGCCGAACACATCGTCCCGAACCCGGATGGGTACGCCGAGGAAGGAGCGCATAGGAGGGTGATGGCGCGGGAACCCGTAAGAAGCAGGGTGCTCGGACAGTTCCGACAGCCTCAGCGGCTCGGGATGGCGGATCAGCTCGCCCAGGATGCCGTGCCCCGAGGGAAGTTCCCCGATCCGCGCGCGCAGCTCGTCGCTGATGCCCACCGTGAGGAACTGCGCGAGCTTCTTGTCGTCACCGATCACACCCAGGGCGCCGTACTCCGCGTCCACGAGAATCACGGCCGCCTCGACGATGCCGCGCAGCACCTGCGGCAGGTCGAGTTCCCGGCCCACCGACATGACCGCTTCCAACAGCCCTTTCAGCCGGTCCCGCGTGCCGCGGATCTCGTCCATGCGGGCCTGGAGTTCGTCGAGCAGCTCGTCCAGCCGCAGTCTCGGAACATGAGCGCCCGCGACGTCCGGACCGTCCCCGCCCATCAGTACCTCCGGCTACCCTGCGGGTCTCGGAGCCGGCCCGCACCTGCCACGGTAGCCGCCGGCTCCAGCCTGTTCCGGTCGGACACGGCCACCCGGCAGGCAGCGGACGCGGGAATCCCGGCGCCGGTGGTTCTGGACCTTGATTTTCCTGCCTCCTTGTGGAACCCGGACGCGAGAGACACCGGCGCCGTATCCGGCGAGAGCGCAGGGTGTGACAAGACCGATCTCCTCCCTGCCCAGGGGCAGGGAGTCCTGCACAGAGCGCTGCGAGCGCGAGCAGGGCCGAGGCGGAGGCGTACGCCTGATCGGCGGCGGTGGCGGCTTCACCTGACAGGGACGGTGATGACCGGGCAGTGCGCACGGTGCAGCAGCCCGTGCACCACCGACCCCAGCCGCATCCCCGTGTAGCCGCCGTCGCCCCTGCGGCCCACGATCACGGCCAACGCGTGGTCGGCAGCCCGGGCCAGTTCCTCGACCGGGTGTCCGACCGGCACTTCGTGCGTGAGCGCGACGTCCGGGTACTTCTCCGCCCAGCCGGCCACGGTCTCGGACAGCAGAGTCCGCTGGGTCCGCACGAGCGACGGCTCGTCCTTCGGGGAGAGGGCGGGCGGCTGCCACACCCACAGGGCGCGCAGGGCGGCGCCGCGCAGACTGGCCTCCCCGAAGGCCAGGGCCAGGGCCGCCTTCGAGGGCTCACTGCCGTCGACGCCCACGACGAGGTACAGGGGTTCCTGCGTCACATGCTCGGCGTCGCCCACCACCACGACCGGGCAGCGGGCCTGCGCCGATACCGGCACCACGAGGGAACCGGCGCTGAGGAACTCCTCCGTGCGGCTCAGATGCCGTGATCCGAGCACGATCATCCGTGCCCGGTCCGACAGCCGGATCAGGATCTGGGCGGGGCGGCCGTCGAGCACGTCCGTCGCCACTTCGACGTCAGCATGGCGCTCGCGTACCCAGGAGGCGGCCACCTCCAGGGCCCGCGCTCCGTCTTGCCGCTGCGCCATCATGTGTGGGGACGCATCGATGTGCTCGATGTGGTGCTGTGCGGGTACTGCCACCAGGCGGGTGCTGCCACCAGGAGCCGGAGTGGCAGTCTGCGGCGGTGGGCCTCGTCGGCTGCCCAGGCCAGCAGCATGTGGCAGTCCCTTGCCGGGTCGATGCCGACGAGGATCTCTCGCCCTTCGGCGCTGTTCGTCATGACTCGCCCCTGTGCTCGGTGTCGTTCCGCGGGATGAGCAGGACCGGGCACTCCGCGTGGTGCACGAGGCTGTGGGTGGCCCGCCCCAGCGTGCGGCCAATAAAGCCGGGCGAGCGTCGCCCACCCATGACCAGCAGGTCGGCGTGGCGCGAAGCCTCCACCAGCACCGCGGACACGGACATGCTCTTCGCCGCGTCCGCCTCCACGTTCAGGTCCGGGAACTCGTGGCGCACCTGCTCGGCGACAGCGGTCAGGCTGCGCTCGTGCTCGCCTGCGATGTCTTCGATGTCGTCGAGCATCGTCACGACGCTCCCCACGGACTGGAGCACGTTCCACACATGGAGCAGTCGCAGCGACGCCGTACGAAGCTCCGCCTCACGACCGCCGTAACGGGCACAGTCCAGGTCGTGCTCGTCGCGGACGGCGACGAGCACGACATCCGTATCGCTCCTGCCCTCCGCACCCCGGACGACGATCACAGGCGTCGTCGCCTCGGCCGCGACCTTGAGGCCGACGGAGCCGAGCATGAGGGAGTTGAACCCGCCCAGGCCGCGATTGCCGACGACGATAGTGCCGTAGCGGGCAGCGGCCCTGCGGAGACTGGGCACCGGGCCGCTGCGACTGAACTCCTTGGTCACGCGCAGGTCCGGGTGCTGCTCGGTCACGGCCTGGGCCGTGTCGTCGAGGAGTTCACGCCCCGTCCGGCGCACGCGCTCGATGGTCTCCACGGAGACGTACAGTGCCCGGCTGTCCGTGTCGGCCCCGTGGACGAGGTGCAGGGCGGTCCCCCGGCGCACCGCTTCCTGCGCGGCCCACAGGGCTGCCCTGTGTGCGGGCTTGGATCCGTCGATTCCGACGATGACGGAGCCCCGTTCCGGACCGGTCACGTCGACTTCCATGACGCCTCCTCACCGAGACACATCGGGGTGCGGTTCTCACGTTGGCACCAGGGCCGTCGGCGGGGAGGGGCCGCAGGGGTCCGTCCGGGGGGCCAATGGTCCCGCGTACGGTCCGGCACCGGTCGGCAGTGAGTCAGGCGGGTCCGGTCTGCCGGTCGATCTCTCACCGCTTCCGTAAGGACCGTGGCGCCCCCGGCCGCCGAAGAAGCCCCACCGGCCTCCTTCAGGGCCGGTCGGCCCCGCAAGAGGCCCTCCTGGCCCATCCCCGGACCACAGCGATGGGCGGACCCTGAGATCACCGCACCTCCGCCGAGGAGATGACCGTCATGGCGACGACCCACATCACCGCCGGCCTGGACGGCTCCCGTGAGAGCGCCACCGCCGCCCGCTGGACCGCCCGGGAGGCGGAGCTCAGGGGCATCGCCCTGAACCTCGTTCACGTCGACGAGGGGCCGGATCAACGCCCGCCGCCGCCAGACCCACGCCCCGAGATCACCCGCCGCTCGGACGGGACACTCCTACGCGACGCCACCCAGGACCTGCACCGCCTGCACCCGGATCTCGAGATCACCACCCAGAGCCTGCGAGCCGTCCCCTGCGAGACGCTGTGCGACGCCGCCGACACCTCCGCCATGCCCGTGCCGGGCTCCCGGGGCCTTGGCACCATCGCCGACCACGACGGGCCCGTCGGCTCGGTCGCAGCCGCCACCATCGCCGGCACCCAGCAGCCCGTCGTGCCCGGACGGGCCGCCGACACCGACCCCGCCGACGGGCCCGTCGTGGTCGGCGTGGACATCCACCAGCGCTGCGACAAGCTCCTCGCCTTTGTCTTCGACGAGACGTCGCGCCGGTCCTGCACCCTCCGCGTGGTGTACGGAGGGTCCATGACGCCGGTCTGCAGCCGAGCGCGGACACTCACCCCCGGTATCCACGAGCAGATCAGGCACGGTATCGCCACCCTCATGGGCGAGACGCTGAACCCGTGGCGCGACAAGTACCCCTCGGTGGAGGTGAATCCGACCCACCCCTTGCGCCGGGCCGCCATCCAGGTGTGCGACGCCTCGTCCGACGCCGCCCTGGCCGTCGTCGGCAGGCGCATCCGCGCGGCCGCCGCGTCAGGCACCCCTGTCGGTGCGATCACCCACGCCCTTCTCCACCACTCCGCCGCCCCGGTCGCCGTCATCGCCCACGACTGAGGCACATACAGACAGGACCCGGCCATGTCCGCACAGCCCCTCGAACCGGCAGCCGCGGTGTCGCTGATCGAGGACGCCGTCACCGCTCCGTCCATGCATAACGCCCAGCCCTGGAGGTTCGTCTTCCGGCCGAGCAGTGGCACCGTCGAGCTGTACGGCGACTCCACACGCGCCATGCCGCACAGCGATCCGAACCACCGGGCGCTCCATCTGGGCTGCGCCGCCGCCCTGTTCAATCTGCGGGTAGCGGCCGTCCACGCGGGACGGGAGCCGGTCGTCCGCCTCCTGCCCGATCCGCACGACCCGTGGTTCCTGGCCGAGGTACACCTCCGGGGAACAACCGCGGACCCCGAGGCTCGCCTCGCGCTCTTCCACCCTGCCCTGCGCCGCCGGCACACCAGCCGCTTCCCCTTCACGGACGAGGAGATCCCGGCCCCCATCCTGGACGGCCTGCGTGCCGTCGCCCTCCTCGAAGAGTGCAAGCTGATGCTGCCGGACGCCTGGCACACCGAGGCCGTTCTGGATCTCGTTCACGACTCCGAGAACCGAGAAGGATCAAGTCCCGCGGTGCGCGAGGAGACCGCCTCCTGGACCCGCACCGGCGCCCCGGGTGAGGGCCCGGCCACGGAGGGCATCCCCGAATACGCCTTCGGTCCCCGCCAGTCCGGAATGAGTGCCCCCGTAAGAGACTTCGGCTCATGGCGCCCCGCCGTGGCTCGCGACTCCGCTGTCTTCGAGAAGCATCCGCACATCGCCCTGCTCGGCACGTCGGGCGACACCCCGACGGACTGGATGAAGGCCGGCCAGGCCCTGCAGCGCATCCTGCTCCAGGCCACCCTGGACGGCCTCGTCACCTCGATGACCTCCCAGCCCCTGGAGTGGCCCGAACTGCGCTGGGCGGTCCGCGACCCGAGCGACGCGATGGGCCACGTCCACATGGTCATCCGCCTCGGCTACGGCCCCCAGGGTCCGGCGACGCCCCGGCGGCCCGCGCAGGACGTGCTCACGGTTGTGTGAATCCGGTATCCGGAGTTCAACGCGACGCGGCGGGGAGGGTGAGACCGATCAACGGGCCGGAACCGGCGGCGCGGGCAGCCGGTGCAAGGGGAGCGAAGATCTTGGCGCCGATCATCGGCCCCGGACCGATCAGCACGGCGTCGGACCGATCAGCACCGCGTCCGACAACCCGAGGCCACGCTCGAGTGCGTCCGGCACTCCGGAAGCGTGTGGGGGTGTGCCGCTCAACGTCGTCGCTCCTCGCCGGCCGCGGGTTCGTGTCTGGCAGTCCGCGCAGACGACAGCGCATCGAACTGAACGGTCCGTGCGGCATCCCGGACGCTGTTCCTCTCTGGGGCCGGGCCTCAGATCCAGGAGCTCGTGCTCGCGCGGGGACCCTGTTTCGCCGCGGGGACCCTGTTTCGCATGGACTGCTGGCAAGCGTCCGCAGGTGGTGTCTGCCTTCACGAGGCTGACATGTCCAACCACCCGGATCGAGCTGTGCCGGGGGCGCGGCCGGTCAGCGGCGCGACGGCTTCCATGTCGCCGTAGGCCATCTGTTGCATCTGCCCGGCGAGGTCGCTCAACGCCCGGCTCGCGGCGAGTTCGTCGCCGATCTCCGGGACGTCCGTGTCGGAAGCTGCGCAACGGGCGAGACCGTGACCGGTGTACGTGGCGACACCTGTGTCGAGTTTCAGACGGGCCTTCGTCTCGCCGTCCTCCTCGAACAGGTACAGCCGCAGCTTCCATTCCAACGTGCGTGACATGGGGTGCCTCCCAGGCTATGGCGTGCTCCGTGGGGCGCGGATTCACTCAGGGCCGGTAGGGCATCGGCCGGCCGGACGGCGCGGGCAGGTCCAGCGGAGCGGGCCTGTGGGGCTGCTCCGGTCGGGTCTGGATCCGCATGCGCTGCATCGTCGTCACCTCGTCGGGCCGGCGGATCCATGAGCGGCGTCCGGCTTCCACTCTCACACAACGGAGGGGTTGCGCCGCAGTGCCGAGGGGGCCAGTGGCAGGGGCCGAGTGGGCCCGTACCTGTCAGGGTCCGCCCGGCCTGCTTGGTCTTCGGGGCGCTCCGAGCAGCTGGAGACTGTGACCGCACATGTACGGAGGCGACTCCGTCGCAGGGGCGAGGTGGTCCGGGCGGCCGCCCTCTGTGCACTGCGGGTCGCTACGCCTGGGCCGGAGGCAGCCGGAACCAACGCTGCTTTCCCGAGGCCACTCTCGCTGTTCGGTCGCCCGGCAGTACGAGGTCGACGGGGGGTCCGTGCGGCGAATCGGGCACACTGATCCCGAACCGGCCCGGCAGGAAGCGGACACGGATACCCCGATGCCCCCGGTAACAGAAAGTGAAGGTCGAACGGGGTACTTCGCCGAACGGAACGGGGTCGATACGGAGTCCGTCCTCGCATGCCTCCAGACCCACGACGACACGCTCGACCAGGTCGAGGGTGCCGCCCATGGCGCCCAGATGAATGCCTTCGCCGGTCGTACCGCCCTGGATGTCGGTGACATCGCTCAGCTGGGCCTCCTGGCAGAGCGGCCAGGCGTCCGTGCCCCTCTGCCGGGCGAGGACCCAGCCGTGCACGAGACTGCTGAGAGTCGAGCCGTGGCTGGTCCGTGCGAGGTAGTAGGAGACGGTCGCACGCCACGTGTCGTCGTCGAGGGGATAACCGAGCTGGGCGAAGATCTCGTACAGCTCGGCAGGCCGGAAGAGGTAGCCGAGCATGAGGGTGTCGGCCTGTTTGGAGGCCTGGTAGGCATTGACCGTGTCGGCCTCGGCTTCGAGGATGCGGTCCAGGCGGCGGATGTCGTGATAGCGGGCCCGGTAGGCGTCCCAGTCGAGTTCGGCCAGGTCCCCGTAACCTTCGAACTGGCTGATGATTCCGTTGTGGAAGGGCACGTACATCCGGCGTGAGATCTCCCGCCACCGGTCGAGATCCTCACGGCCGACGCCCAGCTCCGTGATCAGCTCACGGCGCCGGACGGGCGGCAGCTCCTCGTACAGGTCGAGGGCGCGGGCAAGCACCCAGGCGGCGGTGACGTTGGTGTAGGCGTTGTCGTCGATCCCGGACGTGGTGGCGTCCGGGTAGGCGTCGTGGTACTCGTCAGGGCCCAGGACTCCCCGGATCCGGTAGCGCCGCAGGCCGGGGTCGTACGCGGCGGCGCCGGCCCAATAGTGGGCGATGTGCAGCAGGAGTTCGGCGCCGGGCCCGTGCGTGAACCCGGTGTCGCCCGTGGTTCGGCCGTAGCGCCAGACGTTCCAGGCGATGGCCGATCCGACGTGGCGCTGCAGATGCGAGTGGTCGGGCAGCCATCTGCCGGACCGGGGGTTGAGGTGCAGCGTCTGCGTCTCCTCGCGGCCCGAACTCCCGCTCTGCCAGGGAAACATGGCGCCGGCGAAACCAGCCCGGAGCGCAGTGTCGCGGGCCGCCGGCAACCGGCGGTGGCGATACATGAGCAGGGAGCGCGCGACCTCCGGGAAGTGCAGGGTGACGTAGGGCAGGACGAAGAGCTCGTCCCAGAAGACGTGTCCCCGGTAGGCCTCCCCGTGCAGTCCCCGGGCGGGCACGCCCACGTCGAGCTCGGTGGTGAGCGGGGAGAGCGTCTGCAGGACGTGGAAGGCGTGCAGGCGCAGGATGTGCCCCGTCTCCCCGGGAACCTCCAACTCCCCCTCGGTCCAGAGTCGTTCCCACGCAGCATGCTGCGTGGTGAGCAGTGCGGGGAAATACGGTGCTCGCGAGGCGCGGTCGACGGCCGTGCGCAGGGGCTCCGCCACGGGCCGGTCCAGCGATGTCCGTAGAGCGGCGGTCTTCACGACCACGACGGGCCTTTCCCGGGAGATCGGCAGGCTGAGTGTCTGGACGGCGGCCGTGCGGGTGCAGGACACCGCCACGGGGCCGACGGGCCGCGAGGAGACGCGTACCGCGACTCCGATCCGGACCCGGGACGAGGTCGTCGCGCAACCCAGCCACGCGACTCCTTCCGGCTCGACACCGGCCTGCTGGCCGGTCAGATGACGGCCGTCGAGATCGCGGTAGCGTTCGACACCGTCATTCTCGATGTCTCCGTCGAGGACGGATTCGACGACGAGAGTGCCGCGCCATCCATAGGCGCGGAACACCGTCCGCTGGGCGGCCAAGTGCGGGTCGTTCATGTGGACGAGGCGCGTGTGCGTGACACCCAGCCGCCGGCCGTGCGCGTCCTGGAAGAGCATGTGGCGCGTAAGGGTGCCGTGACGCAGGTCCAGAGAAACCCCGTATCGGCGCAGGGTGGCATCGTCAGGTGTCAGCCACTCGCCCGGTGATCCGCCCTCCGGCAGACAGCGATATCGCAACGCCGTCCAGTCGGGCAGCCTGACCATGTCCTCGTTGGTGATCCGGGCGCCTGCCACGGTCGAGACGAGTTGGTTGTAACAGCCCGCGAGGTAGGTACCCGGGGCGTGGACCGCGTCGGGAACGGCCTCGGGTGCCGATCCCCGCGTGGCGAACCGGCCGTTGCCGAGCGTGCACAGGCTCTCGACGACCCGTTCCGTTTCGGGGTCGTACCTGCTGAACTCCCATGTCCACGAGGTGGTCATGGCCCGTGTCCGCGGAGTACAGAGGGCAGTGCGCGCAGGTCGGAGAGCACAAGGTCCGCCCCTGCCGAGCGCAGGGAGTCGGCCATGTGCGCGGCGGGCGACCGGTCGATGCCGACGACCAGGCCGAAGCCGCCCCGCCTGCCTGCCCCGGCTCCGGCGATCGCGTCCTCCACCACCGCCGTGTCCGCGGGGAGGGCACCCAGTCGCCCAGCCGCTTCGAGGAAGAGCGCGGGATCGGGCTTGCCGGCCAGGCCGAGACGCGCCGCGTCCTCACCGTCGACCAGCGCGTCGAAGAGGCCCACCAGGGCGGCGGACTCCAGAAGTGCGCGGGCGTGCCGGGACGCGGACACCGCCGCACGACGCACGCCCCTCGCCTTCAACTCGCCCAGGGCGGGGCGGACATCGGGGAACGCCTCGACGGCCCGGGACGTGAGGGTCTCGGAGAAGATCTGCTCCTTGCGCGCGGCGACCGCCCAGACCGTGCCGCATCCCGGCGTGTTCCCGCGCTCGCCCGGGGGCAGACCGATCCCCCGGGCACTCAGGAAGGCCAGGGCGCCGTCGTAGCGGGGCTTCCCGTCGACCAGCTCCCGGTACTCACGATCCGCGTCGAAGGGGCACAGCTCGGTGCCACCGACGGCCCAGGCATCAAGGCAGCCGTCGAAGGCGGTCTTCCACGCGCTCGCGTGCAGCACCGCGGAATCGAGCAGCACTCCGTCGGTGTCGAAGACGACGGCGCCGACCGGATTCACCGGTGCACCACGCGGCGGCCGCTGATGCGGACGGGCGTGACCGACATCCAGTGCGTGCGGTCCTCACCCGCCCAAGGCAGGGAGCGCGCGGCGGTCTCCAGTCGCCCGATGGCCTCGCCGTCGGTGACGCCGATGAGTTCACCCACCGTCAGGACGCTCCAGCCCTGCTTCATCGCGTCGTCGATGTGATCGACCTCGAAGGCCACCTCCGTACCAGCCGCCCGGATGAGCAGCGCTTCACCGGAGGTCCGGAAGGCGATGTCCTCACCGGCCACGACGTAGTTGACCGGGAGGACCGCGGGGCCCTCAGGAGTGAAGACCGCGACGCGTCCGACGCCGTGCGTCGACAGCAGCCGACGGCACTCCTGAGGGCTCAGCGTGACCAGTTCGGAGTCCCGCTGTGCGCTGCCCCTGCCGGGCGGTTGGTCGACCGTGGCGCCGACCAGCTCGGCAACGGTGGTATCGAGCGCGTCGGCGAGCCGGACGAGCGAGCCGATTCCGGGGTGGGAGGTCCGCTCTTCCAAGTAGGCGATGTACGAGGCGTCCGCCCCACAGCGGTTGCCCACCTGCTCCCGGGTCAGTCCGAGTGCTGCCCGCCTGGCGGCGATGCGGCGGCCCAGGTCCGTGATTCCCGTTTGCTGGGCGGGCTTGGGCGCTGTGCTGGGCATGATGATCACTTCCCCGGGGTCTGCACGGTCACGGTGTTGTGCTGGGGGCCGCCCAGCACCACCTTGAGGGCTCCGGTCCCGGCGGCACGCGAGAAGACGTCGTAGGCCTCCTCCATCTGCCCGAGTTCGAAGCGGTGGGTCACCAGCGAAGCGGCAGGGAGCCGACCGGCGGCCATCATTTTCAGCAGCATGGGCGTCGAGTAGGTGTCGACGAGCCCGGTCGTGAGGGTGACGTCCTTGATCCAGAGGTCCTCGAGGTGGAGGGTCGCGGGCTTGCCGTGGACTCCGACGTTGGCGACATGGCCACCGGGGCGGACCATGCGCGTGCATGTCTCGAAGGCTTCGGGCACACCGACGGCCTCGATGACCACGTCGCCGCCGAGCCCGTCGGTCAGGTCCTCGACCAGTTGCTCGGGCTCCTCGTCCGCGCTCGCCGTGGCGTCGGCGCCGAGCGCGCGGGCGGCAGCCAGCCGGGATTCGTCGAGGTCGACGGCGATGATCCGGCCGGGGCTGTAGAGCTGCGCGGTGGCGATGGCGGCCAGGCCGATGGGGCCGGCACCGACCACGACGACCGTGTCGCCGGGTTGGACCTCGCCGTTCAGCACGCCCACCTCGTAGGAGGTGGGGAAAATGTCGGCGAGCAGTACGGCGTCGTAGCTGTCGACGGCACTGGGGAGCGGGTGCACGGACAGGTCGGCGAAGGGCACGGTGACGTATTCGGCCTGGGTGCCGTCGATGGTGTGGCCGAGGACCCAGCCGCCGCCTCCCCGGCACTGGCCGTAGCGGCCCTCCCGGCAGAACCGGCAACGGCCGCAAGAGGTGATGCAGGAGATCAGGACCCGGTCGCCGGGTCGGACGGTGCGGACGTCGCCGCCGGTCTCGACGACGGTGCCGACCGCCTCATGGCCCAGGACGCGGCCCGGGCTCACCTCGGGCACGTCACCCTTGACGATGTGCAGGTCGGTGCCGCAGATGGTGACGGCGTCGACGCGGATCACCGCGTCGGCGGGGTCCTTGATACTCGGATCCGGAACGTCCTGCCAGGTGGTCTGTCCCGGGCCGTGGAAGACAAGCGCCTTCATGACGTCGCCCCTCTGTTCCTGTCTCGTCCAGTACGGGTCACCCTCAGGCTGGCCCGGCGAGTCCGTGGTGCGCATGGGCCGGACGGTCCCCAGCCAAGGCCTGACGGACCCTCCCGGCATCGCGGTCCGGGGTGGATGGTGGAGGCAGCGACCGGACCCCTCCGGGACCGCATCGACCGCGAACCGGACTGCACCGCCGTCGTACCCCGCACGGAGGGGGAGGCC
The DNA here is from genome assembly GCF_036345255.1 of Streptomyces sp. NBC_00569. Lineage (NCBI taxonomy): Bacteria > Bacillati > Actinomycetota > Actinomycetes > Kitasatosporales > Streptomycetaceae > Streptomyces > Streptomyces sp. NBC_00569. The sequence continues at coordinate 9,629,786 of NZ_CP107783.1, read as the reverse complement.
GCCTTGGTCCGGCGAAGCGGGCCGGTCGGCCCCTGTGGACAGCCGCGCTCTCGGCGCGAGCGTCCCCGGCGCTGAGGAAGGCGCCGGGGTTGTCGGCGCAGACCAGCGCCGGGAGCCGAACTTGCTCACGCAGACGACGAACCGGGGTCCTCACACAGTCACTGGGGCCTGGCGCGGGCCACGAGCAGCGGCTGGAAGAAGCCGGTCTCCTCCGGCATCCGCCACCCGACGTCGCCGAACCCGGCCTCGACTGCGAGGCCGGCCAGCCGGTCCCGGCCCAGGGCCCAGTACGAGGTCCGGCGGACCTTGACGCGCCATTCCCCGTCTGCCGGAAGGAGTTGGAAGTGCTCCAGGTCGTAGTGCTCGCCGTCGTCGTGCCAGTGCCAGAGCTGGAAGGTGACGGTTCGTGCTCCGTCTTCAGCACGGTCGCCGATCTCGTGAACTTGTGGAGGCGTCGAAGCCGGGCGGTCACGCACCAGGTCGTCATAGGGGCGCGTGCTGACCAGCAGCCGGCCACCGGGGCGCAGCACGCGGCGCATCTCGGCCAGGGCGGCGCGCACATCCCGCTCTGTCAGCAGGTGAGGCAGAGAGTTGTCGGCGCACACGACGGCGTCGAACTGGTCATCGGGAAACGGGAGGCTTCGCATATCGGCGGCGGCCGTGCACAGGCTCAGGCTCCGGCGAGCGGCCTCCCGAGCGGCGCGAACGGCGGCCCGGGGGCTGAGGTCGGTCCCGGTGACGCGGTGCCCGCGCAGCGCCAGGCCGATGGCTTGCGTTCCGATCCCGCAGGAACAGTCGAGCACCGCCGCACGATCCTGGCCGATCTGGGCGTCCAGAGCGTCTCCCTGCCGTCGGATGCTCGCGTCCCAGTCCGGATAGATCAGGTGGTAGTCGTCAGCGAGCTCGTCATAGAAGTGCCCCACCGATGTCTCAGACATGGCCCGAGATTAACGCGCCGTCCCCCACCGGGGCCCGGGCGCCCAGTGAGCAGGCGGTCCAGCTCCCAGACGGGCAGGCGGGTCCCCTCGTTGAAGTCCGCGATACCAGGGCCCCGTGTCTCGGTTCACGTTCGGCAGCAGCGTCTGGGTCTCGGCGTAGCAGTGGCGCGACGGTTCGGCTTCAGCGGCCGCTGCTCCTGCCTATTCACACCGCTCCCACCAGCACGCATATCGGACGCCGTCCGATACGTGCTCACGTGAGGTCGACTTCGGCAAGATCAAGACAGTTCGGGCGACCGCCACGCCATGGGAGGGTGCGGCAGCATCCCGACGTGACCCAAAGCCCCCCATCCACCACCCCGCCCTTGCTCAGCCTATCGAAATTCGATAGATTCCCATCGTAGGTCGATGGAGGGATGGGTCATGGGAAAGCTGGCAGTGCGTGCGTTGCGCGTCGTGCTCGCGGTGGTGCTCACCGGCACCGTGTTCGTACAGGTATCGATGGTGTGGGTGTTGGTGAGCGGTAACGACCCGGAGGACGGGTCGATTCCGCTCACGCCGCTGCGCCTGATCACGATCCTGGGCATGGTGTCGGCCCAGGTCGCCCTGGTCTGCGTCTGGCGGCTGGTGACGATGGTGCGACGCGGCACCGTGTTCTCCCACGCCGCCTTCCGGTACGTGGATGCCGTGATCGGCGCGATCGTGGCGGCTGCCCTCATGTGGTTCGCGGTCACGGTCATCAATGCGCCGGGCCAGCGGGACGACCCGGGCGTCACCGTCATCATGGGCGGGATCGGCCTGGCCATCCTGGGGGTCGCACTCATCGTGCTCGTGCTGCGGATGCTGCTCGCTCAGGCCGTCGCTCGCGACGTCGAAGCATCCCACATGCAGGCCGAACTGGACGAGGTCATCTGATGCCGATCGCCGTCGACATCGACGTGATGCTGGCCAAGCGGAAGATGTCCGTGGGCGAGCTCGCGGAGCGCGTAGGGATCACGCCCGCCAACCTGGCGGTACTCAAGAACGGCCGCGCCAAGGCGGTGCGCTTCGCGACGCTCGCCGCGCTCTGCGAGGTCCTCAAGTGCCAGCCGGGCGACCTGCTGCGCTGGGAGACGGAGGACGCCGCGAGCGGATGACGTGCGCGGGGGCGGGCACGGAAACGCCTGGCGCCACCGGCCCGTTGCACGGCACTTGGGCCGCATGGACGTGGCTCGCCGACCACACGCAGCTCCGCCCCTGCCTCGTTCGCGGACAGCGGTCGGCCTGCACCGGACCGTCCTGGTCGGCGATCGCGACCTGCGAACGCCTCCACGACGAAACCCCCGTCCTTCCAGCGCGGAAGGGCGGGGGTTTCGTCATGGGGGGACGGTCAGGGTTACGCCGTAGTCACCCGCGTGACGATCGGACAGCTCGACTCGGTCGGGAACGTGACAGGCACGGGCTTCCAAGATCATGGAGTTCCAGGTGGCCCGTCATCCGGATGGAAGACCGTGCCGGCCTGCGCATCAGCGCGCCGATGCCGCCTGCCTTCGGCCAGCTCCGCGAGCACCCTGGGATGCGTGCCCGAGAAGGTCCCACACCTGCTGGAGAGACCGGCCGAGGTGCCCGGCCCCTCGCGATCCGCGCAGCAAACATCACGCTCTGGCCGTCGTGCGCGCGCTGACCGCGTGCGCGGTTCCGGCCGGAACGACCTGCCTGCTGACGGTGGGCAAGTGGATCAGCGATGCCCCGCCGTCCGTCCTGGAGCGCCTTGGCGTACTACCTGATCCGCCGCCCCCCGCAACGGTGCCTGTCGCCGCCGACCGGAGTCCGGTGCACACGAAGGGGGCGTAGCCGTCCCCGACTGCCCCCGTCTTCACCGACAGCGCATCGTTGCGACCGGGAGCCACCGCCACCGAAGAGCGACCACCCCACAACGCGCCCAGGTGAGCGAGCGTCAGCGCCACGAAGTCCACGGCCTCCGCAGCGCTGACGTCCAAGGTGAAATCAGCTGCCGGCCAGGGCACCGATCTACGGTGATGCGCCGACCGTCCCCACCTGTCCGCATCAGTTCCGGCCACACATCGTCGGTGCCGCGACGTATCCGCAACTGTTCCATCGCCGCCCTCCGACATCCGTGGCCAGAGCTCGGGATCTCGTACGCACGAGAACCGTGCCGGTCGCACGGCGCGTCCTCGCCTGCAACAGGTACATCAACAACCTTTATTCTCACGTGAGTTACACCCATTGCCAGGCACGAGAGCTGGGAGCCGGATCGCGATGAGCAGCACCAACAGGGACGAGCAGGTCGACTCGGCCGATGGGGGCATCAAACCCCTCGCGGCCTTCGACCCGGTGCGTATCGGGCCGTTCCTCCTGCTCGGTCGGCTCGGTGCGGGCGGCATGGGGCGGGTCTTCCTCGCCCGTTCCGAGAGCGGGCGCACGGTCGCCGTGAAAGTGGTGCACGAAGAGCATGTGTCCGACGAGCGGTTTCGCGCACGGTTCCGGCGGGAGATCGACGCGGCGCAGCGCGTCGGGGAGCGCTACCGGCTTCATTCGCAGTGCTCCGGCGCTACGGCGGGGGTGAAGCGAATTATGGGGTGGCGGAGCGGCGCAGTGTTGTGGGCCGCGGAGCGGACCAACGCGTCGTAGGTGAGGGCTGCCGCGAAGCGGTGTGGTTGCCTTCCGGCGGGGCTGGACAGGGCCTGGAGCACAGGTGAACGCGTGAGATCGGGGAAGGGCATTGCCCTGCTCGGCGTCGGCGCACGCGTGATCATAAGAAGGCGTCGGTGATCAGTATGGATCTTCTCTCCGCTGGGCATCACCGCGCCGGTATGGTTTCCGTTCATGCAGCTGAGGTACAGCTTTCGCTTGTACCCGACCCGCGGCCAACAGGCCGCTCTGGGACGGGCGTTCGGCTGTGCCCGCGTCGTCTACAACGACGCGGTACGCGCCCGGCGCACCGCCCGCGAGAACAAGCTGCCCTTCCCCAGGGCCGGCGAACTGTCCCGCCGGTTGATCACCGAGGCGAAGAAGACCCCAGAGCGGGCCTGGCTCGGCGAGGTCTCCGCGGTGGTGCTGCAGCAGTCCCTGCGCGACGCGGAGAGTGCGTACAGCAACTTCTTCGCCTCCCTCAAGGGTGAACGCAAGGGCCCCAGGCTCGGGGAGCCGTCCTTCAAGTCCCGCAAGGACACCCGCCAGGCGATCCGGTTCACCGCGAACGCCCGCTGGAAACTCACCGGTGCGGGACACCTTCTGCTCCCCAAGGTCGGTGAGGTGAAGGTGCGGTGGTCGCGCACCCTGCCCACGGTGCCCTCGTCGGTCACGGTCATCAAGGACAGTGCCGAGCGGTACTTCGCCAGCTTTGTCATCGACACCGACCCCGAAACCGACCAAGCCCGCTTCGAAACCTCTGGCCCGGATGCGGCGATCGGTATCGACCTGGGCTTGAAGCACTTCGCGATCCTCTCCGACGGCACAAAGATCGAAAACCCGCGGTTTCTGCGCCGGGCGGAGAAGAAGCTGAAGAAGGCGCAGCGGGAGCTGTCACGTAAGCAGAAGGGGTCGAGGAACCGGGCCAAGGTCCGTCTCAAGCTGGCCCGCGCCCATGCGGCCGTGGCCGATGCGCGCCGCGAGTTCCACCACCAGCTCTCCACGCAGCTGATCCGCGAGAATCAAGCGATCGGTGTGGAGGATCTGGCGGTCAGGACACTGGCGCGCACCCGGATGGCCAAGAGCGTGCACGATGCGGGCTGGTCCCAGTTCGTGACCATGCTCCATTACAAGGCGCAGCGGTACGGACGCACGCTGATCAAGATCGGACGGTTTGTGCCGACCTCTCAGACCTGTCACGTCTGCGACCGCATCGACGGCCCCAAGCCCCTGCACATCCGCGAGTGGACCTGCCCCGGCTGCCACACGGTGCACGACCGGGACATCAACGCCGCGATCAACGTGAAAAAGGCCGCCGGACTTGGTGGTCACAGCCTGCGGAGCGCAGATAAGACCACGGCCCCGGTCGTGGCACAGCGCAGCGAAACAGGAAGCCACGGACTCCCCGATGTCGCCCGCGTCGCCTAGCGGCGCAGCAACATCAGGGAAGGCCAGAATCCTCGGGCTTCAGCCCGAGGAGCAAGTCAAACGATCACTGGGCCGTACTCCGGTGACGAGATCTGCCTTTCGGTACGCGCGGCCAACAAGTACGGAGCCTCTGCCTGGGCGGAGACCTGGTGCACCACAGTGCCCTACTAGAGACACAGTCTTGAGTCCTGCGATCTGCCGCCGGACGGGGCGGGCGAAACGGAGGCTCACTGCTGCTTCGGAGCCTGGTAGCGGTTGGCGAGGGCGTGGAACGCCTTCTTGGGTTCCCAGGGCGTGTCCGGGTAGGTCCGCGCGTCCGCGGGGTAGTCGCTGTGCTCGTCGAGGATCTTCACGATGCCGTAGGAAGCGAGGTCGGGGTCGGGTCCGGACAGACGGTGGGGGGTGCCGTAGCCGGCGAAGCTGAACCAGAAGACGGAGTCGACGCCTTCCTCTTCGAATACGGGCATGAGGTCGTCGAGATAGCGGACCTGCTCGCCCTCGTCGCGCACCAGGTCCGGCTTGGGGGTGACACCGTCCGGCTCCATGGCCACGTACCAGCCCGCGCCGCCGTAGTCGCCCGCCCCGCGGAAGGTGCAGCAGCCGACCTCCATGATGGCGACCGGCTTGCCGTGGGCGAACTCCTTGCGCAGGTCGTCACGGTAGGTCGCGGCGTTGCGCAGGCCCCGGAAGGCATCCAGACCGACGATGTCGAAGGGGCTCCAGTCCACGCCGTCCAAGGGGCACGAGGCGTAGCTGATCGGGCCGGCGAAGAGGGGCCGGACGGTACGGACGACGTCACCGAGCAAGGCGTTGACCTTGTTAGGGAGAGGCCGGAGCGCGGCTTCGCGGTCGGGGCCGGCCAGGACCGGGATGCGGTCGTTGAAGGTGTCGCCGGGCAGGTACCCGCGGGCGAACAGGCTCAGTTCGCAGCCGGTGACCAGAACGACGGCAGCGCCGTCGTGTCGCAGTCGTTCGGCTCGCTCTGCGCAGTCGGCGAAGTACGGAAGCATCTGTTCGTCGGTCATCTCGCAGGGGAACGGCGAGAACCAGACCTCCAGACCGACAGCCGCGGCATGTCGTGCGGTGGTCTCGATCCGGTCCGGGTCGCCGCCCGTGATGCGGATCGCGGTGCAGTGCAGGTCCTCCGCGATGACCTGCATGTCCCGCGCGACGGCGTCGGCGTCGAAGAGCGGGCGGGAGGTATCGCCGTTGGGAAAGGTGCCGGTGTCGTAGTGGATGCCTTTGCCTCGCATGCCTTGCACCTCCGATAAGAGTCCACCTGTCGCTCACGGTGCGATGGTCAAGTCTCCAGCGGCGTCAGAGTCAAGCCCGGATGGTGATCGGCCGTGTGCATCCGATCGCCGCCTGTGCGCCGACAGCTCCGCCCACACGTCCCCGTGGGGATTGCGAAAGGAGGGGCGCGGGCTGTCGCGGAGCCGGTACGTCTAGGAGCTGTGCTGCCAGATCCGCAGCGGGCCCACGGGCTCGAAGCCATGGCGGACGGCGGCCGCCAGGTCGTCGCCCTGCTCGTAGCCGACTACGGGGAGGGTGGGGAACAGCCGGTGCACGGCGCCCAGCACGACCGGCCAGGCTCTGTCAGGGCCGCCGTCCCGCGCGAAGACGTTGGAGATTCCGACGACGTGGCCGCTGCGGCTGGCCACCGCCCCGGCGACCACTCGGCCGCCGGCGGACTGCCCGGCGAGCACGAAGACCGCCGGGTCGTCGAGCAGTTCGGGCCGGAAGAGGTCCGCATCGCCGTCTCCGTCGTCCCAGGCGAGGGCCCACGTACGCAGCGTGTCCGGGGCGCCCACCACGTGCCAGTCAAGGTCCGGAGTGAGCACGGGGGCACTCGCTGGGCGGTGTATCCACTGCGCCTCGAACAGCACCTCAAAGCCGGCCTCGGTCAAGTCGAGGTCGGCGAAACTGTCCTTGACGGAGGCGCCGGGTGCCACGGTGTCGATCCGGGCCACCAGCGCGCCCGGGTCGGCACTCGGCACCAGTGTCACCGCGTCGGGGTAGTAGAGCGGCGTGCGAGCCGGAGCGGCCCATGCTTGGGGTGCGAACTCGCCGGCCATGCCGTGCGATCGGCCCATCGCTGCACACCACTCGGCGTTGTTGCGGGCGGCGGCCGCGATCAGGAGCTGCTTCGGCGTGGTCACGAGTGCTGATCATGACGCGTCCGGCCCGGACCGGCGAACGGTTTTCGCCTGCACTAAAGGGAGATGAGCAGCACAGTCCCCCTGCTATGGTGCGCCGATGTCATCGATCAGGCAGTTCCAAGTCACCTTCGACTGCGCAGAACCTGAGCGCGTCGCTCGGTTCTGGTGCGAGGTGTTGGGGTACGTCGTGTCGCCGCCGAAGGGGTTCGACACCTGGGACGATTTCGATCGCTCGCGGCCGCCTGAGGATCAGGGTTCATGGTGCGCCTGCAGCGACCCGTCAGGTGTGGGCCCGCGACTGTTCTTTCAGCGGGTTCCCGAGGGCAAGGTCGTCAAGAATCGGGTGCATCTCGACGTGCGGGTCGGCACCGGACTCGTGGGGGAAGAGCGCCTCGCCGCACTCGAGGCCGAGTGCGCACGCCTGGTCCCGCTCGGCGCGGTACGCGTGCAGCTGTTGCTTGACGAGAACGACTCGTGCATCGTCATGCAGGACATCGAGGGCAACGAGTTCTGTCTCGACTGAGAATCCTCCGAGACGGCAGGGTGGGGAGCCGTCTCCCTCTGGCCTTCGTCGCAGATGGGCCCGTATGGGGCGGGAGTTGGCCGCAAGGGCGAGGTTGTGAAGGCGGGCGGTGCCGGGCTGGAGTTCCTCGCAGGCGAACTCAAGGGTTCGCACGACCCGTCCGGGATCGTGTTCACGGCGCTGGCCGCGATGTCGGGCATGGAGCGCGAGTACATCCGCGACCGCACCCTGGAGGGCCACGAGTTCGTCCGCAAGCGAGACGACCGGTGGCGCGGGCGTCACCGACGAGTCGATGCTGTCCATGGCCCTCCACCTGCGCGAACAGGAGATGAGCCTGCGCGACATCGCCACACGCCTCGTCATCACCACCGGCACGAAGAAAGGCCGGCACCCCTCACCCGCCTCCGTCATGCGCATGTCGCGTGAACACGACGAGCACACAACCGCGATGGAAATCACCGGCTGACCCGCGGCCCAGCCCTTGACCTGACTCCGCGAGATGAGTGATCACCTCGTGCCCGTCTTGGCCTGTGCGCCCACCAACTACCAGTAAACCCCATGGGGATGGGCGCCACACAAGAGGCCAGTGATCGTCACGGCGGAGGTTGAGAACACCCCGGCAGGCTTCGGGCGGAGACGGCGCGGCATGGTCTCACCAGGGAATCGGCCCGTCCTCGGCCAGAAAGGCGCCCGTCGGGCCGTCCTCGCCCGCAGTCGCCAGGTCAACCGCCACGGCCGCGCCCGCCTCCGCCGTGCGTATCCCGGTGTGGCGGTTGAGGTCGGTCGCGCAGTAGCCGGGACTCACCGCGCTGACCCGGATCCCTTCGGCGCGCAGTTCATTGGCGTAGAGCACGGTGATCGCGTTCAGCGCGCTCTTCGATGTGCAGTAAGGGAGGAGAATCGAGGAGTAGGCGGACCACGGGCTTCCCGGGTCGGCCAGGTGGGTGAGGGATCCGAGTTCGCTGGACATGTTGACGATGCGTGCGGCGGCGGAGCGGCGGAGCAGGGGGAGCATGGCGTGGGTCACCGCGATGACGCCGAACACGTTGGTCTCGTAGACCTGCCGGACGGTGGCGGCTGGGGTTTCACTCGGTTTTTGCGGTCCGGCGGCGATCGCGGCGTTGTTGACGAGGATGTCGAGGCGGCCGAACGTGGCGTCGATGTGCTGGGCGGCGGCCTGGACCGAGATCTCGTCGGTGACGTCCAGCGGTACGAACCGTACGTCGGCGCCGTCGGCGCGAAGCTCCTCGGCCGCCGCCTCGCCGCGCTCGGCGTTGCGGGCGCCGATCAGCACGGTGATGCCGAGGGCTGCGAGCCTGCGCGCCGTTTCCTTGCCGATGCCCTTGTTCGCGCCGGTGATCAGAGCAGTCTTCTGCGAAGTCGTCATGGCACCCAGCCTCCCCTCGCCCACGGGCGGGAGGGAAAGACCAGAAGTCTCTGGATCTATAGTCCACAGATATGAGTGAGCTAGAGGTGCGGGAGCTGAGGTACTTCATCGCGGTCGCCGAGGAACTGAACTTCAGCCGGGCCGCGCAGCGCCTGGGGATGGCGCAGCCCCCGCTGTCGAAGGCGATCGCTCAGATGGAGTCCCGGCTCGGTGTACGCCTGCTGGAGCGCACCACCCGGCAGGCGAGGCTGACCACCGCCGGTCAGGTGCTGCTCGACCAGGCCCGGATCGCGGTCGACGCGGTGCACGCGGCGGCCCGGCGTGCACGCCGGGCCGGTCAGCCGACACCCCAGCTCGTCGTGGCGGTCAAGCCGGGAGGCGATGCCGGGCTGCTGCGGGAGATCCTCGCCGCCTACCGGGGAACGGGTTCGCATCTGCCGCCGCCTGAAGTCGTCGTCGGCGGCAGCGGAGAGCCGATCGCCATGCTGCGGGACGGCCGTGCCGATGTAGCGCTGCTGCGCAGCCCGTTCGACGGTCAAGGGCTGGATTCCCAGACGCTCGTGGTCGAGCCGCGACTGGCCGTTCTCCCCGCCGCGCACCGCCTGGCCGGACGCCGGCGACTGCGGCTGGCCGACCTCAAGGGCGAACCGATCCCACGCTGGAAAGGGGCCGCCCCCTCCACCACCGCCTACTACGCAGGATGCGACGGAGCGGAAGCAGGCGATGGCCACACAGGCTTGGCGCCGGCCGACACTCCTGAGGGGCCGCTCGTGGCCAGCGTCGAGCAACTCCTGGAAGTGGTCGCGCTGGGCCAGGCGGTGGCGTTCCTGTCACGCTCCACCACCAAGCAGCACCAGCGCCCGGACATCGCATACCGGCCGGTCACCGGCCTCAGCCCCAGCGCGGTCTTGGTCGCCTGGCCGGAGACCTCGCGATCCGCAGCCGTCGCCGCCTTCGTCCAAGCAGCCCACGACGTCGCCGCCCACCACCCCGACCACATGACCGCACTGGCCTACTGACCAGGGGCACTCGCCCCTTCCCATGACGATCACCACAGGACCAATTTCAGACAACCCCCAGCGTGAAGAAAGGCCGGCACCCCCTCACCCGCCACCGCCATCGCATGCCGCCTCGTCCCCGCGCTCGACCGCTACGGCCGGTCCCTCAAGGACCTGGTCGACATGGGCGGCGAACTCCGCCGCCGCGAGATCGGCTTCTGCTCTCCGCACGAACGCCTGGACACCACCACCCCCGGCGGCCGTCTCGTCGTCCACGTCTTCGTCGCCCTCGCCGAGTTCAACCGCGAGCTCATCGTCTCCGGTACCCGCGAAGGCCTGGACGCCGAACGCGCCCGCGGCCGTGTCGGCGGCCGACCCACCGTCGCCACCCCCGAGACCATCCGCACCGCCCGCGACCTGCTCCCCAACCCCGAGAACTCGATCACCTCGATCGCCATGCTCCTCGGCGTCAGCCCCGGCACCCTCTACAACCACATCCCCGACCTACAGGAACTACGCGCCTCCGGCCGCGTTCCGAACCAGCTCAGCGCAGGCCGACTGCCTAGTTGAGGTTCCACGTGCCCGTGCGCTCCTTGTCGACCCCGGTCGCGTCCATCTGATACGTCACGGCGGTGATCTTGGCGTCCTTGGGCACGTCGACGATCACCCAGCCCGTGGTCTGCTTGCCCGGCCGCAGGAGAATATTGACGCCCATGGACTCGCCGACGGTGGGGTCGCCGGGTTTGGCGGCGTGCTCCTGACCGGTCGAGTCGATGACCTTCGTCCCCTGGTTCGCGAGGTCGCTGTAGGTGCCGGTGCCGGTGTTGACGATCGTGAACTCCACTGCGACGAGGCGATTGCCGTCGGACGGCGCGAAGATGTCGAGCGACGGCTGGGCGTGGTCCTCGTACCTCTTCAACGTGATGTCGGCCTGAACCGTGCCCGCGTGTCCAGGTTGTCGGCCAGTCCCTCCAGCCTGAGGGTGTCGCCGAGCTTGCCGACCGGCGACTGCGAGCTGCTGGGCGTCGCGTCGGCTGACTGCTCGCCGCCGGGCTCCGCCGTGGCGCCGGAGCCGGTGTTCTGTGTGGGCCCGGCAGCGTCGCCGCCCCCGTCCGAGCCGCCGCATGCCACAAGGGTGGCGATGAGTGTGGCGGCCGCCGCGGCGGCCGCGATGGAACGGCGCATGAAGTTCCCCCGCACATGCAGATTCCGTTGAACCGCCAGGGGGGCGATGCCCAGAATCCTTGTACGAAGTAGCCTCCACGGACCGCCTATTGCGTAACCGAACGGCATCAAATTGGCCGGGATTCCTGCGGAGAGTCCGGCCCGCGGAGACAAGGGCGCACGGCTACCTCGGTACCTGGAAGCCCCCGATCTGCTCCTCGAGCAGTTCGGCCAGCCGCAGCGGAGTGCGGTCCTCGAACATCGGGCCGATGAGCTGCACTCCCACCGGCAGACCCTCGGGAGACCGGCCCGCCGGTGCGGCGGTGGCGGGCAGACCGGGCATGGTGGCCAGACCGGCCCAGACGAGCTGGTCGAAGTACGGGTACTCGACGCCGTCGATGTCGATCCGGCGTTCCCTCGGATCGGGGTTGTGGTCGTGCGGGAACGCGGGCGTGGGCGTGATGGGGCACACCACGACGTCGAACTCGGCGAAGAGCCGTCGCCAGCCGTGGCGGTGGAGTTCGCGCCGGCTGTTCACCTCGATCCAGTCACGGTGGCTGAGCACCATGCCGCGCAACCGCGCCCCATCGAGGCTCTGGTCGTCCGCGCTCAGCCCGGCGGCACGGGTCCGCAGCTGCTCGTACTCCTCGACGGGAAAACGTGCGACGGAGCTCGAGAACAGCAACTGCGTGTAGATGGTGGCGGCTTCGGTCAGATCGGGCAGCAGCGCACTGTGCCGTTCGACGCGGGCGCCGCTGTCGACGAGTGCGTCGGCCACCCGGTTCACTCCCGCCCGCACAGCGGACCCGGTCGGAATGAACGGATGCTCATCGAGGACCAGGACCCGGAAGTCGCAGAGCCTCTCGCGGCGCGCGGGCGGCAGCGTCAGGTCGTGCGCCATGCCGAGCGTCAGCGGGTCCGGTCCGGCCATGACGTCGAGCAGGAGCGCGAGGTCGCGGGCCGTGCGCGCCATAGGGCCGACGACGGCCAGGTCATGGTCGGTCGGCAGCGCCGGCGCGTGCGGCGGGACCATGCCGCGGGTCGCCGCCAGCCCGAGCGTCGGCTTGTGCGCGTAGACGCCACAGAAATGAGCGGGGGTGCGCAAGGAACCGGCGAGGTCGGAGCCGATGGACAGCACGCCGAAACCGGACGCCAGGGCCGCCGCAGAACCACCGGAGGAACCACCCGACGTGCGACCGTGATCCCACGGGTTATTGGTGGTTCCGTACATCGCATTGAAGCTCTGCACATCTTGCAGTCCAAAAGGCACATTGGTCTTTCCGAGCACCACCGCCCCTGCGTCCTTGATCCGCGACACCTGCACCGCATCGTCGGCCGGCACGAAGTCCCCGTGCTCCGGCATGCCCCAAGACGTGGGCACCCCAGCGATGTTGAAGGACTCCTTGACCGTCACCGGAAGACCAAGCAACGGTCGGTCCTCACCCCGAGCGCGCGCCTGGTCGGCATCGCGTGCGGCCGCCCGCGCGCCGTCGAAATCCGGCACACAGACCGCGTTGATCTCCTTGTCATCCCGCTCGATACGTGCGATCGCCTCGTCGGTCAGCTCCACCGAAGTCACTTCACCAGCACGCAAAGCGGCCAGGAGATCCTCGGCCGTCCGAAAGTTCCAGTCCATGAAATCGACCGTATCGACCGGTTGATGGGGCCACAAAATGCCGCTGCACGCAACGAGTTGAATACCCTCGGCCTTCACTGTGTTCCTCCGGCCACAAACAACAGATCATCCGCCGGCGACAGTTGGCGACGGCCGCGTCGCGCAGCGAGTCCACCGACGACTCCTAGACAACGCAGAACTCGTTGCCTTCCGGGTCCTGCAGAACGACGGCGTAGTGCCCCATGTCCGGCTCGTCCGCGGTCCGAAGCACGCTGGCACCGGCTTCGACCAGTCTCTGCACTGTGGAGGTGACTCGCTGCGTGCGGATCGCCAGCGGGACGTCGCGCCCGCCGCCGACCTTCAGATCGAGGTGCAGTCGGTTCTTGCAGGCCTTGAGTTCCGGAACCTGCTGGAACCACACCCGCGGCCCTCGTCCGGCGGGATCGACGATCGACTCCGGGGTATCACCCGCGCCGACAGGCAACTCCTCCTCGGGCACCCCCGCGGCTGCCCAATACTCCCGCCAGGTGGCATGGCCGCCAGGCGGAGGTTCGGCCACGTATCCCAGAGCCTCGCTCCAGAACACCACCAGCCTCTGTACGTCGGTGCAGTCGATCGTCAGTTGCAGCGTCATCTCCATACCCGGAGCCTGACAGACACGTCTGACACTCATGCGGGACCGGCCACCGACTGGAAGGACGCATGCTCGCAGCCGCTCACCTTGTGCGCCGCACCCCCCACGGGTCAGGCGCACGGTTCCGTCATCTGCATCAGTCGACGGCCTTCAAGTCGCCCAGCGCGTCCGCGAGGTCGACTTCGGTACGGCCACGGGTCTGGAGGCCCTGCTTGAAAAGTTCTGCCGTGCGTTGCTGTGCTGCCTCGCTCCGAACGAGTTGCTGGAACAGGGCGGCATCTGCGCGTACGTCGGCGGGAGTTGCCAGGCTGATGGCGTTGACGGCTGATTTGGCGGCCATCAGTGCGTCCCGCGGGAATTTGCCCATGCGCGCGGCAAGGCCGGCAACGAACTCGTCCAGCTCGGCGTCGGGCACCGCGCGGTTGATCCATCCGTAGCGTTCGGCGAGTTCGGCATCGAAGTCGGCCGATGTCAGTACGGCTTCGAGCGCTCGGCCCCGGCCCAGCAGACGGGTCAGGTGCTGGATCGCTCCCGCGCCGGGCGGGGTGCCGATGCCGACTTCGGGCTGGCACAGGACCGCGTTCTCCCGGGAGGCGAAGCGCATGTCGCAGGCGAGGAGGAACTCGCTGCCCGCTCCCCGTGCCCGGCCACGCACCTTGGCGATGGTGACGGCCGGAAGCCCACTGAGCCTGCGGAACAGCATCCCCAGGGAGGCGTCGCCGGGACCGCCGGCCTTCGCTGCTTCAGCGGTGTACTCGGGCACTTTGGTCAGGTCTACGTGCGGGAAGAAGAAGTCGGGATCCGCACTGTCGAAGACCACCACTCGTGCGGCCGCCGGTCGGGAGAGCTCCTCGATCAGTTCCACCAGATCGCGTACGAGCTCGGGACCGATGAGGTTGATCGGTGGGGCGTTGAAGGTGGCGGACAGGACGTTGCCGTCCAGCCGTGTGCTGATGGTTTCGTACGAGGCGGTCATGTCCTCTTCCTGTCGGCGCTCATCGCGGCCCGGCGGCAAACCCGGATGTCAGGGCTGGTGATCCTCACGTCGCAGCACCACCGATACGGCCACTCCCTTACAGCCGCTCCACACGGTCAGGCAGTGGCCTCGACGCCACCCGGCGCAGGCGTCCCCTGCCACTCCCCCGATCATCCACTCGTGCGGTTCTGGAGGACGGCCAGGCGCGCCAGGCACGACGCACGCGCAGTAACGACTCCGACTGGTCAGGCACGTGACCTCAACGGCTGTCACCGGATGCCGTTTGCCGGATCGGACTTCGCACTGGTCCCGCCTCATGGTCACCACCGCACACCGTGTGGTGTCGGCCTCGACCTTCGATACCGAGCCGTGCGTCCGTGCGTCACCGTGGCGTCGCTGTCTCCCCGCGTCATCGGTGGAACGACGTCGAATGAGCGGTGGCTGGAACCTGGCTCAGCGTCCCGGCAGCGTCTCCTGCAGCCAGTCGAAGACCACGTCGCAGTGCTGCTGCGGGGCCATCGGGGAACAGTGCAGCTGCGCGCCGGTGGCCGCCGTGAGCTTCACGTAGTCCTTGGGGGACGTCAGCTTGTCGAACATCGTCCGCGGCTGTCCGGGATAGAACTGCTCGTCCTCGTAGTCAAGGACCAGGGTGGGCATCGTGATGCGGCCCAGCACGCTCGTGATGGCCAGTGACTCGATGCCTTTGGCGGGGGTGTAGAAGTCCGTGAAGACCTTTCCCTCGCGGGCGCCGAGCATCGCCGGGACGGAGAAGGGCTCGAAGCGCTTCTTCATCGTCGCGGCAGCGGCCGCGGGCAGCTCGGGGACGACCTCTTTGTTCCAGATGTCGTTGGTCTGCGTCTTGTTCGGGGTGAGGATCTTCCGGATCTCCGGCGGGAATCCCAGCCAGGGTTCCAGGCATCCGGGCATCGCCACCAGGGCTGCGATGCGTTTCTCGAAGGCCGCGGCCCGGGGGGCGAGGTTGCCCGCCATGCTGAGCCCGGTCAGGGCGATCCTGTCGGCGTCCACGTCGGAACGGGCGACCAGCCAGTCGACGAGCGGCGTGACCACCGTCTCCCACCGCGGTGTGAAAACCACCCGGTCCACAAAGAGCAATTGCCCCTGGCCCGGCCCGTCGTACACGAGGGCGTTCCAGTCACGCTCCAGGGCGGCCGAAACGCCGTACGTCCACATGTCGACGTTCTGTCCGTCGCTGCCGTTGGTGAGGATCACGGTGCGGCGCTGCTTGCCCGAGTCGTCGGGGCGGAAGAACCACACCGGCAGCGGGGTCTTCCCGTAGGGGATGTCCGCCGTCACCGGCGCCGGGTCGCACAGTTCGCAGAATTTGTCCCAGGCGCCGCGCCCGGCCTTGTACAGCTGTTCCTCGCTGTCCGGGGTGTCGGAGCCGAGGACGAAGAACAGAGCCTGGGCGTAGTACTGCGCCGCCCGCAGAGCGCGCAGGCGCGTGGTCTGCCGGTCGGGCTTGCTGCCCTGAGGCGCTCCCATCAACTGGTCGCCGAGCTTCTTGAAGGTCGCGACGTACGTCTGGGCGGAGAGGCCGGCCTTGTTGATCGTGTTCACGGCGGTGAGCACCTCGCCCACCTCGCTGCTGCCGAACCCGGCGCCGCCGAGGGCCAGGAGGCCATTGAAGTTGAACGCCGGGTCCCGGAACAGAGTCATCACCCCGGGCGTGGCACCCGAAGCCGAGCCGGTGGCCGACGCCGTGGGCCTGGGCGCGACCCCTTGTGCGGAGGTTCCGTTCGAGGAGGTGCAACCGGCGGCCAGCGCGACCCCGGCCCCACCGACGAGCCCGGTGAGCGCGGTGCGCCGGCTCAGGTGGGATGCGTCCTGCGATGCGTGCGTCATGCCAGCCGACCGTATGGCCCCCGCCGCCTGCACCACCCGGCACGACACAGCTCGTTCCCCCGACTGGAACATCCGGTCAGCGACCCCGTGCCGCGATCCGGTCGGCCGCCATGGAGAGGGGCACGGCGGCGGCCCAGCTGTAGATCGCGACGACGGGCGAGACTCGTGCGATCCCCACCGAGATCAGAAACACGACGGCTTGAGCAGGGAGTGGGACACGGCGCCAGGACAGGCCGGCAATGCGGCTGGTGCGCAGTTCCATCGCATAGAGCACCAGCGCGGCCGTGCCGATGACGGCCCCGTACAGACCGGGACCGAGGAACTGGTCGCCGTAGTCCTCAAGAACCCTGGTGGGAAAAGGAATCGACGACAACAGCAACAGGAATGCCACGTTGAGCCAGAACAGGTAGGAGTCGAGCGGCCCCGCGTCCCGCAGCGCCGCGTGGTGGGCCCGCCAGAACAACGCGATCACCACCGCACTCAGCAGGAAGGCGCCCGCCTGGGACTGGACTTCCTCCAGTGCCTGGTGCAGCTCCGCCCCGCGAAGCCCCTCGGGCAGCTTGATGTCCAGCACGAGCAACGTCATGGCGATGGCCACCACGCCGTCGGTGAGAGCGAGCATCCTGTCCTTCGATACAAGATCCACCTCGCGTTGGCCGCATGGCCGCCCTTCACGTTCGTTCATGACACCTGTCGTAGCACCCCCCTCCCCAGGCGGAGCCCAACGAGGCACGTGTCGTCCGCCAGCCCATATTCGTGCACTGCGTCAACGACCGGGGACTGAAAGTCCCGGGCTTGCGCAACGGGCGCCACTGGCTGTGGTGCTGCGTTTGCGTCCTGTCCCACGCTCGGTGTTCGGGGGTGGGTCTGGGGCGGTTGACTGCGCCCCGCGTCGCCACAACTGTTCCGCGCGGTGGCGGATGTTGCGGGAGCCGTTCCAGTCCGCGTGTGCAACGACACCGCAGGACCGGCATGCGAAGCGGGCCTGACTGGCCCGGTTCGCCTTGTCAATGTGCCCGCATTCGGCGCAGGTGCGGAAGGTGTACGCCGGATCCACGTGCACCACCGGTACCCCCGCTCTGCGGGCCTTGTACGCGATGAACTGGCCGAGCTGGGCGAAGCTCCAGCTGGCGTGGGTGGCCCGTTGGGGCTTGCGAAGCCGTACCCGCGCGCGGATGCCCGTCAGATCCTCGAGGGCGATTCCGCGTCCGGTGCGTTCTGCCTCGGCCACCACATGTTTCGCGATCTTGTGATTGATGTCCTTCACCCGCCGCGACTCCTTACGCCTGCGCTTCTTCAGGCGCCGTCTGGCGGACGGAGTGTTCTTACGCTGGAGTTTCTGACGCAGGGTACGTTCGCGCAGGCGTCCGCGGTTGAGCCGGCGTCCGGCCATGATCCGACCGTCCGAGGTGGTCGCGATATTCACGATCCCCAGATCGATCCCCAGGAACTGGGTGACGCTGGTGTTGAGTTCGGCCTCGGGGACCTCGCAGGTGGCGATCAGGAACCACATGCCGTCGCGGTACAGCAGATCGGACTCGCCCTTGCGATACAGGGCCAAACGCGCCACATGTTCGGGCGAGGCGGTGAACGCCACCTCTTTCATCCGGCCCGACAGCGTCCAGATCGACACCGTGCGCTCGGTGTGCTGCCAGGACAGCATCCGATCGTCATACGGCTGCGCGCCCTCCGGCCGGAACGCGATCGGTTTCTCGACCGCCCGCCGGTAACGCTGCGAGCCAGGTTTGCCGAGGTTTCCTGCCTTCAGGTTCGCCTTGAGCGTGATGTAGGCGTCGCTGGTCTTCTTGATGACGTGCTGGGAGGCCTGAGCTCCGAGCCCCCATCGGTCCTTGACCGCCGTGTAGGTGTGCTCGCGCAGGGCGAAATTGCGTTTACGTCTCTTTCGAATGCCACTGAGGACACCCAGGTCGAGGCCTCGTTGCAGGCGTGCAGGGTTGCCTCAAGTGCCGCGGCCTGCACGGGCGTCGGCAGAAGTTTCACCTGCACCGTCAACTTCACGACCGCGACGTTACCTGCCTCCCGATATACCGGCATTCGAACAACGCACATTCCTCACCGGGCACTCCGGCCCGGTTTCTTGCGGGCGCTCCGCGCCCGTTGCCGCGGCGATGCGGAGCATCGCCGTCACCGGAAGCGATTCCTCCCGGGGGTGAACCCCCCGGGGTTCCTCGCAAGAGCACGCTGAAAATCTCTGTCGGCCGCTCGCCGGATCCCTGCGCCCGCTGCTTCATTGAGCCCTGAAGCAACAGCGGAACATGAGCAGCGCGGCGATTCCTTTCGGAGACCGGCAACAGGGGCGCGCTCCGCTCGCGTCACCGGGGTCGGCCGCTCCGGGATCTCGCCGCGCCCCTCAGCGAGCGCCCCGTCGTCGTGAGCCGGCCCGGCCTCGTCGCCGCCGGTGCGGGTGACCGCACGGCTCACGGACGTGGCGGAGACATGAGCGGAGTCGCTCGACCGGCCGCGGGTCAGGGCTCCTCCGGGCCCTCCTCGTCGATTTCGAACCAGACCGTCTTCCCCTCCGGTTCGGGGCGGATGTTCCACCGGTGCGCCAACACGTCGAGCAGGACGAGGCCGCGACCGGAGGAGGAGAGTTCTCCGGGGGCGCGCCGGTGCGGGACCTCGTCGCTGCGGTCGGTGACCTCCACGCGCAGTCGTCGCCGGCCTTGGGCGGCGCCGCTGATTTCGGCCCGGAGGACGGCGGCATGTTCGGTGTGGATCAGTACGTTCCCGAGGAGTTCGGAGACGAGCAGGAGGACCGTGTCGACCTGCTCCGGCCGCCCCCAGTCGTGGAGCAGGCCCTGGAATTCGATCCGTGCGTCGGCGAGGCCCTGGGCCTGATCCTGTTCGAGGGTGAAGCGCAGGTGCCTCCCGGTCCGGTTCGCATGCACATCCGACGGGTCTCGGCGCAGGAGCAGCATCGCGATGTCGTCCTCCGTGAAGGAGGCACCGGGCTGGTCTCCCGCCTGTGCGGGGGCCGGAGCCACGACCGCGCTCAGAAGCCGGTCGGCCAGGCTGTCGAGATCTTCAGGACCGCCTGGGGTGAGCGCGTTGCGCACACGGAGCCAACCGGAGTACATGTCGTGGCCGCCGGACTCGATGAGACCGTCCGTGCAGAGCATGAGGATCTCGTTCTCGCGCAGGGAGACGACGCTGACCGGGTAGTCGTCCTCCCCGAGGTCGAGCCCGAGGGGCAGGCCGCCCCGCACGTGCTTCAGCAGACAGGTGCCGTCGGGCAGGCGCAGCACGGGATGCGGGTGCCCGGCCCGGGCGATGCGCAGGATGCCGGTGGCGGGATCGGCCTCCAGGTAGATACAGGTGGCGAAGCGGCCTTCGCCCAGTGACGTCAGGAAGCGGGACGCGCGTACCAGAACGGCGTCCGGGCCGTGGCCCTCGGCGGCGTAGGCGTGGATGGCGGTGCGCAGTTGCGACATCAGCCCGGCGGCCTGCACATCGTGACCCTGGACATCGCCGATCACCACTCCGAGGCGCCCGTTGGGCAGGAGAATGCTGTCGAACCAGTCACCGCCGACCATGAGTCCCCCGCCGGTGGGCACGTACCGGGCGGCCACGGTGAGGCCGTCGACACCGGGGGCGATCCGGCTCATGCTGCTGCGCAGCCCCTGGGAGAGCGCGCGGTCCGCCTGGCCGTCGTACGACTGCTCGATGCTCTGGCTGAGCAAACGGGCCATGGTCACCAGCAAGGGGCCGAAACCGTCGGCCATCTGTACCGGGGCGTCGAAGGCCGCCATCCATACGCCGGTGAGCTGGCTGTACGTCGTCAGGGGCAGGAAGGCCCAGGCCTCACACCCCGTCTGTCCGTCGAGCTGCCAGGCGGACGGGAAGCGATCGCGATACTCCTGCGGGGAGGCCAGGAAGACGGGGCGCCCGGTCCGGGCCACCTGCGCGGCCGGGTGGATCGTGCCCAGGGGCAGTCGCAGCGCGTCGCCCTCGCCGTCGCGGAAGCCGACCTGGCCCACGCACTTCAGGAACTCGCGGTCCGCCCGGAACACCGCCTGACCGCACAGCGGCAGGGTGGCGTCGGCCAGCTGGGAGATCAGGGTCAGCGCCTCCCCGAGGGATGTGGCCCGGGCCAGGGAGTTCCCCGTCACGAGCAGGTCGGCTCCGCGGTGGCGCATCCGCTCGGACACGTTGCCTGACCCGTCGAGGGTCGGGCCCGCCAAACGGTTGAGAGTCGCGACCTGACGCATCTCGACTTCGTACTCCTCGGAATTGCCGTGCTCGCGCCCGCCACCCACCTGCGGCACTCCCGTCTGCTCGGCGCACTCTGCCTTCCCGCTCCCCCCATGTTCCGTTGATCAGCCCTGCCTCGCCTGCCCACTCTCACGTCCCGGCGCCCTGCGACCTCCCGATCCGCGTCGAACGCATGGACGGCTGCGAAGCGGCGGGACGAATGCCGACGGGCACAGCCTCGACCCTGTTGTCGCGGTGTTCGGTCATGGCTGCGGTGAGTCGGCCCTCTCCTGGATCTGAGCCGCGGGAAGGGCCAGACCTTGAGGACATCGCCGGGTGCTTCTGCCCACCCGGGACGGCAGGCCGACAGCGCGCTCTGCTCCATCTGGAGTACGGCGGGACCTGCACACGTCCGGTGCACCGACGCAGTCCGCGAGCATCGCCCGAGCCCGCACACCGATCTCCCGGGGCTGCGCGGGCCCATGCGCCGGCTTCCCCACACCGGGCCGTACGACGACAGGCCGTTCGACCCTGCAGACGTCGTCAGGGCGGCGGCGGAGCGGCTCAGGGCTGACGACGCGCGAGGATGACGCCTCCCAGCCTGCTCTCGGCGGAGGTGAGGGTCTTGTGCGTCTCGACGGCGAAGCCGGCTTCGCCGAGCCACTCGATCATCCGGTCATGCTGCCGCCGATGGACATAGACCCTCATCGGATGCCCGCCATAACCCTCGGTCTTCCATGTCGACTCGTCGCCGACATGGAAGCTGAGCAGGAGCGGCGCGCCCGGCCGAAGCACCCGACGGAAGTGTGTGAGAACCGAGCCGATCTCGCCGTCCGGAATGTGGATCAGTGAGTACCAGGCGACCAGACCGGCTACCGAGGCATCAGCCAAGTCGAGATCCGTCATCGAGCCGAGATCGAACCGCACACCAGGGTGATCACGACGGGCCGCATCGATCATTCCCGGTGACAGATCGATGCCGAACGCGTCCAGTTCCAGCTTCCGCAGGTGACCCGTGATCCTGCCCGTCCCGCACCCCACGTCCACGACCGGCCCGCCGCCTCGGACACGCACCAGGTCGGCGAACCGAGCCAGGACCGCGCGTTCTTCGGGTGTCTCGTCCAAGAGGTGACGTGTCAGCTCTGCGTAACTCGAAGCCACGGTGTCATAAGACGTCCGCGTATCTGCCAGCCAGTCATCTGTGTTCGGTCCCAGTTCCACCGACCGAACGCTACCCAAGGCATCCAGCGGCGTGACAGACCGCTTCCAACGCCGCCGCTGAGGCTTTACAGATGCCGACATGGTGGTGGCGACCCGCACCGGGAATCGCCGCGCACCCTCTCGACTCCGAGCGACATGAACTGGGGTCCGGCCCGGCCTCACCGGCGCATGCGATGCCGGCGAAGGAATCACCTTCACCGAGCTGGCGTCCGCACGCCGTGAAGCCGCGATCGTCCGCATGTGCCTCGACAAGCGCGCGTCGGCGAAGGACTATCCGTCGGACTGCCTCTAGCGCAGCCGCTACCGGCGCTGAGCCCGCCTCGCGCGAAGGCCCCGTTCAAAGCCGAGTTGCAGGTTCTGCCGACAGCGGAGGCTATGCCTTCCGCGAGTCGGCGATCTTGTCCAGCTCACGCATCGCCTCGGCGTGGGCGCTCATGCGTCTGCTCAGGCTGCCGCTCGTGAACAGTGCCACGCCGGCGGCCGACACCGGCATGGACAACCCGAGTACGGCCAGCGCCTCGGGCCAGTCACGTTCGTTCTGACACCAATCACCGTTCTGCAGGCCTTCGTTGGCGGTACCGCGCTCCGTCAGCAACCGTGATTCGCACTCGCGGGGGTATCGGTCGCCCGGCTCCTCATCGACCTGGTACGGGAAGAGGAGCAGCACGGCACACCATGTCCACAGAAGCGCCGCCAAGGCCAACAGGCCGACACCCCAGGCGCGTATCCGACTGGCCCGGTCGCGGAAGTCAAGGTCGTACTCACGTGATCGCATGGCGGACGAATCTAGCAGCAGCCGCTCGCTGCTCCTGACGCTTGTTGCGGTGGTGACCTGCGCTGCTTTCCCTGCCGGCGGCCACTTGACGGACAGTCATCTGGACGTCGGCGGGGACACTGCGTTGATGCTTTGGGGGTATCTGCTCGATGCTCGCCTCGGCCGCCCGGTGCTATGGACGGAGCACGACCTTTCCGTGGGTGTGCCCACGTTCCAGCTCGCGGAACGCGTCTCGCACGCGCTCCAGCGGGTAGGTGCGGGCGATCGGCACCTCCAACTCCCCGCATGCTGCGAGCCGGGCCAGCTCGCCGAGCACGACCGCGCATGCCGCCGAGCCTTCTCCGTAGGTCCGCGCGCCGACCCTGGCCGCAGCCTGCCAGTCGCGGATCGTGTTGATGCGCTCGGGCCGCACGCCCAGCTCCACAGCCAGGTCCACATAGCCGTCGCCGAACGTGTCGATGAACGCGTCGACGTTCCCGCCGGCGGCCTGCCGGATCCGCTCGGCGGCGCCTTCCCCGTACTCGACCGGGACGACACCACGGTCCTTCAGCCAGGCATGGTTCCGCTCGCTCGCCAGCCCGATCACCGTGGCACCGCGCCGCCGGGCGAGCTGCACGGCAAGCGACCCGACGCCACCTGTCGCACCGGACACCACGACCGTGTCGGCCGGTCCCGGGTCCACCGCGAACACGGTGGCGTACGCGGTCGTGCCAGCCACGTACAGGGCCCCGGCCACGTCCCAGGGCAGCTCCTTCGGACGGGAGACCACGTTCACATCGTCGACCACGACGAACTCCGCTTGGCTCGCTCTGCCATGGGTGAAGCCCAGGACCTCATCGCCCACCGCTAAGCCGCGCACCTGTACGCCGATCTCCACCACGACGCCGGCCAGGTCACTGCCCTGCCCGGAGGGGAACGCGGCCGGCCGGCGTTCGTGCCGCGCGCCCTTGCGGATCATCACCTCGCCGGGCTGGATCCCGGTCGCGCGGACCTCTACCAGCACCTGCCCGGGGCCGGGCGCCGGGCGCTCCACCTCCTCCACCCGCAGCACATCGATCTCGCCGTACTCATGGAACCGCACTGCCTTCATGACGGGATCGCCCCCCTTTCCCCGGCTGCGGCTTGCTCCGTGTTCCGCCGGACGGAGTCTGGCGGTGAGGTGTTCGAAAACCAGTGGAACAGCGTCGCTGTCCACCATTACTGTGCTGCCGGACCAAGTCGCCCAGGCAAGGACGTCCCGTTGTACACCGTGTGAGACCCCCCGAGTGCTGATTCGTCGCGCGTCGCGCTTGTTGCGCCGCGCTGCTTCTTGCTGCGGACTTCTCACTGAAACCGGTGTACTTCTGTGCTCAATAGCTGGGTGGTCATGCCCACCTGCCTGCCGCTCGTCCTTCGCCGTTGCCACACCTGCGCGTCCGAGCGCTTCAGGGCGAACGGCAAATTCCGCGTCAACGCACACCACAAGCTCCTCGACGCCTGGCTCCTCGTGCTCTGTACTGCTTGCGGGGACACGGCAAAACTCTCGGTTCTGGAGCGCGCGCATGTGCGCTCCGTACGACCTGAGATGCTGGACCGGATGCATGACAACGACCGTGGTCTGGCGGCCGAGTTGCTCCAGGATCCGGTCGTGCAGCGCCGTAATCGCATCGCCCTCGACTGGGACAATGCCTGGCGCCTCGACACCGGCGGATCGGATCACCTGGACCTCGAGGTGATCGACGTCTCGGTCCGCTTCGCGGCGCGGATCCCTGTCCGGCCGGTGCGACTGATCGCTGAAGGTTGCGGTCTTTCGCGGGGCGAGGTCGAGAGACTGATCGCGGAGGGGAAGCTCGTGTCGGCAGTCCGGCTGAGCGGCAGGCTCTCCGGCGACTTCACCTTCACGCTCAAACGCTGAGCTCTCCTCAAGACCAGGGCCTGTCCGGCACGTTGCGCCGGACAGGCCCTGGATCACCTGAGCCTCGTCACCCCGGCTGACGGTGAGTGGGCGGCGTCAGTCGTCGATCGCCTGGTAGAGCGTCGTCCAGAAGTCGAGCATGAGATGCACCGGATCCGGGACGGACGCTCCGACCTGGGTGAGCAGGATCCCGGTGAGCCCGTTGACCGGGTCGGCGTACGTCGAGGCGCCGCTTCCGCCGTCCCAGCCGAACTGGCCGATGGGCGCGTAGTCACCGCGATAGGTACGCACCGCCATGCCGAAGCCCCAGCCGCCGTGCTGCCCTTGGCCGAAGGACACATGGACGTTGTTGACGGCCAACTCGTGCCGGGCGGCCTGCTGTTCGGGCGAGAGCCGGTTGGTGGTCATCAGCTCGACGGCGGCCCGGGACAGGATCCGCTCGCCCTCGTGCATCCCGTGGTTCAGCAGCATGCGGAAGTAGGCGTGGTAGTCGTCGGCGGTGGAGTTCAGGCCACCGCCGCCGCCCTGGAACGCCGGAGGCGTGCTGTGGCGCCCCGTCGCGGCCTCGTCCCACACCTGGAACTCTCCGGTCCCCGGGTCGGGGGCGTACAGGGGCGGCAGCCGGTCGAGCTGGTCCCCGGGCACATGGAAGCCGGTGTCCTTCATGCCCAGCGGCTCGAAGATCCGCTCGCGCAGGAACGACTCGAACGACTGGCCCGTGACCCTGGAGACGAGCACGCCGACCAGGTCGCTGCTGATCTGGTACTGCCAGCGCTCGCCGGGCTGGTGCATCAACGGGAGGGAGCCGAGACGGCGCATCCACTCGTCCTGCTCGGGCATCGGCGTCGGCATGTTGGGGGTGATCCCCTGCTCGAAGACCGCGTTCATGATCGGAGTGCCGATCACGGTCATATCCATGCCGAGCCCGAACGTGGAGGTCAGCACGTCCCGTACGGTGATCGGCCGCCGGGCCGGCACTGTCTCGTCCAGCGGGCCGTCGAGCCGTTTCAGCACCTGACGGTCGGCGAGTTCCGGCAGCCAGCGCTCCACCGGGTCGTCGAGGCGCAGCCTGCACTCGTCGAGCAGGACCATCGCCGCCGCGATCGAGACCGGCTTGGACGTCGAGGCCATCCGGAAGATCGTGTCGCGGCGCATCGGTGCGCCGCCGTCGTGACGCATCGTCCCGATCGTCTCGACATGCGTCTCGTCACCCTTGCTGAAGAGGGCGACCACCCCGGGAATCTTCCCTGAGTCGACATGCCGGGCCAGCACGTCGTGCACCCTGTGCAGCCCTGCCTTGGAGAAGCCGCGGTTGGACATGGTGGAGTGCTCCTTTGACTGAGAATGAGAGAGCGGGTGGTCAGCAGCCGAGCCGGTGGGCGATCACATCAAGCACTTGCCGCGGATCACGTGCCATGCGGACCCGAAGCCCGATCTCGGCGATCCCGGCGGCGAACCCCGGATGGCCGGGCAGGACCACGCAACCGCAGCAGCCGCCCCGCCAATTCCCCACTCACACTTGCCGACCTTCCCCCAGGAATCACGCGCTGATACTAGAGGGAGTGGGCTGAGGCGGTGCCCTGATTGCCGTGGCAAGTTGTCCTGGGATTTGGACAGTTGCCGACGAAGCACTCCAACATCGTCGGCCCGCACCTGTACGGCTTCTGCGTCTGCGTCCGCGTCTCCGAGGGAACGGGCACCGCCACCGCGCCGGAGGCGGTCGGCGGCATCGCGGCCGACGTCGCCGAGCGCGTCGGCGACGCCGACGGCCCCCACCATGACGAAACCGGACGTTCCGCGACTGTCCGCGGACGTCGAACGGCCCGCCTCTCCGGCACGGATACCGGAAGGGCGGGCCGCTGTCGGTCGCGGTCGCGTACGTCCGTGATCACACCGGCTTCACCGATGGTCTCTGGTGCCGCGCTCGGCGCCCCTCGGACCCACCACCCCCTGAGACAAACCAGGAATGGTGCCCCACATGGCGTGGCCGGGCTCGATCGCCCGCCTCCGAGCGGCATCCCGCCACGGAGAGGAGTCACTAACGGAGCGGACACGGCTGCGACACCCCGCAGAAACGGGTGGTCCCTAATTTCTGTCGGACGACAGGAATTCCGCAGGATCACGCCTCCGCGACAGGGGACCGCCATGACCGTGACCACAGATTCCACAACACCGCCTCCCCCTCCGCCGCCCGGCCTCACGGACGACGGCACGCTGGCCACCTTCGGCTACCGCCAGGAGCTACGGCGGCAGATGGGACGGTACGCGTCCTTCGCCGCCGGGTTCTCCTTCATCTCCGTCCTGACCACGGTCTTCCAGTTCTTCTCCCTGGGCTACTCCTTCGGCGGGCCGCTGTTCTTCTGGACCTGGCCGGCCGTACTCATCGGCCAACTGCTGGTCGCCGCGTGCTTCGCCGAACTCGCCGCCCGTTACCCCATCTCCGGGGCGATCTTCCAGTGGTCGACCCGGCTGAGCCGCCCGGCCTTCGGCTGGTTCACGGGCTGGATCATGGTGATCGGTCAAGTGGTCGTGGTCGCCGCCGCGGCACTCGCGCTGCAGGTCGTCCTGCCCCCGATCTGGTCCGGGTTCCAGCTCGTCGACGGCGACCCGGCGCCCACCACGGCGACCGGGGCGGCCAACGCGGCCCTCCTGGCTCTCGTCCTGCTGGCGCTGACCACGGCCGTGAACGTGCTCGACAACCGCGTCATGTCGGCCGTCAACCGGATCGGCGTCACCGCCGAGATCATCGGCGCGATCCTCATCGTCGTGCTGCTGTTCACCCACGTCGAGCGTGGTGCCGGCGTGACGTTGAGGACGGGTGGCCAGGACGGCACCGTGGCGGCACTGCTGGTGGGCTCGTTCACCGCGGCATACGTCCTCATCGGCTTCGACAGTGCGGGCGAGATGAGCGAGGAGACCCACAACCCCCGTCGCACCGCTCCCCGCACCATCCTCAGTGCTCTCGCCACAGCGGGTGCCCTGGGCGGCCTGTTGCTGCTCGGCGGTCTTCTCGCAGCCCCCAGCCTCACCGACGGCCGCCTCTCCACCGAGGGGTTGAGCTACGTCCTCACCAGCAGCCTGGGCGACGGCGTGGGCAAGGTGCTCCTCGCGGACGTGGCGGTGGCCATCTCCGTGGCCACGCTCGCCATCCAGACCGCCGGCAGCCGGATGCTGTTCTCGATGGCGCGCGACGGGATGCTGCCCTTCTCCGCACGGCTGGCGAAGGTCTCGCCGCGCACGGGCATGCCCTTCGTCCCGGCACTGGTGGTGGGCGGACCGGCCGCGGCGCTCGCCCTGCTCAACCTTGCTTCCCCGGAGGCGTTCGTGGCCATCGGCACCACATGCATCGCGATGCTGTATCTCGCGTACGCGGGGGTGACTGTGCCGATGCTGTTCCGCCGGCTCAAGGGCCAGTGGCCGGCGACGGATTCCGGAGACCGTGACGAGATGGGCAGGCCACTGTTCTCCCTCGGGCGCTGGGGTCTGCCCGTCAATGTGCTCGCGGTCGTCTACGGGCTGTTCATGACGGTCAATCTGTCCTGGCCGCGCGCCCAGGTGTACGACCCGGCAGGAGGCCACTGGTACTTCCAGTGGTTCACCGTCCTGTTCGTCGGCGCGACGGTGGCCGTCGGTGCGGTGTGCCGGGGCCGCGCGGGGGCTGCCCCGGCGGTCAGGGGTCAGGACCGTGAGGAGCCGGCCGAGGCCGCGCGTATCTGACCGGGCACGGGCCCGGCCGAGTCGTCTCTACTGCGCCGCGAGGAGCTGTTGCCCCTCGCGGCGCAGCCGTGCCAGGGAGCGCTGCGGCACGCCCGCGATCCGCAGTGCCGCGTCGGCCGTCGCCACGGCGAGGGCCGCCGGATCGCGGGCGGGGTCGGCACGCCGGACGAGAATCACGCTCTCGGTGAGGCCGAAGAGGAGGTCCGTACGGAGCGTCAGTTCCTCGGCGCCGAGCGCCGCACCCGGCTCCGTGCCGGCCAGCAACTCCCCATAGGAAGCCTTCAGTTCGGTCCGCACCCGGTGGAAGACGCCAAATCGTGCCGTCTGCACCTCGGGCAGAAGGTACAGGGCCCCGAGGTTGTGCGGGCCACGGCACAGCAGCGTGACGTCGGAATGGCACAGGGCCCACAGTCTCGACTCGGCGGCCGCTCCAGTACGGGCCACGAGTTCGCGGGCGATCTCCAGCGAAGGACGGACGGTCCCTTCGAGCAACGCCGCGAGGATCGCCTCCTTGCCGTCGAAGTAGTGGTAGAGCGATGCCTGTCGCAGACCGGCCCGCTCGGCGACCGCCCGGGTCGAGGTCGCGGTGTAACCGTGCGTGGTGAACAGCTCGGACGCGGCGGCCAGCACCTCTTCGCGCGGCTCCAGCCCGCTGGCGGGACGCTCCTGGGCGCGCGGTCGGCCGACTTTTCTGCTGGTGGGCGGGCTCACTCCGTGATCCTCGCACAGGGCCGCGAGTTCCTCGCGGGCCGAGCCGCCGAAGTGAGGTGCCGGTTACCACGCCGAAATGCCCGGGCAATGGCACCGACTTGCCCCGCACCTAATTTCTGTCGCACGACAGAAATAGCGTCGAGCCGGAGGTTCAGCCGTGGCGACAGCCTCAGCAACAGCGTCGGCCTACGGGGCCCGCGATCACGCCCGCGCCCAGGACGGCACACAGTGCGACACCATGCCCATACTCCCCGCGAGCAGTTGGCCGACGCCCCCCGAGGGCATCGCGGCCGAGGATCTCGTGTGGGCCGAGACCGTGGCAGGCGGCAACTACACCCACAAGGTCCTGGCCCGTGGCACCGAGTTGCGCCTGACCGACGTCACCGGCGACGCGTGCGCACACGTCCTGCTGTACAGCGCCGACTGCCCCTGGGAGCGGCTGAACACGGCCGACACGGTCAAGGTGTTCTGGAACGCCTACCTGGGCGAGAGACATCTGCTCCTGTCCGACCAGGGCCGGGTCCTCGCCTCCGTCACCGAGGACACCTCCGGCCGGCACGACGCCCTCAGCGGCACCTCCACCCGAGTCCTCAACACCCAGCGGTACGGGGACGGAACTCCCCAGTCCGCCACCCCGGCCGGACGCGAGCTGTTCAAGCTCGCCGCCCTCAAGAACGGCCTCGGCCCGCGGGACATCCCGCCGTCCGTCTCCTTCTTCCAGGGCGTACGCATCAGCGAGGACGGCACCGCCGGCTTCACCGGCTCCGCGGGCGCCGGCACGTCCGTCACACTGCGCGCCGAGCAGCCGCTGACCGTACTCATCGCCAACGTCCCCCACCCGTTGGACCCTCGGCCCGCGTACATCTGTGGACACCTCGAAGTCCTCGCGTACCGGGCCAGGCCGACAGCCCCCGGCGACGCCCTGTGGGACGCAACGCCCGAGGGCCGCCGCGCCTTCCTCAACACCGCCGAACAGCTCCACGCCAGGGGGATCGCATGACCGTCACCACCACCCCTGCGGGGCGCGTCGTCCTCGACCGGACCGTCCCCGCCCGCTCCGCCTGGTCCGCCGTCGTGCGCACGGGCCAACTGCTGACCATCACCGACCTGTACGGGAACCAGGCCGCGGACTTCCTCGTCTACGACGCCCACGACACCTCCGTGCGCTACAGCGCGCCCGACACCATCCAGGCCCAGGGCAACATCTTCCTGACCACCGGGTCGGTGCTGCTGTCCAACGAGCACACCCCGCTGATGACCGTCGTCGAGGACACCTGCGGCCGGCACGACACCGTGGGCGGGGCCTGTTCCAAGGAGTCCAACACCCTCCGCTACGGACACCACACCTGGTCTCAGCACGCCTGTGTGGAGAACTTCCTCGCCGAGGGCAGCAAGCACGGTCTGGACAAGCGCGACCTGGTGTCCAACATCAACTGGTACATGAACGTGCCCGTCGAGGCGGACGGCACCCTCGGCATCGTCGACGGCATCTCGGCGCCGGGCCTGAAGGTCGTACTGCGCGCCGAGACCGACGTCATCGCACTGCTGTCCAACTGTCCGCAGATCAACAACCCTTGCAACGGCTTCCACCCGAGTGCCCTGCAGACGACGATCACCGAGCCGGACGAGAGCTGAAGCCCATGACGTTCGACACCCTGCTGGTCGCCAACCGCGGCGAGATCGCGTCGCGCATCATCCGCACCGCTCGCCGGCTCGGCCTGCGCACCGTCGCGGTCTACTCCGACCCGGACCGCGGGGCCGACCACGTGCGGCTGGCCGACGAGGCCGTACGGCTCGGCCCGGCCCCCGCCAAGGACTCCTACCTCGACGCCGCCCTAATCCTCAAGGCCGCCCAGGACACCGGAGCCGGCGCCGTCCACCCCGGTTACGGCTTCCTGTCCGAGGACGCCGGCTTCGCCCGCCGCTGCGCCGAAGCGGGTCTGGTCTTCGTCGGCCCCACCCCCGAACAGCTGGAGCTGTTCGGCGCCAAACACACCGCGCGCGCCGCGGCGCACGCGGCCGGTGTGACGCTCGCCCCCGGCACCGGGCTGCTGCCCGACGTGGGCGCCGCCCTCGCCGCGGCCGAGGGGATCGGCTACCCGGTCATGCTCAAGGCGACCGGCGGGGGCGGCGGTATCGGGATGCAGGCGTGCCACGACGCCGACGCCCTCGACGACGCCTGGGAGCGGGTGCAGCGCGTGGCCGCCGCGTCCTTCTCCTCCGCCGGCGTCTTCCTGGAGCGGCTCGTCGAGCGCGCCCGCCACGTCGAGGTGCAGGTCTTCGGCGACGGCGAGGGCCGCGTCGTCACCCTCGGCGACCGCGACTGCTCGCTGCAGCGCCGCAACCAGAAGGTACTGGAGGAGGCCCCCGCCCCGGGACTCCCGGACACGGTGCGCAAGCAACTCACCGCCTCAGCCAGGGACTTGTGCGCGTCTGTGAACTACCGCTCCGCCGGAACGGTCGAGTTCGTGTACGACGCCGCCCGCGAGGAGGCGTACTTCCTGGAGGTCAACACCAGACTCCAGGTCGAACACCCGGTCACCGAGGAGATCTACGGCGTCGACCTCGTGGAGTGGATGCTGCGCCTCGCGCAGGGCGACACCACCTTCGTCACCATGCCGTTGACACCGAGGGGCCACGCCGTCGAGGCACGCGTCTACGCCGAGGACCCCTCGCGCGGCCACCGGCCGAGCGCGGGCCTGCTGACCCGCGTCGCCTTCCCCGAGGGCGTCCGCGTCGACACCTGGGTGGAGACCGGCACCGAGGTCACCACCTCCTACGACCCGATGCTCGCCAAGGTCGTCGCGCACGGCAGCGACCGCGCAGAGGCACTCGACAGGCTGGACGCCGCGCTCGCCGCGACCCGCCTCGACGGCATCGAGACCAACCTCGGTCTGGTGCGCGCCGCGCTCCAGAACGCCGACGTGCGCCGAGCGGCGCACTCCACCGCTTCGCTCGCCACGATCAGCGATCCGACGCCGCGCATCGAGGTCCTCGCGGCGGGCACCTCGACCACCGTGCAGGACTGGCCGGGACGCACGGGGAACTGGCAGGTCGGCGTCCCCCCGTGCGGACCGATGGACGACCTCTCCTTCCGGCTCGGCAACACCGCGCTCGGCAACCCCGAGGGCGCGCCCGGCCTCGAGTGCACCCTCCAGGGGCCTTCCCTCCGCTTCACCCACCCGACGACGGTGTGCGTCACCGGCGCCCCGGCACCGGTGACCGTCGACGGCACCGCCGTACCGCAATGGGAACCGGTCACCGTCGAAGCCGGACAGACCCTGGGCGTCGGGTCACCCGACGAGCACGGCCTGCGCACCTACCTGCTGTTCGCCGGCGGCCTGGACACACCGGAGTTCCTGGGCAGCGCGGCCACCTTCACCCTCGGCCGGTTCGGCGGACACGGCGGCCGCGCCCTGCGCGCGGGTGACGTCCTGCACGGCGGCGAACAGCGCCCGGAAACGTCCGTCGTGCCCCCGGACCGGCGCCCGGACTTCGGCGGCGTGTGGTACATCGGCGCGGTCGAAGGCCCGCACGCCGCCCCCGAGTTCTTCACCGACGACGACATCCGCGACTTCTACTCCGCGCACTGGAAGGTGCACTTCAACTCGGCCCGCACCGGTGTGCGCCTCGTCGGCCCCAGGCCGCGGTGGGCGCGCACGGACGGCGGCGAGGCGGGCCTGCACCCGTCCAACATCCACGACACGCCGTACTCCGTCGGCGCCGTCGACTACACCGGCGACATGCCCGTCCTGCTCGGCCCCGACGGGCCCTCCCTGGGCGGCTTCGTCTGCCCGGCGACGATCGCGACCGGACAGCGCTGGAAGCTCGGCCAGCTCCGTCCCGGCGACACGGTCCGCTTCGTCCCGGTGACCACCGAGGCCGCCTCAGGTCTGCGGCGGAACCCGGCCGCGGCCCCGCGCGCCGATCGGGATGCAGTCGTCGACGGCGGCATCCTCGCCCGCCTGCCACAGACCGAAACCCGCCCGTCGGTCACCTACCGGCGCAGCGGCGACGACAACCTCCTCATCGAGTACGGGCCGATGCAGCTCGACCTGGCCCTGCGCATGCGGATCCACGCACTCGCGCAGGCGCTGGCCGAGCAAGCACTCGACGGCGTCGAGGACCTGACCCCGGGAATCCGGTCCCTCCAGGTCCGGACAGACCCCGACGTCCTGCCTCAGGAGAAGCTCCTCGAGATCGCCCGGCGCGTGGAGGAGGAACTCCCCGCCTCCGACGAACTCGTGGTACCCAGCCGTGTCGTCCACCTGCCGCTGTCCTGGGACGACCCGGCGACCCGCGAGGCCATCGCCCGCTACATGGCGGGCGTGCGCGACGACGCCCCCTGGTGTCCCTGGAACATCGAGTTCATCCGCCGCGTCAACGGCCTGGAGACCGTGGAGGACGTGTACCGCACCGTCTTCGATGCCGAGTACCTGGTGATGGGGCTGGGGGACGTGTACCTGGGCGCGCCGGTCGCCACCCCGCTGGACCCGCGGCACCGGCTGGTCACGACCAAGTACAACCCGGCCCGCACCTGGACCGCGGAGAACTCGGTCGGCATCGGGGGCGCATACCTGTGCGTCTACGGCATGGAGGGCCCCGGCGGCTACCAGTTCGTCGGCCGCACCACACAGGTGTGGTCGGGCTGGCAGCAGCGCGGCGCCTTCGAGTCGGGCAGGCCCTGGCTGCTGCGCTTCTTCGACCGGATCAGGTGGTACCCGGTCGAGGCGGAGGAACTCCTGGAACTGCGCGCGGGCATCACGTCCGGCCGGTTCGTACCGAGGATCGAAGAGGGTTCCTTCTCACTCGCGGAGTACCGGCGGTTCCTCGCCGAGAACGCGGAGTCGATCGACGCGTTCCGGGCCGGGCAGAGCGCGGCGTTCCGCGCCGAGCGCGACGCCTGGGAAGCGGCCGGCGAGTTCACGCGCGAGCAGGCGGCCCCCGAGGCCGCCGCGCCGGTCACCGACGTCGAGGTCCCCGAGGGCGGCCACGTGGTCGAAGCCGAGTTCACCGCCTCGGTCTGGCAGGTCAACGTCGAGGTCGGCGACCGTGTGTCGGCCGGGCAGCAGCTCCTCGCACTGGAAGCAATGAAGATGGAGTCCCGGGTTCCCTCACCCGCCGACGGTATCGTCACAATGATCCTTACCAGGCCGGGCAGCCAGGTCGAGGCGGGCACCGCCCTCGTCGTCCTCGCTCCCGTCGAATCCGTGGAGGCAGCCGCGTGACCACCGCAGTGGACCGGGTGCGGGCCGCCTACGCACGCATCGCGCAGGTGGACCGGCCCGAGGTGTGGATCGCTCTGCGCCCGCAGGCCGATACGGAGTCGGACGCCGCAGCGGTCGACGCGAAGGTCGCCGCCGGCGACCGGCTGCCGCTGGCCGGAACGGTGCTGGCGGTCAAGGGCAACATCGGCGTGGCCGGACTGCCGACCACCGCCGGCTGCCCCGCCTACGCCTACGAGCCGGACACCGACGCGCCGGCCGTGGCGCGTCTGAAGGCCGCGGGCGCCGTCGTCCTCGGCACCACGAACCTCGACCAGTTCGCGACCGGTCTGGTCGGCACCCGCAGCCCGTACGGCGCGGTCCGCAACGCCCTGTCCCCGGAGCACGTATCCGGCGGTTCCTCGTCCGGCTCGGCGGTCGCTGTCGCGCTCGGGATCGCCGATATCGCGCTCGGCACGGACACCGCGGGCTCGGGCCGTGTCCCGGCCGCCTTCAACGGCATCGTCGGTCTCAAGCCGACCTTCGGGCTGATCCCGACCGAGGGCGTCGTCCCGGCCTGCGCCTCGCTCGACTGCGTCACGGTCTTCGCCCACACGCTCGCGGAAGCCGAGCAGGCGATGTCCCTCATGGCAGCGCCGCCCGGGCGGGCACTGTCGGCTCCGGCCCCGCGTGACCCCGGCCCGTGGCGGATCGCCGTCCCGGAACTCGGGCAACTGGGCCGGCTGGACCCCGGCTGGGCCGAGGCGTTCGAAGCGGCGGCGCAGCGGCTCTCCGACGCGGGCGCCGAGCTCCTGCCCGTCGACCTCGCACCGTTCACGGAGGCGGCGGCGATGCTGTACGAGGGCGCGTTCGTCGCCGAGCGCTACACGGCCGTCGGTGCCTTCATCGACGCGCACCCGGGCTCCCCGGACCTCGACCCGACCGTGGCCGGAATCATCTCGCGGGCCAAGGACATCCCGGCCCACCAGCTCTACGCCGACCAACAGAGGCTTGCATCCCTCCGCGTCCGGGCCCTGGCCACTCTGGGCGACGCGGACGCACTGCTCCTGCCTACCGCGCCGGGCCACCCGACCCTCACCGAGGTCGCGGCCGACCCGCTGGGCGTCAATGCCCGGCTCGGCCGTTTCACCAACTCCACCAACCTCTTCGACCTGGCGGCGGTCGCCGTGCCCGCCGGCGACGTGAACGGGCTGCCTTTCGGGGTCATGCTGATCGGCCCGGCCTTCACGGACGAGCGGCTGGTCCGTATCGCCGGGCTGCTCGACAACCCGCCCCTGCGGCTCGCGGTGATCGGAGCGCACCTGTCCGGACAGCCCCTGAACGGCCAACTCCTCTCCGTGGGCGGGCGACTGGTGCGCACCACCACGACCGCGCGGGCCTATCGGCTGTACGCGCTGGACACCCTGCCTCCGAAGCCGGGACTGGTCAGGGTCGGAGAAGACGGAGGCACGATCGAGGCCGAGGTGTGGCAACTGCCCGCCGAGGGACTGGGTGTGTTCCTCGCCGCGTTGCCCCGCCCGATGGCGCTCGGAAGCGTGGAACTCGCGGACGGAAGCTTCGTCACCGGCTTTCTCTGCGAGCCCCAGGCCGTCGAGGGTGCCCGCGAGATCACCTCGTACGGCAGCTGGCGCGCGTACCTGGCTGCCCTCCCCCGCCCCTGAGACGCGCACTGACCAAGTGCTCCCTACCTGATGAGGTGGAGCGGCTGCCGGCCGCAGACGCCGCCATCGGGCGCCGGCGCGAGTGCGGCCGCGCCGGGCACCGACACGTCGCGGCGCAGCAGCGCCCGCGCCGGCGGGTCACCGGCGGCTGTCGTGTTGTCGCCACGTCGTGATCTCGCCACCGGGTTCTCTTTCTCGTCGCTTCGCCGTTCGCCCATGCTCGTGCGGTGTTCACAGCTCGCCCGGAAGCCGCGGCGGCTGCCCTCACGGTCCGGAGTGGAGCAAGGAAGATGACACAAGTTCCCCGTCCCAGACGCGTTTTCGCGGCGTCCGTGGTCACCGCGCTCGCCACCCTGGCCGTCCCGGCACCCTCCGCGTCCGCCGTTCCCTCTCCGGCCGGAGGCACAGACGCCCGAAGCGTGCTCTCCTCCCTCGACCACCAGGAACTCCAGGCACTGCACCGGATGGCCACCCTGGATGTGGGTGGTCTGCGCGTCACCGACAAGGCGGCATTGCGTTCCGCCAAGCCCGTCGACGTGATCGTGCAGTTGAGCACACCCCCGGCGCGCACCGCGCGGCTGCTCGCGGCGGCCCGGGGCGGCAGCCTCAGCGACGCGGACGCCAAGGCCGCGGTGACCAAGTCTCATGAGAAGTTCCGCAGTGCGCTGGAGGACATGTTCCCCGGCGTCAAGGACAAGCACAAGCACACAGCCAGGACTACCAACGCCGTCCGTCTGCACCGCAGTTACACGCACAGCTTCGACGGCGTCAGCCTCAGCGTGCCAGGCAACCGCGTCGCCGACCTGCTCAAGCAGGACGGGGTCACGGCGGTCTGGCCGGACACCGAGATGAAAGCGTTCGCCGACCACGAGGCCGTGAGTGCCGTGGCCGGCCGAGAACCGAGAACCGGCAGCACAAGGCCACTTGACGACGGGCACGGAGCGGCGACATCGTCTGCCTTGCTCAGCTTCCGTACCGCGACCGCTCTCCGTCACGCCACTGCGGCGGACCGAGCACCTTCATTCAGTACCGCGCCCCATGCCTCAGCACGGTCGAGCAACTCTGGATCACAGCGGGTTTCGTCCTCCACGCGCGCAGGTGCTGGCTCACCTGCCGTGACACTGTCACCACTGATAACCAGGGGTGTTCCAAGGACATGCCCGAGCCGCTGCCCCCGATGAAGTTCATGCCGGTTCCTTGGAACTGAGCTGTGCGGCGGATACTCCTGTGGTGCTGTTGACGTGGATCGCCGAGGTGGCGGACGAACCCCTGATGCTGGAACCGGATGACCGGCAGGTGGAATGGGAGACCAACACCTGGCAGCTCGGCGCGGAGGGCGAGGACAGGATGTCGTTGACCGTCCCCGAGGTGGTCGCCGCCTTCGAACGGACTGCTGCCGCCCTCCGGTCCCGCATTCGCGAGCTGGGCTTTCACGGGGTGGCGACGTTCTACGTGTGGCACGACGAACAGGCCGGGCAGCTCCGCTGCTCAACTGGTTCGGTGCCCCCGGATGAGTTGCCGTTCGGCGGCCCCTACGTGCCCTCCGGTGATCTCGGTCCGGTCATCGAGGGATTCCTCGCCGACCGTCAGCCGGGCCTCATCACCTGGTCGCCGGATGACGGGCAGAACGCGGAACACAACGCGGCCGGGCACGAGGTCATCCCCTTCCCCGTCTGGGTCACCAGCGTCGGAACCGCCTCACACTGACCGCTGCCACCCGTCCGCCACCGGCCGACCGCCGGAAGTCACGAAGCGAGAGAGCTCTCACCGTCCGTCAGTGGCCTCGGAAGGCCTCTTCCAGCCACCAGGACCCGTGCTCGGCAGTGACCTTGGCATCGATGAGCAGGGGCGCGGAGCGGGGCCCGGCAACCCAGTCCCGGACGGGTTCGAGGTCGGCGAGGGTGCGGACGGTGACCGCTTCGAAGCCGTAGCCGCGCGCGATGGCGGCGATGTCGGTGGGCGGGAACACGACCGTGTCCAGGGGGAATTCGCCCGAGCTGAAGTGGTGGACCTCGGCTCCGTAGGCATCGTCGTTGTAGACGACGACCACCATCGGCAGGCCCAAGCGGCGGACGGTGTCCAGCTCGACGGCACTCATCAGCGCGCCGCCGTCACCGAGGGCGGCGACGGGCAGCCGGTCGGGCCGGGCCAGCGCCGCTCCGATCGCCGTCGAAAGGCCCAGGCCGATGGATTGGAAGGCCTGGGTGAAGCACAGGCTGTCGTGATCGGGCACGGACAGGAACATGGAGGGGTAGCCCATGAAGTTCCCTGAATCCACACCGATCACCCGCTCGGCGGGCAACAGGTCGTCCAGCGCGATGCTCAGGGTGCGTGGGTCGATGCGCTCACGGCTGCTCTCGTCCTCGTAGGACACATCCCGCCAGCGCACGCGTGCGGCGATCGACTCTCTGATGGTGAGGGTGCGGTAGCCGGGTCGCTGCTCTCCGCTCGCCTCAAGGGCCCGCCGTGCGGTGCGTTCCACATCTCCGGTGACGCCGAGGTGGACGGCGCGGTGCCGGCCGAGAGCGGTGGAGTCGTCGTCGACCTGGACGACGGTGGCCTCCGGGCCGATCAGCCGGCCGTGCCGCATCGTCCACATGTTCAGCGCGCAGCCCCAGCCCACGATCGCATCCGCACCCCGTACCAGTTCCGCGGTCAGGGGCGAGGCGAAACCGCCGGACACGTCGATCGACCACGGGTTGTCGTGGAACAGGCCACGGGCGACGGCGGAGGTGGCCAGCAGCGCGCCGTGCCGCTCCGCCAGCGCTGACAGGGCGTCGCGGCTACCGGGCGTGCGCGCTCCCCGACCGGCGACGAAGACGGGGCGCTGCGCGCGTTCGAGCGTCCGCACCAGCTCGGCGACGGCGTCCGACTCGGGCTCGACCGGAGGCCGTTCAGATGGCGGGGAGACGAGTGTGCCTTCGGGGGCGTCCAGTGCCTGGATCCCCAGCGGGAGATTGAGCAGCACCGTACGGCGCTCGTGCAAGGCCCGGCGGACGGCGCCGCATGCCTGCTCGACCGCGTCCTCGGCCGAGGTCACCCGCGCGCTGACCGCGCCCACCGAGTGCGCCAGCGCGTCCTGGTCGACGTAGAAGTTCGAGGTGGTCTCAGTGGTCTCCGCCGCGAGGACGAGCAGTGGAGTGCCGCTCTTGGCCGCCTCGGCGATACCGGTCAGCGCATTGGTCAGCCCGCACCCCTGGTGCACCGACAGCGCCGCCACCTTGCCGCTCATGCGGGCATAGGCATCGGCCATCGTCGCCGCCCCGCCTTCATGCCGGGCGGGAACGAACCGGGCGCCGGCCGCGACCAAGGCGTTGGTCAGATGGAAGTTCCCCGAACCGACCACACCGAAGACGTGATCGACGCCGGCCTCGGCTACGGCCCGGCCGACCGCTTCTGCAACCTTCATGCACCCTCCACCAGCGCGAGCACGCGGGCGGGAGCGCCGGATCCGGTGACGATGGGCAGAGGTCCGGCCACGACGACGGCGCCGGTCGGCGGCAGCGCGGCGAGGTTCTGCAACTGGGTCAGGCCGTACTTCCCGCTGCCCATCAGGAACGAATGGCACGGGAAGGCCGGATCGAACCCCGGTGCCTGACCGGCGTCGGTGCCCACCGTCTCGACCCCGAGGCCGATCACGGGCGACTCCTCGGCGACCCAGCGGGCACACTCCGCCGAGAGCCCTGGAGTGTGCGGGCCGTTCTCATCGGCGTTGAGGAACTCCCGCTGAGCGTGCGAGCGCTCGTCCCATCCCGTACGCAGCAGCAGCCAGCCGCCCTCGGGCAGTGGCCCGTACTGCGCCTCCCATGCCTTTACGTGGTCGATCTCGACCAGGAAGTCGGGGTTCACGGCAGCCTCGGCGGAGAAGTCCAACACGGCCGCCGGGGCGATCAGTTGTTGTGCGGGCACGGATGCCACGTCGGCGAGTCCCTGCCCGGTGATCCAGTGATTGGGTGCGTCGAAGTGCGTGCCGGTGTGCTCGCCGGTGCGGAAGTTGTTCCAGTACCAGGCAGGTCCCCGGTCGTCGTAGCGGCTGATCTCCTCCAGTTCGAAGACCGCGGTCTGGCCGAACTGGGCGGGCAGTTGGAGCACCGGCGTGGACGACGACAAAGGCGCTGTGAGGTCGACGACCTCGATCGAGCCACTGCGCAACGCGGACGTCAGCGCGGCGAGGACGGAGGGGTGGGACATCATGGCCTCCTGCAGATGGGGGCTGATCCGCGACGATCATAGTGCTGGCGCAGGCGTTACAGAGGGCGGCACCAGAGGTACGGCAAGCCTTAAATACAGCTGTCTGCCATCCGTGCGAGGCAGACAGGTGCGCGAGCTGCTATCCGTCCGAGGCAGACAGGTGCGCGAGGCCGGTCTCGTTCATGATGCGCTCGACCGTGGCATCGAGCAGGCTGTCGGCACCGATCACCGACTCCAAGCCGCCGGGGAGCAAGTCCCGCTCCCGGTACCAGTCGCGCAGGTGCTGCTCGGTGACCCGGGCCAGGTACTCGTGATCGCCTTTCGACTGGTGCCGCACCAGCGTCTCCTCGATCGAGACGTCGAGGTAGTAACAGCGGGAGACACCACGATGGGCACCGACCAGGCCGGCGACCATGTCGCCGTAGCGGTCGGCATACAGGATTCCCTCGACCACCACGTGGTAGCCGGCGTCGAGCGCGTAGCGGGCGACCGTGTCGATCAGGCCGATGTTGGCACCGCCGGGCACGTCCCGTTCGCGCAGCACGATCCGCCGCAGGTTGTCCTGCCCGACCAAGGCCAGGCCCCGCCCGAAGCGGTCCCGAATCCCGGCCGCCACCGACGACTTGCCGGACGCCGAGTTCCCGCGCACCACTACCAGCCGGGTCTCTTCAGTTCCCACCCTCACGCGCAGCACCGTAGCCGCCACCGCCAGACGCGGCCACGCGGAATGGGTCATTACTCTGGCGGCACGAGAGGTGGATCTCGCTCTCCTGGTGGACGTGGAGGGGGAAGGGATCACCGGCGTCGCCCAGTGGCGGGCGGGCGGCGAGAGGTTCTGGCTGGGCGAGGAGGGGTGCGGTATGCGCGGAGCGCCAGGCATCGGGCACGGGGGCAGGGGCAAAGGCAGGGGCAGGGTGACCGTTATCGTGCTGGTCACGCTGCTCACCGGCGCGGGATGCGCCGCGGGCTCGGGCGGCAGGGCGGACTCCAGTGGCAAAGACGCCTCGCCGAAGAGTTCTGCCGGTTCCCTCACCTGGGAGTTCGAGCACATCGCGGACTTCAGCGGAAAGTTCACCGACGTCGCCGCCCTGGCCGAGGACGACGTCTGGGCGGTCGCGACCGAGAACAACGGTGAGTCGAACGCCCATCTGCTGCACTACAACGGTACGCAGTGGAAGCGCGAGCCCCTGCCCGAAGCCCTCGGCAGCAGCCTCTACCCGCCCTCCCTCGAAGAGGTCGGCGAGAAGGCCTTGTGGCTGCGGCCGCGGACCGCTGAAGATGCCTCCGCCGTGAACCGCTGGGCTCAGTGGGACGGCACCCGCTGGTCGCCGGTGGCGAACCCTCCGTCAGGCAAGGCCGGCGACTTCGAGGCGACGGGCCCGGACGACATCTGGACCCTCGACGCCGCCGAACAGACCGCCCAGCACTGGAACGGCACCCGCTGGACCACGACCCGCCTGCCCTACGGAGCCTCCGACCTGGCGATCGTCGGACCGGACGATGTCTGGGCGGTCGGGAGCCGCTCAACGGGTCCAGGCACCGACCTGGGCACCGGCGAGGGCTACAGCCAGCCCGCCTCGATGCACTGGGACGGTACGTCCTGGAAACCGGTGGACACGCCACAGGCCCACTTCAAGGACCCCGTCCCGCCGGAACCCGGCGCCGGCCTCAACCAGGTCTTCGCCCTCGACAGCGGTGAGATCCGCGCGTACGGCATCAACACCTTCAACCACGGCGAGGTCGACAACGAACCCGCGGACCAGTTCCTCCGGCTGCGCCGGGACGGCTCCAAGTGGGTCGAGCAGGAGCCCGCGCCGGGCGGTTGCGCTCTGCGCAGGCCGGTCGCTCAGGACGACAAGGGCCTGTTCCTCGACGGCAATTGGTACCTCACCGACGACGGTACATGCGGGAAGATCGGGCGTCACCGCCTCCCTCTGTCCACCGGCGCCCGCAAAGGATCGAACCAGTCCCTGTGGCTCGAGGAGATCCACCGGGTGCCCGGCACCGGCGCATGGCTCGGTGCCGGGCACGTCCAGGTCAATCAGTCCGGTGCCCCCTTCGGTGCCCCCGTCGTCGTTCGCCTCCAGCG
The DNA here is from genome assembly GCF_036345255.1 of Streptomyces sp. NBC_00569. Lineage (NCBI taxonomy): Bacteria > Bacillati > Actinomycetota > Actinomycetes > Kitasatosporales > Streptomycetaceae > Streptomyces > Streptomyces sp. NBC_00569. The sequence goes on along the minus strand of NZ_CP107783.1, from coordinate 9,587,774 downwards.
GGTCGGCTGACCTCCTCGACCCCCTGAAGCCGGCCGAGGCTCCGACGCGGCTCGGCTTCGGGCTGTCATCAGGGGCGCTGTCCGGTCGGATCGCCCGTCAAGGCAGGATCTCGACGTACCCGTCGGTTCCGTGCACGCGGATCCTCTGCCCGTCCCGGATCAGCCGGGTGGCCTGCTCCACGCCCACGACGGCCGGCAAGCCGTACTCGCGGGCGATCACCGCGCCATGGGTCATCAGTCCGCCCACCTCCGTCACCAGGCCCGCGATCCCGACGAACAGCGGCGACCAGCTGGGGTCCGTGAAGGCCGTGACCAGGATGTCGCCCGCTTCGAGATCGGCATCGGCCATGTCGAGGATGACGCGGGCCCGCCCCTCGATGGTCCCTGCGGAGACCGGTACGCCGACCAGGGCGCCGGGCGGCACGTCGTCGCGCCGGTACGCCCCGGTGAGGGCCTCACCGTCCGAGGTGAGCACCCGTGGCGGTGTGAGCGCGTGGTACGACCGGAACGCCTCCTTGCGCTGCCGGATGAGCTCGTCGTTCACCTGGTGCGAGCGCGCGACGTCGTGGAATTCCTGGAAGGTGAGGTAGAAGACGTCCTCCTTCTCATGAAGCACGTCGGCCTGCACCAGACGCCCGGCCTCCGCCAGCAGGGCCTGCTTGTAGACGAAGTAGCGGCTGATGATGCCGTACTTGGGGTACTCCCGGTACCCGATGAAGGTTCTGACCCGGTCGATCATCCCCTTGACCTCGTCGGCCTTCCGGTCCCCGTCCGGCAGGGCCCGCAAGCGCGACAGCACGTCCTGTTCCTTCTTCTGCGCCTTCAGCCGCCCTTGCTCGAAGCGCCGCTCGGCGGCGCCCGGCTCGAAGTTCCTGACGTTGTCGAGGATCACGGGCACCAGCGTGCTGGGGCGCTCGCGCCAACGTGGCCTCGTGATGTCGATCTCGCCGACGCAGCGCATGCCGTACCGGTCGAGGTACGCCTCGATCGCGTCGCGCGCCTCGGTCCCGCCCGCGAGCTTCGCCAGCTCGTCCAGGAAGTCGTCGCCGTCGACGCCCTGCAGGAACGCCACCACGTCCGGCTGCGGGCGGATCACGTCGGCGACGTCGAGCAGCGCCAGTCCCATCTCCGACGTGATGTTGTCGGGGGCGGACAGGGTGAGCGTGTCAGCCGCGTTCTTCTCGCCGAGCCACTCCTGCAGCTTGTCGTTGAGCCACCACGTGGCCTCCATCCCCGCCATGATCGCCTGGATGCTCAGGGGATCGCTGAGGACCCTCTTGTGCTCCTCGAAGGCCTCCAGCAGGAAGTCGAAGAGTTCCGGTCCGGTCTTCGTCCGGATGCCGCGCTCCAGGTCGGCGACGGACGCCTGGCTGCGCTCGATCAGCCCGGTGACGAGGGCCGGATCGGTGTCGATCGGGGCGGGGGCGCCGCCGGCCGGCCGGCCGCCAGGAGTCGCGTCCGGGAGCGACGGGACGAAACCGTCGCGGTCGATGACGGTCTCCAGGGCGTGCCTGATCAGCGGATCGCCCTTCCCCATGGCCTCCAGGAGACCGGCGCGGCTCGCGGGCGAGGCCAGGCGCCGTGTGACGTCGACGAACAGTCTCCCGCCGGCCTCGTGCATCGGCACCATCGCCGTCAGCTGCCACATGGAGAAGCCCAGGGGCTTCATGGGGTCGGTCATCATCTGCCCGTGACCGACGGAGACGTAGACGTGGTTCTCCCGGTCGTCGGCCTCGGGGATGGGGAACAGCGTCGTGATCGGCCGGCTCTGCACGATCTGGAAGCCGTCATCGACCAGGCACCATTCGATGTCCTGCGGGCGGCCGAAGTGCGCTTCGATCCGCCGCCCGAGCTGCACGAGCCGCACGGCCTGCGCATCCGTCAGCGCCGGCTGCCCCTGGCGCTGCGATTCGATGGCCACTTCCTGCGTCCCGCCGGCCGGCAGGGCGTGAACGGCACGCTGCTTGGCGGCGATCGCCCTTTCCACGACTTCGCCGTCCCGCACCTTGAAGACGTCCGGGTTCACCAGGCCGGAGACCAGGGCCTCGCCGAGGCCGAAGCCGGCGTCCACGGTGGCGACCTTCCGGTTGCCCGTGACAGGGTCGGCCGTGAACAGGATGCCGGACGCGTGCGGGAAGACCATCCGCTGCACGACCACGGCCATGTGGACCGAACGGTGGTCGATGCCGTTCCGCTGGCGGTAGGTCACGGCCCGCTCGGTGAACAGCGAGGCCCAGCACCGGCTGACGTGCTGGAGGATCTCCGTCGGCCCGATGACGTTCAGGTATGTGTCCTGCTGGCCGGCGAAGGAGGCCGTCGGCAGGTCCTCGGCCGTCGCGCTGGATCGGACGGCGTAGGCAGCCTGATCGCCGAGCAGGGCGAGCGCGCGGGTGATCGCCGCCCCGAGATCGCCCGGGATCGCGATCTCTTCGATGGTCCGGCGGATCTCCGCACTGAGCGTGCGGACCGCCTCACGGTCGTCCGGGTTCAGGCGCGACAACCGGTCGAGCCGGTCGTCGATCGAGGGTGCTTCCGCGATGATCCGCCGGAAGGCGTCGGTCGTCACGCAGAAGCCACCCGGCACGCGGATGCCTTCGATCCGCGACAGCCCGCCCAGGTGCGCGCCCTTGCCGCCGACGACCGCGATCTGTGTCCCGTCGATGTCTTCAAGATCCAGCACGTACTGCTCAGTCACTGGGTTACCTCCGAGGCAGCCGTGCTGCGTCGCACTGCGGTGGCCGGTCGCATCACCGGCACCTCCCACTCTGTCGAACCTCTGGTCAGGGACGTCCTCGTCCCTGGCCGCCCTCCCACTGACGAGTCGGCCGACCTCTCCACCCGGCCGAGCTGCGCACACCCTCGCCCCTCGGCCCCGAGCACCGGCGACGGCACTGCCACGCCCACCACTGATTCGACGTCACCGCGTCCCCCATACGTCGACAACACACGCACGTAGTGCTCCTCTTTCCCCAGGTTGTGGCCTCGGCCAAGGATTTTGCGCCACCACCCGGGCCTTGCCGCAAGCCCCCCAGTGCGCTATATGTTGAGAGTGGCAGGGAGAGTGATCTCTCTGCCTTTGTCTTTTCCCCTTGCCGTGTGCCGGGGCTGACCAGCTTCTCGCGAGGTGGCGGCGCGTCGCGTACGGCGGTGCGTGTCGTCGGCCCGGGCGGATGTCCCAGAGGCCTTCGGGACAGGCGTCAGCCTGTACGGCCTCGGGGTGATCGGCGTCGCCGTTCTTGCGTCGACGCCTGCCCGGCTCGGAAACCGAGCCCGACCACAGCTGCCGGCCCCTCCCCTGTCCTCGGAAACTGCGGATGCCCCGGCCGGGTGATCCGCAGGACCCGTCTCGTCGATCTCGTGAACACGATTTCCCAGGGCAGCTCTTGACTGTGCATCAGGCCGACGAGGCCAGGAGGCGCCATGCGAGAACCGTGATCAGGAGGCTTGACGCCAGGGCGGTGGTGAGCTGCCCGCGAGCGCCGGTCAAGGCCCGGCCGAGCAGTGCACCGCCACCGGCGAGGAGCAGTTGCCAGCTGGCGGACGCGGCGAAGGCGGCGAGGACGAACACGGCCTGCTCGAGATGGCTCGGAGCCGATGCGGCTCGGCCGCCAAGCACCAGGGCTACGAAGTAGACCACCGTCAATGGGTTCATCAGCGTGATCCCGCACAGCACCAGGTAGGCGCGGGCGGCGCTGACCGGTACGCCCTCGTCCCCCGGGGCGGGCGCATGACGTCTGCGGTACTTTCTCACTGCCGTCACACCGCTTCGGACCGCCAGGGCGACGAGTACCAGGGCCGACGCCCAGCGCAGAGGCAGCAGCACCGGCTGGATGGTCCGGGCGAGTGCTGAACCCCCGGCCTCGGCGATCAGGGCGTACACGCCGTCGGCGGTGGCAACCCCGAGTGCGGCACAGGCGCCGATCTTCAGTGCCGTTCGCGCTGTGAGGGCCACCAGGTATGTCGCGACAGCTCCCACCGGCATGGCGATGCCATAACCGGCAAGGAGTCCCGCGACCAGTGCGGCGGTCATGACCGCACGAGAATCGGCCTCCGCGATCGGCGGGGCTGCTGCTGGACTCGCCCGCGTCGAGCGGAGGGAGCCGGCGGCAGGGAAGCGTTGTTTGCGGTCATGCGCAGATGCTGCGTGCCGCGCCGCCGCCCGTGCAACCCGATTTGCCGTCCGCCAGCGCCACCCGACGCACACGTTCCACGATGCGCCACGTTCCGAGACCCGTTGGGGCCTTGTACCGATCGGCTTCAGAGCGCTGCGTCTACGACTCGTTCTCCTGCGGATGCGCCGCGCGCCACGCCGCCATCGACGCATTCCACTCGTCGCCGGACAGCGCGGTCAGCGATGCCGGGAAGAGGCCGTCCTCCTCCTTGGAGATGTGGCGGTGCAGCTCGTCGGCCGCCGCTTTGAACCGGCCCGCGTCGGTGGCGTCCGTGAGGTCGAGAGCGGGCAGCAGCGCGGCCAGCTCACGGTGCTCGGCGACCAGCGCGTCGATGTAGTCCGTGTATTCCGGATCCTCCCGCATCGCCGCGAACAGGCCGTTCTCCTCACCCTGCCAGTGCGTGGCCAGCTCCCGTGACATCACCTCGGTCAGCTCTCGCGCGGCCGCCGTGTCACCGCGTTCCAGGGCGCGCACCGCATCCCCCGCGGCGTCGGTCACCCTCTCGTGCTCGGCGATGAACTCCTTGATCAGCGGAATCTCACGGCAACCGCAGTAATGGCACATGCGCCCATCACAGACGCTCCCGCCCGGCTACCGGCGCCGTCAGGGCGCACGCCGCTCCCGTGCTCACCCATGTGCCCCATCCGACGGCGACAGCTCTCGCCCGGGGCGACCTCCGAGCAGACTGATCGGCATCGGCTCGTACGCTCCCGTAGCGAGGGCCGGCACCTTCAGCAGTCGGCGGGCTCGGCTCTCGCGTCCCGCCGGTACGGGGCGAGTTCCCGATTCGTTGCAGTCCGGGTCCGCGGCCTGCGGGCTTCACGCCCTGCTCTCCCGTCCGCCGTGCCTCCTCAGCGTGGGAGGGCCTGCGTGATGATCTGCACCAGGTGGCGGCTGTCGAGGCCGGCAAGGTCGCGTACCTCGTCAAGGCCCTGCAGGCCCACGGCACCCCGGTGTTGAGAGCATCCTCCGGCACCTGCCTGACGACTCCCGGGTCGTCGCCGACGGGCCATCTACCTGACCCGGGCTCACCCGCCCCCATCCGCCCACTGTCCCCCGCATGCTCCCGCGAGCACTCTCTCCGCGCCCAACCAGCCGTGCCCGGCAACGGATTGACGGATCGGCGTCGCAGGGGCAAAGATCGGCAGGAACCATAATCTGACAACGTTGTCTTTCGAGAGGGTCGCGATGAAAACATGGAGACGCGCGTTCACCGCCATCTTGATAGCCACCACCGTGACTGCCGCATCCGCCACCTCCGGCGTCGCGAACGCCCGGGAATCGGGGCATCGGTTCGCCGACGACCCCACCACGCTGGTCGACACGTCGATCGGCAACAACGGTGACGGGACCACCTTTCCGGGCGCGGCCGCTCCGTTCGGCATGGTGCAGCTGAGCCCCGACACACAGCTGAACAAGTACGCGTCCTACGACTACGCGCAGGACACCATTCTCGGCTTCAGCCACACACACCTGTCAGGTGTCGGCTGTCAGACGATGGGCAACATCCGGTTCATGCCGACCACCGGTGCGGTGACGTCGTCCGACCCGGCGCAGTACGGTGCGAAGTTCAGTCACGACAACGAGACGCGCGCGCCGGGCTACTACGGCGTGAAGTTCGACAACGGCATCAAGGCCGAGCTGTCGGCCACACAGCGAACCGGCCAGCACCGCTATACGTACCCCGGCGGATCGGGCGAGGAGAACGTCCTCATCGAGGCCGGTGAGAGCAACGGCAGCACCTACGCCGGCGACATCAAGGTGGTCGGCGACGACACCGTGGAGGGCTGGGTCCAGGGCGGAAACTTCTGCGGGGAGACCGGCAAGGAGCGCTACCGGGTCTACTTCAGCGCCAAGTTCGACCGGGCGTTCTCCAAGTTCGGCACCTGGACCGACGGCACTCTCACCCCGAACCAGCGCGACGCGTCGCGCGGCAGCAAGCGCGCGGGCGCCTGGCTGTCGTTCGACCCGGCCAAGGGCGACAAGGTCGGTTCCTCGGTGGGGCTGTCCTACACCTCCGTCGACGGCGCGCGCCTCAACCGTGAGGCCGAGCAGCCCAAGTCGTTCGACAAGGCTCGTACCGGCGCGCACGACGCCTGGCAGGACGAGCTCAACCGCATGCGCGTGGCCGGTGGCAGCACCGCCGACCAACGCACCTACTACAGCGCGCTGTACCACTCGCTGCTGCACCCGTCGGTGGGTTCCGATGTCGACAACCGCTACCGCGGCTTCGACGACAAGGTGCACCGCGGGGATTCCACCTACTACCAGATGTTCTCGCTCTGGGACACCTACCGTTCGCAGAACCAGCTGGTGGCGCTGTTGAACCCGGACAAGGCCGCGGACATGGCCAAGTCCGTCCTGCACATCTACCAGGACGGTGGCTGGCTGCCGCGCTGGGGGCTCGGCGGCGGCGAGACCAACGTGATGAGCGGCGATCCCATCACCCCGTGGGTCGTCGACATCTACAACCGCGGTCTGCTCGACCAGCGCACCTCGCGACAGCTCTTCGACGCACTCTGGAAGAACGCCAATGAGGTCCCCTCGGACCAGTCGATCTTCCGCGGCCGGGACGGCAACCCCACGTACGTCAAGAACGGCTGGGTCGGCTATCAGAACCTGCCCGGGTACAAGTACGGCGACAGCCGCCAGGCCGGTTCGGCCACGCTCGAGTACGCGCTGGGCGACTGCGCGCTGTCCACGATGGCCGATGGCCTCGGCTACCGGGACAAGGCCGCGACGCTCGCCTCGCGCTGCGACAACTTCACCCACCTCTGGGACTCCGGTGTCACGTCACAGGGCTTCACCGGCTTCCCGGTGACGAAGAACGCGGACGGCTCCGTCGCCGGCGACCCCGATCCGACGCAGTCCGGCGCCTTCCACGAGGGCACCGCATGGCAGTACCAGTGGCTCGCCCAGCAGGACCCGCAGACCCTTTACGGCCTCATGGGTGGTCAGGCGGCCGCCGAGCAGCGGCTCGACAAGTTCTTCGACATGCCGACCGTGCTCGCGGACCCGGCGAAGGCCGCATCCGATTCCTGGGTGACGGGCGCGTACGACTACCACAACAACTTCGCCTTCAACCCCAACAACGAGCCTGACTTCCACGCGCCGTGGATGTACACGTGGACCGGCGCGCCGTGGAAGACCTCCGCTGTGCTGCGTGCGATGCGGACGCTGTTCACCGACGACGCGTACGGCATGCCCGGCAACGACGACCTCGGCGCCACCTCGTCGTTGCTCGTCTTCGCGATGGCGGGCATCTTCGAGGCCCAGCCCGGCTCGGCCACCTACGTCGTCACGGCGCCGATGTTCGAGAAGGTCGAGATCCGGCCCGAACACGGGCGCAGGATCAGCATCGAGGCTCAGAGCGCCGACGCCTCGAAGCTGCAGTACGTGTCCTCCGTGCACACGGACAAGGGCGAGCTGCGCCAGAGCTGGCTGTCCCACAAGGACCTGCTCCGCTCCGGCACGATCAAGGTCAAGCTCTCGGACAGGCCCACGAGTTGGGGCGTCGACGCCGCTCCGCCGGCCGTGGCCCAGGACTGACACCGCGGGGTGGCGGACCCTCTCGCAAACCCGCCACCCCTACAGCGGCTACGCCGCCCGGGCCCGCCGAAGCGAACGCGGCCCGGGCGGCTCGCGCCAGGCGCCGTCAGGAGGCGTCGGACGCTGATCCGATGCGCTGGGCTCACCCATGGCGGTCCCGCATCGAGGGGATCCCGGCCGCCCGTCACAGGTTGCGCACCTGTCGAAGCCGGACAAGTAGCGTCGCCTGGCCTTCAGTTGGGGATCGACTCCAATGTCAGGACGTGCTCGACCAGGGAGATCAGGACGTCCTTGCCGGACTCCCGGTCGCGTACGTCGCACAGCGTCACCGGGGTGTCGGCGGTCAGGTCGAGGGCGCGCGCCACTGCTTCCCGGCTGTGCGTCCGGATGCCGTCGAAGCAGTTCACGGCGACGATGAAGGGGATGCCGCGGCTCTCGAAGTAGTCGATCGCGGGGAAGCAGTCCGCGAGGCGCCGCGTGTCGGCGAGGACCACCGCGCCCAGGCAGCCTGTGGCCAACTCGTCCCAGACGAACCAGAAACGGTCCTGGCCGGGGGTGCCGAAGAGGTAGAGGGCCAGGGTGTCGCGCAGGGTGATCCGGCCGAAGTCCATGGCAACGGTCGTCGTGGTCTTCGCGGCCACGCCCTCCAGGCTGTCCACCGGCCGTGAGGCCTCGGTGAGGGGTTCCTCGGTGCGCAGCGGGCGGATCTCGCTGACCGACTCCACCAGCGTGGTCTTCCCCACGCCGAAGCCGCCGGCGATCAGGAGCTTGAGAGCGGTGAAGTCGGCGGACGCCGAGTGCGCGGCGCGGTCAGAGTGCACGGAGGCCATCGATCACTTCTCGCAGGAGGTGGGCGGAGAGAGGTTCTTTCCCGGTGGCGGTGGACTCGGGCGGGGTGATGCGGATCAGTCCCTGAGCCGTGAGGTCGCCGAGCAGGACGCGTACGACGCCGAGCGGCAGACCCGAGTCCGACGCCAAGTCCGCTACCGGGCGCGGCCCTTGGGCGCACTGGGCCAGCAGGCTGCGCTGCTCGGGCGGGACCGGGCCGCGCGGGGTGGCGGACGTGGAGCGGACGATCGCCATCAGGTCGACGCGTTCCGCGCCGTTGTCCGTGCGCGCGCGGCCCGCGGTCATGGCGTAGAGGCGGACGAGAGGGCCGGCCTCCTCGTCGTAGCGGTCGGTCCACGGGTCGGGGGCCCGGTCGGCGCCGTCGGGTGTCGGTCGGCGGCCGTGCGGCACCTCGGTCACGACGTCCCGCCGTCCGGCGCCGGGGCGCCGTCCGTCCTCGCGGGTACGGCGAGGTGCTCACGCACGCGCTCGACCAGCAGGGCCATCTCGTACGCCACGAGACCGATATCGGCGTGCCCGTCGGTGAACACGGCGATGCAGGACCCGTCACCCGCGGCGACCACGAAGAGGAACCCGCCGTGCAGCTCGACCATCGTCTGGACGACGCCGCCCGCGTCGAAGTGGCGGCCCGCGCCCTTGGCGAGGGAGTGGAACCCGGAGGCGATGGCGGCGAAGCGCTCGGACTCGTCGCGTCCCAGGCCGCGGGAGGCGCCGACGCACAGGCCGTCGGTGGACAGCATGACCACGTACCGGACCTCCGCGACACGGTCGACCAGGTCGTCGAGGAGCCAGTCGACACCGCCCGTGCCGTGGTCGTCGGGGTTGTCACCCAGGTTCGTGACGGTGAAGGTCGGGGTCATCGGTTTCGGAATCCTTCTTCGGTCGCGGTATGAGGGTGGGGCGCGGCATGCTGGGCGCCGGACGGACTTCCGGGGCCGGACGGGGTGTCCGGCTCACCGTGAGCCGCGGACGCGCGGCGCCGGCCGGAGCGCAGGGACGCCATCGTGGCGCGCGCGGCCTCCGGGGATCGGACGGCCGGGTCCTGGGCCGGCCGTGCAGCAGTGCTCGCGTTCTCGTCATCGCGCAGTTCGGGGGCGAGGCTGGCCTGGCGCACCCGGCGCGGCAGACCGTCCTCGGACTCGGGATCGTGGATCGAGGTGGCTTCCGCGGTGGGGGCGGGCGAGGACGGCGCCGGCGGGCGGGCCGCGTGGCGGGCACGAGTGGGGACTTCGCGTGGGGCGGTGTGGGCGAGCGGGGGCTCGGGTGCGCGCTCCGGTCGGGAGATCGGCTCCTGTTCGGGGTGCCGCTGTGCCGGTGGCGGAGCGGCGACCGGATCAGTGGCCGGTACGTGACCGGAATCCAGCGCGCGGGGCTCCGGCAGGGGCAGTGGCCGCAAGCCCGGGTGCGGTGCCTCGAGGAGCTGCTGCGGAAGGAAGACCACGGCGGTGACGCCGCCGTAGACCGAGCGGCGCAGGGTGACGTCCACCTGCTGGCGCTCGGCGAGGCGGTTGACCACGAACAGGCCGAGCCGGCGCGAGTCGAGGAGGTCGATGTCCGTGGCCCGGATCTTCTCATTGGCCGCGGCGAGCGCCTCGTCGCCCATGCCGAGACCCCGGTCCTCGATCTCCAGGACGGCACCGGCCCCGACCTCCTCTCCGCGCACCACCACGGGGGTGTGCGGCGGCGAGAAGGCCGCGGCGTTCTCGGCGAGTTCGGCGACCAGGTGGATCAGGTCGGCGACGGCCGTGCCGGCCAGACGCAGATCGGGGATGTCGTGCAGCTGGACGCGGTCGATGTCGGCGGTCTCCGCGATGCCCGCGCGCACGGCGTCGATGAGCGGGACCGGGTTGCGCCAGGCACGGCCGGGCGCGGAGCCGGACAGGATGAGCAGGGACTCGGCGTGGCGGCGCATCCTGGTCGTCAGGTGGTCCAGGCGGAAGAGGTCTTCCAGGTCCGTGGGGTTCTCGGTGCGGCGTTCCATCGCGTCGAGGAGCTCCAGCTGGCGGTGGAGCAGCACCTGGCTGCGGCGGGCGAGGCTGACGTAGACGCCGGAGACTCCGGTGAGGACGGCGGCGCGGCCCGCGACGGCGCGCAGGGCGGCCCTCTGCACGGTGGTCAGAGCGGAGCCGACCTGACCGATCTCGTCCCGGATGGGGGTTCGGGCGAGCGGGGCCTCGGCGTCGAGGTCGAGCTCGTCGCCACTGTGGATGCGGCGGATCGCGGCCGGCAGCCGGGTGGCGGCGAGCTCCAGCGCGGAGTTCCGCAGTCCGGTGAGATCGTCGACCAGACCGCGCCCGATGCGTACGGAGAGCAGCAGCGAGAGGACCACACCGAGCAGGCCGAGGACCACGGCGAGGCCCGAGCTTCCCAGGGTCGCAAGGGAGTACGGCTGCGCGTCGGCGCCCGTGTCGACGGCGCCCCGCTCCGCCGCGGCGAGCCCGGCCAACGTGTGTTGCGCGACGGAGTGCCAGTCCCCGGCCGGCACGGCGGACACGGCCCCCTTCTCACCGGCTGCGAGGACGGCGTCCTGGGCGGTGGCGAGTTCGGTGGCGCTGCGCGACGCGAGAACGGCGCGGTAGCGGGCGGCGCCCTCGGCCGGCAGGTCGGGCACCGCGGCCTTGGTGAGCCCACGCTGCTGGGCCACGTCGCCGATGAACGCGCGGTACTGGGCGGCGGACATCGCGCCGTCGGCCTGCGCGGCACCGAACACCGCGTCCTGGCGGCTCAACGCCTCGCGGGCACGGGCCAGTTCGAGGACGGTGCGGGTGTGGGAGGCGCGGTCGGGGCGGTCGGCGCCCGCGAGCCCGGCGCGCACCGCGAAGGCCCGGTCGACGGCCGTGCCGTAGCCGGAGAAGACCGCGGCGGAGTCGTGGGGTGTCGCGCGCCGCTGCTCGGGGAGGGACCCCGCGCTCTTGAGCAGAGCGCTGATCCGGTCGGGCAGCTGAGCGTCGAGGGCCGCGAGATCAGTGCTGCTGGAGCGGATGCCCGCACGCAGGGCCGTGACGGCCTTGCCCGTGCGGGACCGGGCGGCATCGAGGTCGCGGCGGGCGGACGGGCCCGGAGCAGCCCGGTATCTCAGGTCGGCGGCACGCTCGTCCTGGACCGCGGTGGTGAAGTCCGCGACCGGCTTCACCAGGGCCGAGTTGATCTGCCGCAACTGCTCGGTGGACGAGACCTGCGACGCGGTGGTGACGGCAGCGTGCCCCCACAGGGCCATCAGCGAGAGGACAGGCACCGTCAGCAGGGTGACGACCTTCGCTCGGATCGACTTGGGACGCCACCGTTCGGGCAGCGGAAAGCGTGCGGGCATGACCAGGGATCTCCTTGGCGGTGCAGGAGTGTTGAGGGCGCGCGAAGTGGCGTTCGGCCCGGGGAACGGCGGGCGGCGTGCGCGCGTGGCGGGACATGCCCGCGGTGGTGACGAAGGCTGCTCGGGGAGTCCGGATCAGGCGACCGGAAGTTCGACCTCGTGCAGCGGTCGGGCGGCGGCCTCGCCCTCGGCGCGCTCCCGCGCCGTCGGGGACAGGGCCACGAAGGCGCAGGTGAGGAAGAGGAACGAACCGAGGACCACGGCGAGCGGCAGGATGAACGCGGTGGCGCTCGCGCCCGGCAGAGGCGCATTGCTCGCCTGCACGTTCACGGTGACCGCGGCCATTCCGGTGTAGTGCATGCTGCTCACCGCGAGCCCCATCACGAGGGCTGCGACGGCGGCGACGGCCGGGCCCCGCACGGAGAGCGCGGCCCACAGCGCCGCGGAGGCCGCGGCGATCGCGATGACGACGGAGGCGGTGACGACAGCGGGGTCGTACGAGATCGTGCCGTTGAGCTCCACGGCGGCCATGCCGATGTAGTGCATCGCGGCCACCCCGAGTCCGGTGCCGATGCCGCCGAACAGGATGGAGCGCACGCGGGACTTGCCGTATCCGGCGGTGAAGACTCCCGCGCCGACGACGGCGATGGCGACGAGGAGGCTGAACAGGGTGAGCGGGATGTCGAAGCGGATCGCGGTGCCGTCGACGGTGTAGCCGAGCATCGCGATGAAGTGCATGGTCCAGATTCCGGCTCCGATCGCGATCGAAGCGCTGACCAGCCAGTTCCGTCTGGACCGTCCCCCTGCGGTCAGGGCGCGCACTGTGCAGCGCAGTCCCAGCGCGGATCCGACGACGGCCATGACATACGACAGGAACGGCGTCGCCCAGCCTCCGGCCATGTGATGCATGTGACCCACGGGATTCCTCTCACTGTCATGTGTCGGCCCCCCGGCGACCGGGACGCTAGCACGCAGTGGATCTCTGTCCAGGAGGCGGCGACATGCGCCCGCAGGCGGGTTACTGGACGGTAAGGCCCTGGTTCAACGGCCTTTCGGGCATCGGTGCTTCATCTCCCTCCGACGCCGGTGCGACTCTTGTCACGCCGCACATCGAAGCGCTTCAGACACCCTGGACGAGACGCCCAGGTCGGGACGTCCGGGACATACCCGTTCAACTGAAGGCGGGGACGGTGGCGCTGGGGTTGAGAACGGCCGACTCGATGGCGGCCGACGAACCCTCCCGGCCGGCCGGCGCAGATGCCGCACGGCAGCGTTGTACGCGGCGTGCTGTCGCGACGGGGAATGCGCAGGCTCCGCCGGGGCGCACACACGCGGCGTCAGCGCGGCCCGTTCCGCCCGCCGCACCGGCGTCCGGCGAGAAGCGGCAAACAGCGGCAAGCAGCGGCAAGCAGCGGCAAGCGCCTTGTACCTGCTGTGCACGCCGGAGTTCGACCACGCCGCGGGGCAGGTCATGGCGCGCGGCGGCGGCTTCACCGGATGAAGGTGAAGCCGCCGCCGCGCCGTGGGTCCGTCAGGACGGGCAGCCGGAGTCCGCGATCACGAAGGTGCCGGGCGAGGTCTCTTCCAGGGTGTGGGTGACGAAGAGGTTGTACAGGCCCATGTTCTGGTTGGAGCCGTTGGCATAGACGTAGCCGAGGCTCTGGTGGGCGCGTCCGGCGGCGACCTGGTTGTAGTTGTTGTCGGTGTAGCACTGGTGGGTGGCGCCGGTCGTGGTCGCCTGCGCCCCGGTGGAGGAGGCGCCCACGGCCCCGGAACCGTCCACGGCGGCCACGGTGTAGCTGTACGTCGTGCCGGGGGCGAGCCCGGTGTCGGTGAACGAGGTCGAGGAAGGCGAGCCGACCTGGGTGCCGCCGCGGTAGACGCGGTAGGACGCCGCACCGTCGACGGCGGTCCAGGACAGTGACGCCGAGGTGTCGGTGGTGGCGGTGGCGGTGAGCCCGGTCGGAGCCGGCAGGGAGCCGCCGCCGTCGGTGGCGTCGAGTCCCCAGGAGTGTCCGATCCAGTACGAGGCGCAGATGTTCATGTCCGGCAGGTACTGGCCGGCCGTACCGCATTGGGTGGCCCCGGTGCCGGGGTCGACCGGCTGGCCGTGGGACATGCCCGTGATGCTGTACGACTCGACGACGGCGCGGCCCGCAGCGTCCTGGTAGACCTTGTGCGGGTAGCCCTGCACGGTGTCGCTGACGTCGGCCGTGGCGTCGGTGCCGTGGACATTGGTCCACTGCTCCACGAGCTCGGTCATGTTCATCGGCGCGACGGTGGTGTCCTGGGAGCCCTGCCACACGGCCACCGTCGGATAGGGGCCGCCGTAGCCGGGGTCGGCCGCGCGTACCTTGTCGCCCCACTGCTGCGCGGTGAGGTTGCTGCCGGGGTTCATGCAGCTCAGACCGTCGGTGACGGAGCGGGCGCAGTCGAAGGGCAGACCGGCGGCCACCGCCGCTCCGGAGAAGACGTCCGGGTAGGAGGCCGCCATGACCGCGGTCATCGCCCCGCCCGCGGACAGGCCGGTGACGTAGACACGTGAGGGGTCGGTCCCGTAGTCGGCCGCCATCTTGTCGACCATCTGCTTGACAGACAGGGCCTCGCCCTGGCCGCGCGAGAAGTCGGACGACTGGAACCAGTTGAAGCACGAGTTGGCGTTGTTGGCGCTCTTCTGCTGGGGCAGCACCAGCGCGAAGCCCCAGGTGTCGGCCCACTTGGTCCAGCCGGTCTCGCTGTCGAACGCCGCGGCCGACTGGGTGCAGCCGTGCATGGCGACCACCAGAGGGCGCCCGGACGGCAGCCCGTCGGGGACATAGCGGAACATCTGCAGACTGCCGGGGTTGGAGCCGAAGCTCGTCACCTCCTGCAGGGACGCGGCTTGCGCCGGCGCCGGGGACAGCAGCCCGAGGATCAGGGCGACCACGGACAGCACCAGCGCGACCGCGGACCCGGAGCGCGGCCGCCGTCCGCGGTCGACAGGCCGCAGCACGCGTCGGGAGCGGCGCCGCGAGGAGTGGGGGGAAGCAGGATGCATCGTGCCACCAGGTGATCGCGAGGGATGGGGAGACGGACAACCCCCGGCCCTGGCCGCCCGGTACCGGACAGCGGTACGTGTCCCAGGAGTTACCGGGAAGCTACGTCCGGCCGGCGACGACAGTAATGGTGACGGGCCCCACCTCGAAGGGGTATGGGCTGTGGGCCGTCACCGTTGCGCCACTCGGGAGGGCCACGACCGCGGATGATGTGCTTGTTGCCGTCGCACGGTGGTCCCCGGGCACGTGAGCCGCCCGAGCCTCAGCAGGAACGTGCAGAACTCCGCCCCGGCCGGGCTCGGTTCATCAGGCGTGCATGGATGCTTGGACAGGGGCGCCCGGTCGTCCGGTGTGCCGGGTTACAGACAGCGCACCCAGTCCCGCACGTCGGCGCGCTCGCCCGCGGCCTCCACAGAGCGAATGCGGAGGGCGTCGACGTGTGTGCCGTGCTTGGTCATGACGGCCTTGCGCGCCCGTGAGAGGAATGCCGTCCACGAGCGGCCGACCATGTGCCTGGCAACCCGGCCGGAGGCGGCTGCCGCAGCACGACACGTAGACCTCCGGCGATCACTCACACGCGTCACGGCTCCCCCGGCGTGCCGTAGCGGACGAGAGTGGTGGGCACGACGACGCGACGGGCGGTGCCCCGGGCACGCGCCTCACCGAGCCGGTCCACGAGCAACCGGCCTGCCTCCCTTCCGAGTTCGTCACTGTCGTACGCCGCGATGATCAGCGGCAGTCCGAGCGCGTCGGCCAGTTCGAAGTCGTCGAAGCCCGCGAGTGCGGTGGCGGTGCCGGCGGCGCGTATCGCGCGGAAGGCACCGATGGTGTTGCGGTTGTTGGAGCAGAACAGGGCCGTCGGCGGCTCCGGCAGAGCCAGCAGTTCGGACGTGGCACGCGAAGCCTCGGCGGTCTGCTGCTGCCCGAGCCGTACGTAGCCCGGTTCGCGTTCGAGGCCCGCTTCGACGAGCGCGTCGGTGAAGCCCCGCAATCGCTCGGCGCCCGTATAGACAGCCGGCGGGGAACCGAGGAAGCCGATCCGGCGGTGTCCCGCGTCGAGCAGCTGTCGGGTTGCCGTGCGGGAGCCGCCGTAGTCGTCGACCAGGACGCAGTCGGCGCTGAAACCGTTCGGCGGTCGGCTGGCCACCACGATGGGTACGCCCTTGTCGGCCGCGGCGGCCAGGTGGCGCTGGTCGTCGTCGGCGGGGACGACGACGATGCCGTCGACACGCCGGGCGATCAGGTCCGCCACGAGGCCGCGCTCGCTGTCGAGGTCGTGTCCTGTGTTGCCGATGACGGTCTTCAGGCCGTGCCCGGCGACGACGGCGTCGACGCCGAGAGCGAGGCGGGAGTAGAAGGGGTTGGCGAGGTTGGTGACCACGAGCCCGACGAGCCCCGTGCTGCTGCCCAGGCGCAGGCTGCGGGCCATCTCGTTGCGGTGGTAGCCGAGTTCGGCGACGGCGGCGCGCACCCGAGCGGCGGTCTCGGGCAGCACTTTGGGGTCGTCGCGCAGGACACGCGAGACCGTCATGGCGCTCACGTGCGCACGCTGCGCGACGTCGCGCAGTGTCGGTTGCGGGTCCTTCTCCCCGCGGGTGCCGGGCATGATCGCGGTCTCTCCCCCCGTCGTCAGTCGCGTGCGGCAACGGCGTGGGCCGCGCCGATCAGCGCGGCGTCCCCGGCGAGGCCTGCGGGTTGCATCGCACGAGTATGCCGCCTGGGACGTTCCGGACGGTCATCCGGGCCTGTGGCGTCCGGCGCCCAGCCTCCCTCGGCGAGTCCCGCGTGCAGCGCGGGAGCGACCAGGTCCCAGGAACCGGCCATCGAACCACCGACGACCAGAGTCGTCGCCCCGAACGCGGTCAGTCTCGGTGCGAGGACGGATCCGAGCGTCGTGAAGGCGTCGTCCAGGACGCGCCGGGCGCGCCGCTGCCCCGCCCTGGCCAGGTCGGCGATGTCCCGCACGTCGGCGGACGGGTCGCCGAACCGGGCGAGGATGGCCCGGCGGGACACGGACTCCTCCAATGGTGCGCCGCCGGCCTCGGTCAGGTCCATGCGCCCCTCGGGCGGCACCCCCGGCCCCCGCGCGACGATCGCGCCGTCGACGAGGAAGGCCGAGCCGACACCGGTGCCGAGCGTGATGCCGACGGCACGGGAGTGTCCGCGCCCGGCACCCGCGGCCCACTCGCCCATCATGAAGGCGTGGGCGTCGTTGAGGAAGACGACGTCACCCGGCCGTTGCCGCAGGTCGCGCAGCAGCGCCGTGCGCACGTCCACCCCGTACAGGGCCTCGAACTTGCCGACCCCGGCGAAGAGCGCGAAGCCTTGCGCGTAATCGAAGGGCCCCGGCACCGCCATGCCCCATCGCGTGCCCACGGGGACGTCGAGGTGGTCGGCGCAACGCCGTACGGCGCCGAGGATCTCCTCGGCGCCGGCGTGCGGGTCGAGCGGCCGGCGGGAGCGCCGCCCGACACGGCCGTCGGGCAGGTCGACGACGGCCGCCGTGACGTGGGTGCCGCCGATTTCGAGGACCGGGATCAACGGACGAGGGCCTTCACGACCCGGACCGGTCCCCCGTCCGCTCGCACCGAGTACCGGCCCACGGCGGCCGGAACGGTGAGCGTCTCCGCGTACGCCAGCTCGTGCCGGTCACCCGCCGCGGTGTGCACGCTCACGCCGTCACCCTCGACGACGTTCAGGATGTGGAACCGTCCCGCGGTGTCGTCGTCGGCTTCGGCCCCGGCGTCGAGTACATACCTTCTGACCTCGTAGAACATCTCCTCAAGTGCACCGATGACCTCTTCTCGCCAGCCCGTGCCGGTGCGCAGGGTGCGCGGCTGCTGCACCAGGTCGCGGGCGACCGCGTCGCCGCGCCGGGCGGTCTCCAGGTTGGCGAAACCGTGCTCGTAGGGCAGCGGGCGCGGGTTGCCGTCGGCGTCGGGGCGCAGCCAGTCGTAGAACCGCAGGCTGTACAGGTAGGGCGTGGCGCTGATCTCCAGGACGAGGTTGCCGGCCCCGCTGGCGTGCGGGGTGCCTGCGGGAATCATGAACAGTCGGCCTTGTTCGGCGGGGAACGTCAGGACGTGGTCCTCCACGTCCAGGGGCATGCCGCCCGTCGCGGCTTTCCGTACCTGCCCGCGGAACGCCTCGACGTCGGCGTCCTCGCGCAGGCCGAGGAACACCCGGGTGTCGGGACTGCCGAGCGTCATGTAGTACGTCTCGTGCTGGGTGTAGGGCCAGCCGAATCGTTCGCGCATGTACAGCTCTTTGGGGTGGCAGTGCACCGAGAGGTTGCCGCCGCCGACGGTGTCGAGGTAGTCGAACCGGAGAGGGAACGACGCCCCGAAGCGGGCGTGGACCTCCTGACCGAGGACACGGTCCGGCTCCAGGACGCACATGAGCTGGAACGGCACCTCGGCCTGGGCCTGCGGCCCGGTGCCGACGAGGATGCCCGCCTCGGGCGCGATCAGCTCGTAGCCGAGGGCGGTGTTGCGCGCGTCGGGGTTGAAGCCGAGCGTGCGCTGGGCCCAGTGCCCGCCCCATGGCGTGGAGTTGAAGTAGGGGCGGGTGCGCACGGGCTTGCTCGCGAGAGCGGCGTACGTGGCCCGGAGTCCGGGCCCGTCGAGCGACACCGGGTGGTCGGGGTTCTGCATGTCGAGCCAGCCGTCGAGCCGGTGGGCCAGCGCGTCCCGGTGCCGGTCGAGCATCGGCCAGTCGCTGTAGAACAGCCGCCGCAGGTCGGGCTTCTCGCCCGGAAGGCCGAGGTTCACGCCGCCGGTGCCCGCGACCGCGGCCGCCTCCGCGTACCGCTTGGGCACGTCGGCGTACCAGAGCAGGTGGTGGTCGACGAGTGCGGCGCCGGGCCCGTGGACGATGAGCAGGCCCTCGTCGGGCGGTGTCGGTGTGGGGAGCGTGTCGAAGAGGTCGTCGAGAGGGTTGTCGGCGAGCTTGCGGAAGTAGGGGTCTTCCTCGTCCTCCGGCCGCTCGGTGCGCTTGCGGAGCTCGGCGGGTGGCGCGTAGTGGGCACGTACGTCGAGCAGGGCGACCTGGACGCCGCGGGCGGCGAGTTCACGGCGCAGCTGCTCGCCGAGCGCGTCCCAGTCGACGGACGGTGATCCCTCCACGGCCACCACCGCCGGGCCCGTGGGGAGTTGAGCGGCCACCGCCTGCCAGCCGGTGCTCAGAACGGCCTGTGGAACGGGGGCGTATCGCGGGTCGAGCCGGTACACGAAACCTCCTCGGGCATGGGTGTCAGCGGCGGAAGAGCACCGCGGTCGTACCGAGTGCGGGCAGGTCGACGGTGACCTCGCCGTCCCTGACGGTCAGTTCGTCCGCGGCCCGGCCGTGGTAGTCGGCGCTGCGGGCCTCGGAGAACGGGAAGAGTGCGCGCACCGGGCACGCGACGGGTTCCTCGGCGAAGGACTGCAGGCGCAGCAGCACGGCTCCGTCCGCGTCGGGGGTGGTGGCTCCGACGAGACGTACACGCGGGTCTCCCACCGTCACGAAGCCCAGCCCGTCCGCGGCCTGGTCGGACACCGGTCCGCGGGCCCGAACCGCGTGCAGTGGGCGTGAGATGCCGGCCGCGGTGCGCGGGCCGATGTCGGCCGCATCGGCGCTGCGCGTGCTGGAGAGGCTGTAGCGGAAGGTGAACTCGAAGGCCTGCTCGCTGGGGAAGTTCGTGTCCCAGAGGTTGTTGTGGATCCAGGAGTAGACGGTCGCAGGCTCGTCGTGGCCCATGGTCTTGGGGAACGGGGCGTAGGGCAGGGCGATGTTGCCGAACTGGACCAGGGGTGCGTCCTGTGTGGCCCAGGCGACGGCGAGATCGTCCTCCTGCAGAGTGATCCAGCGGCGCACGGCCCGCATGTGCAGCGCGGAGCCGGGGATGACCGGCAGTCCGGTGCCGGTCGCGCCGCCGGAGGCCTCCATGCGCACCGTGGGCGTCTCGAAGGCGAAGGGAAACGCGAAGTAGGCGCTCTCCTTGCCGAGGGTGGCTTCCTTGTCGACCTGGTTCTCGATGTCGAGGCGGCCGACGCCGTGCGGCAGAGTGAGGGTGGTGCGCACCCGGTTGGCGCCCGGCGGGCGCGTCTCGTACGTGAGTGTCTCCGCGGTGGCCGTGGAGTGGCGGGCGATGAGCGCGGCCGGCGGGGCGACGGAACGGTTGCCCAGGTGTTCGAGGCGGTCGGAAGCGGTGGTGCGGCTGGAGTTGTGGTTGAAGCCGCCCGCCGTGGTGTAGCTGTCGTGGATGTAGGCGTTGAAGCCGGTGATGGAGTCCGCCCGGACCAGTTCGCGCCCGCTCGCCTTGTCCACGACGGAGGCGATACACGCACCGGCCAAGTCGACCCGAACAGCGAGGTGTTCGTTCTCCAGGAGCAGCGGATCGGGATGCGCGTGGGCCGCGGCGGCACTGTGAGCCGGGTTCTCGCGCTCGGAGCCGCCGGTGGGGTTCCATCCGGTGGCGGCCCTGACCGAACCGTCCTCCCCCGCGCGCGCACCCTCGTCGTCGACCGTGAACACGTCGAGGCGGACGGAGCCGGCGGGTGGCACGTCGTCGACGCGGACCAGCAGGAAGCGGCCGGCGTCGCGGTGGGTGTCGTTGATCTGCGGGCGCTCCTCGTGTCGCAGGCGCTCGCCGGTACGGGCGTCGCGCACGGCCACGGACCGTTCCAGCGGGACGCTGGATTCCGGCAGGAAGATCTGGGCGACGTCTGTGCGCGGCCAGGAGCAGGTGTTGACCACGTGGTACGAGGCCGGGACGTCGGCGGGACGGGCAAGGCGCTGGCCCAGGCGGGCGCCGGCCCGGTTCAGGAGCGACTGCCCGTCGTCGTGGGCGCGCAGGGCCTGCCCGTACTTCCAGTGCCACTGCTGCTCTCCGGAGTGGCCGTGGTCGTGTCCGTGCGTCCAGGGGTCTCCGGCGCCCCAGGTGTGCTCGTCGAACAGTGACACGGCCTCGTACACGCCGGCCGCGTCGCGGGTGTCGTCGGCTGCTCCTGAGGCGTCGAGGACTCCCGCGAAGGTGCCGAGGGTCTGCGCGTCGGCGACGACGGCCTGCGCGGTCCGGGCGAGGGACAACGGGTGGGCTCCGGAGCCCACGCCGTCCACCCACCAGTCGGTCCAGTCGCCCTCGAAGGTGCGGATCCGGTCGCCGAGCCGGGCCTCGGCGTCGGTGAAGAAGTCCTCGTTGCGCGAGAGCCGCAGCTGCGGGTAGGCCCAGGTCTCGTTCCAGCGGCGCACCGTGTCGGCGATGATCCGCCGCGGCGGCGCGTTGTCGCCGAACTTGCCCTGCACGCGCAGGTGCAGCACGTCCCACGGGTAGGGCTCGCGCTTGATCTCCTCCTGGTCCATGGTCCAGCCGAACACCCCGCCGCGGTAGGGGTAGGGGTTGGTGGCGAGTGAGGTCAGGTAGGCCGGGAGCAGGTCGTCGACGCTGGAGTAGTCGGTGTCGAAGCCGAGGAGGGGGCCCTCCATGTAGGCCAGGCCGTGCGGGGTGTCCGTGACCCAGACGAGCAGGCTGTTGCCACTGGGCGCACGCCAGCGGAAGAGGCGGGGCAGTTTCTCCCCGCCCACCAGGTGCGGCACCGACCGTCCGGCCCAATTGTGCGCCACGGACAGGTACTTGATGCCTGCCGAGCTCAGCGCGTCGACGAGACCCACGACGGATCCGGGCACATCGGTCTGCATGGCGGAGGTGAAGGGGACGCCGTACCGCTCGCGTACGTCGTGGGCCAGGCGCATCAGTTCGTGCAGCTCGTCGGTGGAACAGGTCTCCGTG
Organism: Streptomyces sp. NBC_00569; assembly: GCF_036345255.1. Taxonomy (NCBI): domain Bacteria; kingdom Bacillati; phylum Actinomycetota; class Actinomycetes; order Kitasatosporales; family Streptomycetaceae; genus Streptomyces; species Streptomyces sp. NBC_00569. The sequence continues at coordinate 9,566,090 of NZ_CP107783.1, read as the reverse complement.
TGGAGGTTGAAGGGCATCGCGGTGAGTTCGATCCGGCCCTCGCGCACCCGCTGGACGAACTCCTCCACCTGTTCCGCCGGACGGGCGTCGGCCCACTGCTTGAAGGACCACAAGGACTCGACGCACCAGCGGAACCGGGACTCGGGTGCCCAGTCGTCGGTGGCCTGGGTGAGCTCCAGGCACGAGTCGAGGAACGAGAGGTGTTCGGCGAGCACCCGGCCCTGCGGGTCGGTGTAGCCGATGTCCAGGTGCGAATGGTGCACGAGGTGGATGGTCCACTGGCGCTGCGGGGTGAGCGTCACGTCGATGCCTTCGCCTCCCGCTCCTTCCGGCAGGGCCAGCGTGACCCGCTGCGCCGTGTCGACGGCCGGCAGCAGCAGCCGGACGGAGTCGCCCGGCCCCGGAATGCGCTCGGCGGACAGCAGCGCCCCGGAGGCGGTGCGCACGGCGAGGTCGGCCGGTATCGAGGGGCCGTTCACCGCATCCACCCGGAGGGACTGCAGCAGGCCACCCCCTTCCGCCCGGCGCATCAGAGGCTCGGTGGTCAGCCGCAGCGCGCTCCCTCCCAGACTGCCTTCCGCGCTGACGACGGAGCCGCGCAGGCTCTCGCGAATCCGGTCGTTGTCCCAGTCGGTGCTACGGACGAGGGCCCGTGTGGTCATGCGGACATCTCCAAGTTCAGGTGAGAAAAGTCGGGTCGGGGAGCTGGGGCTCAGCGTGCGCTCGCGGTGACGCCACGCAGGAACAGGCCTCGGAGCGTCAGGAAGACGACGAGCGTGGGCAGCGAGACGATCAGCGCGCCGGCCAGGATGACGGGCGGGCCCGAGGAGGCGTAGGCGTTGTTGAGCGAGGTGAGGGCAGCCATCACCGGTTGGATGTCGGGGCTGCGGCTCAGCGTGATGCCGAACAGCAGGTCGTTCCAGACGGCGGTGAACTGGAAGATGAACGCCGCCCCGAGGCTGGAGCCCATCAACGGCACGTGGATGCGCCAGAAGATGCGACGGAACGAGGCACCGTCGATCATGGCCGCCTCGGTGAGCTCGGGCGGCATCGTGGTCATCTGATTGCGGATGAGGAAGAAGGCGAACGGGACGGCCCACGCCGCGTACACGAGCATCAGGCCGAGCCGGGTGTCGTAGAGATCGCCGTCGGCGTACATGCCGAACAGCGGCGCCAGGAACATCTGCAGCGGGAAGAGGGTCCCTGAGTAGATGAGCCAGAACCAGAACGCGGGCTTGGGGATGGGCAGCACGACCACGGCGAAGGCGGCCATGGCGGCGACGATCACCGCGGCGGCGCCGCACACCACGGCGTACGTCAGTGAGTTGAGGAAGCTGTCGCCGATGCCCGCCTGGCTCCAGGCGGTCGAGAGGTTGTCCCACAGCGCGAAGCCGTGGGGGGCCCAGTCGGGTCGGCCGGCGTACTCGGTGACCGGCGTCAGCGCGTTGACGGCCAGGAGGTACACCGGGATCAGCCAGAGCACCACACAGCCGGCGACGAAGAGGTTGCGGAAGGTCCTTCCCACGGGATGTCACTCCTTGTCGAGCGGCTCGGATCAGCGCGGGGACGTCTCGGGCATCTGCCGGCGCAGGTACATCCATGAGGACGCGACGACGATGACGGACAGGACGAGGGCGACGGCGGAGCCGTACCCGACGTGGAAGAGCCGGAAGGACTCGCGGTACATGGTCAGGGCCAGGGTCTCGGAGGAGCGGGCTGGGCCGCCCTGGGTGAGCACCCAGATCATGTCGAAGGCCTTGAGGCTGTTGACGATGGCCATGCCGATCACCACCACGCTCACGGACCGCAGTTGAGGCAGCGTGATGTGGCGGAACATCCGCCATCCGGTGGCGCCGTCCAGCTCGGCCGCCTCGACGGTCTCCCGCGGGATGGCGCTCAGGCCGATGGCGAACAGGACGACGTTCAGTCCGGTGGCCTGCCAGGTGCTGGCCACGATCATCGAGACGGTGTTCTGCGGCCATTCGAGAAGCCAGGGCCGTACCAGCGAGTCCAGGCCGAGGCCCTGCAGCACCTGGTTGAGCGAGCCCTCGGAGGTGAGGATGAACTTCCACAGCACGGCGGTCGCGGCACCTGAGATCGCACACGGCAGCACGACAACCAGCTGCGCGATCCGTCCGAAGCGCATCCGGTGCGTCGCCACGGCGATGGCGAGACCGGCCACGACGGGCAGCAGGAGCGTGCCTGCCACCCACATGACGGTGTTCAGCAGCGACCGGCCGAAGATCGGATCCTCGGCGAGCCGCACGTAGTTGTCGAGGCCCGTGTAGTGGCTCGTGAAGCCGTTGTCCTCGAAGAGGCTGCCGTAGACGCTGCGGAAGAACGGATACACGAGCAGCACACCGACCAGGAGCAGTGCGGGCAGCGCCCAGGGAAGACCGCTGAGGGGGCCTCCCAGCCGGCCGCTGCCACGGGCCCTCCCTTTCGCCTGATGCGGTGTACGGGCAGGGATCCGGCGTCGCGCCGCGGGTGCCGTCGTCAGTCCGGCCGCCGGGGGCACGCCGACAGTGTCCGTCATGAGCCTTCCGCCTCCTTCCACACCGTCCAGGCCTCGTCGGCCCGGCCCTGCATGGTCCGCAGCACCTGTCGGTACGAGGACGGGTCGATCAGGAATCCCGCCAGGTCGTCGACCGTGGACTCGACCAGCTCGGGCGGCCCGAGTTCCCAGAAGCGATTGAGCAGGCGGGCCTTCTTCTCCCGCACCGTCGTGGCCACCCCGTCGATGATCGTGTTGGCGGGCGGCACCGTCGGGTTGGGGCAGCCGTCCTGCAGCGTGTGCGAGAACGCCTTCATCACCTGCGGGTGCGGCCAGGCACCGGCGGCCCGGTAGGCCTCGTCGCGGTCGGGCCCCTTGACCGTGCAGACCAGGGCACTGGTCTCGAAGACGGTGGCGGGGCGGACCCGGGTGTTCTGCATCGGCAGGACGAACGCGTCGACGTTCTTGCCCGGCTTGCCGCCGACGCCCGCGAAGGTGCCGCCCAGCCAGCTCCCGCAGGGCACCATGCCGACCTTGCCGTGCACGACGCCCGCGGCGGCCGCGGCGTGGTCCATGTCCATCGACGTGAACCAGTCCTTGTCGAAGAAGGACGCGATGGTGCGCAGGGCCCGTTCGGCGCGCGGATCGGTGTAGCGGGCCCGCCCGTTGAGGAGGTCCTCGTAGAACTGCGGGTCCTGGCGGCTGAGGATCTCCTGGAACCAGATGAACGCCGGCCACCGCCCCGCAGTGGTGCCGTGCAGCGGTGTGACGCCGGCACTCTTGAGCCGGCCGGCGATGTGCAGGAAGTCGTCCCACGTCTCCGGCTTCGTCAGGCCGTTGGCACGGAAGACCTCGGGGTTGTAGAAGAACACGTAGTAGGCCAGGTTCATCGGAAGGCCGTAGACGCGGCCGCGGTAACTGACCGCGGAGCGCAGCGCCGGGTCCACCCAACCCTTGCGGGCCGCGCTCGCCCAGTGGACCGACAGGTCGACGATGCCGCCGGTGCGGGCCAGATCCTGCAGGCGGTAGCCGGACCAGTACTTGAGCATGTCCGGTGTCTTGTTGGTACGCAGCGAGGACTTGACGACCTGTTCGAAGGACTCCAGGGACGGGATGACCTCAGGAACGAGTTCGAGGCCGTCGATCGAGCGCATCGCCTCACCCGCCGCTTCGAGGGGCGCGACCCATGACGGGTTGTCCCCGTGCAGGGCCACCTTGCCGGGCGGCTGTCCGGCGGCGGTGCCGCACGCGCTGACCAGTGGCGCCGCGACGGCGGCGGAGGTGCCGGCCACGGCCGCACGAAGGAGCGTGCGGCGGCTGGGGAAGGTACGTCCGGTGGACGTTCGAGCGGGTCCGATGGGCGGGTGACGGCCTGTCATGGGGCGGCTCCCTCAGGCTGCTGACCAAGATCGTGGTATCGTTAACATCCGTCTCGGGGAGCTTGGCCCCGGGTCCCGGTCGATGTCAATGGCCGCGTCGCATCCAATCCTTGAGAAGCTCCCCGGCATGCGGTGGGTACCAACGACCACGGCCGGCGCCCTCACCGCCTGGCTCCACCCTGTCCGCCCACTCTCGGCCAAGGCGCCGGCACCAGCACCTTCACCAGTGCCAACTGCGGGCGATAATCGACCGATGAGCGCCATCGAACGCCCCATGCCGCCCCTGAACGCCGACGAGCGCATCACGCTCGAGAGCTGGCTCGACTTTCACCGCAGCACGCTGGCGATGAAGTGTGAGGGCCTGGACGATGAGCAGGCCGCTGTCGCGCCGGTGCCACCGTCCGGCTTCACCCTGACGGGCCTCGTCCAGCACATGGCGGAGGTGGAGCGGAACTGGTTCCGCCGAGTGTTCGCCGGGGAACAGGTCCCGCCCATCTACGATCCGCAGGCCGACCCGTCCGCCCCCGACGGTGGCTTCGCGCTGGCTGAGGGCGCAACCCTGGGGGACGCCCTCGCTACCTGGCACACGGAGACGGCCCGAGCGCGCGAGCTCTGCACCGAACGCGCCCTGACCGACACCGGCTGCTTCATGGACCAGGCCGTCAGCCTCCGCTGGATCTACGTCCACATGATCGAGGAGTACGCCCGCCACAACGGCCACGCCGACCTGCTTCGGGAGCGGATCGACGGCGCCACCGGGGTGTAGCTCCGGAGCGGGCGCACCGCCTCCCCCTCTCCGCAGGCGCCCGCGAAGGGGGTCGAACCGGCTCCCGCGACTCGACGAGGCCCAAAGGGTGTCCGGCACCGACCAATGGCCCGGTGCCGGACACGACCAGATCAATCACTCCGGCGGCACCTTGGGCCCCTGTCGCCGGTACGCGTCTCCAGCGCGGCAGCTGACGTCGCCCACGGTCTACACCGTGGCCCCGGCGACCCCCTGGTCCGCACCCCGGCAAAAAGCACCCCGCCACTGTCCAGCACGCCGGGCCGACCCCGCACGCTCCCGGTCGACACGGCCGCATGGTGCGGCACACACGAGGCGCAGGGAACACGGCGGCCCCCTACGGCAGAGTGTCACGCGAGAGCGTTCAAGTGGCAGCGTCTCGGCCAACTCCCGTTCCGTTTCTCTTTTTTGTGGACAAAGCATGGACGCTCCGCGACCCCATCCCTACGCTGAGCGTCGCTCGACCACAGAAGTCTGCGTTACCCACAGCGGAAGCACGCAGGAGGAAGAGTGACGCCACGCCCCGTGCACTTGTCCCGCTCCAGACGTCGCGGCGCCCGAAGAGCCACCGGGCTGCTGCTCACCGCTCTCCTCGGCGCCGGCCTGGTCGCCCCGGCGCCGTCCGCGGCCGATGACGATCCGCGGCCGTTCGCGGATCTGCCCCCGCAGGAACCGGGGGTGACCCTGCGCGTCTTCGACATCCAGTCACCGCTGAGCAAGCTGTGCGATCTCAAGCCCGCGCAGACTCCGAATGTCGACAAGCTGATCCCCACCGCCGACTGGACCTCCACGGAAGGCTTCGGGTTCAACGACAACTTCGTCTCGCAGATCATCGGCAATCTGAACGTGCCCGAGGCCGGCTCGTACAAATTCCGGCTGATCAGTGACGACGGTTCGCGGCTCTTCCTCGGCGAACAGCAGGTCATCGATCACGACGGGCTGCACGGAGCCGAGCCCAAGGACGGCGAGATCACCCTGAACGCCGGCTATCGGTCGCTGCGCATCGACCACTTCGACGCGGGCGGCGGTCAACAGGTCACCCTGCAGTGGAAGCCGCCGGGAGCAGATGAGTTCACCACCGTGCCGAACTCCGTGCTGAGCACGGACGCCGGTGTCGTACGCGTGACGGCGCCCGGCCGCAAGGAGTGCGAGGGGACGTACGACACCCCCGGCGACGGGCTGCCGCTGACCGAGGTCAACCCCGGTTACAAGCTGACCGATCTGCGGCCCGAAGGCTTCGAGCCGCAGGTCTCCGCGATGGACTGGCTTCCCGACGACCGCCTCGCGATCACCACCTGGGGCGGCAGCACCGAGACGAAGGGCGAGGTGTACCTCCTCGACCACGTCACCGGGGACACCGGGCCCGACAAGGTCACGTACAAGAAGATCGCCGACGGGCTCAAGGAGCCGATGGGCATCAAGTACGTGGACGGGAAGCTGTACGTCTCCGAGAAGCATCAGCTGACCGAGCTCGACGACACCGACGGCGACGACGTCGTCGACCGGAAACGGAAGATCGCCGAGTGGCCGTACGGCGGGAACTTCCACGAGTTCGCCTTCGGTCTGCTCTACGACAAGGGCGACTTCTATCTGAATCTCTCGGTCGCGATCAACTACGGCGGAGCGAGCACGGATCCGCAGCCCGCGCCGAACCGCGGCACGACCATCAAGGTCAACAAAAGGACGGGCAAGGTCAGTTACCTCGCCGGCGGTCTGCGTACCCCGAACGGGATCGGGCGTGGCCCGGGTGACGATCTGTTCGTCGCGGACAACCAGGGCGGTTGGCTGCCCGCGTCCAAGCTGGTGCACATCAAGCAGGACCGGTTCTTCAACCACTACATGAACCCGGACGGTCCCTTCGACGACCAGCCCGTCACCAAGCCGGCGCTCTGGCTGCCGCAGAACGAGATCGCCAACTCACCCAGTACGCCGATGCAGTTGAAGAAGGGGCCGTTCGCCGGACAGATGGTCTTCGGCGACGTGACCTACGGCGGTCTCCAGCGGGCCGACCTGGAGAAGGTCGCCGGCGAGTACCAAGGTGCGGTGTTCCGGCACACACAGGGCCTCGAGTCCGGCATCACCCGGATCAGCACCGGGCCCGACGGCGCGATCTACACCGGCGGGCTCGGCGCCGACGGCAACTGGGGCCAGGAGGGCAAGCTCCGCTTCGGACTGCAGAAGCTGACGCCGACCGGGCGGACCGCCTTCGACATCAAGACGATGCGCGCCACCCGCGACGGCTTCGAACTCACCTACACCAAGCCCCTGTCCGAGGAGACGGCGACCAAGCTGACCAAGGGCGCGTACTCCGTCGAGCAGTGGCGCTATGTGCCGGCACCCGCGTACGGCGGACCGAAGGTCGACGAGGAGTCGCTGCCGGTCACGTCGGCGACGCTCTCCGACGACCGCCGCAAGGTCCGGCTCACCATCCCCGGCCTGAAGCCGGACCGCGTGGTGCATGTGCGCTCACCCCGCCCGTTCTCGTCGTCCGAGGGCGAGCAGCTGTGGTCGACCGAGGCTTGGTACACGCTGAACGCCAAGCCTGGCCCCGAGGAGCCGGTCACCACTTACGACGCCGAGTCCGCGAAGCTCTCCGGCAGTGCCGGCATCGACACTGAGCACGCCGGCTACACCGGCGGAGGCTTCGTCGACGGCTTCGGCGAGCAGGGGGCGAAGGCGACCTTCGGCGTCACGGTCGACCAGAAGGGCACGTACGACGTCGGCCTGCGCTACGCGAACGGCCCGCACCCCGCACCCGGCACCAAGACCGTCAGCGTCATCGTCAACGGCGGTGAACCGAAGCAGACGAGCCTGCCGTCCACGGGCGAGTGGAACCGCTGGTCCACCAAGACCGAGCGGCTCGAACTGCGCAAGGGCCGCAACACGATCACGTACGCCGTCGGGTCCGGTGACACCGGTCATGTGAATCTCGACGCGCTCGACGTGCGCCGGCCCGGCGCCCGGATCGACCTGTTCTCCGGCGGGAGCATCTCCACCGCCTGGCAGCACTCCGACGGTCGCAGCGCGGAATGGCCGCACACCGCCGAGAAGTCCATGGAGGTCTGCTGCGGCGACCTGCGCACGAAGCAGCACTTCCAGGACTTCAGGCTGCACGTCGAATTCCGGGTGCCGAAGCTGCCGGACGACGTGACCGGGCAGAACCGGGGCAACAGCGGGGTCTATCTCCAGGAGCGTTACGAGGTACAGATCCTCGACTCGTTCGGTGTGGAGAAGCTCGCGAACAACGAGGCGGGGGCGATCTACCAGAAGAAGGCCGCCGACCTCAACGCGTCCACAGCGCCGGAGACTTGGCAGACGTATGACATCACGTTCCGCGCGGCCCGCTTCGGCGCGGACGGCAAGAAGACGTCCGACGCCAGGGTCACGGTGTTGTGGAACGGCAAAAAGGTCCACGACAACGTGGCGGTCGACGGCCCGACGGGCGCGGGCGACCCGGAGTCCGCGGCAGCGGGGGCGATCCGGCTCCAGGACCACGGGAACAAGGTGCGATTCCGGGATGTGTGGGTGGAGCCGCTGTCCTGACGCGATTGCTTCCCCGTGGCACTCTGCCGACGGTCCGGTGCACCGGGCCGTCGGCAGTTGGCCGGCCGCCGCCCCGGACGGGCGCGGCCGATCACGACGTTCACACCGTGGCCGCCCGCGCCCTCTCCGCATCCGCCGGATCCCAGCCCGCGCGCGGCACCGAGGCGAGCAGCAGCCGCGTGTACGGGTCCCGTGGAGCGGCCAGGACGTCGGCCGTCCTACCCTGTTCGACCACGGTGCCTCGGCGCATGACCACGACCTCGTCCGTGATGTGCTGGACGACCGCCAGGTCATGGCTGACGAAGACCAGGGCGACCCCGGTGTCGCGGCGGATCTCTTCGAGCAGGAGCAGGATCTGTGCCTGGATCGACACGTCGAGCGCGGCCACCGCCTCGTCGAGGACCAGCACCTCGGGGTCGACAGCCAGCGCCCGCGCGATGGCGAGCCGCTGGCGCTGGCCGCCGGACAGGCCGTGCGGCCGGGCTCCCGACTCACGTGCGCCGAGGCCTACTTGTTCCAGGAGTCCGTCGGCGAGGGACTCGTCCCGGCCGTGCAGGCGCAGGGCCGTGGTCAGGCACTGGCGGGACGTGAGCCGGGGGTCCAGGGACACGTACGGGTCCTGGAAGACCATCTGGATCTCGCGGGCCCGCGCGAGGCGTGCCCGGCTGCCGCGCGGGGTGCGTGGTGTGCGGGTCCGGCCGGAGACGGAGACGGTGCCGGCGTCGGGCCGTACGAGGCCCACGAGCATGCGCGCGACGGTCGTCTTGCCGGATCCGGACTCGCCGACGATGCCGAGCGAGCCGCCCGCCGGGACGGTGAAGGTGACGCTGTCGGCTGCGGTGAGACGCCCTCCGCCCGGCAGGCCGTACGTCTTGCGCAGTCCTTCCACCGCCAACAGCGGTGCGTCCTGCGGTACTTCGGCGGTCATCGGACGCTCCTCTTCAGTGGAGTCGGGGCAGGGCCGGGGGTTCGGGCAGTCGGCGGCAGGTCGCGCTGCCCCCGTCGGACAGGGGTGACGGCTCGGGCGACCAGGTCGAGCACGCCGGTTCCGCGTCGGCACAGCGGTCCGCGAACTCGCAGCCGCCGAACGTGTCCGCGAGGGACGGCGGGCGCCCGGGGATCGGGCGCAGGTCCCGTCGCCCCTCCCCAAGCGTCGGCGAGCAGGCGAGCAGTCCCTTCGTATAGGGGTGGCGTGGCCGGTCGAAGAGCTGGGTGGCGGGCTGTTGCTCGACGACTCTGCCCGCGTACATGACGTACACGCGGTCGCAGTACGCGGCGGCGAGGTGGAGGTCGTGCGTGATGAACAGGAGGCCGAGGCTCCGGTCGGCGCGCAGGGTGCGCAGGAGCGAGAGGATTTCCGCCTGGGTGGTGACGTCCAGGGCGCTGGTCGCCTCGTCCGCGAGCAGCAGCCTGGGTTCGGCTGCGAGGGCGCCGGCGATGACGACCCGCTGGAGCATGCCTCCGGACAGTTCGTGCGGGCGCTGGCGGGCCCGGCGTTCGGGGTCGGAGAGGCCGACGGTGCCGAGGAGTTCGACGGCCCGGGTGCGGGCCGTCTTCCTGTCGAGGCCGGTTCCCGTCAGCCGTTCGACGAGGAAGTCGCCGACGCGGCGGACCGGGTTGAGGGCGGAGCGCGGGTCCTGGTGGACCATGGCGACCGTACGGGAGCGGTGGTGGCGCAGGTCGTCGCCGGTCAGGGCGAGGACGTCCGTACCGTCGACGCGTACGGATCCGGATATGGCTGTTCCGTCGGGCAGTGTGCGCAGAGCCGCCTTGGCGGTGGTGGACTTGCCCGAGCCGGACTCGCCCACCAGGCCGACCACTTCGCCGCTCGCCACCTGGAGGGAGACGCCGTTGAGGACGGGCCGGGCGGTGCCGGGCAGTTGCAGGGTGAGGTTGTCGATGTCGAGGAGCATGGCTACTTCCTGCTGCCGAGTCGGTCGGCGGCCCAGACCCCGACGACGTTGAAGGACACCACGACGAGGGCGATGGCGAAGCCCGGTACCAGCGCGGGCAGGAGTGCGCCCTGGACGACGGCGGCCTGCCCCTCCTGGACCATCAGTCCCCAGTCGGAGCTGGGCGGCTGGGCGCCGAATCCCAGGTAGGAGAGCGTGGCCAGGGACATCAGGGCCTCGCCGAAGAGGACCACCAGATAGCCGACGACGGACCGGCCGAGGTTCGGGACGAGGAAGCGGGCGCAGATCCGTGCGCCGCCCATGCCCAGGACCCGGTAGGCGTCGATGTACGGCTTGCGGCGCTCGGCGAGCGCCACAGAGCGGGTGTACTTGGCGACGGTCGGGGTGTACGCGAGTCCGAGGGCCAGCACGGACGTCGTCATGCCGGAACCGAAGACAGCGATGATCAGGACGGTGAACAGGAGCCCGGGGAAGGCGTACATGACGTCGGTGAGGCGGGAGACGAGGGTGTCCACCCAGCCGCCGCGCCAGGCGGCGAGCGTGCCGAGGGTGACGCCGAGGACTGCCGCGATGGCCAGCAGCAGGATCGGGGCGATGAGGCTGGTGCGGGCTCCGTACAGGACTCGGGAGAGCAGGTCCTGCCCGGAGGAGTCGGTCCCGAGGAGATGGTCGCCGCTCGTGCCGACGAGGGACGCCGAGAGGTCGATGGTGTCGGGTGCGTACGGGGCGAGCAGAGGGGCGAGGACCGCGGCGAGTACGACGAGGGTCATCACGCCGCCCGCGACGACGACGCCGAAGGGGCGCCGTTCCTTTGCGGGTTCCAGGCCGATGGGTGCGAGGGTCTGGGCGCTCATGCTGCGGCCTCCTTCACCCGCGGGTCGAGCAGCGGGTGGACCAGGTCGACGAGGGTGGTGACCACGATGTAGCCGGTGACCATGAGGAGGAGGACGGCCTGTGCGACCGGGAAGTCATGGGTGTTGATCGCGCCGACGAGCAGTGATCCGACGCCGCTGATCCCGAACGCCGTCTCGACGACGACGGTGCCGGCGAGCATGCCCGCCATGACGAGACCGCACATGGTGACGATCGGGCCGAGCGCGTTGCGCAGGACGTGCCGGAGCACGATCTCGCGTTCGGGGATGCCGGAGGCACGAGCGGCCTCCACGTGGTCGGCGGCACCCGCGTCGACCATCGACTGTCGCGTGACCCGGCTGATCAGGGCGAGCGCGCCCAGGGCGAGCGAGAGGGCGGGCAGGGTCAGATGGTGGAGGCCGCCGGCGAAGCCATCGCCGCTGCCGGACACCGGGAACCAGCCCAGCTGCACGCCGAACAGGGCGACCAGGGCGATGGCCGAGACGAACGAAGGCACCGACGCGGCGAGTGTCGTGCCGCCGACGACCGCCGAGTCGATCCAGGTGCCGCGGCGCACGGCGGCGAGGATTCCCGCGCCGACGCCGAGGACGACGAAGAGCACGGTCGCGTAGGCGACGAGGGCGAGTGTCGTCGGGAAGCGGGCTGCGACCAGGTCGGCGACCTGGTCGCCGTACTTGAAGGAGCGACCGAGGTCGAAGTGGAGACAGTCGCCGAGCCAGCGCCCGTACTGCACGACGAGCGGCTCGTCGAGGTGGTACTGCGCGCGCACCAGGTCGAGCTTTTCGGGGGTGAGCTTGTCGCGGCCGCCGGCCAGGAAGACGGCAGGATCGCCGGGTGCCGCGTACACGGCGGCGAAGATGACGAAGGAGGCGGCGACGAGGGTGGCGAGCAGTCCGGCGAGGCGCCGGGAGATCCGGGCAAGCATCGGTGGTCAGCCCTTCTTCGCGCCGAGTTCGGCGGCCCACGGGTAGTAGAGGTACGCCATGGAGGCGGGCGGTCCGGTGAGCTTCGTGTTGAGGACGAGGACGGAGGGGACCTGGGCGACGGAGATCCACACGGCGGCGTCGGTGAACTTCTTCTGGACGTCGACCGCGAGCCTGGCCCGCTCGGCGTCGTCGAGGGTGGCGAGTGCCTTCTTCACCTCGCTGTCGTACGCCGCGTCCTTGAAGCCGACCCAGTTGTTCGAGGAGTCGGACAGGGCGTTGTCGTAGAAGCCCATCGGGTCGGCCTTGGAGATGTACCAGTCACCGGCCAGGACGTCGATGTCGGCGCGAGCCTGCGGGTCGCTGTAGAACTGCTCGAACTGCGAGGTCGGGACCGTCTTGATCTGCCCCTTGAGGCCGATCCGCTGGAGGGCGGCGCGCACGGCGTTGGCGATGACGGTGCGGCCCTGGCTCGCGTCCGTACCGATCACGATCGGGGTGGCGGCATCGGCCCCGGACTCCTTCACCAGGTGCTTGGCCTTGGCGAGATCGTCGGCGGAGGGGCTGGCGGGGGCGTAGTCGACGGCCTTCTGGGCGGCTTCGAAAGCGGGCTTCTCGTAGCCCCAGGCGCCGGAGCCGACCGGGGTGCCCCAGGGCTGGACCATGCCGCCGTAGCCGGACGCGGCGATGCCCTTGCGGTCGAGCGCGAGGGACAGCGCCCGGCGGACCTTGACGTCCTTCAGTCCGCCGCGCTCGGTGGGGATGAGGACGAGCGACGCGGTCGAGGGGCCGTAGTGCTGCTCGATGCCCTTCTTGCCCTGGAGGGCGGCGGCGGTGTTGGGCGATTCGGCGTACGCGCCGTCGGCCGCGCCGGTCGTCAGGGCGTTGACGAGGGCGCTGTCGGCGGCCCAGCGGAAGGTGACCTGCTTCGTCAGCGGCTTCCTGCCCCAGTAGGAGTCGTAGCGGCGGATGGTGAGGGAGTCGCCGGACTTCCAACTGCTCAGCTCGTACGGCCCGGTGCAGGCGTCGGGCTGTCCGGGGGTGCCGAAGTCCTTGCCGGCCTTCTCGACCTGCTCCTTGTTCCACACGATGCCCGCGTCGCCCGCGAGTGCCTTGAAGAACATGGCGTCCGGCGCCTTGAAGGTGATCGTGACCTGGCGGGCGCCGGTCTTCTTCATCGCGGCGATGTTGCCGAACTCGTCGCCCTGTTCCATGTCGGGATCGGCGTGCCGCTTCAGGCTCCACAGCACGTCGTCGGCGGTCATCGGGGTGCCGTCGTGGAAGGTGACGCCGGAACGCAGGGTGAGGACGAGGGTCTTGTCGTCCGGCGTCTTCGCCTTCTCCGCCAGGAGGGGCTTGGTCGACATGTCGGGCTGCAGTTGGTAGAGGCGTTCGCAGACGTTGGTGAGGACGACGCGGCCCGCGCTGGTGCCCTGGGTGTCCAGGTCGAGCGAGTCCGGCTCGTCCTCCAGGAGCCAGTTGGCGTTGGCCAGTTCACCCTTGGCGGCGGTGGTCGTGGGGGTGAGGGTGAGCTTGGCGGCATCGGCGGTCGCGGAGCCGCCCGCGGTGTTCCGGGTGGCGCCGCTGCAGCCCGCGGCCGTGGCGATCGTCGCGACGACGAGGCCTGCGGCCACGGCCGCCCTTCTTCTGGAACTGGTGTGGGTCATCGCTGATTTCCTGTCAGTTCTGGCCGAACGGGCCGTCGTAGAGGTTCCAGGGGAGGTGCTGGTACTCGCGGTCGCAGGGGGTTCCGGCAGTCACGTGGTAGTCGCCGGTCGTCAGGTCGGCCAGGGAGGAGACGAGCGTGGTCCAGTGCTTGACGGCCGGCTGCCGGGGGTCCGGGTGGGTGCACAGGGACTCAGGGAGACCGAGGTGATCCGACATGGCGTGGCGGATGATCTTGCGGGATTCGTCGGGCCCCGTGGAGCCGCGCAACGCCCTGAGACCCTGCTCGGCGCGCGGCACGCGGACCAGGGAGTCGGACGACATGGGCCGGTAGCCGGCGGCGGCCAACTGGGCGGGGACGCCTGCCTGGTAGTGGTTGCCGTGCACCAGCAGGCCCTCGGTCGGATACATCCAGCCGTGTCCCGCGGGCGTGGTCTCCAGGTCGATGGCGAAGCCCTCACGGCAGGTCAGCAGGGCGTTGCTGGCGATGTGGGCACGGGTGCGGCAGAGCACGTCAAGGGCGTCGGTGATGTTGCTCTGGTCGAGGACACTGCGGCGCACGACGGTCTGGAGCAGTCCGATCGCGTCGTCGAAGCGGCCGCCGAGGCCGTTGGCGTTGAAGGCGATCCCGGCGGAGTTGGCGCCCTGGCGGCCGATCTGGCCGGCCTCAACCTGCATGATCAGAGTGGGTTTGGGGGGCTGGACGATCCGGATCATGACGACGGTGTCCGCGACCCCGGCGCGCCAGTCCCAGTTCTGCCCGGCGTAGACGTGCCCGTCGCCGCTGGCCTCACCGTAGGCGGCGAAGGAGGTGCAGCCCTCGGCGGGCTCCTCCTCGGCCGCCCTACCGTCGGCCTCCATCTGCGCGAAGGACTTGTCGTAGATGACCTCGCCCCGTGCGTTCAGGGCGAGGACGTCGAGCAGGCCGACTCCCGCGCCGTCCGCGATGCCCTGCATCTCGTCGACCAGATGGGGTGCGTAGTCGCGCACCGGTTCCAGCCAGCGGGCGGCGCGGGCGGTGACGCGGTCCCAGGTCAGTCCGGCGGACTGGCCGAAGGCCTCCTCGTAGTAGCTGAGGGCGGCGTGCAGTTGGGGCCGCACGGCCTCACCGTACTGCCGGCCCCGGTCGAGCGGGCTGCCGGAGATCTCGATGACCGGAAGGGCCCGGGTGGGGGCGGTTTCCGTGGGACGGGGTGTCATTGTTCTCCTCGCGACGGAGCGCTCCCGAACGACGGCGGAGGAACGAAGGATCCTGTAACGTCGATTTCAGAAGGAGCTCCACTTGGAACGTTCTGCCCAGGACAGTAACGCCAACCACACGGAAGTCAATGGTCGTAATGGAAATTACAGAGGACGGGACCGGCGCGACGCGACTCCGGGCGGCGATTCGCGACCAATGGGAGGAACTGTCCACCTCTGAGCGTGCCGTGGCCCAGTACCTGGCCGGCGCTCCCGTCGAACAGCTGCTCTTCGCCAGCGCGCAGGAGCTGGGTACGGCGAGCTCCACCAGTAACGCCACCGTCGTCCGGGCACTCCAGCGCCTCGGCTACGCGGGTCTGCCCGCCCTCAAGCGCGAGCTGGCCAACGACTTCACCCACGCCGTCGCCCCAGAGGTCCGCCTCAAGCAGCGCATCGCTCACGTGGGCCGGGACCTCGCCTCCATCTGGACCGACGTGTTCGACGAGGCCCGCGAGCGCATCGACCAGGCCCAGCGCCTCACCGAGCCGGACTCCCTCAAGCGCGCGGTGACCGCACTCGCCGAGGCGCGCGAGGTGTTCTGCTACGGAATCGCCGCCTCGGAACCGGGCGCCCGCCACCTGGCCCTCGCACTCGGCCGCATCGGCCGCCGGGCCCGATTCGTCTCCGAGACCGGCTTCGCCCTCGCCGACCAGCTCCTCGCCCTCGGGCAGGGCGACGCGGTGGTCATCTTCCAGCCCGGCCGCCAACTCGTCGAACTCACCGTGATGATGGAACGGGCCCGCGCGGTCGGCGCCAAGGTCGTCCTGGTGACGGACGAACTGGGCGAGACTTACGAGGACCAGGTCGAGGCGGTCCTGACGGCGCCGCACACCCCGACCGGCATCACGGCGGAGTCACTGACCGGCCTCCTCGTCGCCGACGCACTCCTGCTCGCGCTCGCCACCCTCGACGAGTCCCGCGCGGTGGACTCCTCCCACCAGCTCACGGCACTACGGGAACAACTGCTGCGACCGAAACGGCGGGGTTGACCGGTACGCACTCTCCGGCCGACGCCCGGCCGACCGGAGCCGGTGTCGCCAGGCCCCGCGCCGTACGGCGTCCGCAAGCCGATCAGGCGCGGTCCCGGATTCCGAGCAGCGTGCAGCCGGCCGGAGCGCGACAGGGACCGTGGCGGCGCGCGCCGGGCCGCCACCTCACATCGTGGCCCCGGGCCCGAACGTCTGCCCCAGCGTGAGGTCGACCCGGTCGCCGTCCAGCAGGTGCCCCTCCTCGACGAAGTCGTGAGTGATCACTCCAACTGCGCCGGTGTCTGGACCAGGCGGTTATCGCACGAGCCGGGTCAGCACGGCAGGACCGTCCGGGTCCCGCGCACCTTCTCCTCGGTGCCCAGCTGTGCGGTTTCCCGCCACGGCACAGCGCCTCCCGCAAGGAACTCGAGTTCCTGTTTCACGACATGTCTTCCTGATCGGCGACTGCGCAGCGCATCGTCGCGCAGCCGTCACAACTCCTCTTACCGTTCCGGCCCACGGCAATCCGCACACCATGAACGACGTCCTGAAGACCGAGTGGGGCTTCGACGGCGCCGACGCTGCGTCGTCAACGACTACACCGGCGTCGCTGAACTCATCGCCCACGGCTACGCGGAGGACGGCGCGGACGCGGTACGCCTCGCCCTCAATGCGGGTCTGGACATGGAGATGGTCTCCACCCATGTCGTCAACCACGGCACGGAACTACTCGCGCAGGGCCGCATCGCGATGGACCGAGTGTACGACGCGGTGGCGCGCATCCTTCAAGTCAACTACCCGGTCGTGAACGAGTCGTGAACGACCGGGCTTGCTGCTCGAGTCATCACTGGCTGTGATGGGTTCGGCTGCGTCCAGGACTCACGCGATGAGGGTGAGTTCAGGGGCCGTTGACTGGGCCCCGCAGACCCACGCCATCCAGCCGCGTTGGCGGATGTTGTGGGACGCGTTGTGGTCTGCGTGATCAACGAATCCGCAGACCCGGCACGAGAAAATGGCCTGGGAGGGCCGGTTGCCGCGTGCGGTGTGGTGGCACTGCGAGCATTCCTGGCTGGTGTAGGCCGGATCGACGTACACGACCGGCACTCCGGTCTTCTTCGCCTTGTAGGCGATGAAGGAGCCGAGTTGGGCGAAGGGCCAGGAGTGGAGCGTGGTGCGTTGGGGCTTTCTCAGCCGTGCCCGCTCGCGGATGCCCGTGAGTTGTTCCAGGGCGATCCCGCGACCGGTGCGTTCAGCCTCCGCCACGATCCGCTTCGAGATTTTGTGGTTGATGTCCTTGGCGCGCCGGGCTTCCTTGCCGGCGTGCTTCTTCGCCCGCCGTTTGGCGGACTTGGTGTTCTTCTTCTGCAGCTTGGACCGCAGTGTGCGGTCCTGTTCCCGCTTGCGGTTGACGCGGCGACCGCAGTGCCGTGCCCCGTCGGAGGTGACCGCGATGTTCACGATGCCCAGGTCGACGCCGAGGAAGCCAGCCGGGTGAGTGTTCGGGGTCGCTTCGTCGATGTCGCAGGTCGCGATCAGGAACCACTTCCCGCCCTGGCACACCAGGTCGGACTCGCCCTTTCGGTGCGCGGCCAGGACCTCGAGTTGCCCGGCCTGCCCGGTGAACGCGACGTTCTTCAGGCGTCCGGCGGTGGTCCAGATCGATACCGTGCGCGCCTGGTGCTGCCAGGAAAGCATCCGGTCGTCGTAAGGCTGCGCGGCATCCGGCCGGAAGACCACCGGCTTGCCCCCGGCGCGAGTGTGCCGCCTGGAACCGGGCCGCCCGTAACGTCCCGCCCGCAGGTTCGCCTTCAGGGTCGTGTAGGCGTCACAGGTCTTCTTGATGGCGTGCTGGGCGGCCTGTGCGCCCAGTCCCCACCGGAGGCGGATCTCGGCATAGGTGTGCTTGCGGAGCTCCAGCGGACGTCGCGCCTCCTTCTCGAACGCGAGGGACGCAGCCCATGTGGCGGCCTCGTTGCACGCATGCAGGGTCGCCTCAAGTGCCGCCGCCTGTACGGGCGTCGGCAGCAGCTTCACCCGCACCACCAGCTTCACGATCAACGAACCTATACACCCGCACGAAAACCCACCACACGTTCGCCCCATCCCACCCGAACGAGCGACACCCGCCCCGCCCGCCCCGCCCCAAACCCTGCTCCGCCGGAACACCTCCCAGCCGCCCCCGCGTCATACCCCGTGGATACGATTCCTTCCGGGCGGGAACGCCCTGGGTTCCCCGCAAGAATCCGCTGAAGTTCGCACTGGGCCTGTTCGAGAACCCCTACGCCGACGAGTCCGCGGAGATCACCGGGCCGACGCGCGAGGCGCGGGCGGCGTCGCGGGCCGTGGCGGCGCGCTCGATGGTGCTCCTGAGGAACGAATGGGAGCTGCTCCCGCTCCGCCCTGTGGGCACGGGCTCGCTCGCGGTGGTCGGCCCGCTCGCCGACTCGGCCGATCTGCACGGCACGTGGGGCGGTCCGGGCGCGCACCGGTTTCCGACGGTGAGCGTGCTCGACGGCATACGGGCGGCGGCCCCCGACGTCACGGTCACGCACGCGGACGGGGACGTCGACGAGGCGGTGGCCGCGGCCTCGGCCTCGGCCGCGGACCTCACGGTGATCGTGGTCGGTGAGGAGTCCCGGCTGAGTGGCGAGGCCTGCTCGCGCAGCGACATCGGCCTCCCGGCCGGCCAGGAGGAACTCATCGAGGCCGTCGCCGCGACCGGGAAGCCGTACGCGGTGGTCCTGTTCAACGGACGGCCTCTCGCCCTCGGCGCCTGGCTGGACACGGCGCCGGCTGTCCTCGAGGCGTGGCACCCCGGTATCGAGGCCGGCCACGCGGTGGCCGACGTGCTCTTCGGCCGGGTGAACCCCGGCGGCAAGCTCCCGGTCACCTTCCCGCGCTCGGTGGGTCAGGTCCCCATCTACTACAACCACGAGAGCACCGGCCGCCCCTACGACCCGCAGACACCGGACGAACACTTCCGTTCGCGCTACCTGGACCTTCCTCAGGGCCCGCGGCTTCCCTTCGGGCACGGCCTGAGCTACACCTCCTTCAGCGTCTCGGGACCCCGCCTGAGCCGGGAGACCATCAGCACGACCCCACTCCTGGACGAGGGCGCGACGGTCGAGGTCACGGTCACCCTCACCAACACCGGTGACTGCATCGGCGACGAGGTCGTCCAGCTGTACGTCCACGACGCCGCGGCGAGCATCGCCCAGCCGGTCCGCAGACTGCGCGGCTTCGAACGCGTCACCCTCGCCCCCGGCGCCTCCACCACGGTCACCTTCCACCTCGGCACCGACGACCTGGGCTTCTGGACGAACGACCGGGCCGGAACCTTCACCGTCGAACCCGGCCGCTTCGACCTCTACACGGGCACGAGCTCGGAGACGGAGGACCGGGCCACATTGCGGGTGGTGCGGGACTGACGCCTCGGCGCGGTGGTGGCCTTCCGGGGCCGCCGCCGCGTCCCGCGTCCGGTGTCCGCGCGGACGCATCGCGTCCGGATCGCCCGCCTTGGCGCCGGGCCCCTATCAGGCCTCGGCGCCGCGGCAGCGTGCGGGAGTGCCGAGCAGCCCTCACTCAAAGCGGAGCGTGCCGTCGCGGTCAGCGGAGCGTGCCGTCGCGGTCAGCGGACGAACGCCCCCGGCTGCTTCCTGTTCGGCGTCCCTTGGACCGGTTGGCTCAGGCGGCCCGGCGCGCCTCGACCGCGTCGGCGGCCGTCGGTGGAGGATCGGTGGGGCGGCGACCTCGGGACGGTCGCCCGGCACCGCGCCACCGATGAAGAGGTCCGGCCATGAAACCGTTCGACGCCCCGCCGTTCCAGTCGCTCGCCGACCAGGCACGGGAACACATCGAGGACGACACCCTCGGCGTCTCACCCACGACCGCGGCATGAGCGCCGCTCCGCGCGGGGACATGCCGGACGGCAGTCGCTACGGCGAGGCCGTCTTCCGTCCCGAACAGGCCGGCGAGGCCGAGCGCATCGACTTCGGCGCCCTCACCTACGACGACATCACCATGGCGCGACTGCGGGGACTCGGGGCCGGCCCGGGGTGGCGCTGCCTCGACATCGGTGCAGGCACGGGCACGGTGTCCCGCCGGCTGCTGGACGAGGCCGGGGTGGAAAGTGTCCTTGCCGTGGACCGTGACGTGCGCTTTCTCGGCGCACGGCCCGTGCCCGGGCTCGACGTGCTGGAAGCGGACGTCACTGCCCCGGACTTCGCCCCCGGCCGCTTCCGGCTCGTCCACGCGCGCTTCGTGCTGATGCACCTGCCCGAGCACGACCGCTTGATCACGGCCCTGGCCGAACTCGTCGCGCCCGGCGGTGTGCTGGTGCTCAGCGACGCGGTCGACCTGACGAGTGACCGGACACCCGACACGCCGTACAACGTGGCGATGCGGGCCATGTGGCAAGGGCTGCGGGCCACCATCGGCACCGATGTCTCCTGGGTACCGTCGTACCCGCAGCTGCTGCGCGGGGCGGGGCTCGCGGACGTCGCCGCCGAGATCCATGTGCCGCCGCTGCTGCCGGGCAGCCCCATCAGCCGCTTCTGGGCGGACACGTGGGAACGCAGCAGAGCCGCGATGCTCGCCACCGGTCTGGTCGATGACGCCGCCGTCGACGCCGCGGTGCGCTACCTGGGCTCCGACGATTGCGCCGCGCTGTCGGCCGGCATGCTCACGGCCTGGGGATGGAGACCTCAGGAGGGTCCGCGATGACTCTCCGCCACTGACGACCCGGAGCAGTGCCTGCCCACGGACCCCGGCACGACTCCTCGACGACGCGGACACGTCCGGAATCGACGAGGCCGGCACGCGGATGGCCGTGATGCTCGCCTTCCGGACTGACACCGCACGAGGAGTGCGTGCGCAGGGGCCCGTACGACGTCCCCACCGTGATCGACGACGTGATTCGGAGTTGGCCGAGGTCGGGAGCTGCCGCGCGAGAGGGCGCCCCGCCCGGCAGCGAACCGGACGGGGCACTCGAACGGGCCTCAGGGAGAGAGGAGTTGACCCGCCGCCAGGGCTGACGCCACCGTGCCGCCGACCACCACTGCCGAGGCCGCGAACACCGGAACCCTCAGAGTCCAGGTGCGCAGGGCCCGTGAGCGCAGGAGGCGGTCGAGCAGGGCGTCACGACTGCGCAGCACGAGCACTCCGACGCTGGTGAGCGTCAGGGCCATACCGGCGCCGAACGCAGCCACCATCGCGAGGGCGACAGCCACCTTGCCGGTAAGAAGCCCGGCCAGCAGGACGAGAAACGCAGAGGGAGAGGGCAGTAGACCGCCGGCCGTGCCGAGCAGGACGAGCCCCCGCCACGTGAGCAGGGACGGTGCGTCGGGGATATGGTGGCTGTGCCCGTGATCACGACCACCGCCGTGCCTGTGACCACGCCCCCCGTGCCCGCGTTCGTGATGCGCCTGCGCATGCTCATCGGCCTGCCTACGGTGGCGTCGATGCGTGTGCAACAGACGCACACCCACTCCCAACACCACCAGTGCCGCGATCAGTTGCAGCCATCCCGTGAGCGCCGCGACGTCCGGTGTGCGTTTCGCCATCAACCACCAGCCGACCGCCAGGACCGTCACCGAGAGCGTGTGCATCACAGCGACGACCCCGCCGAGCCACATTGCATCGCGGGGCCGGCCCCGGCCACCCACGAGGTACCCGGTAGCCAGCGACTTGCCGTGCCCGGGCGCACAGGCATGGAGCGCGCCCACGGCCGCAGCCACGAGAAGGGCCGTCGGAAACGCCGCGCCATGGTCCAGCAGAGACGCCAGGTCGGTCGTCCACACCCCGCCCGGAGCCGACGAGCCGGTGCCCGAACCCGATTCGCTCGATACGAGGAAGATTTCCCGCGTTGGCTCCTTCACCGTGTGCAGTCCGCCGCCGCCCTCGTATGTCACGGAAAGCGTGCGGTAGGCGGGGTTGACGTCCGTAAGCGCGGTGACCGTCAGGCTGATGCGGTCCACCGGACGGGGGCAGACGAAGCGGAGCGTCATCCCGTCCGCCTTGGCCGAGCCGCAAGGGGCTCCGTCCTGACGTACGACGATGTGTGAGCGCAGATAGCGTGATACGTCACCGCCAGAATGCTTCTTCACGACGGCGATGTCGTCCTTCTGCGCGGACCAGGCCGCGTCCACGACGTGTCCGCTCGCCTCGATCCTGACCACGGGCGGGGTGCCGAAGGGGTGCGCCTGCGCCGTCCCCGCGCTGCCGAAGAGCAGCACGGGGACGGCGGCCAGCAGGAGCAGCACCCCGGTGCGGAGTGATGGCACGATGGAGCTTCCTCTCAGTCCCGGGGCGCGGCCAGCGCGTGGACCGTACCGTCGTCCGTGAGGGCGAAGACCCAGTCACCGCTGACGGAGAGCGCCGAAGCCACTCCCCCGCCGAGGTTGTACGCGGCCTGCTGCTTGCCGGTGGAACGGTCGAGAACAAGCAGTCGACCGTCCCATGTCCCCACGTACACCGAGGACTTCGTCACCAGAGGGTGCATCGTGGGTGATCCTGCGCCGGTCGAGCAGCCCATCGCGACCCGCCAGGGGTCGTCCAGCGGGCTCTTGCCCGGCAGATAGCCGGCCTTGGTCTCCCACAGCGGCTTCGACGGATCGGATGCACTTGTGTCGTAGGCGCGCACCACACCGTCACGGCCAGCGACATAGGCGATGTCGCCCCATGCGGCGGGGCTGGTGAGCGGGGCCCGGCCGGACTCGCAGACGCTGCCGCCGCCCACCTTGGACTCCCAGGTCACCGCGCCCGTCTCCGGGTCGTGCCCGCGGACGCCGTACGCCGTGAACGTCACCAGCTTCGCCGGGCCCGACGCGGGCTGCGTCAGCACCGGCGAGGAGTGGCTGTCGATGTCTCCCGCGGTGTCCTTCGCCCACAGCTGGGTGCATTTCACGAGGTCCATCGCGATGACGGTGTTGCTCGACATGGAGTGCAGATAGGCCGTGTCGGAGCCGGGCCGACGGATGGCGGTGCTGTGCGCCTGGCCCCAGGAGAACGCGGCCTCGAAGCCGCCCCGCGCCAGAACACCGGTCTTGGCGTCCCGGCAGCGGATCATGTTCGCGTCCTGGTAGACGGCGACAGTACGGTCCTGGCCGGTGAGACCGAAGACGCTCACCGGTCCGCCCGCGCGGCCGTAGCGGCGCACGGTGTCGCCGTGGGTCTCCTCACGGTCGATCGACTCCCAGGCGACATGCCCGTCCTTCGCGTCCAGGGCATAGATCCGTCCGACGCCGGTCGTCAGGTAGACCCGTCCCCCGTGCAGGGTCGGCGCCGATTCGGCGTCCCCGTCCAGGTAGGTACGCCACAGTTCCCGGCCGGACGCGATGTCGTACGCGAGCATCATGCTGTACGGCGAGTCGAAGGCGCGGGAGGAGACGATCAGTCTGCCGTCCGCGATCACCGAGCCGTTCAGATTGAACTGCTCGCCGGTGTGCCGGGTCCACTTGAGGTCGAGCCGGCCGCCCGGATTGTCGCCGCTCGCGGAACGTCCTGCCTCATCACCACCCTGCCTCAGCCAGTCCTGCCCGGTCTTCGGCTTGGGCAGCTCGGAGTCGGGGACGACGTCGAAGGTGCTCTTCTGCACCGGGAACGCCTTGCCCTTGGTGTCGTACGCCGTCGCCTCGGCGGTGTAGGTGCCGGGCCGCAGCCCGCGCAGCGGCGTGCCGCTCGCTCGGGTCCACGCCCCACGTTCGGCGGGGCAGGGCTCGGCCTCGCCACCGGGCGGTATGTAGCAGTTCCGGATGCCGGGCTCGGCGGCACCCGTGCCGAATCGCTCGTTCGCCCGCCTCACGACATGGCCCCGGCCGTCCCGCACGGTCAGCGCGGCCTTCGCGGGGGTGCGGCCGTCGTCCTCCGCGTACACCTCGACGGGCACCCCGGCCGTCGTGCCGTGGACGCTGCCCTGCCCGGGGCTCACCAGAGCGGAGTCGTCATCGATGTCGAACTGCCGGTGGATGCCGCTCACATGACCGGTGTCCTCGTTCCGGCTCGTGCGCGGATCGTCGGTGATCCCGCTGAAGTCGAGCACCTTGTAGTCGGGGTGGGCTCCGTCGATGCCGTACGTGCCCTGATTGTTGATCTCGACCGCCCGCTTGAAGGCGCCGCGCCGGAACTCCGCCTGCTGGTTGTGCCCGGCCGCGACCATCCGCACGTCGTATTTGGCCAACTCGTCGACGGTCGGCTGCATGCCCGCGCCGGGGCCCCACTGGGTGAACAGCGAGCGGTGCGCGAAGACCAACACCTGCTTGCCGACCGCGTGCTGGGCCAGGTCCCTGCGCAGCCATTCCAGCTGAGGTGCGAGCCCGCTCGCGTCGTAGTTGTCCTCCAGCACCACGACGTGGCGACCGTTCCGGTCGAAGCTGTACCACTCGGGTGCGAGGTTGCGACGGTAGTACTCCAGACTGCCCGCATAGCCCTTGGACGTGGCCGTGCCGCCGACGTCGTGGTTGCCCATCACGGGGTAGAAGGGGTGCCCGAGCCGCCCCTCCTCAAGTCCCTTGCTGAACAGGTCGTACGCACCCTGACGACGCGGCTCCTCCGCGTAGTCCGTGACGGTCAGGTCTCCGGTCGCGATCTGCATCGTCGCGCCGTCGACCTCCGACATCGCCCGCACCTGTCCGGTCCACTGGGGCAGTGCCGTACGGGCCTCGGCATCGGTCCGGTTGCCCACCTCGGGGTCGGAGTTCATCACCCACTTCTCGGTGGGCCGAGACGCGTTGCGGTCCGGTACGAGCGCGAAGTCGACGCCACTGCCACCGGTCTCGGGGACCTTGTGGAAGAACTGCGGGATGTAGTCCTTGCGCAGGGCCGGGGTGTATCCGTCGGGCGAGACGATGCTGACCAGATCCGTCTCGCGTCGCGACGGATCGATTTCCAGGGTGTACGAGCCGTCGGCGCGGGTCGTCGTCCACGCGGCACCGTCGGTGACATCGACGCCGGGCATGACCCGCTCGCCCTTGTCCCGCTTGCCGTTGGCGTTGCCGTCCCTGAAAACGGTGCCCTTCACGGTGACGGTGGGCAGTGCCGCGTCGTCGGCGAACGCGGCCTGGGGCGCGAGACAGGACAGGGACACGGCTGCGGCGGTCACGATGCGGAGACGGCGGCCTGTACGCAGGCCACGGAACAGTGACGGCAGTGAGCGGGCGGCGAGTACGAGCGCTACACCGCCCGTCGCCATGAGTGCGACCGCGAGCCAGGGGAACTCCGGAGGGGCGTGTGCGCCCTTGGCGTCCACGAGGGGTGTGGCCGCGGAGCCGTCGACCGCGGTGCCGTCGAATTCGACGACGACCTGGCTCAGTCCGCCCTTCTTCAGCAGAGTGCTCAGGTCGAGCGCGTCGAGACGGCAGCTCCACGCCATTTCGATCACGACACCGCCGGGAACCCCACCGTCGTCCCCGGGCACACCCGAGCCGGTGGCCGGACACTTGGCGGGCAGCACCTTGGATGCCCAGGCCCCGGCAGCGGCGGCGGACACCACATCCCGGTGCACGATGAGACGGCCGCTGGTCACGTTGACACCGGTGGAGACGACGAGTTCGGCATGCTCTCGCGAGACATGCGCCACGGCAGGCTGGGCGCCGGCGCCCAGCACGAGGAACAGCAGTGCGAGGCAGAGCCCGCCCGCTGCGCGTATATGTTTCATAGCAGCGGAGACTAATCAGAATTCGTCAGATCAGAGCCAAGATCGAGCGCCCTTAACCGAGTGGTCCGCAAGAGTTTCGCGGCGGTGACGCGGTCGTTCGCGTTCCGCGCCGGGCACGTGTCGCTCGGACTGTTCATGACCGCGCCGTCGGCCGGTGCACACAGCTCGGTTGCCGTCCGCCGCGGCGCGGTGAACCCGGCCTCATCGTCCTCGCGCCGACGCTCACAGCTGCCGAGAGTCGTACGCCACGGCCCCTCTCACTCGAAGAGCCCGCTGAGCGTCCGCCCCCGGGAAGCGCGTACGTGATGGCGGGCCGCGGTGGCGGCTGCGTCGGGGTCTCCGTTGGTGATCGCCTCGGCCAGGGCCTCGTGTTCCGCGTGGATGAGGGTGAAGTCCTCGATCTTGCGGCGCAGCCAGTCGACCCGGCCCACGATGGGTTCCAATGTCTCGGCGAGCAGCAGGTTGCCTGAGAGCGCGGTGATCTCGTCGTGCAGGCTGGAGTTGGCCGCGTGCGCGGCCGCCGCGTCGCCGGCACCGGCGGCCTCGCCGGCTCGTTTCATCGTGGCGCCGAGGTGGCTCTCCGCGCCGTCGGCGACTCGGGCCGCGGCCTGCCGGGCGGCAAGGACTTCGAGCGCCTCTCGTAGGTCGTACAGCTCGGACACCTGTCGGCGGTCCAGCGTGCGCACGACCACCCCGCGGGTGGGCAGGTGCTCGACGAGGCCCTCGTTGTGCAGGATGCGGAGGGCTTCGCGGACCGGCAGCCGGGACACCGAGTACTGCTGGGCGAGTTCCTGCTCGACGAGGCGGGTACCGGGCGGGAGCGTGCCGTCGTAGATGCTGTTGCGAAGGTGCTCGCCGACGATGTCTCGCAGGGGCTTCTTGTTGCGGTACAGCCTGGAGGACGATGTCGTCACGGGTCTCTGCTCACGCTCGTTCGTCGGACCGGGTGGAAGTGCCAGTCTGGGCCTGACGGGCACCTCTTCGCCAGGCCGCGACCGGAGGTCAGCCGGGCGGGTCTTGCGGTGCGGCCTCATGGAGAGCATCGATGACGAGTGTGGCCGCGCTGGGGACGGGTTCGACGATCTCGACCAGATCGAGCGCGGCGAGCCGTCGGGCGGTCCGGCTGAGCGGGCCGCCCGCGATGATGACGGCTTCGGCCCCGTCCCTGTCGACGCAGGCCCGTACCGCCGCGGCCAGTTCCCGGTACTGCCGTTCGGCCGAGGCTGCGAGGACGAGCGGGTCCGAGGGGGTGAGCCGTACCCCGGTGAACGTGGCGGAAGCTCCGTGCTGCTCGACGAGTTCCGTCAGCGAGTCGACGAGGTGGGGGGTGCTGGTGGCCATCCCGAAGCGGCGACCTTTGGCGGCGGCCGTGACGATCGCCGCCTGGCCGATGCCGATGACGGGGATGTCCAGTTCGGCGGCGAGCTGTTCGCGCGCCGGATCTCCTATGGCGGCGATGACCACCGCGGCGACGGGCGTTGCGCACCGGTCGGCGAGTCGCCGTCGCACGACGTCGACTACGTGCTGCGCGGATTCTTTGAGTGTGACGGGGTCGACGATCATCGAGGGGCCTTGCCTGACGGTGTGGCTCTCGACTGTCAGTCCCGCAGGCGTCAGGTGCTTCCGCGCCAGCTCGACCATCATCGCTGTCGTGCCCCGGTTCGTGTTGGGGTTGACGAGGACGACGGTCCGGGTTCCCGTGTTCGGCAAAGGCTGGGGCACCAGCTGGGCCCTTTCGTTGCGTGCCTGAGCGTGCTCAGGCGTCTGTGGTCGTGCGCGTTCCATGATGGCAGCCGCGGGGCAGGGAGGCCGGGCCTGGCACGGGCGAGGAGCCCGGTCCGGCCTCCGGGGCGCGGCGCGGGTTACGACTCGAGGTCGAGCAGGCGTCCCGGGTTTCCCTTGATCATGGTGGTGATCTCCTCGGGCTTGAACTCCAGATCGAGGAGTGAGCTGATGAGGGTGCGCATCCCCTCGACCGGCGTCGGGCCGGACCGGATGCCGTAGTCAGTGCCCAGGATGAAGTGCTCGATGCCGATCTCCCGGATCTGCCTGGCCCACGGCATGATGCCACTGAACTCGGGCGAGTTGGCGATGCCTGCGATCTCGTCCGCCCACTCGCGCTCGACGTAGTAATTGGTCCTCGGCAGACCGCGGTGGAACATCCAGTCGGAGACCGCACCCTCGAGGAGCACGCCCTTGCCCGCGAGCTGCTTCTGCTGCTCGGTCGTCATGCGTCCCCGGCAGGGGTGCGCGACGACGATCTTCCTGATGCCGGCGTCGATGGCGAGGTCCACGAGCCTGAAGGCCTCCTCGACCGAGAGGTGTCCGGTGTTGAGGTGGACGTCGGGCCGCTCGGCGATGAGTCCCAGGATCTCCGCGAGGGCGTCGGGAACCTGGCCGTCCAGCGGGATCCGGATGGAACGCGACAGCTCCTGCTCGGCGAACTTCGGGTACTGGTCCTTGAACGGAACCGGCTTGCCGTCGACGTAACTGCCCTCGTGGCTGGCCATGAAGTGGGTGCAGTGCGCGCCGAAGTGCACGAACTTGGCCCCGGCCCCGTAGTGCAGCGCGGTCTTGACGGCGCGTGGGTTAAGGCCGCCGAGGACGGAGGTCATGATGATGCCGCCGAAGATCTGAATGCCGGGGACCTGCCGGCTCACGAGCATCGATGTGCCGTTGCTGATGCCCATGGTGTGGTCGTAGTAGACGAGGGACTTCATGCCCGCCGCCTTGGCCTGCTCGGCGATCTGGAACGGGTCCAGGCGGCCGGGGCACGACTTGAGCCAGGGTCCGCTGTGGACGTGCACGTCACTCGTCCCACGGAGCAGCTCGTCGGGCAGTTGCATCGACCTGTCGTCGGACGTCTCGTACAGAGTGGTCACTTGGATGACTCCTTGTCGTGTGGAGAGGGGCGAGGGAAGGACTGTGTGAGGAACAGTCAGTTGTCGTGCCGCTGCGGCGAGCTGGCCGGCTCCGCCGCGCAGATCTCACGGATGTGGGCGGCGCTGTCCTTGATGTAGCGGACCGCTTCGGCGTACCCGAAGGGCGCTCGCGCGTAGGTGTCCAGGTCCGGCAGCTCACCGGAGGCGATGCGCTGCTCGTAGTCACGGACCGTTTTGAGATAGGCGGCGAACTCGGCGGTGCTCAGGTCGGGGTGGGCCCGGAGGAACTCCTCGTCGTAGATCTCCAGGAGCCACTTCTCGGGGTTGCGGGGGCGGTCCTCGTACGACTCGTAGGTCTCCAGGGTCAGGTTCACCCCTGGGTTCGTCCCGGTGATGATCGGGATGACCTCGGTGAAGTCGACGACGCCGGTGCCGCACGGCCTCAGCTGGTAGTACAGCCCACCCTCGCCGTGTGCGACATGAGCGTCCTTGATGTGGGTCTGGCGGACGTAGGGGGCCACGCGACGGGCTGTCCACACGGGGTGTTCGACGCGGTGCAGGGCGTTGGCCGTGTCGTAGACGATCCCGATGACGTCGGGGCCGACGGCTTCGACCAGGCGCACCAGCTCGAAGGAGGTGATCTCCTCGTGGGTTTCGAGGTTGATGTGGATGCCGAGGTCGCGGGCGTACGGTGCCAGCCTGGCGAGGAACCGCTCGATGGCGACGAGCTGTTCCTCCCAGGTGACGTCGGTCCGGAAGCGGTCCCAGGCGAGCCGGCCCGCGAACATCGGCTTGACCATCGCCGTCGAGGCCCACAGTTCGCGGCAGTCGATCGCCGCGCACGCCTCCATCATCCGCCGGAACCCGAGGAGGGTGTCGCCGTCCCCCACGGCCCGCAGCTCGGGAGCCTCCGGGATGGCGAAGGGGTTGACTTTGCCCAGGCCGGTCTCCAGGTACATGCCCATGTCGTCGGCCTGAGCCCGCACGGTGCGGAGCTCGACCGGGTCGAGGGTGGGGCTCAGGCCGAGGACGGAGCGGAAGAAGACACCTTCCAGGCCCAGTTCCCTGGCGTGGGCGAGGGTGCCGCCGGGGCCCCGCTTCGCGGACTCCGGAATCTTCAGTCCGTCAATTCCTATGCGCACAGTCCCGTCCAATCCGGTTGTCGTCGATGGATGCGCCGGGCCGCGTTGCCGGGAACGTGGCCGCGTGTCGGTCAGTTCTCGTCGTGCAGCTCCTCCAGTGAGCGGCCGAAGGTCTCGGGTCCGAAGGGGACCGCCACGAGGACGACCGCGCACATGACGGCCACGAGGCTCAGCAGGGCGGTGGACCCCATGGAGCCGAGGAGGGCGCCCGCCACCGGCGGCAGGAGCGCGCCGCCGATCATGCCGAGGTTCGAGATGACGCCGATACCGAAGGCGCGTACGCGCGTCGGGTACAGCTCGGGGCACCAGGTGGAGATCGAGCAGTTGGCCCACCAGGAGAAGAACTCGAAGAGGAAGCCGAGGACGAGGATGGCCGTCGCCCCGTTGGCCAGGAAGGGGAAGGCCAGGGCGGAGGCGCAGGACAGCGCGGCGGCCACGGCGATCGTCGGCCGGCGGCGGCACCTGGTGTTCAGGAACGTCGCGAAGAGGGTTCCGGTGACGGCGCCGGTGAAGATGATCATGGTGAAGGCGAGGCTGGTGGCGACCGGGTAGCCCCGGTCCACGAGGATCGTCGGCCAGAAGGTCAGCAGCACGAACTGGGCGCCGAAGAGCGCGGCGGTGCAGGAGCCGAGCACGGCCGAGTTGCGCCCGAGCCGGCCTTTGAGGATCTCGGTCCAGCGGGCCTTCTCCTCGGTCAGCCGCAGGCCGTCGGGCAGGTAGTCGGTCACCACCAGGCCGCGCGGGTTCATCCGGCCGGACGCGAGGACGCTGAGCGACCGGTTGGCGTCCGCCGTACGCGCCTTGGACACGAGGTATCGCGGGGTCTCCGGCATATGGCGGCGCGTGTAGAGGACGAGCAGGGCCGGCAGGCACAGCAGGACGAAGACCCATCGCCAGCCGGTGTCCGGACCGCCCAGGAACTGCGGCAGATGCGGGCCGACCATCCCCACGGTCACCCAGCCGAACAGGTAGGCGGCAGGATTACCGAGGCCGCCGGCCCCCACCTGGAGGAGAGAGATCGCGGTGCCACGGAACTGCGTCGAGGTCATCTCCGCGAGCAGGGTCAGACCGACGACGAACTCACCGCCCAGCCCGAGTCCGACGATGACGCGTCCCGTGACGAGCACCTCGAAGTTCGGGGCGAGGGCACAGACCAGGGCACCCAGGCTGTACAGCGCGAGGTTGAAGTTGAACATGGTCTTGCGGCCCTTGAGGTCGCTGAGCCATCCCGCGAGTGCGGCGCCCACGTACATCGACCCGAAGGTGGCCGACGCGAGGAAGCCGATGCCGGTCGAGGAGACCCCCCACTGCTCCTTGAGGAAGGGGCCGACGATCCCCACGGTGTTCTGCTCGATGACGTCGAAGAACGCACCGAAGACGACGATCGCGAGAATCACCTTGTGACACCGGTTGGTGCCGATGCGGTCCATGACCGAGGCCAGGAGAAGCTGCGCCCTGCGCTGGTCGTTCACCGGTGCGTGGCCGGTGGGAGGCGCGGGAGCCTCCCGGGTCGTCGCCGAGCCGGTGTGCTCGACGGGGGTGATACCCACGGGTGGTTCTGGTTCCGAGCGGAAGTGCGTCATGGCGGACTCCTTTGAGCGCCGGGCACGAGTCGTGTGTCGCGAACCTTGGGCTCCGGGCGGCCTGTTCGGCGATGCCGAGGGCCCGGAGCCGTCGAGGGTGGTCCTGGTGTGGAGCGGCCAGGGGTTGCCCGGCTCGCTGAACACAACCGTTCCGCGGTCTGGAAGCAGCATTCCAATCCCGCTTGGGATCCCATCTTGCTCCGGCGGGAACGCGAGGGTCAATACTTGGGATCCCATTTTCGGTATACCGCCGCCGGGTGCTTCGGTTGCTTCAACAACCGCCCTGTGTAAGGCACTTCAGGACAGCTCCGCATCGGCCTTCGCGGAGTCCGGCGCAGTTGCGGTGACCGCCGGCGGCTCCTTCCGGATGAACACGAAGATGAGGACCACGCCGATGAGTTCCACCCCGGCGATGACGAACAGACCCAGGGCATAGGAGCCCGTGTTCGCCTTCATGCCGCCGAGGAACTGCGGTGCGAAATAACCGGCAAGGTTCGCACAGGAGTTGATGAGTGCGACGCCCGCGGCGAGCGCCGTTCCCGACATGAAGCGCGGCGGGAGGCTCCAGAACACGGGGATCGATCCCATGGTTCCGGCGGCCGAGAGGGCCAGGGCCGCGAGGAGACCGAGGGAGCTGCCCGTCTGCTGCGCGACGGCGGCCAGAATCAGGCCCAGCGCCCCGACCGCCGCGGCCCACGCCGTGTGCCGACGTGCTTCGCGCCGGCGATCGGACCACCAGCCGTTGACGAGCATGCCGGTCCAGCCGAGCGCGAAGATGCCCGACATGACCCAGCCGAGATCGGCGAGGTCGGTGAAGCCCGCGTCGGCGACGAGGCTGGGCCCGTAGAAGGAGAGCGTCGCGTTCCCGGTGATGATGCAGTACAAGCTCAGGATGAGGACCCATGTCGTCCGTAGCCGCAGGATGGCCCGAAGGGAGTGTTCACGGCCGCTGAGCCGGGCGGTTTCCCGGCTCAACTCTGCTTCCACGTAGGCCCGTTCCTCCGCGCTCAGCCACGTCGCGTCCCGCGGCCGGTCGGTCAGGAGGAAGAACGCGAGAAGGCCCAGGACGACGGACGGGATCCCCTCGATGATGAACAGCCACTGCCAGTCGGCCTTTCCGAGCAGACCGTCGGTGTGCTTCATGAGAAATCCGGCCAGAGGGCTGCCGACCAGCATGGCCAGCGGCGACGCGGACATGCAGATGGCCACGGCCTTGCCCCGGCGGTGCGCCGGGAGCCAGTACGTCAGGTACAGGATGATGCCGGGGTGCAGTCCGGCCTCGAACGCGCCCTGCAGGAAGCGCAGGGCGTAGAAGTGCCACGGCTGGGAGACCCAGGCCATGAGCACGGAGACCACACCCCAGCCCACGGCGATCCTCAAGATGGTCCTGCGCGCGCCGATCCTCTCCAGAAGGAGGTTGCTCGGCACCTCGAACAGGAAGTAGCCGAGGAAGAAGATTCCGGCGCCTGCGCCGTAGACCGTCTCGCTCCACGAGAGGTCGTCCAGCATGGTCAGCTTCGCGAATCCGACGTTGACTCGGTCCATCCACGCGATGACGTACACGACGGTGATGAACGGGACGGTTCGCAGGACGACACGCCGGAAGACGCGGTCACGGTGCTGCGGGTCCAGGTGTGCGGTGAAGGGGGCGGGTTGTTGACCGGCCATGCCCTGCTACCACCTTTTCTCCAGGGGGAATGAGCGGAACGGGGAATGAGGAGTACGCGCGTCGCCAGGCATGGAGGCGGTGCTCCACGGTCAGGAACGGGTGACCGGCCCACGGAGGGCGCGCAGAACGGCGTCAGCCGTCGCAGGTCCGCGGGCTGCGCGGATCGGTGGTGAGGTCCCATGCGCGCAGGCCGGACGGAACCGGCGCTCACGGATGGGGTCGGTGCCGGCAGGTCGAAGGCCCCGGCGGCGTGCTGTGTACCGGTGGGGGACGCTTCGACGCGGGCGTCACACGGCCCGGCCCGGGACGCCGGGGATCCTGGCGTCGCTGCGTCCGGGCGGAGCCACTGCCCGACTTTGGGGCCTGCGGCCCGGTGCGTCAAGGGCCCTGTGGGAACAAGCCCGCGTGATGGAACTTGGGCTCCGAAACGTCATGGCGCGACTCGGCCTGCGGTCCGTCCGCGCGCCGCGTCAGGTGCCGTAGTGGTCCGATGCGGGGCCGCGGTTCAGCGTGTGCGCCTGACACGGCGCCGGGCTCCCGAGGGCGGCGTGTTCCTGAACTAACGTGTTGCCATGGTGCGTGACGGTGGTCCCGAGGCCTGTGGTTCGGACAGGTCTGCGGCTTCGGGCCGGTCCCTGGCCCCGCTGCTCGCGGTCTGTGCGGGCTACTTCATGGTCATCCTGGACGTGACCATCATCAACGTCGCCGTTCCGGTGATGGGGCGGGAGCTGTCGGCCTCACTGACCGGGATCCAGTGGATCACCAACAGCTACACCCTGATCTTCGCCGGCCTGCTGCTCACCGGCGGCGCGCTGGGCGACCGGCTGGGCAACCGCCGGATCTTCTGCACCGGTGTGGTGGTGTTCACCGCCGCATCGGCCGGCTGCGGACTGGCCCGGAGCACCGGGACCCTGATCACTGCCCGGCTGGTGGAAGGACTCGGCGCGGCGCTGATCGTGCCCGCCTCCCTCGCTCTCCTCCAACAGGCGTACCCCTCCCCCGCCGAGCGCTCCCGGGCCTTCGGACTGTGGGGTTCCATGGCAGGTATCGCCGCCTCTGCCGGCCCCCTCCTGGGCGGCCTCCTGGTCACGACCGTGGGCTGGCGCTGGGTGTTCTTCATCAACCTGCCCGTCGGATGCGTCTGCCTGCTGCTCACGCTGCGCCGCGTGCCCGCTTCGGCCCGGCGCACGGACCGCCCCGTGGACTGGCCGGCCCAGTGCGCGATCATCGCGACGGTGGCCCTGCTGACCGCCGTGCTGAACGAGGCCGGACGGCGTGGGTGGACGGACCCGCTGATTCTGGCCGGGGCCGGCCTGTGCCTGCTGACAGCCGCCGCGTTCGTCCTGCGCGAGCACCTGGCCCGCACCCCCGTGCTCCCCCTGCGACTGCTGCGCTCCCGCCCGATGAGCGGCGGAGCGGCCATCGGCCTGCTGTTCAACTTCGCCTTCTACGGCATGATCTTCACCGCCAGCCTGTACTTCCAGCATCAGCGCGGACTGACCGCACTGCGCACCGGGTTCGCCCTCTTCCCGGCGGTGGCCATGACGATGTTCGCCTCCGTCCTGTCCGGGCGACTCGCTCGCCGCACCGGGCACCGCCCTCTCGTGGTCACCGGCTTGCTCATTGGTGCGGCGGGGCTGGCCGGCTGGGCCGCGGCCGGCCCGAACCCGGACTACGCGTTGCTCGTGGCGCCGATGATGGCGGCGGGCTTCGGCACGTCCTTCGCCCTCACCGGGGCGACCACCACCGTGATGGCAGCTGCCCCGGACGAGTACTCCGGCACCGCCTCCGCCCTGTTCAACACCACCCGTCAGATCGGCAGTGCCGTCGGCGTCGCGCTGGGAGGCTCCCTGCTGGCCGCCGCAGGCAACTTCACCACCGGGCTGCGGAGCAGCATGGCCGTGGGCGCTGCCGCGTACCTGACGGCCGCTGCCCTTGCGCTCTTCTGCATCCCGCGGCGGGCGCACCGCCCCGTCACCGGCTGAACGGCGGCGCTCAACGCCGTAGAGCGACGCTTCTGCAGGAGCGCCCTTGTAGCACTTTCGTGACTGGAATTATGGCCTCCGTCACACGCGCATGGCCCACGTCCTGCTGAGGTGATCAGATGCGAAGACCCGCTTCCCTTCTGCCTGTTGCGGCCGCCACCGCCCTGCTCCTCACGGCCTGCGGGACGGAGCACCCCGGCCCCGGTGACACCGGCGCCGGCGCGACCGATCCGCCGTCCCGCACGCAGGTCGACGACCCGGGCATGAACGGCGTACGCATCACATCGCTGACGCTCCCGTCGGCCTCCCCCTCGCCCACGCGCAGCACGTCCGTCTCCGCCGACAGCCTCCCCGCGGACTCGGGGGTACTTGCGACCTACGAGGTCACCAACAACGGCACCAAGAACCTGACTTACTCAGTCGTGTTCACGTTCATGAGCAGTGACGGCGGAGCCGTGACCAACCAGACCATGACGGTGCGCGACGTCCGCCCGGGGAAGACCGCGCGGGGCACGGTCCGGGCCGGAGAACTGCCGCCCGCCGCCCCGCGGGTGACGCAGGCCAAGGTCCTCGAAGTGAGCACCGTCCCCGCAGGCGAGGCCCCGGCCGATCCGGGCACGTGCCCCGCCTCCGGCATCCGGGTCAGCGCCGACAAGGGCGACGCGGCCATGGGACTACGCGTCGTGGGCCTGCATCTCGACAACTGCGGCACACGCGACTACACCGTCGACGGCTACCCGCTGCTGGAACTTCTTGACGACGACCTCGACCCGGTGGACGGCATCGAGATCCTCGACGGCAGCGGTGACATCACCACCGGCGCCGGTCCTGACGAGCCGCCACGGCCCGTCACGCTCAAGCCCGGCGAATCGGCGACCGCCGGCCTGGTATGGCGCAACACGACCGAGGCCGGTACGGCAGTGAATGTTCCCCATGTGCGGGTCAGGGCGAAGGCCGGTGCCGACCCCGTGACCGTGACCCCGCACCTCGACCTCGGAACAACCGGAAAGCTCGGGGTCAGACCGTGGGAGAAGGGGGAACGCTAGCCTCGCGCGGGGATGCCGCAGCCTCGCTGTGTGGGCGAATTGGGGAGTAACGCAGTGTGCGGCCCCGGCGCTGGCCGGGCCCGCACACCGCGTTCTCAGGCAGGCAGACAGTCACCGTCCGCCGTAGCCACCGTAGCCACCGCCGTAGCCACCGCCGTAGCCACCGCCGTAGCCACCGTAGCCACCGCCGTAGCCGCCGTAGCCGCCGTAGCCGCCGTAGCCGCCGTAGCCGCCGTAGCCGCCGTAGCCGCGACCGTAGTCGTTGTAGTAGCCGCGACCGTAGTCGTTGTAGTAGCCGCGGTTGTAGCCACCGTGTCGGTGGTGGCCGTTGTAGCGGCAGCCGTCGTTGTGCCAGCCCCAGCCCCAGCCGCGCTTGTAGCAGTCGCTGTAGCCGGAGCCGTGGTTCGAGTGGCTGCCCGTGTTCGCTGACGCCGTCCCGGCCGCGCCGATCGCGGCACCACCGGCCATCAGAACGCTGGTGGCAGTCACGGCGAAGATACGCTTCACGCGAAGTGCCCGCATGAGACCTTCTCCCTTCCATGTCTCGCGCACCCGAGCGCGAGGTGGATGGCCGCGCACGCCAGACGCACAGGGCGCGCGGTCGATATGACACCGCTTTGGAAATTGAGAAACGCGCCTCGGCCATTCACCGGCCGTGCCGGCCGTGTCCGGCTCCACACGCGAGCCCCGCAGCAGCAGTCGCGCTGCCCACCGCGAGAAGACTTCGCCAATGTGGCGCGCCCCGGGTTGCGGCTCTCTGGTTAACGCTACTCCAGATCCGCCACACGTCATCTCGAGAAGCCACCGGGCTCGGTTCCGGACCCTGGCTCGGCGCCTCACGGACCCGCAAATGCACTGGTGGCGCGGCCTTCTGCACATCCACCGGATGCTCCGGCCGCCATGACTGGCACACCCTCACGTCAGCGGACCGACGGGGACTTCCGCGTCCGTTTCGGGGGGGTCCGGCTGGCCGCCGCAGTCGCTCACGATCGCCGGCGAAGGTGCAGCGAATCTCCTGCCGCGGCGCGAGGTCAGGGGCAGGGGCCACCAGGTCCGCAGTCGCCGCCTACGCCTTTGCCGCCGCTGCCACTGCCCCTGTCGCTGCTGCCGTCGCTGTCGCTGTCGCGCTGGTGACCGCGGCGGGCGTCACGGTCGAAGATGCCCAGGATCTCGCAGGGGCCGCCTTCCGCGCCGATGGCGTGCGGGAGCATGGTGGGGAACTCCGCGGCCTGGTTGGTCTCGATCCGGAAGCGGCGATGGCCCAGCATGAGGGTCGCGGTGCCGGACAGCACGACGAGCCATTCCCGGCCTGGGTGTGCGCGCATGCGTGAGGGGTTGTCCGGGGGCGGTTCGGTCATCCGCTGACGCATGACGCTTATTCCCGGGTCGCCTTTGACGGGCCAGCGCATCAGGCCGTGGGCCGCGTCGATCCTCGGGCTGATGATGACGTCGTCGGACGCGGTCTCGACGAGCTGGTCCAAGGACGTGTCGAGCACGCGGGCGAGAGTGACCAGCTGGTCCAGGGCGAGGCGGCGCTGGCCGTTCTCGATGCGGGAGAGCGTGGACTGGCTGACGTTGGCCCGGGTGGCCAGCTCCTCCAGGGACCAGCCCTGTGCCACGCGCAGGGCGCGGATCCGTTTGCGTACGAGGCTGTCCAGCTCGCCATCATTTTGCGTCATAGGCAACATCGTATGCCTGTGATGCAAGCAAGGGTTACGTTCACGCATGTGGTGACCCGGAAAAGGTGAGGTCACGCCTGAGCGAAAGGGTGCGAAGACATGACAGCGACGGCTTCCGCATACGCGACCGACGCACTGCCCCGGACGACTGTGGACACCGTGGTGATCGGCGGCGGTGCCGCGGGGCTGAACGGTGCGCTGACGCTCGCCCGCTCCCGCCGCTCGGTCGTCGTGATCGACAGCGGCACACCCCGCAACGCGCCCGCAGAGGCCATGCACGGCTTCATCGTGCTCGACGGCACCCCGCCGGGCGAGCTGCTCGCGCAGGGCCGGGAGCAGGTGCGCCACTACGGCGGGCGGGTCGTCTTCGGCGAGGTGGCCTCCGCCGAACCTGCCGCCCCCGATGGCGGGGGCGATCCGCGTTTCACGCTCACCCTGGCCGACGGCCGCACCCTGACGGCGCGTCGCGTCCTGGTGTCCACCGGGTTGCGGGACGTACTGCCCGACGTGCCCGGCCTGGCCGAGCACTGGGGGCACAGCGTGGTGCACTGCCCGTACTGCCACGGCTGGGAGGTGCGCGACGAGCCCATCGGCGTCCTTGCCACCGGCCCCGTCTCGGTGCACCAAGCGCTGCTGTTCCGTCAACTGACCGACGACCTGGTCTACTTCACCCGCGGCAGCGAGCTGGACGAGGCCACCCGCGCGCGCTTCGCCGCCCGAGCCGTCCGCATCGTCGACACCCCGGTGCAGGAGGTCGTGAAGAGCGAGGACGGCGGCATCGCCGGGGTGCGTCTGACCGACGGCACGTTCGCGGCCCGCCGCATCCTCGCTGTCGCCACCAGGATGCAGGCCCGCACCGAGGGCCTGGACGGCCTGAGACTGCCGATGGAGGACCTGCCCGACAACATGGGCCGCCGCTTCTCCTCCGGCACGGCCGGCACCACCGAAGTGCCCGGCGTGTGGGTGGCCGGCAACGCCACCGACCCGACCGCCAAGGTCGGCGCCGCCGCCGCGGCAGGCGCCCTGGCCGGCGCCCACATCAACGCCCACCTGGCCACCGCCGACACCGACGCGGCCCTCGCCGCAGCACAGGGCGGCACCACCATCCCCGCCTGACACCCGGGGCCCGCACGGGCCCACCGCACATCGAGGGGGGCGCCGGCAGCCGCGCGCCCGCCCTGAACACCCGGCGACCGACCATGCCCGGCGCCGGCTCCACCTCCCATTCCCCGACCCGCTATGCCCTTTTGAGAGGAATTCATGAGTGCGAACCAGCCTCCCCGGATGGCAGTCGCCGAGGGGAGCGGCGCCGCCCGCGACCACGGCGCGCCCGACGCACGTCAGCTGCGCGCGATCCTGATCGCAGTCTCGATCGCCCTGATGGCCGTCATCGCCTCGGTGTCCGGGCTGAACGTCGCCCAGACCCACCTGGCCGTCGAGTTCGGCGCCTCGCAGAACACGGTCCTGTGGATCATCAACATCTACACCCTCGCCCTGGCCGCCCTGCTGCTGCCGCTCGGCACCATCGGTGACCGCCTGGGACGCAAGCCCATGTTGATCGCCGGCCTGGGCGTCTTCGGCGTCGCGAGCGCCGCGGCGGGCCTGGCCCCGTCGGCCGAGGTGATGCTCGCCGCGCGCGTGGCCGGCGGTATAGGCGCCGCGATGATCATGCCCATCACCCTTGCCGTGATTACCTCCACGTTCCCGGAGCAGGAGCGCGGAAAGGCGATCGGCGTGTGGACCGGTGTCGCCGGCGGTGGCGGCGTCCTGGGCATGTTCCTGTCCGCGCTCCTGGTCGATGTCGCCAGCTGGCGCTGGCTGTTCGTCCTGCCCGTGGTGCTGGTCGTCCTGGCCCTCGCCGTGACGGTGAAGGCGGTTCCCGACTCGCGCGAGAAATCCCCTCACCCTTTCGACACCGTCGGCGCGCTGGTATCGACCGTCGCCGTGGTCGGGCTCATCTTCGTACTGCAGGAAGGCCCGGAACGCGGTTGGACGGCGCCTGTGACCCTGATCAGCCTCGCCGTCGGTGTCATCGCCACGGCCGGCTTCGCGGCCTGGGAACTGCACCGACGCGACGCCGCACTGCTGGACGTGCGCCTCTTCCGTGAGCGCGGCCTCGCCGGCGGCTCGGTCACCCTGCTGGTGGTCTTCGGTGTCCAGGCGGGGATCGCCCTGGTCCTCTACCCGTTCCTCCAGGCCGTGCTCGGCTGGTCGGGACTGCTGTCCACGCTGGCGCTGATGCCCATGGCCGTGACGATGATGGCGATGTCGGGTCTGGCTCCCAAGCTGGCCGCCCGCATCGGCGCCCGCTCGACCATGACCGCGGGAATCGCGCTCGGGGGCACCGGTCTGGCCCTCATGGCCGTCTTCGTCTCCGCTGACGGCGGCTACCTGTCCGTCCTGCCCGGCATGCTGGCCATGGGCACCGGCATGGGCCTGGCCATGACCCCCTCCACCGAAGCCATCACCAGCTCCCTGCCGTCCGGGAAGCAGGGCGTCGCCTCCGCCCTCAACGACGTCACCCGCGAACTGGGCACAGCGCTGGGTGTCGCCATGCTCGGCGCACTCGTGTCCGACGGTTACCAGAGCTCCATCGACGACAGGCTGCACGGCGTCCCCCTGAAGACGGCGGACAGCGCGCGGGAAGGCCTGGCCAACGCCGTCGAAGCAGCGGGCAGCGCCGGCACGCACGCGCACCAAGTGGTCCGTGCCGCACGGCAGTCCTTCGTCGACGGCTGGCAGCAGGCCATGTGGGCGGGCGTCGCCGTCATGGGCGCCCTGTTCGTCTACGTCCTCACCCGCGGCCCGAGGACCTCAGCTCGTGCCACCTCGCCCGTGGACGAGTCGGAGGCCACCGCCGGGGCCGTCTCCGCCTGATGCTGGCACTCAACAGCGCGCATGCTCACTGCTGATGATGGGCTGTCAGGCACTGCCAACTCCACGCCGTGGTGCCTGACGTCCGCCCCGGCCCGTTCCGTACTCGACCCGCGCACAACTCCACCAGGTCATCGCCCGCAACGGCCCTTTCCTGACCGACTTCCGGCCCCGTCGTTGCGGTGCCGGCGATCGCGCCGCACCTGTCACTCGGTGGCCCGTCGCGCAGCCGCGGACCCGCCGAGTGCAAGTCCGGTGCGGGCCTCGCCCCGGGGTCTGTGTGAGCATGGCGTGCGCATATCGGTGTCGAGCGCCGGAAGGGCTTTGATGGACACACGTGAGCTGGACCATTTGCGCCGGTGCGTCGAGCTGGCTGCCGAGGCGCTGGAAGCCGGGGACGAGCCTTTCGGCTCGGTGCTCGTGGACGGCGCCGGAAGCGTTCGCGCCGAGGACCGCAACCGGGTGGCGGACGGCGACGCCACCCGCCACCCCGAGTTCGAACTCGCCCGCTGGGCAGCCGGGAACCTCTCGCCCCAGGAGCGCGCCGCCGCCACCGTCTACACCTCGGGTGAGCACTGTCCGATGTGCTCGGCCGCGCACGCCTGGGTCGGGCTGGGCCGCATCGTGTACGTGGCGTCCTCGGCCCAGTTGTCCGGGTGGCTCGCCGAATGGGGCCGTCCTCAGGCACCGGTGCGCAGCCTGACCGTCCAGGAGGTCGCTCCCTCGGTCGAGGTGGAGGGCCCCGTCGACGAACTCGTGCCCGCCATCAAGGAGTTGCACCGACGCCTGGCACAACAGTCGTCCCACTCCTGACTCGCTGCCACATCCGCTCTCTCGCCCGCCTGGTCGACACCCTGGCCGCGTCGGGTGGCTCGCACCCGTACGCGGCTGTCCGGTTCCCTGGCCGGCCTCCTCGGAGCGGTTCCCCCGCCGGTCCGGGCCGCGTTGGACCGTCAGGTCGGTCACGTGGTGGGCGGCAGCGACAGCCACTCCTGCCAGGTGATGTCCCGCCCCAGGCAGCGGGGCTTGCGGAAGGGCCAGTCGGCGGCGATCCACTCGGGAACGAGCGCGTCGAGCGCGCGCTCCGCCTCGCTGCCGACGAGGTCGTCCACCACCCACCAGGAGATCTCGCCGTCGGAGCCGGTGCGCTCGGGCGGATCGATGTAGACGCAGCCGAGGACCGCCGTCTCTTCCTCGTCCAGCAGCGCGTAGTTGAACGACTGATGCGCGGCTATCTCTTTCTCGTGGCGCAGCAGATCGATGCGGTCTTCTTCATAGGTCATCGACTCGTTCGGCCATGCCCAGGCCGGACCGAAGATCTCCCACAGCCGCTTCTGGGAGCCCATCACAGCCGGGTAGTCGAGCGCGGTGTCCGCCTCGCGGATCGGCCGCAGGTGCAGCGCGGTGCGGGGCACGGGCACATGGACGGGGTGGACGAAGTCATCCGGGAGCCAGCTCATGGGAGCGAGGCTACAACCGGCCGACGCGCGGGTGGTCCCCCACGGGTCCACACGGCGCGGTTACTCGCACGCACCAGGCTGTTCGACATCCGGCACGCAACCCGCCGGCCCGCCAGAGCCCTCAACCCGATGGCGATGCGCTGATTCGCTTCTCGAACCAGTGGTGGGCGTACGGCTCGTCGTTGAAGGCGGCGACCTCCTGGAAGCCGCACGAGTGGTACAGGCCGAT
The DNA here is from genome assembly GCF_036345255.1 of Streptomyces sp. NBC_00569. NCBI lineage: Bacteria > Bacillati > Actinomycetota > Actinomycetes > Kitasatosporales > Streptomycetaceae > Streptomyces > Streptomyces sp. NBC_00569. Next base: position 9,524,108 of record NZ_CP107783.1, on the reverse strand, counting down.
CGCGGCGGTGAGCGCCTTGTTGGTGTCCAGGCGCAGTACATCGCAGCCGTGCTGGGCGGCCCTCCTCTCCAACTCGGCCAGGAACCGCCGGCCGAGGCCGAGGCCCCGGGTGCGGGGATCGACCCACATGCGTTTGATCTCGGCCGGTGCGCCGGCCGGCAGCTTCAGACCTGCGCAGCCGACGGGTTCGCCGTGCAGCCTGGCGACCAGGAACACGCCGTGCGGCGGCCGGAGTTCGCCCGCGTCGGGCAGCAGGCTCCGCGCGGGGTCGAATCCGGCCTCGAAGCGTTCCCGCATCTCTGCGAAGTAGGACCGCAGACAGTGCTCGGCGTCCGGGCGGTCCGGGGCGACCACGTCCAGCGTGACCGTCGCGGCCGTCAGCAACCGGTCGACCTCGGCCATGGCCGCGACCAGCCGGGCGCGCTGGTCGGTGTTGAGCGGCTCCAGGAGAGAGCCGGCCAGTTCGTCGCTGCGCCGGTCGAGCACGGCGAACTCCGCGCGGCCCGCATCGGTGAGACGTACGGTGCGCACCCGCCTGTCCTGCGGCTGCGGCTCCACCGTCACCAGGCCGTCCGTCTCCAAGGAGCGCAGCAGCCGGCTGACGTATCCGGAGTCGAGCCCGAGGCGCTCGCGCAGCCACCGTACGTCCCGGCCTTGCGCGCCGATCTCCCAGAGCAGCCGCGCCTCGGCTACGGGCCGGTCGAGGCCCAGGTAATGGTCGTGCAGCACGCCCACACGTTCACTGACTGTGCGGTTGAACCGCCGCACCGCGTCGATCTGCATTCCATCCACATCTCTGACTTTAGTCAGGGACTTGTGGTCGGGCCAGCCTCTGCGCGCAGGCGGGACACACCGCAGGGTGCTCGTCGCGGAACGGATCCCCTGCGCGCCGGACGATGAGTTCTCGCTGTCCCCGAAGTCCTAGCCGGCAGACGCTGAGCCGATGAAGGAGAAGCTGTGACGGACGATGTCTGGGCCATCGTGCACGCCGAGCGTGCGGCGCTCATCGACGACCTCACGCACCTGGAGGACGATCAGTGGCTGAAACCGTCGCTCTGCGACGGGTGGACCGTGCACGACGTGCTCGCCCATCTGGTCGACACGGCCCGCACGACACGCCTCGGTTTCGTCAAGGACCTGGCCCTCGCACGGTTCGACTTCGATCGCCAGAACACCCGTGGTGTGGAACGCGAACGCCGGAGCACACCGCAGGAGACCCTGGAGCGGTTCCGTCAGGCGGCATCGCGCACATCGACACCCCCGGCACCCCTCGACAGCCGGCTCGTCGAAGAAATCGTCCACGGCGAGGACATCCGCCGGCCCCTCGGCCTCACCCGCACCTACCCCGCGCAGGCAGTCGTCAGATCACTCCGCCTGCAGACCCGCACACCGGCGTCCTTCGGCGGTGCCAAGGAGCTGCTGACCCGCATTCGACTCGCGTCAACAGATGCCGACTTGACGATCGGAACCGGGCCGGAGGTCAACGGGCCTGCGCTGTCTCTGCTCCTGGCTGTGACGGGGCGCCGAGTAGCACTCGACGACCTCCGCGGGCCCGGCGTCGCCACGCTGAGGGAAGGCGTCTGACCTCTCTCCGGTCTGCCCGGTCTAGCCGGTCTTCCCCGTCTACCCGGTCCGCGATGCGGGGCGGTCTCCGCCGGCCTCAGGCCCATCCCCGGACCGCATCCCCCATCCCCCGTCCCAGCCCCAAGAACCAGCCCCAGGACGGGACATCACCCGGACTCCGCTTCCATGCGTGTTGGCTGCAGGACGAGGCTCGGGACCGTGGGATTCATGACGGTCGGCCCGAGGCTCACCTGGGCAGATGCGCTGCCCGGTACTCGCTGGGACGCATGCGTTGAAGCTCCAGGAACCGGCGGTTGAAGTTGGAGAGGTTCTGGTATCCGCTGCGGGCAGCCACCTCCGTGACAGGCAGCTCGGTCGTCGCCAGCAGCCGGCAAGCGGTCTCCGTGCGCAGCTGGTTGACATAGTCGGTGAGAGTGCGGCCCATGGTGCGGCGGAAGAAGCGGCTGAACGAGGTCGGTGCCATGTGCGCGATCGCGGCGATCTCGACGAGCTCGACCGGTCGGGTGTGTGCCCGCTGGAGGTGGCGGCAGACGTCGTCGACGCGGCGGCGCGCCTGGGTGTCGGGGGCGGGTGCGTATCCCTGCCTGGTCAACGGAGCGGTGTCGTCCGCCTGGTGGGCGAGACGGCCCAGGACGTCGAGCAGGGCGACCGTGGCCGCCGCGCTGTCACGCTGTTCCGGCAGGCCGGTGAGCCGGGCGCGCAGGGCGTCGGAGGTCCGGCCGAACAGGAGGCCACAGGCGGATCGCTCCAGCAGCGCGCGTACGGCACGGAACTGTGGCAGCGCGAAGAAGTCGCGGCCCAGGAAGTCGTAGCGGAACTGGGCGACGGCGGCCTCGGCGACGCCGTCGGGGTGCGGCCGGGACACGAAGGTGTGCGGCACGTCGGGGCCGATCAGCATCAGGTCCCCGGGCGCATACGGCTCGACGGTGGTACCCACGTACCGCGTGCCCGCCCCCTCGGTCATCAGCACGAGTTCGTACTCGGCGTGGTAATGCCAGCCGAATTCGAAGGCGCTCTCCCGCCGGATGAAGCTCTTGAAGGTGGTGTCCTCGGGGAGACTCCAATGCTCGTGGCGCGGTTTCACGGCGTGCAGGCTAGCGCAGGCGGGCCGGCCGCTTACGGGGCAAATGAGTACCGGAACGGGTCATTGGCGGCGTAGCACCCGCGTGCGTCCGCTGCGACGGTGGAGACCTGCCTCCCGCAGGACCAGCACCACGCCGATACAGCGAGGAGAAGTCCGCCATGACCGTTACGGCGACGTCGCCCATGCCGGAGCTCGACCGCCCCTACGACGGCCTGCCGTCGAACGCCGTGGCGGACTTCGACCGGGACGGGTTCGCGCACCTGCGGAACGTGCTCACGCCCGAGACCATCGCCGCGTACGAGCCGACGATCACCTCGGAGGTGATCCGGCTCAACACCCAGGACCTGCCGCTGGCGGAGCGAGACACCTACGGCAAGGCGTTCCTTCAGGTGACGAACCTGTGGGAACACAACGAGAAGGTGAAGGAGCTGGTGTTCTCCCGGCGTCTCGCGCGGATCGCCGCCGAGCTGCTCGGCGTGCGCGCGGTGCGGCTCTACCACGACCAGGCGCTGTACAAGGAGCCGTCCGGCGGCATCACGCCCTGGCACGCGGACCAGTACTACTGGCCCCTGTCCTCCGACCGCTGCCTGACCGTCTGGCTGCCGCTGCAGGAAACCCCCGTGGAGATGGGCCCGCTCGCCTTCGCCCGCGGCAGCCACCTCTTCGCGTACGGCCGCGACCTGCCCATATCCGACCAGTCCGAGGCCCGCCTCAAGGAGACCGTCCGGGAGCAGAACTTCGAGGACGTCGTGGAACCGTTCGCGCTCGGCGACGCGAGCTTCCACCGGGGGTGGACCTTCCATCACGCGGGGCCCAACCGCGCCGCCGTCGCGCGCCGCGTCATGACGGTGATCTACATGGACGCCGACATCCGCGTCGCCGAGCCCACGAACGACCACCAGGCCGCGGACCGCGGCTGGATGCCCGGCACGGCGATCGGCCAGGTCCCGGACACTCCGCTCAACCCCGTGCTGTACGACGCGCGCCACTGACGGCACCGCTCCCGCAGGACCCCGGGCCGACGGCCGTCGCCTGCGGCCGGTGGCCATCTGCCACCGCCACCGCCATCAGCACCAGCACCAGCACCAGCACCAGCACCTGGTATGTTGCCCCGGCACCCGACCCGACCGTAGGCTGAATGCGCTTTCAGCAACGACGGCGGGCAGCCGGGCACGCCACAGGGTGCCGGGCGAAGGGGCGAGGCGAGACAGCAGGATGACCACTCCCACGGTGTACGACGTGGCCGAACAGGCGGGCGTCTCCATCGCGACCGTGTCGCGCGTCTACCGCAACCCCGACGCGGTCCGGGCGGCGACCCGCGACAAGGTCCTGGCCGCGGCACGCGAGCTCGGCTATGTGCCGAGCGGCAGCGCCCGCGGGCTCGCCAGCCGCGCGACCGGAGTGCTGGGGCTCTGCTTCCCTGACTTCCACGACACCGAGGCGGAGCACGCGCCGGGCGCCGAGGACGCCGAGCTGGTGCTCTACTCGGACCAGGTCATCCGCGGCATGGAGCGTGCGGCGCGGCGCCAGGGCTACGCGTTGCTGATCTCGGCCGCGCACGCCGACCAGGCCGGCCGGCAACTCGCCGAGGTGGCGGGGCGCGTGGACGGTCTGGCCGTGCTCGCGCAGTCGCTGACCGAAGAGGACCTCGACGTCGTGGGGCGACGGCAGCCCGTCGTCCTGCTGGCCGGGGAACGGCACGCCGGCTACGACCATGCCGAAGTGGCCAACTTCGACGGCCAGTTGGAGCTGACGCGGCACCTGATCGTCGACCACGGGCTGCGCCGTCTCGCCTTCGCCGGCGGCCCGGCCGACTCGCCTGACGGCGAGGCGCGCTTCCGTGGCTTCCAGGCCGCCCATCTGGAGGCCGGACTGCCGTTGCCGAAAGCGCCCGAAACCAGAGGCGATCTCACCCAGGCCGCGGGCCGCAAGGCCGCGCTGGAGCTCCTCGACCGGGACGAGGCCATGCCCGACGGCCTGGTGTTCGCCAATGACCAGATGGCGGTGGGCGCGCTGCACGTCCTGGAGGCGCGCGGTGTCGCCGTCCCGGACGACATCGCCGTGACCGGCTTCGACGGGATCCCGCTGAGCCGTCTGGTGCGGCCGACGCTGACGACCGTACGGCAGCCGACCGGGCTCCTGGGCGAGGTGGCCGTGGAGCTGCTGATCGCCCGGCTCCACGAGCGCGAACGGGCGGCCGAGGTACGCGTGCTGCCAGTGACCGTGACGCGCCGGGCGAGCTGCGGATGCGCAGACGAACGCGCGGTTTGAGCGGGGCGTAACCGCCCTTCGCCGGCTACGCGTTCGCGGATTTCCGCACGTTTACGGAAGCGTTACCTCCAGACCCCTTGAGTCGGCCCTCCTCGTACTACAAGGTCATGTATGCGCTTACGTACAGCGCATACATGAATGTGTTGGAGGGCCCCATGACACGCACCAAGTCCGTCAGCGTCGCCGCGACCGTGGTGGTGACGGCGCTCGCCCTGACCTCCTGCGGAAGCGGCGGGGGCGAGCAGGTGGCAGCGGACAAGAAGCAGACGCTCACGGTGTGGGCCATGGGCGAGGAGGGCACCCGCCTCAAGGCAGTCACCGACGAGTTCACCGAGCAGCACCCGAACATCACCGTCAAGGTGACCCCGGTGGGCTGGGACGTCGTGCACCAGAAGCTGGTGTCGGCGATCGCCGCCAAGAAGACGCCGGACATGGCCCAGATGGGCTCCACGATGATGGGCGAGTTCATCGCCCTGGACGCCCTGGAGCCGGTGGACACCAAGACGTTCAAGAAGTCCGACTTCTTCCCCGCCACCTGGGACAGCAACGTCAAGGACGGAACGGCGTACGGCGTTCCCTGGTACGCCGACACCCGCGCGCTCTACTACCGCACCGACCTCGCCAAGAAGGCCGGCATCGACAAGGCCCCCACCACATGGAAGGAGCAGCAGGCCCTGGCCGCCGCCTACCAGAAGGCGGGCGCCGAGTGGGGCACGGACCTGCAGCCCAGCAGCACCGGCGCCTGGCAGAGCTGGGTGCAGTACCTGTACTCGGCCGGCGGCGAACTGATCGGCGAGGACGGCAAGCCGGCCCTCGACTCCCCCGCGGCGATACGGGCGTTCACCGAGTGGGCCGGCTACTTCAAGAAGGGTCTGGCCAAGAAGACCTTCACGCCCGGGTACGACGTCACCAAGGACTTCGGCTCCGGCAAGCGCCCGATGTTCCAGTCCGGCCCGTGGATGGTGCGCAACATCGACGACCAGCAGCCGCAGATCAAGAACAAGTACAAGGTCGTGCCCGTCCCGGCGGACAAGACCTCGACCTCCTGGGTCGGCGGCGCGTCCCTCGTCACGTTCAAGAACAGCGCGCACAAGGCGGCGGCCGAGGAGCTGACCCAGTACCTCACCACGCCGAAGGTGCAGGCCGAGTGGTACGAGGCGGACAAGGCGCTGCCCGCCAACAAGGCCGCCTGGGACGAGCCCGCCCTGAAGGGCGGCGGCGATTCGCTCACCACCTTCAAGACCTCGCTCGACACGGCGAAGGCGATCCCGCCGCTGGAGAAGTGGAACGAGTACGCCGCGGCCGTCGAGGGCGCCCTGGCGAAGATCTCGCAGGGCGCGGACCCGGCGGCGACCGCGAAGGCGCTGCAGAAGACGGCCGAGGGGCTGGTGGGCTGACCCCATGAGCACCACCACCGCACAGGCCGGTACGCCTGGTGCCGGGCAGGACGCAGTGGTGCCGAAGGCCCAGGGTGACGGCGCCGGTCCCGACGGGCGCCGTCGGGACCGGCTGTCCCGCCACAATCTGTCCGGCTGGCTGTTCTCCACGCCGTTCCTGGTCCTGTTCCTCACCTTCATGGCGTTCCCGATCGTGGCCACGCTCTTGATGAGCTTCACCGACTTCGGTCTGCGCAACGTCACCGATCCGCTGTCGGCGCAGTTCGTGGGCCTGGACAACTACACGAAGCTGTTCCAGGACGACAAGTTCGTCAAGGCACTGTTCAACACCGGGTACTTCGTGATCCTCGGCGTGCCGCTCACCATCGGCAGCGGTCTGGCGGCCGCCGTGCTGCTCAACTCGGGCATCGACCGGCTGCGCACCTTCTTCCGGGTCGGCTTCTACGCGCCGGTCGTCACCGCCATCGTGGCCGTCGCCGTCATCTGGCGCTTCGTCCTCGACCCCAGCGAGGGCCTGATCGCGGGCCTCGGCCACCAACTCGGCATCCAGACACCGGATTTCCTCGGCTCCGAGACACTCGCGATGCCCTCCCTGATCATGATGGCCGTCTGGCGCAACATGGGCTCGGCGATGGTGCTCTTCCTCGCCGGTCTGCAGGCCATTCCGACGGAGGTTCGGGAGGCGGCACGGATCGACGGCGCGGGGATCTTCCAGGAGTTCCGCAGGATCACGGTGCCGCTGCTGCGGCCCACCATGCTCTACGTCGCCGTCATGACCACGATCGGCTTCCTCAACGTCTTCGAGGAGCCGTTCGTGATGACCGACGGCGGCCCGTCGGACAGCACCCTGACGATCTCGCTGCACATGTACCGCGAGGGCTTCGACTTCTTCCACATGGGCTACGCCAGCGCCATGGCGTACGTCCTGTTCGTGATCGTCCTCGCGATCACCACGCTCCAGCTCCGCCTCCTGAAGGACAAGACGTCATGAGCACGACTGAGACCCGGGCCCCGCTCGCGGCCCCGGCGAGCAAGGCGCGGCGGGATCCCGCGGCCCGGGCCCGTCGGACACTCGTCTACGTCCTGCTCACCGTCGGGCTGATCGTGACGGTCGCGCCGTTCCTGTGGATGGCGCTGTCGTCGTTCAAGACGCAGCGGGAGCTGGGCGCGAGCCCGCCGGTGTGGTGGCCGTCCGAGTGGACGCTGGACAACTTCCGGGAACTGCTCGACCGCATGGACGTGGGGCAGGCGCTCTTCAACTCCCTGCTCGTGGCCGTGTTCGTGACCGTCTGCAACCTGCTGTTCTGCTCGATGCTCGGCTATGCCCTGGCGAAGCTGAACTTCGCCGGGAAGCGGCCGATCTTCGGCATCGTGCTGGGCGCACTGATGGTGCCCGGCAACCTCATGCTGCTGCCCATGTTCGTGATGATGAGCGCGATGGGCCTGATCGACAGCTACGCCGCACTGATCCTGCCGTTCGCGGCCGGGGCCTTCGGTGTCTTCCTCATGCGGCAGTTCATCCAGGCCATCCCGGACGAACTGCTCGAGGCGGCACGGATGGACGGCGCCCGCGAGTGGTACATCTTCTGGCGGATCGTGCTGCCGCTGGTCAAGCCGGCCCTGGCAACACTGTCGATCTTCGTGTTCCTCGGTTCCTGGAACAACTTCCTGTGGCCGCTGGTCGCCACCAACGACCCGGCCAAGTACACGCTCCCGGTCGCCCTCGCCACGTTCGCCACGGACCCGACCCAGGCGGACGGTTCCAACGGCGTCCTGATGGCAGGAGCGTTCCTCGTGGTGCTGCCGGTGCTGCTCGTCTTCGTCCTGCTCCAACGCTTCTTCACCCAGGGCATCGCCACCGCCGGGCTGAAGTAGCCCTTCTCATCGGCCGGTTCCCGTCCCGTGCCACAGGGGGCGGGAGTCGGTGAATCCGTACGCCGAGAATGTATGCGCATCCATTCGAAAGGCGGACCACCATGTCACCGAGGATCGCAACACAGCGCGCCCCCCGCCGGACCTCGCACTCTCCGCAGGTCGTCGCCCTGCCACCACCCGCCGGGCTGCGCGCCGAGGACCGCACCGGCCATGTGCTCCTGACCTGGGAGCCGGTGCCGGGCGCCCGTGATTACACGGTGCACCGCTCGCCGTTCGCGGAGGGCCCCTACGAGCCCCTGACCGGGCCACCACTCCCTCACCCTGCGTACGCCGACACCTGGGCCGAACCCGGACGGGGCTACTGGTACAAGGTCGCGGCCCTGAGCGACGACGGCCCCGGCGCGCCGACCCCGACGCCCGTTCCCGGGTGCGTCAAGGCACGGGGTATCGCCCTCGCGACCGTGACGGTCACGGTCGACGCCACCGGCACCGCACTCCCGCACGTCACCGGCGACGGCGCCCAGGCCCTGGTCCGCGCCGTGGCGAGTCACACGGACGACGGCTCGCACGTGCACGTCGTGGTGTGGAACACGGCCGCCGACCGCACCGGTATGTCATCGGGATCGCCGGCACTCGACCGCACGGCCGTCGTGCGGGTGACCGGCCTCGCCCCGGATGCCTCATACGCGGCCTCACTGCACTGCTCGGACACCCTTCCCACCGATGCCCCGACGGCTTGCGGCGCACTGGGCGACACCCGGCTCACGGCCCGCGGCGTATTCGGCACCCCCCTGCCCCACGAGCCACTCCCGCCGCTGACCTCGACACCGGACGGCACCGCGTCCCTGTCGCTCGACGTCCCGCTGCCGGGCCTGCGCTCGCTCCACCTGTCCCGTGTCTGACCACGCCCCCCTCACAGGAGAGAACGGATGAAACGCCGCACCTTCCTCGCCACCGCAGCAGGCGCGTCCACCGCCCTCGCTCTCGGCGCCACCGGCACGGCCGCCGGCGCCGACACCGACGCCCTGCTGCGCCGCTGGTTCCGCGACACGTACCGCTCCATCGAAGCCCTGACCACCGACTTCGGCCTGACCGCCGACACGATGGACGTCACCGCGAGCAGGCTCACGCCGTCCGTCAACACCTCACCGACCAACATCGGTTGCGGGCTGTGGGCAACGGTCGCGGCCGGCGGGCTCGGGGTCATCGACGCCACGACGATGCACCGCCGCCTCGCCCGCACGGTCGGCGCCGTCGAACGGCTTGAGCGCGCCCACGGATTCTGGCTCAACTGGTACGACGCCTACACCGGCGAGACCCTCACTTCGTGGCCGGGCAGCGGCGACCCGGTCGACCCGTTCCTGTCATCCGTCGACAACGCGTGGCTGGTCACGGGCCTGAGGCTTGCCGCCGACGCCGACGCGGAGCTGCGCCCACGCGTGGCACGGCTGCTCGCGGACGCCGACTGGTCGTTCTACTACACGCCGTACGACGCCGCGGATCCGGCGGCCAACCCCGGCCAGCTGCACGGCGGGTACTCCACGGCCACCGAGACCTTCACCCCACACTGGTACGGCGCGCTCAACACCGAGCCACGCATGGCCAGTTACCTCGGTATCGCCGACGGCTCGCTGCCCGGCGAGCACTACTGGCACACCTTCCGCACCCTGGAGCCGGGCGCCGAGCAGGACCAGCAGCCCGAGGGTGAGTGGGTCACGGTCGACGGTGTGCGGCTGTGGCGCGGGCACTACACGTATCGGGGCCGCAAGATCGTCCCCTCCTGGGGCGGATCGATGTTCGAGGCCCTGATGGTGCCGCTGTTCGTACCGGAGGCCGCGTGGTCACCGGGCGCGTGGGGGCTCAACCACCAGCGCTACGTCCGCAGTCAGATCGAGCACGGCATGGTCGAGGAGGCCTACGGCTACTGGGGCTTCTCCCCTGCCGACGTCCCCGCGGGCGGCTATGCCACCTACGGCGTGGACGCCCTCGGCATGGCGGTCGACGGCTACACCTCCGGCGGCGTCGTCACTCCGCACGCTTCCTTCCTCGCGATGCCGTTCGCGCGCGACGAGGCGGTCACCAACCTGCAGCGCATCGCCCGGGACTTCGGGGCGTACGAGGACGGGCTGGGCTTCCGCGACTCGGTCGACGTGAACACGGGCCGGGTCAGCGACCACGTGCTCGCGCTGGACCAGGGCATGATCGCGGCGGCGCTCGCCCAGGTGCTCAAGCCGGGGCTGCTGCAAGGCCCGTTCCGCAGCGGAGGGTTCGCGCGACGCGTGCGGCCGCTGCTGGCGAAGGAGAACTTCGGAACATGACGGACCCGATGCACGTGCAGGGCCGCCGCCCCGTCCGGCGCCCCAACATCATCCTGATGATGACCGACGACCATGCGGTGCCGGCCATCGGCGCGTACGGCAGTGTCATCAACCGGACCCCGGCGGTGGACCGGCTCGCGGCCGAAGGCATGCGGTTCGACAACGCTTTTTGTACGAACTCGATCTGCTCGCCCGCCCGGGCGACGCTCCTCACCGGCGCGTACAGCCATGTGCACGGCATGACGACGCTGGAGCAGCCGGGGCAGAAGTTCGACGCGCGTCAGCCGTCGTTCCCCGAGATGTTGCAGGCGGCGGGCTATCAGACGGCGATCGTCGGCAAGTGGCATCTGGGGCACGGTGGCGTCAGTGACCCGTGCGGCTTCGACCACTGGGAGATCCTCCCGGAGCACGGGCAGTACCACGACCCCACGTTCCTGACCGCCGACGGTGAGAACGAGTACCGCGGCTACGTCACCGACATCATCACCGACCTGGCCCTGAACTGGCTGGACCGGCGGGATCCGGAGCGGCCGTTCGCGCTGCTGATCCAGCACAAGGCGCCGCACCGCGCCTTCGAGCCGGCCGAGCGCCATCGTCACCTGTACGAGCACGAGGAGATTCCCGCCCCGGCCACGCTCCACGACGACTACGCGAACCGGGCCGGGGCAGCGGCCGAGGGGCGTATGCGGATGTCAGACCTGCTGCCGCAGGACCTCAAGATGCCGGTGCCCGAGGGGCTTTCGGAGCGGGAGGAGCGGGAGTGGCGCTATCAGCGCTACATCAAGGAGTATCTGCGGGTGATCGCCGGGCTCGACGAGAACGTGGGCCGTGTCCTGCACCATCTCGATGTCGGCGGGCTGGCGGACGACACCGTGGTCGCGTACACCTCCGACCACGGTTTCTATCTGGGTGAACACGGCTGGTTCGACAAGCGGTTCATGTACGAGCCGTCACTGCGCATCCCGTTGGTCGTGCGCTGGCCGGGCGTGGTGGAGCCGGGGTCGTCGTGCGACGAGCTGGTGGCGAACGTCGACTACGCGCAGACCATCCTCGACCTGGCCCATGTGCCCGCGCACGAGCGGATGCAGGGCAGGAGTCTGCTGCCGCTCCTGCGAGGCGAGCGGCCGGACGACTGGCGTGACGCCGTCTACTACCGCTACTTCGAGCATCTGGACGTGTGTCATGGCGTGCAGGCCAATTACGGGATCCGCACCCGGACGCACAAGTTGATCCATTACCCGGGCCACGGTTCGGGGCAGGTCGGGGCGTCGCCGCGGACCCGTGCGCCGCAGTGGGAGCTGTTCGATCTGGAGCGGGATCCGGACGAGTTGCACAACCGGTACGACGACCCCGGGTACGCGCAGGTCGTCGAGGACCTCACGGCGCGGCTCACCGCGCTGCAACTGGCGTACCTGGACACACCGGAGCACGTGAGCGCCGAGGAGCCGCGATGACGCGGCAAGTCCGTGCCGGTCACCGCCGCATCCGCTCCGCGCCCCAGAACCGTCCTCGGCGGCTTGGGCGCGGGGGCGGCCCCGGCGCCGGCCTCCGGGGCGCTGAACACCGCGGCGGCGGCCGGTAAGGCCTCGTCGTCGGGCGACGGCTGCCGTGCCTCGGTCACGTATCACGACAAGCGGATCCTCATCAGCGCCGACGCCGGCTGACGCCGTCGGCGTTCGAGGGGCCGCACCGCCGGACGGCGGTGCGGCCCCTCTGATGTGGGTCGCGGCCTTCTCAGGTCGGGTTACAGCTCGAAGATGCCGTAGCCGAAGCCGTCGGCGCTGATCCTGCCCCCGCTCACCGTGACCCCGGAGGCCACCACGGGGGTGGCGGTGTCCTTGGGGGCGGCTGTGTCCGCGTGTTGGCCGCTCGGGTTGACGACGACGAGGTAGCGGCCGCCGCGGACGTAGGCCAGTGGGTAGCCGTCGTGCAGGACCTCGGTGCTGCCCGCGGGGCCGAGATCCGGGGTGGCGCGGCGCAGCGCGATGAGGCGGCGGACCAGGTTCAGCAGGGAGTCGGGATCGGCCTGCTGGGCTGCCACGGTGGGCCGGTTCGCGTCGGGATCGACGGGCAGGTAGAGCCGGTCGGCGGGGGCGGTGGAGAAGCCCGCGTTGGGGGTGTCGTCCCATTGCATGGGAGTGCGTGAGCCGGCCCGGTTGTAGCGGGGGCCGAGGCGGCTGCCCTCGTGGTCGGGCAGGCCGGGGACGTAGCGCATGCCGATCTCGTCGCCGTAGTAGATCGCGGGCAGCGTGGGCCAGGTGAGCTGGAACGCGAAGGCGGCGGGCAGCTGCTCGGCGGCGCGCGGCCCGCAGGCCAGGCGGGAGAAGTCGTGGTTGGCGGTGGGCAGGGCGATGAAGCCGGCGTCGCCGACGGCGTCGCGGGCCTCGCGCCAGCCGTCGATGAAGGTCCGCGCGGAGCCTTCGCCCGACGCGTCGAAGTACGGGGTCTGCGGCGTCCAGGGGTCGCTGACCGTGCCGGCGAAGTTGTTCCACAGGGAGCGCAGGTACAGGCCGTCGTTCGCGGAGCCGAACTGGAGGAAGAAGTCGGCGTGGAAGCCTGCCGGGACGGAGATCGCCGGGTCGCCCCATTCGGACAGGAGTGCCGCGTGCGGGTGGCTGTCGTCGAGCCAGCCGCGCAGTTCCCGCCACAGTTTGGCGGTCTCGACGTGGCCCGGGTCGTCCTTGACCAGCGATGCGGCCATGTCGACGCGGAAGCCGGACAGGCCGAGGGAGAGCCAGTGGTCCATGATGTCGCGCAGGGCTCGGCGGTTGGCGCGGGGTCCTTCGGCGTCGACGGGCAGGCGCCAGGGTTCGTCCGTGTTCGTGCGGGCGTGACCGAAGTTGAGCGCGGGCTGCGACTCGAAGAAGTTGGGCTGGTAGAAGCCGGGGCGGGTGCCGGGCGAGGCGACGAAGCCGGGGGGCGCCGTTTCGGTGTCGGCCCAGATGTAGCGCTGGTCGGAGGGGTCGTCCGCCGACGCCTTGAACCAGGCGTGTTCGTCGGAGGTGTGGCCCGCGACCAGGTCGAGCAGGACGCGGATGCCGCGGCTGCGGGCGGCGTCGACGAGCCTGACCAGGTCGTCGTTGGTGCCGTAGCGCGGGGCGACGGTGAGGTAGTCGCTGACGTCGTAGCCGGCGTCCCGGAACGGCGAGGCGAAGCACGGGTTGAACCAGACGGTGTTCACGCCGAGCCAGGCCAGGTGGTCCAGCCTGGCCTCGGCACCGGCGAAGTCGCCGATGCCGTCGCCGTCGGAGTCGGCGAAGGACTGCGGGTAGATCTGGTAGAGGACGGCGTCGGTGAGCCACTCGGTGGCGGGGCGGCGAGGGGTCATGGGGTGTGGTCCTCCGGGGACGGTCGGGGTGCGGTGTGCAGAACAGCCTCGATCGGCAGGTGGTCGCTCGGGAAGCGGCCGCCGGGCGCGAAGGTGTTGGCGTGTGCCGAGCGGACCCGGACGCCGCGCGAGACGAGGATCCAGTCGATGCGCTCGCCGCCAGGGACCGGGGGCCGGTAGTCGTGGAAGGTGCCCAGGTCCGGGCCGCGTTCCTCGGCCGTGTCCCAGGCGTCCGTCAGACCCGTGTCGGCGAGCAGGCGGGTGTAGGGCGGGCTGTTCGGTCCCGCCGGGGTGTTGAAGTCGCCGGTGACGATGGTCGGGAGGTCCGGCGCGAGAGCGCTGAGCCGCTCGGCGAGCAGGGCCGCGGAGCGTTCTCGGGCGTGGGCGCTCGCGTGGTCGAAGTGGGTGTTGGCGGCGAACAGCTCTCCGCCCGTGGCCAGGTCGCGGAAGTGGACCCAGGTGACCATGCGGGGGCAGCCGCCGCCCCAGGTGTTGGAGGCCGGGATGTCCGGTGTGCCGGAGAGCCAGAAGTGACCGTGTGTCAGGGGGGTCAGGCGCCGGCGGTCGTAGAAGATGGCCATGAACTCGCCGTCGTCACCTCCCTCCCGGCCCTCGCCGATCCAGCCGTGGCCGCCACCGTACTCGCCCAAGGCGGCCTCGACGTCGAGGACTTGGTGCCGCAGGCCCTCCTGGGTGCCGATGAGGTGGGGACGTGCGCGGCGCAGCAGGTCGGCGACCGTCTGTCTGCGTTCGGGCCAGGTGTGGGGCGGGTTGTCCCAGTGGACCTGCAGGTTGAGGCTCATGACGTGCAGTCCGTCCCCGGCCGTCGGAATCCCGAGGTCGGCCATCAGAAACCTCCACCTACTTGTATGCGCTTCCTGAATGCGCTTACATGACTGGCGCACACGTTAACTTCGCATGGGCGATGCGGCAATAGAGCGGTGAGGGGGCTCGCATGCTTCGACGGTATGAGGACCAGGTCAAGGTACTTCTCGACCAGATGACGACCGCCGAGAAGCTGGGTCAGCTGCAGCAGCTGACCTGGACCGGTGAGACGGGGCCCGGTGGCGGCCAGACCGCGCACATCGAGGCGGCGGCGCGCGCCGGTCTGCTCGGCTCGGTGCTCAACATCCATGGCGCGGCGCACACCAACGCGCTGCAGCGGATGGCCGTCGAGGAGTCCCGGCTCGGCATCCCGCTGCTGTTCGGCCTCGACGTCATCCACGGCTTCTGGACCACGTTCCCGATCCCGCTGGCCCAGGCGGCGTCCTTCGACCCGGAGGTGGCCCGCAGGGACGCCGAGGTGTCCGCGGCGGAGACCCGCTCGAACGGAGTGCGCTGGACGTTCTCGCCGATGATGGACGTCACCCATGAGCCGCGCTGGGGCCGCATCGCCGAGGGCTGCGGCGAGGATCCTTACGTCAACGCCGCCTTCGCGGTGGCCAAGGTCCGCGGCTACCAAGGCGCCGACGACGGCGGCGAGTTGACGGAGGGAGAGCGCATCGCGGCGTGTGCCAAGCACTTCGTCGCCTACGGCGGTGCGGAGGGCGGCCGCGACTACAACACGGTCGATGTCTCCGAGCAGCGGCTGCGCAACCACTACCTGCCCCCCTTCAAGGCCGCCGTGGACGCGGGCGTGGCCACGGTGATGGCAGCGTTCAACACGGTGGCGGGCGTACCGGCACACGGCAACCCGCACACCATGAACACGATCCTCAAGGAGGAGTGGGGCTTCGACGGGTTCGTCGTCAGCGACTACACGGGTGTCGAGGAACTCGTCGCGCACGGCTTCGCCGAGGACGGTGCCGACGCGGCTCGCCTCGCCTTCGGCGCCGGGCTCGACATGGAGATGGTCTCCACCAACGTGACCGAGCACGGCGAGCGGCTCGTGGCCGACGGCCTGATCGGCGAGTCCCGCCTCGACGACGCGGTCACGCGCATCCTGCGCCTCAAGTTCGCCCTCGGCCTGTTCGACCAGCCGTACACCGACGAGGCCGCCGAGATCGCCGGTCCGACGCCGGCCGCGCGTGAGGCGGCGCGCGCCGCGGGTGCCCGGTCGACGGTGCTGCTCAAGAACGACGACGGTGTCCTCCCCCTGGAGCGCACCACACCCTCGATCGCGGTCGTCGGGCCGCTCGCGAACTCCACGGACCTGCACGGCACCTGGGCCGGTCCCGGCGGCTTCCGGCTCCCGTCCGTGAGCATCCTGGACGCGGTGCGCACGGCGGCGCCCGGCGCCCGCGTCACCCACGCCGGTGACGACATCGCGGCCGCGGTCGCCGCGGCGCAGGGGGCGGAGGTCACCGTCGTCGTGGTCGGTGAACCCCCCGCGCTCAGCGGCGAGGCGGCCGTGCGCAGCGACATCGCGCTGCCCCGCGGGCAGGAGGAGCTGATCGCCGCCGTCGCCGCGACCGGCAAGCCGTACGCCGTGGTGCTTCTGAACGGCAGGCCTCTGACGATCGGCGGCT
Organism: Streptomyces sp. NBC_00569; assembly: GCF_036345255.1. Lineage (NCBI taxonomy): Bacteria > Bacillati > Actinomycetota > Actinomycetes > Kitasatosporales > Streptomycetaceae > Streptomyces > Streptomyces sp. NBC_00569. Next base: position 9,507,783 of record NZ_CP107783.1, on the reverse strand, counting down.
GGCTGGACACCGCGCCCGCGGTCCTCGAGGCGTGGCACCCGGGCATCGAGGCGGGGCACGCCGTGGCGGACGTGCTGTTCGGCACGGTCAACCCCGGCGGCAAGCTGCCCGTGACCTTCCCGCGTTCGGTGGGCCAGATCCCGGTCTACTACAACCACGAGAACACCGGCCGCCCCGCCCATGTCCCGGGCGCCGACCCGAAGTTCGTCTCGAAGTACCTGGACCTTGACGAGAGCCCGCAGCTCCCGTTCGGGTACGGCCTGAGCTACACGACGTTCACCACCGGTGCCCCGGAGCTGCTGCGCGACGAGATCACCCGCGACGAGCTGGCGGCGGGCGAGACGCTCGAGGTCACGGTGACGGTCACCAACACCGGCGACCGTGTCGGCGACGAGGTGGTCCAGCTCTACATCCACGACGTCGCGGCGAGCGTGGCCCAGCCGGTGCGCCGGCTGCGCGGCTTCGAGCGGGTGACGCTGGAGCCGGGCGAGAGCACCACGGTCCGCTTCCGGCTCGGCGCCGAGGACCTCGGCTTCTGGACGAACGACCCGGCAGGGACGTACGTCGTGGAGAGCGGCCGCATCGACGTCTACGCGGGGACGAGCTCGACGGCGCGGGCCCGCTGCACACTGCGCATTCTCTGACGGACAGTACGGTCTTCAGGCCGGCGCCGTGGCCGACTTCTCGCAGTTGGTCACGGACCTGGACATGTGGTGCTCTTCTCCGCTGCTCAGGGCGCTTCGAGGGCGGACACCGCGGCGGCCATGCGGTCCACCGCTTCGCGGAGCATCGCCGAAGAGGTGGCGTAGTTGATCCGTACGAACCCGGCGCCGCCGCTGCCGAACACGTGCCCCGAGCTCAGCGCGACCCGCGCCCGGTCGAGGAACAGCCGGGCGGGGCCGGCGATGTCACTGACCACGGGAGCTGCAGCCGTCGGGGACGTCGTGTGGAGGCCGAGGGCGCGGCAGTCGAGCCAGGCGAGATACGTCGCCTCCGGCCACATCAGGGCGAGCCCGGGAAGGCGCTCGGCCACGAGGTCGGCGAGTAGCGCACGGTTGGTGTCGAGACCACGCAGCAGCGCGTCCAGCCAGGGCCGCCCCTTCTCGAAGGCGGCGGTGTGGGCGAGGATGCCGACATGGCTGGGCCCGTGGCTGACCTCCTCCGGAAGTCGGTGCAGGTCGTCGACGGCGTGCGGTCCGGCCACCAGCAGCGCCGCCTTCAGGCCGGCGAGATTCCAGGCCTTCGACGCGGAGTGCAGGGCGAACGCGTCCTCGGCGCCGGGGACGGTCAGGTAGGGGACGAACTCCGCGCCGGGCAGGACCACGGGTGCGTGGATCTCGTCCGAGACGACTCGCACTCCGAAGGACCTGGCCAGAGCGGCGACCGCGACGAGTTCGGCCCTCGTGTGGACCGTTCCGGTGGGGTTGTGCGGATTGGCCAGCAGCAGGACGGTTCGCGCCGAGACGCGCTGGGCCGAGGCGAACGCCGCCCTGAGCGTCTCCATGTCGAGTCGGCCGTCGGGTCCGAGCGGCGCCTCGATCACTCTTCTGTCGGCGTGGGTGACGAAGGCGTAGAACGGTGGGTAGACGGGCGGGCACACCACCACGGCGTCGCCCGAAGACGTGATCAGCCGTAGCGCCTCGACGATGCCCATCATCACGTCGGGGACGATGGCGGTCTGCTCGGCCTCGAAGCCCCGCCATCCCCAGCGGTCCGCGGCGAACGACTGGAGGGCACGGGCGTAGGCACGGCCGCTGGGATAGCCGGTGTCGCCGGCTTCGACGGCCTCGTGCAGCCGGGCCGCGACCGGCTCGGCGAGCGGCACGTCCATCTCGGCCACCCAGAGGGGCAGGACGTCGGCGGGAAAGGTGGTCCACTTCATGCTGGTCCGGGCCCGCAACTGGTCGATCGTCAGCTGTTCGAGCGGGTTGATGATCGACGGATCCCTGTCGGATGGCATGGTCGTGATGCTAGCCACGACCCGAGGTCGGGTCGATGACGGCGCGGTGTCCATGGATGGCACGGCACCGCTGGACCGTCAGTTCCCTGAGGGTCCGTCGGCAGCGGGGCTCTTGGTGGAAGCTCTTCACTGACGGGTCCGGGCAGTCGGCCGATGAGGCGCGACCCGGTCGCCGCACCGTCGGCCGATCAGGTGTGGGGCAGTGTCCGTCCGGCGAGGGCCTCCGCGGCGGCCTGTCCGCAGACCCTGGCGGCTCCGTGTGTGTCGATGCGGACGGCTCCGCCCACGCCGGGGCGTGGGAAGCCGAGTTCCACGATGATCGCGTCGGGACGGCGGGTGAGCAGCGCGCGAAGCCAGTCGCCCACGGCGGGACGGCGGTGTGCGTCGCGAACGGCGATGACCAGCGGTCGGCCTGCGGCCTGGGCCACGATCGAATGGGTCCGGGCGTCGTCGTAGGGGGCGACTGCGGGCAGGGCGACACGCACCGTCCCGGGCAGGAGCGAGGAGAGGGCGGAGCCCAGGCCCCACGGAACGCCGTCTCCTTGGACGACGGTGCCGGGGATGCCGAACTCGACCAGGACGGGGGCCTTCTTCAGAGGCAGTGCGGGTGCGCCGGGTGGGGTGAGGCGAAGGGCACGGCGGGCGGCCGTTAGTCCCAGCTCCCGGTCCGGCGGCGCGACGGCAGCGGTCTTGGCCAGGTCGCGTTGCCAGGCGGTGAAGCCGGCCGTGCGGTGGGCGGCTTCGGCCAGCCGCTCCTCCGGGAGCTCGCCGCGCTCCACCGCCTGCGCGATGGCGGTGCGCAGGGCGGTGAACTCGGCCTCGCCCGATGTGTTGCCGAGGCAGACGAGGTCCACGCCCGCGGCCAGCGCGCGGACGGCGGCCCCGGTCAGTCCGTAGCGGGCGCGGACGGCCCGCATTTCGACGGCGTCGCTGACGACGAGTCCGTCGAATCCCAGCTCTTCCCGGAGCAGTCCCGTGACCAGGCGCGGGCTCACGGTGGCCGGGTGTTCGGCGTCGTGGGCGGGGATGAGGAGGTGAGCGGTCATCACCGCTCGGGCGCCGGCGGCCAGGGCGGCGCGGAAGGGCGGCAGGGCCAGTTCGGCGATCCGGTCGGCGTCCATGGCGACAACGGGCAGGTCGGTGTGGGAGTCCTTGTCGGTGTCTCCGTGGCCGGGAAAGTGTTTCGCGCACGCGGCGGTTCCCGCGCTCTGCAGTCCGCGGATCCAGGCAGCGGTGTGCCGGGCGGCCAGTGCCGGGTCCGCGCCGAAGGAGCGGGTGCCGATGACCGGGTTGTCGGGGTTGGAGTTGACGTCGGCGTCGGGTGCGTAGTCGAGGTCGATGCCGACGGCACGCAGCTCGGCGCCGATCGAGCGGGCGACGGCAGTGGTCACCGCGGTGTCGTCGATGGTGCCGAGGGCGAGGTTGCCGGGATAGGAGGAGCCGGTCGTCGCCTCGAGGCGGGTGATGTCGCCGCCTTCCTCGTCGACGGCGATCAGTACGTCAGGGTTCTCGGCGCGCAGGGCATCGGTGAGCGCGGCGGTCTGCGCGCGATCTCGGATGTTGGGGCCGAAGAGGAGGAGCGAGCGCAGCCCGTCGCCGAGCCGGCGGCGGATCCAGTCGGGGGCGACGGTGCCGTGGAAGCCGGGCTGCAGCACCTGGTCGGCGAGGGTCAGCAGCACGCTGGAGGGCTGGCCGGTGCGGACGGACGGCATGACGGATCCTCTCAAGTCTGGTCGTGGGGCTCAGATGTCTTTGGAGTACGTCCAGAAGACCCGGCCGAGCCGCGCTTCCACACCACGGGCGTAGAAGTGGACGGGCCCGGTCCAGCCGATCTCGGCCTCGTCGAGCCCGGCCGCGAGCTGGTCGGCGAGGCAGCGCCGCAGCAGTACGGTTCCGACACCCATGCCACGCAGGGCGGAGTCGGTGCCCATCGGGCCGAACCAGGAGCGGCGGTTGACGCCGTGACAGGCGAATCCCACGTATTCGACTGCGTCTGCACCCTCGCGGACGGCGACATGGCCGCGCGGCGGATCATAGGCGAGGGCGCGTGCGGCCTCGCCGTCCCAGGTGCCGCCCCACCGGGCCATCCACGCGAGGAACGGCTTCTCGTCCTGCGCGGTCAGGCGGCGGACCTGCACTCCGGCGGCGGCCAGACGCGCTTCGTCGGCTGCCGTGTCCAGTGGCGCGGTGGGCAGGTCGACGCTCATGTTGAGGCCCTCGCGTCCGCGGGTGTAGCCGCTGGACTCGGCGAGGCAGACGGCTCGGGTGTAGCGGATGTCGATGCCGGGCCAGGCGTAGTACGGCGGTCTGCCCCGCATCATCAACCGGGTGGCACCGGCGGCGGTGATGAGTTCCTCGGCGCGGGTGAGCAGGGTCCGTCCGATGCCCCGGCTCTGCGCCTGGGGGTGTACGGCGATCAGGTCGATGTGGCCGGTGGCGGGGGCGTCCTCGGTTGCCGGTCCCAGCGCGCCGACGACGAGACCCACGGGGTGTCCGTCGGTCTCGGCCAGGAGCCGGAGCCGGGGGCGGGACGCGGCCTGCGTCCACAGAAGGTCGAGGACATCAGCGGCGTCCCGATCGTGCACGAGCGCTGCCTGGACGAGGGTGCGCAGGGCCGGAAGGTCGCTCTCGTTCGCGGTCCTGATGGAGTGAGGGGTCGTCATCGCTGCTCACCTCGGGGGTCGGTGGAGACACCGCACGTAAATCAATAACGTTTGAGTTCGTTGTTGCGGCGAAAAATTACCAGCGGGATGATCGGCCTGTCAGCCCCCCGTACCCAACCGGAAGGCAGGACCATGATGCCCGCAGCCGAAGGCGTCGCAGATATCACCGATCCGTCGGACCTCGTGCGGCGTGCGGTGGAGGACGGTACGGTGCCCGGCGCCGTCCTGATCACGGGACGGGGGACCGCGGGTGAGGTGCACACCTCCTCCTACGGCGTCACCGCCTCGGGGCCCTCGGGCCGTCCGGTCACCGCCGGTACCGTCTTCGACCTGGCCTCGCTGACCAAGGTCGTGGCCACCCTGCCGGCCGTGTTGCGGCTCGCCGATCGCGGAGACCTGGGCCTCGACGACCCGGTCAGCCGTCACCTTCCACGCTTCCGCGGGAAGGGCAGGGAGCAGGTGACGATTCGTCATCTGCTGTCGCACACTTCGGGGTTGCCCCCGCACCGGGACTTCTGGCAGCTTCCCGGCGACCCGGCCGACCGGTTGACCGCCGTGCTGCGCGAGCCCCTCGAACACGCGCCGGGCCGGGTCGTGCAGTATTCCGACGTGGGGTTCATCCTGCTCGGTGAGATCGTCGCCCGAGTCGCCGATGCGCCGCTCGACGACGCCGTTCGGGACCTGGTGCTCGACCCGCTCGGCCTGGGAACCGTCCGCTACCTGCCGCCCGCCGAGTGGCGTGCGCACACCGCCGCGACCGAGGCCGCGTCCGACGGCGAGCCCAAGCGGGGCGTCGTCCACGACGAGAACGCCGAGAGTCTGGGAGGTGTCGCCGGGCACGCGGGCCTGTTCGGCACCGCTCCCGACCTGGCGCACTACCTGAGAGCCTGCTGGCTCTCCGAGGAATCGGTGCTCTCCCGCCAGATGCGCACCGAGGCGCTGAACCTGCAGACCCACGGCCTGAACGGCGCCCGGGGACTGGGCTGGACGCTGCCCGGTGACCAGTGGGACCACATGTCCCCGCACTGGCCCTCGTCCGGTGCCGGGCACACCGGCTTCACCGGGACCAGCCTGGCACTCGACCCGGTCAGCGGCATCTGGGTGGTGCTGCTGACCAACGCCGTGCACTACGGGCGCGGTGCGCGGGCGAAGACATTGCGCCGCGTGGTGCACGCGGCGGTCGCCCGGACCGAGTCGGCCCTTTCCCACGGCAGTTGACCACCATGCCGCCTCCGTCACGCCGACCGCGCACGCCACGGACGAATCCGACTGCGACAGACGAATCCCTCGGCCCGCTCCCCGTCCCCCACCGAAACCGTAGGATTCCCACATGACTGCTTCACGTCACCGGAACAACGTACGAGGCGACACCCCTCGTCGTGTCCCCAGCGCGGAACGCACCGCACCGGCACCGTCCGTGCTGGTGCAGATCCGTGCGCTCCTGCCCTCGCTGCCGCCGTCGGAGCAGCGCGTCGCCGAGGCGGCGATCGCCGATCCGGTGGGAGTGGCCGGGCGGACCATCAGCGAACTCGCCGCGGAATGCCGGACATCCGAGACGACGGTCATCCGGTTCTGCCGGGCCGTGGGTCTCAAGGGGTACCCCGATCTGCGGATCGCGCTGGCCACAGCCGCGGGGAGCAAGGAGGGCGCTCGGGTCTGGTCGAGTGCCGGCAGCGAGATCGAGCCCGGCGACTCCTTGGCCAACGTGGTGAGCAAGCTGGGCTTCGCCGACGCCCGGGCGGTGGAGGAGACCATCGCCCAGATCGACCTGGACGTCCTGGAGCGGGCGATCGACGCCGTCGTCAGCGCCAGCGCCCTGGACCTGTACGGGGTCGGCGCGAGCGCGCTGATCGCGCTGGACCTCCAGCAGAAGCTGCACCGCATCGGGCACCGCGCGACCGCGTGGCCGGACCGGGACGGCGCCGTCACGTCGGCCGCCCTGCTCGGCCGGGGCGACCTGGCGATCGGCATCTCGCACACCGGCGAGTCCGCCGACACCGTCACGGCCATGCGGGAGGCCTCGGACAACGGCGCCACCACCATCGCGATCACCAACTTCCCGCGCTCCGAGATCGCCCAGGTAGCCGATCACGTCCTCGTCACCGCCGCGCGCGAGACCACCTTCAGGACCGGCGCGATGTCCAGCAGGATCGCCGCGCTGACGCTGGTGGACTGCCTGTTCGTCGGCGTGGCCCAGCACAACAGCAGCCGCACGACGCGCGCGCTGGAACGCACGTACAGCGCGGTGCACCGGCGGCGCTCGAAGGGGTGACCGGAACATTCCCGCCGGTCCGGACCGGCGGGAATGTCCGCAGTGACGCGCGGCCCTCAGTCCAGGAGACGCAGCGCCGCACGGACGCGTCCGCCGCTGTCCGCCAGCGCCGCTCGCGCCTGCTGCGGTGAACACGCGGCGAGCAGGCCGACCAGAGCGGTCTTCAGTTCCCCGCCCGAGGCGGCCAGCGCGGCGGCGCACGTCTCCTCGTCGAGTCCGGTGGCCTCCACGAGGATGGTGATGAGGCGACCGCGCAACTTGCCGTTGGTGGCCGTCACATCGACCATCAGGTTCGAGTACGTCCGGCCCAGCGCGACCATCACCATCGTGGACAGGCTGTTGAGGACCAGCTTGTGCGCGGTGGCCGCCTTGAGGCGGGTGGAGCCCGCGATGGCCTCGGGTCCGGTGTCCACGCCCAGGTGAACGTCCACCTCATCGGCGAGTTCGGCCGCGGGGTTGGCACTCACCAGAGCCGTGAAGGCACCGGCCGCCCGGGCGGCGCGCAGGGCCCCGCCGACGTAGGGGGTGCGGCCGCTGGCGGCCACACCGATCGCGACGTCCCGGGATCCCACCCCCGCCGCATCGCTCGCGCCGGCGTCCGCGCTGTCCTCCACGCCCTCGACGGGCTCGATCAACGCGCGGGGCCCGCCCGCATGATGGGCCACGACGATGCCGGGCGGCATGCCGAACGTGGGGATCAGCTCGGCCGCGTCCATCACGGCGAGCCGGCCCGACGTCCCCGCGCCGAAATAGTGCAACCGGCCGCCTGCCCTGATCCGCTGTGCCGTCTCGTCGACCAGCCGCGCCAGGTCGGGCAGCACGGCGGCGACGGCGTCGGCCGGGATCCGGTCCTCGGCGTTGAGCAGGCGCAACGCCTCCAGAGTGGGGATGTCGTCGATCTCGCGGGTGCGGGGATTGCGGGTCTCTGTAGGAGCGTTGACACGTTCGGCACGCGGCGGGCGCATCGTGGAGTCCTCTCGGTCAGCGAGCGGGGATCAGCGCGGCGCAACTTTGCCACAGGGGTTGCCGGTTGTACGTAACTTTTTCACGTAGACCGCATCGCCCATCAGCCTCGGTCGTCGCTCCCGATGGCCTGTCGGCACGGGCCCGAGGGCGGGAAGTTACGAACAGGATTCGGCCAACGCAAATTATTGACATGCCCACAGGGTCGCTCCTACGGTCTGCTCACCTTCAGGGCCTCTTCCTTCCGCCTTGTTCCGTCACCCGATCGGAGACCACGCGTATGGTCCGGTTCAAGCACTTCGTCGCAGCCTCCGCCGCACTGGCGACGCTCGGAACGCTCGCCGCTTGCGCACCGGACTCCGGTGCCGAGAACGGCGCCAGGGGCGGTGTCTTCACCACGGTCGACGCCAACAACCCGATCACGCCCGGCGCGCCGATGAACCCGTACAACGCCAACGGCAACAGCTTCGTCAGCTTCAACACCATGCGCCTCGGCTGGGACAAGAAGAACCCGCTCAACCCCAATGACAACTTCCCCGGCCTGGCGAAGAGTTGGGAGATGCAGGGCGACTCCCTGATCGTCCACCTCCAGGACGGCGCGAAGTGGTCCGACGGCACCCCGGTGAGCCTCGACGACCTCAGGCTGTCGATGGCCCTCGGCTACACCCAGAGCGCCGCCGCGGTCGGCGCCCGTGGTCTCACCGAGGGTCTCAACGTGTCGTCGGTGGAGTCGGCCGGCGCAGGCGCCTTCGAGTTCAAGCAGGCTCCCGGCACCAAGAACCTGACCTTCACCAAGCAGGTCCTCGGCCAGGTCATCGTCAACGCCAAGGTCTACGGCCACTTGGTCCCCGCCGACATGTGGGACGTCATCCACGCGAGCCAGCAGGCCGATCCGGCCAAGGCGAAGGGGGCAAAGGCCGCGACCGCCAAACTGACCGGGATAGGCAAGCAGGTCGCGGCCTTCGCCCCCCAGAAAGACATCTCGGCGGGTCCGTTCGTGGTGCGCAAGCTCAACCCCGGCTCGGTCATCCTCGACAAGAACAAGAACTTCTACGCCGCCGACAAGGTGGGCCCCAGCCAGGTCGTCGTCCGCCACTACTCGGGCAACGAGCAGATCTGGGGCTTCATGAAGAACGGCGAGCTGGACGCCGCGCCCTTCACCGCCATTCCCGAGAACGTGCTCAAGCAGATCGAGAGCAAGGGCTACCAGCGCACCGAGAGCGTCAGCTACGTCCAGGCGTCGCTGGCCTTCAACCAGAGCCGCGCCCCGTACGACAAGAAGGAGGTGCGCCAGGGGCTGGCGTACCTGCTCGACCGCGAGGCGGCCACCAAGGTGGGCCAGCCGGTGGGCGGCGAGACCGCCGCCGCGCCGACCGGCATGGTCGACAAGATGACCCAGGCCTGGCTGACCAAGGACCAGTCCTCGGCTCTGGAGCCCTACGCCCACGACGCGGCCAAGGCCGAGGCGCTGTTCAGGAAGGCCGGCCTGACCAAGAAGGGCGGCAAGTGGTACCTGGCCAACGGCAAGCAGTGGAAGATGACGCTGCAGACCGTCAACGGCTTCAGTGACTGGATCTCCGCCTCCACCGTCATCGCCAACCAGCTCACCTCGGCCGGCATCGACACCAAGCCGCAGCTGTCCGCCGACTTCGGCAAGTACCAGGAGGACATGGCCGCGGAGAAGTTCGACGTGGGCTGGTGGCTCACCGCCGTCGGTTCCACCGCGCGCGGCGACTTCCAGCGCCTGTACGGCGAGTCCGACGGGTTCACCGCCAACGGTGACAAGGCCTCCCACACGGACAAGAAGGGCTCGGGCAACTGGATGCACGGCCCGGTCGACGTCACCGTGGGCGGCAAGCGCGTCAACCCCGGGAACCTGACCGCGCAGCTCGCCGGCCTGGACAACGAGTCGGCCAAGCCGATCATCGACCAGCTCGCCCAGGTCACCGCGCAGGAGGTGCCGGTCATCCCGATCTGGGACTACACCAACGTGAAGTTCTACAACGAGAAGAACTTCACCAAGTTCCCCAAGAACGGGCAGGACGACCTGCTGGGCAACTTCCCCGGCATGTGGATGGCGCAGGGCTACATCCAGCCCAAGAAGTAAGCGATCCCACTAGGACAGGGCGGCAGCCGCACAGCCGCCGCCCTGTCCGCCTGTGTCATCCCACCCACCGCACCACACACCCGGAAAGGAGGTGATGAACGTGAAGGGACTCGTCCGCGCCGTCCTGACCAAGCTGGCCGGCGGCGCGGTGATGGTCTGGGTCGTGGCCTCGTTCACGTTCTTCCTCGTCCACGCGCTGCCGGGCAGCCCGGGCAAGGTGGCCTACGAGAGCTACCTCAGCCAGGGCATGTCCCCCGACGAGGCCATGGCCAAGGTCGCCGTGATCTACGGCTACACCTCGCAGGACCCGCTGGCCACCCAGTACGTGAACTACGTGTCCGACCTGCTGCACGGCAACCTCGGACTCTCGATCTCCTACAGCGGCGTGCCGGTCTCCCAAGTGATCGGCAACGCCCTGCCGTGGACGCTGATCCCCATCCTCAGCGGCCTGCTGATCAGCTTCGCCATCGGCACCACCGCCGGTGTGGTGGCGGCGGTCAAACGCTCCTCCCGCTGGGGCGGCGCGCTCAGCCTGTCCGCCTCGCTGATCGCCGGCATCCCGTCCTTCGTCCTCGCGATCCTGCTCACCACCGTCTTCCACACCCAGCTGGGCTGGTTGCCGTACGGCGAGACCAACGACCCCTGGGTGGAGTCCGGCTGGAGCGCCGCGTACATCGGCTCCGTCGCCTACTACGCGATCCTTCCCGTCGCCACCTACGTACTCATCTCCTACGGCGGCTGGATGCTCTCCATGCGCTCCTCGGTCGCCTCCGTCCTCGGCGACGACTTCATCCTCGCCTCCGAACTGCGCGGCATCACCCCCGGCACACGGCTGCGTTACATCGGCCGCAACGCCGTCCTGCCGCTGTTCACCACCCTGGCGATCGCCTGCGGCTATCTCTTCGGCGGCGCGATCCTGATCGAGAACGCCTTCAACTACCCCGGTCTGGGACGGCTGTTGCTGCAGAGCATCGGCTCCCGCGACTACCCGCTGATGACCGGCGCGTTCCTCATCATCACCATCGCCGTCGTGCTCGCCAATATCATCGCGGACCTGCTCTACTCCGTGATCGACCCCCGAGTGAGGCGCTGAGACGATGACCATCGCACCCCTCACCGCCGAGCCGCGCCCCGCCGTCGTCACGCCGCGCCGCCGCTACTGGGCCGGCATCCGGCGGGTGCTCACGCGCAAGCCGGGCCGGGTCGCCGGTCTGGCCATCCTGGTGTTCTTCACGCTGATGGGCACCTTCGGCCCGATGCTCTACTCCGACAACCTCGCCGTCGACCCGAACGCGGTCTACGCGCCGCCCAGCGCCGAGCACTGGCTGGGTACCGACTTCGCCGGCTCCGACGTCTTCCAGGCCCTGGTCGTCGGCTCCCGCTACGTCCTGATGACCTGTGCAATCGCCGGACTGTTCGCCGTCGGCATCGGCACCGCCGTCGGCCTGCTGGCCGGCTTCCACCGCGGCCTGGCCGACTCGCTGCTGATGCGCGCCACCGACTTCATCCTCACCATTCCCGGCCTCCCGGTGCTGGTCGTGCTCTCCACCGTGTGGGCCTTCGGCAGCCCGCTGGAGATGGGCCTGGTACTCGGCATCGTCGGCTGGGGCGGCATCGCCCGCGCCGTGCGCTCCCAGACGCTCAGCCTGCGCGAGCGAGGCTTCCTCGAAGCGGCCCGGAGCCTTGGCCTGTCCAACCGTCACATCCTCGTCAAGGAACTCCTGCCCAACCTCGCCCCCTACGTGGCGATGAACCTGCTGCTGGCCGTCGTCAGCTTCGTCGAGGCCCAGGTCGGCCTGTTCTTCCTGGGCATCGTGCCGTTCACGTCCACCAACTGGGGAGTGATGATCAACCAGGCGGTGTTCTCCGGCGGCGCGCTGCAGAGCCCGGAGGCGCTGATGTACCTCCTGGCCCCGCTGGTCTGCATCCTGCTGCTGATCACCGGCGTCGTGCTGTTCCTCGATGCGATCGACGAACTGTTCAACCCGCGTTTGAGGGAGCGCTGATGACGCTGAACACCCCCACGGCGACCGCCGAGGCGGAGGTCCGGGTACGCGACCTGACCGTCCACTACCGCATCGAGGGGACCGAGTATCCGGCCATCGCGGGCGTCACGCTCGACCTGCCCCGCGGCCGGATCACCGGCCTCGTCGGTGAGTCCGGCTCCGGCAAGTCCACACTCGCCCTCGCCCTGATGAACGCCATCCCCGAACCGGGCCGCGTGAGCGGCGGCACCGTCCACGTCGACGGCGTGGGCGAGGTCACCGCCCTCTCGGCCAAGCAGCTTCGCGCCGTACGCGGCTCGGCACTGGGCTACGTGTTCCAGGCGTCCCAGAACTCCATGAACCCGCTGCGCACCATCGGCCGTCAGATTCTGGACCTCGGCCGCTCACACGACGTCAAGGACCTCCCCGGCCTCCTCCACCGCGCCCGCGAACTGGCCGAGCGCATGGGCCTGGACGGCAAGCGTGTCCTCGACTCCTACCAGCACGAACTCTCCGGCGGCATGCGCCAGCGCCTGGGCATCGTGTTCGCGCTCGTCCTCAACGCGAAGGTGCTCATCCTCGACGAGCCGACCACGGCCCTCGACGTGCTCTCCCAGGCCGCGGTCCTGAAGATCATCCGCGAGGTGCACGAGGAGAATCACCTCAGCACCCTGATCGTCACCCATGACATGGGCGTCGTGTCGGAGATCGCGGACAACCTCGCCGTGATGTACGGCGGCCGCGTCGTCGAGCACGGCCCGGCACTGGAACTCCTGCGCGCCCCCTCCCACCCGTACACGAAAGCCCTCATCCGTGCCACGGCCCGGATCACCGGCGACATCGCGAGCGCCCGGGCGCTGCCCGGCCGGCCGCCGGACTTGACGACCATCCCGAAGACAGGCTGTGTGTTCCGTGAGCGCTGCGCGTTCGCCACGGAGGTCTGCACCAGCTCGGAACCGCAGCTGGACGAGTTCCGGCCCGGCCATCGTCGGGCCTGCCATGCCGACGCGGCCCTCGTCCGCTCATCCCCCGCCACCCCGAAGGGAGACGCGTCGTGATCGAGGCACGCGGCCTCACCCGCACCTACCGCACCCGCGGCGCCTTCACCGGCGAGCGCACCGTGCACGCCCTGCGTTCCGTGGACTTCGCCCTGCCCAAGGGCGGAGCCGTCTCCTTCATCGGCGAGTCGGGATGCGGAAAGACCACGCTCGGCAAGATCCTCACCGGGATCGAGACATTCGACGGCGGTGAACTCCTCATCGACGGAACGGAGATGTCGAAACTCCCGCCCCGCAAACGCGCCCCGTACTTCCGCCGCATCCAGATGATCCACCAGGATCCGTACTCCGCCCTCAACCCCACGCGCACCATCGACCAGATCCTCGGCGACCCCCTGCGGATGCGCACGAGAGTGACCGGTGCCGCGTCCTCGGGGGTCCCCGGGCGGGCCGCGGAGCTGCTGGAACTGGTGGGCCTCGAACCCGACGGCGTCCTGCCCAAGTATCCCCACCAGCTGTCCGGCGGCCAGCGCCAGCGCGTCGTCATCGCCCGTGCGCTGACCGTGGACCCGGAAGTGCTCATCGCCGACGAAGCCGTTTCGATGATCGATGTGTCGTTGCGGCTCGGCATCCTCGCCCTGCTGCACGATCTGCGCACCCGGCTGGGGATCTCCCTGGTCTTCATCACCCACGACGTGGCCACCGCGCGCTACATCGGCGCAGGGGGCGAACTGCACGTCATCTACCGGGGGCAGGTGATCGAACGGGGACCGACGGACGACATCATCCAGGCGCCCGTGCACCCCTACACCCAGTGTCTGCTGTCCGCCGTCCCCATCATGCGCGGACGGGAGGAGCCCGGACCCGACCGGCTGGAGCCGCTCGCCCCGCTGGACGAGAAGGCACAGGCGGACGGCTGCCTCTTCGCTCCTCGCTGCCCCTTCGCCGATGAGCGGTGCACCGCCGCCCGGCCGGTCCTCGAACAACTCGGTGACGCGGGGCAGCACCACGCCTGCTTCCACCCCACACCGCGACGCGTGGTCGGTGTGGAGATCGAGCCGGCGGGCGTCTGACGACCTCTCGGTGATGCAGGTACCACATGCGGATGCCGGAGCCCCTGTCGCGGCTCCGGCATCCGTTCGTTTCACGCGCTGACGATCAGCCCGCCTCGTGCGGCGCCGGACCGGCCAGCGAGTCGGCAAGGGCCGCCGAGGTGACACCGGTGACGTGGTAGTAGCCGAGCAGGTCGCTGTGCGAGGCGACGGTGTCCTGCCGTACGTAGGTTCCGGTGTGCGAAGCGTTGATCATCAACCCGTTGCCGATGTAGACCCCGACATGATGCACCGTCGACGCCGAGCCACCGAAGTACACCAGGTCGCCCGGGATCGCACCGGCCGCGCTGACCTGCGCCAGTTTCGGGTTGACCACCTGGTCGCGTGTGGTCTGGCCGATGTCGCCGGCCCCCGCGCGCCAGTACAGCCACCGCGTGAAGCCCGAGCAGTCCAGACCCACTTCCTTGTCTGCCGGGCACGGCTGGATCGAGCCGCCGTAGTCGTCGCAGATGCCGATCGACGGGCCGAACGAGAACGCCCCGTCCTCATGACCGCCGCCCCAGACGTACTGGATGTTCTGGCCGGTGGCCTGCTGCGCGTAGCTGACGACCGCGGCGTAGCGTCCCGAGCCGAGGTCGGCCGGCTGCTGCGGCGCCGCATCGCCGTACAGCTCGGCCTTGGTCGGCGGATCCACCAGCCCGGTGGCCGTCAGGCCGTGCGAGGTCTGGTAGTTGCGCACCGCGGTGACGGTGGCCGCGCCCAGATCATGGTCCACGGTCAGGCCGGCCCCGTTGGAGTTGAGCTTGTTCTGCAGCTCGGTGACGCAGCCGTCGTTCTCGTCCGTCTCCAGCTGCACGGGACAGCGCAGTGACCGCAGGTCGATCGGCACGGAGGGGTCCTCGTAGTACAGCGCGGACTTGGTGGCGGGCCCGACCAGGCCGTCCGCGGTGAGCCCCTGGGAGGTCTGGTACGCCTTGACGGCCGTGGTGGTGGCCGACCCGAAGTCGCCGTCGACCGTCAGCGAGGCGCCGTTGGCGTTCAGCAGAGTCTGCAGTTCCGTGACACATCCGCTCGCCTGCCCCTGCTGGATGGTGTTGGGGCAGTCGGACGAGACCAGAATGATGCGCGCGGGCGCGGTCGCGGCGGCA
The DNA here is from genome assembly GCF_036345255.1 of Streptomyces sp. NBC_00569. Taxonomy (NCBI): domain Bacteria; kingdom Bacillati; phylum Actinomycetota; class Actinomycetes; order Kitasatosporales; family Streptomycetaceae; genus Streptomyces; species Streptomyces sp. NBC_00569. Next base: position 9,492,635 of record NZ_CP107783.1, on the reverse strand, counting down.
GCGGGCACGAGCGTGCCCATCGCGAGCAGTCCCGCCGCCAGGGCGACTCCCAGGCCGCGGGCGGCGCGGCGACGTCTGTAGTGCACAGGCATGGTTCTCCCTTGGTTCGTCGTGGACCGGGGGTCACTTGCCGGCTTGCAGGGCCGACCAGGTCGCGTTCCCGACGATTCCGTCGGAGGTGAGGCCCTGGGCGGTCTGGTAGGCCTTGACGGCCGAGGTGGTCGCGGGACCGAAGTCGCCGTCGATGGTGAGGCTCTGTCCTCGGGCCGCGATCAGCGCCCGCTGCAGCCGCTTGACGTCGGTACCGGCGGAGCCGGACTGGAGAGTCGGCTTGGTGCCGGCCGACAGCAGCGCGGTCCAGGTGTGGGAGTCCACCGTGCCGGTGACCGGGAGGGACACGGATCCCTGGAACGACTGCACGGCGGTCGTGGTACCCGAACCGAACGCGCCGTCCACGGCGCCGTTGTAGCGTCCCTGACGCAGCAGCAGGCACTGCGCCGCGCTGACCAGGCCGCCGGAGGAGCCGGCCGAGACCGACGTGTACTGCGAGAAGTCGAGGTTCGCCGAGCAGGATCCGGCGAACGGCCCCGTGTCCACGTCCAGGTAGTCCCGGTCGATGTTGATGGTCACGCCGCCCCAGGTCTCGTCGGTGTCCCCGGAGAGCTGGTGGATGCGCTGGTGGTCGGCCCAGTACGCGTCGGGCACGTAGGGTGTGGCGTCGGTGTCGGCGGCGCCGTTCCAGCGGGCGAACCAGATGTGGTCGGGGCTGGTGTACGTACCGGCCGTGTACTCCCCGGCCAGGTCGACCATCCCGGACGCGGCGGACGAGTACACGCCGGACAGATAACCGCCCGCGTGCAGTTCCTCGGTCCACGCGCTGAGGAACGTCATCACCGCGTCACTGCATGCGGTGTTGTTCTGGTCGTAGGCCTCCATGTCGTTGTAGAGCACACTGCCCTCGGGCAGCCCCAGCGCCGCGGCGGCTCCCATGGACTCCTGGGCCTCGCTGCGTCCCTGAGCAGCGGCGGTGGACAGGGTGGACGACACCTTGTGGCTGAAGTTGTTGCACGGCGCCTGGAGACCCACGTGGATGGGGATGATGTGCCAGCCCGCCGACGTCTGTGTCTGGACCCACGACGCCGTCAGGTTCGGCTGGTCGCACGCCGCGCTGATGCCGCTGATGTACACCCCGACGGCCCGGAAGGGCGAGGCGGACCATGCGGACATCTGCGAGGAGGAGGGCGCGGCGCAGGGGTCGAAGCCCAGCCCCGTGTATGTACCGGGCTGTGCCGCCACAGCTGCCGCCGCCGGGGTTGCCTCCTGGCCCGATTCGGCGGTGCCCGGCGTCGTGGCCGTCGCCTTCGCGTCTTCGTCCAGGCGGGCACTGTCCAGAATGCCCTGCACGGTGGCCTCGTGAGCGCCGACGGAGGCGGTCACGAGTACTCCTGCGGCGGGGACCGCCTCACGTATGCGCCCGGGGGACTCTCTCTTCGCCCCGTCGGCAGCAGCCGTCGCGGAGCCCTTGGGCGCCCTGCGTGTCGAACTGTCCATCTTCTGACGGCTCTTGGCGTCGAGGGGTTCGATGACCAACGCCTCGGTACGGCCGACGATGCCGGGCGGGCAGGTGGCCTGACCGGCATCGGAGGGATGACCGACATAGACCGCGTGCCGGTCGAAGCGCACGCAGGTGTCGGGGTTCGCGGCCAGGTCGACGACCGGCCAACTGCCGGGCACGCGTACGTGATAACCGCGAAACGAGACGTCCTTGGCGGCGGCGGGCGACGCGGCGGCGGCCACGGCCGAGGTGCCCAGCGTCGCCAGCACTGCCAGAACGGTGGTTGCGCCGCGCAGTCGCGCACGCGAGGAACGGAGCGGTGTCATGGCACTCCAGATTCAGTCTCTGGGTTGGACAGGACTGTGCGCCTTCGGCCCGGTCAGCGGATGGGGCCCAACACCGTTGGTGTGCCTGCCGTGACGGGGCAGGCGAAAGGTAGCGCGTTAATGAGTTCCGTTGCACTACCTACTACCGGATATTTTCTACGTTCACCGCGCGAGATTGAGTGCGAGCGAGCGATCAACTATGTGCATATGAGAGGAAGTTGGGCACCCCGATCTCACTCCCACGACGGGACCTCGACGCCGGGACATGGTCCGGCCGCGCCCCGGCTTCCGTTCGGGTCCTGGCGGACGCGCCCTTCGGGCGTGCCAGGAAGGTCACTTGAGCAGGGGCGGCACCGCGGGCACCTCGATGGCGTTCTCGATGTCCTGCGCCGTCAGCTTGAAGCTGTCCGGGTAGGCGTCACGCCGGGTGCGGCGGGCGGGTTCGATGGTGCGCCAGGTGTAGAGGCAGCGGCCGCACTGGACCACGTCCCACACGCCCGGGACGGGGGACGTGGCAAGCAGGGAGATCTCTTCAAAGGCGCAGCGGGGGCATTCAACGGGCAGGTGGTTCACGGGAGTTGTCCCTTTCGACGAGTATCGGTGGGCGTCAGCCGCGGGCCGCGATGAGGCGCTGCAGGCGGGCGGCCCACTCGGCGGTCTCGGGCAGGTCCTTGGCCGGAGTGGAGAAGTTGCCGCGGACGTCCGGGGCGACCGGCGTCGTCGCATCGATGATCATCTTGCTGCTGATGCCGGCGGGCTGCGCGGCGGGCGCGAGTTCCAGGACCGACAGGTTGGGGATGACGACGACGTCGTCCTTCGGGTTGACCTTGGCGGACATCGCCCACATGACCTGCGGCAGGTTGAACGGGTCGACGTCCTCGTCGACGAGGATCACCTGGGCCACGTAGCCGAGCCCGTGCGGCGTCGTCATGGCGCGCATGCCGACGGCCTTGGCGAAGCCGCCGTACCGCTTGGCCGTGGAGATGATCACCATCAGGCCGTGCGTGTACATGGCGTTGACGGCCTGCACCTCGGGGAACTCGGCGCGCAGCTGCTTGAGCAGCGGCACGCACGTGTTGGGTCCGACGAGGTAGTCGCACTCGGTCCACGGCATGCCGAGGTAGAGCGACTCGAAGACCGGGTTCGTGCGGTACGAGACGCGGTCCACGCGGATGACGGGCATGCGGCGGCCGCCCGAGTAGTGACCGGTGAACTCGCCGAAGGGGCCCTCGATCTGGCGCTTTCGGGACTCGATGACGCCCTCGATGACGACCTCGCTCCCCCAGGGCACGTCGAAGCCGGTGAGCGGTGCGGTGGCGATCGGCGCGGGCGCGCCGCGCAGGGCGCCCGCCATCTCGTACTCGCTCTGGTCGTACGCCATCGGCATACCGGCCACGATCGCCATCACGGGGTCGTTGCCGAGGGTGATGGCGATGGGCAGGTCCTCACCCTTCTCCTCGGCCTTGCGCAGATGCTGGGCCACGTCGTGCATGGGCACGGGCTGGAAGGCGAGCCGGTCGGTGCCGATGACCTGGATGCGGTACGTGCCGACGTTCTGCTTGCCGAAGTCGTCCGGGTCCTCCGGGTCGCGGGAGACGACGGCGGCCTTGTCGAGATAGAAGCCACCGTCTCCGTCGTTCAGGCGGAAGAGGGGAAGCACCGAGAACAGATCGACGTCCTCGCCCTCCTGGGTGTTCTCGCGCCAGGGGGCGTCCTCGCGGCGCTCCGGCGCCACGGGGAAGGCGTCCCAGCGCCGCGCGAACTCCTCTACCTGCTCCTTGACCGGCGTGTTCTTCGGCAACCCGAGCGCGAGTGCGTGGTTGGCCCAGGAGCCGTGGACGTTCATCGCGATCCGGGCGTCGGTGAAGCCCTTGACGTTGTCGAAGTGGAGGGCGGGGGCGTTCTCGCCGATGCGGCCCGTCGCGTTGGCGGCGGCCGCGATATCCGGCTCGGGCAGCACCTCGTCGGTGATGCGCAACAGCTGCCCCTCCTTCTCCAAGGTGTCGAGGAAACTGCGCAAGTCGTCATAGGCCATGGTGCATTCCTTTACGGGGCAGGGGACTTCAGGCGGCGTCGCCGAAGGAGCGGGAAGCGGCACGGGCGGCGCGCATCCCGGCCCAGCGCCGGGCGGCGGGCGCGGGCAGGTCGAACTGGTCGAGGATGCGGGCCACCACGTGGTCGACGATGTCGTCGACGGTCTGCGGGTTGTTGTAGAAGGCGGGCATGGGTGGCACCAGTTGCACGCCCATGCGGGCGAGTTCGAGCATGTTCTGGAGGTGGATCTCGTTCAGCGGTGTCTCGCGCGGGACGAGGACGAGCCTGCGTCGCTCCTTGAGAACCACGTCCGCGGCCCGGGCGACGAGCCCTTCGGCGTATCCGGTCCTGATCCCGGCGAGGGTCTTCATGGAGCACGGCACAATCACCATGCCGTCGGTGCGGAACGAACCGGAGGAGATGGTGGCGCCCTGGTCCTCGGGATGGTGCGTGACGTCCGCGAGGGCGGACACCTCGGCCACTGACAGGCCCGTCTCCAGCTCGATGGTGGTGCGCGCCCAGCGGGACAGGACCAGGTGCGTCTCCACGCCCGGCAGCTCGCGCAGATTCTCCAGCAGACGGACACCGAACGGGGCACCCGTCGCCCCGGTCATTCCCACGACCAACCGCATTGGACCACCTCAAACACGTCGCTGACCTGTGCTTTCACGCTACGGAGCGATCTGGACCCGGCAGCGGTACCCTCGGGACCATCGATGGGGAAAAACGGACACCCTGCAGGGCGCCCCGATGTCAGGGACCTGGAGTACACCCCGGCCGTGGGCGCACCGGCCGGAGTCGAGGTGATGGAACTCGCCGACCTGCTCGAACGCTCGCGGCGCCACGGCAATGACCCGTACGCGCCCTTGCGCCCCGCGTTCCACCAGCTGATCGGCGCCCGCGAACGGCCGCTGCACATGTGGGTCGACTTCGTCGAGCACGAGCTGAGGCCCGGGTCGTGGCTGTGGATCCGGCCGGGGCAGGTGCAGCGGTTCGGCCCCGACCTGGTGGCGGCGGACGGGGTGATCGTGCTGTTCCAGCCCGGTTTCCTGCCGCCGGCGACGGTTTCGCTGGCACACATGGATCCGCCGTACGAACAGCGCCCGTCGGTCCTGGAGGGCTCGGACGCGGAAGGCGTTCGCCTGGCACTCGACCATCTCGTCCACGAGTACGGGGCGATGGCCTCGCTCCCCCTCCGGGCACACACCGAGGTGCTGCGCGCGCTGCTGTCCGTGCTCGTGGTGCGGCTCGCGCAGGCGCGTGGCCCGGCGCCGCGGCCGGCCGCCGCGTCGGAGACGTTCCGCCGCTTCCACGCGGCCGTCGAGCGGGACCACGCGGTGACCCGTCGCGTCGAGGACTACGCGGCGGCGCTCGGCTACAGCCCGCGCACGCTGACCCGGGCCACGCTCGCCGCGACGGGACGTACGGCCAAGCAGTACGTCGACGACCGGGTCCTTCTGGAGGCCAAGCGCCTGTTGCAGCACAGTGGCCTGACAGCGAAGGAGGTCACCGTCCGGCTCGGGTTCACGGACGCGAGCGACTTCACGAAGTTCTTCCGGCTGCGGACGGGCATGACGCCGGGGGCGTTCCGCGGAACGTAGCCCGGCGAGGGACGCGTGCGCGAGGCCGCCCGGCGGGACGGCTCCCGCTCCAGAGGCGGCGCGAGAGCCCGGAGCGACGACACAGATCACACCCGCCGACCCCTTGACCTCTGACGTTCAAACCGGTTTAGTCGGCGTCGTTCGGCCACTCAAACCGGTTTAAGGACTGGTTGCGGACCTTCGTTCCGTGCCGGCTGGACGGTTCGTCGCGCGCTCCGGCTCGTCCAAGGCCGTACCCAGGGAGTCCAGCATCATGGCACGCAAGCCCACCATCGCGGATGTCGCACAGCGTGCGGGCGTCTCGCGCGCCACCGTCTCCTTCGCGCTCAACGACCGGCCCGGCATCGCGGAGGAGACCAAGACCCGGGTTCTCGCGGCCGCCGCCGACCTCGGCTGGACGCCGAGCCATCAGGCGCGCGGCCTCTCGCTGGGCAAGGCCGGAGCCTTCGGCCTGGTCCTGGCCCGCGAGGCGGAGCAGATCGGGGCGGACCCGTTCTTCCCGGCGTTCATCGCGGGCGTCGAGGCTGTCATCGGGCAGCGCGGCGACGGACTCATGGTGCATCTGACCACCCCCGGGCAGGAGCAGGGCGTGTACGAACGCCTTGCCGCACAGCGGCAAGTGGACGGCGTCCTCCTGACCGACCTGCGCCGCGACGACCCGCGCCCCCCGCTCATGCGCGAACTCGGTCTGCCCGCCGTCGTGGTGGGCCAGCCCGAGTGGGGCGGCGGCCTGACGGCGGTGAGCCTGGACGACGAACCCGCCTACGCCGACGCGATCCGCCGGCTCGCGGACCTCGGACACCGGCGCATCGCCCACGTCGAGGGCCCCCAGGAACTGCGGCACGCCCACCGGCGCCGGACGGCCTGGGAACAGACCCTGCACACGCTCGGTCTGCCCGAGGGCCCGGTGCTGCCCGGCGGGTTCAGCCCCGAAGGCGGCGCCCGGGCAACACGGGAGCTGCTCACGCTTCCCGAGCCCCCGACCGCCATCGTCTACGGCAACGATCTCGCCGCGATGGCCGGGCTCTCGGTCGCCCAGGAGCTGGGCGTCCGCGTACCCGACCAGCTGTCGGTGGTCGGGTACGACGACGCCCCTCTGACGCGATACAGCTACCCGCCGCTCGCCTCCGCCCGCGCGGACGCCCGCGGCTGGGGAGAGGCGGCGGCCCGCGCCCTGGACGCGGTGATCGCCCTCGGCACCGCGGCGCACGTGGAGCTGCCGCCCGCCCAGTTCGTGCCCCGCGCGTCGATCGGGCCCGCGCCCCGCGGGTGACGCGGGGACCGCACCCCCGCACGCAGGGACCAAGCACCGGTCGCGCTGGCGCCGACCGGAAATTCCGCTCGGCGACGAGGCCGCGCGTGAACAGTTCGGAGATCAATCATGCTGAGGAGAACGGCGTACGCGCTGCTCGTGCTCGCAGTCGCGGGCACGGCGACAGCCTGCGGCCGGTCGGCCCCCGATCCGGCCACCGCCGCTGACGCGCGCGGACCGATCACGGTCTGGCTTTCCAACAACGCGCAAGAGGTCCAGTGGGGCAAGGCCATGGTCGCCTCGTGGAACGAGCGCCATCCCGACCAGCACGTGACGGCGCAGCAGATCCCGGCCGGCAAGACGTCCGAGGAGGCCATCAGCGCCTCGATCATCGCCGGGACGACGGCCTGTCTCGCCTTCAACACCTCGCCCGCGGCGGTGCCGACGTTCCAGAAGCAGAACGGGCTCGTGCCCCTCAGTGACTTCCCGGACGGCGAGAAGTACATCACCGAGCGCGGTGGCGCCCTCACGGACCAGTACCGCTCGACGGACGGCAAGTTCTACCAGCTGCCCTGGAAGAGCAACCCCGTCATGATCCTCTACAACAAGAAGCTCTTCGAAAAGGCCGGTCTGGATCCGGAGCACCCGAAGCTCGCGACGTACAAGGAGTTCCTCGACACGTCGCGCAAGCTCGTGCACAGCGGCGCCGCGAAGGCGGCGATCTGGCCGTCTCCCAGCAGCGACTTCTTCCAGCCCTGGTACGACTTCTACCCGGCCTTCGCCGCGCAGAGCGGCGGCAAGCAGCTGATCGAGGACGGCAAGCCGCAGTTCGACTCGCCCGCGGGCCTCCAGGTCGCGGCGTTCTGGCGCAGGCTCTACGCCGAGAAGCTGGCTCCGCAGGAGGCCTACCCGGGAGATTCGCTCAACGACGGCAAGGCCGCGATGGCCACGGTCGGTCCCTGGGCGCTGGCCGCGTACAAGAACAGCGTGGACATCGGTGTCGCGCCGGTGCCGACCGCGGACGGCGGCGCGGACAAGCACTCGTTCAGCGACGAGAAGTCCGCTGCGATGTTCAGCTCCTGCAAGAACCGGGCCACGGCCTGGGACGTGCTCAAGTTCGCGAGCTCCGCCGGCCAGGACGGGAAGTTCCTCGGGACGACCGGCCAGATGCCGATGCGCGAGCACCTGACCGAGAAGTACGCCGCCTACTTCAAGGCGCATCCGACGTACAAGGCCTTCGCCGACCAGGCGGAGCGCGTCGTCGAGGTGCCGAACGTGCCGGGCTCCATCGACATCTGGCAGACCTTCCGCGACGAGTGGACGAAGGCGGTCGTCTTCGGCCGGGAGTCCACGCCGACGGGTCTGCGCAACGCCTCGTCCGAGATCACCGACCTGCTGAACGAGTACGGGGACCCGTCATGAGCGTGAATCTCCAGTCAGCGCCCGCCGCCGTCAGGGACAGCGCTCCCGCCCGGCGGGAGGGCCCGCGCAGGGCCCGCGGCCTGTCCCGTGTCGGCGCGCTGTTCGTGTCGCCGTACGTGCTGTTCCTCGTGGTGGTCTTCGCCGTCCCGCTGGTCTACACGGTGTGGATCTCCTTCCACCGCTTCTACTTCACGGCTCCGGGCACCGACGTCGACTCACCGTGGGTGGGCCTGTCGAACTACAAGGACGTCTTCACCGATCCCGTGGTCGGCCGGGCGTTCCTCAACATCGTGATCTTCCTGGTCATCAACGTGCCGCTCACCGTGGGCCTCTCGCTGGTCCTGGCCACGGCGCTGAACGCGAAGATCCGGGGCCGCGCGTTCTTCCGCGCCGCGTTCTACCTCCCTTACGTGACCGCGAGCGTCGCGCTGGTCGCGGTGTGGCAGTTCCTGTTCGGCTCGGACGGGTTCGTCAACCACCTGCTGGGATCGCACGCTCCCGACCCGTCGTGGCTGGTGAACTCGCATCTCGCGATGCCGATGATCGCCGTCTTCGTGACCTGGAAGCAGCTCGGCTTCTTCGTGATGCTGTACCTGGCGTCGCTGCAGAACGTCGGCAAGGAGCTGTACGAGGCGTCCGCCATGGACGGCGCGGGCCGCGTGCGGCAGTTCTTCTCGGTGACCGTGCCCGGGGTGCGCCCCGCGACGACGCTCGTCGTGATCTACGCGATCATCACCGGCGCCAATCTGTTCAGCGAGCCCTACCTGCTGACCGGGGGCGGCGGTCCCGACCACTCCTCCACCTCGCCGGTGCTGCTGATGTACCAGAAGGGCATCGAGCAGGGACACCCCGACTTCGCGGCCGCGCTCGGTGTCGTCCTCGTCGCGTTCGTCATGGTCGTCTCGCTCGCCGCCCGCAAGCTCACCGAGAGGGGAAACTGACATGAGTGACACCCTGGAGACCCGCCACCGCGGCGGGAGCGCGGTCCGCCACATCCTGCTGTCACTCGGTGCGGTCGCCTTCCTGTTCCCCTTCTACTACATGGTCGTCGGCTCATTGCGCGGGACGACGGTCGGTGATCTGTCCGCCGCGGTCCCGTCCGGGCTGACCGGCGCCAACTACACGGCCGTCAACGGCGCGATCTCGCTGGGCCGTTCCCTGCTCAACTCGGGGATCATGACCATCGGCGTCCTGGTCTGCACGCTCGTCTTCGGCGTACTCGCCGGATACGCGCTCGCCCAGCTGCGCTTCCGCGGCAAGGGCGCCGTCTTCGCCGCACTGCTCCTCGTACAGATGATCCCGTTCCAGCTGCTCACACTGCCGCTGTACGTGCTCGTCGTCCGCGACTACGGGCTCGGCGACAACTACCTCGGCATGATCCTGCCGTTCGCGATCAACTCGACGGCGGTGTTCCTCTTCCGCCAGTTCTTCTCCCAGCTGCCGCAGTCCCTCTTCGAGGCGGCGCGGATCGACGGGGCGAGCGAGCTGCGGATCCTGTGGCAGATCGCGCTGCCGATGGCACGTCCGGCGGTGCTGACCGCGCTGCTGCTGACGTTCATCGGGCCGTGGAACGAGTTCCTGTGGCCGTTCCTCGTCACCAAGAACGCCGACATGCAGCCGCTGGCCGTCTCGCTGGCCAGCTTCCTCTCCAACCTCCAGGGCACGGTCGCCAACCCGGCCGGTGCCCTGCTGGCCGGCGCATGTGTGCTGGCCGTCCCCGCTGTGGCCCTGTTCCTCCTGTTCCAGCGCCACTTCACCTCTACCGACATCGACTCCGGAGTAAAGGGCTAATCGCCATGAGCAACACCACCGTCGCCACCGACATCCCCTACCGCATGGTGCGCAAGGGCGTGGTCATGTCCCCGCTGGCCGGTGAGGCGAACGAGGTCGAGGGAGTCCTGAACCCCGCCTCCGGCCGCACCCCGGACGGCACGCTGCACCTGCTGCCGCGCCTGGTCGCCGAGGGCAACGTCTCCCGTGTCGGCCTCGCCGAGGTCACCTTCGACGAGACGGGCGCGCCCAGCGCCGTCGAGCGCCGCGGCGTCGTCCTCTCCCCCGACGAGGGCTGGGAGCGCGGCAAGAACAACGCCGGCGTCGAGGACCCCCGCATCACCTGGGTCCCCTCGCTCGGCAAGCACGTCATGAGTTACGTCGCCTACGGCCCGCTCGGCCCGAAGCCGGCTCTCGCCGTGTCCGAGAACCTCACCGACTGGGAGCGCCTCGGCCCGATCCAGTTCCAGTACCAGGCCGACCTGGACACCGACCTCAACCTCTTCCCCAACAAGGACGTCGTCCACTTCCCCGAGCCCGTCCCGGGCCCGGACGGCGAGATGGCGTACGCGATGCTGCACCGCCCGATGTGGGACCTCGGCTGGTTCCGTCCGGGCGAGGGGGTACACCTGCCCGCCGGTGTCACCGACGAGCGTCCCGGCATCTGGATCTCGTACGTTCCGGTCGCCGAGGTCGAGGCCGACATCCGCGCCCTGACCCGCCCGCGCGACCACCGTCTGCTGGCTCTGTCCGAGTTCCCGTGGGAGTCCCTGAAGATCGGCGGCGGCCCGGCCCCCATCCGCGTGGCCGAGGGCTGGCTGCTCATCCACCACGGTGTCTCCGGATCCATCGAGGACCCGTGGGCGCAGAACCAGAAGGTGTCGTACGCCGCCGGCGCGATGATCCTCGACCCGGCCGACCCGTCGAAGGTGCTCGCGCGCTCCGCCGAGCCGCTCATGGCCCCGGAGACCGAGGAGGAGATCTCGGGCACCGTCCCGAACGTCGTCTTCCCGACGGCCATCGAGGAAATCGACGGCCGGCTCTACGTCTTCTACGGCATGGCCGACGCGCACATCGGCGTCGCCCTCCTGGAGCGCACGGCGTGACCGGCGGCGCCCTCGCACCTCTCGGAGTCGGCCTGGTCGGCTGCGGCGGGTTCGCCGAGTTCGTCCTGGACGCCGTCGCGGGTCTGCCCGGCCTGCGCCTCGTGGCCGTCGCCGACCCCTCGCGCGACCGCGCCGAGAGGCTCGGCGCGCGGCACGGCGTCCCGGCGCTCGCCTCCCTCGACGAGCTCCTCGAACGGGACGACGTGGCGGCCGTGCTGATCGCCACGCCGCCCGCAACCCATGCCGAGATGGCCGTCACCGCGCTGCGTGCGGGGCGCCACGTCTTCTGCGAGAAGCCTCTCGCCACCACGACCGAGGACGCCTCGGCGGTCGCCCACGAGGCGCGGCTCGCCAGGCGCGTCCTGGTCGTGGACCACGTGCTTCGGTACAACCCGCTGCTGCGGGCCGTGCGGCACCTCACCGAGCGGGGGCTGCTCGCGCCCCCGCGCCGGTTCCTGTTCGAGAACGACGCCTCCGACGAGGACCTGGGCCCCGACCACTGGTTCTGGGACCCGGCACACAGCGGCGGCATCTTCGTCGAGCACGGCGTCCACTTCTTCGACGCCGCCCGCGCCCTCCTGGGGTCGGACCCGGTCAGCGTGCGAGCGACCGCCGTGGCGCGGCCCGGAGGCCCGGTCGACATGGTGAGCGCCGACGTCGTCCACCCCGGCGGCGTCCTCGCCTCCCACCTGCACTCCTTCACGCACGCCCACCGTGCCGAGCGTCAACTCATGCGTCTGGACCACGGGTTCGCGGAGACGCGGATCAGCGGCTGGATCCCCGTGCAGGCCGAGATCTCGGCGTGGACCGACGAGGCGGGCGCCCGCCGTTGGGAGCAACTACCGGACGAGGTAGACACGTTGTTGTCCGTCGACGGCTTCCGGACGCACGGCGACGAGCGGATCACCGTCCGCGTCGAACGGGACGCCGGCTCCACAGCCCCGGCCCGCGGGCGCGGTGAGCAGCGCACGGTCCCGCACCACGTCACCGCTGTCATCGACCTGGGCGGCGAGGCCCGCAAGCCGTACGTGTACGCGCAGAGCGTGCGCGCCGCTGCGGCCGATCTGGTCCGGGCCGTCCGCGAGGGCACGCCTCCGGTCGCGGACGCCGTCAGCGGTCTCGCCGCGGTCGCCGTCGCCGAGGCGGCCACCCTCGCCGCCTCCACCGGCACCGAGCAGCGCGTCCCCTCGCCCGGCCCGGCCGTCTCCGAGGGAGCCTCCACATGAGCTGGTGGCAGGACATGGTCTGCTACGAGGTGTACCCGCGCGCCTTCGCCGACTCGGACGGCGACGGGATCGGCGATCTGCCGGGCCTGGCCGCACGCCTCGAGCACATCAAGGATCTGGGCGCGGACGCCGTGTGGTGCACCCCGTTCTACCCGTCGCCGCTGGCCGACGGCGGCTACGACATCGCCGACCACACCGGCGTGGCCGCGGACCTGGGAACGGACGACGACGCCATCCAACTCATCGTGCGCGCACATGAGTTGGGCCTCAAATTCATCATCGACCTGGTGCCGAACCACACCTCCGACCAGCACCCCTGGTTCCAGGAGGCTCTGGCCGCGGGGCCCGGGTCGACGGAGCGGGAGATGTACCTGTTCCGGCCCGGCCGGGGCGCGGACGGCGAACTGCCCCCCAACGACTGGCAGTCGGCGTTCGGCGGCTCCGCCTGGACCCGGGTCACGGACGGCGAGTGGTACTGCCACCTCCACGCCGCCGAGCAGCCCGACCTCAACTGGCACAACCCCAAGGTGCGGAGCGCCTTCACCGAGGTACTGCGGTACTGGCTCGACCGCGGTGTGGACGGCTTCCGCGTGGACGTCGCCCACGCCCTGTTCAAGGCGGAAGGGCTGCCCGACGCGGGCCCCGGCCAGCACAGGGACCCGCTGCGCAACCACCTGATGCCGTACTACGACCAGGAAGAGCTGCACCCGCTCTACCGCGAATGGCGGGCCCTGCTCGACACCCATCCCGCACCCGCCGGCGCGGTGGCGCCCCAGGACCGGGTGATGGTCGCCGAGTCCGCCGTCTTCGACCCGTCCCGCCTCAGCCGCTACATCCGGCCCGACGAGATGCACCAGGCCTTCAACTTCGCCTTCCTGGAAGCACCTTGGGAGGCGGCGGAGCTGCGCCGGGTCATCGACGGCTCGTTCGCCGTGCCGGGCAGCCCGGTCACCTGGCTGCTCTCCAGCCACGACGCCGTCCGCCCGGTCACCCGGTACGGCTCGCCGGCGCGCGCCCGTGCGGCCGCGCTGCTGATGCTGGCCCTGCCCGGCTCCGCGTACCTCTTTCAGGGCGAGGAGCTGGGACTGCCGCAGGTCGAGGTGCCCGTCGACCGCATCCTCGACCCGCTGTGGGAACGCTCGGGCCACACGGAGCGCGGCCGTGACGGCGCGCGTGTGCCACTGCCGTGGACCGGTGAGCACGCCCCGTACGGATTCAGCACCGTGGCGCCCGACCACACCTGGCTGCCACAGCCGGACGACTGGTCGCACCTGACGGTCGCCGCGCAGCAGCAGGACCCCGACTCGACGCTCGCGCTGTACCGGGCGGCGCTGCGGATCCGCCGCACCCGTCCGGCACCGGACCCGACGGCCCCACCGACCTGGCTGTCCGCACCCGACGCCCCGTACCTCGCCTTCCGCCGCGGCGCGCTGGTCTGCCTCGTCAACCTGGGCGCCGAGCCCCTGCGTCTCCCCCCGCTCGGTCTGCCCGGCCGACCGGCGCTCGGCAGCGGACCGTTCGACGGCGACACGTTGCCGCCCGACACCGCGCTGTGGCTCCTCGACCCGACCACCCCCGCCCATCTCGCCGAAAGCGACACCGATGACACGCGCGACTGACGTGACCCACCGCACCGACCTGTCCGGACTCGTCAAGGCGTACGACGTGCGCGGCGTGGTCCCCGACCAGTGGGACGAGACGACGGCCGAGCTCTTCGGCGCCGCGTTCGTCCAGGTCACCGGCGCGGACGCGATCGTGACGGGCCATGACATGCGTCCCTCCTCCCCCGGCCTGGCCCGCGCCTTCGCCCGCGGCGCGACCGCACAGGGCGCCGACGTCACCGAGATCGGCCTCTGCTCGACGGACCAGCTGTACTACGCCTCCGGCTCCTTCGGCCTCCCCGGCGCGATGTTCACCGCCTCGCACAACCCGGCCCGGTACAACGGCATCAAGCTGTGCCGCGCCGGCGCCGAACCGGTCGGCCAGGACACGGGCCTCGCCGAGATCCGCGCCTTGGTCGAAGGGTGGACGGACAACGGCGCCCCGGCGACCGCCGGCCGAACGGGCACCGTCACCACCACGGACACACTCACCGGCTACGCCACGTACCTGCACTCCCTCGTGGACCTGTCGGCGATCCGCCCGCTGAAGGTGGTCGTCGACGCGGGCAACGGCATGGGCGGGCACACCGTGCCGACGGTCCTCGCCGGTCTGCCCCTGGACATCGTCCCGATGTACTTCGAGCTGGACGGTACGTTCCCCCACCACGAGGCCAATCCGCTGGACCCCGCCAACATCGTCGACCTGCAGGCACGCGTCCGCGAGGAGGGCGCCGACCTCGGCCTCGCCTTCGACGGCGACGCGGACCGCTGCTTCGTCGTCGACGAGCACGGCGACCCGGTCTCGCCCTCCGCGGTCACCGCGCTCGTCGCCTCACGCGAACTTGCGCGGCATCCCGGGGCCACCGTCATCCACAACCTCATCACCTCCCGCACGGTTCCGGAGGTGATCCGCGAGGCGGGCGGCACTCCGGTCCGCACCCGCGTCGGCCACTCCTTCATCAAGCGGGAAATGGCCCGCGCCGGCGCCGTCTTCGGCGGCGAGCACTCCGCTCACTACTACTTCCGCGACTTCTGGAACGCCGACACCGGCATGCTCGCGGCCCTCCACGTCCTCGCCGCCCTGGGCACACAGAGCGCCCCGCTGTCCGACCTGACCAGCAGCTTCGAACGCTACGCCGCCTCCGGTGAGATCAACTCCGCCGTCAGTGACCCGAGCTCACGCACAGCGGCAGTGCGGGCGGCGTGGGCCGACCGCCCGGACGTCACGCTCGACGACCTCGACGGCCTGACCGTCAGCGGAACCGACTGGTGGTTCAACGTCCGCCCCTCGAACACGGAGCCGCTGCTGCGCCTCAACGTGGAAGCCCCCACCCAGTCGGCGATGCGCGCTCTCCGAGACGAGGTACTGGCGACGATCCGCACCTGAGCCCACGAAGTCACGGAGAAGGCTCTGACACGGGTACGGAACCACGCCTGCGGCCTCCTCGGCCGTCCCCACAGCTCATGGATCATGGCTCTTGACCTTGCCCGAAGGTCAAGGCCGACAGTGTCCACGCCGACCGAGTTGGCAAGCTGAGCTGGTTCGGCGAAGCTGAACCCGTGTGAGAGCAGCCTGCATTGGATGACGGCGTTCTCCTGGCGGAGCAGATGGCCTACTACAGGGCTGGCGCGGCCGAATATGATCGACCCTATGAAGCGTGCGAAAGCCTGCACGAGTTGCTGGCTGTCGTCGATGACCTCCCGATTGCCGGGGATGTGCTGGAGTCAGTACTCCAGCCGTAGATCGTGATGGGGCTGGATGTGGCTCATGCCTTCCTCGGCTTGCGCGGCCTGATCCAGGTGCCGCGCGGCCGGTTTCGTGCCTGGGCCAGCAACATCGCGTCAAACTCAATCTTGCTCATGACTTCTCGCGCTTCGGGTTCGAGCAGGGCCGCAGTCACTGGCCACGGGACAGCCGACGCCCAGCCGACGAGGGGCATGGTCTCGTTGCAGTGAGGGGCGAACTGCGCGGTGACGAGAGGTGGCATCCGGTAACTCAGGCCTCGCACGTGCTCCATGAAAGCGTTGGGGAGCAGAACGTGGTGCGTTTCAACGTAGTGAGGGAAGTCCAGTCGCCAGAGCCAGGTCCCGTCTGTAACCAGCGATGAGCAACCCGGGGAGTGGCGGTGGGCACTGCCCGTGACAGCGTCGCGGCCGCCCTCCATGACGTCGATCAGGACGTGCCCGGCATCCAGGTAGGCCACCAGGTCCGCCTCGTCCACCTCACCGGAGTGCTGGACGGCATCGCGTATGGACCCATTTGGCTGGCCCGGACGGTTGCCGAGTTCGTCATAGAAGCCCAGCAGCCCCAGCACCGCATCTCCTTCGAAGGTGGCCCTCCCACCCTGCTGACAGACGGGCGCGACCACCGTTGATCATCCGTGCGTGAAGACAGAAGACCGTACGGTGGCCGCAGGTCACAGCGTAGACCCTGCCCGCTGGCAGGAGGCGTTCGAGGGCCTGATGCGCCGGATCGCAGGACGGTTCGCGCGGGTCGAGCCCCGGCGTCGGGTACGTCAGTCCAGCGCCGCACAGGGCGCCGCGGACTGATCACGCCTCGACAAACTCAGTGGTCCACCGGCCCGTCACCGCCTGCGCGAAGACGTGATCAGGCCGACTGCCACAACTCGACCCGATTGCCCTCGGGATCGGTGACCCAGCCGAATCGACCGACACCCTCCATGTCCTGCGTTTCCTCGGCCACGTCCGCGCCCTTGGCGCGCAACTGCGCGAGCATCGCGTCCAGGTCGCGGACCCGGAAGTTGAGCATGGTCTGCTGGGCACGGGACCCGAAATAGTCGGTCCCGGACTCGAACGCCGCGAACACCGTGGGCCCTGGTTCCTGACGCCACAGGCCGTTCTCATCGGCGTCCAGACCCAGGCAGTCGCGATACCACGCGCTCAGGGCCGCCGGGTCGTCGGCCCGCATGAAATACCCACCGATACCAAGGACACGTTCCATGCCGCCATCTTGCCAGGGCGGCGTCCGGGCGGGCCGCCACCACACCAACGCCCGCTTCACCTCTGGATGGGCCGACGGGCGTCGCGTCCACACGCACCGCTGAGGCACCACAGCCGCCCGCCTCCAGCGCCGGTGCAGTGCCGTGGCCGCCACGGCCGGCCGCCCCCGGAACACGCATCGAACTCATGGCACACATTGCTCTTCGCGCTCCGGTCGCCGGGGCCGTGTCTGAGCGGTGACGCCAACGGTCGGCGACTCGCTGCCCGTCGCGGAGCGCGCTGCATTCCTTCCGAAATCGACCGTTGCTTCAGTCGCAGCGCCTGGGGAGGATCGACACCGGAATCTGGCTCATCAGGGTCGCCTCATGAATATGCGGCGCGGCACCGTTCTATCTCCTCTTCCCCCCGAAAAGATGGTGTCGCGTCGCATTTCGCTGTCCGCTTCGAAGCGCGGCCAGCCCAGTCCCCAGCGGTCGGCCCATGACGATCGTCACTCGGGCCGGTGACGTCCGGGACATGGGAATGCGGAGAAAAGGCATGCGGATCCGGCCATAGTTCTGGGTCATCCTGGATTGAGTAAGCAGGGGGATTGAATTCACCGGGAAACAGACAACGGAGATCCCATGCACGCATCCAGCGACATCGCCATTCTGTCCCGACATCCTCGCGCGGCCGCCGAGGCCCGAACCGCTCTGCAGGAGATAGCCCCGACCGGTTCCTCCGGGGCGGACACGGCAGCCCTCCTGCTGACCGAGGTGGTCTCGAACGCCGTCCGCCATGGCAAAGGAGCGGCGATCGGGGTAGCTGTCGGCTTCGACCCCTCCGCCGACGTGATCACTGGCGCTGTCTTCGACAGGGAGCCCGGGATGAGCGCGGGCGACCGGGCCGGCCTCGCCGACGAAGACCAGGACATGGAGTGCGGACGCGGGCTAGACCTGCTGGACGCCGCCTCACAGGCGTGGGGCGTCGCGACGGCGGGAGACCGCGGTAAGTGGGTGTGGTTCCAGGTCCGCGCGGCGTGACGCCCCGGGACTGCCCGCGGCAACCTCCTGGCGAGGCGGGGCGACGGTCACAATGGGGGGACGGTCACGCAAGAGCCGTCACAGGGTGTCGGGCGGGGTGAGGGGCACGTGGAGTTCCACCCGGAATCCCCCGCCCTCCGGGCCCGCGGCCAGTTCGCCTCCGAGCAAGGACGCGCGTTCGTTCAGTCCGAACAGGCCGTTGCCGCCGCTGGGGAGTTCATCGGCGGGCGGCCCGGAAGCCGGTCCGTTGATCACCGTGAGGTCCACCGTGTCAGGACCGCACCTCAGCTCGATCCCGACCTCCGCCCCCGGGGCGTACTTGGCGGCATTGGTGAGCGACTCCTGGAGCGTCCGGTAGACGGCCTGCTGCACCAGCGTGGGCAGCGATCCCGGCTCCCCCTCGATGCTGAGGTCGGCGTGCAGTCCGGCCCGTCCGGCGCTGTGCACCAAGTCGTGCAGATCGCCGGCGTCCACATGTGGAGCGCGCGGTGCGGGCCGACCTGCACGGTCGGGGGTGAGCACTCCGAGAATCGCGCGCAGTTCCTCAAGGGCACGACGCCCCTCGTGCCGGATCTGTTCCGCGTCGTCCGCGACCTTGCGGTCCACCGACCCGGCGCCCACGCGCAGCGCGGCGGCCAGCAGCACGATGTGCCCGACCCGGTGGGCCACCACGTCGTGCATGTCCCGGGCGATACGGCTCCGCTCGTTGACCCGCGCCTGCTCGACCAACAGCACGTGCTCGCGCTCCCTCGTGGCAAGCTCGGCCTGGGCGGCCGTGGCCAGGTCGCGGCGGAGGGCGACCGCGTAGCCGACGACCAGCGGTCCGACGACCAGCGCCAGGGAGTACGCGGCTCCCCGGAAGTCCCACGCTCCACCGAGCCACAGGGCTCCCGCGTCCGACAGGCAGCCCAGGCCGGCGAACCAGGCGAGCAGCCTCCATCTGTTCGGGTACGTGGATCCCACCGTGTACAACGCGACGGCAAGGGCCGTGGGGGTGAAGAGGAGGAGGTGGCAGAGCACGACGAGCCACCCGATCACGACGGTCCGCTCGCGTCTCCACCACAGCAGGAGCCCGACGGCGCCGGAGAGCACCGCGACCGTCACGGTGGGAGCCCCCGTGAGAAGGCCGTTCGAGGGCTTGACCCAGCTGTTTCCGAACCCTGCGAGTGCGGCGGCTGCCGCCACCGCCGCGTCCGTCCGCCGCAAGGACGACGGCGTCGCATCCTGCCACGCGGTCCTGGGCACGGGGCCTTTCTCCCTCCACGTCGCCCGTCCGGACGTGCTCTTCAGCATGATCCAGCGAGGAACCCCGCGCGTTTACGCCCGGGGGGAATCGCTTCTCTGCTCTGACCTGCACGTGTGTATGGATCTGCGCTGCTGTCAGTGCCC
Source organism: Streptomyces sp. NBC_00569 (assembly GCF_036345255.1). Lineage (NCBI taxonomy): Bacteria > Bacillati > Actinomycetota > Actinomycetes > Kitasatosporales > Streptomycetaceae > Streptomyces > Streptomyces sp. NBC_00569. The sequence goes on along the minus strand of NZ_CP107783.1, from coordinate 9,473,370 downwards.
TCCGTTAGGTTGGCCTGGTGAAGATCGCGGTGCAGGTGAAGCTGATCCCGGAGGCCGAGCAGGCCGCCGCGCTGTCGGCGACCCTGACAGCGTGCAACGACGCCGCGAACTGGGTATCGGTGGTGGCGTTCGAGCGCGATGTGCCGCGTGAGTACGAGCTGCGCAAGCACACCTACGCCGAACTCAAAGCCCGTGGCCTCGGCGCGCAGGCAGCGCAGCACGTGATCAAAAAGGTGCGCGACTCCTACACCACGCTCAAGGCGAACGTGCGGGCGGGGAACCTCGGCAAGGAAGGCTCCAAGCGTCGCCGCAAAGCCGAGTCCAATCCCATCGCGTTCCGGCCAGACGCAGCGCAGCCCTTCGATGACCGGTGTCTGTCCTGGCAGTTGGACGCACAGACGGTGTCCATCTGGACCACCAGCGGACGCCTTCGGGGTATCCAGTTCGCCTGCTCCACCGACGCGCTCAAGACGCTCCAGCACCACCGGCGGGGCGAGTCGGACCTGATCGAACGAGACGGCGTCTTCTATCTGATCGCCACCTGCGACGTGCCCGAAGCCGAACCCTTCGAGCCGGACGGGTTTGTCGGCGTCGACCTGGGCATCGTCAACATCGCCACTACCTCCACCGGCTACCAGGCCGCCGGACGCGGCCTCAACCGCTACCGCAAGCGGCAACTTGTCTTGCGGGCCAAGCTCCAGAGGAAGCGCACCAAGTCCGCCAAACGAAGGCTCAAGGAACGCTCCCGCCGCGAGCAGCGGCATGTGAAGAACACCAACCACGTCATCGCTAAGACGATCGTGACCGAGGCTGAACGCACCTCGGCCGGGATCTCCCTGGAAGAACTCAAGGGAATCCGGCAGAGGGTACGGCTCCGCAAGCCCCAACGGGTCGCATTCCACTCCTGGGCCTTTGCCCAGCTCGGGGAATTCATCGTCTACAAAGCCCGCCGGGCGGGCGTCCCGCTGGTGTACGTCGATGCGGCGTACACGTCGCAGATGTGCTGCGAGTGCAGGCACGTCGACCAGCGTAACCGAATAGACCAGGGCCTGTTCATCTGTCGGGGCTGCGGCGTCGTTGCGCACGCGGACCGGAATGCTTCCCACAACATCGCCTCCCGTGGTGTAGCCGTGTGGATTGCGGGGCGTGAGTCACGCGCCCCTGCCGCCTCATAAGGGGTGTCTGGACGGAGGAGCCCACCCGGCAGCCAGTTGGGAGCTACCTCCAAGCCCGGTCCTTTAGGGCCGGGTCAAGTTGACCGCTCCATTCCCGCCCGGTACGCCAGGCGGGCCGCCTGGACCCGGTTGTCCGCCCCGATCTTCGCCAGGACGCGGCTCACCTGGTTCTTCACGGTTCCTTCGCTGGCGTGGAGTTCCTTGCCGATGTTCGCGTTGGACATGCCTCGTCCGATGAGGCCGAGGACCTCCCGCTCCCGCTCGGTCAACGAGTCGAGGGCCTGCTGTTCCTGAGTCGTCAGCCGGACTGCGTGCTGGGCGAGCTGCTCCATGACGCGCCCTGTGACCGAGGGGTCGAGGGTCGACTTGCCGGCGGCCACGAGACGCACCGACCGCAGCAACTCCTCGGGGGGCGTGTCCTTGAGCAGAAACCCGCTGGCTCCCGCGCTCACCGCCTCGTCCACGTACTCGTCCTCCGCGAACATGGTGAGGATGAGAACCCGGGGCGGGTCGGGGAGCGCCTGCAGCTCGCGGGTGGCGGCGATGCCGTCCATGCCCGGCATCCGAATGTCGAGTAGCGCCACATCAGGGCGAAGGCGCCGCGCCGCGTCGACGGCACTGCGTCCGTCCCATGCCTGGTCCACCACGTGGATGTCGTCCGCGGAGGAAAGAATGTCGCTCAGTCCCCGGCGGACGATCTCGCTGTCGTCGGCGACCAGGACATGGATCACCATGGGTGACCACCTCTCGTGCTCAGCGCTCTGCCAGCCACCGGCCAAGTCAACAATGCGGACAGGCTAGCTCATTACGGTGTTTATTTATCGAAGGGTCCCCTCTCAATTCGGGGATCGGAAACTCACGGTCGCTCAGGGGTGCGCGTATGTCCTGACCAAGGTCACCCACCGGCCGTCGCCGGATCCGCGCCCTCCCACGCCGCGCGCAGCAACCCCCGTACGGCGTCGGCCGTGACCGGACGCGGATTGTCCGCCGGGGCCGCTTCCAGGATCGCCGGCACCGCGTCGTCGATGTCCGGCTCGGCGAGGCCGTAGTCCCGCAAGGCCGTCGGCGCGTCCACGGACCGGCGCAGCCGCTGCAGCCCGTCGAGCGCCGAGCCCGTGCCGAGGGCCTCCGCGATCCTGCGCTCGGCGTGCGGTGCGGCGGGGGCGTTGAAGGCGAGGACGTACGGCAGGACGACGGCGTGCGTCTGGGCGTGCGGCAGGTCGTAGCGGCCGCCGAGTACATGGCAGATCTTGTGGTGCATGCCCGACCCCGCGGACGAGAACGCGACTGCCGACAGGTACGCCCCGTACAGCATCTGCTCGCGGCCCTCGACGGCGGAAGGGTCGGCGACTACTGCGGGCAGTCCGGCGGCGAGCGCGCGGATGCCCTCCCCGGCCAGCGCCTGGTCGACCGGGTCGGTGCGCGGGGCCCACATCGAATCGACGCAGTGGGCAAGGGCGTTGAGGCCGGATGCGACGCTCATCGGCACGGGAAGCGTGAGGGTGAGCGTCGCGTCGTAGACGATCGCGCGCGGCAGCACGCGGACGTCGACGCCTGTCTTCTTGCTGCCGCCCTCGGTGAGTCCCCAGACGCTGGTCGCCTCCGACCCCGCGTACGTGGTCGGCACGGCCACGATCGGCAGCCCCGTCGTGAGCGCGACGGCCTTGGCCAGGCCGGTCGTCGAACCGCCGCCGACGCAGACCACCACGTCCGCATCGTGCCGGGCCGCTGCCGCCCGGGCCCGTTCGGCAGTGGCGAGTGGGACGTGCATCGCCACGTCGTCGTGGTGCACGACGACGGGGGCGTCCGACGTGACCGACTCGGCCCGTTCGGCTTCGCGGGGCGTCGCGATGACCATCACGCGGGCGCCGCCGAGCCGTTCGACCTCGGTGCGCACGGCCGCGCGTGCTTCGCCGGAGGCGAAGTGGACGCGCTGCGGCAGCGTCTCGTGCTCGAATCGCATGGGTCGCTCTCCTTCTTGCTCCGGTTCCTGCTCCGACGGTCGCGTCACGCGCGACGGAGCACGATGTCGAAGCGGACGCGGGTCCAGCTCAGGTCGGTGAGGGTACGGCCGTCGGGCGCCGGTGTGCCGGGTGCCTGCCGTTCGAACCTCTTGACGAGGGAGTCCTTGACGCCGAACACGGCGTCCTGCGTGAGCAGTCGGTCGCCTTGGACGAAGATGTGAGTGGTCACGGCGCGGTGGCCAGGGGCGGTCGCCCTGAAGTGCAGGTGGGAGGCGCGCAGTGGGGAGCGTCCGGTCTTGTCCAGGAGTTGGCCGACCGGTCCGTCGTGCGGGATCGGGTACGGGGTGGGGGTGAGTCCCCAGAACGCGTAACGTCCACGGTCATCGGTGAAGAGATGGCCGCGGCCCGCTGTGCGGTCCGGCCCGTACTGCACGTCGTAGAGGCCGCCCTCGTCGGCTTCCCATATGTCGAGTCGGGCTCGCGCGACCGGTTTGCCGTCGGTGTCGGTGACGGTGCCCTCGACCCAGCAGGGCTCTCCTGGGGCTCCGCGCGCGAGGTCGCCGCCGATGGGGATCTCGGGAGCGCCATCCACGAAGAACGGGCCGACCACCGTCGCCTCGGTCGCGCCCCCGGCGGCCTCATGGTTGACGTTGATGGTCTGCATGGAGGCCCCGAGCACGTCGGACAGGAGCACGAACTCCTGACGCCGGTCGGTGGTGATGTGCCCGGCCGCGGTGAGGAATTCGACGGCCTGCTGCCATTCTTCCTCCGTCAGTCGCACGTCACGGATGAACCCGTGCAGGTGCCGGACCAGTGACTGCATCAGTTCCTTGAGGCGCGGGTCCGGGGTGTCATCGAACGACGCCAGGACCGTATCGATCAACTCGTCCTCGACCTGGCGCTGTTGCTCCGGCAGGACGGCGCCGCCTCCGGAGCGGCCTTCGGGATGGCTTTCGGGCCGGGCTGCGGAACGGCCGTCGAAATGAACTCCGGGACGGCCTGTGGGATGTCCTGCGGGATCTGCTGCGTTCTGCGGCGCGGACATGGGGCGGCTCCTCCTGCTCGTTCGGCGATGTCGCCGTTCACACCGTGGCAGACCGCTCGGCTTCGTGGCCGTGGATCCACCCATGGCCCGCCCGCGGATCCCCCTCGGCCGCCGCAGCGTCGCGGGCCCGCGGACGCCGGCCCTCGGTCAGCTCAGCGGCTTCGGCGGGTCCAGGAGCGACACCAGCAGTCCGGTGAACTCCATCGCCGCCCACGGCAGCCGCCGGCCCAACATGGTCTGCACTTGCGCCTCGCGCTGGCGGAAGACCGGGTGGTCGACGCGCACATGGGTGACCCCCTCCGTCACCGAGTCCTGGTGCAGGTCTCCGAGGTCGCCGACGAGTGCGACGCCGCCTCCGGAGCGGACGAACTCGTACTGTGGAGCAAGTCCGTCGCACACCAGTGCCGGACGGGCCGTCAAGCCCTCCAACTGCACTCCGATATCGAAGAGTTCACGCTGACTGGTTCCGACCGAACCGATACCCAGGGGGTACTCGCACAGTTCCGCCAGGCTGATCCGATCCCGGCCGGCCAGTTCGTGATCCAGAGGCACGACGGCGGCCACGGGTATCACGACGGCGCATTCCACGCGTACGTCGTGTTGCGGGCCCATCGTGTAGGTGGCCGCCACGTCGGCTATGCCCTCGACCACGCGCCGGGTTGCCTCCTGGCGGGGGACGACGTCGAGCCGGAAGGTCACGTCCGGGTGGTCCCGCCGGAAGGCCGCCATCGCGCGCGGCAGGAGACGACGCCCGAATCCCTCCGCGCAGACCACCTTGATGTGGTGGACATCGGCCCCACGTCCGGTCCTCAACTCGTCGACGAGCGCGGTGGATTCGGCCTCGCTGCGGCGGGCGTGGGCCAGGAGCCGGGATCCCGCGTCGGTCATCGTCATCCCGCGGGGGTGCCGGACGAAGAGAGCCACTCCCGTCCCGGACTCGAGCTTGGCGATCTGCCTGCTCACCGCGGAGGGAGCGACCTGCAGCTTCTGGGCGGCCTCGGTCACCGATCCCGTCCGGGCCACCTCGAGAAAGTACGCGAGGCTCACCGGCATGAGCTGCATCGTGCCTCCGGAAAGACTGGATGGCGCCCTCTGACATGGACGCCGGTTTGCCAAGAATAGAACGCAGGGTGCCACAAACGGCAATAGTCGCCGCCCGGAAACCGCCCTACGCTCCTGAGCCAGCACATCACACACACCTGCCGCCACCATCAGGAGAAGCTTCAGTGATCCCCGACAGCCTGGTCGAGAGGGCCGAGGAGTACGTCGACTCCGGCGCCTACTTCACCGACTTGAGCGCGATGGTCGCCTACCCCACCGAGAGCAGCCGGCCGGAAGGTCGCGTTGCCATTAAGGCATACCTGGATGAGGTTCTCGTACCGGCCCTGACCGAACTCGGATGCTCCGTCACCGAGTACGTCAATCCGGACCCCTCCGGCGGCCCGTTCCTCGTCGGCACACGCGCCGAGTCCCCCGAACTCCCGACGTTGCTGTGCTATGGCCACGCGGACGTGGTGGACGGCCAGGCCGGCCGATGGAGCGACGGCCGGGATCCCTGGACCCTGACCGCAGAGGGCGACCGGTGGTACGGCCGGGGGTCAGCCGACAACAAGGGGCAGCACCTTGCCAACATCGCGGCACTGCGGCTGCTGCTCGCAGAGCAGGGTTCGCTCGGCTTCAACCTGACCTTCCTGTTCGAGACCGGCGAGGAGGTCGGCTCGCCCGGACTCGCCGAATTCGCCACCGCACACCGCGCGGAACTGCGGGCCGATGTGCTGATCGCCTCGGACGGTCCACGTCTGGACGCCACGACGCCGACGCTGTTCCTCGGGTCGCGCGGAGGCGTCGGCATCATGCTCGACGTCGACCTGCGCCCCGACGCGTACCACTCGGGCAACTGGGGTGGTGTGATCCGCAACCCCGCCACGACCCTGGCCGGCGCGATCGCGAGCCTGGTCGACGGGCACGGCCGCATCCAGGTACCCGCACTGCTGCCGCCCGAAATGCCGGCCGCCGTCCGCGAGGCACTCACCGACGTCGTGGTCGCGGGCAGCCCCGGTGATCCCGCGCCGGACGAGGGCTGGGGCGACACGACGCTGACCGCTGCCGAGCGGCTCTACGGCTGGAACACTCTTGAGGTCCTGTCACTGGGATCGGCCGACATCGACCGTCCCGTCAACGCGATCCCCGGTCGTGCGCGCGCCGTCCTGCAGCTGCGCTACGTCGCGGGCACCGATGTGAGCCGAGCCCGGGAGATCGTCACCGAGCATCTCACCGATCACGGGTATCCGATGGTCGACGTGACCGTCCTCGGCAGCTTCGCCGCCAGCCGAACCCCGCTGGACGACCCGTGGCTGCGCTGGGCCGAGGAAGCACTCGAGCAGGTCACCGACAAGCCCGTCGCCGTTCTGCCCAATATCGGCGGCTCCCTGCCCAACCATGTCTTCACGGACATCCTCGGCCTGCCGACCCTGTGGCTGCCGCACTCGTACCCGGGCTGCCTCCAGCACGCGCCCGACGAGCACATGCTCTCCGCGATCGCCCGCGAAGGCGTCGTCCTGGCGGCCACCTTGTTCCATGCCCTCGGCCGTCCCTCGGCCGACCGTCCGCTCCCCGCACGCGCCGAACTCGACCGCCTCGCCCCCGCCGACCACTCCGCCTGACGCCCGTCAGCCCAGCGCCCACCGAAAGGACCTCCGATGACGGCAGTCTCGCGTCAGCACACCCCGCCAGGGAACTCGACCGACGCACCCCCGAGACGGGTATCCACCAGGCGAGCCGTCGCGGCGGCGACCATAGGCAACGCGCTCGAATGGTTCGACCTCGCGGTCTACGCGCTGATGGCGGTCTACATCGGTCGGACGTTCTTCCCCGCCGACAATCCCGGCGTCCAACTGGTCGAGGCGTACGCGGTGTTCGGCGTGACGTATCTGATCCGGCCTATCAGCGGCCTGCTGATCGGGTCGTACGCCGACCGGCACGGGCGCAAGAAGGCCCTGATGCTGACGATCTGGCTGATGGTCCTCGGCACCTTCATGATCGCTTTCATGCCGGGCTACTCGACGCTCGGGTTCGTCGCGCCCGTGGGGGTCGTGATCGCGCGACTGATCCAGGGCTTCGGGGCCGGCGGCGAGTTCGGCGCCGCCACCTCGTTCCTGGTCGAGCAGAACGACATGCGCAAGAGCTTCCTCGGCAGCTTCCAGTTCGCCAGTCAGGGGCTCGCGACGCTGATGGCCTCCGGGTTCGCCACGGGGCTGACCGCGACGCTGTCCGAGGAGCAGATGACCTCCTGGGGCTGGCGGGTACCGTTCGTGTTCGGTCTGCTCGTCGGCCCGGCCGGCTACCTCATCCGCCGCTACGCCGAAGACGCGCCGGCCACGACTCGGGCGGCTGCGCCGGGAAACCGCGAAGAGAGGTCCTCACCGGTCCGGTCGGTGTTCCGGGACCACTGGGGCGGGCTGCTGATCGCGAGCGGAGCCATGGTGGTCTCGACCGCACTCAACTTCCTCCTGCAGTACCTGCCCACCTTCGCCATCAAGGACCTCGGGGTGGACGACTCACTGTCGTTCGCCGCGCTGCTCATCACGGGTGTGATCCTGACCCTCGGCACCCCGGTGGTGGGCCTGCTCGCGGACCGGTTCGGCCGGTTGAAAATCATGATCCCGGCCGCGGCGTCGATCGGGGTGTGCGCCGTCCCGCTGTTCCTCTGGCTGACCACATCACCGTCCTTCCTGACTCTCGCACTGTGCATGACGGTCCTGGGCGTGCTCAAGGCCACGTACTTCGGCGCGCTGCCGTCGGTGATGTCCGACGCGTTCCCGGCAGACGCCCGCGCGACCGGGCTGGCGTTCAGTTACAACACCACGGTCGCCCTCTTCGGCGGGTTCGCCCCCACGATCGCCGCGGCACTGGTCACAGCCACCGGCTCGCAGATCTCGCCGAGCTATTACCTCCTGGCTGTCGCTGCCCTGAGCATCGCCGCGCTGGTGGGCGGCTACCGGATCCGCGGCATCCGCTGAGCGCCCGCTTTCGAGGGTCACTCCCCAGGTTATGTGCCCTCCGTCCCTGTCGATCAGTCCGCCCGGCGTGCACGTGCGGCTGTCTCCAGGGCATGGCCGAGCTCGAAGAGATGGTCCAACCGGTCGGGAGGGCCCACGAGTTGGAGGCCGAACGGCATGCCCTGGTCGTTCGTCCGGCCCGGGACGGTGAAGGTCGGGAGCCCCAGAAGCTGCCACGGGCGGCTGAGGACGGGTGAGCCCGTCGTCGTCAGACCTTCCGGGGACGCGCCCAGTGCGGCCGGGAGGCCGCTTCGACGCTCGATTTCGCCGCCCCTCTCGATCACGCCCGCGAACTCGCGGGCAGGATCGCCGATGCCACCCTGGAGGCATGCGCCGTCGGGCATCTCGCGGTCGAGCAGCCCGAGGCTGTCGGCGCGGCACCGAGCGCTCATCTCCGCGCCCCGAAGGGCCTCAGTATCGAATGTGCACAATAGGCGCAATTCGCGCACAGAAAAGCGGCGAACCGCGCATTCGGATTGGTGGTAGTAATTCGATTCCGATACCGATACCTTCCGAATTACTGCCGAGATCGGCTCAATGAGTGCCTTTCCCGAACCGGACCGGCGCGCTGCGTCCACGGCCCTGACCAGCCCGGTATCTCTTCAACGTCACGCGAGGCGACGAAGGGCTGAAGACGATGGTTGGGCGACGGAGATTCCTCATGGCCGGTGCCATGGGCGGTGCGGCCATGCTTCCACGGGGTGCTGGAGAGCAGGCGTACGCAGCGGACGGTCACGGTCATGGGTCAGCGTCTGCGAACACGCCGATTCCGCACACCCCCAAGCTGAAGAAGTTCGTCGACCCGCTGCCCATCCCGAGGACAGCCATCTCGGATCCCTCCGTCTATCCGGGCGCCGACTACTACGAGATCACGATGCGGCCGGGCCCATGGCGTTTCCACAGCGACCTCGGGCCGGCCAAGGTGTGGGGCTACTGGGCCACGAACCCGCACGACCCTCGCAAGCCGATCGGCATGGGCTACCTGGGGCCGACCCTCAACGTGACCAGGGACCACCCGACGGTCGTCAAGTACCGCAACCACCTGCCGACCACCCACCTGTTCCAGTTCGTGATCAACAAGATCCGCAATGGGGACCCCCAGCTCACCCCGACCCCTCCGCCCCCCTACAAGCCGATGCAGCCGTTTCCCGCGAACGTCAACGTGTGGAACGTCGTACACCAGCACGGCGGCTTCACCGCGCCACAGTCCGACGGCATGCCGCTGCAGTCGTTCAGCCCGGACGGCATCCACGCCGAGTCCTACAGCAGCCTGGACCCGAGCCGGGTCGAACCCAACGAGCAGATCTGCGCCTACACCAACCACGACCGTTCGTGCATGCTCTGGTATCACGACCACGGCATGGGGATGACCAGCGTCAACGTCTACGCGGGCCTGGCCGGTCTCTACCGCGTCGGTGACCCCGCCGACGACCGGCTCGGACTGCCGCGAGGCGAATTCGAGGTCCCCCTCATCTTGCAGGACCGGACCTTCCACCCGGACGGCTCGCTCGCCTACACCATGACCTTGCAGCAAGGCGAGGACACCCCGGTCGTCAACGGGAAGGCATACCCCTTCCTGGAGGTCGAGCGGCGACGCTACCGGTTGCGCGTTCTCAACGCTTCGAACGAGCGCTTCTGGCGGCTGAGGTTCGACGTTCCCGAGAACGTAATGCCTCAGCCCGTCCTGCCGTTCTGGCTGATCGGAACCGACGGCGGTCTCCGCACCCCGTTGCAGATGCTGAACTTCCTGATCTCGCCGGCCGAGCGGTACGACCTGATCGTCGACTTCAGCAAGGTGCCGATGGGCACGAAGGTCACGCTGACGAACTACAACGCGCCCGTGCACTTCCCCGGCGGTGACGGACCGGAAATCTCGGAAGTCATGGAATTCCATGTCACCAAACGGTCGTCCGGAGGCGGCGACAGGACAACTCCGCCCATGAAGCTCGAACTGCCGAAGGCCGAACCCATCAAAGTGACGGCGCACACCCGCCGGCGGGAATGGGTCCTCTACCAGCACCAGCTCTTCGGCACCATGACGTTCAACGCGGTGCCGTTCATGGAGCCGTCCGAGGACTTCGTCAAGGCGGGCTCGACCGAGATCTGGGAGTACATCAATCCCAACCACGACGGCCACCCGATGCATGTCCACCTCGTCAACTTCCAGGTGTTGAACAGGCAGCCGATCGACGCGGCCGGCTACCAGGAACAATACGAGAAGTGGATTGCCGGCGGCCGCAAACCGGAGGACAAGCCGGTGTTGGCGAACTATCTCACCGGTCCGCCGATTCCGCCGGACCCGGATGAGGCACTGTCCCGCAAGGACACGGTCAAGTCCTATCCGGAGACGGTGACCAGAATCGTCATCAATGAATTCGAGCCGCCGACGGAAAGGATCGCGGGGCTGCCGGGAAGCGGCACCGAACTACCGGCGACGTACGTCCAGCACTGCCACATCCTCGAACACGAAGACGACGACCTGATGCGCCCGTGGACGATCGTCGGCGACGACCACGACCACAGCACTGGTGACCACGCCGGCGCCTACGGCCACCACCACTGACAGCCGCGACCGCCAACGACGGCTCGCCGCCCCGACTCCGGGGGCAGCGAGCCGTCGTTGGCGGTCGCGGCTGTCAGTTCAGCCCTGGCTCAAACAAGTACAGGACCAGCGCTTCGCCGCGGGCCCGGCTCGGCGTCCCGGGCCGGGATGCCATAGGAATCCCCTATAGCGCCTGCTGATATTTCGTCTTTGCCTCGCGCTCTTTTCCGGACCTACCGTGAAACAGCTCGACGAGGTGCTCACCGCGATTTCTCGGAGAATTCGCGCTCTGCGCATGTCGATCCTTCTTCCGTCGAGCGGACGAATACGCGATCGAGAGGACCGGTGGCATGACCACGATCGAGAACGGGTCGGGAACGCGAGAACTCGCGGGAAGGCGAGCCCTGGTCACGGGCGGTTCCAGCGGCATCGGAGCGGCCGTCGTGCGCCAACTCCTGGACGCGGGCGCTGAGGTGGTCACGACCGCCAGGACGGCGACGAGCACCGTGCCGGAGGGGGCCACCTTCGTGAAGGCCGACGTACGGACACGGGCTGGGACACGGGCGCTCGCCGAAGCCGCGCAGGAGGTGCTCGGAGGGGTGGACGTCCTGGTCCACAACGCGGGTGGGGCGCGCCCGCACGAGGGCAGCGCGGCCATCCCCGACGAGGAGTGGCAGGACGCGCTGGACCTGAACTACCTGGCGTCGGTGCGGCTGGACTCGCTGCTGGTCCCGGGGATGCGGGAACAGCGTTCGGGATCGATCGTTCACGTCTCCTCGGCCGCGGTCCTCACTCCGGTGGCGCCGTTCCTGCACTACACGGCGGCGAAGGCGGCGCTGGAGAACTACAGCCGGGGGCTGGCCTTGGAACAGGCCCCGTTCGGGATCCGGGTCAACACCGTGACTCCCGGCAGAGTCGCCACCCCCGGTGGCGAACGAACGCGGGAGCAGTGGGCGCGCCTTGAGCCGGCGCCGGGCCAGAGCGACGCCCCCACCGTGCCTCTGGGGCGCGACGGCCGACCCGAGGACATCGCCCACGCCGTGCTGTTCCTCGTGTCCGGCCGGGCGAGCTGGCTGACCGGGAGCAATATCGTCGTCGACGGCGGCGAATTCCCCAGGGGCTGACGCCGACGGAATTCCGGAACTCCGGCTCTGACTCCGGCTCCGGCTCCGGCAGAAGGAGTTCAGCGGCGCCCGCTTCCTTCTCGCCCGTCAGGACACCGGCGAGAAGGAAGCGGACTCGGACCAGGTCTCCTTACGCAGGAGTTCGAGCAGAGCCGTCTCCGCCGGCCCGGCGCCGGGCCGGACCACGGCGATGACGGGCTGGGACACGGCCGGGCACACCGGGCGAACAAGGTGCTCGTGGCCTTGGGGCACCGCGGAAGCCGGGACGAGCGTCACCCCCAGCCCCTGGGCGGCCCAGCGCACCGCCGTCGCCGTCTGGGACACGCGGGCGGCCGTGGTCGGGGTCAGATCCTTGTTCCGCAGCACGTTCAGGAGTACGCCGTCGAGGGCGCTGTCACGGTCGAACCTCACCCACGGCTCCCCCTCCAGTTCGCTCAGGTCGACCCGGTCCGCGGCGAGCTGCCGGTGCCCGGCGGCAAGCACCACGGCGAACTCCTCTTCGCCGAGGCGGTGAGCGTCGGCGGGACTCCGCTCGCACGCCGCCATCAGGGCGAGGTCAAGGACACCCCGTCGGCACAGCCGCTCCAGCTCGGCGGAGCTCGGCTCCTCGAAGACAGTGACCTCCAGCCGCGGGAAGCGACGCCGCAGCGCGCCAAGGGCGCCCGGCAGCTGCCGCGTGCCGAAGCCCATCTGCACCGCGACGACGAGCTCGCCCACCAGCTCATCGGCACCGGCTCGCGCCGTGGCCCTCGCCCGCCGCGACGCGCTCACCGCGACCTCCGCCTCCCGCAGGAACGCGCGGCCGACCACGGTGGGCACCAGTCCGGTCGGCGTGCGGGCGAACAGTTCCACGCCGAGTTCCCGCTCCAGGCCGCGGATCTGCTGGGACACCGACGGCTGAGCGACGTGCAGCAGCTCCGCCGCCGCCGTCACCGAGCCCGCCTCGGCAACGGCCAGGGCGTACTCGTACTGACGAAGGCTCATCGGCTCCCGTCTCCTCCCGCGGTGGACCACGGTCCACCCGTTGTCATCGTTGTGACAGTTGGCAACTCGGTCCCGCCGGCGGAGATTCCCCCTGGGAGAGCCGGGCGACGAACTCACCCCGGATCTCGTACCCCTCGGCACAGAGCTGGGCGACGGCGGCGTCGATGCATTCGTCGGCGCACAAACCCCCGCCGAACAGAACGGTGGCATGAGCCGTGGCTCGGCCCGTACGTAAACGGGGCGCCGAAGGTGTCCGTTCTCCGCTCGGCTACTCTCGGCGCCACTGGTGATCACACTGCGACCGACGATCCGGACAAAGTGGCACCGCCTCGTACTCAGGAGACGCCAGCACATGAATACGCCACCATCGCCATCTGCCGTGGAGCGGACCGACGGATCATCCGTCCGAATCGGCGCCCTCGTTCCGCTGACACGGCCCGGCTGGGTCGAGGCAGGCCGGCACTTGCTCGCTGGACTCGAGTGGGGTGTCCGCGAAGTCAATGACTCCGGCGGGATCGGCGGACGACCACTCGAGCTGGTGGTCCGTGACACCGCGGCTGATCCGCAGAGGGCCGCGGCGGCCGTCGACGAACTGGCTCGCATGGGCGTGGCCGCGTTGGCGGGCGAGTATCACAGCGTCGTCGCACGGGCGGCTGCCGCCAGGGCCGACGCCCTCGGCCTGCCGTTCCTCTGCTCGTCGGCGGTTCTCGACGCGCTCACCGACCGGCCGACGGAATGGGTCGCGCGCCTCGCCCCGGCGCAGTCCCACGGCTGGCAGATCTACGCGGACTTCCTCCTCGGCGCGGGCCACAGCCGGATCGCCGTAGCGGCGCAGCCGAGTGTCTACTGGGCATCCGGGACCCGCATCCTGCGGGACTGCCTCGCTGCGCGCGGTGGCACCGTCGTCGAGCTCGACATGGGCGAGCTCGACCCCGCGGCCGTGTGCGACCAGCTCGTCGAGAATCGCGCGACAGCCCTTCTCCTTCTGGCCGGCCACCCGGAGCCGGCGGTGTCGATCGTCAAGTCCGTCCGACACGACCAGCGCCTCGCCGAGATTTTGATCGGTGCTCCGGCCGGGCAACCGGAGTTCACCGAATGGGCGAAGTCGCTGGGCGACGACGGCACCGCGATCCCATTCCTTCGCTACCTGCCCGAGCGCCTCAGCCCACTCGGCGCACGCGTCAGGACGGCCCTGCGTGAGCGGCTGGGCGAAGCACCCTCCTTCGTCGCCTTCGAGGGCTACGACACGGTCGCCGTCCTCGCCGATGTGCTGGGTTCTCATGGCGTGGACCGGGCGCGCGTCGCCGGATCCTGGCCGCGGGTCGCCGTCGAAGGCACCCGCGGGCGGATCCAGTTCTCCCGCACGCCAGGCATCAGCGTCTGGCAATGGGCTTGGGCACCGGTGCAGGTCGTCGACCGGGATCCGGCGGAACCCGGTCGCTTCCGGGTCCTTCACACCGGCTGAGAGAAGAGGGGGAGGTTCCGCCGCGTGACGCGGTCACCCGCCACGTCACGCGGCGACGGGTCAGGCGCGGCAGCGCAGCATCTCCAGCGGCGGGTTCGCGAGGACGTCCGCCCAGAAGTCCTCGCCGTACTCACGGATGCCGGCTCGGACACCTGCAGCGGAACCCACTCGTACCTGTCCCTCCATCTCCGGGATGTCCTCGGCATAGTTGAGGCACTGCACTCCCACCGCGACGTCAAACCGGCAGTCGAGAGGCGGCAGTTCGGCGACGTCACCGATCTCGTAGCGCACACGGGTGACCCTCCCATCACCCGACGACGTCTTGGTGATTCAACCCACTCACCATCGGGCGCGGCCCCTCCCGGGGTCCCATGCCAGACATGTAGGGTCCCGGTCACGAGGCGAGGAGGGGAATCGGGATGCGGCGGCGTGTGGCAACTTCGGTGCTGGTGACGGCACTTGCGTTGGCCGGTTGCGGAGGCGGGAGCGGGGGCGGCGAGCCCGCCGCGGCGCCCGGCGGGCCTCCCGTCGCCTGGACCTAAAGTCATCTGACCAAGGATCTCTCTTCCTCCGTGGTCAATGTCGCCGCCGTGTCCGCCCACGACGCCTGGGCAGTCGCCCTGACGCCGGTCGTGGGCAACGTCGATAGACAGCAAGTGACCCTGTTGCGCTATGACGGCTCCTCCTGGCGTTCGCAGACGCTGCCGCCCGGGCTGGAGGCGGCTCCCATCGCCGAGTACCGCCTCGAGGCATCCTCACCACGCGACGTGTGGCTGTTTCGCAACGGCCCCAGTACCGGCGCGTACGCCGCACACTTCGACGGAACGCGGTGGCAGCAGGAACCTGCTCCGGGCAATATCAGCGATGTCGCCGTCCTCGGCCCGGCAGACGTATGGGTTGCGGGCCAAAGCACCACCGCCCGGCACTGGGACGGCTCCCGCTGGACTTCGGTGCCACTGCCTGCCCGCATGACGCAACTCGCGGGAGTGGCCGGGGACGACGTGTGGGCGTCCGGGCTGACGGCGGGCGAGGAGGAGTGCCTCCCCTATGGCGTCCCAGTAGTGCTCCACTGGGACGGAAAGACCTGGAAGCGGGAACATCTCCCCGCCGTCGAGCCCCCTCCCGCCTACCGATCGAATTCGATGGGTGCGAGTCCCGTGGCGCTCTTCGCGTCGGCCGCGGACGATGTCTGGGCCATCAGCCGCCTCGTCGGGGACGACGACAACGGGGATGCGGTCTACGCCGCGCCCTTCGCGTTCCACTGGAACGGCACCAGTTGGGGCAAGACGTCGCCCGATGCCTGCCGCCGCTGCGGAATCCCCGCCGGTGACGGCGTCATCACGGCCGGCGGAATGGAAGGGGACAACGCCGGGGGCGACACGCTCCTCAGCTCGATTCGCCACCGCACAACGCACGGCAAGCCCCGTAGGATCGGCCTCCCGCCGGCCGCCGCGGGCCGAAGCGGCAAAGTCACCACCGTCGACCGCAAGCAGAAGCTCCGGCTGGTGGAGATCACAGCCATCCCCGGCACCGACCGGGTCTGGGGCGTCGGCTCCGTGACGGTGGAGGCGCACAGCGACGCGAACTCCAGCCGCGGGGCCATCGTCCGGTACGACCCGCACCCCGGGGGCTCAACGGGCTGAACGGGTTCCGCGTCCTTTGGTTCCTTCCTGACTGCCCCGTCTCCGGCGGGAGTTGTCAGAGGTTCTGCGTGCCGAGCCCTTCAAGCATCCGTCGCTGGTGGCGGTGGCCGATCGTCTCGTAGCCGACCACGGTGACGAAAGGGGCCAGCATCACGATGAGGAGGCACGCCGCGGTGGCGACGCCGGCCGCGGACAGGAGCACCGCCGCGAGCAGTACCGCCAGCGTGAGCGAGATCAGCAGCACGTGGAAAGGGTCGGCCGTGGACAGCAGCAGTGTGTGCAGGAGATACACCATCAGCAGGTACAGGCCGACCGGGACGGCGAGGGACAGCACGACGGCGACTTCACTGATCTCCGAGTGGTGCTCCAGGTGCACTCCGGCCACGTGCAGGCCCGCTCCGGCGCCGGCCACTCCGATGAAGAGCGGGATGTGCCCGTAGCCGAAGAGGTAACCGCGGCTGCGGCGGTGCACGAGGATGTCGCCGAAGGGGGTGGAGAAGTACACCCACCACATGCCGAAGGTCAGTCCCACGCCGGCGACGACCACGGCGATCGCGTTGCCGCTCCATTCGGTCCCGTTCGCACCGCCGAGAAGGTCGCCCGAGGACGCGACGGTCCCGACGACACCCTCCCCGAGCACGATGATGGCGAAGAGGCCGTACCGCTCGGCGACATGGTGAGGGTGCCAGGGAGTGCCGCCCGCGCTGCCCTGGGTGAGGACAGGCAGTACGAGTTCGAGCACGCCGAGCACGATGAAGCCGACGAACGCCGCGGTGAGTGGCAGATGCGCGAAACCGACCGCGACCCAGCCGGCCTGGACGATCACCGTCCAGCGGATGTTCGCCCTTCCGACGTCCCGGAATTCGGGGGACTCCCGCGCGGCGCGCCACCACTGCAGCACCATCGCGATCCGCATCACCACATACCCGAGCACCATCACCCTCAGCTCGAGGTGGCCGCCCTCGTCGACCGAGTGGAACATCGCGGGCAGGCCGAGCGAGAACACGACGACGCCGGTCATCTGCACCATCGTCAGAGCCCGGTAGAGCCAGTCATCCGTGGCGAACGCCGACGCGAACCAGCTGAAGCTGATCCACGCGACACTGATCGCGAACATCGCCAGCACGAACGCGGTGACGGCCTGCCCGGGATGCCCCTCCGCCACCATGTCGGCGAACTGGGAGGCGGCGGTTCCCACCGCGACCACAAACGTCAGGTCGAACAGCAGCTCCAGCGGTGAAGAGACCCGACCGGGTTCTTCCGGATCGCGGCCGGTCATCGGCACCCGACTGTGCGCCAGGTTGCCGCCGGCGCCGTGGGTGTGGTGGGAGTCGCTCATGCTGAGCATGATGCCGCATGGGTGCGCGTCGAGCTGAGCGATGCGGGACCGGCGCGTGAGGTGCGTCGATCACGATCACGGTTCCTGTGCTGTCGCTGTCGCCGTTGTTGTTGTCACCGTTGTTGTTGTCACCGTTGTTGTTGTCGCTGTCGCCGTCGTCGTTGCCGCTGTCGCGGGTCTCGCTCTCCCTCTCCCCTCCTCTTCCCTCGCCACAGGCCGCGACGCAGGCGTGGGCGCAGGCGCCGGCGCCACCCCTGTCCCCGAACACGTCACCTCAGCCGGACAGAGCCTTGCCGAAGGCTCCCGAACTCTGCCGCACACCACTGCAGTTGCTGAGCGCGTCGTCGGCCGACTTGTCAGCGGAGGAGCACTGCTGGTCGCGGAACGTGGACCACATGGAGACCCACGCAAGGCCGTTCTTCTCCGCGAAGGCACACAGTTGGGCGGCGTCGGAAAGGGTGAACGTCTCGTTGTCGACGTCATTCGTGCCGAGCATCGGCGTCACGGCGAGTCCGCGCCAGGCGTTCCTGCCCGACAGTCCGAAAACGTCGGCGAGTTGGGCATGGGCCGCCTTGGCCGACGTGATGGCGTAATCGCCCATGTCGCCGGTGTAGGACGTGCCGTAGTTCATCGTCATGATGTTGACGCTGGACACCTTCACGCCTTGGTCGTTGGCCGACTCCAGGAGCGCCATGCCGTCCGCGTCCAGGCCCGAGGGCATCACGGGAAGAGTGAAGGACACCGTGAGGTCGGCGCGCTGCTTCTGCAACAGGGCGATCGCCTTCGAGCGCAGGGTCACCGAGTCGGAGTCCTTGAGCGCATCTCCCTCGATGTCGAAGTCGGCCTGGGTGGCACCGGCGGCGTCGAGCGTGGCCGCGTAGGCGTCGGCCAGAGCGGACGCACTGCCGCACGTCTCGGCCAGTTCCTTGCCCGACGCCCCGCCGAAGGAGACGCGCACGGTCGCCCCGGACGCCTTGAGCGCCGCGATCCGCTTCTTCACCGTCGCGTCGCCGATGGCGCGTGTGCCGTTCCAGGTGGGCGTGCAGGAGCTGCCGTCCGCGATGGTGAAGGCAAGGTTGTACGTGGCGGGGGACCCGGCCGCGTCCAGGTCCGAAGCGTCCGTGGCGCTGACGTAGGGGGCGAACGGACTCGATGACGAGGGTGCCGTCGCGGCCGGGGACGGTGCTCCGTGTGGTGACGCGTCCGCCGGATCGGAGCCCGATCCCGGGCTCCCCGATGAGCACCCCGCGCAGGTCGCTGCCGCCACCAGCGACACGATCGCGGCGGCCGGCCTCCCCAGAACATTCCTCATCGCGTATGCACCCATTTCTTGTCGGTCCTGTCCCGGAACTGAAACACGGAAGCCTGTGATCCAGGTGTCATCAGGCACATCACAGCGAACTGAGGGCCTTCTCAGGGTGCGCACAGGAATGACTGCGAGTTGCCACAAGAAGATCCCCTAACGTCCCGAGAATGCATTTCGATTCCTCCGTCGAAAACCGTGCCCGAGGGCGCGGAAGCCACCGCAAGCGTGGAAAAGGGGCCGATGAAGGCCCCGTCTTCGTCGACAGCTCCGGGCGCCGGGCCAAGCTGCTGCGCAGGTTCGGCCTTGCCGTGGTCGTCGCCTGTCTGGGCTACGCGGTCGTCCTCGGCCTGTCGTTCATGGGGTGGGGTGTGTCCGTGAGCACGACCGACCTGCTGCCCTTCGGCGGCGGAGGTGGCGGTGCCGGCACCGGCCGTGGTCCGGCCGACGCCGGGTACGGCGCCCCCGGCGGCGCCCGTCAGCAACAGGGAACGCCTCCGGCCACCCGCCCCTCCCCCTCGCCCAGTCCTTCGCTGCCCGCCCCCTCTGCGTCAGCCACCGCCGACGCCACTGACGCGCAGTAAGGGAAGACGTGACTCGCAACACCTCCGCGCGGCGCCGCCGCGCCGCTCCCTCCCGATTCGAACGCGCCGGGCGCCGAGCCGCCGCTCTGCAGCGGCCACGCGTCGTCCTCGCGCTCGTTCTCGTCCTGGGACTCGTCAGCGTGATGCTGCTCGACGGATATCTGCGGGCCGAGGTTCTCGGCGACCACCGCGTGCGCACTGACGCGGCCTACGACAAGGTGCCGCAGCGCATCCTCAACGGGGGCCCGATTCTGACGTCGGCCAACGGTTCCATGCGGACGCAGTCGGTTCCGAAGAAGACCATCGTGCTCACCTTCGACGACGGCCCCGACGCCACGTACACCGAGAAGGTCCTCAAGATCCTCGCGGACAACGATGTGCACGGCACGTTCTTCCTCGTGGGTTCCATGATCGCCCGGCACCCCGGCATCGTGAAGGACATGGTCGGCCAGGGGAACGAGGTCGGCCTGCACACCTTCACCCACGTCGATCTCTCCTACCAGAGCGACGCTCGGGTCAAGCGTGAACTCACGCAGACCCAGCTGGCCCTGGCGGGCGCGGCCGGCATCACCACGAAGCTGGTGCGCGCGCCCTACTCGTCCGAGGCCTCCGCGATCGACAACTACAGCTGGCCGGTCTACAAGAAGCTCGGCGCCATGGGCTACACCAGCGTCTTCGTCGACACCGACAGCGACGACTGGAAGAAGCCGGGCGTCTCGAAGATCGTCCAGTGGGCGACGCCGAAGAAGACCAAGGGCGCGTCGGTGCTCTTCCACGACGCCGGCGGCAACCGTGACCAGACGCTGAAGGCCCTGCCGAAGTACATCAAGAAGATGAAGGCGAAGGGCTACACCTTCACGACGGTCAGCGGCGCCATGGCCAAGTCCGCGGCGCGGGGAGGCTCCTCGCAGAACGGATCCGCAGAGAGCGGAGCTGCGCAGAACGGATCCGCGCAGGACAGCGGCGCACAGGGCAGCGGGACGCAGGACGCGGGCGGTCAGGCCGGTGGGGCGCAGAGGTCCGGTCAGGTGCCGGATGGCGCGGCGGCCCCGCAGGGGACCCCTCCCTCCTCCGGCACGAACACTCCGGGCGGCGGCGCTCAGAACGTCGACCAGGCAGCCCACTCCAAAGCCACCGGCACCACCCTCTACGAAGGCAAGGCGCTCATCGCGGCGGTCGCGATCGCCGAGTGGACCGTGCCGACGCTGGCCGTCTTCCTCGCGGTCGTCGGAGTCGCGGTCATGGCGCGATTCGCGATGATGCTGGTCCTCGCACGGCGCCACTACCGACAGCGGAACAAGCGCCGCTTCAGCTGGGGCCCGCCCGTGACCAGGCCGGTGAGCGTGATCGTTCCCGCGTACAACGAGAAGGAGTGCATCGCCAACACCCTCAACTCCCTGGCGCAGAGCACGCATCCCATCGAGATCATCGTCGTGGACGACGGCTCCACGGACGGCACGAAGGAGATCGCCGAGTCCCTCGGTCTGCCCAACGTGCGCGTGATCCGTCAGGAGAACGCGGGCAAGCCGGCGGCGCTCAACAACGGTGTACGCAACGCCAGTTACGACATCGTCGTGATGATGGACGGCGACACGGTCTTCGAGCCGGACACGGTCCGGCAGCTGGTGCAGCCCTTCGCCGCCTCGGAGATCGGCGCGGTCGCGGGCAACGCCAAGGTCGGCAACCGCAACACGGTCATCGGCGCCTGGCAGCACATCGAGTACGTGATGGGCTTCAACCTGGATCGCCGCATGTACGACCTGCTCCGCTGCATGCCCACCATCCCCGGAGCGATCGGGGCGTTCCGGCGCCAGGCCGTCCTCGAGGTCGGCGGCATGAGCGAGGACACCCTCGCCGAGGACACCGACATCACCGTCGCGATGCACCGCGCCGGATGGCGCGTGGTGTACCAGGAGCATGCGCGGGCCTGGACGGAGGCGCCCGCCTCGCTCAAGCAGCTGTGGAGCCAGCGCTACCGCTGGTCGTACGGCACCATGCAGGCGCTGTGGAAGCACCGCAAGTCACTGGTGGACAAGGGGCCTTCGGGCCGCTTCGGGCGCGTGGGCATGCCCCTCGTGGTGCTCTTCCAGATCGTCACGCCGGTCTTCGCGCCGCTGATCGACCTCTTCACCGTCTATTCGATGATTTTCGTGGACTTCAAGGCGTCCCTGCTCGCATGGCTGGCCGTGCTCGGCATCCAACTCGTCTGTGCCGCCTACGCGTTCCGCCTCGACGGAGAGAGGTACCGCTACCTGTGGATGCTCCCGCTCCAGCAGATCGCGTACCGCCAGATGATGTACCTGGTCCTCATCCACTCCTCCATCACCGCCCTCACGGGCGGCCGGCTGCGCTGGCAGAAGCTCAAGCGCACCGGCGAGGTCGGGACGCCGACGGGGGTGGGACGGTGACCTCGGAGGCACAGGGGAATCGTCACCGAGCCGCTCGGCGAACGCGCGGAACGCCCGGAACACCAGGCACGTCAGGTACGCAAGCCCTGGATCAGGACACCACACCTCTCCGGGTGATCGAGCCTGGCCCAGAGCCCGTGCCCGAGGCGCCGGCAGCCCGGACAGGCGGCCGCGACCGGTACTTCGACACGCTTCGTGCCCTCGCACTTGTTCGCGTCGTGGCCTACCACACGTTCGGCTGGATGTGGGCGGGCCTCGTCTTCCCCTCCATGGGCGTCATGTTCGCGCTCGCCGGGTCACTGATGGCCAAGTCCCTCGAACGTCCCGCCGTTTCGGTGATCAGAAGCCGGATACGACGGCTGCTGCCGCCCTTCTGGCTCTGGGGACTGTTCGTCGTCCTCGCGATGCTGCTGCACGGCTGGATGCCGGGGTGGCAGGTCGTCTACTGGGTGGTCCCTCTCGGCGACCCGCCGGGCAACAGCTGGGGCATGCAGGCCTGGGAGATCCTCTGGTACCTGCGCGCCTACCTGTGGTTCGTGCTCCTGTCACCGCTGCTCCTGAAGGTGTTCCGGCTGGCGCCACTGTCGGTGCTGCTCGCTTCGCTCGCGCCGATCGTGGTGCTCCAGTTCGTGTGGCAGGCGCCGGACAACCGGTTCGGCAGCGGTCTCCTCGACTTCGCCACGTTCCTGTTCTGCTGGCTCGTCGGCATCGCGCACCGTGAGGGCGTCCTGGCCCGGCTGCGCCCGGGACCCGTCGTCGTACTGTCCCTCGCCGCCCTGGCCTACGGCGCCTGGTTCGCCCTCACCCACCAGGATGAGTACGGGAGTTACGACCTGGACGACATCCCGCTGGCGCAGGCTTTCTGGTCGGCCGGGTTCGTGACGCTGCTGATGTACTCGAAGGCGTACTTCAAGGTCGACTTCGCGTGGCTGGCGCGCTTCCGACGGCTCGACCGGGTCGTGTCGGTCTTCAATGCG
The DNA here is from genome assembly GCF_036345255.1 of Streptomyces sp. NBC_00569. Classification (NCBI taxonomy): domain Bacteria; kingdom Bacillati; phylum Actinomycetota; class Actinomycetes; order Kitasatosporales; family Streptomycetaceae; genus Streptomyces; species Streptomyces sp. NBC_00569. The sequence continues at coordinate 9,450,759 of NZ_CP107783.1, read as the reverse complement.
CGGGCGATGACGATCTATCTCTGGCACGAGATCGCGCTCATCCTCGCGGTGCCGCTGATCGACCAGTTCTGGAACGTGCCGGCGTTCGCGCAGTACCTGCCGCTGGAGAGCCAGTGGTTCATGTTCGGTGTGGGCTGGGTGCTGATCGCCATGGCGATCCCGCTGGTGGGATGGGTGGAGGACGTCGCGGCGAAGCGACGGCCTCGTCTGCTGCCGTGAGGGTCAGGACTGATTCCCTCACGACCTGAATCCCTGTTCGTTCTTCCGGTCCCCGGGCGCTGTGGACGCCATGCCGCCCGGGGACTCCTGCGGTACGGATGGCCGGCCGGATGTACCGCGGGCCGGTGCTGTGCCGTTGGTGCCGGTCAGTCGCCGATGCGCAGCAGCAGCTTGCCCGTTGACGTACGGGAGTCGACGAGTCGGTGTGCGGCGGCGGCGTCCGCGAGCGGGAACTCCGCGGTGACGGGGAGCGTCACCGTGCCGTCGGCGACCGTGCGCAGGGCGCGCTCGGTCAGTGTGCGCATGACCTGGGGGGCGGCCTGCGCGAGCGCCAGAATGGAGAACCCGGCGACGGTGCGGCCCAGGGCGTAGAGATCGGGCTGCCCGACCTGCCACGGCTGCTGCCCGCCGGCGTTGCCGAAGGACACCAGGCGCCCGAAGACCGCCAGAGCGTCGAGACCGCGTCGCAGCGTGTCGCCGCCCACCGGGTCGAGGATCAGGTCCACGCCCCGGCCGCCAGTGGCACCTCGGACGTCCTCGTCGAAGGTCTCCGCCGGAAAGACCTGGTCGTAGCCGTGCTGGAGGGCGTACTCGGCCTTGGCGCCGGTGGACGCCACGCCGTACACCGCGCCGGCGCCGGCCGCCCGGGCCAGTTGCCCGACCACCGTGCCGATGCCTCCCGCGGCGCTGTGCACCAGGACGCTCTCTCCCGGCTGAAGACGCCCCACCTCGTGGATCAGGGCGTACGCGGTCGGCAGCACCGTGGGCAGGGTGGCCGCGGTACGCAGGTCCAGCCCGCCGGGCAGCGGGAAGACGGCCGCGGCCTCGGCGAGCACGACCTCCGCGTAGCCGCCCCCTTCGACGAGTGCGGCGACCTCCTGCCCGATGGTCAGCCCGTCGACGCCCTCGCCGACCGCCCGGACCCGGCCGGACACTTCCAGGCCAGGGCGGTAGGGCAGCGAGGCGACCCGGTAGCCGACCGCGCGCGCCTTGATGTCCGCGAAGTTCACTCCCGCCCACGCGGCATCGATGCTCACCTGGCCCGGCCCCGGCTCGGGCGCACCGGCCTGTACGAGCCGCAGCACTTCGGGGCCGCCGTACTTCTGGAACTCGACCGCACGCATCAGTGAACCTGCCCTCCGTGAGTGTTCAACGAGAAGCGAACACTCGGACTGTATGATGAGCATCGAACACTTGGCAAGCGGATACGCGGGGCGCCTGGGAGGAATCGAGATGGCGGCAAAGTCAGAGCGCGCGAGTGCGGGGCACCGTCCGACACCCGTGCACACGCATCCCGACGACGTTCCACTCCTGACCGCCCTGTCCGCGTTGGCTGATCCCGTACGCATCCAGCTGATCCGCGATCTTGCCGGTCACCCTGACTGGACGCTCAGCTGCAGCAACTTCGACGTGCCGATCGGCCGCGCCGCCAAGAGCCATCACTTCTCCGTCCTGCGAGACGCCGGCCTGGTCGAACAGCGCGATCAGGGCCCCAAACGCCTCAACCGGCTGCGCCGGGAGGAGTTCGACGACCGCTTCCCCGGCCTCCTCGACCTCGCTCTCCGCGCCGACTCCGTCACCTGAGCCGGGAGAGCGGCCGACGCGATCGCCCGCCGCCCTCGCACGTGGAGTTCCGGCCGCCGAAGCCCAGGCCAGCGAAGAGGCCGCCCCAGTCGCCGTCGACCGGGGCCCGTACATGGCCATGGACGGCGAAGAGCGTCCTGGTGCACAGTGCGTCGTCCCGCTGGGCGTCCGGCGCGATCGTCAGCCGCAACAACTCGGGCTCGTCCAGCAGCCCGACGGCGAGAATCCGCCCGTCCCGGCTCCACGTCCGGACCGCCGCGGCCGTCGCCTCCGCACCAGACCGCCCGAACCAGCCCAGGTCCCCGGGGTGCAGCTGCATCGGCGCCGCGTCGTACTGCCACTGTCGCCGGCGCGCCGTGCACGACACGACCGGCCAACTGCGGTTCCGGGCCGATCCCGACGCGGTCCGGCTATCCGAGGCGAAGTGATCGCCCCCGCAGGCAAGGTGACGCCTCCGATGCCGGTATCCGGCCCCGCAGACACCGAACCGGTCGTGGACGGAGCTTCCGAATCCGGTGGCGCCCGACGCAGCCGCCGCTGTCGGCCGACCCGGATCGGCCGACAGCGACAGCGGCGTTCCACCTGTTGGGCATCGCCGCTCAAGCGCAGCGCCGCTCGGCCCGATTGCCGTAGGGTCGATCTGGATCAACGCTGATGAGGCGCCCGTCGACTCGTCCCAGCGCCACGCATCGCCGCCGAGTGGGCCGCATGGCACTGCCTACCACTTCGGCCCTTCCCTCTTGTAACCGTGCCGTCCGATTCCTCCCTACCAAGTCCGCTCCCCCGCCAGAGGAAGATGATGACCACCGTTTCGCCCTCAGCCGTTCCCTCTCACCTGGACGACGTCCTCGACGCGGTCCGACGTCGCAGCGCAGGCGAAGTCGTGTTCCAACAGGCCGTCGAGGAGGTCCTGCACACGCTCGGCCCGGTTCTCGACCGGCATCCCGAATACGCCGACGCACACATTCTCGAGCGCCTCTGCGAACCGGAACGGCAGATCATGTTCCGGGTTCCCTGGGTCGACGACCGGGGCCGGATTCAGGTCAACCGCGGCTACCGCGTGGAATTCTCCAGCGCCCTCGGCCCCTACAAGGGCGGCCTGCGCTTCCACCCGACCGTCGATCTGTCGGTCATCAAGTTCCTGGGCTTCGAGCAGATCTTCAAGAACGCGCTCACCGGCCAGGGCATCGGGGCCGGCAAGGGCGGCGCGGACTTCGACCCCGCCGGCCGCAGCGACGCCGAAGTCATGCGCTTCTGCCAGTCGTTCATCACCGAGCTCTACCGGCACCTCGGAGAACACACGGATGTGCCGGCCGGTGACATCGGCGTGGGTGGCCGTGAGATCGGCTACATGTTCGGCCAGTACAAGCGGATCGTGAACCGCCACGAGGCGGGGGTGCTGACCGGGAAGGGCGTCGGGTGGGGCGGCTCGCAGGGCCGCACCGAAGCGACCGGTTACGGCACCGTGTTCTTCGCCCGGGACATGCTCGCCACCCGCGGCCAGGACCTGGCGGGCCGCACCGTCGTGGTGTCCGGTTCGGGCAATGTGGCGATCTACGCGATCGAGCAGGCCCACCTCCTCGGCGCGAAGGTCGTCGCCTGCTCGGACTCCGCCGGTCATGTCGTGGACCCGGACGGCATCGACGTCGATCTCCTGCGTGAGATCAAGGAGGTGCGGCGGGAGCGGCTGAGCGCCTATGCCGCCGAGCGGCCGTCCGCCGAACACCACGCGTTCGGATCGGTCTACGACGTGCCCTGCGACGTGGTGCTTCCCTGTGCCACCCAGAACGAGTTGGGCGAGGACCACGCCGCCGCGCTGATCCGCAACGGGGTGCTGGCGGTCGCGGAGGGCGCCAACATGCCCTGCACCCCCGGTGCGGTGGCCCGCTTCCGCGAGGCCGGAGTGCTGTTCGGCCCCGGCAAGGCCGCGAACGCGGGCGGTGTCGCGACGTCGGCCCTGGAGATGAGCCAGAACGCCGCGCGGGCGGCGTGGAGCCGGGACGAGGTGACGGACCGGCTGGAGAGCATCATGAGCGACATCCACGCCCAGAGTCGCGCGACCGCCGAGGCGTACACCGGCGACCCGGACGACTACGTCGCGGGAGCGGCCATCGCGGGATTCATCCGCGTCGCCGACGCGATGCTCGCCCAGGGCATCGTCTGATCCGTACGGCCACCGGGCACGTCGCCGTCTCCGTGCGAGACGGCGACGTGCAGGGAACGGCGACCGGCTGCCGCACGAGGCGTGCTGCCGTCGCACTTCGCCGACCGCTGAGCAAGTGCTCTGCGGATGCGGCAAGTTGACGGTGAATCACTTGGCGCCGAGGGCGTCGGTGAGGAACGTGACGGCCTGCGTGATAGCGGCCTCGGCGGCATGGGTGCCGCGCAGCGCGTTGAGCATCACGAAGTCGTGGATGATGCCCTGGTAGCGAACGGCCGTGACCGGCACTCCGGCCTCGCGGAGCTTGTTCGCGTACGCCTCGCCCTCGTCGCGCAGCACGTCCGCTTCGCCGGTGATGACGAGGGCCGGCGGCAGGCCGCGGAGCTGGTCGACAGTGGCGCGCAGCGGCGACACGGTGATCTCGGCCCGCTGGGCGGCGTCGGCGGTGTACTGGTCCCAGAACCACTGCATGGCGTCGCGCCGCAGGAAGTAGCCCTCCGCGAACTGGTGGTAGGAGGCGGTGTCGAAGTTCGCGTCGGTGACCGGGTAGAACAGCACCTGCCCGAGCAGTTGGACGCCCCCGCGCTCCTTGGCCATCAGCGTCAGCGCGGCGGACATGTTGCCACCCACGCTGTCACCGGCCACCGCGATGCGGGTGGCGTCCAGGCCCTTGCCCGCGCCGTCGGTGGTCACCCAGTGGGCGACCGCGTAGTTCTGCTCGATCGCGACCGGATAGCGGGCCTCGGGCGAGAGGTCGTACTCGGGGAAGACCACGGCGGCGTTCGCGCCGACGGCGAGTTCGCGGACGAGGCGGTCGTGCGTGTGGGCGTTGCCGAAGACCCAGCCCGCGCCATGGATGTAGAGGATGACGGGCAGGGTGCCGGTGGCACCGGCGGGCTTGACGATCCGGACGCGTACGGAGCCGGTGGGGCCGCCGGGGAAGGTGATCCACTCCTCGTCGACCGCGGGCTTGGCGATCTCGCCGGACTGGACCTCGTCGACCGTCTTGCGGCCCTCCTCGGGGCCGAGGTCGAAGAGGAACGGCGGCTTCGCGGTCGCGGCCGCGAATTCCGCGGCAGCCTGCTCCAGCACTGGCGCGGTAGGGATGTACTCGGAGATGGCGAACTCCTCCGCTGAAGGGAACCCGGCGGGCCCCGCCTGAAAAGAAGGCTGTGCCGCGATGGCCGGGGACCACGGCAGCAGCCCGCTGGCACGCCGGGAGTTCTCCCTCGCCACGCGCGGTCAGGAGGGCCCGGCGTGATAGTCCAGCAAGCGGTTGAGCAACTCCACGAACTGGTCGCGTTCGGCCGGATTCAGCGGCGCGAGCAGTTCGTCGTGGAGTGCATCCAGGACCTTGTCGAGCCGGCGTAGCTGACGGCGCCCTTTGGCGGAGATCGTGATGATGTTGCGGCGCTGATCGCCGGGATCCGGCGCCCGCTCGACGAGGTCGCGCTCGGCCAGTTCGTTGAGCACACCGACCATGTCGCTGCGGTAGATGCCGGTACGCCCGCTCAGCGCCGCCTGGCTGCCCGGCCCGAAATCCTGCAGTGACGCGAGCACGGCGTAATGCCACTTGCGGGCGTCGGCTTGGGCCAGACCATCGTTGATCAGCCGGTCCGACCGCACGGTCAGCTGCGACAACAACCGGCTCGCCCGCCGACGCAGCCGGTCGGGCGTCCTGGGCGCGCCGGCTTCGGGCAGGTCCGCGGCATCGGCTCTGATCATGGCGCCAATTCTACCCGTTGCGTTAGTTCGACTAACGATGTACGTTCACTCGCGCCGACATCGTTAGTGGCACTAACGTTAGTTGCGAACTCCAGGAAGGAAGATCCACTATTCCCACCAAGACACTGCAGATTCCCACCCCTGACGGCCAGGCCGACGCTTTCGCCGCCTTCCCCGACGACGGCGAGCGGCACCCGGGGGTGCTGCTGTACCCGGACGCCTTCGGCCTGCGGCCCGAGATGGAGGACAAGGCCCGCGAACTGGCCGGGCACGGCTACTACGCGCTCGTCCCCAACCTCTTCTACCGGCACGGCGCGGCACCGGTGGTAGAACTTCCCGAGTACATCGGAGAAGAGGTCCGGCCCGAGGTCATCGGCCGGCTGATGCCCCTGCTCGAGGCGCACACCACCGAACATGCCCAGCGCGACGCCGACGCCCACCTCAGGTTCCTCACCACCCGGCCCGAGGTCAGCGCCGGACAGGTTGCCGTGGTCGGCTACTGCATCGGCACCCTCTTCGCGCTGCGTACCGCAGCGGCCCACCCCGACCAAGTGGCCGCCGTCGCCGGATTCCACCCCGGCTTCGTGGTCACCGACACGCCGGACAGCCCGCACCGCCTCGTCCCCGCGTTGAGCGCCGAGGTCCATCTCGGCCTTGCCGACGACTTGCCGCCCGAGGCCATCAGCGAGCTCAACGAGGCTCTGGCTGCCGCAGGTTTGGGCCACACCGCCGAGATCTACCCCGGCACTGTCCACGGCTTCACCATGTCCGACACCGACGCTTTCAGCGCCTCCGGACTGAAGCGCCACTGGGACTGCCTGCTCTCCCTCCTCGACCGCAGGCTGGGTAACAGCTGAGGGCCATCCCGTAAGGCCTCTCGGGGCGACTTCTTGCGGTGGGGCCGCCCCGAGTGCGGTTCCATTTTCATTCCCCAGCCCCCTCCTCCGGCCTCGGCCACCGAAGCCTCGCAGGACCATTGCCAGACACGATCCGGGCGGACCACCTCGGTCACCCAACCCGCCGCCCGGGTCTCCTCGAATGCCGGCTCCGGGTTCTCGTGAATGGCATGGCTGAGCGAGACGAGCCGGTCCCGCGCGGCGGTCACACGCTGTGAGACGCGATCTTTGAGGGCGGGAACAGGACGTGCCGGACCGCCGCGCAGAGTGGTCATGGGATTCCTCGGTGGAGAGCGGACGCGGGTCAGTCCGAGTACGACGCGTCGGACAGTTGCGAAGGGCTGGCATCGACCTCAGCCGCGGGACCGACCGGTGCCGGCGATCGAGGCTCGACGGAAATCGGTCTGCCACACGTCGATCACCTCGCCCGCCTTGTCGGTGACGAAGTAGTCGGGCCAGCGGTCGAAGGCGGAGCAGGGGTGTGAGATTCCGACATCGACCAGGTCGGCGACCTCGAGGCCGGTCACTCCGGTGAGGACGGCGTGGTGGTCGTACAGACTGCGGACGTGCCCGGAGAGGTCGCGCCTGGGAGATCCGCCGGGACTGTGGGCCGAGAGAAGTACCGGCAGGTCGGCGTCGTAGGGCAGGTCGCGCTTTCCGGCTCCGACGACGGCCGTCCCGGTCTCGGGAACGGACAGGACGACGGCTCGGACCGACACGGCCGGAACGAGCTGCGGAAGGGGACTCACCCGCTGGTAGGTGCCGTGATCGTGGGTCACGTAGCAACCGGACCGAAGAAGCCGCACGGTGCCGGGGACGTCGTTCGCGGTGGGCAGGAACTCGACGACTCGATCAGGGAAAGCCGAACCTCCCATCGAGTACACAGGGGCCTCGGTCTCGAAGAGGTCGGCGACGTCGAGATAGACATCGCGCACCCGGCGGCAGTGTTCGTCGACCGCTGCGATCGTGTCGTCGTTCCGGGTGTTGGAGGCGACGCCTTCGTATCCGGCCACTCCGGCCAGACTGAGGCCTGGCGCCCTGCTGACCAGCCTTGCCAGCTGTCGTGCGTCCTCGGGATTGCGGATCCCTGTCCGCCCGCCAGGCGTTCCGACGTCGAGAAGAACCTCGAGGGCCGGCCCGTGCCCGGTGAAGATCTGCTCCGCCGCGATGACGCCTTGCGGCGAGTCGACGAAGCATCGGATCTCTCTGGCCGGATCCTCGTCCAGCAAGGACTTAAGACGCCGCAACCCGAAACGGTCCACGACCTGGTTGGCGATGAGTACCGAGCCGTGACCCCAGCTCAAGATCGTCTGCGCTTGGTCCACCGTGGCGACCGTGACACCTGCGGCGCCCGCGGCGAGCTGTCGCTCGATGACGGGTGCGGACATCGTCGTTTTGACGTGGGGGGCGAGTTCCACATCTCGGGACCTGCACCAGGCGGCCATGACGCGAATGTTGTGGTCGACGGCGTCGGCGTCGAGGCGCAGCTGGGGGTATGCGGCTGAGAACACGAGGATTCCTTGAGATCAATGCACTGTCCCGCGTGCGTCCGGGCCTCGGCGAATACCGCCGGGGTTCGGTCACATCGAAACTCCGACGGCAATTCTCATGAACGCCATCGGGAAATGCATCGTCATTCCGTACCAGTTTCACCCGCTGACTTTGTTCAGAAGTGCGAACCGATGCGGGATAGGCTGAGGGAGGGGTTCGTCGAATGCCCGCTCTTCCCGCTCACCGACCTAGCTGAACGGTTGCGATGATGAATGGCCATGGAGCCCGGCTCGACAGCATCCTGAGTCACCTGGGCGGCACGTTGCTGGAGGAAGTGGCGGGACGCATCGATCCGGCGGTCGTCGTCACCGACGTCGTCATCGATGAGCGCCACGGGGACGAACCGCTCCGGCCCGGGGCCGTGCTGCTGTGCGCCGGCGCCGATGCGGGAGACATTCCGGCGCTGCTCGAGCGAGCTGTCGCGGGCGGGGCCGCGGCAGTGGTCCTGCGGGGACCGCTGGCCCTCGATGGAGGAGCCCGCACCGCTGTCGAGAACAGCGGGGTCGTCCTGCTCGCCCTGACGCGCGGGGCGAGCTGGGCACAACTCGTGGTGCTCCTGAGGTCGTTGCTGTCCAGCAGCGTGATCGGCGGGGCCGGCGAGGAACTGCTCGCGGGGTTTCCCGCGGGGGATTCGTTCGCCCTGGCCAACGCCATCGGTGCGCTTCTCGACGCACCGATCACCATCGAGGACCGGGACTCGCAGGTGCTGGCGTTCTCGGGCCGCCAGGACGAAGCCGATCAGACCCGCATCCAGACGGTCCTGGGTCGCGTCGTGCCCCAGCATGCTCGGCATGCCCAGGAGCGTGCCGGGGTGTTCACACGCCTTTACGCCAGCGAGAAGCCGATATTTGTCGATACGCCGCTCATCGAAGGAGTGGCGGGGCTGCCACGCGTGGCGATGGCCGTGCGTGCCGGAGATCAGGTGCTGGGTTCGATCTGGGTGGCGGTGCCGAGCCCTCTCAATTCCGAGAAAGAGCAAATGCTCGTTGACGCGGCGAAAGTCGTGGCGCTTCATCTGCTTCGTCATCGGGTGGGTGTCGATGTGGACCGGCAGGTTCGCGCGGATCTCATCGCGACCGCTCTCGGCGAAGGTCCCGCAGCGCCGGAGGCGATCGAGCGCCTCCGGTTGGCGGGCCGACCGGTCACCGTGATGGCCATGGCCGTTTCCGAGATGACCACCGCCTCCGCTGCGGGCGCACCGACGAGCCGCCAACTGTTGGAGCGGACTGCCGACGCGCTCTCGTTCCATCTCTCGGTCGTGACCCCGGGATCCGTGGCGGCTCTGGTCGGAGACGTGTGCTACGCGATCGTCCCGAGTCCCGCACAGGGCGCCGACGCCGACGATCTGCCCGAGAAGGCGCAGTCGGCTGCGCGGGACTTCCTGCAGCGGGCCTCTGACGGGCTGACCGGTGTGGTTCTCGGCATCGGTCGCGCCGTCGATTCGTCCGGCCCCGCTGACCTGGCCCGATCCCGGCACGACGCTGACCGGACGCTGCGAGTGCTCCGCCAACGTCCCGGGCGACGTATCGCCCGGTACGCCGAAGTCCAGGTCGACGCACTGCTGTTGGACATCGGCGATCTGCTGCGCAGCGAGGGCGGCCTTCTCGACGGACCGACCGAGCGTCTGCGCACCTACGACCGAGAGAATGGCACCGCCCTGGTCGAGACTCTGACCGCCTGGCTGGACAGTCTCGGAAATGTTCTGGGCGCCTCCGCCTCGCTCGACGTGCATCCGAACACCTTCCGATACCGGCTGCGGCGGGCCGCGGAGATCGCCGGGACGGACCTGAACGACCCCGGGAAACGCTTCGCCGCGATGCTCGAACTCCGCGTCATGCGAGCGGACTCTCCATGAGTTCACCTCCTCCCAGGGCGTCCGCGCGGGCCCGCTCGACCAGCCGACAGGACGGCTGGTCGAGCGGGCCCTTCCACATCGCAGCCGCAGACACCGGCCGTGAACGGTCAGGCCACCTTCGGGGCCGCCCGCACCCCGTAGTGCACGTACGGCTCGCCCGTGGGCAGCGTGTAGAACGTGACCGGGGTCCAGGTCCGTGATTCCGGGGCGAGGAACGCGAACAGGTCGTCGGAGACCGGTACCAGGTCGTACTCCTGCGTCGGATCCGGCGCGAGTTCGGCCAGGGGACCGGTGAGGGTCTGGCGCAGGCGCAGCCCGTCCCCGGTCGGCAGAACCTCGGCGCGCACCCCGGCCCGCTCGTACACACCGGCGTGCCGCCGCGCGTCCACGGCGGGAGGTTCGGCGGCCGGTTCGAGCGGACGCGACATGGCCACCCCGGCCAGCTCCGCGAAGATCTCCCGGTACAGCCCCTCGTACAGGTCGCGTGGACTGCCGCCGTTGGTGAGCAGCACCACCGCGAGTCCTTGCTCGGGGAGCAGCCTCAGGAACGCCGCCTGGCCGATCGTGCCGCCGTCGTGGCCGATGACCTGGTGCCCGTCCCAGTCGAAACGTATCCAGCCCAGGCCCCAGGAGTCGCCGATGCTGTGCGGATCGGGCAGGTTCGTCTGCCTGTCGGCCATCGCGTGCACCGACGCCCGCGCGAGCAGGCGCTCGCCGTTGGGTGCCAGCCCGCCGGTCAGGTGCAGCCGGGCGAACGCCAGGACGTCCGCGGTCGCCGCGCCGACCAGACCGGCGGGACCGACCGAGCGCGGCAGCCCCCAGACCGGTGCGGACGTCGGCTCGCCGCCGCCGGGCGAGAGATGGCCGACCGCCGCGCGGAACAGCAGCGCTTCCTCCGGCAGCGTGATCGTGTGGCTCAGGCCGAGGGGGGTGAACAGCCGCTCGCGCATCGCGAGGTCCCAGGTCTTGCCGGTCAGTTTCTCGATGACCCGGCCGGCGAGGACGAATCCCGAGTTGCAGTAGGAGAAGGTCGCCGCGAGCGGGTGGTTCTGTGCGACGCCCGCGAGCTGGTCGACGTAGCGCTCCAGGCAGTCGTCGCCACGGCCGGTGTCGGTGAACACGTCGCCGTCGATGCCGCTGGTGTGGGTCAGCAGATGGCGCATGGTCACCTGCCTCGCCACCTGCGGATCGGCCAGTCGCAGCTCGGGCAGGACGTCCACTATCGGCGCGTCGAGGTCGAGCAGCCCCTCGTCGACCAGTTGCATCACGACGGTCGTCGTCCACACCTTGGTGATCGAGCCGATCTGGAACAGCGAGTCGTCGGTGACGTCGACGCCGGTGTTCGTGCTCAGGACACCGTGGCTCGCCTGCACCAGCTCGTCGGCGCCGTCGGGTCCGACGCGCAGGACGCCGAGCGCTGCTCCGGGTACGCGATGTGCGCGCGCCAGTTCGCTCAGCCGGCGCTGCCAGTGGGCGGCGTCGATCGGCACCCGCACCGCGCTCCCCTTGGGCCTTGCGTGCCGCTCCACCCAGTCGACGACGCGTCGGTTGAAGTCCGCCCGGTGCGAGGGCCTGCCGTCGAGGATGAACAGGTGCGAGCTGCCGGGGTACAGCACCAGCCGGGCCGGGACGCCCCGCTCACGCAGCGCGGTGAACCACTGTTCCGCCTGACCCACGGGACAGCGCACGTCGTCGGCGCCCTGCACGATGAGCGTCGGTACCTGGACCTGGTCGACGTGGGTGAGTGGCGACTGCTGCGTGTACGCCCGTTCCTCCGCCCAGGGGGTGCCGCCCAGTTCGCGCACGCCCATGTGGTGGCCGGCGTCCGAGGTGCCGGCCATGCTGGTCAGATCGCTGACGACCCCACCCGCGACCGCAGCCGCGAACCGGTTGTCGCGGCTCGTCAGGTAGCAGGTCATGAAGCCGCCGTAGCTGTAACCGGACACGGCCAGCCGGTCGGCGTCGGCGACGCCCTCGGCGACGAGGTGGTCCAGTGGTTCGAGGAAGTCCGGCGCGTCCGCCTGCCCCCATGCGCCGAGCGCCGCGGTGAGGAACTTTTCGCCGTAGCCGTCGCTGCCGCGTGGGTTGAGCAGCAGCACCGCCCAGCCGCGCGCGGCCAGCACCTGGTGGTAGAGGTGGGTGGCGTCGGCTGTGCCGCTCCAGGCGTTGTGCGGGCCGCCGTGGATGTCCAGCAGCAGAGGCGAGGGGCCGGTGCGGGCCGGGTCGCGCATCAGCCAGCCATGGACCACGGTGCCGTCGGAGATCGTGAACTCCCGCTCCTCACGGGCGAACAGCTCGACGTCGGCGACGCTCTCGCCGTGGTGTGTGCGCGCCTCGACCGTCCCGTCGGCGAGGCCGACCGTCGCGATCTCGCCGAACGAGGACGGCGTGGCGAGGAGGATCGCCACGGTGTCGCCCGCGACGGCCAGGTCGCCGACGGTGTTCCCCGCGCCCCCGACGACTGGTCGCGGCGCGCCGCCGTCGAGGCCGACCGAGTAGAGGTGGGTGCAGCCGCGCTCCCGCACGCAGAACAGCACGCGGCCGTCCGCTGTCGGGCGTGGCGCCGCGCCGGGATAGCCGGGGCCGCCCGGCATCACGTTCCGGTCGAGGGCAGCCGTCAGGTCGATGGTGTCGCCGCCGTCCAGCGGCACCAGCAGCAGTCTGGTGTGCCCGATCTCGGTGTCTCCCCGCCCGACGACCAGCAGCGCCCGACCGTCGGGGGTCCAGGTGACCGTGGCTGCCGTGCCGTCGCCGGAGCCCGTCGACTGCGGCTCGGCGGCGCACTCGCTCAGGTCGAGGACGTAGGCGGCGGACCGCAGCGTGAGGTCGGCGTCGGGCTCCCGGGCGCCGGGGAACGCCAGCCGGGTGCCATCGGGCGACCAGGCGGGATCGCCCGCGTTCCAGTCCCCCGATGTGACCTGCCGGATCTCCCGTGTGCCTACGTCGAGGACGTGCACGTGCCTGCGCAGGGTCCGTACGAGACCCATGCCGTCGGCCTTGAAGTCCAGCCGGTCCGCCACGACCGGGGCATTCGCCCGGCGTGCGCGTGCGGTGGCGTCCTCGCCGTCCGCCGCGGCGACGTCGACCGGCGCCGCGAAGGCGATCTTGCTGCCGTCCGGGCTCCAGACCGGCGCGCCGGCGCCCAGCGGGAGTTGTGTCGCTTGCTCGGCCTCCCCTCCGGCGGCGGGCAGGAACCACAGTTGCGGGGCCGAGTCCCCGGCGCGCAGGAACGCGATGCGTGTGCCGTCCGGCGACCACGCCGGTGCCGCGTCGGCAGTGCCCCGGGTGAGCTGCCGCGCCTCGCCGCCCGCGGCGGCGACCTGCCAGAGCGCTCGCACGTCCCGGTCGCCGTCACGGTCGGCGGCGCGCAGCACGTACACGATCCGGCTGCCGTCCGGCGAAACACTCGGCTGCTCGGGGACTGTCACCTCGTACAGGTCTTCAATGCCAAGGCGTCGGGTCATCGCAGGAGGCCTCCTCGTGGGATTGCGGGCTGTTCGCTGACGCTCGGGGAGAAGTGGCAGGCCGCTCGGTGCCGGCGGGTCGCCGCGGCGTCGGCCGGGTCGGAGCTGAGGCAGACGGTGCGCTCGGTGTGCGTGAGCGGGCCGATCGGGCAGCGGGGGTGGTAGCGGCAGCCGGTGGGCGGGTGGTGTGGGTCCGGCGGGTCCGTGTCGCCGATGCCGTCGCCGTCACCGGGGCCGTCGAACAGGCCGGTGCGGGCGGACGGGGCCGCGGCGAGCAGGTCGCGCGTGTAGGGGTGTTGCGGGTCGTCGAGGACTTGCGCGGCGGGGCCCGTCTCCACGATGCGGCCGAGGTACATGACGGCGATCACGTCGCTGAGGTAGCGCACCACGGCCAGGTTGTGCGAGATGAACAGCATCGACAGGTCCAGTCGTCGCTGCAGTGTGCGGACCAGATTAAGTACGGCGCCCTGCACCGACACGTCGAGCGCGGACGTGATCTCGTCGGCGATCAGTACCTGCGGCTGCCCGGCCAACGCGCGGGCGAGCGCGACACGTTGCCGCTGCCCGCCCGACAGGTGCTTCGGCAGCATCCCCGCCCGGTCCGGGTCGAGGTTGACCAGTTCGAGCAGTCTCGCCACCTCGGCCCGCCGGCCCGCGCCGCCCTCGCGGGCACCGCGCGGCAGGGCCTCGGTGATCGACTCACCGATGCTCATCCGCGGATCCAGCGAGGAGTACGGGTCCTGGAACACCATCTGCAGCGGCCGTCTTCGTGGCAGGCTCTTCACGTCCACGCCGCCGAGCAGGACGCGGCCCGCGCTCACCGGTGCAAGGCCCACCGCGGCCCGTGCCAGGGTCGACTTGCCCGATCCCGACTCCCCGACCAGCCCGACCACCTGTCCCTTGGGCACGGTCAGGCTGACCTGGTCCACGGCGGTCAGGCCGCCGCGCCGGGCGCCGTAGCGCACGCTCACGTCGTCGAACACCAGCGCGCTCATTCGGCACCTCCGTAGACGGCTTCCCGGCCGGACTCCGGCGTGACGGCGCCGTTCGGATGCCAGCAGGCGACCCGGTGCGCCCAGTCGACCCGCTCCAGTACCGGGTCCTGGCTCCGGCACCGGTCCGTCGCCGCCGGGCAGCGGGCGGCGAACGCGCACCCCTCGGGCACGTGGTCCGGCTCGGGCGGCCGGCCGGGGATCACGGCCAGCGGCTCGTCGCGGTCGGTGTCCAGTTCCAGCGTCGCGGCCAGCAACGCCCGGGTGTAGGGATGTCTCGGTACGGATGTGAGGTCGGCGGTGGGAAGGTCCTCGACGACGCGCCCCGCGTACATGACGAGCATCCGGTCGCAGGTCTGCGCGACGACCGTGATGTCGTGGCTGATCAGGAGGATCGCAGCGTTCTCGCTCTCTCTGGTCCGCGAGAGAAGGCGCAGTACCTGGCGCTGCACGGTGACATCCAGCGCCGTCGTCGGCTCATCGGCGATGATCAGCTTCGGCTCGCCCATCAGACCCATGCCGATCATCGCGCGCTGCCGCATCCCGCCGGAGAACTCGTGCGGGTACTGCCGGGCACGTCGTTCCGCGGCGGGAATGCGCACCGCGCGCAACCGGTCCACTGCTCTGGCGAAGGCTTCGCGCCGGTTGAGGCCGTGGTGCTGCTCCGACGCCTCCGCCAGCTGGCGGCCGATCCGCCGGGCCGGGTTGAACGAGCTCATCGGATCCTGGAAGACCATCGCCAGCGACGTGCCGAGCAACCGGCGCAACTCCCGCTCCGGAGTCGTCAGGAGCGGAGTCCCCGCGAATTCCAGCCGGTCCGCGGTCACCACACCCGGCGTCTCTATCAGCCGGGAAACCGCCAGCGCGGTCAGGCTCTTGCCCGACCCGGACTCCCCCACCACGCCGATCGCCTCGCCGCCCCGCACGGTGAAACTCACCCCGCGTACCGGGACCGTCCACCCGTCCGGACGCGGGAACGCCACCTGGAGGTTCTCCACCAACAGCACCGGTTCCACGCCGGGTTCCGCTGCCGCGGCGGGACGGGCGGGCGGCGCCGGCCGGGCGGGGATCCGCGCGGTCGGGGTGCGTACGCCGATCACCGCGGCGACGGTCTCGCCCACCAGGTTGAACGCAAGACCGGCCAGCACCACCGCCGCGCCGGGAGCGAGCGCGGCCGCCGGGTTCACGTAGATCCCGTCCAGTCCCTCGCCGAGGAGCCGCCCCCAGTCGTATCGGGGTGCCTGGACGCCGATGCCGAGGAAGGAGAGCGAGGCGAACGCGAGCAGTGCCCCGCCCGCGCTGATGGTGGCGTTCACCAGCAGCGGCTCGCCGATGTTGGGCAGGACGTGCCGGACGAGCAGCCGGAGCCGGCCGACGCCCGCGATCCGCGCAGCCGATACGTAGTCCCGCCCCGACACCGACGCGGCGAGTGTCTGCGCCAGCCTCGCGAAGCCCGGCGCCGTCGCGAACGCGATGGCGAGGACCGCGCCTCGGGTGCCCACGCCGAAGACGACCGCGAAGAACAACGCAAGGAGCAGCCCGGGGAACGCCACCGCGATGTCCACGGCGGAGGTGATCAGCCTGCCGGCCCGGCGCGGCAGCACCGACGGCAAGGTACCCAGCACGAGGCCGACCGTGACGCCGACCGCCGTGGCGATCACCGCGAGTTCGACCGAGAACCGGGTGGCCACGAGCGTGCGGTAGAAGATGTCCCGGCCGAGCGAGTCGGTACCCAACAGGTGTGCCCCGGACGGACCTTGGCCGATCGCGTTCGTGTCGACCGCGGCCGCCTGCCCGCCCCACAGCACCGGTCCCAGGACGGCGAGTGCGGCCAACGCCACCAACAGCGCCACGGAGCACGCCCCCACCGGGGTGCGCAGCGCCGCCGACCAGGCCGAGCCGCGCCTTCTCCACTGCCATGTCGACGTCATCAGCTCTCCCGGATCGTCGAGCGCGGGTCGAGCACCGCCAGCAGCACGTCGACCGCCAGGTTCACCAGCAGCACCCCCATGCCGTACACGAGCACGATGCCCTGCACCGTCGGATAGTCCTTCGCCAGAATCGACTGCACGATCGTCGAACCGAGCCCGGGCCAGGCGAAGACGTTCTCCACGAGCACCGTCCCCGCGACCATCGCCGTGAGCATCAGCCCGCCCAGCGTCAGCGTGGCGGTCAGCGCGCTCGGCAGCGCGTGCCGGACGTACACGAGCCGGGCGGGCAGCCGTTTCGCCCGGGCGGTGCGGACGAAGTCGTCGCCGAGCACGGACAGCATCTCCACCCGTACGATCCGCGCCAGCACCGCCGTCGCACCGGTCGCCAGTGCCGTCACCGGCAGCACGAACGCGCTCGCGCCGCCGTTCCCGGCTACCGGGAACCAGCCAAGGCGCACGGCGTAGAACGCGACGAGGCCCACCGCGACCAGGAACTCCGGGACGGCGGCCAGGAACACGCTCACCGAGGTGAATCCCAGCTCGACGCCCCGGCGTCTGCCGCCTCTGGTCAGTACCGCGAACAGCACGCCGAGGGGAATCGCCAGGGCGACCACCACCACGAACGCGGGCACGGCCAGCGCGAGCGTCGCGGGCAGACGGTCACCGATGACTTGCGACACCGGCAGGTTGCTGGTCATCGAGGTACCGAAGTCGCCGGTGAACAGGCTGCCCAGATAGTGGCCGTACTGCACCCACAGCGGGTCGTTCAGGCCGAGCGCCTGGCGCCGGGCCTCGACCAGCTCGGTGGGTGCGGTCATTCCCAGCGCCGCCCGGACCGGGTCACCCGGGACGAGGTGGATCATCAGGAATGCCGTGGTCACCAGCACCCACAGCGCGACGAGGAATCGCCGCAGCCTGCGCCGGGCGAACTGCAGCCATGGGCCGCCCCGGATTCCGGCACGCGAGGCGGCCGCCACCGCAGCGGTGGCCATCAGCCGTACATCCGTATCGACGACGGCGTGATGGAGCCCGCGCTGACCTCGAACCGCGCTCCGGTGCCGAAGAACGGGATGACCGAGTGGACGTAGGGGACGACGTCGACGCGCTTGATCAGCGACGCCTCGGCCGCGAGCCACGCGCGGCAGCTGTCGTCGCCGACCAGCGCCGACGCCCGGCGCACCTGAGCGTCGTACCCGGCGTTCTGGATGTGCGCGAAGTTGGTGCCCTGCGGCGGCGTCCTGCCCGACATGAACTGCACTGCCTGGCTGGGCAGTTCGAAACCGAAGGGAGCCATCGAGACATCCCACGCGCCGGTGCTGAACAGCGCCTGGTCGAGCCCGGAGCTGTCGACGCCCTTCAGCTTGACCTCGACGCCGATGCGCTTCCAGGTCTGCTGCGCCAGCTCCGCGGTCGGCGCTATGGTCGGCCCGAGTTGCGTCGCGTAGGTCATGGTGAGGGCGAGCCGCTTGCCGTCCTTGACGCGCACGCCACCCGGGCCCGTGCGCCAGCCCGCCGCGTCCAGCGCGGTCCTGGCCGCGGCGAGGTCGTGCGCGGGCAAATTGCCCTTCACGGTGTCGCCCGTACAGGCACGGGGTTCGGCCGTGACCATGCCCGTGGCCGGTGTGCCGGTGCCGCTGGTGAGCACCTTGCCGAGCTGCGTCAGGTCGAGTGCCTGGACCAGGGCGCGGCGGACGCGTTCGTCCCGGCCGGCGCGGCCGGGAGCCTCGTTGAAGAACAACTCCCCCATCGGAGCGAGGTAGTCGGCGTGGAACAGCTTCTGCGCGGAGAGCCGCTTCTTGTCCGGCCCGACCGTGGCCGCGGCGTTGAGGCCGCCGGAGAGCAGCAGGTTCGCCGAGGTGGTGGCGTTCGGGACCACCCGCACGACCACCTTGTCGGGCAGCCCCGGCTGGTCGGTCTTCCACGCGCCCGGCCCCCACGTGTAGTCCTTGCGCCGGGTGAGCGTGTAGTGGTCGTTGGGTACGGCCTCGGTGACGGTGAACATGCCGGTGCCCGCGCCGCCCTTGGCCAGCAGCGAACGGTCCCGCAGGCCCGCGGCGCACACCATCGGCAGCCGGCCCGCGTTGCGCAGCAGGAACGCGTCCGGCGCTCCGCTGGTGAGCGTGACGGTGCGGCTCGCGTTGTCGCCGGTCGCCTTCGTTCCGGGCGCGATGGTCACCCCCGCGAACGGGGACTTGTTCGCCGGGTCGCCCACGAAGTTGATGTTCGCCGCGACGTCCGCGGCGGTCAGCGGCGAGCCGTCGGCGCAGGTGATGCCGCTCCGCAGACTGAAGGTGGCTTTCGTCGTCGTGGCGCGCCACTTGTCCGCCAGTCCCGTAACGGGCTTTCCGGCGGCGTCGACGTTGAGCAGCGAGTCGTAGAGGTAGCGATCGGTCTGGATGGCGACCGAGAGGACCGTCATCTGCGGGTCGAGGCTTCCGGGGTCGGACGCGATCGCCTGCGTGAAGGTCCTGCCTTCCGCCAGCTTTTGGTGTGCGGTCCGCCCCTGTGTGGACTGCGAGACTCCCCCGCACGCGCTGACCGTCAGCGCCAGCGCGCCGAGCAGCACGACCCGGCGCCTCACGACGTCACTCCGTGGCGGAGATGGTCCACGGCGAGCCGGGCGGCCCTGCCGATCGAGGTATCGACAGCGGGCCGGCGGTCCTCCAGGGAGTCCGCGCGGGTGAACACCGCGACGGCGTACTGCCTGCCGTCCGGGTAGGTCAGCACACCTGCTTCGTTGCGGACCGCGGGAAGCGTGCCCGTCTTGGCCGCCACCTGGACCCCGGTGTCGAGGCCGGACGAGATCCGGTGCGGCCAGATCTGCCGTCCCATGATCGCGCGGACCTTCTCGCAGGCCCCGGGATCGGCCGCGCGGTCGGTCCAGATCGCGTCGAGCAGCCGGGTGATCTCCCGCGGGGTGGACGACGTCGTCCTGGCCGGGTCCAGCACCGCCAGCTTCCACAGCTGTTCCGGGGTGGCCGCGGCGAGCACGGCCTCCACGTCGTCGCCTTCGCCGGCACCGAGGTCGGACAGCAACGACGCGAACAGGTCCTCGCAGCAGCCGCGGATGCGCGTTCGGGACAGCCCGAGGTCGGTGAACACGCGGTCCACGGCGTCCTGTCCGACCCGGTGGAACACGACGTCGGTGGCCGCGTTGTCGCTCATGGTCAGCATGAACAGCGCCAGGTCGCGCCAGCTCATCTCCACGTCGTCGGCGCAGCCGGCCGTGCCGATCCCGCCGACGCGGTAGCGCGCGGTGACCCGTGTCCGTTCGGTCTCGTCCAGGCGTCCGGCGGCCACCTCGCGGACGTAGGCGACCGCGACCGGGATCTTGAACACCGACGCCAGGACCACCGGGGCGTCCGCGCCGACGGCGACCTCGGGGCCGTCGGTCACCCCGACCTCACGGGCGTGCAGGAACCCTTGCGCTCCCGCCTCGGCGAAGACCGCGGCGATCTCGTCGGCGATGGCGTTCACCGGCTCACCCGCCGATCGGCCCGGCCGGTGTGCAGGAACCGCGCCCGCCCGGTCCCGTCGTCCCCGACGAACGCGTGCACCATGTGCATGCCGCGCTGCGGCTTCACGGGGATCAGCTTGTCGCCGTCGTACGCGACCAGTTCGATCCTTTCCGGCGGACCGCCGTCGAGTTCGGCGAACACTCCCTTCGGGGTCCGCTCGGCCCACAGCCTGCCGTCGGTGTCCTCGCTGACGACGGTGTCGCCGACGGACGACGCGTACGTGCCCACGAACCTCGCTGTCTCGACACGGGGGGCGTCGGCGGCCGGCACCGGGAGCGCCGGCATCTCTGTTCCGGCCAGCTCGCGCAGCACGCGTCCGACGAGTTCGACGTACAGCGGGAGCGGGTTGCCGCCGTTGGTCAGCAACGCCACCGCGATGTCGTGTTCGGGAGCCACTCGTAGGAAGGCCGACTGGCCGAGCGTGCCTCCGTCGTGGCCGACCACCGCGCCGCCGGGCCAGTCGAAGAGCGACCAGCCCAGTCCCCAGGCGTCGCCCATCAGCCCGAGATCCGGCAGTTCCACCTCGCGGCGCCGCATGGCGAGCGCGCTCTCCGCAGTGAGTACCGCCGTCCCGTCGGGCCCCCTGCCCCCGTCGAGATGCATCCGGGCGAACGTCAGCAGATCCCGCGGCCGCATCGCCAGCATCGATCCGGCGGGCGCGTTCGACCGGGGCAGCGCCCAGACCTGCGCGGGCTGCGGCTCGGCGTCGGGGTCGGGCGTGAGGTGCCCCGACGCGGCACGGAACCTGACGGCCTCGTACGGGCTGGGGGCGACGTGGGTCAGCCCCAGCGGCGTGCACAGGTGGTCGCGCAGGCAGTCGTCGTACGACTTGTCGCGCAGCACCTCGACGATGCGACCGAGTACGCAGAAGGCGGCGTTGTTGTACGAGAACATCTCGCCCGGCGCGAACAGCTGGGGCACGTCGGCGAGGAGGGTGACGAGCCTGTGCACCGCGTCGTCCCCGCGTCCGGTGTCGAGGAAGACGTCGCCCTCGAACCCCGAGGTGTGGCACATCAGTTGGCGTACGGTGATCTTCGCGGAGGCCGTCTCGTCACCGACGGCGAATTCGGGCAGGTACGCCCGGACCGGGGCGTCGATGTCGAGCGCGCCCTCGTCGACGAGCTGCATTGCCAGCGTGGTCGTCCAGACCTTGGTGATCGACCCGATCTGGAAGACGGAGTCCGCGGTGGCCTCGACGCCGGTGTGCTTGTTCAGCACCCCGGCCGCACGGTCGATCATCTCTCCGTGCGCGTATACGGCGATCGACGCGGCCGGCACCTTGTGTTCGGCCAGCAACTCAGGAAGGCGACCTTCCAACCAGCCACAGAGTTCATTGAGTTCGGACATGTGCACCTCTTGTCTCGGCGAGGGAGAACGGGTGATTCCGGGAGGGTATGACCTGTGCGCTCATGGCCGATTCGTGAGAAACGACGAGAATTGCCGAAACCTTCATCGCGGCCGACGAAACGCCCGGCCGCCGCCATGGGTTACCGCCTGAGCCAGTCCACCGCCCGGGCGGCGGCGAAACCGATGAAGGCGTCACGCTCGGGAACTCTCGAACGGGCGTCGACGGCCCTGGTGAAGACGCCGACCGCGTACCGGCCACCGTCCGGGTACTCCACCACGCCGATCTCGTTGCGCAGCGAGGGCAGCGTGCCGGTCTTGCCGCTGATCCTGACGTCGTCGTCCGCGAAGCCGGAGCGCAGCCGGTGCGGCCACACCTGCAGTTCCAGCCAGCGCCGGACGTCGGCGCACGCCGTCGCGGGTGCCGCTTCGTCACGCCAGATCAGGCCCAGCAGGCGGGTGCTCTCCGCGGCGGTGGTCCGGCAGGTCTCTTCGGGTGTCAACGCGCGCAGCTTGGCCAGTTGTTCGGCCGGCATCGCGGCCAGGATCCGTTCGTCGTCCTGGTAGTCGATCCCGAGGTCCTCGCCGATCGTGCGCAACAGGTCCCCGCAGTCGTGGGGGACGGCTGTGTGCGGGAGGTCGAGCCGGCGCAGCGTCCCGGCGACCGCGGCCTTTCCCACCTTCCCGAGGATCAGGTCCGTGGCGACGTTGTCGCTGATGCCGATCATCAGGACGGCGAGGTCGTACCAGGACATCGTGACGTCGTGGCGGAACGTCGCGAGGCCGTACGGACTGGCGGTCGGATGTCCCGGTGGCACCGTGATCCGCTCGGCGAGGTCGAGTTCACCTTCGGCCGCCTGCCGGGCAAGTTCCACTGCTACGGGAACCTTGAACACGGACGCGGTGACCACCGGCTCGTCGGCGTCGATGCCCACGTGTCGCGGGCTGTCCAGATCGGCCGCGTGCAGCCATACCTGGACGCCGGCTTCCGCCGCCCGCCCGGTGATTGCCTCGACCAGTTCCGATTCGGTGACCATGGGGTCCCTTCTCTCTGTCGGGGTGGATTCCTGTCCGGACGGGATCTGTTTCCCGGGGACGCCGGCCGGCTACTTGGTGCCGGTCGACTCCTTGGCGCCGGCAGACTCCGTGGTGCCGGCCGACGGGAAGTTGAACTGTTCGGCTCGCTGCGGGACCCAGAACGCGATCACCGCGGTGAGCAGCGTGGTGCAGATCAGGAAGCCGAACGCGGCGGTGTAGGAGAACGCGTCCGCCAGCCAGCCCATCGCCAGCGGCGCGATCACGCCGGCGACCTGGCCGCCGAAGTTCGTCATTCCGGAGCCGAGGCCGGCCACCGCCGTGGGAAGCACCCGCAGCGGAAGGCCGAAGACGCACATCGTCGCCATCCCGAACACTCCGACGGCCAAGGTCTCGTAGAGAGTGAACGTCGCCGCGCTGCCCGCCGACACCATCAGAACGAGCAGGACCGCGGTCACCGTCGCGATGGACACCAGGTACCACCTGGCCTTGTCATGGAAGTACCGGTCGAACAGCCAGCCGCCGAAGATGGTCGTCGCGAAGCCCACCAGACTCGGGATCGCCGACAGCAACCCGGTCTCGTTCAGCGACAGGTGTCTGGCCTCGAGCAGATAGCTGGGCACCCAGGTGACCAGGCCGTAGCTGAGCATGTTCATCGCGCAGAACAGCACCGCGAACTTCCACACCGCCGGGGACCTGAGTACTTGTGCGCGCGAGACTGCGGGCGTCGTCGCCGTCGTCTGCGGAAGCCGGCTCAGCCGGTCCGGCAGTGCCTTGGGCAGAAGCGCCCACAACCCGATGCCGATGGCCGCGCCGCAACCCGCCATCCAGAGGAAGGTGTGCCGCCAGCCGATGCCCGTCAGCAGCGGGGCGACGAGCAGGGGCGCGAGGCCGGCGATCCCGCTGGCGGACAGCATCACGCTCGTGGCGGTCCCCCGTCTCGCCGGTGTCGTCCGTTCCGCTATGGCTTTGAACGACGCCGCCGGGAATGCACCCTGACAGGCACCGAACAGACCGCGGAACAGCAGGAGCAGACCGAATGTGCCGGCCATCCCGGTCAGCGCGGTGAACAGCGACCACAGCACGAGCGTGATCAGCATCGGTCCGCGGGAGCCGTACCGATCGGCCAGGAAACCCGCGGGTATCTGGCAGATCATGTAGACCAGCGCGAAGACGGTGACGAGCGAGCCCTGTGCCGTCTTGCCGAGTTGGAACTCCTCTCCGATCGACGGCAGAGCCATGCTGATCGAGAAGCGGTCGATGTAGTCGATCGACCAGGCGCACAGCATGACCACCATCGTGATCGTTGCCGTCCGGTTGACCCGCTTCGGTGTCCAGGTGTCCTCGGTGATCACCGCCGTCATGGCTACCTCCGTGCCGTTGCGTCGGGGTTGATGGCCCATCCTGGACATCAGGTGACGCAGCGGGTTCGTGGAGTTCCACAAACCTTCAGGTGGTGTTCGGGCGGTGCGGACGAACGTTGTCCTGGTGCGGCCTCCGGCTTCTACTCGCGGTGGCGAGCAGGGTGGAGCCGGAGTTGCAGCATCGCCGCGAACCGCTCGCCGGGGTCGTCCAGATTGATCTCACCGACCTCCGCGACCCGTCGCAGCCGGTACCGGAAGGTGTTGGGGTGCACGTACGCCGCGGCGGAAGCGGCGGCGACGTCGCCGAAGGCGTCCAGCCAGCACGAGAGCGTGTGGACGAGCTGCGACTGGTGCCGGGCGTCGTAGTCGAGCAGGCGGGCGACGGGGCCGGTCGCCACGTCCCCGCGCGCGGCGGCCAGGTCGGCGAGGTCGAGCATGAGTGCGTCGACGTGGACCTCCTCCGCCGTGGCCACGCGCCGGGCGCCCCCGTTGGCGAGCAGCACCCGCAGCGCGCGGTCCGCGCCGTCACGCGAGCGGCTGAGCACGGAGCCGTCGGGAGCGGGCGGGCCGATGCCGATCGCCGCGTCCACGCGCTGCCCGGTGCGCTCGAGGAAGGTCGACGCGACGCGGACCGAACGCTCCCGGCAGTCCGTCTGGCTCCCCGGCATCGGCACGATGCCGTAGGCCACGTCGCCCACCAGCGCCACGGCCGAGCGCGCCTGGACCGCGCTCAGATGCATGGCCAGCGCGTCGGCGACGCGCTGGCGGTCCGCGACCCGGCGCAGACCGTCCTCCGTCGACGGATCGGCTTCCGATCCGCCGAAAAGCCCCAGGGCGAGCACGATCGCGGGCTGTCCCACGAGCCCGAGCCGCGCAATCGCCTCCGGTGCCCCGGTGCCGCCTTCCAGCGCGGTGCTCACCAGGTCGGCGCGCAGCCTGCGTTCGACATCGGCGCCCGCGCGCAGGCGCAACATGTGGAGCGCGACGAGCTTGCCGGCGTCGATCAGCGCCTGCGTCCGCTCCTGGGACAGGGGCCCGGGCACCGCGGCCCAGATCGAGCCGAGGATCTCGTCGCCGGCCCGCACCGCGAGCGCCACCCGGGGAACGGTCATCGACTCGTCGTGGAGCGGATCGACGTACACGGGCGCATGGCCGCGATGAAGTCGCTCGAAGACGCCGTTGCGCGCCAGGTCGAGGGTGAACCGTTCCGGTACCTGGCGCCCCAGGATCGTCTCCACGCGGGACTGGTCCGCCTCGTCCTGGCGGCCGGAGAAGGCGAGCACGCGTGAGCTGCGGTCCTCGATGGTGACCGGCGCGTCCAGGAGCGCGGCCACGGCGTTGGCCAGCGCGAACAGGTCGCCCGACGGCATGCCGCCCAGCGTCTGCGGTGAGATGTCGCCGATGTCTCCCTCGACGAGCAGGGTGCGGAGCATGGCGGCGACCTGCGCCCAGGAGGCTCCGCGGGTGAGTCCGAGCAGGGCGACGCCGGACTCGTCGGCGGCCCGCCGGATCTCCACGGTCGCGGTGAACGGTGACCGGACGACGAGCGCTGCCGCGCCCTTGCTGCCGAGGTCGTACAGGAGGCGGACCACGTCGTCCGGTTCGTGGACGCCCACACCCAGGACGACGGCCCGCGCCGGGAACTGCGCCTCGTCGAGCGGGTCGTGGATGACTACGCCGCTCAGTTGCCGGCGCGTGCTCCCGCCGCCCGCGATCGACTCCAGCAGCACGTCCCCGAGGTCGTCGAGGACGCGCGCCAGGCTTGTGTGTGGCTTGCCGGACGTCGGTGTCAGCACCGCCCAAAGGTAACTCCGGCCGCACCGGAACCGGTTGGTCCGATCCGACCGGATTTCACGGCGAATTCGTCGCGTGCTACGAACCGAGCCACACCTTCGAGGTCGTGACCTCCGCCAGCAGGTCGGGAATCGGCGTGACACCGAGGCCCGGCCCCTGGGGTACCGGCAGGTGTCCGTCCTTCAGGACGAACGGTTCGGTGATGTCGGTCCGGTAGAACCGGTCCGACGCCGAGGTGTCTCCGGGCAGGGTGAACCCGGGCAGCGAGGCGAGCGCGACGTTGGCCGCCCGGCCGAGCCCGGTCTCGATCATGCCGCCGCACCACACGGGGATCCCATGGGCGGCGCAGACGTCGTGCACCCGCCGCGCCTCGAGGTACCCGCCGACCCGGCCGGGCTTGATGTTCACGATGCGGCAGGCGCCGAGCGTGATCGCGTCGGCAGCGGAGCGGGCGGACACGATCGACTCGTCGAGGCAGACCGGCGTGCGGATGCGACGGGACAGCTCGGCGTGGCCCAGGAGGTCCTCCTCGTCCAGAGGCTGCTCGATGAGGAGGAGCTCGAAGGGGTCCAGACGGGCCAGCTGGGACACGTCGGACAGGGTGTACGCCGTGTTGGCGTCGACCTGCAGCAGCACGTCGTCGCCGAAACGCTCCCTCACCGCTCGCACCGGCTCGACGTCCCAACCGGGTTCGATCTTCAGCTTGATCCGCACATAGCCGGCGTCGAGATAGCCGCCCACCACATCAAGGAGTTGGGGGACGGAGTCCATGATGCCGACCGAGACCCCGCACGGAACGGAGTCCCGTGCGGACCCGAGCGCGGCGGCGAAGGACCGGTCGTGTGCTCGCAGTTCGGCGTCGAGCACGGCCATTTCGAGCGCGGCCTTCGCCATCCGGTGACCCTTGAACCTGGCCAGAAGGGGCGCGACCCGGCTCGCGGTGATCTCGCCCGCCTCCAACAGGGCCGGGACCAGGAAGTTCCGCAGCACGTGTTCGGCACCGTCGACGTATTCCGAGGAGTAGAGCGGCCCTCCCATGGTGACGCACTCGCCCCAGCCCTCGCCGTTCGGCGTCACGACGCGTACGAGCAGCAGTTCCCGTACGTCCTGCGTACCGAACGACGTCCGGAACGGTGCCACCAACGGTATCTGCACACGCAGAAGTTCCACACCACTGGGCTTCATGACGGCTTCTCCCTCGAGACCACGTACCATCCGGCACGATCGAATCCGACGACCCTGGCTTCCTCCGCCATCAGGCCTCCCAACACCTCCCGAAGCGCGACGCGCCACGCCTGGCCCCGGCCCGGGTCCGTGCGCCGGAGTGTCTCGATGTCCGGCGGCACACCGACCAGGACGACCGGCACGTCGGCCACTGCGGTCCGCGGGCCCCCGTCAGGTGCGACGGACAGGGCGGCTCCCGCACCGTGCTCCCGCAGCGCGGCGACGTCGACGCGGGCGGGCTCACCGCGCGAGGCGGCGGAGGCCGCCGGGCCTGACAGGTCCCAACGGACCATCAGCCGGTCGGTGTCACCGGCGCCGTTGATGCCGTCGCGCATCGGCCCGTAGAAGTCGGGGAGGTAGCGCGCCGGACCGGCGCCGAGCTTGGCCAGGTTGAAATGCGCGTTCCGCCGGACCAGGGGATCGAACGTCCAGGTGATCAGCGAGACGTGCTGGCGCAACGCCCAGGCGCGCTGGTGCAGTTTGAGGGCGAACCCGATGCCCCTGCCGAGGCCTCGCGGCGCGACCCCGGCGATGTGACTGTGCAGGCTCGCCTTGGCCGGGCTGCCGAAGAAGCCGAGGCAGGCTCCCAGAAGCTCGTCCCCTTCATACGCCCCCGCGACATAGTTCCCCGCCGCGGCCATCGCCCGCAGCAGCTCGGTCGTCACCGGTTGGGCACCGGCGCCCGGCTGCCAGATCGAGGCGAAGAGCCGGCAGACCTCGGTCAGGTCGGACACCTCGGTCAGGTCCCGGATTTCCACACGTGAGGCGGCAGCCGCAGCGGTCGCGGCGGCCAGCGCGGCTGCGCTCACAGCCGGGGAAACCAGAGCTGACTCATGTGTCGCAAGATCGGTCACGGGACTGTCCTTTCCGGGCTTGCCTGGCGGGCCACAGTGGTGCCGCGCCAGGGTTGTCCGCCGCGTTCGTCGTGGCGCACCGAGCTCATTTCGCCGACACGGCGTCGATCAGGGCGGTCAACAGGGCGGTGCGCCGCGGCAGTTCGGCGACGACGACGTGTTCGTCGTCGGCGTGCGCACCGCCGCCCACGGCACCGAGGCCGTCGAGGGTGGGGACCCCGAGTCCGGCGGTGAAGTTCCCGTCCGAGGCACCGCCGACAGCGGCGGCGGTGAGATGTCCGAGACCGAGTTCGGCAGCGAGCGTCGCGGCGAGGTCGAACAGCCCCGAGGACGCGTCCGCCTGCAGCGGCGGGCGGTTGATGCCACCCGAGATCCGGATCCGCGAGCCGTCGAGTACGGGCCTCAGGTCCCGCACGGCCTGATCGACCCGCCGCTGTTCCGCTTCGTCCCACACACGTACGTCGACCGCCACACCGGCACGCGCGGGAACGGTGTTGGTCGTGGTACCGGCGGACAGGGCCGTCGGCACGACGGTCGTACCCCGTTCGGCGTCGGCGAGTGCGGCGACGGCGAGGACCTGGTGCGCCACCTCCACTCCGGCGTTCACACCCTTCTCCGGTTCGAGCCCGGCGTGCGCGGCCCGGCCGTCCACGTCGATCCGGTACAGGGAGACGCCCTTGCGGCGGCACTTGAGCGCTCCGCCGTCGGCCGACGCCTCCAGCACGAAGACCGCTTCGCAGCCGCGAGCCTCCTCCTCGATCAGGCGCCGCGACGACGGGGAGCCGATCTCCTCGTCGCCGGTGACGAGGACCGAAAGACCCGAGCGGTTCCCGGCGGCCGCGGCGGCGTGCAGCGCCATCACGACGCCCGCCTTCATGTCGAAGCAGCCCGGCCCGCGCAGCACTCCGTCCAGGACGGAGTACGGGTGCGTCTCCAGCGATCCGGCGGGCCACACGGTGTCGTGGTGCCCGAGCAGCAGCACACGCGGCGCCTCGCCGAAGCGCCACCTCAGATGCGTACACCCGTCGATCACCACGCGGTCCGGTTCCGCGTCCAGCAGCCTGCGCCCCAGCGTCGCCACGACGTCTGCGCTGCGGGCGACGGCTTCGTGATCGGAGGACGGCGACTCGCACCGCACCAGGGTCTCGATGTCGGCGAGGAGCGCCTCCACTGTCACCTCGGAACGCGTCGCCGTCATCGCGGCTCACCTCGCAGCGGCTGTCCGGCGAGCGCGTCGACTTGAAGCTCCCCCGCGCTGACCACCGGAACACCACCGACGAACAGGTGCCGCACGCCCACGGACGGCCGCGTGGAGTCGAAGTACGTCGCGCAATCGGTGATCGTCACCGGGTCGAGGACGACGATGTCGGCGTCCGCGCCGACGCCGAGGTGTCCCTTCCCCCGCGCGCCCGGCGCCACGTCGTCGAGGACGCGCGCCGGCAGGTGGGCACAGCGTCGGAACGCCTCCGGCCAGTCCCAGGCGCCGCTCTCCCGCACCATCACGCGCAGCGTCTTGGTGAACGTTCCCGCGGTGCGTGGGTGCGTCGTTCCCCCGGGCGGCAGCGGCCACTCGGTGCTGTCGTTGCTGCCGTCGGGCCAATAGACCGGCATCGCGTCACTGGCGACGATCGCGTCCGGGAAGGCCAGCGCCTGGTGCAGCATCGCGAGATCGCGCGAGTTGCCCTCGTCGAGGAACTCCAGAATGCAGGGCGCCCCGGGGTCACTGTTGCGCAACTGCCGCAGGCGCCCCTCGTCGGCGATGCGTTCGCCCGATTCGAGCATCACGACGCTCGACGGGGACAGGCCCTTCATCCGCAGGCGTTCGGCGTCGAGGAAGGCCGCGCCGATCGCGGTGCTGCCCGCTCCGTAGGGGTAGGCCTCGACCGTCACCCGGGATCCCGACCGCCGTGAGCCGTCCAACGCGCCGAGTACCCGGTCGATGTGGTGGCCCGACGTGCTGTTGACGTGGCAGTGGTGCATCGCGGCGCCGGTCTCGGCCGCGGCGATGACGATCTCCTCGGAGCCGTCCGCCGGAGTGCCGGGATCCACCTCGACCAGCTCACGGACGTGGGTGTACGTCGGCACACCGGCCTTCGCGGCGAGCCGGGCGACGGCGAGGAACTCGGCCGGATCACTGTGCGGCGCGTACCCGAGGAGGACTCCGATACCGAGCGCTCCTGCGGCCAGTTCACCCTCGATCAGGGCCAGCCATTCGGCGAGTTCACGATCGGTGGAGGAGCGCTGCCATGCGGGGTTTCCCAGCACCGCGAGGCCGCTCCCGATCTGTGCGTCGGGCTGGATGCCGGCGAGCACCTGGGCCCGGGCACCGCCCCACGAGGCGGAAAAGCCGTAGTGCAGCGGGCGTCCGTCCGCGGCGGCCTCGGCGTACGCACGCCCGATGGGCATGAGGCCCGACTCCAGGTCGAGGGCCGTCGTCACACCGTCCATGGCCTGCAGCCGCTGCCCCGCGACGGAGTGCACGTGGCTGTGCAGGTCGACGAACCCCGGACCGACGACCAACCCCGTGACGTCGACGACCTCGCATCCCGGTGGCGCGTCGAGCCCCGCGGCCACAGCTCTGACCACGCCGTCGGACACGAGGACGTCGGCGATGCCGTCGAACCCTGTTCCCGGATCAATGACACGGCCGCCACGCAAAAGTGTCTGCACGCTTTCGTCTCCTCGTCGAGGACGCACTGGAGCACCTGCTGGTCTCCAGTGCGACCCTAGGAGGGCGATCAGGCACCGCTGTTGGTCCATGCCGACGAATCCGTGGCCGCCTGTTCATACGCACCGACGAACCCGGCCCGGAGCACCGCGAATGCCCCGGGCCGCACGTGAACGGCCAATGCCGTCCGGCTGCCGCTTCCGTCGGGTGGCCGCGGAGCAGCGCACGCGTGGGCAGACCGGTGGCAGCCAGGCCGAGGAGAACGGTGTCGGCCACCAAGGCGACCGCCGCGCCGGCGGAGATATGAGGTGCGGCACCGGTGAGGCCGCGGGCGAGGGGAATGAGCGTGGTCCAGGCGATGCCGGCGCCGAGCCGGAGACCGGTGGCGGCCACCAGGAGTGCTTCCCAGCGCATCGTGCTCGGCTCCTGCAGTCCGGTACGGGGTGGGAAAACCCCGGTCCGAGCTCAGACGGAGGCGGTCGCGACCGCGAGGCCCAAGCCGATCAGCACGACGCCTGTGGTCCGCCCCAGAGCGCGGCGGATCCGCGGCTTCTCGAGGGTCCGCTCGCCCTTGGACAGCAGGAACACGTAGCTGCCCAGCCAGGCGAGCGTGAGTGCGGCGTGGAGGAGGACGAGGAGCGTCATGGCCAAGGTTGCCGGAAGTCGGGGCGGCGCCAGCGTGGGGAGCAGCCCGGTGTAGAAGACGGCGATCTTCGGATTGAGGACGTTGCTGACCAGTCCCGTCCGCCATGGGCTCCCCGTGGGCCGGGCCCCGGTACTGCCCCGGGCCCCGGTACTGCCGGGACGGGTTGCGATGGCGGGCGCGGCGGGGCGGTTCTGCCACAGTGCCTGCGCGCCCAGGAACACCAGGTAGCCGGCGCCCAGGAGCTTGACGGTCAGGTATGCCGAGGGCGAGGCGGCCAGCACGGCGGCGAGTCCGGCCATCGTGAGCGCGCCCCAGACCAGCAGCCCGGTCGCGATCCCGCCCACGGTCCGCAATGCGTCCGCGGGCCCCGCCGAGAGAGCGCGCCGGGTCACCACGGCCATGTCCGGGCCGGGCACGACGGTCAGCAGGCCGAGCACACCGACCGCTGCTGCGACATGGGTCAGCATGCCGCGGTCCTCGTTCCGCCCCGGCCGGGCTGACGTGGGGTGAGGCAGGTGTGGTGGTTCAACTCGGGTCGTCCTTCCGTCTTCACGCGTTCAGTGACCTGCGGTGGTGTGCGGGTTGGCGGCCGCGCCCTCGGTACTCAGCAGCACGACCACCGAGGACGGGCCGAGCCCCAGCACCGAGCGGCGTTCGCCGGCGCCCACGCCGGAGAGGGCCGCGTGGACGCCGGCGAGCGACGCGGCCCCGCAAGGGCCCGAGGAAACGCCCAGAGCGGCAAGGCGGGCAGCCGCGCGGGCACTGTCGGCGTCCGGGACCGCGACCGCGGCATCCAGTCCGTCCCGCAGACAGGGCCAGGCGATGCCGGACGGGGTGCCGCAGTTCAGGCCCGCCATACTCGTTTCGCCCGTGGTGACGCTGACGGGTTCACCGCGGGTGAGGCTCTCGAGGACGCACGCCGCAGCTTCCGGCTCCACCGACAGCAGCGCCGGTGCCCGCCCGGACGGCCGGCTGCGGTAATGGGTCACCACGGCCTGGGCGAGGGACCCCACTCCCACCGGTACGGCGACCAGGTCAGGGCCGTCAAGGACACCTGCCGCCGCCAACTGCTCGTCGATCTCGGCACAGAGGGTGGAGTAGCCCTCGACGATCCACCCCGGGATCTCCTCGTAGCCCGGCCAGGCGGTGTCCTGGACCAGAACCGCGTCCGCCGGGGCGGCCGCCTCGGCCGCGAGGCGCACCGCCTCGTCGTACGCCCCCGCGACCTCGGTGACCTTCGCCCCCTCGGCGACGATGGCCGCCACGGCCTGCGGATGCACACCCTGCGGTACGAAGACGCGGGCATGCTGCCCCAGCAGGCGTGCCGTGCGGGCCACCGCCCGTCCGTGGTTGCCGTCGGTGGCGGTCACCAGGGTCACCGGGCCCGACGCGCTCCCGCTTGCGGCGCGCTCGGCAAGGGTGCGGTGGACCGCCCAGGAAGCACCCAGCGCCTTGAACGCGGGGAGCCCGAGACGGCACGACTCATCCTTGACGAAGACCCGCCCGACACGCAACTCGCTTGCCAGGAGCGGGAGTTCTGTGAGTGGTGTGGGTGCGTAGTCGGCCAGCGCGGCATGGAATTCCCGCACTTCGGCGGGAGCGGCTGCGCATCTCCACGCGCGGGAGCCGGGCCGCGCGAACCACGGCGGCGTACGGGGAGACGAGGCGTTCTCAGGCATACGCACAGGGTGAGTCACGCGTCGGTGATCGGTCCAGCGAATGTTTTCGACGGATACCATTCGAAGAACCCGACCATTGAGGCCGGTGGTCGCCAAGGCGCTGCGCGAGGGCCAGGAGAGGGATCCGCCATGTTCGACCTGCACAGGCTGCGGCTGCTGCGCGAGCTCAAACACCGCGGCACCCTGGCAGCCGTCGCCGCGGCCCTGTCCTACGCGCCGTCCTCCGTCTCCCAGCAGCTCTCGCAACTCGAGGCCGAAGCCGGCGTTCCGCTGCTCGAACCGGTCGGGCGACGGGTGCGGCTGACCGAGCAGGCCGAGATCCTCGTCGCCCACACCGAAGCGGTCCTCGAACGCCTGGAGCGCGCGGAGGCGGAGATCGCCACCTCCCTCACCGATCTGACCGGCACCCTGCGCATCGCCTCGTTCCAGACGGCCGCCCTGACCCTGGTCCCCGCGGCGCTCGACCTGCTGCGCGACCGGCATCCACAACTACGCGTTCACCTCACGCAGTTGGAACCCGAAGCGGCGCTTCCCGCGCTGCAGGCCCGAGACTTCGACCTGGTCCTCGCCGAGGAGTACCCCGGCAACCCCAACGCGCGCCCCGCCGAACTCGAACAGGAGGACCTGCTCAGCGACCCCCTGCATCTCGCGCTGCCCGAACCGGTCGAGAGCCCGGACACCGACGGCCCGACAGCTGCGTTGCGCTCGCTCGCAAACCACGCCTGGGTGATGGAACCCGAGGGCACGACCGCGCGGCACTGGGCCATGACTCTGTGCCGCAACGCGGGCTTCGAACCCGACGTACGGTTCGAGACCACCGACCTGCTGCTCCACCTCCGCCTCGTCGAGCAACGGCATGCCGCCGCCTTCCTCCCCGACCTCGTCTGGAGCGGGCAGCCACCGACCGTCACTCTGCGCCGACTCCCCCGCGGACAGCGCGCACGCCGCGTCTTCACCGTCGTACGCCGCGGACGCGCCGAGCACCCCGCCATCCTGGCCTGCCGGAACGCCCTCCACCGGGCGGTCGCCACGACCACCAGGACACCCTCACCGTGAGCGCACCGGTAGCCGGACGACCGTCGTCGGTCGACCTGATCACAGAACTCATCGGCCCACGGTCAATGCGCGCAGACGGCGGTCACGAGGATCACGTGGACCGCGGTGCCGGCGAGGACGCTCAGCGGGGCGTTGCGTCGCCACAGGTGCAGGCCGATGGTGACCGCCAGGGCTGCGAGTGGGGCGATGGCGCGTGACTGGGGCAGGGGAAGGTCGCGTAGGCAGTAGGCGAGCAGGATGGCCACGACGCCGGCCGGCATGCGGGTGCTGAGGTACTGGACGTGGCGCTGGCGCGCATGGGGGCCAGGGCCGCGAAGGGCAGGGCGCGCAGGGCTCGGGTGAGGGCGGTGGAGACGGCGACCGAGGCGAGCAGGTAGGGCGGCACGCATCCCACCTCACCATCAAGAGCGTGAAGACCGACCCCTGACGCCCTCCTGCAGACTGCGCTGCCAGGTCTGGCCGACCAGGTCCTGGCCGAAGCTGTGATGCGACTCTTCGGTGACGAGTTCGAAGCCGTGCTTCTGGTAGATGCGCCGGGCCGACCCGAGCACGTCGTTGGTCCACAGGGTGATCGCCTCATATCCGGCTTCCCGCGCGAACGTCAGGCACTCCTCGACCAGACGGGCTCCCAGCCCCAGGCCGCGTGCGCTCGGGTCGACGAGCAGCAGGCGCAGCTTCGCCGTCCGGTCGTCGTGGCGGACGCAGAAGACGCAGCCGGCCCGCACACCGTCGACCTCGGCGATCCAGGCCGCCTGCGGACCAGGTTCCTTACCCTCGGCGTAGTCGGCGACGATCCTGCTGACCAGCGCCTCGAAGCCGGTGTCCCAGCCGAACTCCCGGTCGTAGAACTCACCGTGCGCCATCACCACCCAGCCCAGGTCGCCGGATCGGCCCAACGGCCGGACAGCCACTTCACGCTCTGCCATGTCGACCCCGACTTCCGTATCCTCATTCACTGAAACGACTGTTTCAGTAGACTAGCGCGGTGAGCCGATCCGAACCAACCCCCTCCCCTCGCCGACAGGAACTCCTGGAAGCGGCGTACGCCTACGCCCTGCGCAGCGGCCTGGGCGAGCTGTCCCTGCGTCCGCTGGCCGAGGAGATCCACTCCAGTCCGCGCGTACTGCTCTACCTGTTCGGCAGCAAGGACGGCCTGATCCGCGCCCTGCTCGCCCGGGCCAGAGCCGACGAGCTGGCACACATGCAGCAGGTCGCCGAGTCGCGGAACGGAGCCGAGGGGCTCCAGCCGATCGCCCGGGAGCTGTGGCGATGGCTTTCCGACGAGGGCCACCGAGGGCTCCTGACGCTGGGGGTCGAGAGCTACGCCCGTTCCCTCATCGAACCCGAAGGGCCCTGGGCCGGGTTCGCCCGCGACACGGTCGGCGACTGGCTGGCGCTGCTCGCCTCCGGCCAGCCCGCCGCGCTCCGTGACACCGAGGCCGCTCTCACCCAGCGCACCCTCGTGCTCGCAGTCCTGCGGGGCGCGATGCTGGACCTGCTCGCCACGGGCGAGACCGCGCGCACCACCGCGGCGGTCCATCATCAGCTGGCCGCATTGGGGTGACGCGGGCCCGTCGCGCTCACTCGGTGGCTACATGCTGTGGTCATCGTCACCGGCCGTGCCGCCAGGCCGAGTTCGAGTCGGCCTTGCATGGCGAGTTCGGACCGGCCGAACCGGCTGTCGGCGCCGTAGCCTCGATCGGGTCGTTGCTGACGCCGACTTCGTCGTTGCCGGCGCTAGCTCTGCGGGACGTCCTTGACGTACACGATCCCGTCGTATCCGGCCAGGTGGGTCGGGTCGAGTGGGGCGTAGCCGTAGTAGGGGGACACGCGGGGGGCCGGCTGTGTATCCCCGAGGGCGGCGGCCAGGCGTTGGGCGTCGACGGCGTAGTGGTCGTCCGGAAGCCCGTACAGGAGACCTTCGACGGTGTCCGGGGGCGGGGTGCCCACCCCCTGGTGCCGGATCGTGCCGAGGGCCGTGGCCACGAAGGCGTACCCCTCGCCCAGATGAGAGCTCACGAGGGCACCGGCGCTCCACCACTCGACCGGCCTGCCGCCCATCCCCATCGAGCTCTTGTCCCGCTGGAGATGGCCGTTGTGGGCGTGAATCAGTGCCGGGTCCCGTTCGGCGAGGGCGAGAAGGTTGGCGGCCATCATCGAATCCCGCAGGCCGACGAGCCGCGTCATGCGGCTCGGTGAGGTGTCGGCCATCCAGAAGTGGTAGCGCAGCAGGCCGGTTGCGGTGCGCCCGTACAGGCACGCCCGGTCCCGGTCCTCCCGTGACGTCGCCGCGATGATGTGCGGGGTCTGCTCTTCGAGCAGCGCCACCAGATCGTCGGCGAGCAGCCGCAGCTCCCTCGCCTCGGCAGACCGCCCCACGGACGCGGCCGGGTCCCTCATCGCCGCGGGATCGGTCCACCGGTCGTCGGCGCCGAGCAGGCGGTCGAGCGTGTCCGCCGTGCAGGGAAGCAGGTCGGCGTCCACCCCGGCCGAAAGGCAGCCGTGCAGTGCCGTGAGGGCCTGCCGGGGGCTCGCGGCGCCGGTGATCTCCAGCGGGCCGTCGAAACCGGCGAAGCGGATCCGCTCGGGCGCGGGCCGCCCGTCGTTGTGGGCGCGCATCCAGCGCACGAGCTCGCGGTTGGCCGCCGACGCGCCCCAGGGTCCGTGGCCGGGTCCGTGGCCGGGTCCGTGGCCGGGTCCGTGGCCGGGTCCGGGTCCGCTGTTGGGTCCGTGGCCGGGTCCGGCGGCACGTACATCGGGCCGCTGGCCGGGAAGCTGGGGATCCGGCCCGCGACGCTGCGCAAATGGGAGGGCGCCGGGCTGGTGCGCCCGCGCCGCGACCCGCGGACCGGATACCGCGTCTACGACGACGCCGACGTACGGGACGCCCGGCTCGCCCATCAACTCAGGCGAGGCGGCTACCCGCTGGAGCAGATCGCCCCGCTGATCGCCCAGGTGCGGGCGGCGGGCGGCCTCGAGCCGCTGGAGGCGGCACTGAGCGACTGGCGCGGCCGGCTGTCCGCCCGCGGGCGGGCGATGCTGACCGGAGCCGCAGAGCTGGAGGCGTACCTCCGCGAGCGCGGCTGAGACTTCGGCGCACCCTGTCCGCGGCGCCCGGCAAGGCGATGCGGATGGGCGAACTCGCCGCCGCCTGCAGCAGTTCCCCAGGCGGGATGACACGCGTCGTCAGCCGACGGCTGAAGGAGCAGGGCTCGGCCGAGCGCACCAAGTCCGCCCCGGAACGGCTTCACGCCCTCGGTCATCCGCCGGATTTCCGGCGGCCGCGCCGGCGCCAGTGCCACACTGCGCCGACCGCGACGGAGGCAACGAACAGGACGATGCCCACGACCGGCCAGTCGCTGTCGGCGATCCGCGCGCCCGTCAAGAGGGTGGCCACGACCAGGACGACCGGCAGCAGCAGGGAAACGAGGGTGCGGGCGGCGCCGACGATCATGGAAGGGTCGAGGTGCGGTCGCCTTCGGGACACCGGCGCGGAATCGGTGAAGTAGAAGGCTGTGGCCCGGTCCGTCAATCGGGTGGTGGCCTGGTGGTACGACATCGCCATGTAGGGCACCCAGATCAAGGGGGCGACGATGCCCACCACGAACACGAGCCCCAACAGAACCCATCGGCATGCCTGCACCAGCCTGTGTGACCAGCCGGTGCGTTCGGACGCGGTGAGCAGTCCCAGCACGCGAGCCATGCGCAGGGTCAGGTACCACAGGACTGCGGGACGCCGAAGCGCGGATCGCTTGCCGGTGGCCGCCGGTTTCCGATGGCAGTCCGCGAGGGCGTCCCGGGCCTGGTCGACGTTCTCGTGCACGCCCTGGAGGACGAGGAGTTCGGCGGCACGGTCGTCGGCCGTGGGATCGCCGCCTTTCAGCGCGGCCAGCTCCAGGACCGTACGGGCCTGGCGGAGCAGCGCAGCACAGAACGCGACCGGTACGAAGATCAGGAACGGGCCGCCGACGAAGGCGCCCTCGGACACCGTGGCACGCCACCCCTTGGCAATCACCAGTGCGCGGAGCCCCGCCGCATCCATGTCCGGGTGGTCCTTCTCGATGCGGGCGACCGAGCGGGCGGCGGTCGGCCCGAACCGCCGCACCGCGAACGCGGCCAGGGTCTCGGGGAGGCACTGCGGATCGTGGAGTGTCGACCTGAGGAGCCACCGTGCGGGCGACAGCCCAGGAGCGGTGTCAGGGGGTACTGATCGTGAGTCTGGCACGGCGTGGCTTCGGTTTCATCGCGTCGTGCGACCGGGTGACGACCGTCGCGTCTCGAAACTTGATCAGTTCTTGCTTCTGCCACGGAAGCTGCGCGGCCCCGACCACTTCGGCACGGCGGGACGCGTCGAACATCGGAACGGTCGGCGTGGCCACGCTCGTCCTCCAGCGATCAGCCGGTCCTGGGCCGGTGCCCATCAGTAACCGCCGAAGGCCCACAAGGTGCATCTCGGACATACCGCGATTGTTGCAGCCGTCGGGCACTCAGTACCGCAACGGAATGCCCACAGGCGTACCAGTCGGCGGAGAAGCAGGCCCGCACGGCGGCGCCCTGTAACGCCCCCACCTGGGAAGTCTTCGACTCCAGCAGCATCGCCCCCACCCCCACCTGCGCCGCGCGCGGAACTCCGACGAGGGCGGCCGCAGCCTGCTCCTGGTCGCCCAGCTCGCGGAGCGCCGGGTCACACGCCGCAGCCGCGAGGCAAAGGCCATCCGGGCGGATCAGGCCCCACCCGACGAATCCGCGCGGCGGTCACAGCCTGCTCTCGGCTCTGCCTCCGCAGGGGGCAGCACCCGCGGAGGCTTCAGCGCACCCGGCCCTGGAGACGGCGCGCCGTCCCCTCCACGCCCAATTGGCCTGCCGTACAGGGGCGTTGAAGACGGACGAGGGAGCGAAGGGGGGCCACTCGCGCCGGACGGCGCCGACGTCGTCGGGCGGTTCATCGCCGGCGAACCGGTCGGCGAGCAGCATGAGGGGCAGGACGCGCCTCCACCGCTTCGATGATCTCGGGGGTGGTGCTCAGGCGGTGTGCGCCTCCACCGCATCGATGATCTCGGGCCAGAGCTCGCGCGGGCGGTCGTGGCCCATGTCGGGGATCAGCATGAGCTTCGCCGCGGGTACGAGTTCCGCGGTGCGCTCGCCTCCGCTCGGGGTGATCAGCGTGTCGTCCACACCGTGGATCACCAGCGTCGGCACCCCCAGGGTCCGGAGCGCCTCCGCGCGCGAGCCGTCGAGGATCATCGCTCCGAGCTGGCGCCCGGCTCCCGCCGGGTAGTAGGCCCGGTCGTAACTGCGGGCAGCCAGCTCGCGAAGGAGTGCGGAGTCGCCGTATCGCCTGGACGCCCACACCAGTTCGCGATCCGCCGCCGCGATGTATCCCTCGCGGTCCGACGGCTTCGGGCTCAGGAGTACCGCTTGGGCCTCGGGGTCGGCCCGGCCGTATTCGGGTTCGCCCGTCGAGGACATCATCGACGTGAGGGTCAGGACCCGGGTGGGCCGGATGATCGCCATCTTCTGGGCGATCATTCCGCCCATCGAGGTCCCGACCACATGAGCGCCTTCGATGCCGAGCGCGGTGAGCAGGTCGAGGCCGTCGGCTGCCATGTCCGTCAGCGTGTAAGGGATCATGGCGAGCGCGGAGGCGATGTCCCCCGAACTCACAGCCGCGACGAACCGGGCCATGTCGACGGGATGCTCGTCGAACTTGGTGGACAGCCCGCAGTCGCGGTTGTCGTAGCGGATCACATAGCGGCCACGGTCGGCCAGCGCGCGGCAGAAGTCCTCGTGCCAGGCGATCATCTGGGCGCCGAACCCCATCACCAGCAGGACAGGCGGGTCAGCAGGATCACCGAACGTCTCGTACGCGAGGGACATTCCGGGCGAGACTTCGACAAGTGGCATGCCCGGATCTTCGCAGGACCGGAGGTCGCCGCGCATGTGGGATATCTGCCGCCGGATGTCGGTGGTGTCGATGCCCTCCACACCTCACACGGATCCGCGATGCCCAGCACCCCTGGCCCGTGGCCGGGGGTGCGCGATGCTCCCCCGGCCACGGGCCAGGGCCGTGCGGTCGGTGATGTGTGCTGTCAGGCCGTCGCGGTCCTTACGTGGTGTGCCGTCAGGCGTTCGTGGTCCTCGCGTGGTGTGTCGTCAGGCCTTC
The DNA here is from genome assembly GCF_036345255.1 of Streptomyces sp. NBC_00569. Lineage (NCBI taxonomy): Bacteria > Bacillati > Actinomycetota > Actinomycetes > Kitasatosporales > Streptomycetaceae > Streptomyces > Streptomyces sp. NBC_00569. Next base: position 9,411,036 of record NZ_CP107783.1, on the reverse strand, counting down.
GCCGTCCTTAGGTGGTGTGCCGTCAGGCCTTCGTGGTCCTCGCGTGGTGTGTCGTCAGGATGCGATGGATCAGGCGGGCGCCCGCTCGGGCGGTGCGGTGGTCGGTGTCGAGGTCGGGGTTGAGTTCCGCGACGTCGACCACGAGCGGCTTTCCGCCGGCCGCCACCCTGGCGCAGACGTGCTCGACGATCTCCATCTGCACTCCGTGGGCGGCCGGGGCGCTGACGCCGGGGGCCACTGCGGCCGGGAGCACGTCGAGGTCGATGCTGAGGTGCAGCACGTCATGGCTGTCGATGAACTCGTCCGTGAAGGCGTCGACCGCGGGCAGGTTCAGCACACCGCACTCGGTGTCCGGCAGGTAGCGGACACCGAGGCGGTCCGCGGTGCGGAACAGATGCGCGGTGTTGCTCGGCTGGCTGACCCCGAGCACCCGGTAGTCGAGCCGGTGCCCGCGCCGCTCCTCGCTCCGCGCCATCTGCAGGAACGGCGTACCCGAGCTCGCGCGCACATCGTCACGGAGGTCGAAGTGCGCGTCGAGGTTGAGCACTCCGAGCCGCCCGCCGGCCTGGACGGCCCGCGTGGAGACGAGCCCCAGGTACGTGCCGTACGCCACCTCGTGGCCGCCGCCGAGGACCACGACGGGAACACCGCGGTCGACGAGCGGGCCGACGACCCGCCCGAGGCGGTGGTGACCCGATTCCAGCTCCCCGTCGGTGACTTCGATGTCTCCGGCGTCGAGCGCGGTCAGCGGCGCGGGCAGGGCCATCGGGGCGAGGGCGGCGCGCAGTTCGCGCGGACCGTTCGCCGCGCCCTGGCGGCCCTTGTTGCGGCGTACGCCCTCGTCGCTGCGGAAACCGACGAACGCGGCGTCCCACGGTCCCGGGGCGCCGGTGTCGGTGCTGATCGCGTGGTGCCAGCGCAGGTGCTCGGTCCCCGGGCCGTCGTCCCGGCCGTGCCAGCGTTCGGGGGCCGCGTCCACGGTGAGTTCGATCGCGGCGACAGCACTCACCGGGAGTCGTTCCCTTCGGTCATCGGGATGCGCACGCCGCGGTCCTGTGCCACGGAGGCGGCGTGCTCGTAGCCGGCGTCGACGTGGCGGATGACGCCCATGCCGGGGTCGTTGGTGAGCACGCGCGACAGCTTCTGCGCGGCGAGTTCGGTGCCGTCCGCGATGCAGACCTGACCCGCGTGGATGGAGCGGCCCATGCCGACGCCGCCGCCGTGGTGGATGGACACCCAGGAGGCGCCGGAGGAGGTGTTCACCAGGGCGTTGAGCAGGGGCCAGTCGGCGATGGCGTCGGAGCCGTCGAGCATCGACTCGGTCTCGCGGTACGGCGAGGCGACGGAGCCGGAGTCGAGGTGGTCGCGGCCGATGGCGAGCGGGGCGGACAGCTCGCCGCTCGCGACCATCTCGTTGAACTTGACGCCGGCGCGGTGGCGTTCACCGTAGCCGAGCCAGCAGATACGGGCGGGCAGGCCCTCGAACTCGACGCGCTCGGCGGCCATCTTGAGCCAGCGGTGCAGGTGCTCGTTCTCAGGGAAGAGCTCCATGATCGCGCGGTCCGTGGCCTCGATGTCCTTGGGGTCGCCGGACAGGGCCGCCCACCGGAAGGGGCCGAGGCCCTCTTCGAACAGCGGCCGGATGTGGGCCGGGACGAAGCCGGGGAAGTCGAAGGCGCGCCGGTAGCCGGCCTTGCGGGCCTCGTCGCGGATCGAGTTGCCGTAGTCGAAGACCTCGGCACCGGCGTCGAGGAAGCCGACCATGGCCTCGACGTGGCGGGCCATCGACTCGCGGGAGCGGCGGGTGAAGTCGGCGGGGTCCTTGCGGGCCTGCTGGTGCCACTCCTCGAGGCTCACGCCGACGGGAAGGTAGGCCAGCGGGTCGTGCGCGGAGGTCTGGTCGGTCACGATGTCGATCGGCGCGCCCATGTCGAGGAGCCGCGGGAACACCTCGGCGGCATTGCCGGCGAGGCCGATGGACAGCGGGCGGCGGGCCTCCTTGGCCTCGATGGCGAGGCTCAGCGCGTGGTCGAGGTCATCGGCGGCGACGTCGAGGTAGCGGTGGGCGATGCGGCGCTCGATGCGGGTGGGGTCGACGTCGACGCAGATCGCGACGCCGTCGTTCATGGTCACCGCGAGCGGCTGGGCGCCACCCATGCCGCCGAGGCCCGCGGTCAGGGTGAGGGTGCCCGCGAGGCTGCCGTTGAACTTCTTGCGGGCGACGGCGCCGAAGGTCTCGTAGGTGCCCTGCAGGATGCCCTGGCTGCCGATGTAGATCCACGAGCCGGCGGTCATCTGCCCGTACATGGTCAGGCCCTCGGCCTCCAGCTTGCGGAACTCCTCCCAGTTGGCCCAGTCTCCGACCAGGTTGGAGTTGGCGAGCAGGACGCGGGGGGCCCACTCGCTGGTGCGCATCACGCCGACCGGCTTGCCGGACTGCACCAGCATCGTCTCGTCGTCCTTGAGCGTCTTCAGGGTGCGCACGATCGCGTCGAAGGACGCCCAGTCGCGTGCGGCCTTGCCGGTCCCGCCGTAGACGACCAGGTCTTCGGGGTGCTCGGCGACCTCGGGGTCGAGGTTGTTCATGAGCATGCGCAGGGCGCCCTCCTGCTGCCAGCCGAGGCAGTTGAGTTCACTGCCACGAGGGGCGCGGATGTGGCGGGACTCCGGGGAAACGCCGGTCATGTTCTCTCCTGGTCGATGGCGGTGGGGTTGCGTGCTCCATGACAGGCGAGGCGCCGGACGCGTTCCAGCGGCGGCCCCCGAGATTCTCGGATCCGAGAACGTCGCCGGGCCGGCGGTGATGTGGGGGCGCGCAGGGGCACGGGTTCCGTGCGGGCCGCCTCGCCTAGGATTGCCGTGGTGTTCGCGAATGTGGCGCGACGGATCCATGGGGTACGAGGACGGTGGACGGCTTGGTCGTGGACGCTGCGGAGATCGCCCGGCTCTATGCGCGGCAGACGCCCGGTTCCGCCCCCGCCTATCAGCGGATCAAGGATCTCGTGGCCGGGGAGATCCTGGGTGGGCGCTGGCGCGAGGGCGAGGCGCTTCCCTCGGAGAGCCAGTTCGTCGAGTCTCTGGGCCTGTCCCGTATGACGATCAACCGCGCTCTGCGCGAGCTGAGCGCCGACGGGCTGCTCCGGCGCGTCATGGGCGTGGGCACGTTCGTGGCGCGGCGCAAAGGCAGTTCCGCGCTGGCCGGGGTGCACAACATCGCCGACGAGGTCCGGGACCGCGGGCATGGCTACTCGGCCCGGGTGCTGTCCCTCCGTGAGGAGCTCCCCGACCCCGAGATCAGTGCTCAGCTCGGCCTCGACGGGCGCCGCAGCGCGTTCCGCTCACGTGTCGTGCACCTGGAGGACGGTGCGGCGGTCCAGTTGGAGGACCGCTACGTCCACCCGGATTTCGCCCCCGGCTATCTCGACCAGGACTTCACCGCGGGCACGCCGTTCACGTTCCTGTCCGAGGTCGCCCCGCTGGGCAAGGGCGAGCACATCGTGGAGGCGGTCCTGCCGTCCGCCGAGGAGTGCGAGATCCTCGGCATCGGCCCGTCCGAGCCGTGCCTGCTCATCCAGCGCCGCACCTGGTCCGGGGATGCGGTCGTGAGCGTCGCGCGGCTGATCCATCCCGGGTCCAGGTACCGCTTGGTGGGGACGTTCGACGCCCACTGAGCCGGGCTGCCGTCAGCGCGCCCGGGTGGGGGCCGGTTTCGCGGTCGGGCGTCGGCCGGACATCGCGGCCGTCAGTCGTGCCGCCCCCTTTTCCAGGACCTCGCGGACGTGGTCGGCGTCGTGCCGGCTGTAGTGCAGTTGCCAGGTGCTGCTGAGTGCGGCGACGGGCCGTTCGTGGTGGTCGAAGGCCGCGACGCCCAGTGACCGGACGCCCTCGGAGACCAGTTCGACCTCCTCCGACCAGCCGCGTGCGCGGTCGCGGGCCAGCAGGTCGAGGAGTTCCGGCAGCGAGCGGGGTCCTTTGCCGGTGCGCGTGATGAGGTCCGCCTGCCGGGGGAAGAGCGCCCGCACCTGCGCCGGGCCCACATGGGCGAGAAGCGCGCGCCCGTTGGCCGTGAGGTGGGCGGGCAGCCGGACGCCGACGTCGGTGACGAGGGAGATGTCCGCGTCGCCGGACCTGTTCGACGGGGGCCGTTCCTTGAGCAGGTAGACGGTCTCCGCGCCGTGGACGATGCCCAGGTGCACGGTCTGGCCCAGACGTGCCGAGGCGCTGCGCAGGATGGGACGCGCGAGGCGCTCCAGCGGTTCGTGGCGCAGATAGGCCGAGCCGATCTCGAAGGACGCGACTCCAAGACCGTACGCCTGCTCCTTGGGGAGGTAGGTGACGAAGCCGCGGTCCACCAGGACCGAGAGGACGTGGTACGCGGACGATCTGGGGATGTCGAGTTCGCGGGCCAGGGCCGCGGCCTGGACGGGGCCCGAGCGTCCGGCGAGGTGCAGCAGGATGTCCAGCGCGCGGCCGACGGCAGGCGAGGCACTGGACGCCGTTGTCCGTTCACCCATTGGTCCACCTCTTGACTCGTCTGTATATACAGGAATATACAAGGGCCTTCGTCATGCGGGAGTGCTGACGAACGCCGTCGACCGGCACGTGATGCAGCCCCGCCACCTCACCCGGAACCCGGCGTTCCCAAGGAGGACCTGCTTTGTCCACCGACACCACGTCCCTGCAACGCGGACTCAAGTCCCGGCACATACGCTTCATCGCCCTGGGTTCCGCGATCGGGACCGGCCTCTTCTACGGCTCCTCGGAGTCCATCAAGGCGGCGGGGCCCGCCGTCCTGCTGGCCTATCTGATCGGTGGCGCCGCGGTCTTCCTCGTCCTGCGCTCGCTGGGCGAGATGGCGGTGAGCAGCCCGTGCGCCGGATCCTTCGGCGAATACGCCACAAAGTACCTCGGACCGCTGCCGGGTTTCCTCACCGGCTGGACGTACGCCCTCGAAATGGTCTTCGTCTGTCTGGCGGACATCACGGCGCTCGGCGTCTACATGAGCTTCTGGTTCCCGGACGTGCCACGGTGGATCTGGCTCCTCGCGGCCGTCGGCATCATCGGCGCGATGAACCTGTTCAGCGTCAAGGTCTTCGGTGAGCTGGAGTTCTGGCTCTCCTTCGCCAAGGTCGTCGCCATCATCGCGATGATCCTCGCCGGCCTCGCGATCATCGTCTTCGGCTTCGGCAGCAACGGCGACGCGGGCATCTCGAACCTGTGGAGCAACGGCGGGTTCATGCCCAACGGCATCCAGGGCCTGGTCCTGTCCTTCGCGGTGGTGATGTTCGCCTTCGGCGGCACGGAGATCATCGGCGTCACCGCCGGCGAGGCGCAGAACCCGGAGAAGACCATTCCGAGCGCCGTGAACTCCATCCCGATCCGCATCGTGCTCTTCTACGTGCTGACGCTCGCGGTCCTCATGTCGCTCAACCCGTGGGAGCACATCGGCGCCAAGGGCAGCCCGTTCGTCGAGATCTTCGCCGGCATCGGCGTCGCCTCCGCGGCCACCGTGCTGAACGTCGTGGTCATCATCGCGGCCCTGTCGGCGATCAACAGCAACATCTTCGCCGCCGGACGCATCATGTACGGCATGGCCGAGCGCAACCAGGCGCCGTCCGTCATGCGCCGCCTCTCCCGCAACGGCGTGCCGTGGATGACCGTCGTCATCATGATCGGCGCACTCCTCTTCGGTGTGCTCCTGAACTACCTCATGCCCGAGCGGGTGTTCCTCGTCATCGCCTCGATCGCGACCTTCGCCACGGTGTGGGTCTGGCTGATGATCCTCCTGTCCCAGGTCAGCGCGCGCCGCAGGATGTCCGCGCGGGAGGTCGCCGCGCTGAAGTACCCGGCGCCGTTCTGGCCCTACGGCCAGATCATCACCATCGTCTTCATGGTCTGCGTGGTGGTGCTCCTCGCGTTCTCGGACAGCACCCGGATCGCACTGGTCGTCGGCGGGGTGTGGCTGGCCCTGATGACGTGCGTGTACTACCTCTGGCTGCGCCCCCGGGCCCGGCGGGCGGCAGCGGCCGGCACCGCGCCCCAGGTCTCGTACGGGAACGAGTCGGCCGAAGGCCAGGAGCCCTCGCACGCGGACGACGCCAGGGCCGGGACGGAGCCCGTGCACCAGCGATAACGGCGACAAAAGGGCCGGCGGAACCGCGAGAGCGACGGTTCCGCCGGCCCTTTTCGCGTGGGGCCCGGACCGCGGACGGGCCCGTGATCAGCCCGGGATCGCGGTGCATGGGGCAACTGTCTGGGATCCCAGACAGTAACCCTCCGCAGCCACTGACGAAGACGTTCCGTTTTCGGGCTTCATGGAGTCATGAACGAAACCTTCGTAGGGGTCGGCCCCCTCTCCGTCGCCGATGTCGTGTCCGTCGCCCGGCACGGGGCCCGCGTGACCCTCACCCACGAAGCCCTGGGCGAGATAGCCCAGAGCCGCAAAGTGGTCGAGAACCTCGCCAACGACGTCGTGCCCCACTACGGCGTCTCCACGGGCTTCGGTGCCCTGGCCACCCGTCACATCCCGCTGGAGCTGCGCGCGCAGCTCCAGCGCAGCCTTGTGCGCTCGCACGCCGCCGGCTCCGGCGCCGAGGTCGAGCGCGAGGTCGTCCGCGCCCTCATGCTGCTGCGTCTTTCGACGCTCGCCACCGGCCGCACCGGTGTGCGCCCCGACACCGCCCAGGCCTACGCCGACCTGCTCAACGCCGGCATCACGCCGGTCGTCCACGAGTACGGCTCGCTCGGCTGCTCCGGCGACCTCGCCCCGCTCGCCCACTGCGCCCTCGCCGTCATGGGCGAAGGACAGGTGCGTGACGCGAAGGGCGACCTGATGTCCGCCGCGGACGCGCTCGCCGCCGCCGGCCTCTCCCCCGTCACGCTGCACGAGAAGGAGGGCCTGGCCCTCATCAACGGCACGGACGGCATGCTCGGCCAACTCGTCATGGCCGCGCACGACTTGCAGATGCTGCTGCGCACCGCCGACATCGCCGCCGCCATGAGCGTCGAGGGCCAGCTCGGCACGGACGCCGTGTTCGCCGCCGACCTCCAGGCCCTGCGCCCGCACCCGGGCCAGGGTTCGAGTGCCGCCAACCTCACCGCCCTCCTGAAGGGGTCGGAGATCGTCGCGAGCCACCGCGGTCCGGAGTGCACCCGGGTCCAGGACGCATACTCGCTGCGCTGCACCCCGCAGGTCCACGGCGCCGCCCGCGACACGCTGGCGCACGCCGAGACGGTCGCCTCGCGCGAGCTGGCCAGCGCCATCGACAACCCCGTCGTCACGCCGGACGGGCGCGTCGAGTCCAACGGAAACTTCCACGGCGCGCCCGTGGCCTGTGTCCTGGACTTCCTGGCCATCTCCGTCGCCGACGTGGCCTCCGTCAGTGAGCGGCGTACCGACCGCTTCCTCGACGTCGCGCGCAACCACGGCCTGAACGCCTTCCTCGCCGACGACCCGGGCGTGGACTCCGGCCACATGATCGCCCAGTACACCCAGGCGGGCATCGTCTCCGAGCTCAAGCGCCTCGCCGCGCCCGCCTCGGTCGACTCCATCCCCTCCAGCGCCATGCAGGAGGACCACGTCTCCATGGGGTGGGCCGCGGCCCGCAAGCTGCGCCGCGCCATCGACGGCCTGACCCGCGTGGTCGCCGTCGAGATCCTCACCGCGGCCCGCGCGCTCGACCTCCGCGGCCCCCTGGCCCCCGCGCCCGCCACGGCGGCCGTGCTGGCCGGACTGCGCCGCGATGTCGAGGGCCCCGGCACCGACCGGTACCTCGCTCCCGAGATCGAGGCCGCCGTGCAGTTCGTGGCCACCGGCGGCGCCCTCGCGGCCGCCGAGTCGGTGACCGGCCCGCTGGGCTGAACCGATCGGACGTGGTTCCTGTGACCGGACGGGCCCGGTCCCTGTGACCGCTCGCGCCTGATCCCAGAAAGCCGAACTCCCGCCGCCGGCCTGTCCGGCGGCGGGAGTTCGGCTTCTGCGTGAGGCGCACCGCTTCTAGGTGAGGTGTCCCGCAGTCTGCGTACGGGCCTGTGCGTCGGCCACCCCGCCGATGCGCCGGCTCAGTTGGTTCGCCGTACGGGTCACCTGCGCGGCGATCCGCCGCTGTTGCTCCTCCCCGACCTCGTCGCCGCGGAACGTGACCGCGACTCCGGCGACGGGGTGCGCGCCGTGGTCGAGGACCGCGGCCGCCACGGACGAGAAGCCCGGCGTCACCTCGCCGTCCTCCGTGGCGTACCCCCGCCGCCGCGCCTCCACGAGGAGTTGGCGGAGCGCGGTCAGCGAGCCGGGACCGGACTCGTTGCGCAGGACGAAGGCCGACGCGTCGGGGAACAGGGCCCGCACCTGCGCCTGCGGCAGGCGGGCCAGGACCGCCCGGCCGCTTGCGGTGAGGTGGGCCGGCAGCCGGACACCGACCTCGGTCACCAGGGGCGCGCGTCCCGGCGCCCGTTCCTCGATCACGTAGATGACCTCGCGGCCGTGCAGTACGGCGAGGTGCGCGTTGTGGCCCGTGCTGTCGACGAGCCTGGCCAGCGGCACCCGCGCCAGGCGCTGGAAGGGCGCCTGCCTGCTGTATCCGGAGGCCAGTTCGAAGGCGCTGACGCCCAGTCCGTAGCGTCGCTCCTCCAGCAGATGCACGACGAAGCCCTCGCGCGCCAGGGTGTCGAGCAGGTGGTACGTCGTCGAGCGGGGAAGCCCGACGTCGCGGCTGATCGCCGCGGCGGGTACGGGCCCTGCCTGGCCCGCGAGATAGCGGAGGATGGCCAGCACCTGGGCGGCGGCGGGAACGGGAGACATACCGGGAGGTTACGTCCGCCCGCCGGCCCCGCCCCCGACCACCCGTACGAAGTCTGAGATACGAGACGCAATGCGGGCGGCGGCCCTGGCACTGCGCCCGGGCCCTGGTGCTTGATGGAAGCCCCCGGTGCGGACGCGCGACGGAACGCCGTCCGCACCGGGGCACTCACTCATCCGCTGCCCGGCCGTGTGCCCACGGATCACGCCGCGCCGCCAGGACCTGGCCGCAGCATCCACGGAGAGATTCACATGCCAGTCCCCCAGCCCCTCGCCGAAGCCGGGCGCCCCGGTGCTGATCTGCCCGGCGCCTCCACTCTCATCACGAACATCGGCGCCCTCGTCACCAACGACGCCACGCTCGGGACGGGTGCGCTCGGCCTGATCACCGACGCCGCGCTGGTCATCGACGGCACCGACGTCGCCTGGGTGGGCCCCCGGGCCGAGGCGCCCGCGGCCGACCACAGCTTCGACGCCCAGGGCCGGGCAACCATCCCCGGATTCGTCGACTCGCACTCCCACCTCGTCTTCGCCGGCGACCGCACCGCGGAGTTCAACGCGCGGATGTCGGGCCGCGCCTACAGCGCCGGCGGCATCCGTACGACCGTCGAGGCCACCCGGGCCGCACCGGACAGCGCGCTCCACGCCACCGCCGGGCGCCATGTGTCCGAAGCGCTGCGGCAGGGCACGACCACCGTCGAGATCAAGTCGGGCTACGGCCTCACGGTGGAACACGAGGCCCGGTCGCTGGCCGTCGCCGCCGCCCACACCGACGAGGTGACGTTCCTCGGCGCGCATGTCGTACCCGCCGAGTTCGCCGACGACCCGGCCGGCTACGTCGGCCTGGTGACGGGCCCGATGCTCGACGCGTGTGCGCCGCACGCCCGTTGGGCGGATGTCTTCTGCGAGCGGGGAGCCTTCGACGCGGACCAGGCGCGCGCGATCCTCAAGGCAGCGTCCGCCCGCGGACTCCTGCCGAGGATGCACGCCAACCAGCTCGGCCACGGGCCTGGCGTCCAGCTCGCCGTCGAACTCGGCGCCGCCTCCGCCGACCACTGCACCCACCTCACCGACTCCGACGTCGACGCGCTCGCGCACGGCGACACGGTGGCGACGCTGCTGCCGGGCGCGGAGTTCTCGACGCGGGCGACCTACCCCGACGCACGTCGTCTGCTCGACGCCGGCGCGACCGTGGCGCTGTCCCCCGACTGCAACCCCGGCTCGTCCTTCACGAGTTCGATGGCGTTCTGCGTCGCGCTGGCCGTACGGGAGATGGGCATGACGCCGGACGAGGCACTCTGGTCGGCGACGGCGGGCGGCGCACGGGCGCTGCGCCGCGACGACGTCGGCACGCTGTCGCCCGGGGCGCGCGCCGACCTCGTACTCCTGGACGCGCCCTCGCACGTGCACCTCGCCTATCGCCCCGGCGTTCCCCTCGTCCGCGCCGTCTGGCGCGCCGGCCGGTGCGTCGTCCGGCCCACCTGAGGAATCCCGCGCGCCACTCCCGTACGCGTGCCCCTGTACGCGCGACCCCGTTCGATCACCGCCCTCCCGAGACACGACGTCACAAACGAGGAAGCCACACGATGGGTGACACACCCGCCAATCCGCCTGCCGGCGTGTACAGCAGCGTCCGTCAGCTGCGTGCCGACGCCTGGAGCTCCCTGACCGAACTCGCACGCCAGTGGGCGTCCGACACCTCGAGCGCGGCCCGTAGGCAGGCGACGCAGGAGCGGCTGGACGAACTCTTCCGGCAGTTGCTGCCGATCGAGAACTGCTGGGCCTTCCCCGGCAGGTCCGCCTTCGCCGAACTGCGCCGCCTACGCGCGGCCGAGGACCGGTACGGCCTGGCCCGGCGCACGGACGAACTGCATCGCGCCCTGGGCACGGAGTCGTACCGCAGCGCGACGCCCCGGAAGGCCGAACCGACCACTGTGGCCGGGGAGGAACCGCTTCCGGGCGGGACCACACCCAAGCCGTACTTCGAGGTCCTCGTCGTCGGCGAACTGACCGCGGCGGAGGAGGAGGCGCTGCGCATCTCGCTGCGCGGCCGGCGCCGCGCCGAGGACGAGTTCGTGTACGAGATCGTCGTCGCGCCCAGCTTCGAGGACGCGGTGACGGCGGTCCTCGTCAACCCCGGCCTGCAAGCCGTGGTCATCCACCGGAGGTTCGCCGACCGTTCCCCGTACGACCTGAGTGTCGTCGCGGGCCTGGTCGAACAGCCGCAGGCCGACCCGCTCGCGCAGGACGGGCCCTACGAGCAGCGGGCGCAGGCGCTCGGTGCGCGGCTGCTCGAACTGCGGCCCGAGATGGACCTCTATCTCATGACCGACGGATCGGTGGAGCGGATCGCCGGTGTGCTCAGCAGCGGATTCGCCCGGGTCTTCCACGCGCGCGAAGGGCTGCTCGAACTCCACCTGTCGATTCTGCACGGCGTCCGCGAACGCTTCCGCGCACCCTTCTTCACCGCGCTCAGAGCACACAGCAGACGTCCGACCGGTGTGTTCCACGCCCTCCCCATCTCCCGCGGAACGTCTCTGCTGACGTCGCACTGGATCCCCGAGATGGTCGAGTTCTACGGGCTGAACATCTTTCTCGCCGAGACGTCCGCCACTTCGGGCGGCCTCGACTCCTTGCTGGAGCCGACGGGCCCGCTGCGGGAGGCGCAGGACCTCGCGGCCAAGACGTTCGGAGCGCGCCAGTCGTACTTCGTCACCAACGGCACGTCCACCGCCAACAAGGTGGTCGTGCAGGCCCTGGTACGGCCGGGCGACATCATCCTGGTCGACCGCAACTGCCACAAGTCCCACCACTACGGGCTGATGCTGGCGGGCGCCCAGGTGGTCTATCTCGACGCCTACCCCCTGGACCGGTACGGGATGTACGGGGCCGTGCCGGTGCGGGAGATCAAGCGCAAGCTGCTGGAGCTGCGGCGGGCCGGTCTCCTCGACCGCGTCAAGATGCTGATGCTGACCAACTGCACCTTCGACGGCATCGTCTACAACCCGACGCGGGTGATGGAGGAGTGCCTGGCGCTCAAGCCCGATCTGGCGTTCCTGTGGGACGAGGCGTGGTTCGCCTTCGCCCGCTTCCACCCGGTCTACCGCCGGCGCACCGCCATGGCCGCCGCTCGCACCCTCACGGAGAACCTGCGCGGACCGGGACTCGCCGACCGGTACGCCCGACAGCAGGAGGAGTTGGGCGACGACCCCGACGACGACACACTCCTCGACCACCGGCTCGTCCCCGACCCCGCCAAGGCCCGGATCCGGGTGTACGCCACGCAGTCGACGCACAAGACGCTCACCTCGCTGCGCCAGGGTTCCATGATCCACGTCTTCGACCAGGACTTCAGTCACCGCACGGCGGAGACGTTCCGCGAGGCGTACATGACGCACACCTCCACCTCCCCCAACTACCAGATCCTCGCCTCCCTCGACCTGGGCCGAAGACAGGCCGCGCTGGAGGGGTTCGAGCTGGTGCAGAAGCAGCTCGAACAGGCAGGGGTACTGCGTGACGCGATCGACCAGCACCCTGTACTCAGCCGGTACTTGCGCTTCCTGACGACACCCGACCTGATCCCGGGCGAGTTCCGGGCCTCCGGCGTGGAACAGCCGTTGCGGACGGGCCTGGCACGGATGTCGACCGCGTGGGAGGACGACGAGTTCGTGCTCGACCCGACCCGGGCGACCCTGCACATCGGTCTCACGGGCATCGACGGGGACACGTTCAAGCATGAGCACCTGATGGACCGCTACGGGGTGCAGGTCAACAAGAGCACCCGCAACACGCTGCTGTTCATGACGAACATCGGCACCACCCGCAGCGCCGTCGCCTACCTCATCGAGGTGCTCCTCAAGATCGTCGAGGAACTGGAGGACCGCAAGGACGAGTTGGGCCCGCCTGCCCTGCGTCGACAGGGCGACGACGCCGCCCGGGACACCGTCGTCGCCCTGCCCGACTTCAGCTCCTTCCATCCCGCCTTCCGGCCGGGAGGCCGTACACCCGAAGGGGACATCCGCCGGGCCTTCTACCTGGCGTACGACGAGACGCAGTGCGAGTACCTGTCGGCGGACGAGGTCACCGAGGCCATGACCGGCGGCCGGGACGTCGTCTCGGCCACCTTTGTGACGCCGTACCCGCCCGGCTTCCCCGTGCTGGTCCCCGGGCAGGTCGTCAACGCCGCCGTACTGGACTACATGCGGGCGCTCGACACCAGGGAGATCCATGGATACCGGCCGGAGACCGGGTACCGGGTGTTCACCGAGCAAGCATTGAAGGAGCAGCAGACGCTCCTGGAGTCCGGCAACGGCGCCTGGGCGGCCACCTGATCGATTCGGTCCGGTGTCGGGGGTCCTCGTTGCCGGGTTTCGACGAGGACGATGAGGGAGGGACCGAGGTCCCTCCCTCGACACGGGATTACCGACCGCTTAGTATCCGCAGGCGACCCAGGCAACCCTCGCGTATCCCACGACAGACAGTCGCCGGCCGTCAGCCCTGTCGATCAGCGCGGACGGCCACGACGGAGAGGCCGCCCATGAACGGCGCGCAGTCGCTGATCCGTACTCTCGTCCGTACCGGCGTCGAAGTGTGCTTCGCCAACCCCGGCACATCGGAGATGCACTTCGTCGCCGCGCTCGACTCCGTACCCGAAATGCGCGGCGTGCTCGGCCTGTTCGAGGGTGCCGTCACCGGGGCCGCCGACGGATACGCGCGTATCGCCGGCAAACCGGCCGCCACGCTGCTGCACCTGGGCCCCGGCCTCGGCAACGGGCTGGCCAACCTCCACAACGCGCGGCGGGCCCACACCCCCGTCGTGAACGTGGTGGGCGACCACGCCACCCACCACAAGAAATACGACGCTCCCCTGGAGTCCGACATCGATCCGGTGGCCGGTTCGGTGAGCGGCTGGGTGCGCCGCAGTGACCGGGTCGCCGAGGTCGGGGCCGACACCGCGGCCGCGGTGGCGGCCTCGATGGAGGCACCGGGACAGGTCGCGACGCTGATCCTGCCCGCCGACGCGTCCTGGGACGAGGGCGGCCAGGTCGCCGCACCACTGCCCTCGCGTACTCCTGCGGCTCCCGATCCGCAGACGGTGTCATCGATCGCCGACATCCTGCGCAGCGGCGAACCCGCCGCGCTGCTGATCGGCGGCCCGGCCTGCCGCGAGCCCGGGCTCCTCGCGACCAGCCGGATCGCGAACGCCACCGGCTTGCGCGCGCTGGCGGAGACCTTCCCCGCGCGACTGGAGCGCGGCGCGGGCCTGCCCGCCATCGAGCGTCTGCGCTACCTCGCCGAGCAGGCCGTCCGCCAACTGGACGGCGTCAAGCACCTGATCGTGGCGGGCACCCGCTCCCCGGTGTCGTTCTTCGCCTACCCCGGCAAGCCGAGCGACCTGGTACCGGAGGGCGCCCAGGTGCACACCCTCGCCGATCCGTCCCAGGACGTGGTCGCCGCTCTGGAAGCGCTGGCCGGGCAGGTGGCCGCGGACACGCTCCCGACCCTGGCCGAGCCCGCCCTCCCGGCACTCCCGAGCGGCCCGCTCACCGCGAACAACTGGGCCGAAGTCGTCGGCGCCCTGCTCCCCGCCGGCGCGATCGTCTCGGACGAGGCGAACACCTCCGGCGCGGCCCTGCCGGCGGCGACGGCCGGCGCGCCCCGCCACGACGTCCTCACCCTGACCGGCGGCGCCATCGGGCAGGGCATCCCGGTGGCCACCGGGGCGGCGCTCGCGGCACCGGACCGGCCGGTCGTCAACCTGGAGGCCGACGGCAGCGCGATGTACACGATCTCGGCCCTGTGGACCCAGGCACGCGAGAACCTCGACGTCACCACCGTCATCCTGAACAACAGCGCCTACGCCGTACTGCGCCTCGAAATGCTGCGGGTCGGCGCCGATCTCTCGGGTCCTGCCGCGAAGACGCTGCTCGACCTCTCCTCGCCCGACCTGAACTTCGCAAAGATCGCGGAAGGGATGGGCGTCCCGTCAACACGGGCGACCACCTGCGAGGAACTCGCCGATCAGCTCCGCCACGCGTTCGCGGAACCGGGCCCCCATCTGATCGACGCCGTGGTCCCGCCTCACCTGTAGGGCGCGGCTCCCCCGGACACACCTCCAGGACGCCGCTCCGCAGACGCACGGCGGAGCGGCCGGTGACCGCCCTGCAGGGCACCAGCACATCACCGAGGGGCTACTCGGGCAGTGGCCGGTCCTGCACCACGTTCTTCATGACGAGGGTGGACGTCAGGCGCTGCACACCGGGCAGTTGGGCCAGTTGCTGATCGTAGAGCTGCTGGTAGGCGGCGAGGTCCGCGGTGGCGACGCGCAGCAGGTAGTCAGGGTCGCCGAAGAGACGCTGGGCCTGGATGACGTGAGGGATGGCGGTCACGGCCTCCTCGAAGGCGGTGACGGTGTCGCGGTGCTCCCAGCACAGGGTGGCGAAGACCAGGGCTTCGAAATCCAGGCCGACGGCCGCAGGGTCGACGACGGCGCGATAGCCGCGGATGGCGCCTTCGCGTTCGAGGTCCCGCAGCCGGCGATGGCAGGGCGAGACGCTCAGCTGCACACGGGCGGCCAGCTCGGTGATGGTCAGGCGGCCGTCCAGCTGCAGCTCGGTAAGAATTTTCCGGTCCATGGCGTCCATGGGGAAGATTCTCCCTCAGATGACCCGGTCATGGAGTAAAGACAGGAACACTATCGGACACATCGCGCCTAACCTTCCCTCTCAAGCACGGAAACTGAGAGGGACCGATCGATGGACACGACAACAGTGGCGGCATTTCTGGCGGTGGATCTTCTGCTGGTGTTCACACCGGGCGCCGACTGGGCCTACGCGATCTCCGCCGGGCTGCGGGGCCGGTCGGTCGTCCCGGCGGTCACCGGGCTGATAGCCGGATACGTGGGCTACACCCTGCTCGCCGTCGTGGGCCTGGTGGCGATCGTGGCGAGTTCGGCGACCGTCCTCACGGCGCTGACCCTCGCCGGCGCCGCCTACCTGATGTGGCTGGGCTGGGGCGTTCTTCGCCGCCCGGCGGCCCTGGGCGCGTCCACCGAACCGATGGCCACGTCGCGCGGACAGATCATGCTCAAGGGAGCCGGGATCAGTGGGCTCAACCCCAAGGCGCTGCTCCTGTACTTCTCGCTGTTCCCGCAGTTCATCCACCCGGCGGACGGCTGGCCTGTCGCCGCGCAGACGGGGTTGCTCAGCGTGCTCCACATGACGGCGTGCGCCGTCGTCTACCTCTCGGTCGGTGTCCTCGCCCGCACCGTCCTGAAGACCCGGCCCTCGGCGGCCCGGGCCGTCACCCGCGCTTCCGGCGCCATGATGATCGTCATCGGCGGCATCCTTCTGGCCGAACGCCTGGCCCTCTGACGAAGGCGCCTCACAGCGCTCGCCCACCGAAACCCGAAGTCCGAAGTCCGAAACCCGAAGTCCGAAGTCCGAAGTCCGAAGTCCGAAGTCCGAAGTCCGAAGTCCGAAGTCCGACGAAGGAGAACACGTGGAACGCCACGAGCACCAGGAGCAGGCGACCACCGAAGTGCAGGAGCGCGTCCGGGCCAGCTTCGACCGACAGGGACTGATGGCCCACCTCGGTGCGCGGCTCACGCGCATCGCACCGGGTGTCGTGCACATCGTGCTCCCGGCCCGGCCCGAAGTCACCCAGCAGCACGGCTACTTCCACGCCGGCGCCACCAGTTCCATCGCCGACAGCGCCGGTGGCTACGCGGCCTTCACTCTGTTCCCCGAGAACACCGATGTGCTCACGGTCGAATACAAGATCAACCTGCTCGCGCCCGCCCTCGGGAACCACCTCGAGGCCGTCGGAACCGTCCTCAAGGCAGGGCGGACCCTGACCGTGTGTCAGCTGGAGGTTTTCGCCGCCCAGGACGACGGCGCACGCAAGCTGGTGGCGAACGGGCAGCAGACGCTGATCCGGGTGAACAGGATCGAGTGAGCGGGGGCGGCTCGGCCACACCCCCGGACGAGCGTCCCCTCGACCTCAACTTTAGGGTGACACTTCGGCGTCCCTCCTCTCCTGGCCACGGAGGTCTGCGCGCATGGTTGTGCATGACGTGCTTGGTGCGCGAGCAGTCGTCCAGCGCGTACACCGACAGGTCCCGGCCGTAACCGGATCCCTTGAAGCCGCCCCAGGGAACTTCGGCTGCCAGCACGAGATGTGAGTTGACCGAGCACTGCGTCCGCTTCATGGTCGCGCAGCTGCCCGGCGACGACGTCGCCCCGCATCTGTGGACCGCCCTTGCCGGCAGGCCCCCGCTGCACCCCGAGGCGCCGCGGGGCGCCGCGCGCTGACCCGCGGGCCGCAGAGCCTCCGGCGCGTCACGGGTTCGTCGACTCGCCGCCCCGACAGGCGAGTCGGGCCCGCGGCCAGGCCAGGGGCCGTGGTCAGATGGCGTCGCGCACGGCCCGTTCGAAGCCCTCGACATGTGCGCGGGCGATCTGGGCCGCCGCATCAGGCTCACCGGCGACGATCGCGTCGATCAGCGGTCCGTGCTCCTCGACATGGCCGGCCATGTCGGCGAGCCGGTCGATGAACAGGCACCAGATCCGCGTCGCCAGGTTGTCGTGACGGATGAGAGTGTCTTCCAGGTACGGGTTGTGCGTGGCGGCGTACACGGCACGGTGGACCTTGAGATCCAGGTGCATCAGCTCGGCCGCGTCGCCGTGCCGGGGATCCACGCCTGCCAGCTCACGCCGTACGGCCGTCAGCGCCGCACGGTCCTCGGCCGTGGCCCGCCGCGCCGCACGGGCGGCGGCCAAGGGCTCGAGCTCCAGGCGGACTTCGGAGATATGGGCCAGGTCGGTGATGTTCACTTCGGTGGCGAAGGTGCCGCGCCTCGGATAGGTGGTGACGAGGCGCTCGTACTGGAGCCGCTTGAGGGCCTCGCGCACCGGGGTGCGGCCGACTCCCAGGGACTGGGCGAGCTGGTCCTCGTTGATGGGCGCGCCCGGGCGGATGTCGAGCATGACGAGCTGGTCGCGGATGGCGCGGTAGGCGCGCTCGGCGAGGGACAGCTCCTCGCCACCGACCGTCGGCTCGGTCGCCACGTGCTGCATGAGGCCCCCTTGACCTGTCCATCGAGGTCCCATACCTTACCGCACAGACTGATATATCAGTTGCTCATTAGCCGGCTCTCAGAATGGTGTGCAGATGGCAACGGACGCCCAGTCGATCACCACGCCTACGACCACCCCCGCTTCGCTCCACGCCCTTGCGCTCAGAGAGCTCGACCCGGACATCGCCGCCGCCGTCGACGCCGAGCTGCACCGCCAGCAGTCGACGCTGGAGATGATCGCGTCGGAGAACTTCGCCCCGGCCGCCGTCATGGAGGCCCAGGGATCGGTCCTCACGAACAAGTACGCCGAGGGCTACCCCGGCCGCCGCTACTACGGCGGCTGTGAACACGTGGACGTCGTCGAGCAGTTGGCCATCGACCGGGTCAAGGACCTGTTCGGCGCCGAGGCCGCGAACGTGCAGCCGCACTCGGGCGCCCAGGCCAACGCCGCGGCGATGTTCGCGCTCCTCAGCCCGGGCGACACCATCCTCGGCCTCGACCTGGCGCACGGCGGTCACCTGACCCACGGCATGCGCATCAACTTCTCCGGCAAGCTCTACAACGTCGTGCCGTACCACGTGAGCGAGTCCGACCTGCGTATCGACATGGACGAGGTCGAGCGGCTCGCGCGCGAGCACCGGCCCAAGCTGATCGTCGCCGGCTGGTCGGCCTACCCCCGCCGCCTCGACTTCGCCGCGTTCCGGCGGATCGCCGACGAGGTGGGCGCCTATCTGATGGTGGACATGGCGCACTTCGCCGGGCTCGTCGCGGCCGGACTGCACCCGAGCCCCGTTCCGTACGCGGACGTTGTCACGACCACCACCCACAAGACCCTCGGCGGTCCGCGCGGCGGAGTCGTCCTCAGCCGGGCCGGTCTCGCCAAGAAGATCAACTCCGCGGTGTTCCCCGGGCAGCAGGGCGGGCCCCTCGAGCACGTCATCGCGGCGAAGGCGGTGGCCTTCAAGGTGGCGGCGAGCGAGGAGTTCAAGGAGCGCCAGCAGCGCACGTTGGACGGCGCCCGCATCCTGGCCGGGCGACTGCTCAGCGACGATGTGGCCGAGGCCGGGATCACCGTGCTCACCGGCGGCACCGAGGTCCACCTGGTCCTCGTCGACCTGCGGAACTCCGCGCTCGACGGGCAGCAGGCCGAGGACCGTCTGCACCGCGTCGGCATCACCGTCAACCGCAACGCGGTGCCGTTCGACCCGCGCCCGCCGATGGTCTCCTCCGGCCTGCGGATCGGTACACCGGCGCTGGCCACACGCGGCTTCGGCGCCGAGGAGTTCCGTGAGGTCGCCGACGTCATCGCCGGGGCGCTCAAGCCCGAGCACCTCGGCGAGGAGCAGGCGAGCCTGCTGCGGGACCGGGTCGAGAAGCTCGCCGCCGCGTTCCCTCTGTACCCCCATCTGCCCCGCCTGCCCCGCCCGAACGGAGACGCGGCATGACCGCCCAGCCACAGCCGGCGCCGCCGGAACACCCGGACTTCCTCTGGCGCAACCCCGAGCCGCGCTCCTCGTACGACGTCGTCATCGTCGGCGCGGGCGGGCACGGCCTGGCGACCGCCTACTACCTCGCGAAGGAACACGGCATCACCGATGTCGCGGTCCTGGAGAAGGGCTGGCTGGCCGGCGGCAACATGGCCCGCAACACCACGATCATCCGCTCCAACTACCTGTGGGACGAGAGCGCGGCGATCTACGAGCACGCGCTCAAGCTGTGGGAAGGACTCCCGGAGGAACTGGACTACGACTTCCTGTTCAGCCAGCGCGGCGTCCTCAACCTCGCACACACCCTCCAGGACGTCCGCGAGGGCATGCGCCGCGCCAACGCCAACCGGCTCAACGGAGTCGACGCCGAATGGCTCGACCCGGACCAGGTCGCCGAGGTCTGCCCCATCCTCAACGTCTCCCCCCACACCCGGTACCCGGTGCTCGGCGGCACCTTCCAGCCGCGCGCGGGCATCGCCAAGCACGATCACGTCGCCTGGGCTCTCGCCCGCCGCGCCGACGAGATGGGCGTCGACCTGATCCAGGGCTGCGAGGTCACCGGCTTCGTCAAGGACGGCGAGAAGGTCGTGGGTGTCGAGACCAACCTCGGCCGCATCAACGCCGGCCGGGTCGGCCTCGCGGCCGCCGGGCACAGCAGCGTGCTCGCCGAGCGGGCCGGAGTCCGCCTCCCCGTCCAGTCCCACCCGCTCCAGGCACTGGTCTCCGAGCTCCACGAGCCGGTCCACCCCACCGTCGTCATGTCGAACCACGTCCATGTCTACGTCTCCCAGGCGCACAAGGGCGAACTGGTGATGGGCGCGGGCGTCGACTCGTACAACGGATACGGGCAGCGCGGCTCCTTCCACGTGATCGAAGAACAGATGGCCGCCGCGGTCGAACTCTTCCCGATCTTCGCGCGGGCTCATGTGCTGCGGACCTGGGGCGGCATCGTCGACGTCACCCCGGACGCCTCGCCGATCATCAGCGCCACTCCCGTGGAGAACCTCTTCGTCAACTGCGGCTGGGGCACCGGCGGCTTCAAGGCCACGCCGGCCGCCGGCCTGACCTTCGCGCACACCATCGCGACGGGTGAGGCGCACGCGCTGAACGCCCCCTTCGCCCTCGATCGCTTCACGACGGGCGCACTGATCGACGAACACGGCGCCGCGGCCGTGGCCCACTGAGAGGACGCTGCTGCGATGCTGCTGATCAACTGCCCATGGTGCGGTCCCCACAACGAGAGCGAATACCACTACGGGGGCCAGGCTCACGTCCCGTACCCCGACAACCCCGCCGAACTCGACGACCGGCAGTGGGCCGAGTACGTCTTCTACCGGGACAACCCGAAGGGCCCCTTCGCCGAGCGGTGGATGCACAGTCACGGCTGCCGTCGATGGTTCAACGCCCTGCGCGACACCGTCAGTTACGAGGTGCTGGCCACCTACCGGCTCGACGAGCCGCGCCCCGAACCCCGCGTCACCGACCCGGCCGGAGAGCAGCGATGACCGACCAGCAGTTCCGGCTCGGCCACGAAGGCCACGTCGACCGCACCACTCTCCTCCACTTCACCCTCGACGGAAGGGAGTTGACGGGGCATCCCGGCGACACCCTTGCCTCCGCCATGCTGGCCAACGGCATCGTCGAGGCCGCCCCGTCGCTCTACCACGGCCGCCCGCGCGGCATCGTCTCGGCGGGCGTCGAGGAGGCCAACGCCCTCGTACAGCTCAGTGGTTCGTGTTCGGAGGGCATGCTCCCGGCGACCACGGTCGAACTGTACGACGGCCTGTCCGCGACCACGCTGTCCGGCATGGGACGGCTCGACCCGACCCCCGACCCCGCCGTCTACGACAAGAAGTACGTCCATACCGACGTCCTGGTCGTCGGCGCGGGCCCGGCCGGACTCGCGGCCGCCGCCGCGGCAGCCGAGTCCGGCGCGCGCGTGATCCTGGTGGACGACCAGCCTGAACTCGGCGGCGCGCTGCTGTCCGGACGCACTCGGTCGGGGTGGGTGGCCGAGGTCGGCGCGGCGCTCGACGCGGCCCCCGAAGTCACTGTTCTGACGCGCACCACGGCGTTCGGGTCGTACGACGACAACTATGTCCTCGCCCTGGAGCGGCGGACCGACCACCTCGGAGCCGACGCACCCGACCCCTCCTCGGGCGTCTCGCGTCAACGGCTGTGGCACATCCGCGCCCGCCAGGTGGTCCTGGCGACCGGTGCGCACGAGCGCCCGCTGACCTTCGCCGGCAACGACCGTCCCGGCGTGATGCTGGCCGCGTCCGTACGCACGTACCTCAACCGGTACGGCGTGGCCCCGGGCAGGCGAACCGTGGTCGCCACCACCAACGACAGCGCCTACGACACGGTCGCCGCTCTGCACGCAGCCGGCATCGGCATCGCCGCCGTCGTGGACGCGCGGCCCGAACTGTCACAGCGGGCCGCGGAGATCGCGACGGCGACCGGGGTACAGGTACTGACGGCCAGCGCAGTGGTCGGCACCACCGGCGAGTCCCGGCTCACCGGCGTGACCGTCCAGACCCTCGACGCGGAAGGTCAACTCGTCGGCGAGGAACAGGAGTTCGACTGTGACCTGCTCGCCGTCTCAGGCGGCTGGAGTCCGGTCGTCCACCTGCACAGCCAGCGCCAGGGCAAGCTGCGCTGGGACGACGAGCTGGTCGCCTTCGTGCCTGACGGCACTGTGCGGGACCAGCAGATCGTCGGCGCGGCGCGTGGGACGTACGGTCCGGACGGGGCTCTGGCCGAAGGGACGCGAGCCGGTGCGCTGGCGGCGACCGAGGCGGGGTTCCCCGTTCCGGTGCCGGCGGCGCCGTCCGAGGACGCACGGCCCGACGTCCGTGCCCTGTGGCTGGTGCCCTCCCCCGCCGGCGAACCCGGCACCTGGGACACCCACTTCGTGGACCTCCAGCGCGACGTCACCGTCGCCGACGTCTGGCGGTCCACCGGCGCCGGCATGCGCGGCGTCGAGCACGTCAAGCGCTACACCTCCCTCGGCACGGCGAACGACCAGGGCAAGACGTCCGGCGTCAACGCGATCGGCGTGATCGCCGAGGCCCTCGGCGCGGGCGCGTCACCCGGCGAGATCGGCACCACCGCCTACCGGGCGCCCTACACACCGGTGGCCTTCGCCGCCCTCGCCGGACGTGAGCGCGGGGACCTCTTCGACCCGGAGCGCACCACGTCCATCCACGGCTGGCACGCCGCCCACGGCGCCGAGTTCGAGGACGTCGGACAGTGGAAGCGGCCCTGGTACTACCCCCGGCCGGGCGAGGACATGGATGCGGCCGTCGCCCGCGAGTGCCGCGCGGCCCGCGAAGGCGTGGCGTTCATGGACGCCACCACCCTCGGAAAGATCGAGATCTGGGGCGCGGACGCGGGCGAGTTCCTCAACCGCGTCTACACCAACGCCTTCAAGAAGCTCAAGCCCGGCATGGCCCGCTACGGCGTGATGTGCAAGCCCGACGGCATGATCTTCGACGACGGCGTGACGCTGCGCCTCGACGAGAACCGCTACTTCATGACCACCACGACGGGTGGCGCCGCCGGGGTCCTGGACTGGCTGGAGGAGTGGCTGCAGACCGAGTGGCCCGAGCTCGACGTCCACTGCACCTCGGTGACCGAACAGTGGGCGACGGTCGCCGTCGTCGGCCCGAAGTCACGTGCCGTCATCGCGAAGCTCGCCCCCGAACTCGACGTCTCCGCCGAGGCGTTCCCCTTCATGGCCTTCCGCGAGACGACGCTCGCCTCGGGCATCCCGGCCCGCGTCTGCCGGATCTCCTTCTCCGGTGAGCTCGCCTTCGAGATCAACGTCTCGTCCTGGTACGGCCGAGCCGTCTGGGAGCAGGTGTACGAGGCCGGAAAGCCGTACGACATCACTCCGTACGGCACCGAGACGATGCACGTCCTGCGCGCCGAGAAGGGATTCATCATCGTCGGCCAGGACACCGACGGCACCGTCACCCCCCAGGACGCGAACATGGACTGGGTGGTCTCCAAGCGCAAGGACTTCATCGGGAACCGGTCCTACTCCCGCGCCGACACGACACGCGCCGACCGCAAGCAACTGGTCGGCCTGCTGCCCACCGACCGTACGACGCGACTGCCTGAGGGATCCCAACTCATCGCGCAGGACACACCGTTGACCCCCGAGGCCGGGCCGGTGCCCATGCTCGGCCACGTCACCTCCAGCTATCACAGCGCCGCACTCGGCCGCCCCTTCGCCCTCGCCCTCGTCGCCGGCGGGCGGGCCAGGATCGGCTCGACCCTGCTCGCCCCTGTGGGCGACGACCTGGTGCCCGTCGAGGTCACCGACTCCGTCCTCTACGACCCGGAAGGGACCAAGCGCGATGGCTGAGTCCACGAACGAAGCGCGCACCGGCCTGCCGGCCTGGCGCGTGAGCCCTCTGGCGCATCTCGCGGAGCGGATGCGGGACGCGGCCGTCACCGGGGCCCGCGGTGTCACGCTGGCCGAGTGGCCCTTCGTCGGCATGGTGAACGTGCGCGTCGATCCGGCCTCCGCGGCGGCGACCCGCATCGAGAAGACCTTGGGGGCACCACTCCCCCGCGAGCACGGCGGGACCACCACCTCCGGCGGCCACACGGCGTTCTGGCTCGGCCCCGACGAGTGGCTGGTCCTGTCTCAGGCCGAAGTGGGGCCTGTGGTCGACGAGTTGAGGGAGGCGCTCGCCACGGATCCGGGTTCGGTCGTCGATGTCTCGGCGAACCGCACCACCCTCGAACTGAGCGGCCCGGCCGCCCGGCAGGTGCTGGAGAAGGGCTGCCCGCTGGACCTGCATCCTCGGGTCTTCGGTCCGGGCCGGGCCGTGTCGACGACGGTGGGACCGATCGCGGTCCTGCTCTGGCAGGTCGACGACGGGCCGACGTACCGCCTGCTGCCGCGGTCGTCGTTCGCCGACTACCTGGCGCGCTGGCTCATCGACGCGATGAGCGAATACCGCGGCCCCGAGCTGCCTTGACCGCGCCGGGCACATCGGCCCGCGCTCGGCCCGCGTCGGCCCCCTCCCGCACGGTGGGGCCGATACGGGCGGCCCGGCGCTTCGTCTGTCGCCGGGCGGGTCACCCCACGTACATGGACAGTCTCGCCAAGGTCATCACGACCGAGCGCGACACCGGCCGGGACATGAAGGCCACATGCCAGGAGGCCGCCCGCGGCGGCCTCGACGCCAACGTCACCGAATGCCGACACCATGACTGATTCCCCGGCTTCCGCCGCGTCCCCCGTCCCCGCCTCCCCCGCCCCCTCGCCGGCCGTCCCCGCCACGACGCCGGTCGAGCACGTCCTCACCCTGGACTGCCCCGAGGCGCCCGGCATCGTCCACGCCGTCTCGCGGTTCCTCGTCGAGCACGGCAGCGACATCATCGACAACCAGCAGTTCGGTGACCGCAGGGACGGCCACTTCTTCATGCGGGTGCACTTCGCCGCAGCCGGCGGCGAGAACACCACGCAGTCCCTGCGCGACGGTTTCGCCGCCGTGGCCGCCCCCTTCGCCATGCGGTGGCACCTTGAACCGGTCGGCACCCGCCGACGCGTGCTGATCATGGTGTCCCGCTACGACCACTGCCTCAACGACCTGCTCTTCCGCACCCGCAGCGGCGACCTGCCCATCGACGTGGTCGCGGTCGTCTCCAACCACCGCGACCACGAGGCACTCGTCACCTGGCACGGCATCCCCTTCTTCCACGTGCCGGTCACCGCCGCGACCAAGCCCCGGGCCGAGGCACAACTCCTCGAACTCATCGACTCGTTCGCCGTCGACCTGGTCGTCCTCGCCCGCTACATGCAGGTGCTCTCCGACGATCTGTGCACCCGGCTGCCCGGCCGGCTGATCAACATCCACCACTCGTTCCTGCCGAGCTTCAAGGGCGCCAAGCCCTACCACCAGGCCCACGACCGCGGCGTCAAACTCGTCGGCGCGACGGCCCACTACGTCACCGCCGACCTCGACGAAGGCCCGATCATCGCCCAGGAGGTGATCAGCGCCGACCACAGCCACACCCCCGAGGATCTGGCCGCGATCGGCCGCGACGCGGAGTCGGCAGCCCTGGCCCGGGCCGTCCGCTGGCACTGCGAAGGCCGGGTGTTCGTCCAGGGGAGGCGCACGGTGGTGCTCCGCTGAGGGACGGAGGGGCACAGGCCTCAGGGGCGGGGGACGGAGGGGCAGACACCTGCCGTGGGTCTCACGACCTCCTGGCTGTCCGCTGACTCCATGTCGGTTCCCACACCTCGACGTCCGGGGTTCGCGCTCGTGTCGCCTCCAGGTGGGCGCGGAACGCGTCGAGCACCGGATGCCGGTTGTCACCGCGCCAGATCAGTGACATCGGGTAGACCGGCGTCGGGTTCCGCACGGGAATGCGGCGCAGATCGTAGCTGTCGGGCCAGAGATAGCGCGACCCTTCGCCCACGAGGGTCGCCAGGTCGGCGGAGTCGGCGATCTCGTCCAGCAGCGCCTCGTTCCCGAAGACAGGCCCGACGACGTCGATCGTGAGACCGAACGCCGCGGCGAACTCGTCGTAGTAATCGGCCCACTCGGTGCCGGGTGCCATGCCGGGCATCCAGATGCGGTGGCCGGCGAGCTGTGCGGGCGTGACGCTGTCGGCGTCGGCCAGCGCGTGGGAGGGGCCGACGAGCAGCTCGTGCGGGTCGTCGATCACTCTGGCGGTCTTGATCGAGGCCGGCAGATGATGCTCGGGGACGGTGATCGCGTGGAACGTCGCGTCGATCGTCCCGGCCTCGACGGCGGCGATCGCCGTGTCGACATCGGCGTTCAGGGTGACGACGTCGAGCTCGATCTCGGGACGCGTGCGGTAGAAGTCCTGGAGGAGCACCGCCGGAGCGATCCGCCGGTTGAGGACGTCGACGCGCAGGGGGCGCCGGCCGGGGCGCACGGAGGCGTCGGCCCGGTCTTCGGCCCGGAGGAGTTCGCGGGCGTGGGGCAGGAGCGCCTGGCCGTCGATGGTGAGTTCGGCGCCGCGCGGAGTGCGGGTGAACAGGCGCACTCCCAGATCCTTTTCCAGCACGGCGATGCGCTTGGAAACGGCTTGCTGGGTGATCGACAGGGCTGCGGCGGCTTCCTGGAACTGGCCGGCGTCCGCAGCCGCGACAAAGGTGCGCACGGCGTTGAGATCCACCCGCCCACTCTATTCACACACCTTCCGGGTGGTCGTGACGGACCGGAGGGCGGTGCGCTGCCGTGCCGACGGCCACGGCATTGGCGGCGACGATCACGGCGATGGCCGTCCATGATGCCGGGCCGAGGTTCTGGCCGAGTATCAGGAGGCCCACCAGTGCGGCACACACCGGGTTGACGCTCATGAAGATCCCGAAGAAGTGGGCGGGGACGACCCGCAGCGCGAGCAGGTCGGCGAGGAAGGGCACCGCGGAGGACAGCACACCCGCGGCCAGCGCGCACAGGAGGGCGGTCGTGGTGGGCCGGTGCAGACACAGCACGGTGATGCCGACCGGCACGTAGAGCGCGCCGGAGACGAGTGCGGCGGCCGCGGATCCCTCGACCCCGGGCAGGCGCTGTCCCATGGTGCGGTTGAGCAGGATGTAGCAGCCCCAGCACACGGCGGCCAGCAGGGCCAGGGCGATGCCGAGGTAGTCGGTGCTGGGCCGGGGCCGGGTGAGGACGAGTACCGCCGCGCCGGCGACGAGCGCGCAGACCAGATCGATGCGACGGCGGGAGCCCGCCAGTGCGACGGTGAGCGGCCCGAGGAACTCCAGGGTGACCGCCAGCCCGAGCCCGATCCGGTCGATCGCCGTGTACAGCGTCAGGTTCATGGTCGCGAACACCACGGCCAGCCCCACCACCGGCCTCCACTGTGCGGCGGTGAATGTACGCAGCTTCGGCCGCCCGGCGCTCAACAGCACCCCGGCGGCCACCCATTGGCGTACGGCGACCACACCCACCGGCCCCAGGACCGGGAAGGCGAGTGCGGCGACGGACGCTCCGAGCTGGTTGGACAGGCCGCTGCCCAGCATCAGGGCCATCCCGGACCAGCGAGGTGAGGCGCCCTGTGGTGCGGTGGACACGGTCGGCTCCGCGCGAGCATCGGTTTCCATGACGCGACCATCCGCCTCATGGACCCATACGCAAAATGCATCCGACGCCGAACCTATACGCTGGACGTATGGATGGTTCGCCGGATCTGGAGCTGCGGCATCTGCGTTGCCTGGTCGCCATCGTCGACACCGGAAGTTTCACCGACGCCGCGATCGAACTGGGTGTCTCCCAGGCGTCCGTCTCGCGCACCCTGCTGGCCTTGGAGCGGATCCTCGGCGTACGGCTCCTGCACCGCACCAGCCGTACGGTCACCCCCACCACGGCCGGCGTCGAGGTCCTGGCCCGCGCCCGGCACATGCTCGCCGAGGCCGACGAGCTGGTCCGCCGGGCCACCACCGGTCACACCCGCCTGCGCATCGGCCACGCCTGGTCCGCGATGGGCCGGCTCACGGCCGAGTTCCAGCGCCGCTGGCGCGACCGCTACCCAGATGTCGAACTCCACCTGATTCGCCACAACACCCCCACCGGCGGGCTCGCCGAGGGCCTGTGCGACATGGCCGTCATCCGGACCGCCGTCGACACGCGTCGTTACGCTCACGCCCTGGTCGGTCACGAGCGCCGCTACGTCGCGCTGGCCTCCGACGACCCGTGGGCCAGGCGGCGCGGCATCCGTCTGTCGGAGATCCGCGAGCGCACCCTCGTGGTGGACCGGCGCACCGGCACCACGACCCTGGACCTGTGGCCCGAAGGGGCCGGCCCTGACGTGGAGTACATCCAGGACGTCGACGACTGGCTCGCCGCCATCGCCACCGGCCGCTGCGTCGGCGTCACTCCGCAGTCGACCGCCACCCAGTACCGTCGCGACGGCATCGCTTATCGCCTTCTGCGCGACACCGACCCCGTCCCCGTCCACCTCATCTGGCCCCAGCAGAGCCCGCATCCCGCCACCCACGCCGCCGTCGTCCTGCTGAGCGATCTCTACCGCGAGGACGCGCAAGGCCCGAGAGCGTGAGGCCGGGACACGGATGGTGAACGTGAACTCGTGGTCCGACGGCGACCGGTCGAGGATGCCCGGCGGGACGTCGTAGGACTGGGACTGGTGCCGGGCGGCTGCGGCATGCGGCGTCCGGCGTGCGGCGTGCGGCGTGCGGCGTGCGGCGTGCGGCAACTCCACCACGCCGGTCGCGCGTCAGCCGGTCATTGCTCTCCGCGGGCCTTGAGCCAGTGGGCGGCCCTGGTTGGCGAGGCCTGGGTCAGCCATGCGTCCTGGACGACTTCGGTCAGTTCCGTCAGGGTGAGCTCGCCGATCCGGCCGGCCCGGAGGAGTACCGACAGGTG
Organism: Streptomyces sp. NBC_00569; assembly: GCF_036345255.1. Lineage (NCBI taxonomy): Bacteria > Bacillati > Actinomycetota > Actinomycetes > Kitasatosporales > Streptomycetaceae > Streptomyces > Streptomyces sp. NBC_00569. The sequence goes on along the minus strand of NZ_CP107783.1, from coordinate 9,382,299 downwards.
GCCGTCGAAATGCGGTGTGGTGAAGAAGGGGGACGCCTGATCCTGGACCAGAGCCTGCTTGTCGGACTCGGACGGCACCCAGAACACGATCACGTCCGCGTAGCGTTCACCGGTCTCGGGATCGAAGGCGTCAGGGCGAGGAGTGCGGAAGAAGACGAACGACTTGTGTCCGACCTGGTAGACCGGGTTGCCGGCGGAGCCGTGGACAACCGTGACATGCGGCATCCCCGATGCCAGTGCGTGCACGTCCTCGACCCGCGCCCGGCGCGATCCAGCAGACATGGCGGCAGGATACAAGGGGTGCTGGGTGCGCTTCGGCACAAGCGGGCCGGAGTTTCGTCGGTGAGCCCGCAGGCTCCTCCGCTACGGGGCGACGGTGGCCGCCGAGTTGCGCCTCGGCGCAGCCGCCCCGTGAAGGCCGTGCCCCGCCCGCGCCTCGGCGACACGGGCGCGGGCGGGGCTCGGCATCACGCGAAGGTCAGGCAGGCAGTCGCTCCAGCAGCGCCGCGAAATCGGTGCCCGGCGGCAGCGTCCCGAAGGCGAGCCCGCGGTCCCCGGCGAGCCGCGAAGCGCAGAACGCGTCCGCGACGGCGGTCGGCGCGTGCCGGACCAGGAGCGCACCCTGCAGCACGAGGGCCGCGCGCTCGATGACCCGGCGGGCCCGCAGCGGCGCGTCCTCGGTGAGGACGAGTTCGCCCTGCAACTCCTGCCAGGCCGCGTCGAGCCGCTGGTCACGGCCCGCCGCCGCCTCGATCTCCGTCCGGAACGCCTCCAGGGACTCCGGCTCACGGGCCAGCGCACGCAGCATGTCCAGGGCGTTGACGTTCCCGGAGCCCTCCCAGATGCCGTTGAGCGGCGCGTCGCGGTACAGACGCGGCATACCTGATGCCTCGTCATATCCGTTGCCGCCGAGGCATTCCAGGGCCTCCGCCACCGCTACGGGCTGTCGCTTGCACACCCAGTACTTGCCGACCGCCGTGGCGAGGCGCAGGAAGGCTCGTTCGCCTTCGTCGCCGCGCTGGGCGCGGTCGGCCGCGCCGGCCAGGCGCAGCGCGAGCGTGGTGGCGGCCTCGGACTCCACGGCGAGGTCGGCCAGTACGTTGCGCATGAGCGGCTGGTCGATGAGCTTGGCGCCGAACACCGAGCGGTGCCGGGCGTGGTGGGCGGCCTGGGCGAGGGCGGCGCGGGTGCCGGCGGCGGAGCCGAGGACGCAGTCGAGCCGTGTCATGGTGACCATGTCGATGATGGTGCGGACGCCCTTGCCCTCGGCGCCGACGAGCCAGGCCACGGTGTCGTCGAACTCGGGCTCGCTCGACGCGTTGGAGCGGTTGCCGAGCTTGTCCTTGAGGCGCTGGATACGGAAGGGGTTGCGGCTGCCGTCGGGCAGGACACGCGGGACCAGGAAGCAGGACAGGCCGCCGGGCGCCTGGGCGAGCACGAGGAAAAGGTCGTTCATCGGGGCGCTGGTGAACCACTTGTGTCCGCGCAGACGCCAGGTGCCGTCGGCCTGTTCGGTGGCGGAGGTGGTGTTGGCGCGCACGTCGGTGCCGCCCTGCTTCTCCGTCATCCCCATGCCGGCGAGCAGGCCGCGCTTGCCACCCGGGGTGTGCAGACCGGGTTCGTAGACACGGCTGGTGAGCAGGGGTTCGTAGATCTTCGCCAGGTCGGGGGCATGGCGCAGGGCGGGGACGACGGCGTAGGTCATGGAGACGGGACAGCCATGCCCGGCCTCGGTGCTGCTCCACACCATGAAGGCGGCGGCCCGCGCCACATGCGCGCCGGGCCGTTCGTCCGCCCACGCGCTGCCGGCCAGGCCTTCACCGACCGCCACCTCCATCAGGGCGTGGTACGAGGGGTGGAAGTCGACCTCGTCGATGCGGTTGCCGTAGCGGTCGTGGGTGCGCAGCACCGGCTCGAAGCGGTTGGCCTCGTCGGCCCAGCGCTGCACCTCCTCGCTGCCCGCCCGGCGGCCGATCCGGTGGAGGTCGTCGAGAGACCATGCGGCGCCCTCGCGGCGCACACCCTCCAGGAGGACCGGGTCGTCGGCGATGTCGTGACCGGCCAACGGCGGTACCTGGTTGGTCACTTCGTGCGTCACGGCGGTGGGGTTGCTGGGCATGGGTCCTCCTCCAGGGGAGAGCGTGGGAATCAGGCGGTCCGGGCTCCGGCGCAGCGCAGCGCCGCGGCGGTGAGGTCGGCGAGGAGTTCCTCGGTGGCGTTCTCGTCGGGGGTGCCGAGCGGGTCGACGAGCACTTCGCCGATGGCTCCGGTCAGGGCGGCCGCCGTGATCTCGGCGTTCTGCGGGGGCAGCCTGCCCGTCGTCGTACCCTCGCGCACCACTTCGGCCCACAGTGCGCGGTAGCGGCGGCGGAAGTCGATCCGCTCGGCGCCGACCGCGGGTTCGGCGGGGGCGGCGAGCAGAGCGTAAGCGAGGCCACGGTTCTCCAGGGCGCGCCGGGCGAAGACCTCGACGCCGCGGCGCAGCCGTTCGACGGGATCTCCCGGGCCGTGCAGCACCTCGCCCAGGACCTCGACCTCGCGTCCCGCGGCGCGCCGGAACACCTCCACGGCGAGCGCCGCCTTGGACGGGAAGTGCTGGTACACGGAGCCTGCCGCGATGCCCGCCGAGTCGGCGACGGCGGTCACGGACGCCTGCGACCAGCCCACTTCCGCCACGACGGAGGTCGCGCAGGAGATGAGGCGCTCTCTCGCGGCTTCGAGCCGACTGATTTCGGCTGGGGTCTTGCGGTAGGCCATGTAAGAAGTGAACCATGATTCAGAGTTTCCCGCCACGGTCGGTTGCGCCGGCCCGGCTCGTCAGGAGAACGTGATGCACCTCAGTGCCCTGCTGGACGAAGTGGTTCGCTCGGCCGGCGACAAGGAAGCGGTCGTCTATCGCGAACAGCGGTGGAGCTACCGGGAGTTCGACGAAGCCGCCCGGCGCGCCGCGACGGTGCTGGACGAGGCCGGGCTGCGGCCGGGCGACCGTCTCGCGGTGATGACGTACAACACCCCCGCCTTCCTGTTCGCGGCGTTCGGCGCCTGGTACGCGGGCGCCACCCTGGTGCCGGTGAACCACAAACTGCAGACGGCCGAGGTGGCGCGACAGCTGCGGCACTGCGGGGCCCGGCTGGCACTCGTCGACGCGGAGATCGGCGAGCGCGCGACCGCGGCCGACGTGGAGGTGCCGTGGCTGGTCAGCCACCCCGACGCGGACGCGGACACGCGCCCGGCGGGCTGTTTCGAGTCCCTCGTTGCGCGCGCCGAGCCCTGGCGTGCCGAGCCGGGCCCGGACAGCGACATCGCGCAGATCCTCTACACGTCGGGGACCTCCGGGACCCCCAAGGGCTGTATGCACACGCACCGCGGCATCGCCCTGACGGCCGGGCACACCGCGGACACGATCCCCCTCGTCCGCGACGACCGGTTCCTGATCTGCATGCCGATCTGGCACGCGTCGCCCCTCAACAACTGGACCCTGGGCACGTTGCTGCGCGGGGCCACGGTCGTGCTGCAGCGCGAGTACGACCCGCGCGGCATGCTGGAGACCATCCAGCGCGAGCGGGTCACCGCGATGTTCGGGGCACCGATCGCGCTCATCGCCCCGGTGCAGGCCGTCGCCGACTTCGCCGGCTTCGACCTGACGTCCGTACGCGCCTGGATCTACGGCGCCGGGCCTCTGGACGCGGACACCGCGCGCCGGCTGATGACGGCATACGGCTCGCAGGACTTCCACCAGGTGTACGGGATGAGCGAGATGGGCCCCGCGGGGACCTCGCTCTCACCCGCCGAGCAGGTGACCAAGGCGGGATCGATCGGGTGCTGCGGCATGCCCGGTGTCGATCTGCGGGTCGTACGCCCCGACGGCGCGGATGCCGGTTCGGGCGGGACCGGGGAGATCTGGCTGCGCTCGGAGAGCCGGATGGTCGGCTATCTCGACGACGAGGCCGCCACCGCGGAGGTGTTCGCGGGCGACTGGTACCGCAGCGGTGACCTCGGCCGGGTCGACGAGGACGGCTTCGTCACGATCGTGGACCGGATGAAGGACGTGATCATCACCGGCGGGGAGAACGTCGCCTCACAGGAGGTGGAAGGCGCGTTGCGTGGCCATCCGGACGTGCTGGACGTCGCCGTCGTGGGCCGCCCGCATCCCCAGTGGGGCGAGACCGTGGTGGCCGTCGTGGTGCGGCGCGAGGGGGCGGACCTGGACGTGGCGGGCATGCGCGCCTGGCTCGAGCCGCGGATCGCCCGCTACAAGATCCCGCGCGAGCTGGTACTGCGCCGGGAGCTGCCGCGCACTCCGTCGGGGAAGATCACCAAGCATGTGCTGCGGGCCCAGCTGGCCGAATCCGCCGAGCCGGCGCGGGTGGTGAGCGGCTGAGCGTCCACGTGCCGTGGGTCCGTGCGCATCACGGGTCACGGCCCGTTAAGGTCTCCGCATGGCGGAGGAACAGGTGGAGCGGGCACGTCGGGGTCCGGGGCGGCCTCGCCAGGAACACGTCACCCGAGCCGTACTGGACGCCGTCGTCGACCTGGTGGCGGAGAGCGGTATGGCCGCACTCACGATGGACGCCGTCGCGGCCCGCGCCGGCGTGAGCAAGCCGGCCATGTACCGGCGCTGGTCCACCAAGCAGGACCTGGTCATCGCTGCCGCGGAGTCGCGGATCGGACCGCTGACCGTGCCCGACATGGGGGACTTCCGGGCCGAGCTGCGGGCCGTCCTGACGGCGCGCATGAAGGCCTACCGGCAGCCGGGGATCGACCGCCTGCTGGCCGGGGTGATCGGTTCCGCCGCCGAGGCGGGAGCGGAGCCCGGGGCCTACCGCGCCTACACGGCCCGCGTGATGAGCGAGACCCGGCACCTGCTGGAGCGTGGTGTCGCGCGCGGCGACGTCAGGGAGGACGTCGACGTGTCGGCCGCCTCGACGCTCGTGGCGGCGTCGCTGGTCTTCCGGATGGTCGGCGAGCAGCAGATGCCCGACGAGTCGCTCGTCGAGTCGGTGGTGGACCTGATCGGCCGGGCGGTCGACGCCCGGCCCTGACCTTGAACTGACGTCCCGCCACCTCCCTGCGCGCAGGGCACTTCATCGTGCCGTGCGCGCACTTCGGCATGCCCGGATGTCGGTTCGAGACCCCCGGACTGCGCCGAACTGCGCCGGATGGCACCGGAAAGCAACCCCTCCGAACCCCTTGCACCGGCGCGATCCAATATCGATACTGTCGGTTACGTAATTGGTGGTCACCGTCAGGAGGAACCTCATGCAGGACGTCGCGTCGACCCATGTGGCCAACCCCGAGCCCGTACTGGACAAGCCCCTCATGCACTACGGCCGCCGCGTCCTGGACCGCCTCGCCCCCGGCGCCGAGCAGTCCGCGTACCGGCTGATCGACATCGACCCGCTCACCCCGCACTTCGGCGCCGTGCTCGGCGGCGTCGACCTGACCCGGCCCGTCTCCGACGAGCTCGCCACGGAGCTGCGGCAGGCGCTGCTGGAATGGAAGGTGATCTTCTTCCGCGGCCAGACGGGCTTCACCGCCGAGCACCAGCTCGCACTGTCGGGCGTCTGGGGCCCGCCCGAGGCGAACCCGTTCTTCGCGAAGACCGGGACCCCGGGCATCTCCCGGCTCGCCAAGGACGCGAAGGCCGCGGGCAACAAGAACATCTGGCACAGCGACCACTCGTTCATGGTCAACCCGTCGCTCGGCGCCGTCCTGCGAGCCGTGGAGGTGCCCGCCGCGGGCGGCGATACGATGTGGGCGGACATGGGCGCCGCCTACGACAACCTGCCCGAGGACCTCAAGGAGCGCATCGAGAGCCTCACCGCCGTCCACGACTGGGAGGCCAGCTGGGGCGCCCTCATGAACGACGAGCAGAAGGCGGCCTTCCGGGAGAGCTGGCCGCAGGTCGAGCACCCCGTCGTGGTGCGCCACCCCCGCAGCGGCCGCAGGACCCTGTACGTGAACGAGCCGTTCACCCGGTACATCAAGGGCCTGTCCGAAGCGGAGAACCGTGAGCTGCTCGACATCCTGGTTCTCCAGGCGCGCATCCCCGAGTTCCAGATCCGCTTCCGCTGGGAGCCCGACTCGATCGCCGTCTGGGACAACATCGCCGTCCAGCACTACGCGGTCAACGACTACTTCCCGCAGCGCCGGGTGATGGAGCGCATCGCCATCGCCGGCGTCCCGCTGTCCTGAACGGCTCTCCCTCTGCCCCTCAGGAGTACGCATGACGGCGGTACCGACCGTGCCCCAGCACCCGACACGGACCACCGGCGGCAGCCGGCGCGCCTGGACCGTGATCGTATTGCTGGTGTTGCCTTCATGATGGTCAACTTCGCGGACAAGTCCGTCCTCGGCCCGGCCGCCGACGAGATCCGCGCGGACCTCCATCTGAGCGCCACTCAGTTCGGCCCGGCCAACAGCGCGTTCTTCCTGCTCTTCTCCGTGGCCGGCGCATGCGAGAGCGGACCGTGCGGGTGAGGACTCCGGCCAGGGATCCGGGCGGCGGTGGTACGAGCCCACGGCGGCCGGTGCGGACCAGCCCGTTCCGCACCGGCCGCCGTGAGCCGGGGTGCACCCGATTGCCTTCGGGACCGAACCCCGCACACGTTGCAGCCCAACTCGCCCCGGACCGCTACGTGTCCCCCTCCAGCCGGTTCAGACGCGACGCGTTCAGCCTCGCCGCCTGGCGTGTGAGGTGGTCGCGCTCGGCGAGGTTGGGTGCCTTCTTGGCCGCCTCCGCGTACAGCCGTGCCGCCGTCGCAAGGTCGCCGGCGCGCTCGTGGAGATACGCCGCCACCGCGGTGTGGCGCGGCAGTGAGTCGTTCAGGTCCGCGAGCGCCGCCAGGCCGGCGCGTGGTCCGTCGGCCTCGCCGACGGCCACCGCGCGGTTGAGCCGGACGACCGGGCTGTCCGTCAGGCGCGCGAGCTCGTCGTACCACTCGACGATCTGGACCCAGTCGGTCTCCTCGGCTGCCGGCGCATCGGCGTGGAGCGCCGCGATGGCGGCCTGGGCCTGGAACTCTCCGAGACGGTCGCGGGCGAGGGCCGCCTGGAGGATCACGACGCCCTCGGCGATCGAATCGGTGTCCCAGCGGGCACGGTCCTGCTCGGCGAGCGGCACCAGGCTGCCGTCGGGCGCCGTGCGTGCGGCGCGCCGGGCGTGATGGAGCAGCATGAGGGCGAGCAGCCCCCTCACCTCGGGGTGGTCGACGGCGGCCGCGAGCTGCCGGGTGAGGCGGATGGCCTCGGCGGCGAGGTCCACGTCGCCGGAGTAGCCCTCGTTGAAGACCAGGTAGAGGACGCGCAGCACGGTGGCGACATCACCGTGCCGGTCGAACCGCACGCCGGAAACGGTGCGCTTGGCGCGGCTGATGCGCTGCGCCATCGTCGCCTCGGGCACCAGGTAGGCCTGGGCGATCTGGCGGGTGGTGAGCCCTCCGACGGCGCGCAGGGTGAGCGCGACGGCGGAGGACGGCGTCAGCGACGGGTGGGCGCACAGGAAGTAGAGCTGGAGCGTGTCGTCCGCCGCGGGCGCCGGGCCGGGCGCCGGTTCCTCGTCGACGAGGTCCTCACGCCGGCGGCGGGCGACGTCCGACCGGGTCGCGTCGAGGAACTTGCGCCAGGCCACGGTGACCAGCCAGCCCTTCGGATCCCGCGGCTGCTCGGCTGGCCAGACGCGGACCGCCTCGACCAGTGCGTCCTGTACGGCGTCCTCGGCCGCCGCGAAGTCGGCTCCGCGGCGGACGAGGATCGCGAGCACGCTCGGCGTGAGGCTCCGGAGCAGGGCCTCGTTCACCTGTGAGGTCACGTGGGAGGTCACTCCGTGACGGTGGGCGGCTCGGTCAGGAACGGGCGCAGCTCCAGCCACTCGTGGATCGGCCGTCCACCCGCCCCGGGGGCGGCCGACAGTTCCCCGGCCAGCTCGACGGCCCGCTCGTAGGTGTCGACGTCGATCACCATCCAGCCGGCGATGACGTCCTTGGTCTCGGCGAACGGTCCGTCGGTGACCGGCGGGCGCCCCTCACCGTCGTACCGCACCCACGCCCCCTCGGGTGCGAGCGCCTGACCGTCGACGAACTCGCCGGACTTCTCGAGCCGGTCCGCGAAGTCCCGCATGTACTGCACGTGCGCCGAGATCTCTTCGGGCGTCCACTGCTCCATGGGGACGTCGTTGACCGCGGCCGGAGCTCCCCGGTAGTGCTTCAGCAGCAGGTACTTGGCCATCGTGTTCTCCTCGGTGGTGGTGCGCCCCATTGTGGTCGCGTTCACCCCGGGGACGGAGCGGGCCACGGATTCTCGACATCGCGGTCGAGATTCTTTTTTGGTGCTCGTGGGTGGGCCCGGTGAACGGCGTCTCCCGGGCCCGGGCCGGTCAACGCCGCCTGTCCGGGGTCAGTGGTTTCGCAGGGCGGCGAGGGTGGTGTTCAGGTCGGTGCGGTCCGTGCGGTTGTAGGGAAGCTTCCCGAGCAGGGTGGCCATGGCGCAGCTGTTGGAGAGCGCGGAAAAGACGAGGCCGGCGGCGATGCCTGCGGAGAGCAGCTGGAAGGCGGGGTGGATCACCAGGCCGAGGAGCAGGCCGAGGAGGACGACGGAACCCGCGGTCAGGCGGACTTGGCGGTCCATGGCCCACTTGGGTGCCGCGGTGGCGGCGGGACGGTGCAGGTCACCACCCGCCGAGACCCAGGCGGCGGTCCCGCCTTCGAGGCCGGCGGCTCGGATGCCGTTACGGGAGAGGGTGACGCTCGCGTTCTGCGAGCGGGCGCCGGAGGCGCAGACCACGAGCAGGTCGCTGCGGTCGGCGGCCTCGCGGAGGGTGGGCAGTGCGTGTTCCAGGTCGTCGAGGGGGATGTTGTGGGCGCCGGGCAGGTGTCCGCCGGCGTATTCGCCGGGGGTGCGTACGTCGATGACGACCAGGGTGTGCAGACGTTCCCGGACGGCGCCGACGGTGAGGGTGGTCGTATTCATGGGTTTCTGTCCTTCGGTTCTGGCAGGGCTGGGTCAGATGAGGCTGTCGAGGAGCATGCAGGCGGCAACGGCCAGCAGGACGTAGGCGAAGACGCGCTGCAGGCGGTTGCCGGAGATCTTCGTCGCGAGGCGCTTGCCGTCCCAGGCTCCGAGGATCGCGGCTGCGGTGAAGGGGGCGATGACGGCCCAGTCGAGGCCGTCGGCGGTGCCGGTGCGGGTGGCCAGTGCGGCGAGCGAATTGATGACGATGACGAGGAGGCTCGTGCCGACGGCGGTCTTCATTCGCAGGCCGAGGACGCCGACCAGGGCGGGTACGGCGAGGAACCCCCCGCCGACGCCGAGCACGCCCGTGACGGCGCCGAGCCCGGCTCCGGATCCTGCCGCTCTGGGCGGCCGCACGGGCCGGTCCTGTGCGGGACTGTCGTGGACGGGGCCGTCTTCCGCGGGACTGCCTGGTACGGGGCCCTCTTGTGCCGGGCGGCTCGGACGGAGCATCCGCCAGGCGGCGAGTGCGGCGATCACCGAGAAGGCGATGGTCAGTGCGGTGGCGGGTATGTGGCCTGCCGCGAGGCCGCCGAGCATGGCGGGGCCGATGCCCGCGGCGGCGAACAGCAGTCCGGACCGCCAGCGGACGTTGCCGTCCCGGGCGTGAGCGGTCAGTGAGCTGATGGATGTCAGGGTGACGATGATCAGGCTCGCGGTGGTGGCGGCGACGGGGGTGAAGCCGAGCAGGTAGATCAGTGCGGGCACCGCCAGGACGCTGCCGCCTCCGCCGAGTCCGCCCAAGGCCAGGCCGACCACGGCGCCTGCCACCAGGGCAAGGATGAGCACACTCATGTCTGATCGGGATCGAGGCCGAGGCCGGTACAGAGAAAGGACATGCCGGGACCAGGACTCCTACTGGTGTCGATCAAACGACTCAGGCGGCGGCGCGGACGGTCAGGCCGGCCTCTGCCGCCCGGTCGAAGCCGTCGTCGACGGCGACCACGTCGCGCCCGGCCGCATCCAGCAGCGAGGCCGCGATCCCGGCCCGCATACCGCCGGCGCAGTGCACCCACACCTGCCCGGCGGGCAACTCGTCGATCCGCTGGTGCAGTGCGTGTACGGGAATGTGGACCGAGCCCTCGACGTACCCGCCGGCGCGCTCGGAGTCGCGGCGCACATCCAGGACCACCGGCGGCACCTCTGCCCGGGACAGCTCGGCGGCCAGGTCGGCGAAGGCCGCCCGGCGGAACGATGCCGGAACCTGGCCGGGGCTCAGCCAGTCGGACGGGCTGCCGGTGGCGGCGGCCGCGGGGTGGTCGATCCCGACCCGGACCAGTTCGCGCTGGGCGTCGGCGAGCTGCTGGGGTGTTTCGGCGAGCAGGGTGACGGGTTTGCCCCACGGGATCATCCACGCCAGGTAGGTGGCGATCTTGCCGTCGGCCTCGAAGTTGAACGAGCCCGCGACATGGCCCTCGGCGAACGCGACGCGGTTGCGCAGGTCCACGACCCATTCGCCGGCCGCGAGCCGCAGGCCGATCTCCGCGGCATCCGCGCGCCGGGGGGCGGTCAGGTCGACGGGGTCCGGGCCGGCGGAGTTGGCCGGGCCCATGTGCGCGTAGTAGGCGGGGACGTCCTCCAGGCCGGCGAGCAGACCGGCGACGAAGGAGTCGACGTCCTGGACCAGGGCCGCGTTCACGGCCTTCTCCCGGCCGATGGTGCTCGCCTCACCCTCGGTCTGCCCGGAGGAGCAGAAGCTGCCGAAGCCGTGGGTGGGGAGGATCGAGGTGTCATCGGGCAGCTCGGCGGCGAGGCGGTGCGCGGAGGCGTGCTGGGCGCGGGCCAGGTTCTCCGTGAGGCGCGGTTCGACCAGGTCGGGGCGGCCCACGGTGCCCATGAGCAGGGATCCGCCGGTGAACGCGGCGACCGGCGTACCGGCCTCCTCCAGGACGTACGCGGTGTGGTGCGGGGTGTGGCCGGGGGTCGCCAGGGCCCGCACGGACAGTTCCTCGTCGATCTCGATGACGTCGCCGTCGTGGACCGGGATACGGGCGAAGGCGACCTGCGCGGCGGCCGGCACCAGGTAGGCGGCGCCGGTGACCCGGGCCAGCTCCAGACCGCCCGTCACGTAGTCGTTGTGGATGTGTGTCTCCACGACGTGCGTGATGCGCACGCCACGGCGCGCGGCCGCCGCGATCACCTGGTCGATGTCACGCGGCGGATCGACCGCCACCGCGGCCAGGGGGCCCCCGACCAGGTAGTGCCGGTTGCCCAGACCCTCGATCTCGATGGTGTCGACGAAGAACATGTGCCGTTCACTTCCTCTGGTGAATACCCCCCCGGGTATTGATCTCACCGTAACAGATTACCCCGGGGGGTATACTCGGAGGAGATTTCGCCCCGTTCATCCGGACTCGGGGCCCCGACACCATGCGCCGGCCCCGAACGGGGCAGCGGGCAGACTGGACCTCGCGCTCGTCCAACTCACCAAGGAGCCCAACGGATGACCCCGACCGTGCCGAACCCGGCCCCCAAGGCCACCAACGCCCACGACGAAGCCTCCGCGCGCGCAGTGCTCAACCGCCTGCGCCGTGCCCAGGGGCAGCTGGCAGGAGTCATCACGATGGTCGAGGAAGGCCGCGACTGCCGGGACGTCGTCACCCAGCTCGCCGCCGTCAGCCGCGCGCTGGACCGCGCCGGCTTCAAAATCCTCGCCAGCCGGATGCGCGAATGCCTGACCTCCACCGAGGACGGCGGCACCCCCGCCATGAACGAGGAGGAGCTGGAAAAGCTCTTCCTCACGCTGGCCTGATCACAGCCCAGGGGGTGGGACACAGCGCCCCACCCCCGGAAACCGCCGCACACGACGCCACCGCCCCGTGAGCGCACCAAGCCGCCGTACCCGCGGCGCGTCGGCGCATGCCGTACCGGGGCGGGACAGCCCGCGGAATTACTGTCGACGGCATGGACGGTGATCGCGGAGCATGGCGTAAGTGTTCTCTTGCCGGCGCGGTGTTCGCCGTGTGCATGGCCGGGACCACCCTGCCGACCCCGCTCTACGGGCTCTACCAGGACAAGTTCGGGTTCTCCGAGCTGACGGTGACCGTCGTCTATGCGGTGTACGCCTTCGGGGTCATCGGTGTGCTGTTGCTGACCGGCAACGCGTCGGACGCCGTCGGGCGGCGGCCGGTGTTGTTGTGGGGTCTGGGATTCGCAGCCGCCAGCGCCGTCTGCTTCCTCGGCGCCACCGGGCTGGGGTGGCTGTACGCGGGGCGACTGCTCTCCGGGTTCGCCGCCGGGCTGTTCACCGGCGCCGCCACCGTGTATGTGATCGAGCTGGCGCCGCACGGCGGTGGCCCCCGGGCCACGTTCGTGGCGACCGCCGCCAACATGGGCGGGCTTGGCTGCGGTCCGCTGCTCGCCGGGCTGCTCGCCCAGTACGCCGCCTGGCCCCTGTACCTGCCCTTCACCGTGCACCTCGCGCTGGTGGCCGCCTCGGCCGCCGTACTGCTGTGGCTGCCGGAGACCGTGGCCGAGCGGCGGGCACTGAGCACCGTACGGCCGCAGCGGCCCAGCCTTCCCCCGCAGGTGCGGCCGGTCTTCGGGCCCGCCGCGATCGCCTCGTTCGTGGGGTTCGCGTTGTTCGGGGTGTTCACCTCGGTCAGTCCGGCGTTCCTCGCCGAGTCCCTGGACGTGGACAACCACGCCGTCAGCGGTCTGGTCGTCGCGCTCGCCTTCTTCGCCTCGACCGCGGGGCAACTGGCGGTCACCCGGGTCGGAATGGAGCGATCCCTGCCGCTGGGCTGCGCCGCGCTCCTCGCCGGGCTGGCGCTGCTCGCGGGCGCGCTGCGATGGGACCTGCTGTTCCTGGTGGTGCTGAGCGCGCTCGTCGGCGGTACGGGACAGGGGCTGGCATTTCGTGGCGCGCTCGGCGCGGTGGCCGAGGCGTCTCCCCCGGACCATCGCGCGTCCGTGATCTCCACCCTGTTCGTGGTGGCATACGCGGGCATCTCCGTACCGGTCATCGGTGTCGGAGTACTGACCGGCCCGATCGGCCTGGAGGGCGCCGGGCTCGTGTTCATCGCGGTCATGGCGGTCCTGGTGTCGACCGCGGGTGTCTACCTGGTCCGGCGGCTGCGGCGCACGACACCTGAGCACGCACGCTCTGCCCCGTAGCGCCCGCGACCGCGTGACCGGGCGGCGGCCGGCGCAACGAAGCCCCGCCCACGTCGTTGATCAACCCATGAAGATCACCATCGCGCGGCGTCAGCTGCGCCTCACGGCGGCAACCGTCGCCGCCCTGACACTGGGACTCACGGGCGCCCAAAGCTCGCCGGCCGCGAGCTCCGCCGCGGCTGATTGCCCTACGGCGGAGCTCTTCGCCACCAACAACACCGCGGTCATCACCAACCCGGACGACCCCAGGCTCCTCACCCGTCTCACACGCTTCGACCACGAAGTGCGCGCGATCATCCGCGCCAACGGGGCCTCACCCGTCGCCTCGAAGCTCATGGAGGGAGTCTTCTGGTCCGGCGATCTCAAGCAGGCCACCTATGAGCGCTCACGCGAGTTCGACATCGGCAGGGTCGGCCGTGACGGGCTCAACCACATCGCCGGTGTCGTCGCCAAGACGTACCGTCAGGAGTCCGTGCTCACCTTCCGCTGTCTGTCGCGCACCTCGGCGGAGACGGACGCACTCGAGATCGAGGCGCCCGGCGTCAGCGCGAACCGGCTGCACGACGAGCTGGTCGCGGACCCGGTGGCCCGCGACAGACTCGGCGGCGGCTCGGTCACCGTCGACGGCCGGCTCGTCCTCATCGCCCCGCTCGCCGACCTGCCACTGGCCCGGCAGTTCACCGCCAAGCTCGGTGTGGACTGGCAGACGGTCCAAGTGCACTACGGCGACAGGGAATTCGTGAGCTGAGTCAGGAGCACGCCGACGCCCTAGGGTCTGTCCGGCGGATCAGGTCGCACTCGGAGGCCCGCGCTGATCTGTGCTGGTGAGCGGGGTCTGGTGCGTCGAGATGCAAGGCGGAGGAGGGCGACAACGCGGAGCGTTGGCAACCGACGACAACGCCGCAGGTCGGCGTGCCAGACCCCGCGTCCGCGACAAGATCCGCCGGACGGGCCCTAGGCGCCACCGACGTGCCCTTGCGGCCCCGCGGGGTGTTCGGCCGGACCGGGCATCGGCCGAACCCCACCGTGACCGCTGAGCGCATAGGCCGCCTGGTGCAGCGCCTCAGCAGCTACCAGGCGAGCCTCGGCCACGACGTCACCGCGCTCACGTACCAGGCTCTCGTAGACCGGCAGATGGTCGTTTCCGGTTGAGCTGGGATTCACAGGGCTGGGTCCTTATCGGTATCTGGGGCGGCCGTCGGGTAATGCGGGCTCAATCGCCGTCACACGCGGTTGAGTCGCGCGGCGATCCCATGCCCGACCAGCAGGTAAATCACTGCCGGCAGACCGTAATTGAGGAGAACCCGAAGGCCCTCTGTGTCCATGGTGAAAACATCCTGTGACCACCAGGCCAGCCAGTCGGCCATTCCGTGCACGAATCCGACGAAGACGTTGTCCTGGTTGGCTTCGAGCAGGTAGAGCAGAATCCACAGACCCAGGAACGCCGCGGCTATGTCGGCGATGGTATGGATGACCAGTCCAGCCCGGCGGGCCCCGCCCTCGCGCCGCTCAGGGCGCTGCGGTGGCTGTGGGGGCTGCTGGTACTGGTCGTAGGGGTGGGGCGGTCCGGCCATCGGGTCGGTATTGCTCACGGGAAATCCAATCTGACGTCATCTTGCAGGCTGAGGCAGGGGCGGACATCGCTTCCGGCTCTCTCAGGCAATCGCCTGCCGCACCACACGCACAAGGCGTCTCGCGGGCACGTACAACTCTGCGTCACGCCACCGCCGCCGCGTTACACGGCCATCGGAATATCCCAAATATGGCCAGGTAATCGGCAACTTGCCCAAATGTGTGAGCACGCGATCCATTTCGCCGTCGAACACCTCACACCGGTGTGCTCATTTCGTGCGCTCCTCGTGATGCCTTCATGCGAATACCGCACTTACCGTTCACGTTGCCACAGGCGATGAGATTCAGCGATCTCCTCCGGAGGTCAACTCATGAGCACTACCAACCCTCTCGGCGTCCATGGAGGCACGCGATTCCGCCGAGCCGGGGTTCCCCTGTCGCCACATGCGGCCGCCCCGTCCGGAGCGCGCCTCAGGGCCGTTGGGCACCGTCACCCGACGCTGCGGCGTGTGACGTAGTGCACCTGGATGTCTGGAGTGCAGAGGTGGCATGATCCGGGAGCGTGACGCCCCGCAACCCGACAGTTCGCCCATTCCGGGCGACGGAAGGACATGCGCATGTTCCGTAAGGTGCTCGTCGCCAACCGCGGAGAGATCGCGATCCGGGCGTTCCGCGCCGGCTTTGAGCTAGGGGCTCGAACCGTCGCGGTGTTCCCCCACGAGGACCGCAACTCCCTGCACCGGATGAAGGCGGACGAAGCCTACGAGATCGGCGAGGCCGGGCACCCCGTGCGGGCCTATCTCTCCGTCGAGGAGATCATCCGCGCGGCGCGCAAGGCCGGCGCCGACGCCATCTATCCCGGGTACGGCTTCCTGTCCGAGAACCCCGAACTGGCCCTCGCGTGTGAGCGTTCCGGCATCACGTTCGTCGGGCCGAGCGCGGAGACGCTCGAACTGACGGGGAACAAGGCGCGTGCCGTGGCCGCGGCCCGCGCGGCCGGCGTACCGGTCCTCGGCTCCTCGCAGCCCTCCACCGACGTCGACGAACTGGTCCGGGCGGCCGACGATCTCGGTTTCCCGCTCTTCGTGAAGGCCGTGGCCGGTGGCGGCGGGCGCGGCATGCGGCGCGTCGAGGACGCGGCGACGCTGCGCGAGTCGATCGAGGCGGCGGCCCGTGAGGCCGAGTCGGCGTTCGGCGACCCGACCGTCTTCCTGGAGAAGGCCGTCGTCGAGCCCCGGCACATCGAGGTGCAGATCCTCGCCGACGGCGAGGGCCGGGTCATCCATCTCTTCGAGCGCGACTGCTCCTTGCAGCGACGCCACCAGAAGGTGATCGAGCTGGCCCCCGCGCCGAACCTCGATCCCGAGGTACGCGAGCGGATCTGCGCCGACGCCGTGAAGTTCGCCCGGCAGATCGGCTACCGCAACGCGGGCACCGTGGAATTCCTCCTCGACCCCGCCGGACAGCATGTGTTCATCGAGATGAACCCGCGGATCCAGGTCGAGCACACGGTGACCGAGGAAGTCACCGATGTGGACCTCGTCCAGTCCCAGCTGCGGATCGCCGCCGGCGAGACGCTGGACGACCTCGGCCTGTCCCAGGACACCGTCCGCCTCCGCGGCGCCGCGCTGCAGTGCAGGATCACCACCGAGGACCCGGCCAACGGTTTCCGCCCCGACACCGGCCAGATCAGCGCCTACCGTTCCCCGGGCGGCTCCGGCATCCGGCTGGACGGCGGCACCACTCATGCCGGTACGGAGATCAGCGCGCACTTCGACTCGATGCTGGTCAAACTCACGTGCCGGGGACGGGACTTCGAGACGGCGGTGGGCCGGGCCCGGCGTGCCGTCGCCGAGTTCCGCATCCGTGGTGTGTCGACGAACATCCCCTTCCTCCAGGCCGTTCTCGACGATCCCGACTTCGCCGCCGGACGCGTCACCACCTCGTTCATCGAGACACGACCCCATCTGCTGACCGCCCGTCACTCGGCGGACCGCGGCTCGAAGTTGCTCACCTACCTCGCCGATGTCACGGTCAACAAGCCGCACGGCGAGCGGCCCCCGCTGATCGACGCGGCGACCAAGCTGCCACGGCTGCCCGAAGGCGCGCCGCCGGCCGGCTCCAAGCAGAAGCTGACGGAGCTCGGCCCCGAGGGCTTCGCCCGGTGGCTGCGCGCCTCGCCCACCATCGGTGTCACCGACACCACGTTCCGGGACGCGCATCAGTCGCTGCTCGCCACCCGGGTCCGTACCAAGGACCTGCTCGCCGTGGCACCGGCCGTGGCGCAGACGGTGCCGCAGCTGCTTTCGCTGGAGTGCTGGGGCGGCGCGACCTACGACGTCGCGCTGCGCTTCCTCGCCGAGGACCCGTGGGACCGGCTCGCCGAACTGCGCGCGGCCGTGCCCAACATCTGCCTGCAGATGCTGCTGCGCGGCCGTAACACCGTCGGCTACACGCCGTACCCCACCGAGGTGACCAACGCCTTCGTGCAAGAGGCGGCCGCGACCGGCATCGACATCTTCCGCATCTTCGACGCCCTGAACGACGTGGGTCAGATGCGGCCCGCCATCGAGGCGGTGCGTGAGACCGGCTCGGCGGTCGCGGAGGT
Source organism: Streptomyces sp. NBC_00569 (assembly GCF_036345255.1). Taxonomy (NCBI): domain Bacteria; kingdom Bacillati; phylum Actinomycetota; class Actinomycetes; order Kitasatosporales; family Streptomycetaceae; genus Streptomyces; species Streptomyces sp. NBC_00569. The sequence continues at coordinate 9,364,994 of NZ_CP107783.1, read as the reverse complement.
GGCCCTGTGCTACACCTCAGACCTGTCCGACCCGTCGGAGAAGCTCTACACGCTCGACTACTACCTGCGTCTCGCGGAGCAGATCGTGGACGCGGGCGCCCATGTGCTCGCGGTCAAGGACATGGCGGGGCTGCTGCGCGCTCCCGCGGCGGCGAAGCTCGTCTCCGCGCTGCGCAGGGAGTTCGATCTGCCCGTACACATCCACACCCACGACACCGCGGGTGGCCAGCTGGCCACCTATCTCGCGGCGATCCAGGCGGGCGCGGACGCGGTGGACGGAGCGGTGGCGTCGATGGCGGGCACCACCTCGCAGCCGTCGCTGTCGGCGATCGTCGCCGCCACCAACCATTCGGAGCGGCCGACCGGCCTTGATCTTCAGGCGGTCTGCGATCTGGAGCCGTACTGGGAGAGCGTGCGCAAGATCTACGCGCCGTTCGAGGCGGGCCTGTCCTCACCGACCGGCCGCGTCTACCACCACGAGATCCCGGGCGGCCAGCTGTCCAATCTCCGGACGCAGGCCATCGCGCTCGGGCTCGGCGACCGCTTCGAGGACATCGAAGCCATGTACGCCGCCGCCGACCGGATCCTCGGCCACCTCGTGAAGGTCACCCCTTCGTCCAAGGTGGTCGGCGACCTCGCGCTGCACCTCGTGGGCGCCGGGGTGTCGCCCGAGGACTTCGAGGCCGAGCCGAACTCGTTCGACCTCCCGTCCTCGGTCATCGGGTTCCTGCACGGCGAGCTGGGCCTGCCGCCCGGCGGGTGGCCGGAGCCGTTCCGCACCAAGGCGCTGCAGGGACGCACGGGCCCCGAGCCGATGCGCGAGCTGTCCGCCGAGGAGCGCGCCGGGCTTGCGAAGGACCCGCGGGCGACGCTGAACCAGCTGCTGTTCCCCGGCCCGACCAAGGAATTCGAGAACCACCGGCAGGCCTACGGCGACACCAGCGTGCTGGCGAGCAAGGACTTCTTCTACGGCATCAGCCCCGGGCGCGAGTACTCCGTGGACCTGGAACCCGGCGTCCGGCTGCTCATCGAGCTGGAGGCCATCGGTGAGGCGGACGAGCGCGGTGTGCGCACCGTGATGGCCACGCTGAACGGTCAACTGCGGCCGATCCAGGTACGGGACCACTCCGTGGCGTCGGACATCCCGGCGACCGAGAAGGCCGACAAGGCCAACTCGAACCATGTCGCGGCGCCGTTCGCGGGCGTCGTCACGCTGGCGGTGGCCGAGGGCGACACCGTGGAGGCCGGTGCGACGGTGGCCACGATCGAGGCGATGAAGATGGAGGCCTCCATCACGGCCCCGAAGGGTGGCACGGTGTCCCGGCTCGCCATCAACGCCATCCAGCAGGTGGAGGGCGGCGACCTGCTGGTCGAACTCGCCTGAAGCCTGACGCCCGAGGCCTGACGCGTGAGCCCCGGGACAGTCGCACTGCGGCTGTCCCGGGGCTCACGCGTCACTGGGTCGGGCGGTTTCGGCAGGCCCTTTGCCCGTCACCGGCGCATGTAGGACAGCATCTGGCCTCTATGCCTCATAACGTGGCTCTTGTCCAACAGAACAGAAACATGTGGAGGCGGAAACCATGGCTGTCAACGAGCTGGACACCCATGACCTGGCAGGGGCACCGGCCGTCAGCGGCGAGCGTGCCGAGTGGCTGGAGGTGCTGGACAAGCACCGGAACTTCCTGCGCTTCACCACTCGTGACCTCACCGACGAGCAGGCCCGGAAGCAGACCACGGCGAGCGCCCTGTGCCTGGGCGGTCTCATCAAGCACGTCACCGAGGTCGAGCGGTGCTGGGTCGACTTCATTCTCAACGGCCCGTCCCCCACGGCCGACTTCATGGCCATGACGGAGGCCGACTGGGCCCGTCGCGAGGACGGGTTCCGGCTGCTGCCCGATGAGACGCTGGCCGGTGTGCTGGCCGCCTACGCCGAGATGGCCCGCCGGACCGACGAGGTGGTCGCCGCTCTGCCCGACCTGGATGCCGCGTGGCCGCTGCCGAAGGCCCCGTGGTTCGAGGAGAACGCCCAGTGGTCGGCCCGCCGGGTGCTGATGCACGTCGTCGCCGAGACCGCCCAGCACGCCGGCCACGCAGACATCATCCGCGAGTCCATCGACGGGGCCAAGACGATGGGCTGACCGGCCGGGCCCCCGGGCTTCTAGCCCTTCGCGTCGGCCTCGAAGTAGCGGCGGGGTACGTCGACGAGCATCGTGTCGATCTGTTCCTCGGTGACCCCGCGCCGTTCGAGGTAGGGCAGCACCTCGTCCGCGATGTGCAGGTAGTGCCACTGCGGCAGCAGCGGCATGACGGCCGGGTCGATCCAGTCGATGTAGCAGGAGGCGTCCTGTGAGAGCACCATCCGGTCGGCGTACCCCCGTCGGCACATCTCCACCACCGTCTCGGCCCGGGCCTCGAAGGTGGTCTCGAGATTGATCCCGAACCGGTCCATCCCGAGCACGAACCCGGCTTCGGCCAGTTCGCCGAGGTGGTCCACGTCAGTGGTGTCACCGCTGTGTCCGAGCACGACCCGGCCCGGGTCCACGCCCTCCTCGTCGCACAGCACACGCTTGACCTGCGACCCCGTGTGCGCCCCTGGGTGGGTGTGCACGGTGATCGGGGTGCCGGTGCGCAGATGCGCCTTGGCCACCGCACGCATCACCCGCTCCACACCCGGCGTGAGGCCCTGCTGGTCGATGGCGCACTTGAGCAGGCCGGCCTTGACGCCGGTGCCGGCGATGCCGTCCTCGATGTCGCCGACGAACAGGTCCACCATCGGGTCCGGCACCTCCGTTCCCGCGGCCTCGTTCAGCGCCGGACCCCGGTGGTGGAAGAAGAACGGCACCTCCCCGTACGCATAACAGCCCGTCGCCACAATGATGTTGAGGTCGGGAAGCTGCTCGGCGACGCGCTGGATCCGTGGAATGTACCGGCCGAGGCCGATCACCGTCGGGTCGACGATGGTACGGACGCCCTGGGCGCTGAGCGCACCGAGCTTGTCCACCGCGTCGGCGATCCGGGCGTCCTCGTCACCCCACTCCCCCGGGTAGTTCTGCTGCACGTCCGGGGTCAGCACGAAGATGTGCTCGTGCATGTAGGTGCGCTCCAGCGTGGCCGAGTCCACCGGCCCCCGGACGGTCTCCACCATGGCCATCAGCGCAGCTCCTTCTTGAGGATCTTCCCGGTCGGTGCCTTGTGGGCCTAGGCATACCGTCCAGTCGGTAGGTGGTCAAGGGATTGCGCACGGGCGCCGGAGGGCGACCCCTGCCGCGTCCTCCGGCCCGGCTCGGTTCGCGGCGTCCGGCCTCCGGCCCCACGCCCCGACACCCTCCGGCTGCCGGGATGACACAGTCCGCGGAACCGCTGAACCTCTTCCGAAGTGGCGACGCACAGCTCAGAACACGTACTGACCGACAGCCGGATCCCGACTGCCGGTCAGTAGCGCTCGGCCGTGCCGAGATACTGCTCGGCGAAGGCGGCCGCCGCGACCGGCGAGGTGAACAGGCGTCGCAGCCGGGCGAGGGTGGTACCTCTTCGGAACGGCTCCCCCGCGGCAGACCCGTGATACACGTCGGACAGCCACTGCGAGAACTCCTGGTAGTCCCACACACGACGCAGGCAGGCCTCCGAATAGCCGTCCAGGCCGCTGCTGTTGCCGTCGGCTTCCTGCGTGAGGCGGGCGACCAGTGCGTCCCCGAGCAGGAAGGCGTCGTGGAGAGCGAGGTTCATGCCCTTCGCCGCGATCGGTGCCACGAGGTGGGCGGCGTCGCCCGCCAGGAAGAGCCGCCCGGAAGCCATCGGCTCGACGACATAGTCATGCATGTCGAGCATCCGCTTCTCGATCAACCGCCCCTCGACCAACTCGGGGGCACCCTCCACAGCGAGCCGACGGCGCAGTTCGGCCCACACGCGCTCGTGCGGCCACTTCTCCGGGTCGTCGCCGGGCGGGCACTGCAGGTAGTAACGGGTCACCTCGGGGCTGCGAGGCATCTGTCCGGCGAATCCGTCCTGGTGGATGCCGAAAAGCACACAGTCGGAGGAAGGCGGCGCCTCGGCCAGCAGGGACAGCCAGCCTATGCCGTAGTCGTGGCGCGCGACCGGGAACCGATCGGCGGGCAGCGCGCGCCGCGTCACTCCACGCGCCCCGTCACACCCTGCGACGAAGTCGCAATGAATCACTTGGCGTTGACCGGATCGGGGGCAGGTGTACGAGACCGATGGCTGGTCGGTGTCGACGTCGTGCACCTGAACGTCCCGGACGCCGAACCTGATGTCACCGTCCCGCACATCGGCGTACTCACGCACAAGATCAGTGACGAGCATCGGCTGGGGGTAGATGTAGTGGTTCTTCCCCGTCAATTCACCGTAGGAGAACCGGTGTCGGCGGCCGTCGAACCGGAATTCACACGCGGTGTGACGCTGCGCCGTCCGCAGCAGGTTCTCGGCGAGACCCCGTTCCTCCAGGGCGCGAACCGCCCACTCCTCGACGACCCCGGCGCGCGGCCGCTGCTCGATGAACTCCCGCGTCTCGGTCTCGAGGACCACGCAGTCGACCCCGGCAGGTCTCAGGATGTTCGCGACGGTCAGCCCGGCGGGACCGGCACCGACCACGACTACCGAAACACGTTGTGGAGCAGGGGTTTTGGGAAACTGAAGAGGGTTCACGCCAGCATTATTCTGCACATGTCAAAGCTCGGTCACACCGGCGAGCCCTCCGGCACGCCGGCCAAGCACATGAAGGTTGCCGAATCGAACCGGGCTACGTCGAGGGGGGTCCGGTGACAGCACGTGTGGCTGTGCTCGCCAGTTCCCGCTTTGGTCGGGACAGGGGCTGCTCAGCGCCAGTCGGCCCCGCCCACGCCTACGCCCTGCGCCCTGCGCCCTGCGCCCTGCGCCCGTCTTGCCTCGATCTCCTCGCGCACCTTCTGCATCACGCTCACGATCCGCCGTTCGCGCTCTTCGGTGAGCCGTGCCACCGGAACCGAGCAGCTGATCGCGTCCCCTGCTGGTGCTTCGCCGTTCACACGCAGCGCGAAGCCGAATCCGACGATGCCGGTGACGCCCTCCTCGCGGTCGATCGAGTAGCCGCGGTCCCGTACCTGTGCGAGGTCGGCGACGAGCGCGGCCCGTGTGGTGTGGGTCCGTGGGGTCAGTGCCTCGTACGGTACGTCCGGCAGTTCCGCGTCCGGGTGCTCGGCGAGCAGCGCCTTGCCGAGCGCGCCCGCGTGGGCGGGCAGCCAGCGCCCCACTCGGCTGATGGTGCGCAGATACTTCCCCCATCTTCTGGACGATCCCGCAGAACTACCTGGCCGCGCGCGCCGCCGCCCTGGGCATCGCACTCATCAACTCCATCGGCAATCTGGGCGGCTTCGTCGCCCCGACCGCCTTCGGCATCCTGGAGACCACGACGGGCTCCACCAAGGGAGGCCTGGTCGGCCTGACAGTGGTCGGCATTCTGGCCGCACTCAGCGTCCTTCTCGTACGAGGAGGCGGCCGGAACGACAGCGTGGGCGGCGCGAGCAAAGCCCAGCCAACGGCCGACACCAAAGCGGCCACCGCCTGACGGCGGCGATTGACCGTGGATCACGGTTCATGGATCACGATTCACAGACCAAGGCATCGCCCGGGAGCCCGACTCGCCGCCTGACTGACGCATTGTCTGTCCTTGGCAGGAACCGTCGGCCTTTCGGACGATGCCGCTCGGGGCGTGGCCGTTCGGGCTTCTCGGCCAGGCGGAGTCCTGCAGCCATAGCGGTGCGCCGTTGGCCACCACGGCGACACCTCCGCTGTCTGCACCCAGTGCCCATGTCACGTTGCGCACGCCCTGTGCCATGCCCGCTCTGGCGGCAAGGCGGAACATGTCCGGCTCCGGGACCATGGCGATGACGGCCCGGCGCGGCGGCCGGCTCCGAAGCCCTCGACCAGGCCCGCCGGGCAGGCAGGGCCGCCGCCGTCCACGAAGCGTCCAGAACGCGGCCCCAACCGGTCCGTGCGCTCCTGTCTCCGCCCCGCTCCAGTCCGGCCGGCGCGGGTGCGAGCTGAAACCCATCGACGGCGGCATTCACTCCCATGGCCCACATCTGTGACCCGGTTGGAGTGCGTAACCGCGTCTACCGGAGCAGGTGGGTGAACACTCAGGTGCCGTAGGTCTCGCGGAAAGGGAGAACGACATGACGGTATTTCCGGTCCCCGGCTCACGGCGCCGAATACGTCGCACACACGTCATCGCGGCCGGCTGTGCCGTGGCCCTGTGCACGTCCGTGGCGGCCACTGCCGCCGCGGACGGCGGCACGACCGCGACCAAACCCAGCATCGTACTGGTGCACGGGGCATTCGCGGACGCCTCCAGTTGGAACGGGGTCGTCGAACGGCTCGAACACCGTGGCTACACCGTCATCGCCCCCGCCAACCCGCTACGCGGGCTGTACAACGACTCCACCTACATCGCCTCCGTCCTGGACAGCATCAAGGGCCCGATCGTGCTGGTGGGCCACTCGTACGGCGGCGCCGTGATCAGCTCGGCCGCCGCGGACAACCCCCGGGTGAAGTCCCTGGTGTACGTATCGGCACTGATGCCCGACGTGGGCGAGAGCGGCATGTCCCTGGCCGCCAGGTTCCCCAGCGAACTCGGCACCGCCACGACGTCCGTTCCCTACCGGGCCGACGGCGTCAGCGGGACCGACCTCTACCTCAAGCCCGACAGACTCCATCAGGTCTTCGCCGCCGACCTGCCGGAAAGCAGGACGAAGGTCATGGCGGTCACCCAACGGCCCGCGGCTACGAACGCGTTCTCGGAGAAGGCCAAGGTGGCCGCCTGGAAACACCTCCCGTCGTGGTTCCTCGTCGCGAAACAGGACAAAACCATCAACCCTGACCAGGAACGCTTCGAGGCCAAGCGCGCGGGTTCACACACGGTGGAGATCAACTCGTCCCATGTGGCCATGCTCAGCCACCCAGATGCGGTCACCGACCTCGTCCTCCAAGCCGCCACGGCGGCCGATTCCGCCCGGCCTGCGCTGGCCGCCACGGGGCCTACCCATGGCGCCCGGGCCATGACCGCACTCGCCGGCATCGCCGCCGCCTCGTTGACCGCGGGCGCAGGATCCATCCTCCTGGGCCGCCGGTTGAGGTACCCCGCGCCCTGACTGCGCTCGGAGACGGCGTTCCTTCCTGTGCCACCGGCGATCGTAAAGGCGTACGGCCGGCTTCGGCTGTCGACGGCCGCCACGAGCATCCTCTACGCAACTCGCTTCACGTGGAAGCTTGCGACGTCAGGCCCACCGTTATGGCATCGGCCGCATTCAGGGGCTGTTCCCAGAGAGCCCAACTTGAACCTCAGTCCGGGAGCAGTTCCTCGGCCCTCGGGGCCCCCGACGTACTCGTCGTCGAATCCGGAACCGTTCGTCAGATCTGGTCTCCGTAGAAACGCACATAACCGATGACGCCCACGGTCGTTGTCCGCTCAGCGATCCACTAAGGAGATGCCGCAAGCGTGCGAAGCCGTCGGGGTGCACCTTCTGACGTGCCAGCAAGGAGCGGCCCCGGTGATGGACGAGGACCGGCGGAGCGCCCACGAAGACCCGCCGACCCTGCCCTCGTTCACTCGGAACTCTGCGATGGTCTTCGCGTTCCAGTCGAGTGCTTCGCTCATCTCGAACTCCAGTCGTTCACGATCGGTGTTACGCGCCGGGAGGACGAGCTGTAGGTACAGAGCGGGTTCTGCCTTGCGCTGGCCAGTGACACGAACGCCGCTGCTCAGCGACATCGCTGACGGCAGGAAGGGCCGATTGCCGCAGGGGTGCTTCGAGGCACTCTCACTGTTCGGTGCTCACCGAGGATCTCCCTTCGGTCGGCGGCCCCCTGCCTGGAGGCCGGCCACTGTGATCCCTTCCGTCGGGCAGGTGACGAGGCATCGCCGGATCAGGGTGATGTGCACGGCCGGGCCACCCACGGGGCCGATCCTCTGCGGACAGGCGTGTCTTCTCGATGCCATGGGACATTTCGGCTCAGCAAGACATGGCCTGGGCGTCTGGCACGCCGTAATGGGCGAACAGAGCCCGGCGAGCGGCTCAGGCGGCGGCCGAGGCCATGCGCAGCGGTGCGAGCGCGGTGCTCCAGGCAATGACTTGGTCGAGCATCGTGTCCATCGAGGTCAGGTTGTGCTCGCCGGGCTTGAAGACGCTGAAGTTCTCGAAGTCGGTGATCATCGACAGTGCGACCTGCTGGCGCACGTCGGCCATCTGGAGCTCGGCGGCGACGAGACGCAGGTGCTCGACGGCCCGCACCCCGCCGACCCCGCCGTTCCCTCCCGGGGGTGAACGCCCAGGGTTCCTGGCAAGCATCCGCTGAAACTGAGCGCCTTTGGCCCGTGAGCGGCCGACGTGGGCCTACGGGCCCGACGGGTCCTGGCGAGCGTGGCGGGTTGAGGTTCCTCTTGAGCGCGGGTTTGGTCTCAGGCCGGCTAGAGGCGGGCGAAGGGTGAGACCGGTGGTGGACCGCAACGCGGAAGACAGCCCGGCCGGGGTGTCGTCTGCCCGGTCCGCGAAGTGGGCGTATCGAAGTCCCGCCCCACGTAACCTCTACCTGTGCCTGCACCTCGCCTGCATCGCGTCGCCGTCCTGGTACTCGAAGGTGCGAAGCCGCTCGATGTCGGAATTCCTGCGCAGGTTTTCACGACCCGCGCGAGCATGCCGTACGAGGTGCGGGTGTGCGGGGCGGCACCCGGTCTCGTGACCGGCGGCGATGGCCTCGCGTACCACGTCGCCCACGGCCTCGACGCCCTTGCGTGGGCCGACATCGTCTTCATCCCCGGCTACCGGTTCCCGGACCGCGACGACCCGCCGCACGCCGTCGTCGATGCACTGATCGCCGCCCACCACCGGGGCGCGCGGCTCGCCGCCATCTCGACGGGCGCTTTCGCGCTCGCCGCCACGGGCCTGCTCGACGGCAAGCGCGCCACGACGCACTGGCACTACACGCGGGCGCTCGTGGCCAGGCATCCGCTCGTCCAGGTCGACGAGAACGTGCTGTTCGTCGACGAGGGCAGCGTGCTCACCTCGGCCGGTGCCGCCTCCGGCATCGACCTGTGCCTGCACATCCTGCGCGGCGACCTCGGAGTGGCCGCGTCCAACCACGCGGCTCGGCGTCTGGTTGCGGCGCCCTACCGCAGCGGCGGCCAGGCCCAGTACGTGCCGCGCAGCATCCCCGAGCCGCTCGGCGAGCGGTTCGCCGCCACCCGTGAGTGGGCGCTGCACCGGCTCGGCAGGCCCCTCACGCTCGACATAATGGCGCGGCAGGCGGGGGTCTCGCCGCGCACGTTCTCCCGGCGCTTCGTCGAGGAGACCGGCTACACGCCGATGCAGTGGGTGATGCGCGCCCGCATCGACCTGGCCCGCGAACTGCTCGAGCGCTCGCAGCGCAGCGTCGAACAGATCGCCGCCGACATCGGGCTCGGCACCGGCGCGAACCTGCGCCTGCACTTCCACCGCATTCTCGGCACCACCCCGAGCGAGTACCGGCGCACCTTCACCCAGGGCGAGTAACCCGCCCGGCACCGCGTGGCGGGATCCTTTTGAACCGTGGCGATCCCGCCACTGTCAGTGGCGCCGGCCGCGGGCGAGTCTGGTGGCGAGGAGAAGGGACACCACTCATGACTCGCATCGCCATCAACGGATTCGGCCGCATCGGACGCAATGTGCTGCGCGCGCTGCTGGAGCGCGACAGCGCCCTCGAGATCGTCGCCGTCAACGACCTGACGGAGCCCTCCGCTCTCGCCCGGCTGCTCGCCTACGACAGCACGGCCGGACGGCTCGGGCGCCCGGTGACCGTCGACGGGGACACCCTCATCGTTGACGGCCGTCGGATCACGGTGCTGGCCGAGCGCGAACCGGCGCAGCTGCCGTGGGCCGAACTCGGCGTCGACATCGTTCTGGAAGCCACCGGCCGCTTCACCTCGGCCAAGGCCGCCCGTGCCCACCTCGACGCGGGCACGAAGAAGGTAGTCGTCAGCGCGCCGTCAGAAGGCGCCGACGTCACGCTCGCGTTCGGGGTCAACAACGACGCCTACGATCCGGCTGTGCACACGATCGTCTCGAACGCCTCATGCACCACGAACGCGCTCGCGCCGTTGGCCGCGGTTCTCGACGAACTCGCCGGTATCGAGCACGGGTTCATGACGACGGTGCATGCCTATACGCAGGAGCAGAACCTGCAGGACGGTCCGCACCGCGACGCCCGTCGCGCCCGAGCCGCCGGCGTCAACATCGTGCCGACCACGACCGGCGCCGCCAAGGCGATCGGCCTGGTGCTGCCGAACCTCGACGGCAAGCTGTCGGGCGACTCGATCCGCGTGCCCGTGCCGGTGGGCTCGATCGTCGAACTCAACACGACCGTCACCCGCGACGTGACGCGCGACGACGTGCTGGCGGCCTACCGCGCCGCAGCGGAGGGGCCGCTCGCCGGCATCCTCGAGTACTCGGACGACCCGCTCGTGTCGTCCGACATCACGGGCAATCCCGCCTCGTCGATCTTGGACTCGGCCCTCACTCGCGTCGACGGCCGCCACGTCAAGGTGGCCGCGTGGTACGACAACGAGTGGGGTTTCTCGAACCGCGTCATCGACACGCTCGAGTTCCTCGCCACCCGCTGACCGGACACCGGGGTGATACCCCTCCTCGAGAGGGACGTGGTCACTGACCCATGGCATCGAGTACCGCGATCGCGTCGGCGGGCAGAACAAGTTCGGCGGCTGCGATGTTCTCTCGCAGGTGGTCCACCGAGGAGGTGCCGGGGATGAGCACCATGGACTGCCAGCGCTGCAGTAGCCACGCCAGGACCACCTGTTGGCGGGAAGCGCCCGGCCGGGCAGCGACACCGGTAAGGGTCTGCGACTGCAGCGGGTTGAATCCGCCGAGAGGGAAGGAGGCGGCGTCAGTTGGAACTCCTCGTCCCCGGGACCAGCGCGCCGCCCGAGCGAGGATAGAGGTTGCTGCATAGTGCCACTCCGCCGGGCGCAACAGCCCCCGGTAGAATGGCACTTCACCCACCAGTGCCGTGCGTGCCTCCGAGGACGGCCGGTCCGGTGTCAGTGCCGCAGCAGGCGAAGGTCGACCGCATCGGCCATGGCCTTCATGCCCGCGTCGTCGGGGTGTATGTGATCGCCCGAGTCGTAGGCGGGGTTGAGGGCCGAAGGGTCGGCGGGGTCGCGCATGACCCGGTCGAAGTCGATGACGCCGTCGAAGGCGCCGCCGGTGCGTATCCAGTCGTTGACGCTGCGGCGGATCGCCTCGGCGGCGGGCGTGTAGTAGCCGTTGCCCTTGACCGGCATCAGGGTCGCGCCGACGACACGGACGCCGGCGGCGTGCGCCTCGTCGACGAGGGCGCGCCAGCCGTCGATCAGGTCCTGCGCGGTCAGCGGTCCGCCGTCGGAACCGGCGTTGTTGCCGATGTCATTGATGCCTTCGAAGAGAATCACGTCTTTGACGCCGGGCAGACCGAGGGCGTCGTGGCGGAACCGCTTCAGGGCGCTCACGCCCTGCCAAGGGTTGGGGACATCGGTGAGCACACGGTTGCCGCCGATACCGGCGTCCACGACACTCAGCCGCTGCGGGCCCGGCTCGGCTTCGAGGCGGCGGCCGAGCACGTCGGGCCACCGGGTGTAGGTGCCGGTCGAGGAGTGGTAGCCGTCGGTGATGGAGTCGCCGAACGCGACGACGGTGCCCTTCGCCGTCGGAGACAGGACATCGAAGCCCGCCAGGAAGTACCAGGAGGTCGTGGTGGTGACGAACCCGGCCGCGCTGTCGTCCCCTGTGTGGTCGCCCGAGGCCGTGTAGGTCGTGTCGAAGGCGTCCGAGTGCCAGGTCGACATGCCGGTCGTGCCGGGCACGTAGAGGCTGACGAGCAGGTTCTGCCCCGCCTCCACCGAGATCGGAACGACGTCACTGACGGCCTCGTCGCCGGCCGGGACCGTGACGCGGTCCGAGCCGCCGAAGGTGATGCGCCGGGCGGTGCCTGGCTTTGCCTCGCCGCCGTGCGCCTGGACGGCGACGTTCGCGGCCGCCACCTCGAGCGGCCCGGAGCTGTAGCGGTTCGAGAGGGTGATCCGGGCGCGCGACCCCGCCACACTGCTGTGCACCACCATGCGAAGGGTCTGGTTCTCGAAGGAGGGGCCTCCGGTCGTCATGCTCGGCGACCAGGCGCTCACCCGGGTGCCCGGGGCGTGCGCCGACGGCGTGGCCGCGCGCGCGGTGCCCATCGGCGCGGCCGCCAGGGCGAGCGCGAGCAGCGCTCCGAACAGGGACCGCGAAGGTCTGCGGCGGGCGCGGCTGCCCACCGCTCGGTGCGGCTGATCGAGGGTCATCGGCACTCTCTCCGTTCTTCTCGACGTTCAGGTCGTCGTTCAGGCACGTACGTCCTCGGGAAAGCGCGGTGCACGGCAGGCCGCCCTTGAGGCCCGGCGCCCTGCCGTGCACCGGTCGTACCGACCGGTTCAGCCCTGGAGGTCCGTGAGCCTCATCGACTGACCGGGCCGCAGGGTGACAGTCGTGCTGCGGCCACCCGCGGTGACGGTGGTCCTACGCCCCCCGACGCTGTGCAGCGTCGCCCGGCGTACGCGGCCTCGCTCCCAGGTCATGTCCACGGCGAAGCCGCCGCGGGCTCCCACGCCCGTGAGGGAGCCGGATTCGGCCCAGGCATCGGGGAGCGCCGGCAGGAGTTCGATGTGACCGGGGCGGGAGTAGACGAGCATTTCCAGCATCGCGGTGGGCGTGCCGAGGTTGGCGTCGATCTGGAAGATCGCCCGGCTGTCGGAGACTCGGTACATGTCGAAGAAGTTCATGGCCGTGCCGGTGTCGCCGCCCGCCCACGGCCGCAGGTTCGTCAGGAGCAACTGATACGCCTTGTCGGCGTCCTTGAGCCGCGCCCAGCACGCTGCCCGCCAAGCGCAGGCCCACCCGTAGCTCTGCATACCGCGGGATGTCAGCAACTCCGTTGCTCCATTGAGGAGTTCGGCGTCCCCGGCGTCGGGGCGGATGCGGTCGCCGGGGAACAGGTTGATGAGCGGCGACAGATGACGGTGCGTGGTCTCGCCGAGATCGTCCTCGCTCATCCACTCCTCGAGACGGCCCGACTTCGGGCTGACCCTCGGGAGATAGAGGCGGGCACGCAACTTCCCCACGGCAGCGGCGTGTTCGGTGTCGCGGCCGAGAGTGCGGCACGCCTGCTCGTAGTGGCCGAAGAGGGACCAAAGGAGTTCCTGTGTGTACGTGATGCCCCGGGCGTCCTGCGGGCCCTGTTCGGGCGACCAGTCGTGGTCGTCGATGAGGACCTCGCGGCCGTCGACGGTCGTGGTGATCAGGCGTGCTTCCCAGAACTCACAGGCGCCCTTGAGGAGCGGCATGATCCGCGCCAGGTACTTCACGTCCTGCGTGTACTCGTAGTGCTCATAGAGGGATTCGCACAGCCAGGCGTTTCCCGCCGGGTGCCACCACCAGCCCAGGCCGCCGTAGGGGTTCGTGGAGAAGGCGACCGTCCAGCCCGCGACCTTGCCGGAGGTGTTGCGGTAGCGGTTGCGGGAGTCGTTGAACTGCTTCTGCGTCACCTCGCTCCACGCGGGGAGCTGGTCCAGGCAGTAGTCGGCGAAGGCGGTGAACGTGGTATCGAGGCCGGCCCGGTCGGCCAGCCAGTAGTTCATCTGGATGTTGATGTCGGTGTGGTAATCACCCATCCAATCAGGGGTGTTGCCCTCCAGCCACAGTCCCTGGAGTCCCATGGGCAGCCCGTCGCGCGAGCCGCAGATGGTCAGGTAGCGGCCGAACTGGAGGTAGCTCGCCTCCAGTTCCGGGTCGGGCGCCGATCCGTCGGCGGCTCGCGCCTTCAGGCGCGACCAGGTGTCCATGCGGCGCTGCCCGCCGCTGGAGCGGCCGAGGTCGAGGGTGAGCCGGTCGTAGCGGGCGCGGTAGTCGGCGACGTGTGTGTCGCGCAGCCGTACGGCCGAAGTCCGGGCCGCCGCGAGGGCCTTGTCCTGGGCGAGGGCGAGCGGGTCCGCGTCCGGGTCCCGGTAGCCGGTGGCGTGGTCCGGCGCGTAGTCCGTGCCGCCGCTGATGACGAGGGTGACCTCGGAGCAGTCGGTGAACGTGACGCGGGTTCCGGTGGCCGCGATCGTCCCGTCCCCGGCGGCGGTGACCGCGGCGGCGTAGCGCAGCTTGTTGCCGAAGGCGGCGGAGAAGGAGGCGAGGTTCCGGCCCTTGTCGACGCCGGTCGTCTCGCCGTGGGTTCCGGAGAGGATGACGGCGCCGGCGAGGGAGCCGCCGCCGCTCTGGCTCAGCCGGACGACGATGGTGTCGTCGGGCGCGCTGGCGAACATCTCCCGGGTGTAGCGGACCTTGTCCTTGGTGTACGTCGTGGTGACGAGGCCGTTGCTGAGGTCGAGGGTGCGGCGGTAGTCGGTGACGGCGGAGAGCTCGTGTCCCGGCAGGTACAGCATGACCCGGGCCAGCAGTGTGAGGCTGCCGAAGTCATCGCGCCCGTACGGGAATTGGCCGTCGGTGTCGAGGGTGGTGTTGGCGCCGCCGGTCCACAGGGTGGAGTCGGTGACGTGCAGGAGTTCCCTGGCCGGGTCGGCGCCGACGAGGGCACCGAGGCGGCCGTTGCCCAGCGGCAGGCCCTGTTCGATGAGGAGGTCTTCGTCGGCGGGCTCGGGATACCACAGGGTCGTCGACTCGCCGGCCGGTACCAGCGGGGACGTGGTGGGGCGGCGGGGCGCGGCGTGCGCGGTGAAGGCGGGCAGGGCGCTCAGCGCGAGGGCTCCGCCGAGGCCGAGGACCAGGCGTCTTGAGGGTCCGTTGCTCATGTGCGGCTCCTTGGACGTGACGGGTGGTCAGGAGAGCTTGATCAGGCGGGAGCCGTGGGCCGGGACGGCGGTGGCGGTCCAGGAGCCCTTGGCGGTACCGAGGTCCTTGCGGGCGACGACGTCGCGCAGGTGCTGGGGGCCCTTGATGCCCAGGCCCTTGAGGTCGACCGTGATGTCGGTGGCCGTGGAGCCGAGGTTGTAGACCGCGAGGTAGGTGGCCCGGCCCGTCTTCTTCGTCCACACCTGCGTGTCACCGGAGCGGATCTGCTTCGGCAGGACGGCAGCCTGGTCGACGGCGATGACCTCGGGGTTGGTCAGGATCGCCTTGGCCTTGTCGTCGAGGAAGTAGATGTCGCCGCCGACGTACAGCGGAGACGAGGCCATCGACCAGAAGGTCATGACGGTCTGCCGCTCGGTGTCGTTGATGCCGTCCTGGAGTCCGCTGCCGGAGTTGTTGTTGATCGGCATCGAGTCCAGGTCGCCGAGGTAGCCGGGGGCGGACAGCTTGGGCAGCCACTTGGGCAGGTCGGCGAAGCGGTCGTCGACGGAGCTGGTCCACGTGCTGGTGGTCTCGCAGTAGCACTCGATGTCGGTGTCGACGCGAACCCCGTTGGCGTAGGGCCGCAGGCCGTCGCCGGCCTCGAGGTCGACGGGCCAGGCGCTGGCGGACAGCCACATGCTGCGGCCGCTGTGGTCGATGGCGGTGGACCAGGCCTTGATGTCGGCGACGTTGTCCTTCGTCACGCCGTCGATCTTGATGAAGTCGATGCCCCAGGAGGCGTACCGCGCGACGATCGAGTCGATGTACTCCTGGGCACAGGGGTTGCTGTAGTCGATCTTCCAGCTGCCGCCCCATTTGTTGGTCGGGGTCAGCGGCTTCACGGCAATGTCCTGTGCATGACAGTCGGTGCCGAGGATCGGCGCGTTCTTGTCGTACACCTCCTTCTCCAGTCCGGCGGCGCCGTACAGACCGAGCTTGAGGTCCTTGCCGTGGACGTAGTCGGAGAGCGACTGCATACCGCTGGGGAAGCGGTCCTTGTCGGCGTTCGGGATGCCGTTGGCGTCCGTGTGGAAGTTCCAGTCGTAGTCGAAGTTCCAGCCGGCGTCGATGTTCAGATTCCTGTAGCCGGCCGAGGACAGCTTGCTGCTGAGCGCGTCGGCGGCGTTCTTGATGTTGCCCTCGTTCAGCCAGTGCGTGCCGTACCCGTCACGCGAGGAGGACTCGACGCTCCAGCTGCTCCAGCCCATGAACGGCTTGACGTACGGGGTCTTGGCCTCAGCGGTGCCGGTGGACAGGGCGAGAGTGAGGGGCAGTGCGCAGGCGGCGGTGAGCGCCGCGCGCCGGGTCGTTCTGGTCGTACGGGTCACTGGAAGTACCTCCGGTATTGGGGAGAGGGAGTTTCAGGACTTGAGGCCGGACATCGCGATGCCCTGGACGATGTGGCGCTGAGCGACCAGGAACATGATCACGAGAGGGAGGATCGCCACGACCGTGCCGGCGAACAACTCGGGCAGGTTGACGGTCTGGGAGGTGAGGAAGCTGGAGAGGGCGATCTGCACGGTCCAGCTCTCGGGGTCCTGGCCGATCATCAGGGGCCACAGGAAGGAGTTCCACGCCTCGATGAAGGACAGTGCGCCGAGTGATGCGATCATCGTGACCGAGTTGGGCAGGATGATGCGCCCGTAGACACCGAGGTAGCTGAGGCCGTCGAGGCGGCCCGCCTCCTCTATCTCGGCGGGGAAGGACAGGTAGAAGCTGCGGAAGAGCACGACGGCGAACGCGTTGAACAGGCCGGGTGCGATCAGGCCCCACATCGTGTTCACGCCGCCCATCGAACCGACGACGACGAACGTCGGCAGGAAGGTCACGGCCTGCGGGATCATCAGCGTGCCGACGATGAGCGAGAGGACGACTCCGCGACCGGGCACGTTGATCCGGGCAAGCGCGTACCCGGCCATCGAGGCGAGCAGCGTGGACACCGGGGCCGAGATCACCGCGATCAGCAGCGAGTTGGCCAGGGACCGGCCGAAGGGTCGCTCCGGATTGTCGAACAGGGAGCTGAAGTTGTCCCAGTTCAGCGCGGACGGAAGCCAGTGCCAGTCGGTGGCGGTGACCTCCGGCGTCGTCATGAAGGCGTTGCGCACAAGCACGTAGAACGGGATCAGGAAGACCACGGCCAGCAGGCACAGCACCAGGTACGTGGCGGCGGAGCCGAGCACGCTCCCTCGGTAACGGTTCATCGGTTCAGTCCTTGTCCGATCAGTCCTTGTCGCGGGAGAACCCGAGCATCCGGCCCTGGAGAAGCGTGACCAGCACGATCAGGAGGGTCAGCAGGAAGGCTCCGGCGGAGCCGACGCCGTAGTCCTGGTCCTGGAGAGCGACGCCGTACAGGTGCATGAGGGGGGTGCGCACAGGTTCGCTGCCGAGCGAGGCGCCGGTGGAGAAGATCGCGTAGAACTCGTCGAAGGCCTGGAGTGCGGCGATGAGCATCAGCAGCAGGATCGCGACCGACGTGTTGCGCAGCATGGGGAAGGTGATGCTGCGGAAGGTACGCCAGGCACCGGCGCCGTCGAGGGCCGCGGCTTCGTACAGGTGCTGCGGAATGGACTGGAGCCCCGCGATGAAAAGAATCATGTACAGGCCGACTTGGAGCCACAGGCGCAGTGTCACCAGCACGATCCAGTACAGAGGCGGGCTCTGCGTCTGGATCCACGGCGTGGCGTCGGCGCCGAAGAGCGCACCGAGGGTGTTCGCGAGGCCGGACGGCACCCCGCTGAACAGGGCCATCTTCCAGATCATCGCGGCGGCCACGTAGCTGACCGCCGCGGGCAGCAGGAACGCGGTACGGAAGAAGGCCCGGCCGCTCCGTACCCGGTTGACGAGGACGGCGAGGCCCAGGGACCCGGCGAAGGTGATCGGCACGATCATCGCCGTGAACAGCACGATCATCGTGAGCGAGTCCCGGAACCGTTCGTCGCTCAGGAGCTGTTGGTAGTTGTCGAGGCCGACCCAGTTCCCGAGGGAGATGGTGCGGCGGGCCTCACTGAAGCTGAGCAGGAAGCTCCAGCCGATGGCCACGTAGCGGAAGACACCGAGGCCGATCAGCATCGGGGCGGTGAGGACGACGAAGGCAACCGCCTTGGAGCGCCGCTCCGTGAGCCGCCGGCGGCGCGGAGCTGTGCCGGGCGCCGGGCGGGCGGCACTCCCCCGCAAGGACGTGGTGCCGGTGGCGGTCATGTCCGTCAGCCCATCTGCTTGTCGAGGTCGGACTGCGCCTTGGACTGGGCCTTCCTCAGGGTCTTTTCCGGTGCCGATCCCTTGGCGATGTCGGCGGCCGCGGCGATGAACTCGGCCTGCATCGCCTGCGTCCACTCGGCCGGGAAGGAGATGCCGTACTTGGTGCCGATGGTGACGGTGTCTTTGGCAGGACCCTTGCTCAACTCC
Source organism: Streptomyces sp. NBC_00569 (assembly GCF_036345255.1). Classification (NCBI taxonomy): domain Bacteria; kingdom Bacillati; phylum Actinomycetota; class Actinomycetes; order Kitasatosporales; family Streptomycetaceae; genus Streptomyces; species Streptomyces sp. NBC_00569. The sequence continues at coordinate 9,346,704 of NZ_CP107783.1, read as the reverse complement.
GGTGTCTTGGCTGCGACTTCGGTCTGCGGCGGTACGTGGAAGCCGTACTTGACGGCCCAGTCGATCTGGATGTCGGCCTGCTTGATCCAGAGCCACTGGAGGTACTTCTTGGCCTCGGCGATGTGCTTGCTCTTGGCGTTGACCGCCTGCGTCCAGCCGCCGAGCCGGGCGACGGGCTTTCCGGAGGAGTCGTACGCGGGCCAGGGCGCGACCCCGAAGTCGTCACCGAGCGCCTTCTCGACGGTGGGCAGCGCCCACAGGCCGCACCACTGCATGGCCGTGGCGCCCTGGGTGAACGCCCCCGCGTCGTACCAGTCGGTGGTGAAGCCGAGCAGCACCGACTTGTCGGAGTGCAGATCGTGCAGCCCGCCGATGGACTTGGCGGCGTCGGCGTAGACGACCTTGTCGCCGTCGATGAGGTCCTTGCCCTGGGACCAGGCGAGGAGGTAGGGGCTGTCGCCGATGCCGTCGTTGCCTATGAAGAGGCCCTTCACATCGCCGTCGGTCAACTTCTTCGCGGCGTCGGCGAGTTCTGCGAAGGTGGTGGGCACACTGACGCCCGCCTTCTTCAGCATCGACTTGCGGTAGAAGAGCATCATGATGTCGTCGATGGTCTTCACGCCGTAAAGCTTGCCGTCGACGGTGAGGTAGTCGAGGTCTGCCTTGTTGAAGCCACCCTTGGCGGAGCCGTACACGTCGTCGAGAGGTTCGAGTTGCCCCTTGCGGGCCATCTCGGCGCGGAAGTCTCCGAGTTCGAAGATGTCGGGTGCGTCGGCGCCGAGCAGGGCGGCGTTCAGCTTGGTCTCGTACTGAGAGGTGTCGGCGCCCCACACTACGTTGATCGCGATGTCCGGGTTGGCCTTGGTGAACTCCTCGGCGTACCGCTTCACCGCCGCCTGGGTGCCCTCCTCTCCGTACTGGTGATACCACTGCGTGAGGGTGACCTCGGCGCCCTTGGCGGAGGCGGTTTCCTGCGGGTTGCTGGAGCAGCCCACGGCGGCACCCGCGACGAACAGCAGGGACGTGCCGAGGAATCCCCGGCGGGACAGGGCGGAACTGGCAGTCATGGCAGGGTCCTTCCGGGGAACGGAGACGTGCGGGAGTTCAGGCGCTCGTGCGGGTTCACGCGGCGAAGAGTGACTGGATACTGACGGCGGCGGCCCCGCGTGCCCATTCCTCCCAGGGCAGGGGGCGCACGACGAGCGGGCAGCGGGCGGCGGCCCCGAACACCTGGTTGGTGAACGCGGCGCGGATCTGCTCCTCGAAGAGGTCGTACGCGGCCACACCCTCGCCGGAGACGACGACCCTCTCGGGGCCGACGAGGTTGACCATGGCGGCGAGGCCCAGCCCGATGGCCTCGCCGGCCTCGTCGAAGACGGCGCGCACGGCGGCGTCCCCGCCATGGGCGCGGTCGATGGCCCCGGCCATGTCGAGGCCCGGCTCGCCTGCCGCGCGACGCGCCCGGGCAACGATGGCCTCCTCGGAGGCGATGGCTTCGACGCAGCCGCGGGCACCGCAGTGGCAGTCGGGTCCGTCGCCGGCGGCCACCGGTATGTGACCGATCTCGCCGGCCACGCCATAACTTCCGGCCACCAGGCGGCCGTTGATCACAAGCGCACAGCCGATGCCGACGCCGACGGTGGCGAGGGCGAAGGACTCCGCGCCCACACCCTCGCCGAACCACTGCTCCGCGACGGTGAGAGCCTTCACATCGTTCTCGACGGTGACCGCCAACCCCGTTATTGCGCTGACCAGTTCAGCCAGCGGCACGTCGCGCCAACCGAGAAACGGCGAGTAGCGCACGAGGCCGCCCACCCGGTCCACGTCACCCGAGACGGACACTCCGATGTGGTGGGTCCGGCCGGCGTGCGCGGGAGTCAGCTCCGTGACGAGCGCGGCGATGCCACGGACGACCTGCTCGACCGACCGGTCCGGCACCGGGATCCGGTGCGCGGCACGCACCTGGGCCCTCAAGTCGGTCACCACCCCGATGAGTTCGTCGGCCGTGACCTTGACGCCCACGAAGAACTCCCGGTCGGAGCGGACGGCGAGGGGGTGAGCGGGTCGCCCCGCACCTTCGACGGTCCTCGGCCCCTGCGGGAGCTCCTCCAGGTATCCGGCTTCGATCATCGGTTTGACCGCCTTGGTGACGGCGGCGGAGGAGAGACCGGTGATCCGGGCGATCTCCGGGCGGACGACCGGACCACGCGTGAGCACTGTCGTGAACACCGTGTTGGCCGCCGGAGACGCGAGCAGCTTCGCTCGGTTCAGCAACATGGGGGAAACGTAGAGGTAATAATTTCCTTCGTCAATATTTAAATTCAGGGAGTTCGGATCTAGGCTCCCGCTCATGTCTCAGGTGTACTTCGACGAGCCCAGTCGCACGTTCCTCCTCACGACCCCCGACTCCTCGTACGCGCTGCGCATCGGCGCGGACGACAGCCCACGGCATGTGCACTGGGGCGCGCCCCTCACACTCGACCAGGTCGCCGCGCTGCCCACACACGACGGACTGACCAGCAGCTTTGCCTCAACAGGTGGTGAGGAGATTTCCGTTGAGGGCGGAGCCCGGTTCGGGGTGCCGTCACTGTTGGTGCGGTACTCGGACGGCACTCGCGGCATCGAGTGGGTCTACGAGGGCCACGAGATCGACGGTGGCCACCTCCACGTGCGGCTGCGCGACCGCCACTACCCACTCGGCTGCACGCTGCACTACGCGGTGCGCCCTGACAGCGACATCGTCGAACGCTCGCTGACATTGCGGCACTTGGGCACGGCCGGGGCGTCCGGCGAGCCGCTCGAGATCCTGCGCTGCGACGCCGCGAGCTGGTCCGTGCCGGCCGCGTCGGGCGTACGGCTGAGCCACACGGTCGGCGAGTGGTCGGGCGAGACACAGCTGCGACGCACCGAAGCCCCGTATGCCGAGACCCTGTTCACGAGCCGACGCGGCGTCTCCGGGCACTTCGGGAATCCTTGGCTGATGGTCGACGCGGGTGACGCGGACGAGGGCCACGGCGAGGTGTGGAGCATGGTCCTCGCCTGGTCGGGGAGCTGGCGGATCTCCGCGCAGCGCGACCCCGTGGGCGGCCCGTTCACCGTGACCGGCGGCGCCGGGCACGACGGCCTGACCTGGCGGCTCAAAGCCGGCGAGAGCCATCGGACCCCCGTGTTCGCCGGGCAGTTCAGCCGCGGCGGCTTCGGCGCGACGAGCCGCGGCTGGCACCGGTACGCCTGCGCGCACGTACTGCCGCGGCCCGACGAGGAGCGCCCCGTGGTCTACAACAGCTGGGAGGCGACCGGCTGGGACGTCACCCTGGAGGGGCAGCGGAGCCTGGCCGAGCGCGCCGCCGGCCTGGGTGTGGAGCTGTTCGTGGTGGACGACGGCTGGTTCGGACGGCGCACCAGCGACCGGGCCGGGCTCGGCGACTGGCACCCGAACCCGGAGCGGTTCCCGCACGGGCTCGGCCCGCTGGTCAACGAGATCCGGCGGCACGGCATGCGCTTCGGCCTGTGGGTGGAGCCGGAGATGACCAACCCGGACAGCGACCTGTACCGCGAGCACCCCGACTGGGTGCTGCACATGCCGCACCGCCGCCGCACCGAGCTGCGCCACCAGCTCGTCCTCAACTTCGCGCGCACCGATGTCACGGAGTGGGCCTTCAAATGGCTCGACCGGCTGGTCTCCACCCACGCGATCGACTTCCTGAAGTGGGACATGAACCGGGCATTCACGGAGGCGGGTTGGCCGGGCCACCCCGACGCCGAACGACTGTGGACCGACCACACGCGGGGCGTCTACTCGGTGCTCGACCGCCTGCGCGGCGCCCACCCCGGTCTGCGGATCGAGGGCTGCGCGGGCGGCGGCGGCCGCGCGGACCTCGGGATGCTGGCCCGCACCGATCAGACCTGGATCTCCGACAACACGGACGCCGACGACCGCATAGTCATCCAGCAGGGCTACAGCCAGGTCTACCCGGCCCGCACCATGTCCACCTGGGTGACCGACAGCCCGAACCCGCACACCGGGCGCACCACGCCGCTCCCCTACCGCTTCCATGTGGCGATGGCAGGCGCACTGGGCATCGGCGGCGACCTCTCGCGCTGGACCGGGGCCGAACTCGCCGAGGCCCGCGACCTGGTGGCGCTGTACAAGGAGATCCGTCCGGTGGTGCAGTTCGGCGTGCAGTACCGGCTCACGGACGCAGTGCAGTACCGGGCCGGCGATCGGGTCGTGGTCATCGCCTGGGGCCGGGACCGCGATCTGCGGCTGACCGGCCTCTCCCCGTCCGCGGTCTACGTGGACGAGTCCACCGGCGCCGAGCACGCCGCGGCGAACCTGCTCTCGCACGGCCTGCCTCTGCGGTTGCCCCGGACGGACCGGCCGAGCACCGTGATACGGCTGACCCGGCGATGATCTGATGCAGGTCGGTGCCAGGACCATGGTCGGCCCGTCAGGGTCACGCGGCCCGGCTGCGCGGGGGCGTCATTCGGCTGTCGCGAGCGCGGCCGGCCCCCGCCGACGGTGCACCGGAGCGAGGCCGGTGCTCGCGACCGCCTCGCCCCGGCCGGCCGTCGACCAACTCGACAACCCGGATCAGCCGTTGGTATTCGGCCTCAACGCCCAGCGGCACTACCGGCTTCCCGGTATTGAGAGCACATCCTCGGCTCGGGCGAAGGAGGGCGGGCACACCGATGTCCCACACCTCGCCCTGGCGCCCGGTGGTGTCTCAGCAGTCTCCGCTTCGACGCCGACGGCGGGAGCCGGAGGGTTGTGGCCGCTGTCGCGTTGAGTCGGGCGCAGCGGTTGCCGGTGACTTGCGCCAAGGGCGGCGGGGGCCCGGGGCATCGCAGGGGGTGCCGTCGTGCGGCGCGTGCGAGCGTCGCTGCGTCGGCCAACGGCCTTGATCGCGCGGGGCGTTCGAGTGGAGGGGGGGTGGGCGGGCTGTGCGGTGGCGCGTCGGTGCGCGATCAGGGCGGGCAGGCTGGTCGGCTGGGTCGCGGTGCCTGTGTCCTCGCCGCTGTGCCAGTAGGCGATCTGCCACGCCTCGTCGGTGAAGAGAACCAACTGAGGTACGGCGACCCGGGCCACCAAACGGCCCAGGTCGGCGACTTACGCGGCCACGCTCGACGCGACTTCGGCAAACGACAGCCGCAGGTCGTCCTCCAGCGGCCGGGCCGGCGTGGGAGCCCGGGCGGCCATCGTCCCGCCGACACACGCCACGTGCCCGTCGGCAGGGCGTCAGGGCGTCAGGGCGTCAGGGCGTCAGGGCGTCAGGGCGGCATCATTCGGTCTCCCCAGAGGGACGGTAGGCGGCTGCGGGCTGCCCGGGGACGTCCACCCGGACGGTGAACAGGGCGCCGTCCTCGGATCCGGGGTCGGTCAGGCCTACGCGGGCCGAGGTGATGTGCAAGACGTCCCCCTCCAGGCACACTCCGGCGGGCTGGCGTGCGGGCAGCCGCACCGTGCGCTCCAGGGTGCCGTCCGGCAGGTAGCGGCGTACGGTGCCGGTCCCCCACACGGCCATCCAGACGGCACCCTCGACGTCGACCGTCATACCGTCCGGGCTGCCCTCGGCCACGGTGACGAACGCCCTGGCCGTGCCGAGCGCTCCGGTCTCCGGGTCGACCTCGTGGCGGCGCACGATGCCCCGGGCGCTGTCGGCCAGGTAGAAGGCGGTGCCGTCGGGTGTGAACGCGGGCCCGTTCGGCACGGTGATGCCGTCGAGCACACGGGTCACCGTGCCGTCGTGGTCGACCCGGTAGAGGGAGCCGGCACCTTCGTCCGCGCCGTAGGACATGCTGCCGGCCCAGAACCGGCCGACGGGGTCGGCAGTCGCGTCGTTCATCCGCATGGGCGTTCGGGCGTCCGCCTCCGGCTGGGCCAGCCACCTGGTGGAGCCGTCGTGGGTGAGCAGGCAGATCCCGGTGCCGGCGGCGGCGATCCAGCTGCCCGGGCGGCCTGCCACCGGGGCCACCGCGCCCAACGGGACGGGCAGCCGGGCCAGTTCCCGCAGGGGCGCGGTGGGTTCGTCAGGAGCGGCGAGCAGCCGGCCGGCGAGGATGTCGACGAGCACCACGCCGTCGCCAGTCCAGCGGATGCCCTCGCCGAGTTCCAGCCGGTCGGGGCGGAGCGTCTCGGTCATGGCGTGAACTCCTCGGCGTCGGCACGGACGGCGCGGGCGCGCAGGCCGAGGAGACGGTGGGCGGTCAGGGCCGCTCGCAGGTCCATGAAGCAGCCGGTCCAATCCACTCGGGTTCAGGGGAACTGAGGTCGTGGGGAGGTCGAAGCCATCGAGGGGTGCGCGTCGCGGCCGTCCGTGAGCAGGTGGTCGCACACTTCGGTCAGGTGCACGGTCACGAACGTCCGTCGGGTACCTGGTCACGCACGGCGGTCACGTGCCTGTTCCCGCACACCGATCAGGCACGTGCCCGCGGGGGCCGGTCACGTTCGGCCGCGACGCTCCGGCATCCGTCACGAGGCCAGCGGCAGCGACAAGAGGCAACCGCGGTCCAGGCAAGTCACAGTGACCGGTCAAGGGCAGCCACAGCCATCGGTGAGCGTCAGCCGCCAGCGCACCTCCCCCGCAGTCGGCACGGCGGCCGCGTCGCCGGGGCCGGCCTCGGCCAGGTCGAAGACGCGGCCGAGCATCGGCTCCACTCCCGTGCTGCGGTACGGGCGGTCGGCGGGGAAGCCGCCGAGGTTGCGCCACAGGGCGATCGACAGCGGCTGTCCGTCGGCCTCCACGGTCAGGGCGAGCCGGTCCTCGTCGTCGTGCACGCAGCAGGAGGCCGTGTCGACGACCGCGCCGACCGCGGTGCCGTCGTCCGGTCCCAGGCTGTCCAGCCGTCCACCGCGGAGTGCGGGCCAAGCGCCCTCCACACACGGGTCGGGGTCGGGGTAGTAGCGCGTGTGTGCTCCTTCGCGCAGGTGCCATGTCGCCCGCTCGGAGAGGTCGAGCAGGGCGTGCGCGGCCCAGACGAAGCGATGGCCGGGCTCGGCCGTGAGGACGTATTCGGCCTCGGCGCCGCCGGCTGTGGAGCGGATGGTCCGGGTGAGCGCGAACTGCCCGCAGCTCACGCTCTGGGTGCCGTTCCCCTCGTTCGTCCAGGCACGTGACCAGGCTTCGCCGTGGTCCGGTGTGCCGCGGACCGTCGGCACGCACTCCTCCAGTCCGCCGGCGTCGATGAACGCGTCGCCCAGTGCCACGTGTGGCCGCGCGGGAGCCGGGCGCCGCCACAGCCACTCCCGGGAGCCGCTGCGCAGGGAGGTCCAACGACCGCCGTGCGCCGGGTCGGTGAGGATGTGGAGTGGCATGTCACCACTCCGCGAAGGAGCCGTCGGCGTGCCGCCAGACCGGGTTTCGCCACACGTGGCCCCCGCGGTCGGCAGCGCGTACGGCGGCCTCGTCGATGGTGATGCCGAGGCCCGGGGCGTCGCCGCGGTGCGCGTGCCCGGCCACGAAGCGGAAGGGCTCGGGGTCGACCAGGTAGGACAGGAGATCGGCATCCTTGTTGTAGTGGATGCCCCGGCTCTGTTCCTGGATCAGGAAATTGGGGGTGGCGAAAGCGATTTGGAGGCTGGCCGCCAGGGCGATCGGGCCGAGGGGGCAGTGCGGGGCGAGCTGGGCGCCGTACGTCTCGGCGAGGGAGGCGATGCGGTGCACCTCGGAGATGCCACCGGCGTGCGAGAGGTCGGGCTGGGCGACGGCGACGCCCGCGGCGAGGACGGGCAGGAACTCGTTGCGCCCGTAGAGGCGTTCGCCGGTGGCGAGCGGTACGGAGCTGGAGGTGACCAGGCCGGGCAGCAGATGGCTCTGCTCGGGGACGACGGGTTCCTCCACGAACAGCGGGTGGAGCGGGGCGATTTCACTCAGGACGCGGCGCGAGGTGGCAGCGGTGAAGCGACCGTGGAAGTCGACGGCCACATCGCGGTCCGGGCCGAGGGCCTCGCGGGCGGCGGCCACACGGGCGACGACTGCGGCGGTCTCGGCGGGCGTGGCGATCGGTGAGGTGGCCCCTGCCCCGTTCATCTTCACCGCGGTGAACCCGGCCTCCACCTGGGCCGCTATCTGGTCGGTGAGCTCTGCGGGTTCGTCGCCGCCGACCCAGGCGTAGACCCGGACCCGGTCGCGCACGGGGCCGCCCAGCAGGGCGTGGACGGGGGCGCCGTAGGTCTTGCCGGCGATGTCCCACAGGGCTTGGTCGAGTCCGGCGACGGCGCTGGAGAGCACCGGGCCGCCCCGGTAGAAGCCGCCCTTGGTGAGCACCTGCCAGTGGTCCTGGATCCGCAGCGGGTCCTGGCCGACGAGGTACTCGGCGAGGACGTCGACCGCGGCCCGGACGACCTCGGCGCGGCCCTCCACGACCGGTTCGCCCCAGCCGACGACTCCGTCGTCGGTCTCGATCCGGCAGAACAGCCAGCGCGGCGGGACCAGGAAGGTTTCTATACGGGTGATCTTCACTTGGTGCGGGAGCCTTCCGTCTCTTCGGGGCTGTCGATCCGGTCCAGGTCGCGGCCTGCCTGGTCGAGCAGGGCCCGCATGGCGGTCTCGGCGGCGCGCGGGTCGCGGGCGCGTACAGCGTCCAGGACGGCACGGTGGGCCGGCACGGGGTCCTCGCTGTGCGGGGAACTGTGCACGATCCGGTCGCGGTGCGCGAGGCCGGACTCGATGACCATCTCCATACGTTCGAGAAGTTCGTTGTGGGTGGCGGCGAGCAGAGCACGGTGGAAGGCGAGGTCGGCCTCGACGGCGTGTCCCGGGTCCGCGTCCCGCTCCCCCATCGCATCCACCGCGGCGTCCATGGCGGCGAGGTCGTCGTCGGTGCGCCGTTGCGCGGCCAGGCGCACGGCGGCCGGCTCGATGATGGCGCGGACCTCGGCCAGGTTGCTCAGCAACGCCCGGTCGGTCCCGTTGGCGCTGCCGCCCTCGAACTGCCAGCGCAGTACGTCGGCGTCGAGCAGGTTCCAGTCGGTGCGGGAGCGCACGAAGGTACCGCGCTTCTGGCGGGCGTCGACCATCCCCTTGGCGGCGAGTACCTTCAGCGACTCGCGCAGGGCGGTGAGACTCACGTCCAGCTCGCTCTGCAGCGCCACCAGGTCGAGCGTGGCGCCCTCGGGGATGTCGCCGCCCAGGATGCGGCGCGCGAGGGCTTCCACGGTCTGGCCGTGCACGCCGCGGCGTGCGTAGGGCGTCATGTCGTACAGCCTTTCTGATTCGTCGGGCGGGTGAGGGTCGTCCGGTGCGTGGGCGCTGTCATGCGGAGGCCTTGACGACACTCCAGCCGCCGTCCACGACGAGGCTTGTACCGGTGATGTAGGAGGCCTCTTCGGCGGCGAGGAACGCGATGGCCGCGGCCACCTCCTCGGGGGTGCCGAAGCGGCGTGCCGCGGTCTCGGCGACGCTGCGCTCCCGGTCCTCCTCGGGCACCCTGTCCCAGGCCCCGGTCAGGATCGGGCCCGGTACGACCGCGTTGACGCGTACCTCGGGGCCGTACTCGACGGCGAGCTGCCCACACAGGGAGAGCAGGGCGCCCTTGGCGGCGGCGTAGGCGGGGTGACCGGGGATACCCCTATGGGCGTGGACGGACGAGGTGAGCACCACCGATCCGTGGCACTCCCGCAGATCGGGCAGGACCGCCCGGAAGCCGAGGAAGCTGCCGGTGAGGTTGACGTCGAGCTGCCGCCGCCAGGAAAGCAGGCTCATCTCGTGCGCGGGGGTGACGTCGACGGTGAAGGCGTTGCTGACCAGGACGTCCACCGGCCCGTAGGTGCGTGCGGCGTCGACGAGCCGGGCCCAGTCGTCCTCGGCTGCGACGTCGGCGGCCACGAACGTGGCACGGCCTCCGTCCTTGGTGATCCGCTCGGCCACGGCCCGGCCGCGTTCCTCGGCGATGTCGGCGAGCACGACGGCGGCTCCCTCCTCGGCGAGGCGTGCGGCCGTCGCGGCGCCGATGCCGGAGGCCGCTCCGGTGACCAGGGCCGTGCGGCCGGTGAACCGGGCACCGTGCCGTCGTGTTGGCTGCTCCATAGTGGGGGTCGACTCCTTCGTGTGGCGGGCGGGCCGTGCTGAAATCATGTGGTCTCACCGACGCGTCAGCACGACCAGTTCGGCATCGTGTCCGGCGCTCCAGGCGAACGGAAGCCCGTAGTGCAGCAGATGGGCTCCGCCGTACGTCGTCCCGGTCTCCGCGTCGTCATAGTGCGCCGCCGGGTCAAGGCCCCGCAGGCGGAGCCGGTCGGGGCGGCCGGGCACGAGCGGGGCCCCGTCGAGGCGGCCGGTGCTCAGCGCGGCGACGACCGTGCGGTCGCCCAGGTCGTACTGGACACCGCAGATGGCGTCCTCGGGGCTGCCGAGGAGCCAGGCCTCGCCGTGGTGGACGACGTCGCGCACCTCCTTGTAGCGGGCGATCCACGCGGCGGCCTCGGTCCGCTGTTCCTGATTCCAGGCACGCAGGTCGGCGCCGATGCCGAGGACTCCGCATATGGCGTTGACGAAGCGGAAGGCGAGGCTGCGCGGGCGCGGGTCGAACACGCCGGGGGCGTCGGTGACCCACGAGCTCATGATGTGCGGGGCGTGGGCGTGCAGGAATCCGTGCTGGATGGACAGCCGGTCCAGAGGCGCGGTGTTGTCGCTGGGCCAGACGACGTCGGTACGTGCGACGGTCGCGTGCTCGATGCGTCCGCCGCCGCCCGCGCAGCCCTCGACCGTCACACCGGGATGGACCGAGCGCAGGTGGTCCAGGACGCGCAGGTACCCCGCGACGTGTTCCGCGTCGAGGTCGACGGGGCCCGCGCCGGGGCGGCCGCGTTCGGTGGGCGGCCGGTTCATGTCCCACTTCAGGTAACTGATGTCGTACGTGCCCAGCAGCCGGTCCAGGGTGCCGATCACGAAGTCCTGGACGTCGCGGCGCCCGAGGTCGAGCAGGAGCTGGTTGCGGACGAGCCGGGCGGGACGGCCGTCGATCCGGTAGACCCACTCGGGGTGTTCGGCATACAGCCGGCTGGCCGGGCTGACGGCCTCGGGCTCGACCCACAGGCCGAAGTCGAGGCCGAGGGTGCGGACGTCCTCGACGAAACGGTCGAAGCCCTCGGGGAACGCGGCCGGATCCGGGTACCAGTCGCCCAGTCCGCCGGTGTCGTCGTCGCGGCCGGTGAACCAGCCGTCGTCCACGACGAACAGCTCGGCCCCGATGTCGGCGGCGGCCTTGGCCAGTTCCAACTGGCCGGCCGCGTCGACGTCGAAGCCGGTCGCCTCCCAGGAGTTGTAGAGGACCTGGCGCGGTCGGTCCAGCCGCTCGCCGGTGAGCCTGCGTTCGTAGCGATGCCATACGCGGGCGAGTCCGTCGAGGCCGTCCGGGCTGAAGGCGCAGGCGAGGCGGGGGGTGGTGAGGGTGTCGCCGGGTACCAGCCGTACGGCGCCCTCGTGCGGGACGCGTCCGGCGCGGACGCGCACGGCGCCGCCGGGTTCGGCCTCGGCGGTGATGTGCCAGTTGCCCGGCCATTCGAGGGCGATGCCGTAGGCGGCCTGGGCGTCGCCGTCCTGCACGGCGAGCCAGGGCGCGTACGCGTGCCCGGGTACGGCCTGGACGCTGCCCATGGTGAACGTGCCCCGGGACAGGTCGAGTCGGGTCTTCTGAAACTCCTGGGACCACTGGCCGGTGAGGTAGGTCAGGCGGGCGAAGCCGGTGACGGGGATGTTCACGGCGGCCGAGTCGAGCCGTTCCAGGCGCAGTTCGGCGCTCGTGGTGAACTCGGTCCAGCGCAGGATCACATCGGTTCCGGGCACGGTCTCGTAACAGAGCACGGTCCGAAGACCCGTCTCGGTGTCGTGGAAGGCGAGCCGCAGGGTGCCCTCGCCTTCCTCGGCCCCGGCGAACTGCCACCACACGCCGCGCTCGCCGTCGGCCCGCGCGGCCACCAGGTCGGTGCCGTTGAACGGTCGCAGCCCGTACGGAAGATACTCGGCCGGGGCGGCGTCGGCGGGCGTGATGAAGTGGGTGCGCCGCGACCAGTCCAGTGCGGAGGGTCCGGTCTCGGCGCCGAGCGGACCCCAGGCGTCGAGCTCGGCCCACGGGCCGTCCGGGGACAGGCGCACGGCGTAGCTGGTCTGTTCTGTGCGCAGGGTCCAGCGGGGGTACGAGGTCACTTCACCGCTCCCAGGTTGAGGCCGGCCACGAAGTGCCGCTGGAAGCGCAGGAACACGGCGACGGTGGGCGCGGCGGCGATCACGGATCCGGCTGCGATCACGTTCCACATCGACACGTACTGTCCCTGGAGTCCGATGAGCGCGGCGGTGATCGGCATCTTGGCGTCGCTGCGCAGCACGGTGATAGCCCACAGCAGGTCGTTGAAGATCCAGGTGAAGGACAGGGCGCTGAGGGCAGCCAGGGCCGGCCGGGCCAGCGGAAGGATGATCCGCCAGAAGATTTGCCAGGGGCCGGCACCGTCCACGACCGCCGCCTGCTGGATCTCCGTCGGAATCGCGCGCATGAAGCCGTGCAGCACGAAGACGTAGAAGCCGACTCCGAAGCCGATCTGCACGCCGATGAGGGCGGGCAGGGTGTCGTAGACGCCCATCAGTTCGCTGAGCTTGGACACCGGTATGAGCAGGATCTGCGGAGGGAGCAGGTTGCCGCCGAGCATGAGCAGCAGCAGCGAGCGCCGGAAGCGGAGTTCGTACCGACTGAGGGCGAACGCGGCCATGGCGGCGAGGGCGAGCGTGATCGCGACGGACGGCACGGTGACGAGCAGGCTGTTGATCAGCGCGCGCTGCTGGCCGCCGTCGACCCAGGCCTGGCCGAAATTGCCCAGGGTGAAGGATTGCGGCCAACTGCCCAGGCCGTGGGCGGCGATGTCGTCGAAGGAGCGAAGGCTGGTCACGAGGACCAGCGCGATGGGCAGCAGCCACAGGACGGCGAGGGCGCCGGCGCCCAGATGGAATCCGGCGGTCACGGCCCGCTTGCGCCGCGGTGCCGTCGGCGTGGCAGAGGTGACGGCCATCAGTCGGCCTCCCGGAAAGCGCGGACCAGGTAGGAGGCGATGACGCCGAAGGCCAGCACGAAGATGACGACGGCCAGGGCGGAGCCGTAGCCGAGACGCAGAGACTGAAAGGCGGTGGAGTACATGTACGTGCTCAGCAGCTCGGAGGAGTGGTAGGGGCCGCCGCGGGTCAGCGACCACACGACGTCGAAGGAGCGCAGCGAGTCGATGACGATGACGGACAGGACGACCGCGTTCACGCTGCGCAGCTGGGGCACGGTGATGTGGCGGAAACGTTGCCAGATGTTCGCGCCGTCCATCTTGGCGGCCTCGTACAGCGCCGGGTCGACGCCCTTGAGGCCGGCCAGGTACAGCACCATGACATAGCCGATCTGGCGCCACAGCGCGGGCACGATCACCGCGTACAGGGCGGTGTCCTGGTCGGCGAGCCAGGCGTGCCGGAGGCTGCCGAGGCCGACGGACTGCAGGAGTTGGTTGAGAACGCCCTCGGGCTGGTAGATGGCCTGCCAGACGAGGGCGGTGGCGACCAGGGAGAACACGACGGGCAGGAACAGGGCGGCCCGGTAGAAGCCGACGCCGCGCCGCTCCTGCTGGAGCAGCAGCGCTGCACCGAGGCCCAGCAGGGCGGACAGTCCGCCGAAGAGCACGAGCCACAGCACCGTGTGACCGGTCGCGCTCAGGAAGACGTCGTCGTGGGCCATCTCCCGGAAGTTGCCCAGACCCACGAAGCTCGGTGGTGAGACGCCGTCCCAGCTGGTGAGGGCCAGGTAGAAGCCCTGGAGGGCGGGCCAGAACACCCACACCGCCTCGGCGAGCAGCGGAACCAGGACGAAGGCCAGCACGAGCGGGGGTGTGCGGCGCGGGCCCCCCGCCCGCCTGCCGCGAGGCAGGGAGCGGGCCGGGGACTTGCGTGCGGGGGCGGTCAGGACGGCCACGTCAGGCCTGCCAGATCTTCTGGGCCTCACGCTGCCAGTCGGTGAGGATGCCCCCGACCGACTTGGGCTTGGCCATGAACTTGGTCAGGGCGGTGTCCGCGGTGGGCTGAAGAGCGTCGCTCGAGTCGCGGTTGAAGAACTGGGTGATCTCGGCGGCCTCCGCGACGTGCTTGCGCCCCTTCTTCACCAGCGCAGTGCCGGCGTCCTTGGCGTCCGGGTGGCACGGCAGGGTGGTTCCGGAGGACCCCTTGATGTAGATCTCCTGAGCCTCGGCGGTGGCGAGATAGCTCAGCAGGTCCGCGACCTGCTCGCGGCGGCCGGTGCGGGCGCTGGCGAAGTATCCGTCGGTGGGCGCCTCTTCGGCGAGCGGGACCTTCGGGTCGATGACGGGGAAGCGGAAGAAGTCGATGTCGTCGAGCGCGCCCTTGGGGGCCGCGTCGGCGAAGAAGGTGCCGATCAGCATCATGCCGGTGCGGCCGTTGAGCAGGGCGGTGGTCGCGTCCTGGAAGGGGATGGCGGTGCCGTTCGGGTCGAAGTACGGCAGCAGCTCCTGCCAGCGGTCGAAGACCTTGCGCACCTCGGGGTCGTCGAACCGGTGCCTGCCGGCGAGGAGTTCACGATGATACTGGCCGCCGTTGATGCGGATGTCGAGGTAGTCGAACCAGGCGGAGGCGACCCAGGCGGTGTTGCCGCCTGCGCCCAGCCCGATCGGGGCGACGCCCTTGCTCTTGAGCTTGTCGCACAGGTCGAGGAAGTCGTCCCAGGTCTTGGGCTCGCTCACCCCCCACTTGGCGAAGTTGGACTTGCGGTAGAACATGCCCCACCAGTAGTAGGTGGTGGGGACGAAGACCTTCTTGCCCGAGGTGGCCGTGCAGAGGCTGTTCAGGGCCTTGGAGTAGCGCTTGAGGTCGGGTGAGGAGGCCCAGACGCCATCGAGGTCGAGCAGCAGGTTCTTCTTGGCGTAGGCGTCCGCGACCGAACCGGGGTACCAGGTGTACACGTCCGGCGGGTTGGCCGAGGTGAGGTAGGTCGGCAGCTGAGTTCGGAAGGTCTCCGCGGCGACCGTGTTGAGGGTCGCCTTTCCGGAGCCCTTCTTGGCGTAGGCGGCAGCGATGTCCTCCATCGCGGCCTTGGCCTGCGGGGCGGAGAGGTTGGACTGGAGCGTCACCGCGCCCTTCGAGGAGCTGGTGCTTGTGGAGGTGGAGGTGACGCAGCCGCTGAGCAGTGCCGTCGTGCCGACGGCACCGAGTCCGGCGAGGAACCGGCGTCGGTTCGGTTGAAGGTTCGTCATGGAGACTCCCTGTGGTGCTCCCACCACATCGAGATTGCTTACTGGTTTGTGTGAACTTGCCGGGGCCTAGTCGAGCCGGACCTGGTGGACGGCCCCGTCGACTCCGCGGAAGACCGCGTCGACGGACCCGTCCCTGCCGCCGACCGCGCCCAGCGCCCCGTCGAAGGCGGCGCTCGGGAACTCCTGCTGCTTCGTCCAGCCCTGCCAGGCATCGCCTTCGTAGCGCTGCCGCCAGAGCGTGTAGTCCGCGGCACGCGCGTACAGCACCACGGCGTCGCCGGCGGCCACCAACGTGGGGCTGCCGCTGACGGTCCCGCCGAGGGAGGACCACGCCGACCACTGTCCATCGGTGTCCCGGGTCCGTGTCCAGACGTCGTCCGCGGCGGTGCGCACCGCGATATGGACCCGCCCCTGCGGGTCGGTCACCGCGGACGGCCGCCCGTGCACGGGCCGGTCTCCGGGCGCGCCGAGCGATGACCAGCCGGTGGCCGGACCGCGCTGCACGATCTTCCCGTCGGCATCGCGCGCGAACAGCGTCCAGTGCTCGGGGTCGGTGAACGCCGCGGAGGGCGCCTCGGTCAGCCGGCCGACCAGGCTCTGCCACGGGCCCCAGTGGCCGTCGGCGTAGACCCGCCGGTAGGCCCGGGAGTCGGCGCCGCGCACGAACACGTCGATCCGCCCGCCGGCGGAGCCGTACACCGCGGGCTGGCCGAGGATCCCGCCGTGCGCGGGGCCGCCGAGGTCACGACGCCTGCCGTCGCCCAGTTGGACGAGGGAGCCGTGCGGGCCGCGGAAGAAGGTGCTCGTCGTGTCGCCGGCGCGGGCCACGGCCGGGCTCGCGGTGGCCCGCTCGCCGAGGCTGGCGCCGGGCAGCGCGTCGACGCCGGTGAGCCTGAGGAACGCGGTGCCGTGCGCGGGGACCTCAACGGTGTATGACCCCGTGTGGGTGCCGCGGTCGGCGCGTGCCCGCAGGTCGCGGACCTGAACGGGTCCGCCGAGCCCGGTGTCGGAGAATTTCACGGTGCGCTCGGCCGACCGGTCGGAGCGGTTGAGCAGGACAACGGCGCGCTGCCCGTGCCCCTGCAGGACCTTGCTGTACACGTCGCCGGTCGAGTCCGTGGCCACCCGCACGCCCTGGATCGCCAGCGGGTCCTGGTCGACGCCGATGATCTCCGGGTTGCGGAGCGCGTCGATCATCGAGCCGGACAGGGTGCGCGGGTCGGAGCCGATGACGAGCGGCGAGGCCATCTCGGCCCACATCACGAGCTGGGTGGTGGACTCCTCCTGCGTCAGCTCGTACGACCCGTCGCTGATGCGGCGCATCGGGATCAGGTAGTCCGGGTCGTTGTAGTGGCCGGGGCTCTGCGCCTCGGGGTGCCAGGCGTTGGCGTCCATGTTGCGCAGCACGTTGGGCCACTGGCCGGGGCTCGGTGTGCCCCAGGCGATGTCCGTGCCGGTGCGCCAGGAGTCCGCGATCGCCGGGGCGTAGACATAGGTGTTGTGGGCGTCCTGCTCGGGCGTGTGGGGCAGGCCCCAGTCCTCGGTGAGCGGGTTGCACAGGTTCAGCAGCATCTTGCGGCCGGACTTGGCGACCGCGTCGCTGAACTCCTTGAACGCCGGGCCCGGATCAAGCTTGGCACCGATTCCGCACAGGAAGTCGACCTTGATCGCGTCGATCTTCCAGTCTGCGAACTGCCGTGCGTCCTGGTCGTAGTGGCCGCGGCTGCCCAGGCCGCAGCTCTTGCCGCCGTCGTAGGCGCCGGCGTCGGTGTAGATGCCCGCGCGCAGACCGCGCCGGTGCAGGTAGGAGACGAGCGCCGGGATGCCGGAGGGGAAGCGGTCCGGGTTGGCCACCAACCGGGCTTGTGCGTCCCGGGGGTTGTCGGCCTGCCAGCCGCCGTCGAGCCACACGATGTCGTAGCCGCTGTCGCGCAACCCGCTGGCGACCAGCTTGTCCGCCACGGCTCGCACTGCCTCCTCGGTGGGCGCGCCGAGGCCGTAGTACGTGTTCCACCCCATGTAGGGCGTGGGGGCGAGGCCGCTGTCGTAGGAGACGGGTGCGGCGGGCGCGCCCACGTCCTGGACGGTGGCCCCGGCCACGGCTGTGGGGGCGGCACAGACGGCAAGGACGGTGGCGACGGCGGACGTCATGGCCCGTCGGCCGAGTCTGTGGCCTGCGGTGTTCCGGATGTGCGGGTGTGAGGTCACGTGCCTCTCCGGGTGGGTGGGCGGCAGGAGGGGTGTGAGGCGGGCCGCTCTACGGAGGGGCCGACGGCGTCACAGCGAAGACTGTGGCGCGCAGCCGAAGGGCTGTCAATATTAATTCCTAATTTATTTAAACTGCGTGCGTGGTCCGGCCAGGAGCCTTGACGGCCCCCTACGACGGGTGCGATCTTCAGCGACGTCGTCGATGCCGCTCTGCAGCGGAGTCCCCCGACTGTTCAGTCCCCTCTCGCATCATGGAGACCCTCCCGATGCAGCCTGCCTCTCGGTGAGGGCGGCCCCGTGGTTGTGTTCGTAGTCGATCGGGCTGGTGAAACCGCAGACGCGGTGTAGTCGTCGCGTGTTGCAGAAGTCGGGATCCGGGTCGCGATCTTGATGCGTGCCTCGGTGCGGGTGGAGAAGGCGTGCCGATGGACGTACGCCCGCTGCCGATGAGCGATCGGGACAAGGCCATCGAGATCCTCGCCCTGCGTCACCAGAACACGGCGCTGAAGCGCCAACTCGGCAAAGAATGAAGTGCCGTTCAGCCCACATGATCCGACCTTGCTGGCGGCGCTGCTGCACCGCCTTCCGCAAGATGTGCTGCGCAGGCTCCGGCTGCCGGTCCGGCGGGACACGGTGCTGCGCCGGCACTGCGAGCTGATCGCACGCCGCTACGCTCCCGCGTCGCGACCGAAACCCCAGGCCGGCCCACGCACCGTGCACTCCACCCGCGCTCTGGTCCTGCGCCCGGCCCGGGAGAATCCCAACTGGGGCTACCGACGCCTCCACGGCGAACTCCTGGTCCTCGGCGTGAAAGTGGCCGCCTTGACCGTCCGGGAGATCCTGCGGGAGGCCGCGAGAGTCGTAAGCCTTCTACCCCGCGAGGTCCTCGACCTGATGCCGATCTACAACGAAGCCCACGCCCAAGCTGCGCTCACCGACTACATCCGGCACCACAACGGGCACCGCCCCCACCAATCTCGAGCGCAGCTACCCCCGGCCGGCGACGAACCGCCCAACGCGGCCACCCCACCGACCCCCAGGCACATCTGATCCGGCAACGACCCGTCCTCGGCGGCCTGCTCAACGAGTACCTCCGCGCCAACTGACCCGACCCCATCACCACAGCTCACAGCACCAATTCGTGTTCTCGAGCGGCACACCACCAAGCGGTTCGCCCTGGCCCACCACCTCAGCGAACTGGGCCAGGTCCCCGTACGGGCCCGTTACCGAACGAGCGACATTTCGTGACAGAAGGGTGTTTATCCAGCAGGATCAGGCTGGTACACCCGTTCTGGCCTTCCCTGCGACGCCAGGAAGGCATGCGAACCCTCACCGAGCAGCGCTCACCCCTCCGGCAGACACGTCGAACCCGAAGCCCCGCTCCAGCGAGAAAGTCGGTAGTGACCATGACTGAGCAATCCACTGTCCGCAGCGTGACCTACGATCTGCTGCGGAAGCTCAAACTCACCACGGTCTTCGGTAACCCCGGCTCCACCGAACAGCCCTTCCTTCAGGACTTCCCCGAGGACTTCAACTACGTCCTGGCACTCCAAGAGGCGTCCGTCATCGCAATGGCCGACGCCTTCGCCCAGGTGACCGGCCGCCCCGCACTGGTCAACCTGCACTCCTCGGCCGGCATGGGTAACTCGGTGGGCAACCTGGTTGCGGCCTACCACGGGAACACACCCCTGATCATCACCTCCGGCCAGCAGCACCGGGAACTGGTGATCGGGGAGCCGTATCTCGGCAACCGCGAGGCCACCACACTCCCGAAGCCGTGGGTGAAGTGGTCCTACGAGCCGGCCCGCGCCGAAGACGTCCCCGAGGCATTCATGCGGGCCTATGCGGAGGCGTTGCAGCCACCGACGGGACCCGTATACCTGTCCATTCCCATGGACGACTGGAAGCGACCCCTGTCCGGTTTCACCCGGGTTCGCACGGTGAGCGACCGCGTCGCTCCCGACACGGACCGGCTGCGCCTCTTCGCCGACCGCATCTCCGCCAGCCGTCGCCCCGCACTCGTCTTCGGTCCGGAGGTCGACCGGGCCGGCGGCTGGGACGCGGCCGTCGCCCTGGCGGAGAAGCTGCGCGCGGCCGTCTACGGCGCCCCACTGCTGGACCGCGCCTCCTTCCCCGAGGACCATCCCCTCTTCGGCGGCCCGCTGGGCATGTCGGTAAAAACCATCAGCGACCGGCTGACCGGGCACGACCTGGTGATCGTGATCGGCGCAGAGGTGTTCCGCTACTACCCCTACGTGCCCGGCGACTACCTCCCGGCAGGCACCGACCTGCTGCAGATCACCGCCGATCCCGGGGTCGCCGCGGCGGCGCGGGTCGGCGACAGCCTCCTGGGCGATCCCAAGACGGCGATCGAACTGCTCCTGGACATGGTTGCGGAGGGGTCGACACGCACCGCTCCGGAACCCATGCCCCGCCGGTGTGAGCTGCCGCAGGCGCCGAACAACCCCCTCACTCCGCCGGAAGTGTATGCCGCTCTGAGCAGAGTCCGGCCGTCGGATGCGGTCATCGTGAACGAATCGACCTCCACGATGGCGCAGCAGATCGAGTGGCTCCCCACCACTCGGACCGGATCGTTCTTCGCCACGGCCAGCGGCGGCATCGGCTGGGGCACCCCGGCCGCCGTGGGCGTCGCGCTCGGCGACCGGGCGCTGGGTGTCGAACGGCCCGTGATCGGCCTGATCGGCGACGGCTCCTTCCAGTACTCCGTGCAGGCCATCTACACGGCGGCCCGGCACAACCTCCCCATCGTCTACGTGGTCATGCGCAACCACGAGTACTCCATCCTGAAGTCCTTCGCGGTACTGGAGGAGACCCCGGGCGTGCCGGGGCTTGACCTGCCGGGGCTCGACATCGCCTCGGTGGCCCGCGGCTTCGGATGCCGTGCGGTCGACGTGGAGACCACCGCGGACCTGGAGCGGGAGTTCAAGGTGGCCCTGTCCACCGGCACCACCACCGTCATCGTCGTCCCCACGCAACCCCAGAAGGCGATGTTGTAGGCCACGCGGCTCCCACCCATCGCAGAAGGACGAGCGGAGAGAAAAGCATTCATGGACTTTGGACTCAAGGACCGGGTGTACATCGTCACCGGTGGCACCCGCGGGCTGGGCAAGGCCGCCGCGCGCGAGCTGGTGGCGGACGGCGCGAGGGTGGTCGTCAGCGGTCGCAGCGAGAAGTCGGTGGCCGCCGCCCAGGCCGAGCTCGGCGGCCCGGGACAGGCGGTCGGCGTCGTGGCCGACAATGCCGCCCCCGGGACCCCGGACCGGCTGATCGCCGCAGCTCGGGATGCCTTCAAGAGGCTGGACGGGGTGCTCATCAGCGTCGGCGGGCCACCCGCAGGTACGTCGGACACCATCGTCGACGACCAGTGGCGCGCCGCGTTCGAGTCGGTCTTCCTCGGTGCGGTGCGGCTCTCGCGCGCCGTCGCGGCGGAGCTGGGCGAGGGAGGTGCCATCGGCTTCGTCCTCTCGAGCTCCGTGTACGAGCCGATCCCTGGCCTCGCGATCTCCAACGCGCTTCGGCCGGGCCTGGCCGGTTACGCGAAGAACCTCGCGAACGAGCTGGGACCGAAGGGTATCCGCGTCGTCGGTCTCGTACCCGCCCACATCGAAACCGACCGGGTACGCGAACTCGACGCGCGGCACGGTGACGCCGACGCGGCCCGCGAGCGTGCGACCGCCGGCGTCCCGCTGCGCCGCTACGGAACCCCGGACGAGTTCGGCCGCAGCGCCGCCTTCCTGCTGTCGCCGGCCGCTTCGTATCTCACGGGCGTGATGCTGTCGATCGACGGCGGCGTACGCAAAGGCTTCTAGCGGGCTTGGCGGTCAAGGGCGCGTAGCGAGCGCGTTCATGCCTGGGCGGTCCCGGGGGCGCCGAGCCCGTTTGGCAGCCGGTGCTCGCCTGTACCAGTCCGGCACGCGTCTGCGCAAGCCACCCATGGGTCGGACGGCCCCACGAGGGAAGCAACGGCGTCGCGGACTGCGGCGCCGTAGTCCTGAACGGAGTCGGCGGTACGGATCACGTCAAAGACGGGGAAGGGGGCGCGCGTACCCCGCACGAACTCGATCACGGAACGCTGGCTGCGCACCCTCCGCACCGCGATCGAGCGACACGACACGGGCCACGGAGCTGGCCCTCGGCATCATCGCCCGCATGGAATCCCTACAGAGCCCACGGAGTGAGATCCCGGCGGTGAAGAGGAAATGTGCGATCGACCGCAATCGGTCGATGCGCATCGACCGCCGCGTCGCGGGCGGACAAGATGCCATGCCGGGCGTCGGGCCCCGCCCTGGCTCAGGCGGAGCGGGAGGGATCGCGCGACTCGGACGGCCCTCACCCCGGAGTCAGCCGGGCCGCGGCTACCGTCGTCCTATGGAGCGAGAGCGAACCGGCGCGATCCGCGCAGTCCTCATCGACATCGACGGCGTGCTCACGGTGTCCTGGGAGCCTCTCCCCGGTGCCGTCGAGGCCATGGAGCGGCTGCGCGCCGCGGGGCTCCCGCTCGCGCTGGTCACCAACACGACCTCGCGTACACGCGCCTCCATCTGCTCACGCCTTGCGGATGCGGGTTTCCCCGTCGCGGTCGACGACATTCTCACCGCCCCGGCCGTCACCGCCGCCCACCTTCGGGAGCACCACCCGGGCGCCCGTTGCCTGCTGCTCAACGCCGGTGACATCCAGGAAGATCTGGCGGGCGTGACCCTTGTCGAGCCCGAGGCACACGCGGACGTGGACGTCGTCGTGGTCGGTGGCGCAGGGGACGAGTTCGGCTACGCGGCCCTCAACCGCGTCTTCCACCACCTGCAGCGCGGAGCGCACCTCGTGGCCATGCACCGGAACCTCTACTGGCGCACGGCCGACGGGCTCGACCTCGACACGGGCGCCTTCCTTCTCGGGCTCGAGCGGGCCGCCCGGGTCGAGGCGAGCATCACCGGCAAACCGTCCGAGGCCTTCTTCGCCGCCGCGCTCGCCCACCTGGGCGCCGATGCGTCCGCGACTCTCATGGTGGGCGACGACATCGAGTCCGACGTGCTCGCCGCCCAGCGCAGCGGCATCACCGGCGTCCTCGTCAGGACCGGCAAGTACCTTCCGGAGACACACCGTTCAGCCGAGGGCACACCGGACCACGTGCTCGACTCCTTCGCCGCGCTCCCCGACTTCCTCGAACGGCCGGCCTCGGACTCCCGCTGAGCGCCTTGGCCTACTTGTTGCGCTTCCAGAGGGTCAGCGTGGTGACGTAGTCAGGCATGTCGCTGGACAAACCCTGCTTGGTGTCGGGCAGGACGTCGGTGATACGCAGCATCGCCAGGTTGTCGTCGCTGGTGACGGTGCACAACACCATGCCCTTGGTCAGGGTCTTCCCCGCGTCCAGGTCGTCGGCGGAAATCGCGGCCGGGAGCGTGTCGGTGTCCACGCCGCTGCTGCAGGCCTCCGGCGTGGTGCCGGCGCTCCTGCCCATGGGGGTGAGGAAGCGCAGATCGGAGTCGCCCCAGTCCTGGTAGGTGAGTTCCATGCCGTCGTCCTGGCCGAACTCCCCGTTCCCGCGTCCTACGCATCATCATGACGACGCGCTGTCCGGTCCGACTGATCCTCCCCATACGTCGCGTCACCTCGGTCGCATTCTGTTCCAACGGGGACGTGTGCTTCTGACACTGTCTGTCTACGGCGCCTGTCCGGCCTCCCCTTCTGAGGCACGGACAGCCAGATGTGGCGGGTGTCGCCTCGTGTGGCATCTGATGCCTCACTGGGCACAGGTGTCCCGTCCTAAGTCGTACGTGTGTGGGGGCGCCATGGACCGCAGGCTCGCAGTATGAGGGGTTCTGGCAGGGGGGGTCGCGAGGATCGGCGGCGGGCAGTTCCGGTGTCCGCACTGCGGGCTGCCACAGGATCGGGTGGCCACGCTCGAGCAGGACTGGGTGCTCCTGGAGCCCGGGATGCGGGTGCCGGCACACCTGGTGCCGCCGGAGCGTCGGTGGATCGAGCTGTCCGACGGCCGGGTGGCGATGTACGGCGTGTGTCCCGTGGACGGCACGCAGCGGTGCCGGATCGAGCATCGGCTGGCCTGCGCCGGGCAGAGACTGCCCGATCTGTGGCCGTGGCTGACGACACTGCGGGATGAGAACAAGCGGATGGCTCGGCGCCAGGAACCGGCGCCGGCTCCCGGAGACGACCAACTGCCCGACGTGGGGTGACTTTCCTGGCAGTCGGGACCGACCCGCCCAGGTCTGAGCGAAGAGGCGGTCCACGGGGTGGTGGCCCCGCGGATCGCCCCCGTCGGCGAAGTCGCGTCAGTGGTGCGGGCCGCGACGCCCGAGCGTCTCCACGGGGGTCGCGTCGGGACGGGTCCACTGCGGCGCGGGGCGGCTGGTCGGGCCCCAGGTGGCGTTCCCGTCCGCGTCCGAGCGCCAGTACCAGCAGATCGGCGCGCCGTGCCCACCCACCGGCGCGCCGGCCTCAGCGGCCTCGGGCCAGCCCTCGGGATTGTCCTCCCACCCCTCGCGGCGGCCGTAGGGCGTCATGTCGAGCAGGCCGAGGGACCCGTTGATCCGCTCGTTGCCACGGCCCGTCGTGGAGTAGGTGAGGAACACGCGGTCGCCCTCGCGCAGGAAGCAGGCGACGTAACCCATGTCTCCGCCGGCAGGCCCCTCCACGTGACGCACCGAGTACCAGGGCTGGGTGTAGCCCATGAACTCGACGAAGGAGGCCACCTCGTCCCACGGGCCCGTCGTCACGATGGCGAACGAGACGCCGCGGGCGTTGAGGTAGACGGCGTCCTTCATGGACCAGGCCGTGGTGGTGCAGCCCTCGCACTGCCCCTGGGGCGGTGCGCCGTCGTACCACATGTGCTTGTAGACCACGAGCTCGTCGCGGCCCTGGAACAGGTCCAGGAACGGGACCGGACCGTCGGGTCCGACGACCTCGACCTTGCCGTCGAACTCCACCATCGGCAGCCGGCGGCGGGCCGCGGCGATGGCGTCGCCCTCGCGGGTGTGGGCCTTCTCGCGGACCAGCAGCTCGTCACGGGCGGCCTGCCAGGTGGCCAGGTCGACGATGGGCGGGCGGCCGGGCAGCTCGGCGGCCGGGTGGCTCGGCGTGGTCGTCATGGTGTCCTCCGTGGTCTCACTTGCCGGGCGGCGACGTACGGCGTTCTACGACGGTCACCACAACAGACTCTCGACCCGGCCGGAACTCATCGCGGCAGGGGCGCCCCGGTCGAGCCTGCCCGGACCACGCAGGGCCGGCAAGCTCACCCACGCGCCCCAGAACGCGTCGCGTCCGGTCCGCCAAAGTGTCGCTGCCACCACGTCCCGCGAGGCATCGACGTGCGGAACGCCTTTCATCTGCTGCCCGAAGCGCACTCCGCGCTCGACTCCCTAACTGGTCCCGGCGCGGAGATGGTGAACCACGGCGCGCGGCGCGAAGTCCGGCAAGCGGCCGACGATCGCCGACATCGCGACGGCTGCCGGCGTGAGCCGCCCTCTTCCGCTCGGTCACCTGCCGCGGCAGCGTCCTCGGAAGTCCGGATCCGGCTGAGACTCCGATCACTTTAGTGGCGCCCACTGGACGACATACCGACTAGTCAGGATGATGAGTCCGTCCAGTTCAGACGTCCCGTAGGAGCAAAGATGAGTGCCGGCCACCCTCCAGGTCTCGATCTCGACCAGTTGCGCGGCCACCTCGACCGGGAGCGCCCGGGGCTCGTGGCCGGTCCGCTGTCCGGGCGGGTCGTCGAGGGCGGCCGGTCGAACCTGACGTACATCGTCGGCGACGGCTCGTCGACGTGGGTGGTCCGGCGTCCGCCGCTGGGCCATGTGCTCGCCACCGCGCACGACATGAAGCGCGAGTACCGGGTGATCAGCGCCCTGAACCCGACGTCCGTGCCGGTGCCCGAGGCGCTGCTCATGTGCGAGGACGACAGCGTGCTCGGGGCGCCGTTCTACGTGATGGAGTACGTGGCGGGCACGCCGTACCGCACGGCCGACCAGCTCGCGCAGCTGGGCCCGGAGCGCACCCGCGCCGCCGTACTGGGCCTCGTGGACACCCTTGTCGACCTGCACGCCGTGGACCCCGCCGAGGTGGGCCTCGCGGACTTCGGACGGCCCGAGGGGTTCCTCGACCGGCAGCTGCGGCGCTGGGGCAAGCAGCTCGACGCGTCCAGGAACCGCGAGCTGGCGGGCGTCGACGAGCTGCACGCGGCGCTCGGCCGCTCGCTGCCGACCTCGCCGGCCCCCACGGTCGTGCACGGCGACTACCGCCTCGACAACGTCCTGATCAACGAGGACGCCGACGGCGTCGACCGGATCAAGGCCGTCCTCGACTGGGAGATGTCCACGCTCGGTGACCCGCTCACCGACCTGGGCCTGCTGGTGATGTACAGCGCGAAGCTGGAGGTGCCGGACTCCCCCGTCTCCACGACGGCCGCGGCCGCTGGGCACCCCGACCCCGCCGAGATCATCGAGCGGTACGCCGCGCGCTCGGGGCGCGACGTGTCCGCCGTCTCCTGGTACACGGCCTTCGCGTGGTTCAAGCTCGCCGTGATCCTCGAAGGCATCCACTACCGCTACACCCTCGGCCAGACCGTCGGCGCCGGCTTCGACCGTATCGGTGAGCTTGTGCCCGTCTTCATCGATCACGGCCTGACGACCCTTCAGAAAGGCTGACCCGCAATGGACTTCGCATTCGACGCGCGCACCGAGGAACTGCGGGCGAAGATCCTCGCCTTCATGGACGAGCACGTGTACCCGGCCGAGGCCGTCGCGGACGAGCAGCGCGCGCAGCTCGCCTCCCCGTGGGACACCCCGCCCGTCGTCGAGGAGCTGAAGGCCGAGGCCAGGCGGCAGGGCCTGTGGAACCTGTTCCTGCCCGACGCGCAGTACGGCGCCGGGCTGACCAACCTCCAGTACGCGCCGCTGGCCGAGATCACCGGCCGCAGCCCGCAGTTGGCGCCCACGGCCCTCAACTGCGCGGCCCCCGACACCGGCAACATGGAGGTCCTGACCCAGTTCGGCGACGAGCGGCAGAAGAAGCAGTGGCTGGAGCCCCTGCTCGCCGGTGAGATCCGCTCCGCGTTCGCCATGACCGAGCCGGAGGTGGCCTCCTCCGACGCCACGAACATCACCACGCTCATCGAGCGCGACGGCGACGAGTACGTCATCACCGGCCGCAAGTGGTACATCTCCGGGGCGATGAACCCGGACTGCAAGATCTTCATCGTGATGGGCAAGACGGACCCCGACGGCTCCGACATCCGCCGCCAGCAGTCCATGGTGCTCGTCCCCCGCGACACCCCCGGCCTCGAGATCCGGCGCGCCATGCAGGTGTACGGGTACGAGGACCACTACCACGGCGGTCACGCCGAGGTCGTCTTCGACCGTGTCCGCGTCCCGGCGAGCAACTTGATCGGCGAGGAGGGCGGCGGCTTCGCCATCGCCCAGGCGCGGCTCGGCCCGGGCCGCATCCACCACTGCATGCGGCTGATCGGCATGGCCGAGCGGGCCATCGAGCTGATGTGCAAGCGGGCCGTGGCGCGTACCGCGTTCGGCAAGCCGCTGGCCCAGCAGGGTGTCGTGCAGGAATGGATCGCGGACGCGCGGGTCGCGGTGGAGCAGCTGCGCCTGCTCGTCCTCAAGACGGCCTGGCTGATGGACACCGTCGGCAACAAGGGCGCCCACACGGAGATCCAGTCCATCAAGATCGCCACCCCGCGCACGGTCGTCGACATCATCGACCGGGCCGTGCAGCTGCACGGAGCGGGCGGCGTCAGTCAGGACTTCCCGCTGGCCGAGCTCTGGGCGGCCGCGCGCACCCTGCGCCTCGCGGACGGCCCCGACGAGGTCCACCAGCGCTCGCTGGCACGGCGCGAGCTGAAGAAGTACCTCTAACACGTGGATCCGGCCCACCGGAGCCGGAATGGCGATGTGGCCCCTGCCCGGTCGGGCGGGGGCCGCGTCTGTCGAAGTGCCCTTACCGTCGCCAATTTCGGACCTGGTGTATCGAGCGACGAGTGATATCGGCAGACTTCATGCATTGCACTCCACCATCACGAGGAATTCACATGATCACGCTCACCAAGGAAGACGGACCGGCCGACCTCGACGGTGTGACCCACCTGTCGATCGGAGTGTCCTGGGACCCCACCGCCGGCAGCAGCGGCGGGCTGATGGGCAAGCTCCGCCGGAACGTCGGCACGGACCTCGACCTCATCGCCATCGCGCTGCAGGGCGCCGACCCGGTACGGCTGGCAGGCCTCGACTCCCTGGACCCGCTGGGCAACGGCTCCTTGGTGCACAGCGGCGACAACCAGACGGGGCGCGGTGACGG
Organism: Streptomyces sp. NBC_00569; assembly: GCF_036345255.1. Lineage (NCBI taxonomy): Bacteria > Bacillati > Actinomycetota > Actinomycetes > Kitasatosporales > Streptomycetaceae > Streptomyces > Streptomyces sp. NBC_00569. The sequence continues at coordinate 9,318,932 of NZ_CP107783.1, read as the reverse complement.
GGACGACGAGACCGTGACCGTCGAGTTCGGCCGCATCCCCACGAACATCACGTCGATCGTGTTCGTGGCCGCCGCGTACAAGAAGTCCAGCTCCTTCCAGAAGGCGCGGAACATCAGCTTCAAGGTGTACGACGCGACCGGTGGCACCTCTCAGCAGGTCGCCGACATCTGGCCGAGCCTGCTCACCAACGACAACGGCTGCCGTGTCGCCAAGGCGATCCGGGTCGACGGCAGTTGGAAGCTCGAGGTCCTGAACGAGACCGGGAAGATCAAGCAAGGTGACGAGCGGGCGCTGATGCGTTTCGCCGTGAGCAACCGGTAGGGATCGACAGGTGGGAAGGCCGGGCTCGTCGTGTACGGGCCCGGCTCCGCTTCTCAGGTCCCGGTGGGGGACCGCCTGCGCCGGGGAGAGACCGCTTGTCAGGTCCCGGTGAGGAACCGCTCAGCGATGTGGCGCCCCGCGCGCCGACGCCGGAGGGGCGCTGCCTGCCGTCAGGTGCGTGGTGAACCACTGCCTCGCGAGGTCGGCGACCCGGTCGAGCGTTCCGGGTTCCTCGAAGAGATGCGTGGCTCCTGGCACGATCTCCAGCCTGTTCTCGCAACGGAGTTGGGCCTGGGCGGCACGGTTGAGGCCGAGCACCGTCGCGTCGGCCCCGCCGACGATGAGCAGGGTCGGCGCTCGTACGTCGTCGAGGCGCGGCCCGGCGAGGTCGGGCCGTCCGCCGCGGGACACCACGGCGCCGATGTCCGGGTCGTCGGCGGCCGCCCGGAGCGCCGCCGCGGCCCCGGTACTGGCACCGAAGTATCCGATCGGCGCCGACTCGCGCTCGCGCAGCCAGCGGGTGGCTCCCGCCAGCCTGCCGGCGAGCGTGCCGATGTCGAAGACGTTGCCCCTGTCGGCTTCCTCGGCGGGCGTGAGCAGGTCGAACAGCAGCGTGCCGAGGCCCGCTTCCTGCAACACCTCCGCCACCGCCCGATTACGCGGACTGTGCCGGCTGCTGCCGGAGCCGTGGGCGAACATCACCAGGCCCGCGGCCCCTTCCGGCCGCGCGAGGTCTCCGGCGAGCCGGACTCCGGCGGCGTCCACCTCGACGTCGGTCGTGACCGGTGCGGGCCGGACGCGTGCGGGATCCGCCACGGCCCGCGCCAGACAAGCGGCCACTTCCTCGTCGGTGGTCTGCGAGAAGTCGCGGTACCACTCGCCGACAGAACCGAACAGGGGCGGTACGGAGAGGCACACCACGTCGTCGGCCACCGCGCTCAGTCGGCGCACCGCGTCGGGCGGTGCCACCGGCACGGCGAGGACCACGCGGGCGGCGCCCTGCGCCCGGACGACCTGGCATGCGGCCGCCGCCGTGGCGCCGGTCGCGATCCCGTCGTCCACCACGATCACCGTACGGGCCTCACCGATCACCGTGGGAGCCTCACCCCTCACCACCGATCCGTCCTCGCCGGCCGGCGCCGGCCGACCGCCGCGGTAGCGTCGTGCCCGCCGCTCCAGCTCCTGTCGCTCCGCGCGCTCGACGGCCGCTATGCGGTCGGGGTCGATCCCGCAGTGGCGCACGACATCGTCGTTGAGGACCCGTACGCCGCCCTCGCCGATCGCACCGAAGGCCAGTTCCGGCTGGTACGGGACGCCGAGTTTGCGGACCACGATCACATCGAGCGGGGCGCCCAGCGCACGCGCCACCTCGAAGGCGACCGGAACCCCGCCACGGGGCAGCCCGAGGACCACCGGCCCCTCATCACGCAGATGTTGCACCGCTGCGGCAAGTAGCCGCCCGGCATCAGTACGATCCGTGAACCGCACAGCGCTCGCCCCTCTCGGAGCCCCTCGCAGGTGACGGCAGGCCTGCGTCTGCCCTTACCTCCGGGCTAACCCCGTTCGCGGCACCGCGCAACTCGGGACGCGAGCCGCTCTCCGGCGCGACAATGGTGGTGCGGATGATGCGCTCCTTCGCGGAGAGGCGGCACCGGCTATGCCGTACATATCGGTCACGGCGCTGAGCCACCCCGGGCTCAGGCGCGAGCACAACGAGGACAGCCTGGTCGTCGGCCCGTGGACGCTGTGCGGAACGGTGACCGAGAATCCGCAGACGATGGCGTTCCCGCTCGGCCGTCCACTCGTGGTCGCTGTCGCGGACGGCATCGGCGGGCAGCCGGCCGGCGAGGTGGCCAGCAGCCTCGTCGTCCGCCGGCTCGCCCTGTTCGGGCCCGCGCTGGACGGCGAGGAAGCGGTGCGTGACGCGTTGGGGATGTGCAATCACGCCGTGTACGCGGCGGCCGACCGCGCCCCGGAGCTGTCGACGATGGGGACGACCGTCGCGGGTGTCGTGATCCTCGAACAGGAACTGCTCGTGTTCAACGTCGGTGACAGCAGGGTGATCGAAGTGGGCCCGGCCGGTGACGGCACCGACGACCCCGCCGGCGCCCGGGCCGCCACGGACGACACGCTCCACCAGCTCAGCGTGGACGACAGCCCGGCCCTCGCGCAGGGCCAACGCACCACGTCGATCGTCACGCAGGCGCTCGGTGGCGCACCGACGTTCAGCGCGATCAAGCCGCACGTCAGCACGTCACCGCTCACCCCGGGTACACGCATGCTGGTGTGCAGCGACGGCCTGACCGACCCCGTGCTCGACGACGAGATCGACGGCATCCTTCGGGCGCACGACGGGGGCCGGGCCGTCTTCGAGCTGTGGAAGGCGGCCATGGCCGCAGGGGGTCCCGACAACGTCACGATCGCGCTGGTCACCGTCACCGGCTGACCCGACAACGACCGACCGGCCGCCCCGCCTCCGCGCCAGTGGGCCTTCCCCCGCCCTCAGGCCGGGACATAGCGCAGCAGCACGATACCGCTCTCGAACGACTTCGCGTCCACGAGGCGCAACCGCGGGACTTCGTGACCATCGGGGAAGAGTCGCCTGCCACGGCCCTGGGCGACCGGGTACACGAAGAGGCGGTACTCGTCGACGAGGCCCGCCTCGATCAGCGTGTGGGCCAAGGTGATGCTGCCCGTGAGCACGATGTCTTTGCCGCCCTCCAGAGCCTTCAGCGCGGCCACCTCCTTGACCGCGTCGCCGGACAGCACGGTCGAGTTCTCCCACTGCGGGTCCTCGATGGTGCTGGACACCACGTACTTCCGCACCTGGTCGAGGTAGTCGGAGATGCCTGTGGTGTCGTCGGTCAGCCCGGGCCAGTAGCCGCGGAAGTCCTCGAAGGTGCGTCGGCCCAGGAGCAGTGCGTCCGACCGGCTGTCCTGGCGACGGCCCTCCTCCAGTACATCGGCCATGTCCGCGTTGCCCTGGGCCTGCGGTTCGAACCAATCGGTGAGCATCTCGACGCAGCCGTCGACGGTGATGTTCTGGGTGATCGCCAGAGTGCGCATGCCGCGCCTCCTTCCGAACGGGGGCTGGTCCACCCTTCATGACCGGTCCCACCCCGGAAAGTCATCGGCATCTGACGGGACTGCCCAGGACTTCCGGGCCGAGCGTCGGGGGACAGCGGCCGACGCAGCACGTGACCGGCCCAACACCGGGGCCGGTCTCAGGAGTTGAGGGTCTTGCGCAGTGCCGCGAGGCCGTCCGCGTAGATGCCGTGGAAGAGCTGCTCGACATGGGCCTCGCTGACGCCGACGGGTGTGAACGAGCCCGTCCATTCCACCCTCGACGTTCCGGGCGCGCCGGGTATGTCGCGCACCGTCAGCGTGGAGAGGTAGCCGGTGACGGGGAACGGCGCCTGCTCGATGGCGTAGGAGTAGGTGCGCTCGTCGTGGTCGAAGGCCTTGAGGCGTTCGACGATGACGCCGCCGTCCTGATTGGTCAGGCGGCGTACGCGGCCGCCCTCGCTCAGCTCGCTCTCGGGGATGTACGGGAGCCAGTCGGGCAGGGAGTCGAAACCGCCGATGAGCTGCCAGACGTCGTCGGCGGAGCGGGGGAGGTCGATGGTGGCGGTGGCGGTGGTGGCCATGTGCTGTTCCTTTCGCGTGCTGTGAAGCCGGTGGTCAGGCTGTGGGAGTGGGGGCGTCGGCGGCGATGAGCCGTTCGTCGCGGAGCGCGGTCCAGAAGGCGGCCGGGACGGTCTCCTTGAGAGCGGCGACGTCCTCGGCGATGCGGCTGGGCCGGGTGGCGCCGGGCACGACGGCGGCCGTGGCCGGGTGCGCCAGGGCGAACTGCAGGGCGGCGGCCTTGATGCTGACACCGTGCCCGGCCGCGAGCGCCTTGATCCTCTCGACCTTGGCGATGATGTCCGCCGGGGCCTTCTGGTACTCGAAGTGCCGGCCGCCGGCGAGGATGCCGGAGCTGTAGGGGCCGCCGACGACCATGTCGATGTCCTGCGCGGTGGCGGCGGGCAGCAGGCGCTGCAGGGACCGGTTGTGGTCGAGCAGGGTGTAGCGGCCGGCCAGGAGGAACGCGTCGGGCTTGGGCTCGTCCAGGTCGAGAGTCAGCTCGATCGGCTCCACCCGGTTGACGCCGAGACCCCAGGCCTTGATGACGCCCTCGTCGCGGAGGTTCTGCAGGACGCGGAAGGCGCCGGTGCGCGCCGTCTCGTAGACCGCGAGCCAGTCGTCGCCGTGGAAGTCCTGGGCGACGTCGTGCACCCAGACGATGTCGAGCCGGTCCGTCCGCAGGCGCTCGAGGCTGTCCTCGATGGAGCGCAGGGTGGCGTCCGCGGTGTAGAGGTCGACCATCTTGTTCGCGCGGCCGTGCTCGAAGAGACCGCCCTTCTCACCGAGGTCGCGGTCAGCGGGGTCCTCCAGTTCGTCCAGGATGACGCGGCCGACCTTGGTGCTGAGCACGTACTCGTCACGCGGCCGGTCGGCCAGCACTTCGCCGAGGCGCAGCTCGGACAGGCCCGCACCGTAGAAGGGCGCGGTGTCGAAGTAGCGGATGCCCTGGTTCCAGGCGGCCTCGACGGTGGCGGTGGCCTCCTCGTCGGGGATGCTGCGGAACATGTTGCCGAGGGGGGCGGTACCGAAGCCGAGGGGTCCCGGCAGGAGGGACTTGATACCCATGAGTGGAATCTCTCTGTCTGTCACGTGATGCGAAGCTCAGGATGATTTCTCCTGCTCCGCGGCTCTTGCTCTGTCGAGGTTAGGATCGAGGGGTCAGACTGTCCAAGACTCGCTTGGACACACTTGAGTCCCTTGAGGTCTTACATGCTTGACCTGCGACAACTTCGCTATTTCGTGGCCGTGGCCGAGGAGGAGCACGTCGGCCGGGCCGCCGATCGCCTGCACATCTCCCAGTCGCCGCTGAGCCGGCAGATCGCCCAGCTGGAGAAGAACCTGGGCCTGACCCTGTTCGAGCGCAGCCAGCAGCGCCTGCGCCTCACCTCCGACGGCCGCGTCTTCCTCACCGAGGCCACGGCCCTGCTGCGGCATGCGGACCGGCTCGAGAACCTCGGCCGCCGTCTCGGCCGCGGTGAGGAGGGCGGCCTGTGCGTGGGATACGTCGGCGACGCCATGCACACCGGGATCCTGCCGCAGGCCCTGCGCGCGCTGCACGACGAGCGGCCCGGCATCCACGTCGCCCTCTACGACCTGACCGCGGCCCAGCAGTTCGAGGGCCTGCGCCAGCGCAGCCTGGACATCGCCCTCGTGCCGGAGGCGCCCCCCGAGGCGGACCCCGACCTGCGCAGCGCCCTCCTCCTGGAAGACCCTCTGCTCCTGGCCATGCCGAGCAGCCACCCGCTTGCCGGGAAGCCTGGGATCCTGCCCGAAGACCTCGACGATCAGCCGTGGATCGCCATCGAGAACAGCCAACAGCCGTCCTGGCGTGACGACTTCGTGGCCGCCTGCACGGCGGCCGGGTTCACGCCCGACATCCGGCTCGAAGCCCCCGAACCCCTGACCGCGCTCGGTCTGGCCGCATCCGGCCTCGGCATGGCGCTGGTCCAGGAGAGCATGCTGCGGGGCGACACCCCGGGGGTCACGGTCCGTGAACTGCCGTGGTTCCAAAGGTCCGTACGCCTCTGGGCCGCCTGGCACCAGATCGATCTGCGCCCGGTCGTCACATCCTTCCGTGCGACCGTGCTGAACACCGAGGACGTCGCGGACGAGCCGGTCAGGTGATGCCGGCGGCGGCCTGCTCCCGCGCGTTCCGGGGCTCCTTCTCGCGGCGCGGGAGCAGCAGCGGGGTGGCCAGGAGGACGACCCCGGCGATCGCGATCGCGGTGCGGGGGCCGGTGACGGCGGCGATCACACCCCACACAGCCGTCAGCGCGGCGATGGACAGGCTGCTGCTGACCGACCACGCGGACAGTGTGCGGGCCACCCGCTCGGGGTCGCTGTGTTCGAGCCGGTAGGTGGCGAGCACGGGGTTGAACAGGCCGCAGCAGGTCACCAGGCCGAGCTGGACGGCGATGACGAGCACGATCCCGGGAACTCCGGGCTGGACGAATGCCAGCCCGATGGGCCAGCACGCACGCAGGGCTCCGACGGTGAGCATCACCTTGCGCTGGCCGAACCGTGCCACCAGCGGGTGCGCCATCCGTGAGCCGATGAGTCCACCGATGCAGGGGGCCGCGAACGCGAGACCGTACTGCCAGGGTGCGAAGCCGAGCCGGCTCAGCATGAGCACGGCGATCAGCGGCTCGGAGGCCATGATGAGGCCGTTGACGACGATCGAGTTGAGGAACAGCGGGCGCAGGGTGCGGTGGCCGATGATGTAGCGCCACCCTTCGAGCAGATCGCCCGCGCGCAGCCGTGGAGCGGCGGCCCGCGCGGAACGCGCTTCCGTCCCTCCGATGGCGCGGATGCCGAGCGCCGAGAGCAGGTAGCTGACCGCGTCGGCGATCACCGTCGTCACGGGGCCGAACATCCCGATCGCGGCCCCGCCGAGCGGTGGCCCGACCACGATCGAGGTCCATGTCGTGGACTCGAACCGGCCGTTCGCGACGAGCAGGTCCTCCGGTGGCACGAGCGACTTCAGATACGCGCCGCTTGCGGCCTTGAAGGCGATGTCGGCCGCGGCGACGACGACGGAGACGACGAGGAGCTGGGCGAAGCTGAGCCCGCCGAACGCGAACGCGACGGGGACGGTCATCAGCGCCGCGAACCGGATCAGGTCCATCGCGATCATGACGGGCCGCTTACGCCGGAACTCCATCCACGGCCCGAGCGGCACCGCGACCACGGCCCCCACGGCCCGCCCCGCGGCGGCCAGCGCCGCCACCTGCGTCGGCCCGGAGTGCAGCACGAGGATCGCGATCAAGGGGAACGCACCGAACCCGAACCCCGTGCCGTACGAACTGACCGCGAACGCCGCCCACAACCACCCGAACCGCCGCCCCAGCGCCCGCCTGCCCTTCACGCCCACCGCACCTCTCGCCGCCCCCGACAACCACATGCCGACCGCCGACATCAAAGCGAGGAGCAGACGACGAGATCAAACAACCGACCCGCCATGAGAACACAACCAGTCGTTGTGCGGACACTCGGGCAGCGTGGATCTCCCGGCGACGAACCGGGAATCGCGCGGGCCTGAGGCTCGAAAGGGGATCGGCGGGCCGCGATGATGTGGCCATGACGTTGTCGACGGCGTTCACGGAGATGTTCGGCGTGCGGTACCCGATCGCACTGGCGCCCATGGGTGGGTCGGCCGGGGGCGCGCTGGCCGCAGCCGTCTCACGCGGCGGCGGGTTCGGATTCCTGGGCGGCGCGTTCGGGGACCCGGAGTGGCTGGCGCGCGAGGTGCCGATCGTCGCGGGCACCGGCAGTCCGTGGGGCATCGGATTCCTGACCTGGGGCATCGACGCCGCCGCGGTGGAGCGGGCGCTGGAGTACGGACCGAGGGCCGTGATGCTGTCGTTCGGCGACCCGGGCCCGTACGCGGAGCGGGTCCGCCGCGCGGGCGCGCTGTTGATCCTTCAGGTCACGGATCTGGAGGAGGCCGAGCAGGCCGTGGACCTGGGCGCCGACGTGATCGTGGCCCAGGGGACCGAGAGCGGGGGGCACGGAGCCCGGCACGGGCGCTCCACGTTGCCGTTCGTGCCGGCGGTCGTGGACCTTGTGGACCCGGTGCCCGTACTGGCAGCCGGCGGGATCGCCGACGGCCGCGGCGTGGCGGCCGCACTCGTGCTGGGCGCCGCCGGAGCACTCATCGGCACCCGCTTCCAGGCCACCACGGAGGCCCTGGTCGCCCCCTCGATCACCAAAGCGATCCTCGAAGGACGCGGCCGGGACACCGAGCGCAGCACGGTACTGGACATTGCCCGCGGCTCCCGATGGCCGGCGAAGTACCCCGCCCGCACCCTCGGCCACCCGTATCTCGACCACTGGCGCGGCCGCGAGGCGGAACTCGCCGCCGACCCCCAGGCCCGTCAGAACTACCAGGACGACGTGGAACGCGGCACGGTGCCCCCGCTCCCGGTGTGGGCCGGCGAAGCCGTCGACCTCATCACCGACCTCCCGTCGGCCACCGACCTCGTCCCCGCCCTGGCCGCTCAGACGCAGGAAGCGCTGACCCGCGCGGGCCGCCGCTGACATACCGACTGCCTACGTGATCAAGACGCGTAGGCCGCTCGCCCGAGGAACGCCCGGTCGGCCAAGGCGTAGTCCACGATGCCCGGGTGGAGTTGCCGGATCTGGCCACCCGCCGCCTCGTCGACGGATTAGTTGCCCCTGCCGCCCAGCCAGTAGTTCCAGATCCACGCGGTGTGCGGCCCGCTGGTGTCGATCCCGCTGTACCGGCCGCCAGGCATCAACTCCCTCTCATCGTGAGGCGATTGAGGGACACCGAGGTGAAGGAGACCGGGCGGGCGCCGTTCTGAGGCGGGCCGGCCTCAGCTGACCGCCCGCTTGATGAGCGCGCCGATCCGCGCCTCGTCGTCGGCGTTCAACTCGGTCAGGGCGTACGCGGAGGGCCACATGGTGCCGTCGTCGAGCTTCGCCAGATCGCTGAAACCGAGCGTGGCGTACCTCGTCTTGAACTTCTGCGCGCTTTGGAAGAAGCAGACGACCTTGCCGTCCCTGGCGTACGCGGGCATGCCGTACCAGAGCTTCGGGGCCAGGTCCGGGGCGCTGGTCCTGACGATGTCGTGGATGCGCTCGGCGATGACACGGTCCGCTTCCGGCATCTCGGCGATCTTGGCGCGCACCTCGCTGTCACCGTCCGCCTTGGACGTGCGCGATCCGCGTCGAGAGGACGCCTTGAGTTCCTTGGCGCGCTCCTTCATCGCGCCTCGCTCCTCCTCGGTGAACCCGTCGTACGTCTTGTCGGCCGTGACGGTGCCGGTGGTGCTCCTGGCGCTCTTCGGGGTCCTCTGCGGGTTCGGCATGGCAGGTTCCTCTCGGGCAACGCGTGGTCAGGGCGAGGGGGACGGGGGTGGCTCAGATCAGGCGGCGGAGGCGACCGTGGTGGCCTGCCAGGCGAAGTCGTCCGGGTCGGTGAAGGTCCCGGCGTCGCCGCCGAGTACGAGCCGGTGCGATCCGCTGCCGTCGACGGGGACGCCGACATCCTTGGCCAGCGCGCGGCGCCCGTAGAGAGCCAGCTTGACCGGGCTCGACGGTGTTTCGAACTCGACGTACTTACGGCCGAAACTCTTCGCCACGGTGAGACCGCGGTCGACGTAGAACTGCCTGCTCGCGGCCACGTCCGCCACGCCCAGCAGGAGCACGATGCTGTCGATCTGCCGGGTCGCGGGGCCCTTGTCCTTCCGCGCGGACGTGGCGACCTTCCAGATCGTCCCGTCCGGTGCCTGGACGACGCCGCCGTATCCCCACAGGGACTTCGTGACGGGCTTGAGGGGCGTGGCGCCGGCGTCGAGGGCCGTGCCGATGAGTGCCTTGACGTCGGCCGGCTGGGACACCGTGAGCGACAGCGAGAAACCGCGGAAGCCGGTCGTCGGCGCCTCGGAGGCGCTCAGTCCGACCTGCGTGTCCAGGCCGAACGCGGCGGTGTAGAAGCGCTGGGCGGCCGTGGGGTCGGCCACTTCGAGGGTGATGGACTCGATGGAGGTCATGGACATCACGCTAGTTCCGGCTCGGCGAGGAATGCTTCTCCATTCCTGACCGGTATCGGCGGCGTCCCCGTCGCGGCGGCCACCCCGAACCGGTACGCGCCGGGCGTCATGCCGACCAGCTCGGTGAAACGCGTACGGAAGACGCCCTGCGACGAGTAACCGACCAGGAAGCCGACCTCGGCGACCGTGAGGTCGCCGCCGCGCAGCAACGCCTTCGCCCGCTCGACACGACGCGTCATCAAAAATGCGTACGGCGACTGGCCGTACGCGAGCCGGAACTGCCGGCTGAGATGCCCGGCCGGCCACTTCACGCGGCGGGCGAGCGCCTCCATGTTCAGCGGCTGCGCGTACGCCCGGTCGATCCGGTCACGGACACGGCGCAGTCGCACCAGGTCCTTCAGCCGCTCGTCCTGGGCGAGCGCACGCCCCCAGGCGGGATGGCACATACGACACCTACCTTCATGGGTGTCCGCGCGCGCCAGGGGACCCGGGGGCCACCTGGCACGGCAGGGCTCAGCGAAGCTCCTGGATGCGGACCATGTTGCCCGCGGGGTCACGGAAGGCGCAGTCTCGGACGCCGTACGGCTGCTCGGTCGGCTCCTGCACGACGTCCACGTCGGCTGCCTGCACCTTCTCGAACGTGCCGTCCAGGTCCCGGGTGGCCAGCAGGATCCAGCCGTAGGTGCCCTTGGCCATCATCTCGGCGATGGTGCGGCGCTCGTCCTCGCTGATGCTGGGGTCCGCGGCCGGCGGCGCGAGGAGGATGGACGTGCCGGGCTGGCCGACGGGACCGACCGTGATCCAGCGCATCTTGCCCTGGCCCACGTCACTGCGGACCTCGAAACCGAGGACGTCGCGGTAGAAGGCCAGGGAAGCGTCCGGGTCGTCGTGCGGGAGCGAGGTGGTGTGAATGGTGATGTCCATGGCACCACGTTAGTAGCGGCCCGGCGGACTGCGCTTCTCCAATCCTGACCGGCCGGGCCGGATCTCACCCCAGTGGAGCGAGGGGGCATGCCCACGACCCGGTGCGACTACTGCTCCAGTCCCTTGACGTTGTCCCCGAACGTCCACCCCTTCGACCCGTCCCAGTTGATCGACCAGGTCATCAGCCCCTTGAGGCCGTCGCCGTACGTGTTCCATGCCTGCGACACCAGACTCGGCGACATGTAGCCTCCGCCCGCGCCGGGCTGGGCGGGCAGACCGGGAACCTGCTTGTCGTAGGGGACCTTGATGGTCGTTCCCTGGACGACGAGCCCCTTGTTCAGGCAGTCGGTCTGGGCGGTGAAGCCCTGGACGGTGCCGGCCTCGTAGGAGTCGCCGGAGCAGCCGTACATGCTGCCGTTGTAGTACTGCATGTTGAGCCACCACAGGCGGCCGTTGTCGGCGTACTTCTTGATGATGGGGAGGTACGCGCCCCAGATCGAGCCGTACGTGACGCTGCCGCCGGTGACGTACGCCGTCTCGGGGGCCATCGTCAGGCCGAAACCGGCGGGCATCTGGGCAAGGATGCCGTCGATGATGCGGACCAAGTTGGCTTGGGATGTGGAGAGTTGGCTGATGTTTCCGCTGCTGGTGAGACCCGTCTCGATGTCGATGTCGATGCCGTCGAAGTTGTACTTCTTCAGGATCGGGACGATGGTCTCGACGAAGTGGTCGGCGACGGCGGTCGAGTTGAGGTCGATGCCCGCCGCCGCGCCGCCGATGGACATCAGGACGGTCTGGCCCGAGGCCTTGGCCTGACACATCTCGGCGGGGGTCGCGACCTTGACGTTCGTGTCCATGCCGTCCTCCCACAGGGCGGTGCCGTCGGAACGGATCACCGGGAAGGCCGCGTTGATGACGTTGTAGCCGTGCTGCGCCATCTCAGGGTTGGTGATGGGGGTCCAGCCGAACGGCGGGTGCACGCCGTTGGACGCGCCGTCCCAGTTCTCCCAGTACCCCTGGAGGACCTTGTCGGCCGGTCGCGGTTTGGTCGCGCAGGTGTCGGCGGCGGGGGCGGCGGGCGCCGCGACGAGGACGGTGGAGAGGGACGCGGCCGCCGCGAGGGCTGCGCCGAGGAGACGGGACGTACGACTGCGACGGGACATGGGGGGCCTCCGCAGGATCGCCGGGCGAGTGGGGGTTGGCGTGAGCACGACGCACGGTAGAGAGGTCCAGACCTTTCGTCAATGGGTATGGACCAATGGGGAGTTGGGGTCGATTCGCGAACGGCCCTAGGACGTCGCGCGCCTCTGCTGCGGCCGGGCCCTGCTCCCGTCGGCGGTGTCGGGGCGGTCCTCCGGCGCCGAGCGCGCGGCCTGCGCCCGCAGGGCGGCGAGCCCCGCGACGACCTCACTGCGGTTGGCGGCCGAGGTCATCCAGTCGGGCAGCCTCGGGATCATCGCCAGGGACGACGACGGACTCCCCCGCTCCCTCAGACGCGCGCCGATGTACGCCGCGAGCGCGTCCACATGCTCGATGTCGTACGCCCACAGCAGCCGGCCCGCGCAGCGCGCCTGCAACCACAACGGCCGGCCGAAGAACGGCTCGGCCGGACCACCGAGCGTCACCCCGACGCGTGCGCCGCCACGCCGCTCAGGCTCCCACTCGGCCGTGGCTCCGCAGCGGGCGCAGACCAGCCGTCTGGGCAGAAACAACAGGTCTACGGAGTAACGCAGTTCGGGCCCTCCGGGCCGAGGCACGACCACGGCGCGCCCGGAGCAGCGGGGACACACCACGAGGATGCGGGCCGCGAAGCGGGCCAGCATGGCACCCCTGTCGGCATGCCGTTGCCCGGCGTCCATCGGGCCTCCCCCGCGCACTTCGGCACTCGGATCCGCTTACCTCGACAAGCCGCAGCGTACGCAACGGCCGACCACGCCGCGCGGACCGCGCCAGGTCACCGGCCGCCCTCCGCCCCGGTCAGCGCATCGAGATCGAGCACAGCGCCCAACGCCCCCTTCAGCGCACCGACACACATCCTGTGCAGTTCGGCGCGACTGAACGACTCATTGGTCAGCCAGTCCACACAGAGCACGCGGACGAAGACCAGCCAGCTCGTGAGCGCGGCCGACACAAGGTGTGTCGGCCCGTCGCCGAGCACCGTCGCTTCCAGCAACCTCCGTCGCAACTCGGCCAGTTCGCCCGTGATGATCGCCTGGATGACCGGGTCGCCTGCGAGCACCCGGTTCGCGGCGAGCACGGTGTGCCTGTTGGCGGCGAAGTAGTCGAAGTGCGCGTCGAGCCCTGCCGCGAGCTGCTCCATGACGGGCGCCGACTGGTCGAGCCTGGTCGCGGCCAGCAGCTGGTCCGCGGCCTGTTGGTAGACCGCGGCGAACAGGGCGTGCTTGCTCGGGAAGTAGCGGTAGAGCAACGCGCGTGAGACACGCGCCCGTTCGGCGACGTCCTCCATGAACACCTCGTCGTACGGCTTCGCCGCGAACAGCCGCGCTCCGACGTCGAGCAGTTCACTGCGGCGCTCGGCGGGATCGAGTCTTCGGCGCGCGGTCATGCACCCACCTTACTTGACACATGTCTACTAACGGTTCTAGCGTCGCACTAGTAGACACGGGTCTACTAGTGAGCGGAGGCGGTTCCCTCATGGCCAGACTTCTCAAGTGGCTCGCACTGGCGATGGGCATCGCCTGCGCGGCGATCGGCCTCTACCACCTCTTCCTCGGCATCGCCTCCGTACCCGGCGAGGGCTCGACGGGAGCGACCGTCGACAGCCGGGAGCGGTTCTACAACGCGATCTTCCTCGGATACGGGCTCGCGTGGATCTGGGCCGCACGCCAGTCGCCGATCCCCTCGACGGCGGTGCGGTGGCTCGCCGGCATCTTCCTGCTCGGAGGCATCGGGCGCGTGCTGTCGGTCGCCGTCCACGGCTGGCCGCACTGGTTCCAAGTGCCGCTCAGCGCCCTCGAACTCGCCCTTCCCCCGCTCCTGTTCTGGCTGTCGACCGCGGACGAGCGCAGGACGAGGGAGACGGCCGCGGACGGGGACCGTGTCGGGGCGCTCTGACCACTGACCGTCCGCCCGTCCGACTGCCGGGCGGCGGACCGGCGTTCACCGATTGAGGCCGGTTCCAGTTCTGACGCGCAGGGCCGGCCTCGGCCGGCGGTGCCGTCCGCTTCGCGTGGGTGGGCGGCACCGCTCGGCCTGCACTTTCCAGGCGTCTACGCGTCGATTCCTAGAACGTGCCCGTGGCTACTTCCTGACCGGGCACATCCCCTCGGAGAGGGTGTTGTACGTGGGGGAGCTCTGCGTCGTCACCGCGCTGCTGCCGCCGAGCTGGATGAGGATCTCGTCGGACAGCAGGTCCTCCTTGCCCTTCAGAGCGTCGGCGACCTTCGTGTCCTTCGGGAACACCATCTCCGCAGCGATGTTGTCCTGCACGATCCGGGCGAGGTTGTCGAGCGCCGTGAAGATCGGGTCCTTCGGCGTCTCGAGGCCGGGCAGGTCGATCAGGTGGGTGGCGACCTTCGCCGCGTTCATGCAGTCCTTGATGATGATGGTGTTCTGGTTGAGCACGCTGGTGGTCCACTGCGACAGCACCACGCAGTACAGATCCGCCCATGCCGCCTCGCCGACCTTCGCGCGCCAGGCCTTCATGGTCTCCTGTACGCCCTTGATCTGGGCCTGCGCGGCGTGCTCCATGTTGACGCGGATGTCGGGGTAGACGCTCCCGGAGAAGTCCTCGAAGGACTTCATGTCGAACACCTTCGCCTGGACCGAGGCGTTGATGAACTTCAGCGCGGCGTCGAGGATGTGGCCGCACGATGTGGTCAGCGCGGCCGGCAGACCGGCGGCGGGAAGGTTCTCGCGTGCCGTGGCGAGGGTGGCGGCGTAGGCCTGAAGGGGTTCGATCCACGCGGTGGACTTGTCGTCGTTGAACGCGACCAGCAGGAGGTCATGCGGGTCGATGCGATCGGCGTTCGGCAGGTTCGGGATCTTGTCCGCGAGGTACGAGGCGATCACGGAGAAGCAGCCGAGCGGAACGTGAGCGATGGACTTCGCCAGCTCGAACGTCTCCGCCACGGGGTTGACGGACTCCTGACCGTTCGCCGTCACGAGGGTGAACCTGCCGCCCTTCGCGTCGTTCTGCACCACGATCACCGGCGACAGGTGCTTGACCAACTCCGCCTTCAGAGTGGCGTAGTTGGAGCGCATTCCGGCGTTGACAGCGAAAATCGAGTCCTTTGCCTGCTGCTGGGTCACGGACGACGCGGCCGTTCCCGCCGTGTCCGTCAGCGGAGAGTCCGCGGCACTCGGGGACGCCGAGTAGCCCAGCAGCGCCGCGGTGCTGATACCGGAAGCGCTGCCTATAAATCCTCTGCGCGTAGCCATCTTCGTTTTCTCCGTAGCGGTTCGGTGCGCGAATGTTGACTGAGTGGGGGGACCATCTGCATGGGGGGCATGTGGGACATGAGGGGAAGTCCATTGGTCGGGTGAGTCATTCGTGGGGGGGCCTTACTAGTGGGGGTTCTTCTCTTTTTTGGGGGATCAGGAGGGGCGGAGGGGGAAGGAATGCGCATTCCTTCCTCCTCCGAACGCCGAACGCCGAACTCAGGGCTCCGAACTCAGGGCTCCGGACTCTGACCTCCGAAGTCGCATAGAGAGGCGAGCACTGGGCGAGTACCGGCTACTTGAGCGCGCTCTGCTTGGGGACCACGACTCCGTAGAGGTCCTGAACCGTGGCGAGCGCGGCCTCGTGAACCTGCTTCGCGGGAATGCCGTTCGGGTTGCCCTTGAGCGGCAGCGGCCGGGTCGCGGAGGCGTCGCCCACCACGGTCGGATTGTTGCCGTTGAGGAACGCGCCCTGGGTCGTGAACAGGGTGCACATGTTGGTCATGAATCCGGCGATGATGACGTTCTTGCGCCCGGCCTTCTTGACCTGTTCGGCGAGATCGGTGTGGTGGAAGCCGTTGGGGACGGTCTTCTCGACGACGGGCTCGCCCTTCGCCGGCTCGAGTGCCGGAATGATCTGGCCGGCCTTCGACTTCAGGTCGTAACCCTTGTCGACGATGTGGATGACCGGTGTGCCCGCCGCACGGGCGCGCTTCAGCAGGGCTTCGGCGTTGTTCACCGCGGAGTGCCACCCGTCGAGTTCCATCACACCCTGGGTGTAGGTGTTCTGGTAGTCGACGAGGATCAGTGTCGCGTCGGAGAGCTTCGCCGGGGTCTCGTCCAGCTTGTTGAGCTGCCGGAGCGTCGTCGTGTCCTTCGCGACGTTCTTCTCCCCGGCGTTCCCTCCGGCGTTCTCCCCGGCGTGCGACGGCTTGCGGTCGGTGCGCGCGGCGGCTTCGGAGTTTCCGCCGCACGCCGTCGCGGTGGCCGCGAGGACGGTGGCGAGACTCAGCGCGGCGGCGGAACGCAGCAGCTTCATCAGGCGATCTCCTTCTGGGTCGGTACGACGACGCCGTACAGGTCGGCGATGGTGGCGAGGGCGCTGTAGTGCACCTGGCAGGCGTCGAGGTCGGTACCGGCCACCGGCAGCGAGCGGGTGGCGGTGGCGTCCGCGACGACCGTGGGACGGTTGCCGCGCAGGAACGCGCCCTGCGCGGTGAACGCCACGCACATGTGCGTCATCCAGCCGGCGATGATGACGTCCTGTCCGTCCGGGACGTGTGTGCCCAGGTCGGTGTCGACGAACGCGTTCGGGACCTGCTTGACGACGACGGCCTCACCCTCGGCCGGCGCGACACGGGGGTGGATCCGGCCGATCTCGGCCCGGATGTCGTACGGGGTGCCCTCGCCGCCGTCGTTGATGACGTGGACGACCTTCGTGCCCTCCTGGCGGGCCCGTGCCAGCAGCTGCGCGGCGGCGTCGAGCGAGGCCTCCCACCCGTCGAGTTCCATCACGCCCTGGGTGTAGGTGTTCTGGAAGTCGATCAGGATCAGCGTCGAGTCGGCCAGCTTGGCGGGCGTCTCGTCGAAGCCGTTGAGCTCGCGCAGTGTGGTTCTGGACATGGGTGTACCGCCTTCGGTCTTCGCGTGAGGTTGGCAGCCCGAGCGATGCGGTGGGCTGCGACTAGAACGCTATGACCCAGCAGGCGTGTCGACAATGACGTCTAACATGCAGATACCGACATGCCGCTCGTGCTTCACCGACCGCCAACTGCCAACCGTCGACGGCCGATCGCCGACCAGGGGGACTCATGCAGGACATCGCCAGGCGGCTCATCGTCATCGTCCTCTTCGAAGGCGTCGACCTGCTCGACGTCACCGGACCACCGGAAGTGTTCTCCCTGGCCCGGCGCGAGACCGAGGACGCCGCGGGCTATCACGTCGCCCTCGCCGCCGAGAGCATGGACCCGGTGACCACCTCCGCCGGAGTCCGCATCCTCCCGGACATCACCTTCCGGGAAGCCGCCGAGGGAAGCATCGACACCCTCATCGTGCCCGGCTCGGTGGAGGTCGACAGCGAGCGCCGCGTGCGCGCGCTCGTCGACCCCGAGCTGGTCAGCTGGGTGAAGACTCTCGCCGAACGGACGCACCGGGTCACGTCCGTCTGTGTCGGAGCGCACCTCCTCGCCGCGGCCGGGCTCCTCGACGGCAAGCGGGCGACCACGCACTGGTCGACCGCGCCGCAACTGGCCGCGGATCACCCGGCGGTGGAGGTCGACGCGGATCCGATCTTCATCCGCGAGGGCAACGTGTGGACCGGAGCCGGCATCAGCGCCTGCCTCGACCTGTCGCTCGCCCTGATCGCCGATGACCTCGGCGAGGCCATTGCGCTGCGCGTCGCCCGGCAGCTCGTGATGTACCTGAAACGGCCGAGCGGGCAGAGCCAGTTCAGCGTTCCCCTGGAACAGCTCTCCACGACGCGGCGCATCGAGGATCTGCGCCACCACATCATGCGCAACATCAGCCGGTCGCTCACCGTCGTGGACCTCGCGGAGTACGCGCATGTCAGCGACCGTCACCTCACGCGGCTCTTCAAGACCGAACTGGGCATGACCCCTCACGCCTACATCGAATCCGTCCGGGTCGAGAAGGCACGCCACGACCTCGAATCCTCCGACGCCACCCTCGAACGCATCGCGTCCAGCTGCGGGTTCGGCACGACGGACACCCTGGTGCGGGCGTTCCGACGGCGGCTGAACACGACGCCGACGGAGTACCGCCGCAGATTCCGGGTGCCCCAGACCCGTTGACGACCGAGACCCGCTCACCCCCGCCCCCGCCGATAGACACTGTCTACACATCAGTGGTAGACAGTGTCTATGGCTGATGAGAACTCTCTTCGCGAGCGGCTGATCGACGTCGGTGTGGACCTGGTCCTCACCGAAGGCTCCGCCTCAGTGGGGCTGCGGGAGATCGCCCGGCGGGCCGGGGTGTCGCACGGGGCCCCGCGCCGGTACTTCGCCACGCACCACGCCCTGCTCTCGGCCGTCGCGCGGCGCGGCTTCGAGGACCTCGCGGCCCGTTTCGAGACCGCCGTCGACCCCGAGGCGCCACCACGCGCCCAGCTGGAGCAACTTGCCAAGACCTACGTCGGGTACGCGCTGGAGTGCCGCGGCATGTTCGAGCTGATGTTCCGCCACGATCTGCTCGACGGTGCGCAACAGGACGGCGGCGGGCCTCAGTTGCGCACCTCCACGCTCCCGCTGTTCGCGCGGATGGTCGCGCTGGTCGGCCGGTGCGGTGACGATCCGGGCGCCGTGCACCGGCCCGGCCCGCCCGACGGTTCGGCCGTACCTCCCACGGTGACCGCCGCCGCCCTGTGGTCCGGGCTGCACGGCATCGCCCAGCTGTGGACCTGGGGAAGCCTGCAACTGGCCCTCGCCACTCCCCCGCCGGGTGACGAGGAACGCGACCGGCTCGTCACGGCAGTTCTGGACGCGCACCTCGGCCCGGTGACGGCGTGAGCACTGCCGCACGGCGGCCCTTCGCCCTCCTCGCCTCGGTGTCCGGGGCGATGATCGTGGCGCTGGACGGGACCGTCCTGCTCGTGGCGCAGCCCAGCCTCCGCCATGATCTCGACGCGAGTGTGGCCCAGGTCCAGTGGACGAGCACCGGCTACCTGATCGCCGTCGCCACGCTGCTCGTCGTCGCCGGTCGCCTCGGCGACCGATACGGACACGCAAGGCTCCTCTTCACGGGCGTCCTCGGATTCGGGGCCGCGTCGGCCGGCATCGCGCTCGCGCCCACCATCGGCTGGGTCATCGCGCTGCGCGCCGCACAGGGCGTCTTCGGCGCACTGCTCCAGCCCGCGACACTGGCCCTGCTGCGGCTCACGTACCCGCCGGACCGTCTCGGCACGCCCATCGCCGTCCGCACCAGCGCGATCGCGGTGGCCGCCGGGGCCGGTCCGGTCCTCGGCGGGATCCTGGTGCAACATCTCGGATGGCGTGCGGTGTTCTGGGTCAACGTGCCTGTTGCGCTGGTGATCGCCGCGCTCACCCTCGCCGTCCGTACGCCGGTGCCTGAACGCGCCGGTTCGCAACGGCTGGACCTCACCGGCACGGCCCTGCTCACGGCGGCACTCGCGGTACTCGTCCACACTCTGGCCGGCGTGCCGGGGCGCGGCTGGACCGCCGGGTCGACGCTGCTCGAACTCGCCGTCGGCCTCGCCCTGTCGGCGGCACTCGTCCTGCACGAGCGCCGCGCCGCACACCCGATCGTGCCGCGTGCCGTGGCCCGGTCCGTCCCTGTGACCGCGGCCATGGCACTCCTCCTGGTCATCAGCGCGGGTCTGTTCGGCGCCCTGTTCAGAGCCACGTTCTACCTTCAGGACACCCTGCGTCTCGCCCCGCTCGCCACTGGCCTGCGCGTCCTTCCGCTGACCGCGCTGATGGTCCTGGGCGCGCCCGTGGCCGGCGCCGCACTGCGCCGCTACGGCCCACGGCGCACCGCCGTCGCGGGCACGGCTCTCGTCGTGGTCGGCATCGCGCAGCTGTCGTCGCTCGGTCCGGCCGGCCCGTGGCCGTCCATGGCAGTGGCCTTCGCCGCGCTCGGTGCCGGGTTCGCCACGGTGATGGTCACCGCCACCGGGACAGTCGTCGGTGATGCGCCGCCGGGGTATGCCGGAGTCGTCGGAGGGCTCAAGCAGACGGCGATGAACATCGGCCCGTCGCTCGGCATCGCGGTCGCAGCCGGCGCGACGGGCGCAACCGCCGGCTCCGCTTCCACGATGAGCCTCAGCCTGCTGCCCCTGGCGCTCCTCGCTCTCCTCGGTCTGATTCCCGCCTGCCTACTGCCTCGACGCCCGGCCGGACACGTCCCGCCGCGTCGACCGGAGCCACAGGAAGGGGCTGTTGCAGAGGTCGGCGAACGCCTGTAACAACCACGAAGCGCCGCACGCGACCCCACCCCAGGGCCACGTGCGGCGCGTATTCGGGAGACGGTCAGAGCTTCAGGCGGTGCACACCTCCCTGGACCGTGCCCACGTACAGCCAGCCGCCACCGGCCGCGAGGCTGGTCGCGTTGAGGTTCTGCAGGCCGGTGGAGATGTTCTGCCAGGTCCGGCCGCCGTCCGTGGATCGCAGGACGCCACGCCCGCCGCGTGGCAGGGCGGTCTCCCAGTAGCTGGTGGTCGCCGCGTACAGCGTGCTGCCCACCTGCAGCACGTCCTTGACCCGGAGCGGCAGCTTGCCGGTGTCGCCGGTGCGGAACGTCTTGCCGCCGTCCGTCGACACCTTGATGGCGTCGCCGCCGGTCAGCATCCGTGAGCCGGTGAACTCGATGGTGTCCACGCGGCCGTCGCTGACCTTGGTGATGTCGTCGCCGCCGTTGTCCGAGCGGTAGAGGCCGTCGGGGGCGCCGAGCCACAGCCGGTCCGGGTTCTTCGGGTCACCCGCGACCGCCGTGAAGTACGTCCGGTCGTTGAGCAGGTTCTTCCAGTTGGCTCCCCCGTCCTCGGTGGAGAACAGGCCCACGCCCAACAGGTTGCCGTACGAGACGTACACGCGGTCGGGGTCTGCGGGGTGCACGGCCATCGCGAACACCGTGCCGTCACTCTCGCCCTTCTTCTTCCAGGTGGCGCCCGAGTCGCCGCTGCGCTCCAGACGGAAGCCGCCCCAGGCGTTGTACTGCACCCGCCAGACGATCCGTGAGTCCTTGGCAGAGGTCTGCAGCAGCCGGGTCTCGACGCCTATCCTGCCCTCGCCCCCGGTGGTGCCCCACTCGGCCCCGGAGACCGGGAGCCGGGCCCGGTGACTGCCCTGCCGGCCGGCCGCGAGCAGCTGGTCGCCGCTCACCGCCAGGGAGTTGACGGTGCCGCCCTGGACGCCCAGACGCCGGTAGTCCTTGCCGTCCGCCGTGCTCCGGTACACGCCGGCCGCGTCCGCCGAGACGGTGAGCGAGCCGTCGGCCCAGCGGTCGAAGTCGGAGACGGTCGAGGCCTCGTTGACGCCGGGGATGGTGCTCCACTCGCGGCCGTGGTTGCGGCCGACCCGGGTGTCACCGCCGTAGCTGACGTACAGGTCGCCGCCGGTGAGGGTCATCCCGGAGGCGCCGTATCCGTGATTGTCCAGCGCCGCCCAGGTCTTGCCGCCGTCGAAGGAACCGACGATGCCCGAGCCGATCTCGTAGATCGCCACGACCTGGCTGTCCGCGACCACGTTGACGGAGACCGCGCCGTCCACCGAGTCGTGGACCTTGACGGCCGCGCCGAGCGTGCCGGTGGAGAGGCCGTCGCGCTTCCAGAGGGACGTGCCCGCCGAGAGGTAGAGGCTGTCACCGCCGATCGCCAGGTCGTAGACGTGGTCGGCCGGAAGACCTATGGGCTCGGACGCCCAGGTGTCGCCCCCGTCCCTGCTGATCAGCAGATCGGTGGCGGTGCGGGCGACCAGGGTCTTCGTCGCCTCGTCGGCGAGGAAGTCGTAGAGGGGGGTGTCGGGGGTGTTCAGGGTCTTCCAGCTGCGGCCGGCGTCCTCCGTGCGCAGGATCGAGCCGGTGCGGGGGATGCCGGAGGCGCTGTTCGCGGCGTACCACCAGCGCTTGGCGTTCGTCGGGTCGATGACGGTGAAGGCCTGGCCCGACACATTGCCGAGCGGCAGCCTGGTGTGCTGCTTCCAGGTCGCGCCTTTGTCCTCGGTCGACCAGGGGCCGGCCTTGTTGTACTGAGTGAGGACGGCGGCCCCTGGGTCGCTCTGCGCGGTGCTGATGTCGCCGCTCTCCGAGTTGGGTCCGACCGGCTGCCAGCGGGAGTCGCGGCTGTCCTCGGGGGTGACCTCGAAGCCGTCGCGGTTGCTCGTCAGGGTCTTGCCGTCGGTGGTCCGACCGGTCACTGAGACGAGATGCGCGCCGACGCCGCGGCCGGTGATCTCCGCCTGATAGACGTTCCCGGAACGGAGTTCGGTGGTGACCGTGTACGGCCTGCCGTGCGGCGGGGTCACGGTGAGGACCGGCGGCTTCGCCAGCGGGGCCGGCGTGAAGACGACCGCGGTCGACCTGCCGTCGCTCGGGTCGGGACCCGCCTGCACGAACAGCCGGCGCACCACCAGGAGATACGGGACGCGCAGGGCCGCGCCGCCCTCCGGGGTGACGGTGACCGTGCCGTCGATCTCGGCCTCGCCCGTGGGGCGGTCGGCGCTGAGGGTGACGGTCACGGTGGCGCTGCCACCCGCCGGGACACGCAGGCTGCTCGGGGTGACCCGCGCCTCGCCGCTCACCTTCACGCGGACGGTGCGGGTCCGGGATCCGGAGTTGTTGACGGTGAGCTTCTTGCTGCCGCCCACGGTGTGCTTGGCGAGGTCCGCGAGCCCGTACGAGAGGGTGGCCGGAGCGGTGGTGATGGCGCCGTCCGCCCGGTCCGCGGCCGCGGCGACGTCGAGTCGGCCGGAACCCTTGGTCGTCGTCCCGTAGTCCTTCAACTGCCGAGCGCTGGAAACGAGTTCGGAGGTGATCTTCGTCGGGGTCTCACCGGGGTGGAGCTGGCGCAGCAGCGTCGCTGCGCCCGCGACGTGCGGTCCCGCCATCGACGTACCGGAGAGGCGGTAATAGCCGGGCGCGTACAGGGACTTGGGGATCGTGGAGCGGATGTCGTATCCCGGTGCGACCAGGTCCGGCTTGAGGTCCCAGTTCAGGTCGGGGCCGCGCGAGGAGAAGGAGGCAATCTTGTCGGTGACGTCCGTGCCGCTGATCGTCACCTCGACCTTGCCGTCCGCCAGACGGCGGCCGAGCTCGGCGTACTGGGTCGAGTCGACGCCCAGCATGACCATGGAGTCCATGCGCAGCGAGTCGCCGGACTCCATGACGGACGTGGCCGGGGCGAGCGGCACGGTGCCGTCCGCCTTCGCCGGCGGCTGACCCGCGGTGTCCGGCCGGTCGGCGCCCTCCGGCTGTCCGGCGAGCACCGGACCGCCACCCGAGCTCGTCCCCCCGATGATGGCGAGCGCCCCGTGGCGCTCCGCCTCGCGGGCCATCTCGATCTCCCCGGCGGACAGATGCTCCTGGGTGTCCGCGACGAGCATGTCGATCCGGACGGCCTTGCCCTTGACGTCTCCGGCCCGCTCCCAGTCCTCCGGGGTGCCCTGGCCGAGGTCGACGACCCCGGTCGTGACGGGGGCCGCGGGCGGGTTCGCGGAGATCACGCCGCGGTACGTCTGGATCTTCTTGCCGCCCTTGTAGGTGGCGCCGGGTATGCGCAGGCCACTGACCGAGGCCCCGACCGCGATGACGCCGTCGGCAGCGGCCGGGGTGCCGACGGTGCCGCTTCCCGGGCCCTCATTGCCGGCCGAGGCGACGACGACAACTCCGGCCTTGGTGGCGGCGGTTGCGGCCAGGCCGAGCGGGTCGTGGCCGTCGCCGTAGCCGCCGAGGCTCATGTTGATGACATCGGCGCGGTGCGGATTGGCCGGGTCGATCGCGGCCTCGATACCGGCGACGATGTCGGAGGTGTAACCCTCGCCCGCATCGTCCATGACCTTGTACGCAAGGAGGTTGGCGCCCGGGGCCACGCCGGTGACGCCGCCCTTCTCGGCGGCCCTGCCCGCGATGATGCCGGCGACATGGGTGCCGTGGCCGTTGTCGTCCGTCGGGTCGGCGTCGCGGTTGACGAAGTCGTAGCCGCCGACGACCTTGTGTCCCTTGCCGAGAGCGCCACCCAGGTCCGGGTGGCTGTAGTCGACGCCGCTGTCGAGGACGGCGACGGTGACGCCCTTGCCGTCGGCGCCGTTGCCCGCCGGGTCCTTGCGCTGCCAGACCTGAGGGGCGTTGATCAGCGGCACGCTGTCGTCGGTGAGGATGTGCATCTTGGCGTCGGGGACCACGGAGGCCACCCCGGGCAGCTGCTTCAACTCGGCGACCTCGGAGGCCTTCACGGTCAGGGCGACCGCGTTGAGCAACAGGTTCAGGCGGCGCGGGGAGCCGGTGTGCAGACCGGCGTCCTTCGCGTCACCGAGGAGCGTCTTCTGCCGGGCGGAGAGGGAGGCGCGGTCGGCGCCGATCTCCTGGGCGTCGGTGGACCGCAGCGTGCCCTTTCCCGTCACGGCGGCAGCCCCGGACAGCGTAACGATGACACGCTGCTCGGGGTCCTGGTGTGGGTCCGCGGTGGCGGACTGGGGCACCGTGGACAGCAGGCCGCCGATGACGGCGGCCGTGAGCCCGACGGTGAACGTTCTTCGAGGGGTCATGCCAAACGAATTAATCGGACGCCAGTTGTCCGGACAACGATTTTGCCTGGCCCATTGCTGCCCCTGGCACACACGGGCCAAGATCCGGACATGCCTCAGCTGACCGCCGCAGGAATCGAAGCCTTCGACGAGAGCGTCTACCGCGCGATCCTCGTCCGGCACACCGCCTCGCCCGCCGACCTCGCGGGCGACCTGTCCTGCTCCACCGAGCGGGTCGCCCGCGCCCTCGACCGGCTGCGCGAGAACGGCCTGGTAGGACGGCTCGCCGGAACCCGCCGCCGGTACGCGGCCATTGAGCCGGGCGCGGCTCTGGAGTCGCTGGTCCGCTCCCGGACCGCGGATCTCGACGGCGTGCGGGCGGCGGCCGGCGAGCTGTCACGGCTGTTCGCCGCGGCCCGGCAGGGCGGCTCCGAACAGGTCGAAGTCATCACCGGTGGCGAGGCGTTGGGCCGCTGGTTCGTACAGCTCCAGCAGGAAGCGCGCGACGAGGTCATCACCCTGGACCGCCCCCCGTACGCGCTGACCACCTCCAACCCGGTCGAAGCGACCGCCCTCACCCGGGGTGTCCGCTACCGCGCCGTCTACGCCCCCGAGGCGCTGGAGTGGCCCGGAGTCCTGGGCGACATCCGCGAGCTGGTGGCGCACGGCGAGCAGGCCCGCGTACTGCCGGGCCTGCGCATCAAACTGGCCATCTCCGACCGCCGCCTCGCCCTGATGCCCCTCACTCTCGACTTCACCACGGAGGTACGCGCCGCCGTCATCCGCCCGTCGGCCCTGCTCGACGGCCTCATCGACTACTGGCAACTGTGCTGGCGCACCGCGACCCCGCTGGGTGCCCCCACCGAGGAGGACCCCCTCGGCGAGGAGGACCGGCAGATGCTGACCCTCCTCGTCGGCGGTCTCAAGGACGAGGCCATAGCCCGCCAGTTGGGCTGGTCGGTACGGACGATGCGGCGCCGGATCAGCCGCCTTCACGAGGAGCTGGGCGCCGCGAACCGCTTCCAGGCGGGGGTCATCGCGGCGCGGCGGGGATGGATCTGAATTCCCGTAATCCGTAAGCCGGTTGAGCGGCTAGCCGTGTTGCCCGGCAGCCTCGAGGTCGTCGGAGCGTCCGGCCCGCAGGCGGGGCCACTGGGCGGTGGGGCGTCCGTCGGTGCGCATGTAGTTGCCACTGATCTGCGGCCAGCCGGCGGGCGAGTCCTCCCACGGCTCCTGCCGCCCGTACGCCGTCCGGTCCAGCAGACCGTACGTCTGGTCCATCGCCTCGACGCCACGGCCGGTGGTCCAGTACGTCTCGAACACCCGGTCTCCCTGGCGCAGATAGCACGCCAGCATGAACGGGCCTCGCCCCGCCATCAGTGTGTCGATCGACTCCCGGGCCGAGTACCAGGGCACGTCCCAGCCCATGAAGTCGCGGTAGCGGACGCTCTCCTCGTACGGGCCCTGGCACAGCGTCGCGTAGGTGACGTCACGGGAGTGCAGGTAGGACAGCTCGCGGACCTGACTGTTGAAGAACGTGCAGCCCTCGCACTGCTCGGCGGCGGGGTGGTCGGCGTGCCACATCTGGAAGTACGCGATGAGCTGCGTGCGGCCCTCGAAGGCGTCCAGCAGCGTGACCCGGCCGGACGGGCCGGTCAGCGGGGTACCGGCGTCCACCTCCACCATGGGCAGCCTGCGGCGGGCCGCCGCGATCGCGTCACCTTCACGGGTGTACGCCTTCTCCCGGATCCGCAGCGCGTCCAGTTCTGCCTGGTAGGCGGCTCGGTCGACGGCCTTGGGTGCCGGAGCGCTCGTTTCGGTGCTCATGAGAACTCAATCCCTTCATGTCCTGTCCGGAGGGTGCTGTCCGGAGGGTGCCTACCGAAGGGTCTTCGGCGGCTCTCCTGCGGCTCTTCTCCGGAGCGACTGTCACCCCACCGACGAACGCGGCCCCACCGGATCGACAGCCGCGGCGAAAAAAGTTCGCGGAATGTGCGAAGTTCGTCAGAGCTCACCGTCTCCGCTGGTCAGCTCGCTGATCCGGCTGGAAAGGTAGCGCCGCTCGGCCTCGGTCGGCGCCAGATTCAGGGCTTCCTCGTACGCCTGCCTGGCCTCGGCCGTCCGGCCGGAGCGGCGGAGCAGGTCGGCCCGGGTCGCGGGCAGCAGGTGGTAGCCGTCGAGGCGCCCGGATGCCGCCACCTCGTCGACCAGTGCCAGACCGGCCGGGATGCCCTCCGCCATCGCGACCGCCACCGCCCGGTTCAATTCGACGACCGGGGACGGGGCCAACCGGGCCAGCTCCGCGTACAGCACCGCGATCTGCGGCCAGTCCGTGCTCGCCGCGTCGGGCGCGGTGGCATGGCAGGCGGCGATCGCGGCCTGGACCTGGTAGGGCCCGGTACGCCTTCCGGCCAGCGCCAGGTCGAGGATCTCCACGCCCTCGGCGATCAACCCCTGGTCCCACCCGCTCCGGTCCTGCTTCTCCAGCGTGACGAGCACGCCGTCGGACGTACGGGTCATGCGGCGCGCCTCGTGCAGCAGCATCAGGGCGAGCAGCCCGCGCGGCTCGGGTTCACCGGGCATCAGCCGGACCAGGACCCGGGCCAGCCGGATCGCTTCGGCGGTCAGCGCCCGGCGGGCGGCCTCGCCCTCGTCGTCGTACCCCTCGTTGAAGATCAGGTACAGCACCGCGAGGACGGCGCCGAGTCGCTGCGGGAGCAGGTCGGCGGGTGGCACGCGGTACGGGATGCCGGCCTCGGCGATCTTGCGCTTGGCGCGGACCAGGCGCTGCGCCATCGTCGGCTCGGCCGTCAGGAAGGCCCGGGCGATCTCGGCGGTGCTCAGCCCGGCCAGCGTACGCAAGGTGAGCGCGACCCGGGCCGGGAAGGGCAGCGCCGGATGGCAGCAGGTGAAGATCAGTCGCAGTCGCTCGTCCGGGATGTCCTCCACCGGTGGTTCGTCCGGGCCCCGGGTGATCGCGGCGAGCCCGCGCAGCTTGGCCGCGCCGACGGCGTCGCGCCGCAGCCGGTCGGTCGCGCGGTTGCGGGCGGTGGTGGTGAGCCATGCGCCCGGACGGCGCGGCACGCCGTCACGCGTCCAGGTGGTCAGCGCGGCGGCGAACGCGTCCTGCGCGCAGTCCTCCGCCAGGTCCCAGTCGCCCGTCGCCCCGATCAGGGTCGCGACCACCTGACCCCACTCGTCCCGGAACGCGGTGTCGACGGCCGTGCGGACCCGGTCGTCCGGCGCGGTCATTCCCAGACCGGGCGGATCTCTACGCCGCCCCAGCGCGCGTAGGGATGGCCTTCGGCGATCGCGATCGCCTCGTCCAGGTCCGCGCACTCGACGATCACGAAGCCGCCGACGAAGTCCTTGGTCTCCGCGAACGGGCCGTCCGACACCAGGGTTTCGCCACCCCGGACCCGGACCGTGGTCGCGTCCACCACCGGACGCAGCCGCGCGCCGACGAGCATGCCGCCCCGCCGGTCGAGGTCCGCGAGCCAGGCCTGGTGCACGGGGTCCGCCGCAAGGTCCTCGTTGCTGGGCGAAGCCTTCTCGTCGTCGCAGATGAGCAGCACGTACTTCACCCTGTTCATTCTGCCTCCGATATCGTCGGCGTGAGGGTTGCGAATCGCATCGCAGACGGGCCACACCACACCCGCGCTCCTTGTCGTGACCGGCTCGGTCTGTCGTCCGTCCATGCCAAGATCTCCGCTGCACCTTGACGGACAGCAGCTAATGGGTCGCGGCCGCGCTGTCCGCAGACCGTTGCGACGTCCGGCGCGTTGTCCGGCCCCACAGCGCGTCATGCACTCCGGTCTCCATCCAGTCGGCCTGGCTGTCGTCGGCCCCGGCGATCGCGAGAGCGAGGAGCCTTACTGAGGCCGTCGTTCCCACGCGGGCCAAGGCCTCTGCCGTCTGCCGGTGACCGCCGTGTCCTCGGTGTCCAGCAACAGCCCCGCCAACGCTTCCGCAGCCTCGGGAACATGGGCGGCTCGCGAACAAACCCGGGCCGGGGAGCCGAAGGCGCCGACGAACGACCGTGCCGGAGCAGGATGCTCGACCTGAGGCCGCGGCAACCACTCGGTGGGGTCGGCCATGACCGGCTACCCAGTGGCTGTCGCCGCGTCCACGGTCTCGGGCGCGGTCGGCTCGTCGGGGGTCGGCGGCGTGCGGTACGCGCGGAGGGAGGCGTTCGTCGCTGCCACTGCGGCGACAGCCAGCGTGGCGGAGAGGCCGCCGGTGACCAGGGTGAAGGGGGCGGAGGTTGCCGATGCCATCAAGCCGCCCCGGAAGTTGCCGAGTTCGGGGCCCGCGACGCCGATGACGTGCTCCACGGAGGAGACCCTCCCCCGGTACGCGTCCGGGGTCTCCAGCTGGACCAGTGCACTGCGGGTGACGACGGAAACGGTGTCGGCGGCCCCGGCCACAGCCAGGCATCCGAGCGCCGGCCACAGCGGCCCGGACAGGCCGAAGCCCGCCAGCGCAAGGCCCCAGACTGCGGCAGCGCACAGCTGGACCAGGCCGCCGCGGCGCCAGCGCGTCACCATGCCGGAGAGAAGGCCGGCCGCGATCCCGCCGACCGCGACGGCCGAGAGGAACAGACCGAGGGTCTGCGGGTTGCCGTCGAAGCGGATCTCGTTGACCAGCGGGAAGAGCGCGATCGGCATGGCGAGCAGCGTCGCGGACAGGTCGGTGGCCATCGAGCCCCACAGTGTCGGGCGGCGCAGGACGATCCGCCAACCTCCGCGCTCCGGGCGGCGCCTGGAGACCTTCGCGTCGGTGCCGCCGGGCTTCATGGCCGGGAGGCGGAGCACCGCGAGCACCGAGACAAGCGTCGCCACAGCCTGGGCGGCGTATGCGGCGGAGAGGTCCCAGCGGGCGATGATCAGCCCGGCGAGTGCGGGCCCGGCCAGCATCGCCACCTGGAACGAGACGTTGGTCAACGCGAGACCTGCCGCGACCTGGTCCGCCGGAAGCAGCCGGACCGGGAAGGTTCGCCGGGCAGGGGCACCCAGCGCGCCGCAAGCGGTCCCGGCGGCAACCAGGGCGAGCAGCAGGAACACATTCCGGTTGCCCGCCACGGCTTGAGCGGACAGCCCTGCGGCGACCAGCAGTTGGCCTGTCGTAGTGGCCCGCACCAGCGCCCGGCGGTCGACACTGTCGGCCAACGTGCCGCCGAGCAGCCCGAACAGCACCATCGGCAGGCCGGTGGCGAGCCCGATGGCACCAGTGCCCACCGTGCTGCCGGTCAGCTCCCAGACCTGGGCGAGCACCGCCACCGTCGCTATCTGGCCGCCGAGTTGGGAGGTGGAGGTGCCGATCCACAGGTCGCGGAACGGCCTGCTGCCACGCAGCGGGCGGGTGTCGAGGAATCGGACACGCCTGTTCACCGGATTTCTCCGAGGCCGGTCCGGCCTTCGGGCCGGGGAGGGATCGGACTCCTGCGGGGCAGGGCAGGAGAAGGTGATTCGCCGGCTGGGCGGATCGGCGTGCTCCCGTCGTGGTGGTGGGGCAGCCCATATTGGTTCAGAGCTCTCAACTGTCAGTCCTCCCGGATAGGTTGCTGTTCATGACGAACGCGGCGCAGGAGAAGGCAGGTGTCGGGCATGCCCGCTACACCTTCCGTCTTCGCGTGTCGTCCACCGCAGTTGGCGCTCTCGCAGCGGAATGGGCGCGGTGCCGGTGGCTGTGGAATGAGTGCTGCGCCCGCTCGAAGAGGGCGCACGCCGAGAACGAGAAGTGTGGTCCGGCCCGGCTGGACAAGATGCTGACCGAGGCGCGTGCCTGCATGGGCTGGCTGCGCGAGGGCTCCAGCGTTCCTCAGCAGCAGGTGATACGCGATTTCGCGAAGTCGGGGGCGAAGGCGCTGAAGGACATCAGGGCCGCTGTGCCGGTGCGGCAGCGGGCCGGGATGCCCAAGTACAAGAAGAAGCACCAGGACGACTTGTCGCTGAACTACACCCGGCGGGGTTTTCGGCTCAAGGGCGGCCGCCTGCACCTGGCAGGCGGCATCGCCGTGACGGTCGTGTGGTCGCGTGCCCTTCCCGAGCCACCCTCCAGCGTCCGCGTCTACCGCGACAGCACCGGAGCTTGGTACGCGTCTTTCGTCGTGGCGAGCATGCCCGAGACACTGCCGAAAACCGGCCGGGTGATCGGGATCGACTGGGGTGTGAAGGAGACCGCGACCACCACCAGCGACGACCACGACCTTCCTCACCCGCAGCACGGGAAGAGGGCCGCCCAGCGCTGGGCGCACTATCAGCGGATGATGTCCCGGCGTAAGCCGAAGCGTGGATGCGCCGGATCGAAGGGCTACCGCGAGGCGAAGCGGCAGACGGCGAAGCTGCACAAGAAGGTGGCCCGGCAGCGTCAGGACACCGTCCGCAAGTGGGCCAAGAAGGTCGTCCGCGACCATGACGGCCTGGCCGTGGAGGACTTCCGGCCGAAGTTCCTCGCGAAGTCCACCATGGCCAAGAAGGCCGCTGACGCGGCGATCGGCGCGACCAAGACAGCCCTGGTCGAGATGGCCCGTAAGCACGGCCGGTCCGTGCACCTGGTGCACCCGGCGCACACCACGATGGACTGCGCAGCATGCGGAGCGAGAACCAAGCACGCGCTGCCTCTCAGAACGAACGTATACGTGCACCACGTGCGGGGTGTCCCGACCTCGGGACAAAAACTCAGCCCGTGTGATGCTCGTCCGGGCTGGTCTCTGTCCCGGCTAGTGCTGATCGTGTAAGACCTGCATCCCCGCCGGGGATCAGGCCACGTGAGCTAGGAATCCCCCTGCTTTAGCTGGGGGAGGTTTCAATGCGCTGGCTCCGTGAGGTGGTGGAGGATCCGCTCCCGCATCGACCGGTGCTCCAGTGCCCGCCGCACCTCCTCGACGACAGCCGTCATCGCATGCGGGATCTCGCCGTCAAGCTCGGCGACCGTGGCGTGCGTGGCCCGCCACTCGGCCTCAAGGAATGGCACCAGTGAGCGTCCGCGCTCGGTCAGGTTGATCCGCCGGGTGCGGGCGTCGGGCCCTGGTTCGGAGGTGACCAGATCCTCCTTGCGCATGGCGGCGATGGTCTGGCTGATCGCGGAGTGCGAGCGGTTCAGGGACTCGGCGAGTTCGCGGATGGTCAGCGGTCCGGTGTGGGCGAGCCGGATCAGCGGGTACGCGAACCGCGGCCGCACCCCCTTGATGCCGCGCTCGACGTAGACCTGCTCGATCTCGGCGTCCATGGCGGCCAGCAGCTGGTGCAGCGACTGCCACGGATCAGGCAGCGTCGTGGGGTCGGTAGATGTCACAGTGCTAATATAACAGCGCTGCGATAAATGAGGATGCGTCACTACCGCCCAGCCGAATCGGCCGAACTCGCCAGAAATCCGACCGAGAACCACCACCTCGTGCCGCTGCCCAACGTCGACCGCCATTACTGGCAGCTCGTGCAGGCCATGCACCCGGAACTCGGGTTCTTCTCGGAGCTGCTGATGTCCTGCGCCCTCGGCGTCGCCGAGCCGGACGCCGAAGCCTTCCGTCGCGCGAGCCGAGCAGCGGGCACGAACCCGGAACACTGCTTCTTCGCCGACGACACGATGGCGAACACGGGGGCCGCCAAGGCGCTGGGCTTTCAGGCCCACTGGTTCCGCGATGTTCCCGGCCTCCACCGAGCCCTGCAAGGCGCCTGAACGACGGAGGCGCGGGCGGCACGCAGGGGCTCCGCGGGTCCCGTCTCCGGATCGGACGGCCTCCAGCAGACCCAGGGCCGCCACCCGGCGGGCCGGCCCGGGACACGGCACACCTCGACTTGATAGGCAAGTGAAGAGTTGCCTATCATTGTGGCCATGGCCGACGATCTTTTCAAAGCCTTGGCCGACCCCACCCGCCGCACCATCCTCGACGAGCTCTCGGAGCAGTCCGGACAGACACTGTTCGAGATCTGCGGGCGACTGAGCATGAAGCATCAGCTCGGCATCTCACGCCAGGGCGTCTCCCAGCACCTTGCCGTACTGGAGGCCGCCGGGCTCGTCGAGACCAGGCGGGAGGGCCGCTACAAGTTCCATGACCTCAACACGGCGCCGTTGCGCCACATCGCGGAGCGATGGCCCGTGCCCGACACATCCGAACCGGAGGAGAGCACCTCATGAGGATCCACCTGACCAGCGTCTTCGTCGACGACCAGGCCAAGGCCGAGCGCTTCTACACCGAGATCCTCGGCTTCGTGAAGAAGCACGACGTCCCGGTCGGCGAGAAGGACCGCTGGCTGACCGTCGTCTCGCCCGACGAGCCGGGCGGCACCGAACTCCTCCTGGAGCCGGCAGGTCACCCGGCCGTCAAGCCCTACCGCGACACGCTCGTCGCGGACGGCATCCCTCTCGCCCAGTTCGCCGTCGACGACGTCAAGGCGGAGTACGAGCGCCTGCGCGCCCTCGGTGTGGTCTTCACCCAGGAACCCGTGGAGATGGGCCCCGTCACCACCGCCGTCTTCGACGACACCTGCGGCAACCTGATCCAGATCGCGACGAAGCCGGAGTAGGCGACCGCCCGCCCGCGCGAGAGGCCCCCGGCCGGGACTACGCCTCGGCGGGCTTCACGGCCGGCGCGTGGAACTCCGCGAGCAGGCCGAGCACCTTGCCGAGTTGCCCCCGCACCGCGGGATCGGTGATCACTCCGTCCGTGCCGATCATCCGGCGCTCCACCGGGATCCTCGCGCAGGCCGACTCCACGATGTCGGCGCCCGTGTAGCCGAGTACGGTGCGCAGGGTCGCCGCGGCGCCCTCGCCCCGGCCCGGGGCAGCCGCGTTCACGAAGGCCACGGGCTTGTCGCAGATCTCGGTGCCGCCGACCGTCCAGTCCAGCAGGTTCTTGAACGAACCCGGCAAGGTGCCCGCGTACTCCGGCGTACAGATCAGGATCGCCGTCGCCTCCGCGATCGCCGCGCGCAACGCGGCCACCGGGATCGGCAACGGATCGGCGTCGTCGTCGGGGTTGAAATGCGGAAGCGCCGCCAGCCCGTCGTACATGACCGTGCGCACCTGAGGGGAGGCCAGGGCCTGCGCAGTGCGCAGCACGGCCTCGTTGGAGGAATCGGTGCGCAGGCTTCCGGACAGCAGCAGGATCGAAGGCAGCGTGGTCATCCGCTCAACCTATCGGGCCGTGAGCCGGTTCCGGCTGCGGCTTCCTGCGGCGCACGATCGGGGCCCAACTCCCCTACTTCCGCTGTGAGCCGCCTATGCGCGGCTTGCCCCCTTTGCGGCCCTCCCGCTACGTTCGCCCCTCAGGCGTTTCACCCCTCGCACGGAGACCTCGCCCATGTCGCAGCTGGAGATCGATGCCGTCGTCTTCGACGTACTCGGCACCCTCGTCGACGAACCCGCCGGTATCCGCAACGGCATTCGCGCACTCGACCCGTCGCTCGACAGCTCCACCGTCGAACAGCTGTTGTCGCTGTGGCAGCAGCACATCGAACGCGAGCAGCGTCGCGTCCTCGACGGCGGCCGGACCTACCTCACCAGTGACGCACTCGACCAGGAAGCCGCCCGGCTCGTCGCCGAGGCCGCCGGAGTCGGCGACCCGGCCTCCGTGGCGGCGCTCGCCCGGTCAGGCCGACGGCTCCCGCCATGGCCCGACACCGTGACCGGCCTCGCCCGACTCGCGGAACGGCACCCGCTGATCGGGCTCTCCAACGCGAGCCGGACGGCGCTGCTGGAAGTCAACGCCCACGCCGGCCTGCGCTGGCATCAGGCGCTGTCCGCCGAGGACGCCCGGACCTACAAGCCGGACCCGGCGGTCTACCGGTTGGCCGTGACGGTCTCCGCACGACCGCCCGAGCGCCTGCTGATGGTCGCCACCCACGCCTGGGACCTGCGTGCGGCCCAGACTCTCGGCCTGCGCACCGCCTACGTCACCCGTCCCGTCGGCGACCCGCCCACCGTCACGGACCAGTTCGACCTGTACGCCGACGGCTTGGACGACCTGGCCGACCAACTCGACAAGGACAACCCGTCCCTCCTCGGCCGGCCCACGTCATAGGTGGGGTATGACCCAGATCCGGCAGAAACGGGCCATGGGGTGATCTTGGTCCAGTTCGGACCTGGCGGAGGATCTGGATGGCGGGCTCGGGTGACATCAGGTCGTCCATCGCCTGGCGGTGGTTGGCGTCGTCGCCGTGGCAGACGAGCCGGTCGCTGAGGACGTACAACCTAGTGGCGGGCCGCTCCGCGCGCCTCCTTCTCCGTGTCGAAGACCATGAGCGTGCCGTCCCACTCATCATCGACCAGATCGGCGCCGCACACGTCGCACAGGGCCTGGAGCATTGACCGGGGCTTGAACACCATCTCGCTCTCCTTCAGTCGTCGGCCTCGGCGAGCGCCCGGTAGAGCGACGCGACGGAGGGGTGTTGGCCGGCGTTTTTGCCGGTCTTGACGGTGAGCTTCTTCGTGATGTCGGGGACGGGGGGTGCCCTTGGCTTTGAGAGCCTGGGCGAAGGTGAGCATGTCGTCGTCGATGGCCTTAGGCGCGGGGCGCCATCCTGGTGTGTGCCGGGAGGTGTCCCGCTGGAGGAGCCTCCGACGGGACACCTCCCGGCCGAGGCGGTTGTTGTTGTCAACGGCTTTTCGCGGATGCCTCGTTCGACGTGGTGACCGCATCTGGATGGGGGGAACGTTGCGGCGCCACGGAGCGTTCCGCGGGCTCGGACCTCGCCAGCCACAGGCCGGTGAACACGGCGGTGGCCAAGGTGATGGCGCCAGCCGCGACGAAGGCGCTGTTGAGGCCGGTCTCGAAGGAGGCGCCGCCGGATTGCCGGGTGCGGACGATGACTCCGAGTACCGCCACGCCGAGTACCGCGCCGATCTGCCGGGTAGTGCTGCTGACGCCTGAGGCGAGGCCGCCTTCTTGCGGGCTGACCGCTTGGATGGCGGCTCCCGTTAGTGGGGACAGGGTCAGGGCGAAGCCGGTGCCGATGACGCCCAGCCGCCACCACACGTTCCCGTAGCCGGTGTCGGCGTGCACCATGCCGAGCGCCAGCAGTCCCAGGCCGGCCAGGGCCAGGCCGGTGGTGACCACGATGCGGAAGCCGTACCGGGCGGCGAGATGGCCCGCGAACGGGCTGACGGCCACCATGGCGAGGGATACCGGCAGGGTCTGTAGTCCGGCCCGCAGGATCGAGCTGCCCTGGACGTACACGAAGAACTGGGAGAAGAAGAACGACGACCCCATGAGCGCGAACCCCACGACGACCATGGCGGTGTTGGACACGGTGAACAGGCGCTGCCGGAACAGCCGCAGCGGCAGCATCGGAGCGGAATGGCGCGCTTCGACGGCGACGAACGCGGCGAGGAGGATGATCGCGGCGGTGAAGCTGCCCAGGATCATCGGCGATGTCCAGCCGCGGGCACCACCCTCGATCAGCCCGTAGGTCAGCGCCCCCACCCCCAGAACGGACAGCACCGTCCCGGGGATATCGATCGCGGGGGCGCCCGGGTTGCGGGTCTCTTCAAGGCTGCGCAGACCGACCAGCAGAAGGACCACGCCGATGGGCAGATTGACCAGGAAGATGGCGGGCCAGCCGAAGGCGTCGGTCAGCACGCCGCCGGCCACGGGGCCTGCGGCCAGACCGATTCCGCTGAATCCGGCCCACAGCCCGATTGCTCTGACCCGTTCCTGCGGCACGGGATAGGCGGCGGCGAGCAGGGCCAGTGAGGCAGGGCTCAGAGCCGCGGCCCCGATGCCTTGCAGCACCCGGCCGGCGACCAGCCAGCCGACCGAGGGCGCGAGGCTGCACAGCACCGACGCGACGGTGAACACCACCACGCCGGACAGGTACACCTGCTTGCGGCCGAACCGGTCGGCGAAGATGCCGCCGGACATCAGCAGCATGGCGACCAGCAGTACGTACGCGTCGACGATCCATTGCAGACCGGTCAGCTGAGTGTGCAGCCGGTGCTGCATATCGGGCAGCGCCGCTCCAACGATCGTGTTGTCGAGCAGGACCATGAACTGGCCCAGACAGGTCACCGTGAGCAGCACGGTGCGGTGGGACCGACTGCCTACGAATCCATGCGATGCAGCGATGGGAATTCCTCTCAATCGTTGGTCGCGCCGCGCCACCGTCGACGTGCGTGGCGATACACCGGAGCGCTTTAAAGCAGTCTCTGGCTGCGTTAACGGACTGTAGGAGGATCCGCAGGTAAACGCAAGTGCCGACTGCGTTAAGGTGGGTGCATGTACGAGCAACAGCGAGCCCGAAGGCCCGGCGGGCGTAGTGCCCGCGTCGGCGCGGAGGTGCACCAGGCCGTCACCGACTTGATCGGCGAGCGCGGCTACGGCAACTTCACCGTCGGCGAGGTCGCGGCCCGTGCGGGTGTGGCCGACAGCAGCATCTACCGCCGGTGGGGCAACCTGGAAACGCTGCTCACCGACGTGGCACTCACCCGCCTCAATGCGCAGTCACCGATGCCCGACACCGGGAGCCTGGCCGGTGACCTGCGCACTTACGCCGCCCAAGTGGCCCGCGAGATCACCGGACCCGACGGTCCGGCGGTGCTGCATCTGGCCGTCGCCCTGTCGAGCAGCGGTCAGCAGGGTCTGCGGGCTGGTGAAGCCCTCCGTGCTGAACGCACCCGGCAACTGCAGTCCATGCTCGATCGAGCCCGCGAACGTGGCGAGGACGCACCCGACGCATTCGCCGTGCTGGACCACATCCTGGCCCCGATGTACATCCGCGTCCTGTTCGGGATGGGCCCGCTCACCCCGGATTACGTCGACGGGCTTGTCGACCGACTGCTGTGACCTCAGCCCGGCCCCCGGGGCCACCTCTCGGACGCGGGGCCAGGGCTCCGAGAGGTGCTCGCCGACACGCGCCGGGCCAGCTCAGGCATCCGGCCCTTGGCCGGCTCACGCGGCCTGGCTGAATCCCTCGGTAGGCGGGCCGTCGCCGCGGATCGGGGTGAAGTCGACGTCCAGGTGCGGGTTGTAGGCGTCGGGTTCGTCGGCGAGTTCGTGGGTGGAGTATGCGCCGA
Organism: Streptomyces sp. NBC_00569; assembly: GCF_036345255.1. Lineage (NCBI taxonomy): Bacteria > Bacillati > Actinomycetota > Actinomycetes > Kitasatosporales > Streptomycetaceae > Streptomyces > Streptomyces sp. NBC_00569. The sequence goes on along the minus strand of NZ_CP107783.1, from coordinate 9,281,421 downwards.
AGCGGCGGATGTGCTTGGTCAGGTACGGCGAGACCTGCGCCGGGCCCTCCGGGGCGACCTTCTCTCCTTCGTCCTGCAGCTGGCGGACGATCTCGGCGCCGTCCGCGCGATGTGGAAGATGATCGCGTTGGCCGGCGGGGCGTTGAACTTCGCGGTCTGCTCCTGCTCGAGGGGGTCGTTGTTGGCGAGCACGCCGCCGTTGCCGACGCCGACCCACTTCGAGAAGTTGTTGAACGCCTCCACCTTGTTCGTCGCCGCCGTCACTCTGCGGCGCAGCAAATGCGGCGGCTGCTGGCGAGAACGGCGCACAGCGACGGGCGGACAGAGCAGGCGATTCCCGCGTCTGCCAAAATCGGACGTACCGCTTGGCCTCTGCGCCGCCACCCTGCAATACAGATCTACCGAGGTTGTCGTGACCAAGCCCGTGGCCCGCGCGTCTCAGCGCCGCAATGCACGATCCAACCGAGCGCGCATCCTGGACACGGCCCGCCAAGAGCTGGGCCGGAACCCGAACATCACGATGGAGGAGCTCGCGCGAGCTGCCGGCGTCGTGCGGCGAACCCTCTTTGGGCATTTTCCCGGGCGGGAAGCCCTGCTGGCCGCGCTCGCCGACGAGGCGTCCGCAGCGCTGCGGGAGGCGGCGGAGGACGCGGTGGGGCTGGATGATCCGGCAGAGCGGGCCCTGGCGCGGCTGTTCCTTGCGATGTGGCCCGTGGGAGACAGGTACCGGATGCTCTTGGCGCTGGCTCGCAGGCACTTGGGAGCCGAACGCGTAACGGGGATCCTGGCTCCGATCCGAGACGCGGCGACGGACATTTTGGAGCGGGGACAGCGGGAGGGAGTTTTCCATTCACACCTGCCACCCGTGGCGCTCAGCGCCGGGCTGGAGGCGCTGACGGTCGCCTTGCTGGAGAGCGTTAATGACGGGGTGCTGGATGATGATGTCGTCCCTCTCGTCATCGCCACCCTGATCGCTGCCGGGGTGCCGGAAAAGCGTGCGAGTGACGTGGTCGTGGACGTCTCTTCCGTGATCAATGCCGAGCCCGGCTTCGGTGATGGCGCCTGATCCCGGCCGCTGCGTCTCCATCGATCCGAGCCGCGCCGTGGCCACGAGGTGGGGTCTGTTCCTGCTCGCTGACTCCGGCCTCGGGCAGGTGCTGTCAGGGCACACCGGGTCGAGGGGGCGTCAGGGCTGTGGGTAACTCTGCTTCGACCCGTCTCGGTGAGCCGTACCTGTTCGATACGGCCATGGCCGATGCACTCGAGAAGTACGCACAGGCCGTCGACGAGCGCCTGCGCGGCGTCGATGATCCCGCTGAGCGCCTCGCCGAGGTGTGCGGCTCAGCGCGCGCGTGGCCGACTCATACCCGAAGACCATGCAGATCCTGTGCCACAGCCGGCCCGGTCGGATATGCCGGGGCGGCGGACTGGTTCCGCGGGCGAAGCGCGACGTGGAGGAGGGCGTGGCCGCAGGCCGGTCCACCGTGGTCGACCCGGTGCTCGCCCTGACCGCGCCGAACGGCAGCCTGCCGGCGCTCCTGAAGCTGTGGTGCAACCAGCCCGCGGCCGACAGCGGCCAGGCCGCAGGCACGATGGTCGAGATGGTCCTGCACATGCTCGGCCTCTCCCCGGATGAGGCCCGAGACCTCGCCCGGCGGCACCCCCCCCCCCGCTGCGGCGTGAAGAGGGTCCTGTCGCGCACCGGCCGGCTGGCGCCGACTGCGGGCCGGTTCTCGCGGCCCGCGTCACGGACCGGGGTGGCTGGTATCTCTCGCCTGCTGTCGCCCCCGCGGCCTCAGAGTTGGATGGGCAGGTGGCGGGGTCCGCGGAGCATGGCGTTCTGTCGGTAGGGCGGCGGGTCCTGGACCAGGCGTGCCGTGCCGAGGTGAGGGAGCAGCGCTCCCAGTGCGGCCTGGGCTTCGATGCGGGCAAGGGGTGCGCCGTAGCAGACGTGGATGCCACTGCCGAAGCCGAGGTGCTCGTTGTCCGGGCGGGTGGGATCGAACCGCTCGGGATCGTGGAACCGCCTGGGGTCGCGGTTGCCCGAGGCCAGCACCAGAACGACGGGGGCACCTTGGGCGATCGGCGTACCGGCGATGTCCATGTCGGCGAGCGGGATGCGCTCACGCATGTGGACCGGAGGTTCGTAGCGCAGCAGTTCCTCCACCACTCGCGGCAGCAGGTCGGGGTCACGGCGCAGCTGGTCCAGGTGCTCGGGTTGGCGCAGCAGGGTCAGCACCCCGTTGGTGATCAGGTTGACCGTGGTCTCGTGTCCTGCGATGAGGAGCAGCACGGCGGTTTCCGCGAGTTCCTCCTGGGTGAGTCGCAGGGCCGGGTCCGGCTCGTTGACGAAGGCGGAGAGCATGTCGTCGCTAGGCTTGCCACGTCGCTGTTCTGCGAGGTTGACCAGGTACCCGCCCATCTCGATGCGCGCCTGGTCGCCCGCCTTGTCGGTCTCGGTGGTGTCCTGTTCGGGCCTGACGTCGGCGGCTGCGACCAGCGCGTCGGACCAGGCCCGGAACAGCGGCTCGTCCTCGTGCGGTACGCCGAGCAGGCGGCAGATCACCGTGACGGGCAGCGGGTAGGCGAAATCGTCGACGACGTCGATCTGCCGGCCCGCCTCGAAGGACTCCATCAGTTCCTTGGTGATCCGGTCGATCTCGCCGCGCATGGCATCGACCCGGCCCGGGTTGTGCGGCGGGCCGAAGGGCCGCATGGCGAGGGTGCGCAGCCTGTGGTGCTCGGGGTCGTCGAGCCGCAGGAACGGCGGCTTGTGTGTCACTTCGCCACGGCTGCGGGGGTCGGCACTCATCCGCGGGTCGTGGAGCAGAGAGGCGATCTCATGGTAGGTGCCGACCAGGTAGCTGCCGTCTGCCTGCTGCACCACGGGACCGGCCTCGCGGAGTTCCGCGTACAGCGGGTACGGGTTGGGGCGACTGGCGTAGTCGGTGATCCGTGCCAGCAAGGTCTCGGAGGGCATCGTGGCTCCTCGTGGTTGGGCGGGACGGGGGTCAGCGGGTGGGCTGCACCACCGACAGCCGGCGGTCGGGCAGGTGACCGGTGAGCGCCACGATCGGGCCGTGCGACAACCCACTCGGATCCGGCACGTCCGACGGAACCGCGATGTCGGCCGCGATCGCACGGTCCTGGGCGCCGGGCGGGGGCGGGAACGGAGCAGCCGTCTCGATCAGGTGTCGGTAGTAGTCGAGCGACTTGGCCATGTCGACGGTGACGGCGGCGGTGACCCGTCCCTGGTAGCCGTAGACCATTGCCAGACGGCGCGCCTCCAAGGAGCCCTGGGCGATGACCACGTGGTCGGAGTAGGTGGGCACGCCCACCGATTTGATGTTGAGCCCGAACTGGGTCGACCAGAACGACGGGACAGCCAGGTGAGGGTGCTGCAGGGGCCCGGGATTGACCATGTTGTGTGCCGCCACCTTGGCCTGCTCGACCGCGTTTCCCCAGTGTTCCAGGGAGAGCATCTGGTAGCCGAACAGCGGGTGCGGGAACCGGGACACATCGCCGGCCACGAAGACGTCGTCGGTGACGATTCCGTACATGTTGAAGGCCCGGCATCCGGCGTCGCAGGCGATTCCGCGCGGGCCTGCCGCCAGCCCGGACTCCGCCAGCCATTCGACGTTGCGGATCGCGCCCAGCGCCACGACGCACACGTCTGCGTCGACGCGGCTGCCGTCAGACAGCTCCGCACCGGTGAAGCTGCCGTTCCCGCGCAGGGCGGTGACCGTCACCCCGGTGCGCAGGTCCACCCCGTGGTTGCGCTGCATGGCGGCCGCGAGTTTCGACAGGGTGCCACCCAGCGCGCCCACCAGGGGTGCGGGGCCGCGTTCGGCGACCGTGACCTCCAGTCCCCGTTCCCGGCAGGCCGAGGCGATCTCCGAGCCCGTGAAGCCGCCGCCGATCACCAGCACGCGCTCCGGCCCGGCGGCCAGCCGCTCGGCCAGTCCCCCGGCGTCCTCGCGGGTGCGCAGGGTGAAGACCCCGTCCAGGGCGCCCTCCTCCTGGTCGGGCCAGGGCCGCGCGCGGGTCCCGGTGGCGATCAGCAGCCGGTCGTACGGCAGCGACTCACCGCCCTCCAGCAGCACCTGTTTCGCGAGCAGGTCCACGCCGGTGGCGCGCACGCCCAGCCGCCACTCGGCGTCCGGGTCCCGGCGCATCGGCAGCCCGGTGGTGTCCGCCGTCGCCTGCCCGAGCAGCACCTGCTTGGACAGCGGCGGCCGGTCATAGGGCGGGTGGGGCTCGTCCCCGACCACGGTCAGCGAGCCGGTGAAACCCTCCTCACGCAGCGCCTCCGCCGCTCTGAGCCCCGCCAGCGACGCGCCGACGATGACGATACGGCCGTCCTTGAGGTCACCGGGCACCGCCGCTCACCTCCTCACCGAGGAGGATCGCCTGCACCGGGCACGCCGCCGCGGCCTGGCGCACGCGCTCGACCTGGTCGTCGGGGACGGCCGTGGCGTAAAGCAACCCCTCCTCGCCATGCAGCTCGAATACATCCGGCGCGAGAAAGACGCACTGCGCGTAGCCCTGGCAGCGCGTGAGGTCCACAACGGTCTGCATCCCCACCACTCCCTCCGTTGTTTCACCCCCTCATTTCCAGCATGGGGCCAGACGCGGGCACCCGCATGCCACGGCTTCGGAGACGGAAATCCCGGGCAGCTCGTCCCTCAGGGGCGAGGGCTCAGCCCAGGACGTGCTTGAGTCCGAGGCCGCGCCGATATGGGGATGGTGGATGAACGTGCTGGAACAGCTGGCAAGTTGCTCACCGGTGTGGCTGATCTCCGCGGGGCAGAGTCCGAGATGGTCGGCTCAGGTAAGCAACCTCTTGAAGGCCAGGCGTACTTCGTCCAAAGGGCTGACGCGGTCCGGGCCAGGACATCGAGCCGTTCATCCCGCTGGCGGCCGTGCGGACCATTTCCACCGCCTGGACAGTTCCATACGTCGTATGGTAATCCTGGAGGAGTACTTCCATACGCCGTATGGAAAAGTCTGCATCGGCCACGCCAGGCGCCGCACTGCGCTTGCAGGCATCCGATGGTGCAGATCGCATCAGTCGGGAAGGGAAGACCATGAATAAGCTCACGAGGCGCATTGCTGTCACCGCTTGCTCCGTGGCGGTCGCGGGTGCCGCCGTTCTCAGTGCCGGGGGTACCGCTTCGGCCGCGACTTCTGCATCCGCGCATGTCCAGCACCCAGCCGTCAACGCCGGCGACGACCGCTGGGACCACGGTGTCGGCTACCTGCTGGAACTGGGTTACTCCTGGGACGAGATCCATGGCTGGCACCGCGACGGCCGGGATGAGATCAGCGGTCGCGGTACCGCTTCGGCCGCGACTTCTGCATCCGCGCATGTCCAGCACCCAGCCGTCAGCGTCAACGTCGGCGACTACCGCTGGGACCACGGTGTCGGCTACCTGCTCTTCTTGCAGGGCTACTCCTGGGACGAGATCCGTGGCTGGGACCACGACGGCCGGGATGAGATCAGCGGTTCCTGACCGCTGCCCAGGCAGGAGCGAAAGTCGATGGAGACTTTGAAGCCCGTCATGCAGGGGGTGGCCGTGCGGCTTGTCATCTCGCGCGCCTACTCGCTGTCCATGTGCTTGAGCCTGCGGGACGGGATCACTGATCCCTTGGTCGTCCGTGCCGCCCCTTTCACCGACACCGACGAGCCGGTCGAATGAGTCCTGGGGCGTGATCTTCTGGCCGATGGCCTGAGGGGTTCTGCCGACTGTGGGGACGTCCGGGTCCGGTCGACCGTCGGCCGCGGTGACCAAGCGATGTGCATCGTTCTCGGTCACCCGCGGGCACCGCTTCGCTCGAGGTTCCCGTGCAGGACGTCAAGGCCCTATTGGAGACCACGAGGGCGGTAGCGCCAGGGGGTACCGAGTCCGGACCCATCGACTGGGACCTCGAACTGGCGAACTTGTTTGCAAAAGGCTGAGAGAAGCCTCCCAACCGCCGTGCGGCTGGGGATCTTTGCCCCGGCGGCAGAAGAGAAGGAACGAGTGTTCATGCCCCAATACCAGCTTCGTGTCTACACACTGCGCAGCCCTGAGGCGCTCGTCGCCTACGAGAACATCTGGGCCAAGCACATTCCCGGTATGGCCAAGCACAGGATCAACACACACGGCGTCTGGACGGTGCCGGCGACCACCGCCAGTGAGGCGCCCCAGCTGTACGCCCTCGTTTCCTACCAGGACGCCGACGACGTTCAGGAGAGGCTGGAGGCGTACCTGTCCAGCCCCGAATTCCGCGCGGACATGGAGGGCTTCGACATCAGCCAGATCGTCGGCGTCGCCGAGTCCGTGCTGACGCCCACCGCCGACTCACCCTTGCGGTGACAGGTACCGAGCCGCTCGAAGTCTGCTGCGACCTTCTCGTTCGTATCAGGAAACGCCGCGCAACTCCGCCAAGGCGCTCACCGGTCGGCAACGGGCAGGGACGAGATCGGCGAGGTCGGCGTGACGGTTGCAGTTGCTGAAGACCTGGCCGAGTGCCCGTCAGTACGGCGGCCGACACCCAGTGACATGGAGGCTCAGCAGACCGGGGCGGGAGCGCGTCCCGGCGCACCGTGCGCCGGGCTCCGGGCTGCGACCCTGCACATGACTCGGCCGGCCGAGTCATGTGCAGGGTCGCAGCCCGGAGCGTGGCCGAGCCGCACGGCAGCGCCCAGGTCCCTGGACGCTGCGGTTCCTGGGACCGAACGAGACCGGGGGCCAGGCGCACCACCCAGGTGGGCGAACCAGGGGCAGGGTGAGCGCGAGGTGGCGTAGGGCAGGCTGCGCCCGCAGGGCGCGCAGGTGGATCCGTCGACGGAGTACACCATCAGGTCGGTCAGGTCGGCCACAGATCGGGCGCCCGACCCAGCCGCGGCACACCGCGCATCTGCTGCGGCCGCGTGGACAGGACCTTTCCGGATGATGGGTGGCTCCTCATGGGCCGCGGCCTGAGCCCGCCCGAGCAAGGGCGAGCCTCAGGCCGCAATGCTTCAGGACTGCCCCATAAATGGCCGGCGCCCTGGCCGTCCGTCATCCATCGGCGGCGAGTCGGCTCTCCAGACCCGTGATGATCGTGTCCAACGCCAGACGGAAGACGCCGTTCTCGTCACTGCCTGGAGGGGCGAGCCCGTCTTCGCCGACAGTGGGGGGTTTGAGGCTCGACCACTGGTCGAGCGCGCCGTTGAGCTCGGCGGTGAGGACACCGGTGATGACGGCGCACACGAGAGCGGCGATTTGCGGGAGCTCGGAGTGCGGCACCCCAGCGGCGTCCAGGATCGCGGCGAGCGAGACCCAGAACGGGTCTTCAGGCTGGATGAAGTCCGCCTGGTGGCTGAACGAGTAGGCCATGAGCTTGGGGTGGCGGTGCGCCAGCGTCCGGAAATCCGTGGCGAGCAAGCGGATGCGCTCCTGCCAGGGGGCATCCTCCAGCGTCACGCTGCGGAACTGGGTGCCGACCATTCTCGCCACGCCGCGCAGCACGGCGTCCTTGTTCGGCACGTGGTGGTAGAGCGACATCGGGTTCGCATCAAGCGCGGTCGCGAGTTTGCGCATGGTGAGCGCCTCGACCCCGTCCGCGTCGATGAGCCGCAGGGCGGCGGCATAGATCCCGGCCTCGGTCAGAGGCACGTCCCTCTTTCTTGTTCCCCGCGGGGGACGCTTCGCCTTTTCCATACGCGGACGGTATCAGTTTCATACAGCGTATGGAAATAGCTTCGGCTACATGGCGGCATGACGGTCGCCACACAGACCCCGGGGTTGCGGTCGACTTTCCATACGCCGTATGGTACCAATTCCATACGGCGTATGTTTCCGTGATGCATCCCGGTATCGCCGCCGCCCTTGCCCGTCCCCTCTCTGCACAGAGGAGCAAGCCATGACCACACAGCCCAAGAACGACCTGCGACCCATCCGGTCTCCGCGCGGGGTCCCCTTCCTCGGCCACACACCGCAGATCCCCAGCACCAACCCAGTGGAGTACTTCGGCGAGCTGTCCAAGCAGTTCCCCGAGGGGCTCTACGGCATGGAGATCGCCGGCATCGAGCAGGTCTTCGTCTGGGACCCGGACCTGGTGGCCGAGGTCTGCGACGAGACGCGGTTCTTCAAGCAGATCGACAAAACGCCGCTGGCCCATGTCCGGGACTACGCGGGAGCCGGCCTGTTCACTGCCCACCAGCACGAGGAGGAATGGGGCATGGCGCACCGAGTCCTCCTCCCGGCCTTCAGCCAGCGGGCCATGAAGGGCTACTACGGGCAGATGCTGGAGATCGCCCAGAACCTGGTGGGCAAGTGGGAGCGTAAGGAGGGCAAGCCGGTCAACATCACCGACGACTACACCCGGCTGACCCTGGACACCATCGCTCTGTCGGGGTTCGGTTACCGGTTCGACTCCTTCGCCAAGGAGGATCTGCACCCGTTCCTCAAAGCGCTGCTGGAGGCGCTGGTCGAGTCGCTGCGGCGCTCGCAGGAGCTGCCGATGATGACCAAGATGCGCAAGGCCGATGACAAGAAGTACCGCGCGAACATCCAGCTGATGCGGGACCTGGTCGAGAATGTGATCAAGGAGCGCCGTGAGGGCAAGGGCACCGCTGAGGATGACCTGCTGGGTCTGATGCTGGAGGCCACCGACCCGGAGACCGGCAAGGGGCTGGACGACGACAACGTCCGTGACCAGGTGGTGACGTTCCTGATCGCCGGTCACGAGACCACCAGTGGTCTGCTGTCGTTCGCCACGTACTCGCTGATGCGCAATCCGCAGGTGCTGGCCCAGGCCTACGCCGAGGTCGACCGGCTGCTGCCGGGCGACACGGTCCCGGACTACGACACGATCATGCAGATGGACGTGATCCCGCGGATCCTGGAGGAGACCCTGCGCCTGTGGGCTCCCATCCCGATGATCGGCAAGTCGCCGATCGAGGACACCGTCATCGGCGGCTGCTACGAGCTGAAGAAGGGAGCGCGGGTCAACCTCCTCGAGGGTCCGCTGCACACCCACCCCAAGGCGTGGGACCGGCCGGAGGAGTTCGACATCGAGCGGTGGCTGCCGGAGAACCGGGTCAACCACCACCCGCACGCCTACAAGCCGTTCGGCAACGGCGTGCGTGCTTGCATCGGCCGGCAGTTCGCGCTCACCGAGGCCCGTCTGGCCCTCGCACTGGTGCTGCAGAAGTTCAAGTTCGTCGACACCAACGACTACAAGATGGACGTCAAGGAGGCGCTGACGCGCAAGCCCGGCGGCTTCGAACTGAAAGTGCGGGCCCGTCGGGAACACGAGCGGACCGTCTTCGGCGCAGTCGACCTGCAGACCGACGACATGCGGGAGCAGGCCGCGGTCAGCGGTGTCGGGGTGAACCTGACCGTCGCCTACGGCTCCAGCCTCGGCTCGTGCGAGGACCTGGCGCGCACCATCGCCGACCGCAGCGAGCGCTCCGGCTTCGGCACCACCGTGGTCGGCCTGGACGAGCTGGGCGACAACCTGCCCACCGAGGGCCTGCTCGTCGTCGTCGCCTCCAGCTACAACGGCAAGGCCCCGGACAACGCGCAGCGTTTCGACGACCTGCTCGCCGCCGGACTCCCGGAGGACTCGCTGTCCAACGTGCGGTTCGCGCTGCTGGGTGCCGGCAATACCCAGTGGGTGGCCACCTACCAGGGCTTCCCCAAGCGGATCGAGGCAGGCCTGCTGGCCGCCGGCGCCACCCCCGTCATCGAGCGCGGCATCGCGGATGCCGCCGGTGACTTCGACGGTATGGCCACCCGCTGGATGGACAGCCTGTGGACCACCCTGGCCGAGGAGTACGCGGCCGACACCTCGGAGGCCAGCGGCCCGCGCTACCAGGTGCAGCTGCTGACCGAGGCGGATGTGCGCCCCGCGATCGTCTCCGAGCAGGCCTACTCACTGACCGTCGTCGCCAACGAGGAACTCGTCAGCGACGCGACCGGGCTGTGGGACTTCAGCATCGAGCCGCCGCGCCCGGCCGCGAAGTCCATCACCATCGAGCTCCCCGACGGCGTCACCTACGACACCGGCAACCACCTGGCCGTCTTCGCCAAGAACGAGCCGGCCCTGGTCAACCGCGCCCTCGCCCGCCTCCGCGTCGACCGCGACCAGGTCCTGCGCCTGGAACTGCCGGCCGGCGGCCGCACCCACCTTCCGGTGGGCACCCCGGTGACGGCAGGCCTGCTGCTCACCGAGTTCCTGGAGCTGCAGGACGTGGCCACCCGCTCCCAGATACAGACCCTGGCCGAGCACACCGAGTGCCCGTGGACGCGGCCGCAGCTGCAGGCCTACACGGCCGACACCACCGAATCCGAGGAGCGCTACCAGACTGAGATCCTGAGCAAGCGGGTCTCCGTGCTGGGCCTGCTGGAGCGCTTCCCTGCCGTCGAGCTGCCGCTGGCGGTCTTCCTGGACATGATGGGCCCGATCCGCCCGCGGTTCTACTCCATCTCCTCCGCCCCGCTGGCCAACCCGCGCCACGTGCGCCTGACCGTCGGCCTGCTGGAAGGCCCGGCCCTGTCCGGCGACGGCCAGTACCGCGGCACCTGCTCGTCCTACATCGCAGGCCTCGAGCCCGGAGACGTCTTCTATGGCTACGTGCGCGTGCCCTCGCCGACCTTCGCCCCGCCGGCCGACCCGGCCACGCCGCTGGTCCTCATCGGCCCGGGCACCGGCATCGCGCCGCTGCGCGGATTCCTGGAGGAGCGCGCCTCGCAGCAGGAGAACGGCATAGAGGTAGGCCTGTCCCAGGTCTTCGTCGGCTGCCGCCACCCGGAGCACGACTACTTCTACCGGCAGGAGATGCAGACCTGGGAGCAGTCCGGGATCGCCCAGGTGCACACCGCCTACTCCGCGGTGACCGGCCACCCGGCCCGGTTCGTCCAGAACGCCATCGCCAACGCCGCCGAGACCGTGTGGCAGGCCATCCAGGACGGCGCGTACATCTACGTCTGCGGTGACGGCCGCCGCATGGCACCCGCCGTGCGCGAGGCCCTCGCGGCCATCTACCGGAAGCACACCGGCAGCGACGACGAGGCCGCCCAGCAGTGGCTCGCCCAGCTCGAAGCGGACGAGCGCTACCAGCAGGACGTCTTCGCCTGACCCCCAGACGCCGGGAGAGTGCGGCGCTCTTGACACCCCCACTCTCCCGGCCACCACTCACCCTCGACGGCACCACACGGCACCCATCGACCCGAACCGCCGGACGTGCCGCTCACAGAAAGCAGTGCACCATGGACACCATGCTCGCCGGACGCTTCCACCTGGACAGCAAGAAGTTCGCCGTGGAGGAGATCCCCGTCCCCGTTCCGGGCCCGGGTGAAATCCTGATCGAGGTGAAGGCCGCAGGCGTCTGCCTGTCGGACGTCCACCTGCTCGACGGCTCCCTTGTCCCGCTGTTCGCCACCTCCGACACGGTCACCGTCGGCCACGAGGTCGCCGGTGTGATCCACACCCTCGGCCCCGGCCTCAAGCGCGGTCTGACCGTCGGTACCCGCGTCACCCTGGAGGCCGGCAAAACGTGCGGCCAGTGCGCCGGCTGCGTGCGCAGCCGCCCCTGCACCCAGATGCGCACCGCCGGCATCGACTACGACGGCGGCTGGGCCCAGTACACCCTCGCCCGCGAGGACACCCTCATCCCCATCCCCGACAACCTCCCCTTCGACCAGGCCGCGATCATCCCCGACGCGGTCTCCACCCCCTACGCCGCCGTCGTCACCACCGCGGGCGTACGCCCCGCCCAGTCCGTCGGCGTCTGGGGCGTGGGCGGAGTCGGCGCGCACAACGTCCGCGTGGCCCGCCTGGCCGGCGCCGCGCCGATCATCGCCGTCGACCCGCTGCCCAGCGCGCGCGAACGCGCCCTGGCCTTCGGCGCGGACTTCGCCTTCGACCCGGCTGCCGACGACTTCGCCGACCAGGTTCGCGCGGCCACCGCCGGACGAGGCCTCGACTTCGCCTTCGACTGCGCCGGCGTGCCCGCCGTGCGCGAGCAGGCCGCCGCCGCGCTCGGCCTGGGCGGCTCCCTCATCCTGGTCGGCATCAGCCCCAGGCCCCTCACCATCACCGAGGGCCTCACCTTCAACTACCTGGGCAAGCAGGTGCGCGGCCACTACGGCGGCACCCCCGAGTCCGTCACCGAGCTGGTCCGGCTGGCGGAGGTCGGCCGTCTCGACCTGGCCCCCTCCATCACCGACCACATCCCGCTCGCCGAGGCCGCCGACGCGGTCAACCGGCTGGAAAACAAGATCGGCGACCCGATCCGCCTCATCCTCGTCCCCTGAAAACTGAACAGAAAGTTCAACAAAGCCACCTCGGGCAGGGGTGAGTGGGCGCCGGTGCTTGAGAGAGCACCGGCGCCCACGGCTTCCCGGTCTGGCGCATACCGAGCGTGCCTACGTCTTACACGGCACCGTCGCCGTGGCCTCGCTCCGCCCCTCTGGTTCAAGTGATCCGCCTCGGGATCCCGACGTGGCGAGGACCTTCCCTTCGTCTCCCCTGAAGACCTGGGCCTGTGCCCCGGGGACGATCTCGAACCTGCGGTGCAGGTCGGCCAGTTCACCAGGACTGACGCCCAGTCACTCAGCCATGCGGGGTCGGGCCCCCTGCGGTCGGCGGCGCGACCTCATCCGCCATCCGCCGACCGCCATGTCCGCGCGCGGCCCGACGGTGCGGGGCGATCGCGGCAGACTGCCCACCGACAACTGCCGCGCCTCAAGAACTGGGCACGTCGCTCGTCCATACGCGACGGGGGCGGTCGAGGTACGCCGACAGGTGCTGCATCGTCAGCCGGTCGAAGCCCCTGAGAACCTCGCGATCGTCCCGGCGGGCCGGCGAAATGGTGCTCATTCGACCCCGGAAATGCCCTCCAAGTCCAGCGCTGCCGCGTCCGAGAAGACCTTTGGGGTGCCCAGGGCGCACTCCGCCCAGACCGTCTTGCCACGTCGGGCATGGCGCGTTCCCCAGTGCTCGGCGAATTGAGCGACGAGGAACAGACCTCGCCCGCCCTCGTCGAAGACACGGGCCCGGCGCAAGTGCGGAGTCGTGCTTCCCGCATCCGCGACCTCGCACATGAGGGTGCGATCGTGAATGAGACGCAGCTGGATGGGAGGCCGGCCGTAGCGGATGGCGTTGGTGACCAGTTCGCTGACGATCAGTTCAGCGGTGAAGTCGAGTTCCTCCAGCCCCCAAGTAATCAACTGCTCGGAGACGCTCGCTCTCGCCCGGGCGACCTCGGCCGGGTCGGCACCCACGTCCCAAGTGGCGACCTGACGGTCTCCGAAGGTATTGGTGCGGGCCAGGAGGAGTGCCACGTCGTCGTGCGGTCGGTCTGCGGGCAGCAGCGCTGCGAGGACGGTGTCACAGGTCGCCTCCAGGGAGGCGGAGGACTGCTCGAGCGCGCGGCACAGTCGGGTCAAGCCCGCCTCGACGTCGTGGTCGAGGGCCTCGATCAGGCCGTCGGTGCAGAGGGCTATGAGGCTGCCCTCGGGCAGGTCGATCTCCGCCGCCTCGAACGGCAGGCCGCCCAGGCCGAGTGGCGGGCCGGCGGGCAGCTCGAGGATGTCGGCGGTTCCGTCCGGGGTCATCACGACGGGCAGCCCGTGGCCCGCGCGGGCAAGGGTGCAGCGACCGGCGACGGGATCATAGACGGCGTACAGGCAGGTGGCGCCGATGTCCCCTGCGGATTCGATGACCGCTTGGGCAGAGACTTCGCAAGAGATCTCAGCGGTCAGGCGGATGACGACGTCGTCCAGGTGGGTGAGGAGTTCGTCGGGCGGCAGGTCGATGTCGGCGAGGGTGCGCACGGCGGTCCGCAGCCGACCCATGGTGGCGGCGGCGTGGATGCCGTGGCCGACCACGTCGCCCACCACGAGTGCGACCCGGGCGCCGGACAGCGGGATGACGTCGTACCAGTCGCCGCCCACTCCGAGCTGGGCGGCAGCAGGCAGGTAGCGGCAGGCGACCTCCACGGCGGACAACGCGGGTGTACTGCGCGGGAGCAGACTGCGCTGGAGGGTAAGGGCGGTGGCGCGTGCGTGCGTGTAATGACGGGCGTTGTCGATGGCGACCGCTGCCCTGGCCGCGATCTCCTGGGCGAGGAGCAGGTCCTCGTCCCCGTACGCATCGGGCTTGTGATGACGGAAGAACTGAGCGACACCCAGCGTGTTGCCACGGGCGCACAGTGGTACCAGCAGCATTGATGCGGACGGACCGAGGTGGTGCCGTGAGGGCCGGCCGGTGATCAGGGCGCGAGCCGGTGGCGATCCGTCCGGATACGTTTGGAGCTGCTGCGACGGAACCGGCGACTCCCCGTAGATCGCTTCCAGGGAGGTCGTTTCGGGACAACCGTCCATCACCGACCGCTGGGCAACTCGACGGACCACGAGTGTGCCCTCCGCAGGAGGCGCGTCTCCGGAAGACGTGTCGAGGAGGTCGACGGTGACGGCGTCGGCGAAGTACTCGGTGGCCAGGTCCGCCAGCTCCTGGGCCGTGCGGGCGATGTCCAGGGTCGTTCCGACGCGCACGCTCGCCTCGTTCACCACCGACAGCCGCCACTGCACCTGGCGATCCCGCTCCGCCTGGAAGGCGAGAACGCCTGTCTCCGATGTGCGGTCCAGGTACCCGGTCATCAGTGCGATCAGCTTGCGTGCCTCCGCGTTGATCAGCTCTGCATCGCTGGTGAGCCGGGGCAGCTCTTCGAGCAGCCGGTCGAGGATACGGACCTGCGCGAGCCGGAAGGCTCGCAGCATCGCTGTGACCGGCTTCCCGCGCTGAGCCAGCCAGCGCGCGCGCTCTGCGTCGGCGGGCGGCGGATCGATCCGCCGAGGCTCGATGTCGTGCTCGATACCGAAGAGTATGGCAACGACGTGCTCGGCGATGTTCTCCCGCGTCGTCTGTGAGACATCCGGTTCGTCCCACAGTTCGGGAACCTCGAGCCGCAGGCGTCGCTCTACGTCGTGGATCAGCTCGTCCGCTCGCGGACTGAGCTCATGCGCGGCACGGGACAGAAGGCTGTCCGCGGTGAGGTCCACACTGACGACGCTACGCCGTCCTGGTGGACCGCGAAGCCTCAGCCGGCTATGCGGTGTCGGGGCCGAGCCCGGTCTCACCGGCCGGTCGTGGTCAAGGACGAGCGGGCCGCGAAGCCACCGGCGACCTCGGTGGCGCCCACGGCTTTCCTGTGCCCACGGGGCCGGGCACGGCCGGTGCTCCGGGTCAACCGAGATGGGGCAGCGGCCGCCGGGTCACCTGGCGGGCGTCGCCCGGCGGGACGCCGAGCATGCGCAGGACCATCTCGGCCAGGTCGGAGGCGGCCTCGTCGCCGTCGAGGTCGGGGCGGGCCAGCCGCAGTGCCACGAGGGACAGCAGGGTCCCGCCGAGGGCGGACAGGGCGGTGGTCGGGTTGGTGCAGGTGAAGCGGCCCGAGGCGATGCCGATCTCCAGGTCGCGCAGGGCTCGAGGGGCGAGACCCCGGTCGGTGTGGATCTGGGCCAGACCGCGGTCGCGCAGGATCCGCATGAGTTCAGGGTGGGAGTCGGCCATCCGGGCGGTGAGCCGGAAGCCGGCCGAGACGAGCTCGGCGGGGTCGTCGATTCCTTGTACGCGCTCGTCTATGACCTGCCCGAACTCGTCCAGGGCGTCCGTCACCGCTGCGTCGAACAGCTTCGTCTTGGACTCGAAGTGGTTGTAGAAGGAGCCGAAACCGACGTCCGCGCGCTCGGCGATGGCCTGGATGCTGGCGCTGGTGTCCCCGGTCTCCGCGAGGATCTGCCGGGCCGCACGGATGAGTGCCTGACGGGTCTCGGCACGGCGCCGCTCGAAGCGGTTCATGGGCGGGGCTGACGTCGGCATACGGCGAGTGTAACAACCGTCGCGATGAGTCTGCCATTACTGATGAGATTATCAATTGTTTGGGTCCACCCTATTGACGATGGGTATCGCCAAAGTTGATGATTTCCTCATTACAGCAGTGTTGCTTGGAGGACACCATGTCCCGCACCTCCGTTAACAAAGGCGCTCCCCAGACGCCCCACCAAGACCTCCACAGTGAGCAGGGCTCCTTGCGCGGCGAGCATCCGGGACGGTCCCGGAATCCCGTGATCAAGGTGGCCGACCTGGCCTGGCTGGAGTTCGAGAAGCCCGACCTGGACCGGGCCGAGGTCTTCGCCCGTGACTTCGGCTTCGCGATTGCCGCCCGCACCGAGGGCGAGCTGTGGCTGCGCGGCACCTTCGCCGGCTCGCCGTGCATGGTGATCCGCAAGGGGCGTACGTCCCGCTTCATCGGACCGGCATTCCGCGCGGCCGAGCGGGCCGACCTGGACCGGCTGGCCCGCGCGACCGGCAGTACCGTCCGGAACATCGACGTACCGGACGGCGGGCAGTCAGTCGCTCTGCTCGATCCCTCGGGCCTGCCGGTCCGGGTCGTGCACTGCTTCGAACAGCTGCCCGCCCTGCCCGAACAGCAGCCGCTGATCCTCAACTTCGGCACCGATCACCGTCGTACGAACGCCACCCAACGTCCGCCCCGTGAGCCGTCCCGTATCCAGCGGCTGGGCCATGTGGTGCTGGAGACACAGGTGTTCGCCCGCACCCTGGACTGGTACCTGGACACCCTCGGGATGATCGTGTCCGACTTCCTGTTCCTGGACGGGCAGCGCGGGCGCGGGCCGACGATGGCGTTCGTCCGGTGCGACCAGGGGAGCGTGGCCGTCGATCACCACACGCTGGCCCTGCACCTAGGGCCCGGAAGCGGCTACGTCCACTCCGCCTACCAGGTCACCGACCTCGACGCGATCGGCGCCGGCGGGGAGTACCTGGCCGAACGCGGATACCAGCGCAGCTGGGGCATCGGCCGGCACATCCAGGGCAGCCAGCTGTTCGACTACTGGCGCGACCCCGACCACTTCATGCTGGAGCACTTCGCCGACGGCGACCTCTTCTCCTGCGACCTGGATCCCGGCTGGGCGCCGATGTCGGCGAGCGGCCTGGCCCAGTGGGGCCCGCCGGTCACCCGCGACTTCCTGGGCGCCAACCCGTCCCCCGCCAAGCTGCGTGAGGTCATGACGGCCCTGCGTGGCGACAACGAACTCGATCCCGCACGCCTGCTGGGCCTGATGAAAGCGATGAGCTCATGAGTACCAACGTTCTGCGCACCACCGACGGCTGGTGGGTCGTCCGGGACGAACGCGCCGTCCGCGTCGAGACCAAGGCGGCCACCACCGCCGAACTGATCGCCGACCGGGACGCCGTCCGTGAAGCCGCCGCCTCCGCCGAGAGCGGCACGCCCGTCGCCGACCTGGTGGCGCTCCCCCCGGTCACCACCCCCTGCCGGGTGGTCGCCCAAATGGTCAACTACCGCAGCCACGCCAAGGATTCGGGCTTCACCGGCGACATCCCGCCCACCTTCTTCCGCAAGGCTTCCGGCTCGGTCAGCGGCCCCCATGGAACGATCATCCGCCCCGCCCACGTGAAGTTCCTCGACTACGAGGTGGAACTCGGTCTCGTCATAGGCGCGACCCTGCCCGTGGGCACCGTCGTTGAGGAGCAGGACCTGCCGCGCTACGTCGCCGGCCTTGTCCTGACCAACGACGTCAGCGCCCGCGACGTCCAGCTGACCAAGACCCAGTTTTACGAGAGCAAGTCATATCCGACCTTCACGCCGACGGGTCCGTACCTGGCCCTGCTGGAGCCCGAGGACTTCACCCATCTGCTGAATCTTCGGCTGCGGCTGTCGGTCAACGGCGTGTCACGCCAGGACCGCACGCTGGCCGACATGATCGTGCGGCCCGCGGAGGCGCTCACCCTGCTCGCCCGCTTCCAGACCCTCGCCCCAGGCGACCTGCTGCTGACCGGCACTCCCGGCGGAACGGCCCTGAAGGCCCCGCCCAAGGCGGCCGAGAAGATCGCTGCGCTGCTGCCTCCCGCACTGAAGTGGAAGGCATTCTTCAAGGGGCAGGCCAAGAACCCCAAGTACCTGCACAGCGGTGACCTCATCACCGCCACGATCGCCACACCGGACGGACGGATCGACCTCGGCGAGCAGCGGACCCCCGTTACGGACGCACCGTGAAGGCCACAGCCCGTAGGCCGGTGGTGATCATCGGTGCCGGGCCCGTCGGGGTCACGACCGCCCTGCTGCTCGCCCGGCACGGAGTGCGCAGCGTCGTACTGGAACGCCACCGGGACGTCTACCCCTTGCCGCGCGCCGTCGTCGTGGACGACGAGATCCGCCGGATCCTGCAGAGCGTAGGTGTACACGAGGAGTTCGCCTCCCTCACCCGCTCGGCGCCGGGACTACGGCTGCTGGACGCCCGGCGCCGCGTGATCAGCGAGTTCCCGCGGTCCCTGCACGGGCACCACGGCTTCCCGCAGACCAGCATGTTCGACCAGCCCGATCTGGAACGCCTGCTGCGCGACGCCCTGGCGCGCCGCCCCGAGTGCGAGCTGTGGGGCGGGGTGGAGGTCGTGTCCGTCACCCAGGACACCGACGGACCGAACGATCCCACGGGTCCGGTCCGGGTCACCTTCCGGCGCGACGGCAGCGACGAGGAGGAGCACCTGTGGGCCGATGCCGTCCTCGGCTGCGACGGTGCGGGCAGCGTCACCCGTGACGCCATCGGCACCCTCTGGGAGGACCTGCACTTCGAAGAGAGCTGGCGGGTCATCGACGTGCGCACCAGCCGCCCGGTACGCACCTGGCAAGGCGTCGAGCAGATCTGCTGCCCCAACCGGCCGGCCACCTTCATGCGCGTCAGCGAGGACCGCTACCGCTGGGAGTTCCGGCTGGCCGACGACCAGAACCTGGACGGTCCGGACGGATGGGAGCGCCTGCGCGAGCTGGTCGCCCCCTGGGTGGACCTGCCGCCCGATGCCTCGTCGGGCGACGACTTCGAGGTGATCCGGCAGGCCCAGTACACCTTCCGGGCCCGCCTCGCCGATCGGTGGCGCCGGGGGCGCGTCTTCCTGCTGGGCGATGCCGCCCACCTCACCCCGCCCTTCGTCGGCCAGGGTCTGTGCGCGGGCCTGCGCGACGCCCACAACCTCACCTGGAAACTCGCCCGCGTCCTCCAACAGGGCGCACCCGAGGAGCTGTTGGACACCTACGAACGCGAACGCAAGCCGCACGCCCGCCATGTGATCCGGATCGCGGTCGCCGTCGGCTGGGCCATGACCGGCGGACAGGACCGGGGTGCGGCGTTCCGCCGGGCCGCCGTGGGCACGGCCTGTCGCATCCCCGGCGTGACCGCGGCGGTGAGCCGTGACCTCAGTCCCGCCCTGACCGCCGGTCCACTCGTACGGCGCCGCCCCAGGCTGACCGGCCGCGTGCTGGCAGGCACCTTCTGCCCGCAGCCCTGGGTGCGGCACGACAGCAGGCGAGTGCGCCTCGATGAGGTCCTCGGGGACTCCTTCGCCGTCCTGACCGCTGTGCCGCCCACGGCGCAGATGACGGCTGTGGCCACGGCACTCGGCGCCTCGACGATCCGCGTCGACGACCTGGACGACGACGGCACCCTGGCCGGCTGGCTGGCACGCGGCCGTGCCGACGCCGTCCTGCTGCGCCCCGACCGCGTCGTGATGGACACCATCCCGGCCGGCACCGGCAACTTCACAGACACCGTCGCCTGGGCCCCCCTGCTGCACACGGCCCGCCGAACCGCCGACGCCCGGCCCGCCTGACGAGGAGCACCACACCATGACCACCCCGCACCCTGAGCCGTATACGGAACCCTTCTTCACCCCCGACCCGAAGTCGGCCGCCCACAGCCGCATCGCGGACTTCGCCCGATGGGCGGCCCGGCGCCGGGGTGGCGAAAGGATCCAGGAGCCCACGGACTACCCCGCCCTGTACCAGTGGTCCGTGACCGACCTCGAAGGGTTCTGGGCTGCGGTATGGGAGTACTTCGACATCGACGCGACGACTCCGTACGAGCGGGTACTGGACGAGGAGACCATGCCCGGCGCCCGCTGGTTCCCCGGCGCCACCCTCAACTACGCCCATCACGCGCTGCGCAACCTGCAGCCGGACGCTCCCGCGATCACCGCCCTGGACGAGACCGGAGCCGGCTATGAGATAACGGGCCAGGAACTGCGCGCCCGGGTCGCCTCGGTCGCTGCCGGCCTGCGCGACCTGGGCGTCGGACAGGGCGATCTCGTGGTGGGCTACCTACCCAACACTCCCCACGCCGTCATCTCCTTCCTCGCCACTGCAAGCCTGGGCGCGGTGTGGTCGGTGTGCGGCCAGGACTACGCCCCCAAAGCCGCCGCCGACCGCTTCGCCCAGCTCGAGCCCATGGTGCTCATCACCGCGGACGGCTACCTCTTCAACGGCGCCACACACGACCGCCGCGCCGCCTCGCTCGAACTCGCCGCCGCCCTGCCGACGCTGAAGGCCACGGTGCTCGTGGACCACGTGGGCCTCACCTGGCCCGAGGGCGGGAACCCGGGGCTGACGGTTCCCTGGGAGGACGCGGCCGCCCGCACCGAGGACCTCTCTTGCGTCCAGGTGCCGTTCGACCACCCTCTGTGGGTGGTGTTCTCTTCCGGCACCACCGGACTGCCCAAGGGCATCGTCCACGGGCACGGCGGGGTCCTGCTCGAACACCTCAAGATGCTCGGCCTGCACACCGATCTGGGCGCCGGGGACCGCCTGCTGTGGTACACCACCACCCACTGGATGATGTGGAACCTGGTCGTCTCCACTCTGCTGACCGGTGCCACCACCTGCACCTACGACGGCAGCCCGGCACCGCAGGCACGTCCGGACGTCCTGTGGGAACTGGCGGCCCGTCACAGGGTCACCGTCTTCGGCACCAGCCCGCAGTATCTGCTGGCCATGGCCAAGCTGGGCATCGAACCCTCCGTGCACGACCTGTCGGCCGTCCGTGTCGTCGGCTGCACCGGCTCCGCTCTGCCCGCCTCCGCCTACCCCTGGGTCCGCGACCACGTGGGCGCAGGCGTCCAGCTGGCCTCCACCAGCGGCGGCACAGACATCGTCTCCGGTTTCGCCGGCAGCGCCTCCACGACCCCCGTCTGGGCGGGGGAGCTGTCCGCCCCCGGCCTGGGCGTGGCGCTGGCCGCCTACGACGCGACGGGCGCCCCTGTCCTCGATCAGGTCGGGGAACTGGTCGTCACCCGGCCCATGCCGTCCATGCCGCTGTACTTCTGGAACGACCCCGACGGCAGCCGCTATCGCGACGCCTACTTCGGTGCCTACCCCGATGTGTGGCGGCACGGCGACTGGATCACGCTCACCTCGCACGGCTCGGTGATCGTCCACGGCCGCTCCGACGCCACCCTCAACCGCAACGGCGTGCGCCTGGGCAGTGCCGACATCCACTACGCCGTCGAGCGCCTCCCCGAGATTTTCGAGGCCCTCGTCATCGGTGCGGAGGAACCCGACGGCGGCTACTGGATGCCGCTCTTCGTGGTCCTCGCCGACGGAGTCCGCCTGGACGACCCCCTGCGCGACCGGATCCGCGACGCGATCCGCGCCGACGTCTCACCCCGCCACGTCCCCGACGAGATCCTCGCTGTACCGGCACTCCCGC
Source organism: Streptomyces sp. NBC_00569 (assembly GCF_036345255.1). Lineage (NCBI taxonomy): Bacteria > Bacillati > Actinomycetota > Actinomycetes > Kitasatosporales > Streptomycetaceae > Streptomyces > Streptomyces sp. NBC_00569. Next base: position 9,259,867 of record NZ_CP107783.1, on the reverse strand, counting down.
ACACGAAGACCGGAAAGAAGCTCGAGGTTCCCGTCAAGCGCCTGCTTCAGGGTGCTCCCGCCGAGCAGGTCCTGAACCCCGCGGCGGTCGACAACCCCGAACTGATCGCCTACTTCGCCCGGTTGGGCGCGGAGCGGAACAAGCGTTCAACGCACCACACATGACGTCGGTCAGGGGACCACAGGCCCACGTGACAGCACCGGGTCCTTGTGCCCCGCCCGGCTCCGCAAACCCCGTCCCCACGGGGTGGTGCCGGGGCGATCAACCCGCCCCGGCACCACACACAACCGAAGTAAGAGAGAAAAGATGAGCATGACCGACCGCGAACCGCGGGCCCTCGATGTCCTCGACGACGCTGGACGAAAGGTGCTGTTCACCGAGGCCCGCACCGTGAACACCTTCGCCGAGGTGGCCGTTGCCGACGACGAACTCGCCACGATCTGGGAACTCGCCCGCTGGTCGCCGAGCGCCGCCAACGGCCAACCTCTGCGTGTGCTCTTCGTGCGCACCTGCGAGGGCAAGGAGCGACTCGTCCGGCATCTCGACGAGGGAAACAGGGCCAAGACGCTCAGTGCGCCGGCCGTGGCGATCCTGGCGTACGACGCCGACTTCCACGAGCAGATGCCGACAGTCTTCCCGGCCCGCGGCGACATACTGCGAGCAGCGTTCGCCCACCAGATCGACGCGCGCGAGGGCATCGCGGCCTACAACTCGGCACTGCAGACCGGGGTCTTCCTGCTCGCGGTGCGCGCAGCGGGGCTCGCCGCAGGTCCTATGGCGGGCTTCAACAAGGCGGGCGTGGACGAGGAGTTCTTCGCCGGTACCAGCTGGCGTTCGCACTTGGTGGTCAACATCGGTCACCCCGGTGCCGACCCGTGGTTCCCGCGGCTGCCCCGCGTGCCCGTCGAGGACGCCGTCGCCTGGGTCTGACGGCACTGACGCCACCTGGTCGCGCGGCATCCGAAGTCCGAGCGGCCCGGGAGTGGTCTGCGTGGACGTAGAAAATGCCATGCCATAGGCGCCGGTGTTCTCCTGAGTGCCAGGGCCCATTTTTTCGCCCCTGCCCGAGGCGGTTGTGGTGGGCTTTCTGGAAGACACCGTCCTCGTAGCGGCCATCTACAAGGGCGGAGGCCAGGGTGATCAACAGGTGCCCGGTGCCCGCCGGGCCGGCATCGGCCGGACCGGGAACGAGCAGTGGCATGTCCTGGCCGACCTCGAGGACGATGAGTTCTGCCTGCTCGGGCCCGCATCAAGCCGCTTTGACGCTCGTCCGAGGCCTCAGGGTCACGCCGCGGCCTGCGGTGCTCCCGCGGCCGCGGCATGATCGGCCGGACAGGCCCTAGCTGCCGTTGCCCCATAGGCGACGTTGAGCGTACCCACGCTGAGACTGGCACACTGAATTTGTGCTTCCGCTGACGGCCGCCGTTGATCAGAATGCGTTCTCATCGCTTTCTGCTGCCAGCGTCGTGTCGATCAGTGCATTGCTCTTCACCGTAGCCTCATTCTGGTGGATCAACGCCAGACAGGGGCGCCTGGAGACGTGGGAGCCTCACTCCTTTGCAGCGATTTGCCACGGCTCCATGACTCGCCTGCGGCTTCCGCTCGTCTTTCACAACACCGGCGCCAAGCCGATAGTGGTGCAGGATCTCATGCTGAGCTTCCCGGATGAGCCCGCCTCTCATCTGCCGCTCCTGTGGGCATCTTCACCATCTCGTCTCCAACCCGGGCCGGACGAGGAAAAGAAGCTACCAGCCGGATTCGTTGTGCCTGGCAGAGCGGCGCAACAACTCTTCATCGAGTTCGAGGCACCGTTTTCCGGGTTGGTTCTCGAGGCCCGCGACTACAAGGTTCGAGTCCAAGTGAGGGTTGGCCACCGCAAGGGTTGGCGCTCGCTTCTGACGTTCACCTTGAGGACCACCAACATCATTTATCCCGACCGGTATGCCGTCTACATCAACGCCCCTGTCGAACTGACGAAGGAAGACCAGGAAAAGGCAGACTCTGCGCTCCTGGAGTTGTTGGAGGGGCAGGGAAAGGGCCCTTCCACCAAGGGCGAGATCAAGCGGCGAGACTCTCCGAACGACGAGGGCAACGCCGGTACGGACCTTTAGCTCGGAGACGTGTTCCCGAGTTCAGCCAGGGCTAACGTGCCGGAGGCCGGCCCGCTGCCGTCGGATCCGGCCATGGAGGGCCGGGACCGCGATGCTGAAGCTCGGTGACGAACTCGTGCCAACGGCTCACCTCGGCGGTGGAAAACGATCTACAAGGGCACGGGAAACGATCACCGAGCGGCTGGAGTCGCCACTGACCTGCGCATTTCGTCGGTTCCCTTAAACGAGTGAACGAACGCGGGGTGCCGCGTGATGCTGTTCCGCCAGTAGACCCGTCAGTGAGACCGCCCGCCTCCTCGGGGCTCCTAGGGCTACCGCCTATCGCGCGCTCAGCACCCGGAACGGCGGAGCTTCGTCACTCGCGCGGGCAGACGCGGCTACCCCTCCGATCCAGCACTCGCTCGGCTGGGCCGGCCTGCGGGACTCGACGACGAAACCAGCGGTCACCTGGCTCCCGTCCTGGACGACGCGTTGCGCCACACCCAGGCGGCTGCCGGCCGACTACGGACCTGGCCAAGAAGCGTCGAGGCGCTCGCGAGGATGAAGGCCGCCTCCATGTCTCATGAGACATATCGAAGTCTGGAGAACAACGGTTTTGCTCGGTGGTGGTCCGGCAGGCGCCGCTCCAGCAGCTCGGTCATGCGATCGCGGCCGAATGCGCCCATCCGCTCGTGCAGCCGATCCAAGATCGAGCCGTTCACCTCGGCGCGGATCCGGGCGGCCGTCCGGTCCAGGGTGGAGAACTCCGGGATCTCCAGCCCGGTCTCCACCACCTTCTCCAACGCGATGTCGATCAGGTCGACCGGGCGGTTCTTGACCGCGGCCGTCTCCCGGATCGCCGTCTCGGCCACCTTCCGGGCCTGGTCCGGGGCGTAACGGGCCTGCAGCAGTCGCCGGACCAGGCTGCGGTGGTTCTTCGAGGCCTTCTCCGCGAGCGCCGGCAGTTCGGCCTCCTCGCCGAGTTCCACGGCCCGGCGGGTGAAGTCCACCACGGAGTCGGAATACTCCTCCGCCCGCGGGAAGCGGCCCAAGCGCTGGTAGGACTTCAACGCCAACAGGAGCGCGAGCTGGTGGCTGTCGGAGTCCGTACACTCCGCGGCCCACGCTGCTTCGTCCCGGGTCGGGGCGAAGAGCAGGTACACCTCGTGCGCACTGATCAGGCGCTTGAATCGCGGATACGCGATCCGCTCGATCGAGGTCACCATCGCGCCCGGGCCCAGACGACAGCTCAACATCACCACCAACGACTCTGGGCCGAACGGGTGGCTGGTCGGGCCTTTCAGAGGTTCAAGATCATCCCGCGGACCGTTTCTGCCGTATCTGGGTCACACTCCTGGGCGTGACCGACCAGCGCTGCCCGACCGTCACATGACGCTTGCGCGAGGGCTCACGACCGAGTCCGGGTCCCCCGATGTCCATACCGTGTCGCAGGAAGTGCAGGCGAATCTGTTGGACAGGCCATCGGTGTGGCAACCGCAGCTGGGGCACTGTTCCGTCGTGAAGTAGGCGTTCACGACATACGAGGGTAGTCGCGAATGCCCCTGATGGTCCCGGCAGTTCGTGCGCTTCATGGCGCCGACGACTCCGTTGCCGGGCGGACGAGAGGTCTCGGCAGGAGACAAGACAGGCCGGTCAGTCCAGGGAGAACGGGTCGTTCGACCGCGGTGTCGTGTGTTGATCGAACAGACCGTCCGGCACCTCGTCGATCGGCAGGGGCTCACTCCTGCGATGGCCGTCGGCGCACCCGGCGAACGGCCCCGTGACCGGGTCCATCAGGACGCTCAGATGCGGGTCGACATGGTGGAGCCACCAGTTCGACATGCCCAGCGCGCCGTCCCAGCGCAATGTCTCCCACGCGCGCCACAGGGAGTCCAGCCGGGACAGTGCCTGAGCGTGGGCGTACCAGCTCGGGCACCACACCCGCCCGGATTCGGGGGTGGGTCGGGGGACGAAATAGATGAACCGGTCGGCGACGAACTCGACCACGTTCGGGTAGAACAGCTCTGCCGGCCGGGTGGCGCTCTCCTCGTCCCGCCGGATGGCCTCCAGCGACTCGTCCCTCTCGCCGTCGGGCAGTGGTGATGTCACGGCGTCATGCTCCCTTTCGCAGCTGTACGTCGATTGCCTCGGCATGGCGGCCAAGGCGTTCCAGGACTCTGGTGAGCGTGTTGAGGGCTCGTGTCAGGTCGGCCTGGTGCGCGCTCGGGTCCTGGTCCACGAGGCGGCGGTAGATGCGGACGGCCCGTCGCGCCGGTCGCTGCGCACGGGCGGCCCTGCTCCAGTCGCGGCGACCGCACAGGCTCAGCGCTCTGGCCAGTCGGCACAGGAGCAGCGCGCGCTCGGCCTGCGGCTCGCCGGGGCGGTCGACCAGCGTCAGGCAGGCCTGCTCCGCCTGGAGTGCGGTGCGCCATGCCTCGGCCTCGTTCCCCGCCGACGCCCGCCCTTCGGCCAGCCGTAGGAGCGCGAAGCACAGCGGGCGCTCGTGGCGCGCCCTGTTCGTGCCGAGCAGGCGGCTGCGAAGGCTCACCTCGTGCTCCGCGATACGCACGGCTTCGTGGAAGGAGCTCGTCATCAGCAGGGCGCGGGCCAGCTGCGCGCAGGTGCCGGCCAGTTCCTCCTCATGTCTCGCGTCGCCGGCCGACAGCTGTACGCGCAGCTCGTACGCCTCCCGTAGGGACGTGACCGCGCGGTCGGCCGTCGCCCGGGACGTGGCGTAGCTCGTGCCGAGGTCGTGCAGACACCACGCCAGCCCCTCGCGCCCCTCCTCGGTGACGCGGGCCAGCCGGCGATAGAAGGGTTGCGCCTGGCGCAGCAGGATGCGCTCCGCGACCGGACGGTCGTACTTGCGGTACAGGTCGGAGAGGTCGTGGAGAGCGGTGGCGTACCCCTCGGTGTACAGGCTGGGGGCGTACTCCCCGAGGCGGTGCCGGACGGCGAGGGCCTGGTTCAGGGCGGTGAGCGCGTCCGCCGAGCGGCCCAGGGCATCGTAGGAGCGGGCGAGTCTGAGGGCTGTCCCGGACTGGTTCATCAAGTCACTGGCGCTGAGCGGGATTTCGGTACGGTCGTAGGTCGCCAGGGCGTCCTCGTATCCCTCCACCGCCGCCCGGTGGTCGCCGGCGCTCGCGTGGTAGGTGGCGAGCGCGCTCACCGACTGGGCCAGAGCGGGAACGGGCGTCCCGTACGGTTGGCGGGTCAGGGCCCGGCGATGCTCGACGGCCTCCGCGATGGACTCCCGGGCCGCCGCGGCGTCCCCCGCGTCGGACTGTTCCCAGGCCAGGTTGTGCAGCATCTGCGCCAGAGTGGAGCGGTGGACCCCGGGAAGATCTTCGGCCAGTGGGCGCAGCAGTTCGATCGCTTCCCGTACGAGCGCCATGGCCTCGCCGGGTGGCCGTGTGGCGTTGCTGTAGTCGACCGCCAGTCCCATCAGCGCGCTCGCGAGGTCGGCGGCGTAGGCGTCGGGGTTCTCCCTGGCCAGCCGGCGCGCTGTCCCGGCCGCCTCCTCGCTGAGCGACAGCGCCTCCGAATGCCGTTGGAGGCGCCACAGGTTCGCCCCTCGCTCCGCCAGCGCCTTGGTGAGCAGGAGGGGATCCAGATCGGGGTGCCGGGCCACCAGAGCGCGGGCGCGTCGGACGGCCTCGTCCGTGTGGTCGTCGGACCTGGCGATCTGGTCGAAGGGAATCGCGCTCGGGTCGAGTCGCCAGACCACCTGTGACTGGTTGATGAGCGCCCGCACCAGGCCGCGCTCGCGTTTCTCCCCGTCCTCGCCGCCCTGTGCCGCGAGCGTGCGGAAGAGGTCCAGCGCCTGGCCGCCTGCGTCGTGGGCCTCCATCAGGTGCCTGGTCATGCGCCGGGCCTGCGAGAGCGCCAGCAGCGAGTCGGCCCACTCCGTGCGGTGCGTGCTCGCCCCGTCGACCGCCGTCGTCCTGCGGATCGCGGCCGCGTCGCCGGCCGCCACCCGGGCCGCCTCCCAGTCGCCGACCGCCATGTGGCGCTCCGCCAGGTTGTGCAACGCCCACGCGCGGTCGCGCAGCGCCTGCGGGCCGTCGCCCGTGGCTCGGCACAGACGGCTCAGTTCGCGGGCGACGTCGAGGGCGTACTCACGCAGCACATGGGACTGTTCCGGCAGGGCGTCGGAGTGCGCGCGCAGGGCGGCGGCTGTCAGCGGTTCAGCGGCTGTCAGGCTGCTGGTGGTATGCGGCTCGCCGGTGTGCGCCGGGCGCACCGCCTCGCGGAGCCGGTCGACGAGGATGCGGGCCTCGCGGGTACGGCCCTCGTTGACGTGGGCCACCGCAGACCGGGCCAGTACGGTGAGCGCCTGCACCTGTTGATGGTCCGGGGCTCCGGCGAGCAGCCTGCCCAGCAGCCCCGCATCGTCGATGACCTGCTCGGAAGCCTGGTACTCCGCCAGCCGGTCCGGTTCGAGCCGGCCCCAGTAACGGCCCTCGGGCGGCGGATAGAGATCACGGAGCCAGGCGGCGATCTCCGCGGTCAGCCATGCCGGTTCGTCGGGGAGCAGCCGGGCGATGGTGGCTCGGGCTTCCCGTTCGTCCTGCGCGGGACACAGCACGGCCGCCGCCACGGCCCGCGCCTGCAGCCGCTGCGCCCGTCGGCCCATGCCCCACTCCTCGGCGGAGTCCTGCCAGTACTTCTGCTCGTGCCACAGGAGTTGGGACTCCAGCACGTCCCCGACCGGCTGGGGGACCCGTACATGGCGCAGCAGTGCGGCAAGGGCCGCCATCTGAACGGTCAGCGCCGTCTCGCCCCGCGGGCCCGCATCTCGGACCGCTGCCGGGAGGGTGTCGGAGAGCCGGGCCCAGTCGATGTCCGTCTCACCGGTCACCTCGGCCAGGCGGCCGGAGAGGTCGCGGGCCGCCGTCAAAAACGCGTGCTCCCGGTCGACGGCACCGGTGCTGAGCGCGCGCAGACGGGTCTCGGGGAGGGCGCCGGTCGCCCTGGTCCGCCAGGAACCGAGGGAGCGGGCGAGCAGCAACAGGCGTACCGGATGTCTGGCCTCCTCGGTCTGCTCCCGCAGTTCCCTGACCAGCTCGGGCCGGGTCTCGGCGTAGTCGACGACGAGGAGCAGCGGGTGCTGCACGGTGCGCAGCGCGTCCAGGTCGCGTGGCTTGTGGCGTACCTGCCCGGCCACCCAGCCGCGGTTGCGCAGCCGCGCCATCACCTGTCGCGCCAGTCGGGTCTTGCCCTGACCGCCGGGGGCGGTGATCACGCGGACAGCGGTCGCGCCGTCGGAATCCGCCAGGCACCACTGCTCCAGGTCGGCGAGGGTGTCCTCCCTGCCGTGGAACGACACGACCTCGGTGTCGGCCCGCAGCAGCATGGTGGGGGACGTCACCTCCCGTTTGGGCGGCGCCGACTCCAACAGGCCCGCGAGCTCGGCCGGTTCGGGCTGCGGATCGACGGAGGTCGCCTCGCGGACCACCGCGCGGAAGTCGTCGTGGGCCAGCAGGTCCTCGCTGCGGGTGTACGTCAGCCGGGTCCCGTGGCGCGGCCGGCGGTCCGCGCGCACCACGCCGAGCAGCAGCTTCCCGCGTTCCTGGAAGAGGGCCGCGCCCGACATCCCGGACCATGAGGTGATCTTCGCGGCGGTCTCGTGGTCGAGCCCCGTGGTGTCGAATCCCAACAGGCCCGCGTCGTCGATGATTTCGGAGACCCTGCCGCCGTGCGGCCTGACCCGGCCGAGCAGTTGCTCGCGGTCGCGGCCGCCGTCCGCGGCCCGCTGCTGCCGGGGGAATCCCGTGGCGGTGACCCGCATCTCGGAACCGCCCGTCACGCACCAGCCCCAGCGTTGCGGGCGACGGCCGAGGGCGCCGCGCAGTGTGGCGGGCGTGGACCACTGCGGGTCAGCGGCGGGGATCTCCAACAGGGCGGCGTCCACGACCTCGTCGAGCCGTCGCCACCGCACCACCACCGGGCACCGCGCCGCCGAATCCCGCAGCGCCACGGTGATCTCGGCCCGCGTCTCCGGCGGCGGCAACAGATGCGCGGCGGTCAGGACGAGCCGCGGCGCGATCAGATAGCCGCTGCCGATCCCGGCGCCGCGGACGAGAACGACCTGTTCCTCCTCCATCACCCCACCGCCGTACTAGTCGACGTCGCCCACGGCCACGTCTCCGCCGCCGCGGCGTTCCGGGTTCAGACGCAGGGTCACACGTTGGGCGGACCGCTTCGACCGCTCCTGGCGGCCGTTGGCCTCCACGACGCCGAACCGCAGGGCACCGCCGCCGTTGCGCGTGCGCACCAGCTCGATCTCGAACTCCGCGGTGATCTCGCCCAGCACGAAGCGCAACTCCGATCCCTGGCCCCGGCGTTGCGCCTCCGACAGCTGGGAACGCAACACCTCGATGGCGTCAGCCAGGTCCAACCAGTCCTCGTCGCGCTCCCCGCTCGCCATGCCCCACCCCTCGTCACGACTTCAGCACGGACAGCCATCCTAGCGATCCCGGGGCACGATCACCCCAACGAGCCGCCATCCCCCACGAAAGGCAGATGACGATCCGCGAAACGCAGAACCCCGGCCGCTCCGTCGACGCTGACCGAAGAGGAGGTCACCGCAACTCACGCTTCCTGTACGAGGTCAAGAACGGCCCGCAGCGCGTTCGGGCGTCGGTCGACGGGCAGGTGGTCGACCAGATGGACCCGGCATCCGAGCGCCGAGGCCCCGGCGTCCGCGACGCGATCGTCGCCGACCATGAGGACCTCCCCGGGCGGCAGTCCGAGCTTGTCGCAGGCCGCTTCGAAGAGCCTCGGATCAGGCTTCTGCACCCCGTGTTCGAAGGAGAGGATGTACGCGTCGACAAGGCCGTCGACCCCGTGGTCACGGAAGACGGGCCGCAGGTCCCAGCCGATATTGCTCACCACAGCGACCGGGACGCCCCGCCCGCGCAGAGCGCGGAGTGTCGCCTCGGTGTCGGGATAGGGGCGCCATGCGGCCGACGTGCGATGCCGGTCGTACAGTGCCTCGGCCAGTTCCGCCGACGGGAGGGACGCCTCACGGGCAAGAGCGGTAAAGGCAGCGCGGTGCTTCTCGGCGCTGAGGTCCCGTTCACGCCACAGGCCCTCGAGATGCGCCGGCAGCGCGCGAGGCGGAGCCCCTCCGGGCAGAGCCCCGACCTCGGTCAACCGACCGGCACACGCGGCGAGTCCGTCCACACTCATGTCGAGTCCCGCCTCGGCGACAACCGCTCCCAGCCACTCCAGAACGGACTCGATACGGAAGAGGGTCCCGGAAAAGTCGAACATCACACCTTTGACCATGCCGGTGATCCTCACCTTCCCCGTCTCCGGTGCGCAAGCCCGCCAGTGGGCCAGGAGACGGATGACGCTCGTGGCGACCTCGTCACGACTTCCGGTACGTCACCAGCGGTGTGGCGTCCCCGAGGTTCCTGAGCGCCATCGGCCCGTCGGCAGCCGTCACCACGTACTCGGAATTGAATTCCTCGGGCGGGCAGTACGTGGTCTTCTCGCCCTCCAGGACCTTGGCTCCCCTGGGCTGTACCCGGTCCTCCCAGATGTTGATCAAGTCCATACGGACCTTGCACGTGGGGCCCTTGAGCATCTCGACCGTGGCCGACGCGGGCACGTTGACCTCGCTCTGCCGGAAGGTCACCTGATGACTGCCGTCCTCGGCGCGCCAGGTGCCGAGGAACCGTTCACCCAGCTTCTTGTACGTGGTCGCGATCTCTCCGAAGCCCTTGCCCGCGCGCCAGTGGAGCGTCGTCGTGCTGGCCCACGACTTGGCCGAGAACGTCGCCGACTTCCCGTTCCGGGCGATGTCGACCCGGTCCCAGCCGTCCCAGTTCTTGGCGATGTGGGTGTCCCACTTCCCGAGTCCACCGGTGCCGACGGCGGCGACACTCTCCATCGGTGGCTCGCCGTCCCGGCAGTACTGTCCGAAGTTGGCGCGCACGGTGACGGTGGCGCGGTTCGCCTTCAGGTCGATGCCCCGGCAGGGGTCGGCCTTGGTGGCGTAGACCGTCTTCGACTGCGACCAGGGCTTGCCGCCGGCGCTCCGGTGCCGTTCGAGCAGGCCCGTACCGGCTTGGTAGCGCAGGGAGACCCGGCGTCCGTCGGACAGTTCGATGACCGCCTCGTCATCGGTGTCCTTGACGATCCGCGCCGCGCCGGCCGGCGCGGCCGAGGCGTCGCCCTGACAGGCGGTGATGCCGGCTGTGGCCAACAGCACGGCCCCGGCGACACCGAAGACACACTCGCGTTGCATTTACGTCCTTCGGGCATCGAAATGAACTCTCGGAGAAATGACGCGCGCCGGGCCGGAATCGTTGCACGGCTCGCTCGTCCTCCGCTCGCAGGGCAAGGTGACGTTCGTCATCACCGCCTGCCGCCGAACTGCCAGTTGTGGACCTCGATCTCGGCGTAGAGACCCACGGTCAGAACGGCGCATGCCGTGTCCGGGTCCGGCGCCCGGACGAGCGCCGCCGTACCCAGCCAGGTGGCTCCGTCGTCGGACAGCAGGGGTCCATACGCGATCAAGTCGTCTTGATCGGCGGGCACATCGAGGTCGACAGCCTGCCCCGCACCGAGGCCGAGCACCAGATATCGGTCGCCTTCGGTCGGGCCACCGGGGTAGTCCCACATGGTGCGCCCCAGCCCGTTGCGCCACCGGCGCAGCATCACGTCCCGGTACACGCCCGCCTGATAGCCGGGTTCGTCGAACGCGAACGCGCGTGCCGCGGCGGTGTCCGGCAGGTCGACGATGTGCACACTCCCCGTCGGCTCCTCACCGTCGCTGCTGAGCGTGGGGCCGCGAGCGATCAGCTCTTCGCCGTACTGGTCCATGTAGGACCAGTGGTCTTCCAGCAACTCGTCGCGCAGCGCGAGAGAGTCGAGACGATCGCGGTGGTAACAGAAGAACTCCATGCGCACACTCTCCCCCACGATGCCCTGCGTCATCTCGCGGTCGTCCTCATTCGGCCTGCGAGCAAGACCCTTGAACTGGCAGGTCACCTCATCGGGCAGGTCACCTGATCGGGCAAGGTCAGCCTGATCGGACAGGTCGGCCGGGCCCGGCGGTCGTCCGGAGAGCACCTGCCGGGCCAGGCACACCTCATCGTCCGTGCGGACCGGGTTGTCCCAGCAGGCCGGGCTGGTAGTCGCCGGCCGGCATCTGGATGATGACGTTGCCGCGGTTGAACGCGTTGATGACGGCGATCTGCGACACCAGGACGGCGAGCTGGTCCTCGTCGTAGTACTTGGCGGCGTTCGCCCAGACCTCGTCCGGGACGCCGCCGGCCGCGTCGGCGATGCGGGTGCCCTGGTCCGTCAGCTCCAGCGCCGCGCGCTCGGCCTCGGTGTAGACCGTGGCCTCCCTCCACGCCGCGACCAGGTTGAGGCGCGTCGAGGTCTCACCGGCGGCAGCGGCGTCCTTGGTGTGCATGTCGAGGCAGCCGCCGCACCCGTTGATCTGGCTGGCGCGGATCTTCACCAGCTCCAGCGTCGTGTCCGGCACCGACGACTCGGCGAGCACCTGGTTCGCCGCGATGACGTGCTTCCAGACCTTCATGGCCGTCGGGTTGCCGAACATGTTCAAACGGGCGTTCATCGTGAACTCCTCCGTCGTTGCCGATGCCTGCACCCCTATGACGAAACGGCTCCGCGCGCTGTGACATGGCCGCAGGTGACCTGCGTCTCCACGTCATGCGCCGCGGGAGCGGCCACCGACGACGAGGGTCACGGGATGGACGAGGTTCAAGGACTGAGCGAGTTCACGGGATGAGCGAGATTCACGGGATGAGCGTCGCGATGCCGGCGCAGAGCAGGTCCAGGCTGCGGGTGAACTTCTCGTCCGGAGTGTGGGCGGCCGCGGCGGCGAACGTCCGGGGGAAGCGCTGGTTGAAGGCGGCGATGTCCTCGGCGGTGACCGGCGTCGCGGGTGGCTCGCTCTGCACCTGGAGCACATAGCCGCTTCGGCGTACGGGCGTCGGCCGAGGGCGGCGTAGACGCGTCAGTCGGTTCGTGCGGGCCGATCCCCGGCCGCACCGGCTGCGCGCACCGGGTGAGGCGTATCCATCAAGGGCAGCCACCGTTTCTCCGCCAGGACATCGCCGCCGCAGACACGGCGTCATATCCGGACTCCCTCCCCAGCGGTAAGTACGCTGCACGCATGATCAACGGCGCTCACGTCATCATCTACAGCCAGGACGCGGAGGCGGACCGCGCCTTCTTCAAGAATGTTCTGGGGTATCCGCACGTCGATGCCGGCGACGGCTGGCTCATCTTCCAACTGCCTCCGGCAGAGGTGGCAGTCCATCCCTCCGACGCACCGTCACACGAGCTGTACCTGATGTGCGAGGACGTCAACGCGACGGTCGACGAGCTCTCGGCCAAGGGGGTCACGTGCGCCCCGGTCACGAACGCCGGCTGGGGCCTCAAGACCGGGATCCGGCTCCCGGGCGGAGGCGAGCTGGGCCTCTACCAGCCGCGCCACGAGACGGCACACAACCTCTGAGGCCTCTTCAGGGGCGGGTGGGCAGGGCCCGGTGGCCAGGGCCAGGTGGGCTTCCCGTCAGGCCCGTGGAATGGCGCGTCCCGTGGGGCGGTACTCCATCACCAGCACCCTCCCGTCCAGGTCATGGTGGCTCACCAGCTCAAGGTCGGCCGACCCCACACCGGCGAACAACGGCTCGCGGCCCGACTCCCCCACGAGCAGCGGAAAGGTCGTCAGCCTCAGCCGGTCCACGAGGCCCGCTTCGAGGAGCTGCCGGACCACGGACAGACTGCCCATGGTCCGCATCGGCACATGGCCCTCGCTCTTGAGCCGGGTGACCTCGGAGATCAGGTCGTCCTGGCACACGCGGGTGTCCTGCCAGGAGACCGTCTTCAGCGTCGACGAGAAGACGACCTTGTCCACACCGGGCACCGGGTCCGTGCCGGCGCCACCCGTCTCCCCGGAGAGACCCGCGAGGGCCTCGTAGGTACGCCGCCCCATGAGCACCAGCTGCGGCCCGGCCATCTCCTCGCGGATCCACTCCTCGAGCATGGGTCCGTCGTAGCCGAAGTAGGCGGGCGATGTCGCGCTGCCGGCATACCCGTCAACCGAGACGAACACATCGACGGTGAGTCTCTGCATGGCCATACCTCCGAACGGCTCGCGCCTTCCGTGCCACGCCCGGTCCCATCGGCCGTGGCCTCCAGTAGAGACGTCGAAGCGGCATCGCGTGACTCGACCTGTTCAGCCAACCATGACGCTCGCTCCTGTGGGCCGCTACGAGCGGCTGTCCGTGGGGCGGCGCGCGATCCAGAGCTGGCGCGTGGAGCGCACCACCAGGTCGTCGCGACGGCGTACGTCCGCCGGGCCCCCGTTCACCAGGGTGTCCAGCGCTTCCAGGTCGGCCGGGTCGATGCGGCCGACCAGTGCGCCGCGGATACGGCTGAGCGTGCCATGCGCGTAGAGCCCGGCGCTGCCGCCGGGCTGCGGGCGCAGTTCGAGGCTCTCTGCGCGTTCCTCCTCAAGGGTGAATCCGGCCGAGGCCAGCAGTGCGCCCCAGTCGGCTCCCATGTGGGGTACCTCTTCGTCGTGCAGCGTGGTGAGCGCCTCACGGAAGCGGCCTTCCAGTCCGGGGCGCTCCGGTACCGCGTCGTCGGCGAGAAAACGTGGCATCCCGTCCAGTTCGGCGATGGCCAGGAATCCGCCCGGGCGCAGCGCCTCGAAGACGATACCGAGGGTCGCCATGGGGTCGTTCATGTGGTGCATGGAGGCGGAGGCCCATACGAGGTCCACGTCAGTGACGCCCGGAAGGCCCGTCCCGATGTCCGCTTCCAGCGCGTGGACACGCGAGGCCAGGTTCTTGGCGGCGGCGGTTCTGGTCAGCTGTTCCAGCATGTGGGCGGAGCTGTCCACGGCCGTCACCTGGGCGGAGTGGAACTGCTTCAGCAGAGCGAACGTTCCGGTGCCGCTGCCGGCACCGAGGTCCACGATCCGCTTGACGTCGTCCCCGGCCGCTTCGGCGATGGAGCGCATCGAGGCCTCGATGTAGGGCGCGAACAGTTCGGCATCGAGATCGAGCAGTTCCGCGAGGCCGTCCTGCTCATGTTCATGGGCAGGTGCGCCGTGGCTTTCCTGCGCGTGGGCGCCGTGGGCGCCGTGGCCGTGGGAGTCGTGGACGTGGGAGTCGTGGACGCCGTGGCCGATCTCATGGGACCCGTGCCCGTGCGGCTGGGAGTGTGCAGGGGAACCGTGCGGTGCGGGCGTGGGGTGCGTCATGACATCGACCGTACGCGCCATTTCGTTCTACGCATAAGCCCTTGCCTATAACGCAAGAAGTTCTCCGGCTCGACGGCCTCATGCGCAAGGCATCACGGCATTGCGTGCCCCTCACGCGTTCAGTCGCCCGACGACCGGCCCTCCCCAGCCACCGGACACACCCCACCCCACCCCACACCCTGACCGGACCTGATCCCGGCCCCCGGACTCAGACCTGGATAACCGGCCCCTGGCTCAGACTTGGTAGCGGTCCGTCGCGAACAGCGCGATGTTGTCGGCCACCCACTGCGACGTCCGCTTCAGCCCGTCCTCCAGGGACACCTCAGGCTGCCACCCCGCCCACTCACGCGCCCTCGCGTTGTCGGAGAGCAGGCGCTCCACCTCGCTGCCGGACGGCCGCAGGCGTGCCGGGTCCACGACCTCCTTCGCGTCACGGCCCGACGCGGAGATCAGCGCGGTCGCCAGGTCCCCGACGGAGATCTTCCGCCCGGTGCCGAGGTTGACGGACTGGCCGAGTGCCCGGTCGCAGTCCGCGAGTGCCAGGAATCCGGCCGCGGTGTCGGTGACGTAGGTGAAGTCGCGGGTCGGGGTGAGCGAGCCGAGCCTGATCTCCGTTGCGCCCGCGTGCAGTTGGGACAGGATCGTCGGTATCACTGCGCGCGCGGACTGCCGAGGGCCATAGGTGTTGAACGGCCGCACTATCGTCACGGGCAGTTCGAAGGCGTGCCAGTGCGACAGCGCCATCATGTCCGCGCCGATCTTGGAGGCGGAGTATGGTCCCGCTCGCCGTTGAACTCCCGCAGTTCACCGCCGAAGTCGGCGCAGACGTCCCGCATGATCTCCTCGCAGCGCGTGAGGAGATCGTCGGTGAACACTCCCCGACGGCACTTCGGGGCGAAGACCAAATGCGCGGGCAGGGTGTGGACGACGCTACGTCCCCTGCGTAAATCCCGGTCTGGTCTCATCTCGGTGACCCAGGTCAATGCCAGGCACTAGCCTGGCCGGGTGAAACTGGTGGTGCAGGTCAAGTTGCTGCCGACGCCTGTGCAGGCGGCGGCACTTGAGGCGACCCTGCACGCCTGCAACGAGGCCGCTACCTGGGTGTCCGGGGTTGCCTTCGCCAAGGACGTGAAGCGGAACTTCGCGCTGCGCCAGCACACCTACGCCGAGATCAGGCAGCGGTGGGGGCTCGGCGCGCAAGCCGCTCAGCATGTGATCAAGAAGACGTGCGACGCGTACACCACGCTGGCGGCGAACGCGCGGGCCGGGAACATGGGCAAGCCGTGGTCCAAGCGCTACCGGCAGGCCACCGGGAAACCAGTCGCCTTCCGGCCCGAGGGCGCCCAGCCCTATGACGACCGGATGCTGTCCTGGCAGACCGGGGACCGGACCGTCTCCATCTGGACGCTGTCCGGGCGGATCAAGGAGGTGGCCTTCACCGCCTCCCCTGAGCAGCTGGCGCGCCTGGCCCTGTACCGCAAGGGCGAGTCCGACCTGCTGTACCGGGACGGCATGTGGTTCTTGAACGCCACCTGTGAGATCCCCGAGACGGAACCAAACACCGACCCGGACGGCTTCCTCGGCATCGATCTCGGCATCGTCAACATCGCCACCACCTCGGACGGCGAGATCATGGCCGGACGCGCCCTGAACCGAGCGCGGGCGCGTGAACGCACGCTGCGCACCAAGCTGCAGAAGAAGAACACCCCGTCCGCCAAACGCCGGCTGAAGAAACGCAGGCGCAAGGAAGCGCGGCGGGCCAGGGACATCAACCACAAGATCGCGAAGCATGTGGTGGCCGAGGCAGAACGCACCGGTCGCGGAATCGCCCTGGAAGATCTGACGGGCATCCGCGAACGGGTACGGCTTCGCAAGCCCCAACGGGCCACCCACTCGAGCTGGAGCTTCGCTCAGCTCGGGCAGTTCATCGCGTACAAGGCCAAGAAGGCCGGTGTGCCGGTGGTGTATGTCGATCCGGCGTACACCTCCCGCACCTGCGCCGAATGCGGCCACACAGACAAAGCGAACCGGGTCTCCCAGGCCTGGTTCGCGTGCCGGTCCTGCGGATTCGTTGATCACGCGGACCGCAACGGCTCCCGCAACATCCGCCATCGCGCGGAACAGTTGCGGCGACGCGGGGCGCAGTCAACCGTCCCAGACCCACCCCCGGCACCCGGGCGTGAGACCAGACGCAAGCACAGCACCACAGCCACTGGCGCCCGCTCTGCAAACCCGCCGCTCTAGCGACGGGTCAAGTTGACCAACATCACGCTCTCCGGCAAGCCCACGCGGATGCTGACGACTCGCCTCGGAGACGACAAGGCCCTCCAGGTCGCGCTCCGTTCGGACAGCGTCGAGAAGGGGGTACGCCAGGCGGCCGGGCTGCTGGCCGTGATCGGCGCGGCGGGCGTTCTGCTGGCGGCCGGGCTCGGCTACTGGGTGTCCAGGACCGGACTCGCGCCGGTGGCCAGGCTGACCGCGACCGCCGAACGCATCGCGTCGACCCGCGACCCGCGCCACCGCATCGCACTGCCGCCGGGCCCACCGGGCCGTGAGGACGAGGTGACCCGCCTGGCCACGAGCTTCAACACGATGCTGGGCGAACTGGAGCAGTCGGTGACGGCGCAGCGCCGCCTGGTCGCGGACGCCTCGCACGAACTGCGCACCCCACTCACCGCGCTGCGCACGAACGCGGAACTCCTGGCCCGAGCCGACCGGTTGACCGACGCGCAACGCGACCGGGCGGCGGGCGCACTGGCACGGCAGCTGCGCGAAGTGACGGGCCTGGTGAACGACTTGATCGAACTGGCCAGGGACGAGGAGCCCACGCCGCTCCTCGAAGAGGTACGGATCGCCGCGCTTGCCGAACACACGGTGGCGGCGGCCCGCGCACACTGGCCCGGCACCCCCTTCACCCTCCACATGGCCCCGGATGCCGCCGAGACCGTACGGCCGGGGGTTCCCGCGCGACTGACCAGATTGCTGACGAACTTGCTGGACAACGCGGCGAAGTTCAGCCCGGAAGGGCTCCCGGTGGAGGTGGAACTCACCGCGTCCCGGCACGCGGGGTCGGGGTCGGGGTCGGGGTCGGGGTCGGGGTCGGGGTCGGGCGAGCGTCTCGAACTGACGGTCCGCGACCACGGCCCCGGGATCACCACGGAGGACCTGCCGTATGTCTTCGACCGCTTCTACCGCGCGGAGACCGCCCGCGCCCTGCCCGGTTCGGGTCTCGGCCTGGCCATGGCCCGCCAGATCGCGCGGGCCCACGGAGCGGAACTGACGGCGGAGCAGGCGCAGGGGGGCGGGGCGTTGTTCCGGCTGAAGTTCGGCTGAGGGCCGGTGGCCTCACACGCCGCCATTCGAGCGAGGCCGCAATCCGCTCGGGCCGGTGCGGTGCGTGACGGCCGTGGCAAGAGGGAAGACTGCCTGCCGGACACCGAACGCACGCAGGCTCGGAACACGAGGGGGCTTCATGGCCGCGACGACATCCGCAGAGGGGCTGCGGCCAGAGAGGCTGCCGACAGGGCGTTCGCATCCTCGGCGGGTGACGGGCATCACACTCGCCGCGTTGGTCGCCCTGGCGGTGAGTGGCTGCGGCAGCACGGACAACGCCGACGACACGTCTTCACCCAGTCGTCAGGCCTCGAAACCCACATCGCCGCCATCCTCCTCCGCGCAGCCGTCCGTGTCGGCGGCGGACGGGCGTGATGTCCGCGCCTGCGCGGACGGCAACTGTGAGATCGCGGTGACCGGCCCGGTGACGATCCGTTTCAAGGGCCCGGCCGGTCCGGCGACCCTGTCCGTCACCGAGGTCGGCCCGAACAAGGTGGAGTACACGGTGAAGTCGGGCAGTGGCCGGTCCCAGGGCGGTGCGAGTGGCCCGGGCCAAGGTTGCATCACGGTCCTCCGCAGCAACGGCGGAGGCAACTCCTGCGGTGGCCTGGATGACACCGCTCGACCGAGCCCCCAGCCCGACGCGGTGGTGATCCAGGCGACCACCGGCGAGGACGGCACGGCAATCCTCCACATCGTGTCCGACTGACGACACGAAGCCCCGAGGCCGGCACCGGGTGTTCTACCGGTTCAGAGTGATCGAGTTGTAGGAGGTCAGGTCGACGGACTCGGCGTACTGGGCGTCGAGGAAACGGTGACACATGGGCCGTTGTACCCCTCGCACAGGCTCACACCGGCACCGCCGTACTGGTTGCCGACGAACCAGTGGTTGCCGTACTGGCCAATCAGGTTGTGGGCACCGTAGCTCCGGTACACGCCGGTCGAGTGTGGATCGGCCCACGGGCTGACGTTCTGACCGTAGACGCAGACCTCCCGTAAGGGCACCCCTGCCAGTCTCCGTCGGCGGGCTTCGCCTGCGCCGCGCCGCTCATCGCCACGACGACCACCGCCGCGGTCACGAGCGCGGCGGCACCACTGGGTATCCTGCGCATCTGTTCCCACTTCCAGGCCATCGGCAACGCCAGCCGAGAAGCCGACACCTGGTCCCAGCTCGGAGACATCCACGCCGAGCGCGGCGAAGATGCCGGTGCCCGAGAAGCCTGGACCACCGCCCTGGCCCTCTACCGCAAGCAAGGCCGGTCCGCCGCGGCACACCGCATGACGGCGAACCTCATCCACGACGGCCCCGGCCGACCGCCGGCACCACGGGCCAACACCTCTCGAAGGCAGGGAAATTGACCACGCAGACCGAGCACGTCGACCACGAACTCATCGAGGCCGCGGCTCATGTCGCGCGCACGCGCTGCCGGGGCGACAACCACACCATGGCGGCCGCGGCCCGCGCCCGGGACGGCCGGATCGTCACCGCGGTGAACGCCTACCACTTCACCGGGGGCCCCTGCGCCGAGCTGGTCGTCATCGGCGCGGCTGCCGGCCAGGGCGCCTACGAGCTGGACACGATCGTCGCCGTGGGCGACCGCGACCGCGGCGTCGTCCCCCCGTGCGGCCGGTGCCGCCAGGTCCTCCTCGACTACTTCCCGGACCTCAAGGTCATCGTCGGTGCGGGCGACCGCCTCCGGACCGTCCCCGTGGCCGACCTGCTCCCCGAAACCTACGTGTGGGCCGACCACCAGCTCGACGCAGCAGGCTAGTAAAACTGGGACAGGCAGAACTCGTGCCCCTCGGGGTCGGTCATCACGACGACCACGCCCTCGTCATAGTCGTGCCGCTCGCCGGTGAACCGGCCGCCGAGACCTATGACTTGGGCGATGCCCTGATCGATGTCGTCGACCGAGACGTCCAGGTGCAGGCGCACTTTTCCGGCCCTCGGCTCGGCCACGGGCTGGAAGACCAGGCGGGGCTGCGGGTCGTCGCGATGCCCGAGATAGACCCAGCCGGGCTCGGACGGTCCCCGGGGGCGGTCCAGCAGCACGCTCCAGAACGCTGACACCCGTTCGACGTCAATACAGTCGACGGTCACTCCCACCCACCGGTTTGCCATGGGCCGAGTATTCCTCGGGCTGTGGCCCGCGCTCAATGTCATCAGCGCCTTGTGGACGACTTGTCTCGTGGTCGGGGACTCCAGGGGCACCCCCCCATACGGAAGCGGGGGGTTGCCCCAATGTGGCACGTGGGGCGGGAGCGGCAGAGTGCGGGCATGACCTTCGCCGGCGTCTTCGGCGTAGAAACCGGAGTGGCGGCCGGCGGTATCCACAGCCGGTAAACGAGGTGCGCTCCGGGGACCGCCCCTCGTAGTGTCCCGTGCGCACCATCGACATTCGGCTTGCCCAGGAGGTCTCCGTGTCCCGGAACACCATGTCTGACGAGGGTGACACGCGCACCGCCCAGGCGGTCCTGCGTGAGGCCAACCACACGCATGGCGGGCAGTTCCGGCTGCTTCGACGGTTCGACGACGGAGTCCAGTCAGGAGCCTGGCTCCTCGCCGATGACACCGGCCGGCAAGCCGTACTGAAGTGGAGCCCGGACCTCTCGTGGGCCCCTCAGATCGAACGGGCTGCCGCGGGCGTCGTCAAGATCCGCGCTGCCGGATATCCGACCCCCGCCTGGCTCGCCGCCGGCACCAGCACCGACGGTTTCGGATACCAGATCCAGGAACTCGCACCCGGCCACACCGCACCACAAGTGACCGCGCACGAGGCCCGGTTGCTGATCGGCGTCCTGGAGATGCACGCCGGTCTCGACCCCGACCCGCAGCGATGCTGGTCGGAGTTCGTGACCACCCGCATGGCCGGTGAGGACCTCTGGCGGCAGACGGCGGGGACCGGCCCGACCGGACGGGACCTCGTCGACGCCTGCGAGCGGCTTCTCGCCGCTCACGGACCGGTCACCTTGCCCACCGAGGACCTGGTCCACGGCGACTTCCGCCCCGGCAACATCCTGTTCGACGCGGACCGCGTCAGTGGCGTCATCGACATCGAGGCACTGGGCAGCGGCACCAGAGTCTTCGACTACGCGACGCTGCTGAGCGCCCACGACTTCACTCCCGAGGCTCTTGAGATGCTGTACGACGCCGGTGAGCAAGTGGCCGGACCCGGTGTTCTGGCCTACTGCTTCGCCCAGGTCGCCCTCGACCTCACCGTCTTCGTCCACCGGCGGAACCTTCGACTGGGAATTCAGAACGTGGGCAAGCTCCTCGAGCGCACGCTGGTCCTCCTCCAGCTCGCGGAGGGGAAGGGCTGAAGCCCCCACCGCAGCGGACGCCCCTCCCCTGGGGGAAATCCCCCAGCTCAAGACGGAGGTCAGCCGCGTTCCAGGGGCCCGCGGGCGCGCCTAGCGTCGGGGGCATGAAGGTATCCACCTGGGAGCAGCCATGATCGAGGTCCGCGGTCTCACCAAACGTTACGGCCCCACCGTCGCCGTGGACGGCCTCGGCTTCGAGGTCCGCCCGGGCGCGGTGACCGGTTTCCTCGGCCCGAACGGGTCCGGTAAGTCCACCACCATGCGCATGATCACGGGCCTGGACCGTCCCGACGCGGGCAGCGCCCTTATCCACGGCACGCCGTACCGCGAGCTGCGCTGGCCACTGCGCGAGGTCGGCGCGCTGCTCGAAGCCCGTACGTATCACCCGGGTCGCAGCGCGGCGAACCACCTGGCCGCGCTGGCTGCCGCCAACGGCATCCCCCGCGCCCGGGTCCGCTCCGTCCTGGACACCGTCGGCCTCACCGACGTGGGGCACAAGCGCGCGGGGGGTTTCTCGCTGGGCATGTCGCAGCGGCTCGGCATCGCCGCCGCCCTGCTCGGCGATCCGGGAGTACTGCTCTTCGACGAGCCCGTCAACGGGCTCGACCCGGAGGGAGTGCGATGGATCCGCAACCTGATGAAATCACTCGCCGCCGAGGGCCGCACCGTGCTGCTGTCCAGCCACCTCATCAGCGAAATGGCGCTCACCGCCGACCACTTGATCGTGATCGGCCGGGGCCGGCTGCTCGCCGACACCACCGTCGCCGAGCTGACCGCCGACGGCCGGTCACTGGAGGAAGCGTTCTTCGCCCTCACCGGGAACAGCGCCGAGTACCGGGGCACCGCCCCCGCACAGCCCAGGAGGCAGTCGTGACCGCCCTGCAGACGACACCGACACTGCCCGCGGGGCGCTACGGGTTCGCCCACGCCGCGCGGATGGAGTGGATCAAACTGCGCAGCCTGCGCTCCACCTTGTGGGCGCTGGTGGCCACCGTCGCCGGGATGCTCGTCATCGGCATCGTGACCATGGCCAACACCCACGCCCCCAGCCCGGACAAGGTCGCCACGTTCGACCCGGTGGACAACGTGCTGGCCGGGATCGCCCTCGGCCAGCTCGTCGTCGGCGTACTCGGCGTGCTCATGGTCACCGGCGAGTACTCCTCCGGCGGCATTCGCTCCACACTCGCCGCGATCCCCGACCGGCCCCTGCTCCTCGCCGCCAAGGCGGGCGTCTTCGGCACGGTGACGCTGATCCTCGGCGAAGTGGTCGCGTTCGCCACCTTCTTCGCCGGACGGCTCGCGCTCTCCGACGGCGTTCCGGTGCCCGGCCTCGGCGACCCGGGTGTGCTGCGCGCGGTCGTCCTCTGGGGCGCCTATCTCGCCATGGTCGGGCTGCTCGGTATCGCACTGGGCGCCGTCGTCCGGCACACGGCCGCGGCCGTCGGAGCGCTGGTCGGGCTGCTGTATGTGGTGCCCGGGGTGCTGTCGGGGCTCACCGGGGTCACGGTGGCGAAGTACTTCCCGACCATGATCGCCGGCAACTCGCTCGCCGTCTCCAAGCCGGTGGCCGACGTGCTCTCGCCGTGGGTGGGCTTCGGGGTGCTGTGCGTATACGTACTTGCGGCGCTCGGCGCAGGAGGCTGGCTGCTGACGCGCCGGGACGCGTGACCGCCCCGCAGCAGATACCTACGGCGGTGCCTGCACCAGGTGCGTACAGCAAAGACGCACAGCAAAGTCGTACGCCAGTGAGTGACATACAGCAGAGGCGTACGTCAAAGACCTACACGGACAGGTACTTACGTACAGGAGACTTGGGCCATGCACGAGTCAGCCGGGGAGCGGCCGCCGGAAGGCGCGAGGGGCGAGCCCTCACGTCGGGTCTTTCTGGGCACCGTCCTGCGCGCGCCGTTCACGGCTCGCGCCTGGGCCGAGGCCGCGTACTGCCTGATCGGCTTCCCCCTGGCCGTCGTCGGCACCGTCCTCGTACTCGTGCTGCTCGCCCTCGGCACCGGTCTCACCGCCTCCCTCGTCGGCGCCGTCCTCGGGCTTGCGCTCGTCGTCGCGGCGGTCGGCCTCGCGCGCGGCTGCGCCGCCGTGCATCGCCGGCTCGCCCAGGGGTTGCTGGGCGAGCGGGTGGAGGCGCCTCCGCGGCTGCGACCGAAGGGTAAGGCGTTCGCGCGGCTGGACGCTCGGCTGCGCGATGCGGCGGGGTGGCGCTCGGTGGCGTACGTCCTCGTGAAGCTGCCCGTCGCCGCCTTCGGCCTGTACGCCGTCGGCTGGTGGCTGACCGCCCTGCTCAATCTCTCCGCACCACTGCGCTGGGCGGTCTTCCACCAGCGCCCGGCTGCCGGCGAGGCGGGAATGCCGACGATCACGCCGATCCCCTTCGGTGGTGGCGCCCCGC
The DNA here is from genome assembly GCF_036345255.1 of Streptomyces sp. NBC_00569. Classification (NCBI taxonomy): domain Bacteria; kingdom Bacillati; phylum Actinomycetota; class Actinomycetes; order Kitasatosporales; family Streptomycetaceae; genus Streptomyces; species Streptomyces sp. NBC_00569. The sequence goes on along the minus strand of NZ_CP107783.1, from coordinate 9,236,460 downwards.
ACAGCACCGGTTTCGCCGGGACCTTCGTGGCGGCGGCGATCGGCGCGGTGACGCTGCTGGCGGCGCCCTGGTTCACGCGTGGCGTCGTCTCCGTGGACCGCTGGCTCATCCGGGCGCTGCTCGGTCCGGGCCAACTCGCCGAACGTGTGCGGAGTCTGGAGGAGAGCCGCGCTCTCGCCGTCGACGACTCCGCGGCCCTGCTGCGGCGCCTGGAGCGCGATCTGCACGACGGGGCGCAGGTCCGCCTGGTCGCGTTGGCGATGAGTCTCGACATGGCGAAGGAGCGGCTGGGCAGGGAGGGGGAACCGGTCGCGGACCCGGCTCGGGTACGGCAACTGGTGGACACCGCGCACCGCAACGCCACCGAGGCCCTCGCCGAGCTGCGTGACCTGGCGCGCGGGATCCATCCCCCGGCCCTGGACGACGGTCTGCCCGACGCACTGTCGACCCTGGCCGCGCGGAGCACTGTGCCGGTGGAGCTCTCGGTGGACGTGCCGCAGCGCCCGACGCCGGCGATCGAGACGATCGCGTACTTCTGCGCGGCGGAGCTGCTCACCAACGTCATCAAGCACAGTGGGGCGCGCCGGGCGGTGCTGCGGGTGGCGCAGGAGGACGGGTTGCTGCGGCTGCGGGTCACGGACGACGGCCGCGGCGGGGCGACGTTCGGCGCCGGGAGCGGGTTGACGGGCCTTCGGCAGCGGGTGCGGACGGTGGACGGGCGCCTTGACGTGTCGAGCCCGAACGGCGGTCCGACCGCGGTGACGGTGGAACTGCCGCTCCACGCATGAGTGACACCGTGACGGAATCCATGGATGACGCTGTGGGTGACGCCATGGATGACGCTGTGAGTGACACCGTGGCGGGGTCGTGCGCAGCACGTCGGCGCCGTCCGTCCCCCGATCGGAGCCGTGAGAACATGCCCCCATGCGCATCGTGATCGCCGAAGATGCCGCCGTGTTGCGGGAGTTGCTTGCCCAGATGCTGGCCGAGCGGGGCCATGAGGTGTGCGCGGCCGTGCCCGACGGTGACGCGCTCCGCGCCGCCGTCGCCGAGCACCGGCCCGACGTCACCGTCGTCGACATCCGGATGCCGCCGACCCACACCGACGAGGGTCTGCGAGCCGCGATCGGCATCCGGCGCGAGCACCCGGGCACGGGTGTGCTGCTGTTCTCCCAGTACATCGAGACGAAGTACGCGACCAGGCTGCTCGCCGCGGGCTCCGCCGGGGTCGGCTACCTGCTCAAGGACCGGGTCGCGAACGTCGCCGAGTTCACCGACGCGCTGTCCCGCGTCGCCGCCGGTGGCACCGCCCTCGACCCCGAGGTCGTCACTCAGTTGGCCGGTGCGAGTCGTCGTGGAGATGACCTGGAGTCGCTGACGTCACGCGAGCGCGAGGTGCTGGCGTTGATGGCCGAGGGCAGGACGAACGCCGCGATCGCGCAGACGCTGGTGGTGTCGGCGGGCACGGTCGAGAAACACGTCGCGGCCATCTTCGGCAAGCTGGGCCTGCCCGCATCGGAGGACGCGAACCGGCGCGTGCTGGCCGTACTGCGCTACCTGGAGTCGTGAGCGACGCCGGTCCACTGGGGTTCGGGCCGGACCCGCAGCCCCCAACTGACGTCGTTTTTGCAGGAGTTCAGCGGTCCTTCGGGTCGAGCAGCCACAGCCCCAGGACCACCAGGAACGACAGGCACAGGAAGGCCGCGCCCCACCAGGCCGTGCCGGTCTCGCCCATCATCCACTCGTTGACGATCACGCTGAGGCCCCAGAGCTGGCCGATGACCACGGTCATCGCCAGGACGAGGCGGGCGGTGAGTTTCGAGGAGCGCTCCGGCTCCTGGTCGGTGCCTGCGCCGGGGCCCGGACCCGTGTGCTGGATCCGGGGGTCGCCGTAGCCGCTGGTCGGGCGGATCTGCGGGTAGCGCTCCCGGACCGGGCGGTTGAGGCGTGGCTGGGCGCTGCCGGGGGTGTAGTCGGGCATCGGGGCGTGGCCTTCGGGCTGTTCGGTGCTCATGTCCGCTGGTTCCTCCCGCCGTTGGCGCCGGTCGCGACGGGGCAGCCCAGCTGGGCCCTCGCCGCGGGCTGCGAGCCGGCGAACTCGCGGCAGACCGCTTCCTGGGGGCTCTCCCCGGAGCGGGCCGTGGCGACCGCCCAGACACTGCCGTCGGCTTTTTCCACGAGCAGCACCTTGGGCAGGCCGCGCGGTGGCGGGCCCGCGGTGACCTCGCCGGTGCGGGCGTCGAAGACACCTTCGTGGCAAGGGCAGTACAACTCGCCCTCGCTGCCGCGGTCCTTGCGCCACAGCACGCCGCAGGCCAGGTGGGTGCAGACGGCGGAGTAGCCGACGAGGCTGCCGTCGGTGAGGCGGACGGCGACGGCGCGGTCGTCCTCACCGGGGTAGCGGAAGGCGATGGACTCGCCGGGGGCGAGCCGGTCCGTGACCTGCTTGGCGTCCGGCGCGCCGTCGGTGTCGCCGTGCCGGTGCAGCACTCCCCCGGCGACGGCGATGCCTCCGACGGCCAGGCCGCCGGAGACGGTGGTGACGATACGGAGGTAGTCCCGGCGCGTGGTGAGGGAGTCGGCGGAGATGCGGTCCTCGAGCGCCGCCCGGGCCGAGTCGTCGTCGGTGCCGTGTTCGGGGACGGGGGGCTGTTCGGTGACGCTCATCGGCTCACGTCCTTCCCGTTGACCTGGACGATCGGCAGCCCGCCGGGCACCGGCCACTGGACCTTGTCGGCGGGAACGACCATCGCCACGCCGGTGTTGACGACGACGTCGCCGAAGGTGAAGGAGTCCGCGACCTGGACGCCGGGCCGTTCGGCCTGGAGATCCTCGAGCGTTCCGTAGAAGAGCGCGCCGGTGGGGCAGACCGTGGCGCACATGGGGGCGAGCCCGTAGGAGGTGCGGTCGTAGCAGAGGTTGCACTTCATCTGCAGTTTGGCCTGGAGGTCGATCTTCGGTACGCCGAAGGGGCAGGCGTTGACGCAGTTGGCGCAGCCGATGCAGCGGGTGGTGTCGGCCTGCTGCACCACGCCGTCGGCGGTCACCAGGATCGCGTCGGCGGGACACACCTCGGCGCACGGGGCGACCGGGTCCTCGCAGTGCATGCACACCGTGGGGAGGGACGCGACGGAGTGGCCTTCGTCGGGGTAGTCGAGGTGGATCATGGATTTGCCGCGGTGCGAGTCGCATTCGCGGCAGGCGGACACGCACGCCTGGCAGCCGATGCAACGGCCCGGGTCGATGAAGATCGTTCTGCCCATCATGGTGTGACCTCAGCTCCTCTCGGCGGTGCCACGGCCCTGCGGGGACGTGGGCGGCAGGGGGTCGGTGCGGGACACCTGGGCTTCGGGGTACGCGACGTGGCCCGGCGCGGTCGGGGGCGCCGGCACCTCGTCGATCTGTTCGGCGGCCTCGACGCGGCAGGCGCAGACCTTGTACTCGGGGATCTTGGACCGGGGGTCGAGGGCGTCGATGGTGAGTGCGTTGGCGGCTGTGGGGACCGGCCAGTGGTAGGGCACGAAGACGGTGTCGGGGCGGATCGCCTCGGTGACCAGGGCGGGGAACACTTCGCTGCCCCGGCGCGTCACGACGCGTACCGGGTCACCGTTCTTGAAGCCGTGCGAGGGGTGCACTTCCACCCATGGGCGCGGGGTCTGTTCGACGAGGGCGCCGAGCCGGCGCGTCTGGTTGCCGGACAGGAAGTGGGCGACGGTGCGGCCGGTGGTGAGCGACATGGGGTGGTCGTCGTCGTACGGGTCCATCGGCGGGTGCCACTCCACGGTCTGGAGGTGGATCTTGCCGTCGGGGTGGTACGACTTGCCGTCCTCGAAGAGGCGGGGGGTGCCGGGGTGGTCGGTGGTGGGGCACGGCCAGGCGATGCCGCCGGTCTCTTCCAGGCGGTCGTAGGTGATGCCGTAGTAGTCGTTGACCGTGCCGGCCGACGCGATGCGCAGTTCCTCGAAGACCTCGCGGCAGCCGGGGAAGTCGAACTTGTCGCCCACGCCGAGGCGTTGGGCCAGCTGGCACATCACCCAGGTGTCGGTGCGTACGCCCTCCGGCGGCTCCTGGGCCTTGTTGTGCTTGACCACCCGGGCCTCGGCGTTGGCCATCACGCCTTCGTCCTCGGCCCAGGTGGTGACGGGGAAGACGACGTGGGCGTTGTCCGCCGTCTCGGAGAGGAAGAAGTCGAACTGGGCGTGGAACTCGAGGCGGTCGTAACCGTCCTTGACCGTCTTGTAGTTGGGGAGGGAGACGAACGGGTTGTTGCAGATGCCGATGAGGCCGCGGATCTCCTGGCGCTGCATCTGCCAGACCATTTCCATCATCGACGTGCCGGCGGTGGGGAGTTCGGATTCCTCGATGCCCCAGATCTCGCAGATCTGCCGTCGGTGGTCGGGGTTCAGGATGGAGCGCCCGCCGGGCAGCAGGTCGGCCTTCTGGCCGTGCTCGCGGCCGCCCTGGCCGTTGCCCTGACCGGTGATGGTGCCGTAGCCGGCGCCGGGCTTGCCGATGTTGCCGGTGGCCACGCAGAGGTTGATGACGGTGAGGCAGTTCTCGACGCCCTGCGAATGGTGCTCGATGCCGCGGGCGTGCCAGGCCATGGCGTTGTTGGCGCCCGCGAAGGCTCTGGCGACCTGGACGACCTGTGCGGCGGGGATCCCGCAGATCTCGGCGGCCCGTTCCGGGGTGTACGTCGCGACGGTGGCCTTGACCTCGTCCCAGCCGGTGGTGTGGGCGGCCACGTACTCCTCGTCGACGAGGTTCTCGCGGATGACGACGTTCAGTACGGCGTTGAAGAACGCGGAGTCTGTGCCGGGCTTGAGGGCGACGTGGATGTCGGCCGTGCGGGCGACGGCCGTCTCGCGCGGGTCGATGACGATGAGGACGGCGCCGCGGTCGCGGGCGCCCCACACGTACTGGGTCATCACCGGGAAGCACTCCCCCACGTTCGACCCGGCGATCAGCAGGCAGTCGGAGAGGAGGATGTCGGAGAACGGGTTGCCGGCCCGGTCGATCCCGAACGACAGCTTGTTGGCTCCGGCCGCGGAGACCATGCACAGGCGGCCGTTGTAGTCGACGTGCTTCGTCTTGAGGGCGACGCGCGCGAACTTGCCGACCAGATACGTCTTTTCGGAGAACAGGCTCGCACCGCCGAGCAGCCCGAACGCGTCATTGCCGTGGGCGGACTGGATGCGGCGGATCTCGGAGACGGTGAAGTCGAGGGCTTCCTCCCAGGTCGCCTCGCGGAAGGGTTCGTCGCGGGAGCGGCGCATGAGGGGGGCGGTCAGCCGGTCCGGGTGGTTGATCTGCTGGTAGGCGTTGATGCCCTTGGGGCAGAGCCGCATGCGGTTGATGTCGTGGTTGCGGGGCTCGACGCCGAACACCTTGCCGCCCCTGTCGACCCGCAGATACATCCCGCACTGGACGCCGCAGAAGCAGCAGTGTGTGGGGACGAGGGTCTCGCCGTTCTGGTCCGCGTGCCACTGGTCGGCGGGGATGCCGCCCGCGTCACGGAAGTTGCGGGTGCCGGGCGGCGCGATGGAGGGGTCAAGCGGGATGTACTGCCGGGTCACTTGAAGCCCTTCTTCACGTCGCTGAGGTATGCGGTACCGCGCAGCACGCGCTTGCAGCGCGGGCAGTACTCGGTCCAGGTGTCGAAGTCGAGCTTGAGGTCGCGCATGGTGCCCTGGAGGTTCTCGACGTACGGGGCGGTGTCGATCAGCTGACCGCAGCGCTTGCAGTGGAAGACCTGTTCGTCCGTGCGGGCCGTGTACTTGAACAGCTGCATGCCGACGGCGGCCGGCCGCTGCACGATGTGGAAGAACTTCCCGAACGGGATGTAGATGAGGGTGAAGACCACCGACACCATGTGCAGGACCGCCAGGAACTCGTAGCCGCCGCCGTGCAGGAAGATCGACGAGAAGGTGAGGAGCAGGCCCGTCACCGAGATGACGATCAGGGCGATCAGCGGGACCAGGTCGTAGGCGAATCGCTGGCCGGTCATGGCGCCGCGGTCCTTCATGCGCCGCCACAGGAAGTAGGAGGCGCCGGGGATCACGAGAACGGCGGCGATGTCCAGGCCGTGGAACATCAGCCAGCCGAGGATGTTCAGCGAGTCGAAGCCGATGATCTTGATGCCCCAGATCCGCATCGCGTAGCCGGGGCCCGCGCCGGACGGGGAGGTGAACGTGAACCACCCCCAGGTCAGGGGGAAGGTGATCAGGGCGGCCAGGATGCAGCCCCAGAAGATCAGCTGGTGGGCTGCCCAGCGGGCGTGCGAGCGGGCGCCGAGGAACTTCTGGAAGCCGAGGTAGGTGGCGATCATCTTCGGCAGCGCGGTGGGCGCCTTGCGGAAGTTGTCGGCCGAGAAGAGGCTGCGCCAGCCCTGCTTGAACAGGCGGCGGGCGCCCGGGGCGGAGATCCACACGGTGTAGCGGTAGGCGACGCCGAAGGCGAGGAACACGGTGGCGACGGCGTACGGCAGGAGCGCCGAGTCGAAGTCCTTGAGCATCCGGCTGCCGAACACGATGGCCAGGATGAGCAGTACGGACACGATGGTGCCGGCGAGTGTGGCCCGCCCCGCGACCGAACGGGGTCCTCGCCCGCCGGCCACGCGGGCGGGCGGTGGCTCGTCCAGGGCGGGGGCGGCGAGGGGTGCGGGTGGCTCAGTCACCCGGCCCACGATAGGGACTTTTATACGTATTATGCCCGTTTTGGGCAGCGCACGAGGGACGTGTCGGTGGCACGCGCACCCCTACGTCCGTTCCGCCCCGATGTTCCGCATGCGGCCGTACGCGTAGACGCAGCCGGCGAGAGCGAGGTCGGACAGCAGCATGAATCCGATGGAGTACGAGTTCTCGGCGCTGTAGACCGCGCCCATGACGAGCGGTGGCACGAAGCCGCCGAGGCCGCCCATCGCGCCGACGATGCCGGTGACGGAGCCGACCCGCGGTTGCGGAGTGACCTGGGAGACGAGCGCGAAGACGCTGCCGCTCGCCGTGCCGAGTCCGGCGGCCATCAGCAGGAAACAGATCGTACCCACGGGGTTCAGCTTCGGGTCGAAGGCCTGGACGATCGCGAAGAGCGCGACGACAGCCAAGGCGCAGGCAGTGACGGTAGCCGGGTGGATCCGGTCGGACAGCCAGCCCCCGATGGGCCGGAAGACGACAGTCACCAGGGCGAACCCGGCCGCCTTGGTGCCCGCGTCGGTGGAGTCGAGTTCGTACCAGGTCTTCAGATACGTGGGCAGGTAGACGCCGAACGCGACGATGCCGCCGAACCCGATCGCGTACAGGAACGACAGCTCCCACGTCACCCTCAGACGCCCCGCCTGCCCGAGCCGGGTGGCGAGGGGGCTGCTGGGGATCGGCCGGTCGGGGCGGTCGGTGATGAGGACCCGGGCGAGCAGCGCGTACACGGCCAGCGCGACGGCCACGACGAGGAACGGGAGGTTCTCACCGTGTTTGGCGATGCGCGGCGTGAAGTAGCCGGACAGGGCCACGCCGCCCATGCCCATGCCGAAGATTCCGAGCGCGAACCCTCGACGGGCGGGCGGGAACCACGAGTTCACGAGCGGGATACCGATGGCGAACGTGGTGCCGCCGATGCCGAGCAGGAAGCCGACACCGAGCATCGCGACGAAGGAGTGCCTGGCGGGGATGACCAGGAGCACAGGGATGATCGTCAGGGCGGAGACCAGCGGGAACATCAGCCTGGCGCCGTAGCGGTCGGTCAGCGCGCCGACCGGTACGCGGCCGAGGGCGCCCACGATGACAGGTACCGCGACGAGGAAGGACTGGTTGAACGAGCTCAGGTTCAGACGTTCCTCGAAGTCGCCGCCGAGCGGGGCGAGGAGGGCCCACGCCCAGAAGGTGAGGGCGAACCCGACGGTGGCCACGGCCAGGTTGCGATAGGCCGCGGCAGGTGGCCGCTCAGCCGTCCGCTCAGCCGTCCGCTCGGGTGCGAGGTGTTCCACATGCCGATGCTAGGAAGGCCTGGGGTGTCCGGCCCGATCTGATGCTCCGATCGATTCGCGCACCTCGCGCCCGCGTCAGCATATGTTGACGCCAGTCGGCCGTCAGCATATGCTGACGGCCATGGAGAGCACACTCGAAATCGCCGAGGGCGCCGCCAGCAGCGACCCGGACACGGGGCTCCGCGCCGTGGCCGCCCTACGAGAACTCGCCGAACGCCTGGAGATCCTCCAGGTGGAGAACGCCCGCAAGCTGGGCTGGTCCTGGCAGGACATCGCGGAGCGGCTCGGCGTCACCAAACAGACCGTGCACCGCAAGTACGGCCGCCTGATGGGGAGTCGATGATGTTCGAACGCTTCAGCCCGGACGCCCGCACCGTGGTGGTCCACACCCAGGAACACGCCCGCCGGCTCGGCCACCACCACATCGGCCCCGAGCATCTCCTGCTCGCCCTCGTCTCCCTGGACCAGCCCGCGAGCGCCGCCCTGCGCGAGCACGGCGTGACGCCGGAGGGCGTGGAGGAGGAGATCGTGCGTCTGGTCGGACTCGGCGCCGGGTCCCACCTGTTCGGCACCCTCAACCGGGACGCTCTGGCGTCCGTGGGGATCGACATCGACGCGGTCCGCGCCAGGATCGAGGAGTCCTTCGGACCGGAAGCCCTCGCGCGCGCCGAGAGCGTCGTCCACAGGGGGCGCCGACCGTCGAGGCGCGGCCCGCGTCGCGCAGTTCCCACGGCCCTCGCCCGCCACTGGCGCCGGCGGCGCGCGGCCCGACGCCCCGTCCTCACGGCGGCGGCCGCCGCCCCCACCGGCCTGTACCGAGCCGCCGACGCTCGCTCCGGGGGGCACATCCGGTTCTCCCCTCGCGCCAAGGAGAGCCTCGCGAACACCGTCCGCGAGGCACAGGCCCGGCACGACCGTCACATCGGCGTCGAGCACCTCGGGCTCAGCCTCGTCACCATGACCGGCGGCCTCGTGCCTTCAGTCCTGTCGGCGCTCGGCGCCTCGGCCCCGGCGTTGCGCACCGCGATCACCGACCGGTACCGGCAGGCGAGCTGACCCCGCCTTCACCCGGGTCATATGGCTACGGCGCCGTCGCCGTGGTCCGGTCGGGGGCGGGCGGGGCCGCCGGGTCGACGGTGAGGACGAGGAACGTCGCGACGAGCGCGCTGGCCCCCGCGAGCCCGGCCGCAAGACGGCGGCGGGCCGTGAGGGTGGGCAGGGGCGTGGGGCCTGCGGGCTTGCGGTGGCGTCCCATGGTGGGTCTCTCCGTTTCGGTCCGGGCCGGGTCAGAACGTGAAGCACTCTGCGTGGATATGGCCCTCGGGCACCCCGGCCCGTACCAGAGCCGTCGTGGCCGCGGCCGTCATGCCGGGCGGCCCGCACACGTACACGTCGTGCTCAGCCAGTTCGGGTACGAGATTGCGCAGAGCCTGCGGTGCGAGCGGGTCGAACGAGGCGTCCGACGGGCCGAGCAGATAGTGCAGGGCCGCCTGCCTGCTGCGGGCGATCGCCTCCAACTCCACGCTCAGGACGAGATGTTCGGCCGTGCTCGCGCGGTAGAGGAGAGTGAGGTCGCCCGGCGCTCCCGGCAACGTCTCGAACAGGGCCCGCAGGGGCGTGATGCCGACGCCGCCCGCGAGGAGCAGCACCTTGCGCCGGGTGCGGCGGTGTGCGGTGAGCGCGCCGAACGGGCCGGTGGCCAGGACGCGCGTGCCCGGCGCGATTCTGCGGACGCGGCGCGTGTGCCGGCCAAGTGCCTTGACCGTGATACGCAGTTCGTCGCCGCGTACCGGCGCCGAGAGGGAGAACGGGAGCGACGTGTGCCAGAGCCCGCCCCGGAGGAATCGCCAGCGGAAGAACTGACCGGGCTCGGCCCGCAGTCCGTCGAGCCCGATGCCCTGCATGACGACGGAGAAGACGCCGGGCCCTTCGCCGCGGACGGCGACCACGCGCAGGCTGTGCCGTAGCGCTTGATGGATGGGCACGACCAGCCGGTACCAGACGAGCAGCACGGCGACGGTCGCGTGCAGGAGGGCCCACAGCCACCGCGTGACGACGGCGCTCGCCACGTCCGGGCCCGCGAGTTGATGCACGAAGCCCAGCGCGGCCCCCAGGTAGGTGAGCAGATGCAGGGCCCGCCACGTCTCGTGGGTGACGCGGCGTCGCACCGCACGGGCGCTGCTCACGCCGGCGGCGACGAGCAGGCCCGTACCGGCGCACGCGGCCGCGAGGGCCGGGTAGCCGAGGAGGTCCACGACGGTGGAGACGAGATCGGTGCCGGCGTGGGTGGCGTACGCGCACACCGCGAGGACCAGATGGGCCGCGCACAGCTCCAGGACATGACGGCCTCCGGTGGCGTGACGGCGGGCGAGACGGTCGGCGCCGACTCCGTGCTCGACCGCGGGGATGCGCGCCATGAGGAAGAGCATCACGAGGACGCCGTAGCCGGCGAGCAGCCCGGTGAGGTGCGCGCCGGTCGCGAAGAGCACGTCGAGGCGCGCCGACGGTTCGGCCTGCACGGCCCACAGGGCGCCGACACCGATGCCGCCCGCGACGATGCCGGCACGCAGCGCGCGGGGCGAGATGCGAACGGACGCGGCGGGGCGGCCGATGCGGGGCCGGCGGGTGGGCCGCGGGGGTATGGGCGGGAGTTCCGCTCCTGGACCCTCGACGTGGCGCAGGTACGCGTTCAGTGCGGGGTACCTGGAGAGTTCGGATGCGCTGGCGGCCTCGGTCGTCACGCAGCCACAGTAGGGGCGGGGACGGGCTAAGAAGGCCAGGTCAGAGCCTTCGCGCTGATCCTTAAGGCGGGCTTGAGGATCGCCTCACGAGTGGTTAAGCCACGGCCCGCCGCCAACCCGGAACGGGCGGCCGCACGACCGCTCCGGAACCGCTGCTCCGCGTTCCCGGCGTCTTCGCCGGGAGGTCACCGCCCCGGACAACAGTGACTCCCGTACCGCACAAAGGACTTCGACTTCTTGTACACAATGTCGGACAGGCCGGGGAACCGACGCCCCTGTGGAGCGAGATACGAACCACCGTCACCCTGGTACAAAGAACACGTCTTCGGCTCCTCCCGACCGTGCCTCACTCATCGGACACGGCTCACGAGACAGATGTGCCGGCCGGACCGGCCCGCGCCGAAGCCCCCGCACCGAGCCTCGACCAGGCATGCCGGGCGCACTGATCGACAGGCGGCTCACAGCAGCCCCCACCCGTGCAGAAAGGCCGACGGTTTGAACCCGCAGACATTTCAGGACGAGGCACCTCCCCACATACCCGCGCCGGGTCAGCGCATTGTGATCATCGAGGACGACGAGGCGCTCGGGCGCTCCGCCGCCGCCCACATCGGCCGCTGGTACGGCACTGTGCACCGCCTGCCGCGACCCGACGACGACACGTTGCGCGAGCACCTCGATCAGTCCGTCGACGCCGTCGCCGTCGTCTCCCGTGACGACATCGTCGCCCTGCGCTATGCCTTGCTGGCCGAACATCTCAAGCCGGGCATCCGGTTGGTCGTGACCCTCTTCGACCGCACGGTCGCCGACGAGGTCTCCCGCACGGTCCCCAACTGCACCGTCCTGAGCATGACCGATGCCATCGTGCCGAGCCTCCTGGCCGAATGCCTCGCACCGAGCTACGCCATGCTCCAGCCCGACGGCGGCGGCGTCATCGCGGTCCGGCGGAAGGACGGAACCACTTCCGTCGAGCACCTCCACGGACGTGCCCTCGTGGCCCATACGCCCGTTCACCCCCGGGCGTCCTTCCGTGCATGGCTGCGCTCCCTCGGGACCTCGGCCAAGGCACTCATCGCGAGCCTGGCCGCTCTGTCGGTGGCCTTCTCGGTGGACATCGCACTCGGCGTCCTCGTCCTGCACGAGCACTGGACCGACTCCGTGTGGAACGCCGCCCGCGCCCTCACCACGATCGGCTCCTCGCCGGCGGCCGAGCACGGACCCGGCTGGTACAAGGTCCTGTCCGCCGTCTCCATGCTCGCCGTCCTGGTACTGGCGGCCATCTTCACCGCGAGCGTCGTCGACCGGTTCACCGGACACCGCATGACGAGCATCCTGGGCGCCCGCTCCATCCCCCGCCGCGGCCACGTCATCGTCGTCGGCCTCGGACAGGTCGGCCTGCGCCTGTCCGCGCGGCTGAAGGACCTCGGCATCAAGGTCGTCGCCGTGGAACGCAACCCCCAGGCGGCATGCCTCCCCCTGGCCCGCTCCCTGAACATCCCCGTCGTCCTCGGCCGGGGCGGCGACCGCTTCCTGCTCGAACGCCTCTCCGTCCTGCGAGCCCGCGGACTCGCCGCGGTCGGCTCGGACAGTCTGGCGAACATGGCCGTCGCGGTCGCGGCCCGGGCCGTCGCCCCCGACCAGCGGATCATCCTGCGCGCCGGAAGCGACGAGGTCACGACGGACTCGCAGTCCCTGTTCCGGATCGGCGCGGTCTGCGACTTCCCGCGCATCGTCGGCGCGTTCGTCGCCGCGTCGGTACTGGGCGCCGAGCCGTCCAGCGTCTTCGTCGCAGAGGACCGCACCTGCGCCCTGTTCCCGGACGGCCAGGTGGTCGACCTCGCCACCTGGGACACACGCCCCGCCGATCCCCGGCATGGCGCGAACGGGAGCGAGACCGGCGGCAGGGCGCCGGACGTCGAGGCATCAGCGGCCACGAGCTGAGGGACCGTCGACTGGCGTTACGTACTCCGGGCCCATGAGGGCCCTCCTGCGCTGTACCCGCCACATCAGGGACATGGCGGGCACAGCCCTCGAACGTATCGGACGTGCCGCCCATGAACAGTCCGCCGACAAGCGCGGGGGCGGCGGCCTCTGTGTGATCGGCCGCCGCCCGCATGGTCAGCGCTTGTGGTGGGGCTGCTGGACTCGGCCGTTGACGGAGGTGACCGTCGGGTCGAGGTTCTTGAACTGGTCGGTGTAGGAGCCCACCGAGATGCCTCTCACCTTCTGGGACTGGGCCAGTTGCTGGAACGAGGCGGTCTTGGACGCCGTGGTGAGGATCCGGATCGCGCTGCGCTGCAGGTCACCCAGTCGCATCGTGTACGCGCCGGCCGCAGGGTAGTTACCGGTCAGGGTGACGGTGTAGGAGGTTACGGGGCTGGTCGAGTCCCCTGCCGTGCTGTGCTGCACGTCCGAGACCGTGACAGCAGCCTTCTGGGTCGCGGTCAGCGCGGAGGAGGCGAGCAGGTCCTGCACGGCCTGGTAGGCGTCGTCGACCGAGGTGAACTTCGGGTGAGCCGTGTAGGTCTGGTTGTTGATCGCGTCGATCGTCGTGGTCCCGGACAGCGGGGTCTTCGACAGGTCCGTCGTGCCGTCGACGGTGGAGGAGACGGTGGTGGTGCCGCCGGCGGCCAGCGTGAGTCCGCCGAGCTGGAAGGTGTAGCTGGTGGACCCGGTGCTCCGGACGGTCTTGGTGTAGGCGGGCAGGCCGTGGACGTCGAGGGTCGGTGCGGCCTTGACCGTGGCGTTGACGATGTCGGAGGCCTTGCCGCCGGGCTCTATGAGGTCGTTGCCGGAATACATGGTGTTGGTGGCGCCGTGCGCTCCGCCCCAGTCGGTCATGACGGTGCCCTTGAAGCCCCATTCGCCGCGTAGCACGTCGGTGAGCAGGTCGTAGTTGCCGGAGGCGTAGGTGCCGTTGACCTTGTTGTACGAACTCATGACGGACATGGGCTGGGCGGCCTTGACGGCGATCTCGAAGCCCTTGAGCTCGATCTCGCGCAGGGCCCGCTCGCCGACCACGGCGTTGCTGGAGTTACGGGCGGTCTCCTGGTTGTTCGCGGCGAAGTGCTTGATGGTCACCCCCACGCCCGGGTTGCTCTGAACGCCCTCGGTGGTGGCCGCGGCCGTGAGTCCGGAGATCAGGGGGTCTTCGGAGTAGTACTCGAAGTTGCGGCCGTTCAGGGGGTCGCGGTGGATGTTCATGCCGGGGGCCAGCCAGAGGGAGACCCCGTATTCGTTCATCTCCTTGCCGACGGCGGTGCCGACCTTGTCGACCAGGTCACGGTCCCAGGTCTGGGCCAGGAGGGTGCCGATGGGCCAGGCGGTGCCGTACTGGTAGGTGGGTGGTGTCGTGGCGATCTGCTGGGTGAGCCGCAGTCCCGCGGGTCCGTCGGACAGGGTCATGCTCGGGATGCCGAGGTCCTCGTGGGCTCCCGTGGTGTATCCGGCGGCTCCGACGGCTGAAGGAGTGGTGCCTCCGACGCTGGAGCCTTCCACGATGTCGGCGAGCTGCTTCACCGTGAGTCCGGCGACGAACTGCTCGATCGAGGTCCTGCCCTTGGCGACGTCGTAGAGGGTGCTGCCGGAGCTGGTCCTGACGTGCTTGACCTTCTCTCCGGTCTTGGGTGCGTAGGGGGCGCCGGTTCCCTCCCAGTCCTTCTCGTCGCGGTCGAGATAGACGGTGGTGGAGGAGATCTTGTCCCCGTCGAGGGCGTAGTAGGGCGAGGTCGAGTCGACGGTGACGTCCTGCTCGCCGTCGGAGGCGGCGCTCGCGGTGTGGAACGAGCGGGGGTCCAGGTTGATGCGCCGGGCGTGGGCGATCTCCTTCTGCTCGTCGGCGTAGGTGTAGAAGTCCGCGGGCTTACTGGTGAGTTCGCTTGCGGGCTTCTGATCGTTCAGCTCGTTGTGGTCCTGTTCGGTCACGACGGGCTTGGCGAGGTTCAGCCTGGCGGCGACGTGGGTGTTGCGGGACGAGTTGCCGACGCGGACGAGGTAGTCACCGGCGTCGAGGACCCATGCGGCCCGGGATTCGCTGTAGGAGGCCAGCGAGGAGGTGTTGAAAGTGACCGTCACGGTCTGCGAGGCACCGGGGGCCAGGTCGTCCGTCTTCGCGTAGCCGGCGAGCTGCTGGTAGGCCTTGTCCGCGCCGGTCTGCGGGGCGGAGACGTAGACCTGCACGGTCTCCTTGCCGCTGTAACGGTGCCCGGTGTTGGTGACCTCGGCGGTGACCGACACCTGCTTGGCGCTCGCGGTCACCTTCTGCGCCCGGATGCTGAAGTCGGTGTAGGAACCGCCGTAACCGAAGGGGTAGTTGACGACGGAAGCGGGGTCGCTCTTGTTGATCGAGCGGTAGAAGGAATCGAAGTAGCGGTATCCGACGTAGATGCCCTCGCCGTACTCCTCGGTCGCGGAGTTGCCGTCGTTGTTGGCGAAGGTCGCGGAGGCCGGATAGTCGGAGTAGCTGGATGCCCAGGTGTCGGTGAGCTTCCCGGAGGGGGCGGTGGTGCCGTTGAGGACGTCGACGAGGGCGTTGCCGCTCTCCTGGCCGGCCTGGCTCATCAGCAGCATCGAGTCCAGGGCCTGCCCGCCGGACGAGTCCTTCTCCGCGGCGTTGATCTGCTGGTAGAAGCTGGTGTCGATGATGCCGCCGGAGTTGATGACCACGACCACGTGCTGGTAGGTGCGGCCCAGCAGTTCGAGGTTGGCCCGTTCGGTGTCGCCGAGGAGGTAGTCGCCCTTGCCGGAGGAACGGTCCGATCCCTCACCGGAGTTGCGGGCGATGACGTAGACGGCGGTGCCGGTCTTGGCGGTCGGCTTCACCGTGTCCGTGGTAAGTGGCTGCTCCACGGAGGCGTAGTCGATCGTGGGGCCGAAGATGCCGCCGGTGGGGGTGCCGTACTTGGTGTCGTAGGCGCTGGTCATGGCGGACCAGTAGGCGTCGCTGGTGGTCACGCTGTAGCCGGCGTTCTCCAGCCCCTGGCGAGCGGTGATCGTGTACCGGTTGTTCACGTTGCCGGAGCCGGTGCCGCCCTTGACGGTCCGGTAGGCGCCGACTCCGTACAGGGCGATGTTGCCCGAAGAGGCGATGGGGAGAGCCTGGCCGTGGTTCTCCAGCAGGACCATGCCCTGCTCAGCCGCCTTCCGGGACAGGGCCGCGTTGGCCTGCTCGAGGGCGGTCGGCTGCGGGTCGGTCGTCGCTGCCTGGGCGGGGATCAGTCCGCCGAACATCAGGGTCGACGCCACGACCGAGGCTGCGGCGGCCACGATCATGGGTCTGTTCCGGGGGTAGCGCGGGGCGAAGGTCATCGACAGCGTCCTCTCTCTGTCCAAGTCCGGCTGAGAGCCGGACGCAAGAGGAGGCTATGGAGCCACTTTTGGCCCGTCAATAACTGAAAACAGCTACGATTCCCGGGTTTTGCGTTAACTCTGCAAAACAAATTCGCCCATCATTGGCTAAATAAAGGGAGGTGCCTATCATCAGCGCATGGACGTGACCTCCGATCGCTCCTCACCACGCAACAGAACCCGCGAAGAGATCTTCCGCGCCCTCCAGGGCGGCAGCATCACGCGCGCGCACCTCGTCGAGACCACGGGCCTGTCTCGCAGCACGGTGAACCATGCCGTCTCGCGGCTCATCACCGAGGGGCGTGTGACGGAGGACGATCCGGCGGTCAAGGGACCGGGCAGCGGCAGCGGCCGCCCCGCCGGCGTGCTGCGCTGCGTGCCCCGCCAGGGCAACGCCACGGCGATCGACTTCGGACACACACACGTCAAGGTCGCCGTCGTCGACGGCTCCGGCCACATGGTCGCCCAGCGACGCGTCGATCTGAATGTCGACCTGTACGCGGCAGAAGCCATGGACGCCGCCGCGGACATGTTGAGGGAACTTCGCCAGGACCACGAAATCGACGCCGGTTCCACCGTGGTTGTAGGGATTCCCGGGCCGCTGGACTCCGCATCCGGTCTGGTGCGCTCACCCACGATTCTCTCCAGCTGGGTCGGACTCGACCCCGGACGGGAACTGATCCGCCGACTCGACCTGCCGGTCCACGTCGAGAACGACGCCGTGCTGGGTGCTTACGGTGAACTGCGGCGCGGCGCGGGCAGGGGTTACACAGACTTCCTGTACGTGAAGGTCTCCCACGGCATCGGGGCGGGCATGGTGCTGAACTGCGAGCCCTACAGGGGTTCGCTCGGCTTCGCCGGGGAGATCGGTCACACACCACTGCCCGGGTACACGGAGCTGTGCCGGTGCGGCAGACGAGGCTGTCTGGAGGCTGTCGTCTCCGTCTCCTCGATCATGGCCCAGGTCGCCCACACTCATCCGAGCCTGCGGTCCGACGCCTCGCTCCAGGGGCAACCCGACGACCCCACGACCCGGCGCATCCTCAACGACGCCGGCCGCATGCTCGGAGGTGTTCTCTCCGTCCTGAGCAATCTTCTCAACCCGGCCGCACTCATCATCGGAGGCGAACTGGGAGCAACCGGTGGCCCGCTTCTGGAAGGTATCGATGCGACGGTGAAGCGCGACGCCCAGCCCGCGATCGCCGCCTCCCTGGACGTCCTGCCGGCCCAGCTCGGGGAGAACGCGGAACTGGTCGGCGCGGCGGTACTGGCCGGTGAACTGGCCCAGAAGTGAGACGAGTTACCGAGATACAGGCGGCATGCACTGTCACACCGACAGACATCGTTCGACACGGACGGACGTTTCACCGGGCACGCTGACGTATCCGCAAGACACCGACACCTCAGACAGGGGCCCGCGGTCGGCGTCCACCGCCACGAACGCGGGCCTGCCCGACCAATCCTGCTCGTCTCACCCCGGCGAAGACGCATGCAGTCACCTGCGCAAGAGGAACGATCATGACCGTGACGCGCGGACCGCGCAGCTCAGCCGCTCTCCTGGAAACTGCCGTCCTGAGTTGCTTTGACACCGCCCCGACCCAGAACCGTGCAGAGGTCGCCCAACGCACCGGCCTGTCGCGGACCGTCGTCACCTCAGTGCTCAACACCCTGGTCGGCCGGGGAACCCTCTCAGTCGTCACCGGCTCACCGGTCAGAACTCCCGGCCGCCCCGCCATCGCCTACCAACTCCGCGCATTCGCCGATCCCGTCGGCTTGATCCGGTTCGAGGAATCCACTTCCGTTCTGACGGTAGTAAGCCCAGAGGGCCCGTACTCGGCTGTCCCGATCGCGGAATCGGCCACTCAGCCCGGCCCCTGGGCCTCCGCAGTCCATGAACTTCTCGACAAGGCCGGCAGCCAATACTCCTCGCCGGTCAGACAGGTGGTCATCGCCGCACCGTTCCCCGTTGCCCAGGACGGCCATCCCGCGATCCCCGCCTCCGCCGTTCGAAACGAGCGTCTTGCCGGGTACTTCCGCACGGTGGAGGACGCTCATACGCGCCTCAGTGCAACGCTCCGTCAGCCGGTCGTCCTGGTCAACGACGCCCAGTTGGCCGGACTGGGCGAGGCCGTCTTCGGTGCCGCCACCGGCGTCCACTCCAGCGTGCACCTGAGTGTGCGTCACGGCTTCGGCTGCGGCATCGTCATCGGCGGCCGTCTCTTCACCGGCCCTGGAGGCACCGCAGGCGAGATCGCGCACGTTCAGATCAGCGCCGACGGGCACGAATGCCTCTGCGGCGGCCGCGGTTGCCTGGCGACCCAGTTGACGAGCAAGCACACGGACCGCGCCCTTGCGACTCTCTACGGACGACCGCTCACCCCGGTCGAGGCGAACGAACTCGTCGCCGCTCGCGACCCCATGGCCTTGGAGTTCTACCAGGACATCGGACACAAGGCCGCCCGCGCACTGGCCGGCCTGGTCACGGTCCTGACGCCTGATGTGATCGTCATTGACGCCGAACTCGGGCCGGCGCACATACCGTTCACGTCCTCACTCGCCGACGGTCTGGCCGAACACTGCCCACCGACTCAGCTCCAGGGCCTGCGTCTCGTACGTGGCAGGCTCGCAGACGCGCAAGCCTACGGCGCTGCAGCCCTGAGGCTGGACGCACCTGGCCAGCTCGGCACGGCGACCCAGAGCCGACTGTGAGCGCCCGCTTCCACCCAGGTGGAGGCCATTCTCGCCTTCGCTTCCTCCATCTCTGGCCCCCGCGCGAACCCGACATCCAGGCACCGACAGATCAACGAGAAAGCGGCGGTGTCACCGTCGGTGGCGGGCTTACCGCTCGGCCCAGGCATGCATGTTGTTCCCCCCTGACAACTCGGCCCCTGAGCATGGGCGCGCAGACGCGATGCCGGAGGCAACTTGGCCGTACGCTTCCCGCGAGACGCACGGCCACAGGGCCCGACCCGGGAACACAAGTGACGGACCGCGCACGCCGCCGCGGCCTCGGCGCCGAGGCCCGCCAGCCCGCAAGCAGCGGCCACTGGCAGACGGACCAAAGTGGTACCAGCCCGAAGACGACGGAGCGGAGAGCACTGATGCACCACATCCACCTGCGTGACCTGGACGTTCCCCGGATCGGTCTCGGGGCGATGGGCATGTCCCAGGCGTACACCGGCGCGGGGACCGACGAGGCGGAGTCCATCCGTACCGTGCACCGGGCCCTGGAGGTCGGCGTCACCTTCATCGACACCGCCGAGATCTACGGCCCGTACACCAATGAAGAACTGCTCGGACGTGCTTTGAAGGGGCGCTGCGACCAAGTGGTGCTGGCGACGAAGTTCGGCCTGGTGTCGCACGAGGGCGACGGGCCGGGAACCCTGGACTCCAGCCCGGCCAACATCCGCACCGCCGTGGAAGGATCGCTCGCCCGCCTCGGCACGGACCACATCGACCTTTACTACCAGCACCGGGTCGACCCGAACGTCCCCATCGAGGAGACGGCGGGCGCCGTGGGCGAGTTGATCGCCGAAGGCAAGGTCCGCGCATTCGGGCTGTCCGAGGCCGGGCCCGACACCATCCGCCGGGCGAATGCCGTCACGCCGGTCAGCGCCGTCCAGTCCGAGTACTCCCTCTTCACCCGTGATCCGGAGGCCCGCGTCCTTCCGGCGCTGCGCGAACTCGGCATCGGCTTCGTCCCGTTCTCGCCCCTGGGACGCGGCTTCCTCACGGGAACGATCCGCTCCACCGAGGGCTTCGACAAGGATGACTTCCGGCGGGACAACCCGCGCTTCACCGGCGAGAACTTCCAGCACAACCTGCGCCTGGCCGACGAGGTCCAAGCCGTCGCCGCCGAGGCCGGCGCCACCCCGGCCCAGGTCGCCATCGCGTGGCTGCTCGCCCAGGGCGACGACATCGCCCCCATCCCCGGTACCAAGCGCGTGAGCCGCCTCGAGGAGAACGCCGCAGCCGACGCCATTCGGCTCACCCCCACCCAGCTGGATCGACTGACGAACCTCCCGCCTGCGGCCGGCGCCACGCACAACGAAGCCCAGCTGAAGATGCTCGAGCGCTGACCCACCCGCGCCCGAAGGGTGCAGCACTTCACCCTGAACGACGGCGTCGAGATGCCGATCATCGGCTTCGGCGTCTGCCAGATCCCGGCCGAAGGAACCGAACAGGCCGTCACCGGCGCCCTCACGGCCGGCTACCGCCTCCTCGACACGGCGGTCTCGTAGGGCACCCGATGAGCCGTACGAGCCAAAAGCGCGTCCGGTCGGCGCGGCGCGCGGCGACCTCGCCGTCGTGACCGCTGCACTCACCGGGGCAACAGTCACAACGAGACGCGGCCGGCCGGATCGGTCGAGGCGCGCGGTCACCTTCGGAGGCGAAATTGTCGGTGAGCCGAGTCGGCCTCGTCGTTCACGGCGGGCGCGCGGAGGCCGTAGAAGCAGGTCGGGTCGTCCGTGCATGGTGCGATGAGAACGCCGTGCGGTCCACGGACATCGATGTGTGGCACAACGGCGGGCCACTTGACGACCGTACGGAGCTCGATGCCGCCGACCATCCCGATCTCATCGTCACGCTGGGCGGGGACGGCACCTTCCTGCGCGGTGCACGGCTCGCCGTGGAGGACGATGCGCTGGTTCTGGGAGTCGACCTGGGGCGTGTGGGATTTCTGACGGATGTGTCGGCCGAGGACGTGCGTTCGGCGCTGGACGCGGTACACGAGGGACGGTTCGAGGTCGACAGTCGCATGCTGCTCGCGCTGCGGGCCTCCCGTCGCCTGGAGGTTCCCAAGGACGTGGAGGACTGGGTGCAGTACGGCCATGGGCGACTGATGCGGCCGCCCCCGGTACACCCGGACCTCAAGGGCGACGACGAGTGGGGTACCCCCTTGAACGTCACCGCGCTCAACGACATCGTCGTGGAAAAGCTCACCAGAGACCGCCAAGTGTCGGTCGGCGTCTACATCTGCGGCCGACTGCTGGCCTCCTACTCCGCCGACGCGCTCCTGGTGGCCACCCCGACAGGCTCGACCGCCTACAGCTTCGCCGCCGGCGGGCCCGTCGTCTCACCTCGCGCCGACGCCCTCGTCTTCACACCGGTGGCCCCGCACATGGCGTTCAACCGGTCCATCGTCGCCGCCCTCGACGAACCCGTCGCCCTGCGCATCCTCGAACGATCCGGGCAGGCAGCCGTCAGCATCGACGGCCAGCTCCGAGGCGTGCTGGATCCAGGCGACTGGATCGCGGTGTACGCCGCCCCACGCCGCCTGCGGGCCGTACGCCTCGCATCGATGGACTTCTACGGCCGCTTGCGCGAGAGGATGAACCTCACCGACGCCCCGGCCGCCGTCGCCGACGGGTGCCCGCCCCGGCTCTGGTCCATCTCCACGCCTCCGCCCGCGGACATCGCCCATCTCGAGATGCTGCCGGTTCCGGATACCTCCCTCGGTCAGTGACGGCCTCGGGCGCCCCGCCGAGGCCTTCTCACGCCCCTCATACAGGAGGCGGCCCGATATCCCTCGCCCCATGCGGCCTCCGGTGATCGTTCAGGCACGGGCGGGCAGGTCCCACGTGAAGTGACGGCTGGGTGCGGCTGGGCTCACCCCGGTGTTGGGCCGCTGGAACTTGTCGCGCCGCCGATCTTCTCCGCGTTGCACGGCTACGCCGACCTCACGCACTCCTTCGCGGGAGGGAGGGCCGGCCGTGGGCAGGTCGTAGGGCCAGCCGTGGGCCGCCGCGTAAAGGGCTTGGGACGCCTCGGCGTCGTGCTTGATCGAGAACAGCAGGTCGAGGAGTTCGGCATTGCCTATGGCGGAGTCCACGTCGGCACGGCCTGCGGCGTCCAGGCGCTCGGCGTAAGGTCTCGACGGCGTTTTCCTGGGAGGCGGTGATGGCCTCGGCGAGCCGCTCGAAGCCGGTCAGCGCCAGGGCGTCCGGGAGTGACTGCCCAGAAAGGCGACGGGCACCACGAGCGCATGACAGGACGGGCGACAACGGGTGACGGAGGTCACCGGCACGTTCTGGTCGATCTTGGAATGCGCGGGTCCCTCGCACTGCTGAGCCTTGTGGGCTTACCCCTGCCCACCCCTGTTCCAAGGTGGCGCCGGGCCATGGTGCTCAGCGCGACAGAGCATCGGTCGGAGACCTTCCCGGTCCCCTCCACGCCCACCCGCTCATGGACCACTGTCCTCTGTCTTCGAAAGGTCTCCTGCACCATGCCGCTGGCCCTGCTGGCCCTTGCTGTTGTCGCGTTCGGCATCGGCACGACCGAGTTCGCGACGATGGGGCTGCTGCCCCAGATCGCTGACGGCATCGACGTATCAGTGCCGCATGCCGGCAACCTCGTATCGGCCTACGCGCTCGGTGTCGTCGTCGGCGCCCCCGTGCTGACGGGCATCGGCGCGCGCGTTCCCCACAAGCGGCTGCTGCTGCTCCTGTCCGGGCTGTTCGTGGTCGGCAACATCGCGTCCGCGCTCGCTCCCAACTTCGGACTGCTCTTCGCCGCGCGCTTTCTGGCAGGTCTGCCGCACGGAGCGCTGTTCGGTGTGGGTGCCGTCGTCGCTTCCCGGCTGGTCGCCCCCGAACGTGCCGCACGTGCCGTCTCGAAGATGTTCCTCGGGCTCACCATCGCGAACATCGTCGGTGTGCCGGCGAGTACGGCCCTCGGGCAGCACCTGGGCTGGCGGTCCGCCTACTGGGCGGTCGCCGTCATCGGCATCGTCGCCCTCGCCTCGCTGGCCCTCTTCGTTCCCCACCAGCCTCGCGGCCGGCAGTCCGGCATCCGGCACGAGCTGCGGGCGATGGGCAACAAGCAGGTCGCGATCGGCCTGGCCACGGCCGTCGTCGGGTTCGGCGGGTTCTTCGCCGTCTACAGCTACCTGGTGCCCATGCTGACGAACGTGACGGGCATCTCCGACTCCTCCACCACGCTGGTCCTCGCGCTCTACGGCGTCGGCATGACGCTCGGCACCGTGGTCGCGGGCCCGCTCACCGACCGTGCCCTCAGGCCCACGCTGTACGCGGGGCTCGCTCTGCTGGCCGCGGCGCTGGTGACGTTCTACTTCACCGTCCACAGCACGGTGCCCGCGCTGGTGACGATCGCCTTCATCGGTGCGATGGGTTCTCTCATCACCACGCCCGTCCAGATGTTGCTCATGGCCAAGGCGCAGAACGCTCCGACGATGGCGGCCGCCTCCAACCACTCCGCCTTCAACCTCGCCAACGCGGGCGGTGCCTGGCTCGGTGGCCTGGCCATCTCGGCGGGCTGGGGCTGGACCTCACCCAACCTGGTCGGGGCGGCTCTCGCCCTGGCCGGTCTGGGCCTCGCCTTCACGGGAGGCCTCATGGACCGGGGCACCCGGCGCTCGGAGGTGGTCACCTCGTCGCGTGCGGAACACCCGACGGAAGCCGATCAGGTCACCGCGGCCCAATGAGCGCGTGCAGGCTTGTTGCCGTGGCCGTGACAGCGGGCACGAGTTGCCGGAACTGTGAGCGCCCGACGGGATGGCTCCCGGCATCAGGCCCTCCGCACTGAGCAGATCGGGCACCAGCCACACCCGAATCGGCCGTCCTGATTCAGCACGCCGATCGCGGCTCGCGCAAGCCCGTCCCACCGTTCGATCCATCTCCTCCCTCAGACCGTCCCACGCGCAGGCCCGTCCCCTCGCTCAGGAAGGTCCCCTTGTCCGCCACCGACCCCGCGCAAGGCCTTGTCTCCGGCTTCGTCTCCGCTCCGCGCCTCGTCGACGAAGACCTCGCCCCCGCCGGCAGGCGAAGGCTTCTGCGCTGTCCTGGCCGATGAGCACGAACCCGCCGTTCCCGGGCGTGACGCTCACACGCCTGTCGGCCGATGTCGTGGCCGGACTCGTCACGGACACGATCCGGCCGTCGGCCTGACCCGCATGGACCGGAAGGTGCGGACGACATCGACGTGGCCATGACGCGCCACCGTGCCCCCGACATCGTTGTCGAGAGCACGGCTGCACGGGTCGCGGCCCTATGCGATGCGGCAAGCACCGCGGGGGCACCACGCGCCGGGGCGTGCGGTCGCCTTACGGCGTGTGGACAGCGTCACTGCCGTACAGCTCCCTGGTGAACGCGGAAACGTCGGCGGTGCGATCGGCGCCGTCGAGGTTGTACGTCAGATAGACGCCGTACCCCTCACTGACGGTGCGGCGGGCGAGGTCGGCTGCCGTGCTCTGCGAGGTCCGGCCGATCTCGACAGCCGCCGGTGACAGCTTCGACTTGGGCAGTGCGATGCCGGGGACCTGCCAGCTGCCGTAGTACGGGTTCCAGGCGTAGTCGAATGTGGACGAGACGTCGACACCGCCGTAGGAGAGACGCGTCGCGGCCGGGCCGATGTTGTAGAGACTGATGATCTTGTCCGGCATGTTCGCGCGCAGCGCCGTCACCAGGTGCACGAACGAGCTGTCATTGGGCTGACCGGTGCCGTTGTTGCCGTACTCGGCGTACTCGTCGTCGAAGTCGATGCCGTCGAGGCCGTACTTGGTCACGGTGTCAGACAGTTGCTTGGCGAACGCCGAAGCCGCTTGCTGGGACGGGAAATTGGCGAAGCCCGCGCCCTGGTGGTTGCCAAGCACCGAGAGGACGACCTTGATGCCCTTCTGCTGCAAAGGCCGTATCTGCGTGGCGGCGTTGTCGAGGACGCGCTGCACGTTCTCGTTGAAGGACAGATACGCCGCCTTCGTGCCCGTGTCGTAGTTGATGTTCGCCGCGAAGATCACGGCAACGTCGAAGACGTTGCCTCCGCCGTTGGCGAGGGTGTATTTGCCGACGTTCAGCATGCTGTTGTTGTTCACCTCGACGTACGCCACCGAGGTCGGCCCCTGCTTCGCGGGCGCGGGAGCGGCTGTCGCGCTCGTCATGGTGGTCGTACCGAAGGCCAGGGCCGCGACGGCCGAGAGCGCGAGCGCGGCCGTCCGGGCTCTGCTCCGTACCAGAGTGAACATCGTTGATCGGTCTCCCATCGCATGGGGCGGCGCCCGACCTGTTCGGAAGCGCCGAGTGAGCCCTCCGAGTCTTCCGGTCCCGTGACGGAATCCCGGGAATCGTGCAAGAACTCTTCACGACTCCCACGCACGTCGCCCCGCAACCCGGCGCACCGTCCTGTCTCGGACCGTCGTCACCTCAGTGCTCAACACCCTGGTCACCCGGGGCACCCTCTCAGTCGTCACCGGCTCCCCGGTCAGAACTCCCCGCCGCCCCGCCATCGCCTGCCAACTCCGCGCATTCGCCGATCCCGTCGGCTTGATCCGGTTCGAGGAATCCACTTCCGTTCCGACGGTAGTCAGCCCAGCGGGCCCGTGCTCGGCTGTCCCGATCGCGGAATCGGCCACTCAGCCCGACTCCTGGGCCGCCGCAGAGCCCATGGCACTTCCTGCCGTCGTGACCTGCTGGTCTTCGATCTGTCTCAGTGTGGCCGTTGGGCTTGTGTCTCACGGCCACAGCCAGGTCTTCTCCGCGACGCCGGCCGCTCAGTAGCCAGCTAATCCACTCGCACCGAATCTCGCACCGAATCCCAGAGAACGACATCGGACCGCCGGCGGTGTGTCTTCAACACCAGCCGCCAGATCGGCGGCGCCCTGGCCGTCGTCGTCTTCGGCGCCCTGATCGCCGGCACGTCCGGATTCGAACCCGGGCTTCGTATCCGTCTCGTTCCGGCCGCTGCCATCGCGCTCCTGGCGGCGCTGGCCACCAGGAGCCTGGGCGCCGCCCGAGGCCGCGAGCTGTGATCGGGGAGGCCGTCGCCGACCATCCGGCCGACGCGGCGGCCGCGCCTGGGGCGCTTCAGTCCTGCTGCTCGACGATGCTCTTCAGCACGCTCGTCGCTCCCATGCCGTTGGGCCAGCCGGAGTAGAACGCCAAGTGCAGCAGGGCCTCCTGCAGCTCCTCGTCGGTGACGCCGTTCTGGCGGGCGAAGCCGAGGTGGAACTGCAGCTGATCCATCTTCCCGAGCGCGGTCAGAGCGGAAATGGTGACGAGACTGCGGTCGCGTTTGGACAGGCCCTTGCGCTCCCAGACCTCGTCGAAGAGGACCCTGTCGGTGTAATGGACCATCCCCGGGGCGAAGTCGCCGAAGGCGTTCTTCCCGCCGGTCCAGCCGGTGCTTGTGTTCTCAGCCATGGTCTCTCCCTGCCTGCGTCGACGTCCGTCGGTCGATCTCTGTAGGTGCAATGCCAATGGCAGCGCCAGACATGTCGAGCGAGGGAGTTCCTGGTGAGGGGCGTACTGGCAGGGCATCCCTCACAGCGGCTTCGCGCTTTAGCGTGGAACGCATGGACGCCAGGAACGAAGCACGGGAGTTCCTCATGTCCCGTCGAGCGAACCTCACTCCCGAGCAGGCTGGACTGACGGTCTCCGGGCACCGGAGGGTGGCGGGCCTGCGCCGCGGCGAGGTGGCGATGCTCGCGGACGTGAGCCCGGAGTACTACGCCAAGATCGAGCGCGGCCACTTGGCCGGCGTCTCGGACGCCGTCCTCGAGTCGGTCGCCCGGGCGCTGCAGCTGGACGACGCCGAGCGCGAGCACCTCTTCGACCTCGCCCGGGCAGCCAATGGCGCGGCCCGGCCCGTGCGCAGGCGCAGGCCGAAGGAGTGGGTGCCCAGGGACAGCCTGACCCGTGCGCTGGACGCCATCGCCCTCGGGCCCTCGTTCGTGCGCAACGGCCGGATGGACGTCCTCGCCACCAACGCCCTCGGGCGCGCCTTCTACGACGAGGTGTTCGACGGTCCCGGGCAAGAAAACCTGGCGCGCTACTGCTTCCTCGACGAACGGGCCCAGGCGTTCTACCCCAACTGGGAGGCGGCCGCGGACGTCACCGTGTCGATCCTGCGCACCGAAGCCGGCAGGGATCCACGGGACAAGCAACTGCACGACCTGATCGGCGAGCTGTCCACGTGCAGCGACGCGTTCCGCACCCGATGGGGAGCACACAACGTGCGCCGCCACGGATCAGGCACCAAGGAGTTCCACCACCACGAGGTCGGCGACCTCACTTTGACGTACGAGGGGATGGAGCTGACCGCCGAGCCCGGACTGTCCTTCCTCATCTACACCGCCGAGCCCGGCTCGCCCAGCCAGGAGCGCCTGCAGTTGCTCGCGAGCCTCGCCGCCACGTCCACCGCAGGACCGCCCCGCAGCGGGCACCCGACCACGATCCAAGAGAGATAACCATGCATACCAGAACACTCGGACACGGTCTGGAGGTCTCCGCGATCGGGCTCGGCGCGATGGGCATGTCCCAGAGCTACGGCCCCAACCCCGGCAGTCGTGGCGACATGATCGCGGTGCTGCGCTCCGCGGTCGACGAGGGCGTGGCCTTCTTCGACACCGCCGAGGTCTACGGGCCCTACGTGAACGAGGAGCTGGTCGGCGAGGCGCTCGAGCCGATCCGCGACCAGGTCGTGATCGCCACCAAGTTCGGATGGGACATCCAAGACGGCCAGAGCGTCGGCCTCAACAGTCGTCCCGAGCAGATCCGCCGCGTCGCGAAGGAGTCTCTGAAGCGGCTCCGCACCGACGCGATCGACCTGTTCTACCAGCACCGCGTCGACCCCGACGTGCCGATCGAGGACGTCGCAGGCACCGTCGGCGAGCTGATCGCCGAGGGGAAAGTCAGGCACTTCGGCCTCTCCGAGGCCTCGGCCGCCACCATCCGCGCCGCACACACCGTCCACCCCGTGACCGCAGTCCAGAGCGAGTACTCGCTGTGGACACGGGACCCTGAGGCTGAGGTGCTGCCCACGCTCGCCGAGCTCGGCATCGGGTTCGTGCCGTTCAGCCCGCTCGGCAAGGGCTTTCTCACCGGCACCGTCGACACGTCCACGACGTTCACCGACGGGGACATCCGCCACCGGGTCCCACGCTTCAAGGCGGAGAACCTGGCCTCGAACCAGGCGCTCGTCGCCCATGTCCGGCAGCTCGCCGAAGTGAAGGGCGCGACGCCGGGCCAGATCGCCCTGGCCTGGTTGCTCGCGCAGCAGCCGTGGATCGTGCCGATCCCCGGCACCCGCCGCTCGGCACGCATCCAGGAGAACGCCGCCGCGACGGCTGTTGCGCTGTCCGCGGACGAGGTGGCCGACCTCGACGGCCTTGCCCAGCGGGTCGGCGTCAGCGGCGATCGCTACAACGCCGAGCACATGGCTTACGTCAATCGCTAGGGAGGCTGCGCAGCCTGACCGGCTGGACCCAGGACGCCGTTGGCGTACCGCGCACGGCGGGACGCGCTGAAACACAAGGAACGAACGAAATGACTGTCAACGGATTTGACCAGATCTTCCCGCTCGGGGAGAAGAACGACGCCTTCGCGCAGTACTTCACCGGCCAGAGCTACCTGGCTCCGCTCGCCTCGGGGAGCGTTCCCGTCAGCAATGTCTCCTTCGAGCCGGGCTGCCGCAACAACTGGCACATCCACCACGGCACGAGCGGTGGCGGTGACCAGATCCTGCTGTGCACGGCAGGCAGCGGCTGGTACCAGGCCGAGGGCGAGGATCCCATCAGCATGGAGCCGGGAACGGTGGTCCGCGTCCCGGCGGGCACGAAGCACTGGCACGGCGCGAAGGCGGACTCGTGGTTCTCCCACGTCGCCTTCATCACCCCGGGCGAAGACGTCAGCAACGAATGGCTCGAGCCCGTCACCGACGAGGTGTACGGCGAGCTGCCGAAGAACGGAGCAAACGCATGACCATCCTGGACGAGACCTACACGCTGTCCAACAGCGTCGAGATCCCCAAGCTGGGGCTCGGCACCTGGTTCATCGACGACGCCCAGGCGGCCGAGGCGGTCCGCGCAGCCGTGGAGATCGGCTACCGCAACATCGACACCGCCCAGGCCTACGGCAATGAGCGCGGCGTCGGCGAGGGCGTGCGCACCGCCGGCGTGCCCCGCGACAAGCTGTTCGTGTCGACCAAACTCGCTGCTGAGATCAAGGACCACGACCAGGCCGTCGACGCGATCGACGGGTCACTGGAGAAACTCGGGATCGAGTACATCGACCTGATGCTCATCCACAGTCCGCAGCCGTGGAACGACTTCCGCGGCGGCGACTACGCCGAGGGCAACCGCGAAGCATGGCGCGCGCTCGAAGAGGCGCATCAGGCCGGCAAGATCCGCTCCATCGGGGTGTCCAACTTCCAGCAGCAGGACCTGGAGAACGTCCTGCAGGGCGCGACCGTCGTGCCGCACGTGAACCAGCTGCTCGTCCACGCCGGCAACACCCCCTGGGAGCTCCTGGACTACTGCGAGGGCAAGCAGATCCTCGTCGAGGCGTACTCGCCGATCGCACACGGAGCGATCCTGCAGAACGCCGAGGTCCAGGCGATGGCAGTGAAGTACGGTGTGTCCGTCCCGCAGCTGTGCATCCGCTACACCCTGCAGCTGGGCACGGTGTCGCTGCCCAAGACGGCGAACCCCGAACACATGCGCTCCAACGCCGAGGTCGACTTCAAGATCTCCGGCGATGACATGGACGCCCTGCGGAGCCTGCGCAACGTGGACTACGGCGAGCACAGCATGTTCCCCGTCTACAGCGGCAAGTGACGCCAGATGAGCGCCTCAGGCTGGAAATCGAGCGTGAGCTCGGCCGTGGATGCGACCGGAGGCTTGCCGCTCCCGAGAGCCGCCGCAGGTCATCGTGCAGGCGGGCACTTCGTCACCGCAGGCTTCGCGCCCGGCGCGCTGCAGGAGCAGGTCTATCGCCACGGTCACCGCCATTGACGCGGCTCCGGTCCAGGCCCCTGTGGTGTATCCGGATTCTGCGGGGTAGGCCGTTGTCGTACCGGTGTGGGCGGCAGTCACCAGGCCGCCGAGTGCGCTGCGGACAGAGAATCCCACGCTACGGACGACTTGGTTGAAGCTCATCGCGCTCGAGGTCTCTTCTTTCGGCGTGACGGCGAGGTTCGCGGCTGGCATGGCGGCAGAGAAGATTCCGCCGCCCAGGCCTCGCAGCCCCATCATGGCGAAGGCCAGCCGCAACTGGCAGTACCACCGCGAAGACAACCCGATGGCCTCCGGATGGGTGGGCCCTGCTGGATCCTCACCTCACGAGCGCGCCGCTCGGTCTGTCGAATACGGCCCAGAAACCGGTATGCACGTTGGGCAAGGCGGCCCCCACCACGATCTGGTACTCCCGCGCAGACTGCCTCTCCGTCCGGCTACGGAGCTCGGGCTGCTTGGCGGCCTGCAGTCCCGGCCCGCGGCTCGGCGATGCTGGACGGCCTGGTCGCCGCCACCATGCTCACGATGGGCCAGCTTCTGCCGGCGCCTGACCGCCCCGCATTCCGCACCACTTTGCGCTCGTCAAGCTCCATCGTCCCCGGGGCGCGCATCATGAAAGAAGGGGAGACCATCGACGAGGAGTGGCGATGAGGCTGTCGTTCCTTGAACCCCTCTACGCGGAGCCGGGCCCGTTCGCCTCCGTGTACTTGGACACCTCCCGAAACGTCGAGCATCCCGAGCAGGCGATCGCGCTGCGCTGGAGCCGGCTGCGCGAGAGTCTGTCCCGTCAGGGCTCGGAGCGGGCGCTGCTCAACGTACTGGAGGAGGTGGTCGGCGCCGACACAGAGGTGCCAGGGGTGCACGGTCAGGCCATCTTCGCCGCCCACGACACGCTCGTCCTGGACGGGGAGCTGCCCAGGCCGCCCGAGCACGACTCCGCGCGCTACAGCACCCTGCCGGACGCAATGCCCCTGGTCACCCAGCACCTTCCAGAGATCCCCTACATGGCCGTAGTCGTCCACTACGGCGGCCTTCCGACCGCCGAGACCCACGGCTGGGTAACTCTGGAGGCGGAGACCGGCACCTGGCCCGCGTCCACCGTCACCCCGGGTGAGCGGCTGCACCGCAGGGTGGCGGTGGCGACCTGGCACCGCATCTCTCTCCGGCTCGGTCACCGGCTGGACGACCGGGCGCGGCGCGCCCATGCCGACACTGTCGTGGTGGGCGGGGACGAGTGGGCGTGCAACGTCCTGATCCGCCGCCTGCCGCACACCCTGCGCGACAAGGTCGTACGCGTGGGCGGCCGGACCCCCACCGACACGGGACGCGCTCTGTTGGAGCCGCAGCTCGACGGCGTCTTTCGCGGTCGCATGGCCGCGCACGACCGGGAACTCGTGGACACCTTCATCGGCCGGCGTGCTCTGGACGGACCCATGACGGACGGGCTGGCCGCCACCGTCGCCGCCCTCCAGCGTGCCCAGGTCGCGGCACTGCTGCTGAACCGACCGCCAGGCTCTTCGCTGCGGCTCTGGGCGGGCTCCCAGCCCACTCAGCTCGCCCTGACCGAGGCGGAGCTGATGTCCTTCGGCGTGCGGGCCCCGCGCGAGGAACCGGCCGACGTGGCCCTCGTCCGGGCCCTCGTCGGCACCGGTGCCGAGCTGGTCGTCGTGCCGGAGAGCGAGCTGAGACTGTACGAGGGCTTGGGCGCCCTGCTGCGGTACACCGACCTGGGGACCCCGTCCTGACGCCGACGCGCTGTGCCTCCCGGATCACGGGGCGCCCCTTGCGACCGACCGCCCCGGATCGCGCCGCGCGCGGAACATGCCGACACTGGGCTGGAGCGGCAGCGCGGCGTATGAGCGGCGGATGGGTACATGGACAGGAGCAGGAGCGGCGCGGAGGAGACGGACGTCTCGATCACACCGCCGAAGACCTGCGCGGTAGGCGTGCCAGCGGTGGCCAACCCTGCGGTACTCCTTGGACTGCCAGGGCTGTGCCCGGCCGGAAACGGACCCCCCTCACCGGCACCGCAACGAGGCCTGCGAGAAGGCACCAAGCACGTGAGCAACGAGGCGACATCGGGCGGCGAGCACGATCACCCCTCGCGGCTTCTGGAGCGCACCACGAGCGGGTCCACCGGCGCCACCGCCACGGCGCCGCGGTCCAATGGTTCATAAAGGGACCTCCGAGGACCTGGTCCGCGCGGCACGCGCCGTGGGCGTGACCGACGTCCGTCTCCTGGAGGCCGTACGGAGCGTTCCCCGAACGGAATTCGTCCCCGCGGACGAGGTGGCATCCGCGTACCGGGACACGCCCGTTCCGCTCCCCCATGGGCAGGTGACGACCCAGCCCTCGCTGGTCGCCATGATGGTCTCCGCTCTCGGCCTCACCGGAGACGAACAAGTCCTGGAGGTAGGGACCGGATACGGCTGGCAGACCGCGCTGCTGGCCCGCTTGGCCGCGTACGTCGTCAGCGTCGAGCGCTGGCCCGACCTGGTCGACGAGGCCCGCCTGCGGCTGGCCCGGCAGGGCATCGGCAATGCCGACGTCGTACTCGGCGACGGGACCCTCGGCATGCCGACCCGTGCCCCGTTCGACGCCGTCATCGTCTGCGCGGCCTTCCCGCGAGTGCCTGAGCCGCTCGTGGATCAGCTCCGCACCGGTGGCCGGCTCGTCCAGCCGATCGGGCAGGGCGGGCAGGAGCGCGTCGAGCTGTACGAGCGGCGGGGCCACAACCTGGTGCACCGCAGCATGGTCACCGCGGCCCGGTTCGTCCGGCTGTACGGCGCCCATGGCTACGACCAGCCGTGACGCGCTCAGCGCTGATACGTCCCGACCAGGGTGCCGGAGGCCAGCTCCCTGCCCTTCAGGGCACGGTGCACGTCCTCGACGCCCGGGTGGTCGTGCAGGGGCAGCGGCTCGGACAGGGCGTACAGGCGGAAGACATAGCGATGCGGCCCGTGTCCCGGTGGAGGCATCGGCCCTCCCCAGCCCACGCGGCCGAAGTCGTTGGGCCACGGCAGACCCGCCTGCGGCTTCTGGCCCTCCGCCGCCCCCGTGGTCCCCGGATCGATGCCGGTCACCAGCCAGTGCAGGAAGGTCGTCCCCGGCGCGTCCGGGTCCTCGCACAGGAGGACCAGCTCCGTGGCCTCGTGGGGGACCCCCGACCAGGTCAGGGGCGGTGAGATGTTCTCACCCTCCCCGCTGTACCGACGAGGAATCACCATTTCATCGTCGAACGCGGTGCTGCTGAGTTCAATTCCGCTCATGCGCGCCGCCATACCCGCAATGGCGGCACCGGCACCGGTTCACACTCCCAAAACCCCCGCTCGGCCGAGTCCACCCGGGCCGCCCCCGTTATCTTCTTCGCGGTCCTGCAAGAGGGCCGCTGGCCTCCGGGCCCGGTATGACTGTGTCCCCCTGTCCGAGATGATCTGCAGGTGGTGTCGCCGGGCCCGAGGGGGGAGACGCTCCTCGAATGGATCCTCCAGGCCGAGCAAGGCGCCCCGAAACCGATGAGCGGCTTCGCCGTGTAGCTCCGTCAGGACCTCGACGCCGTCACCGCTGGACTCATCCTTTACTGGAAGGAGCTCAGGCGTCGTCGAAGGTCACGTCAACAGGGCCAAAACGCTGAAGAGGGCCATGTACGGCCGTGCATCGTTCACGCTTCTCCGAACTCGGATCCCCAGGAAATCGTGACGAGGGCGTCCGGGTCTGATGCAGGTTCGGGTGACAGGTTCGGTCACGCGGCCTGGAGGGCCGGTGTGGTCATGACGATCTCTTCTCCGGGCTGGACGTCACCCCAGTTGCGCCCTGGCCATGCCGTCCGCAGGCTGCCCCCATGGACTACAGCCCGGAAGCAGGCGTGCGGCCCATCCTGGTGACCGGTGCTGCGGGCAGCGTCGGGGCCGTCGGCAGGACCGTCGTCCAAGGTCTACGGCGCCGGGGCCTCCAGGTCCGCGCTCTGGTGCACCGAGATGACGACCGTGCCCAGGCGCTGCGCGCGACGGGTGCCGAAGTCGTGGTCGGGGATCTGACGCGTGCCCGTGATGTCGCCGACGCCCTAGACGGCTGCGGTCGGATGTATTTCGGCATGGCCGTGTCGGCACAGTATCTGCTGGCCGCCGTGACCACAGCGGCGGTCGCGCGCGCCTACGGAAGGCTGGAGGCGTTCGTGAACATGTCACAGCTGACCGTCTCCGAGATGGACGCCACCAGCGGCTCCGAGTCGCATCAGCATCGTCAGCAGTGGCTGGTCGAGCAGGTTCTCGACTGGTCAGGCCTGCCCATGGTCCAGGTCAGGCCCACCGTCTTCATGGAGAACCCGCTCTTCCAGACCGTGTTTTCCTCGATCGCCAAGGACGGCACCATCAGGTGGCCCTTCGGCAAGGCGAAAACCTCCCCGATCGCGGCCGGTGACGTTGCCGCGGTCGTCGAGGAGATTCTGGCCAATCCGGCCGGGCACATCGGCCGGACCTATGAGCTGACCGGTCCCCGATCACAGGACATCGCCGCTTTGGCCGCCGAGATTTCCGATGCTTTGCACCGCACGGTCGGCTACACCGACGTCCCGTTGCAGGAATGGCTCGACAACGATCTCGGGGCGCTGGGACTGCCGGACCATGTCCTCCAGCACATCTCCACCATGGCTCGCCTACACGCGGCCGGCCGCTATGACCGCCAGGCGGACGGCATGGCAGACGTCACCGGGCGGTCCGCTGCAGGAGTAGCCGATTGGGTCCGCAAGAACCCCGACCTGTTCACTCGCTGAAGCCGCTTGCCGTCAGAATCTGGACGACCGAACTCTGACCTGACACGAGCGTGGCGGCGACGAGCGTCACTCCGATGAGAACGGTGGGAGAGGGTGCTGACGTCCTCGGCGACCAGGCGCATTGTCGTCGGGGTGAACTTTCCCGATCTGCCGCCGACGGCGAGCCGGGCATGGTGAGTATCCGGGATGCCAGTTGGCGGATTTCGTCACCTTCGCGGAGTTTCGATCGGTACAGTCCGGCCGCGCCGTTGAACGCGTCGGGTCGCGCGTAGGAGCGGGCGAGTTCGTCGATATCGCCGTCTGCTCCGTGACAGTAAGGAGTACCCCGCGGGGCACTCCCGAAGCGGCCTGGACGGCGAGTCCTTGAACGACCTGACGAACCCGCTCCGCATGATGATCCTGGCAAAAGCACCGATCAGCGACAGACCAACGCCGCTGCAAGGAGTGGCTCATCGACCGGGTCGGCCGCCGCACACTCCTTTTGACCGGTGCGAGCGCGATGACCGTCCTGCTGGTCTCGATCGGCCTGGTTTTCCGCAGCACCCACCCCAACGCGCCTCTGCTGCTGGCACTGATCCTCGGATATGTGGCGTTCTTCGCGGTTTCCTTCGGCACGATCACCTACGTCATCATTTCCGAGATCTTCCCGACGCACATCCGCGGCGTAGCCGCCTCCATCGCCACCTTCGGCCTCTGGGGCGGCAATTACCTCGTATCCCAGTTCTTCCCGATGCTCGTCGAGGGCATCGGCTCCTCCAGCACCTTCTTCATCTTTTCCGGCATCTCCCTGCTCGCTCTGCTCTTCGCTGTCGCCCTCGTACCGGAGACAAAGAACAGAAGCCTGGACGAGATCGAGAGGCGGCTCTACGGGAACCGGCATCCGGTGGACATGGATCGTGCAGCCACGACCGTGTGACGGAGACGTCAGACTGCACCGTCCAGCCGCAGCGGCAGATCGATGGCCCTGCGGCTGGACTCACCCTGACTCAGATCATCAGGTCGGGTTCTCTTCGGCCGTGAACGCCTCGGTCTCATAGCGCGCCATCACCTCGCGGCGCTCCTTCAAGTACTGGGCTTCGACGTCCTCGGGCGTGACCCCGACCTTCGCCATGATGGGGTTCAGGACCCACTCGCTGAAGCGTTCGTCCGTCTGAGTGAACAGTCGGCAGTCCGCTTTCAGGTCTGCGCACAGCTTGGCCCGGCTCGCGTCGGTGATCGTCTCTTGGATGCGCTCGCGCCAAAAGTTGTGAACCAGGTCATTACGCCGCTTCAGGCTCCTGGTGAGGTCGTTGCCGACCTCTGGGTAGGCGCTTGTGTGCGCCTCGACGCGCTTGATGAGTCTCCCCATCATGTCCTTGAAGCCTTGAGCCCAGGGGTCGCGCGTGAGCTGCTCTCCCTGCTCTCTCGCCGTAACGAGCTTGGTGAGCGCGAGAGCGTTGACGAGAGAGTGTTCGAGGACGTTGGCCTTGTAGATGGCCAGCCCGAAGAGGGCGTACAGGGTCTTGTGATCCGTGCCGTTGTCGTACTCGTCGTCTGACTCCGGCTCCTCGCGCCAGGTCGGCTCATGCCTGACCACATTTTGTCCATCCGTGTCGTCCAGTGTGCTGGTGGGGCGAGCCAACTCGTACTGAGTTTTGATGACTTGGCTGCCAATGCCCGAGAGCCGGCCGCCCCTCAGGGGCGGAGGCGCCTGACCGTAACCCAGGGCACGCCCCCTAACATGGCGACTGGCGCTCACGTGGTCATCATCTCGACGATCAGGGCGCCAACGGGAGACCGTACGACGCTGCGCCTGCCAGACGTCGAAGCCGCGCTGACAGGTCTTCACGAGCGGGCGTAGTGCCTGAGGTTGGGGAGCCCTCGAACGTGGGCTTCGCCTGAGAGACGGCGGCGACCGGAAAGTCAGGCTCGCTCGGCTGGAGTTGTGCCGGCCGGCGCACCTTGTGCGGCTGGGTGGACCGGCCGGACGAGCCATTGGACGCCTGCCCGGTGCTTGAGCTGTTTTACTGGCCTTCAACTGCACGAGGTCTGTTCAGCGCTTGGCCGCAGGTTGGAGTCATGCCGGGGCCCTGCTGACAGGCTCTGCTTCGGGAGGCCTTTTTGCTGGTCAGGGGCGTGATACGCAGGCAGCCGACCGGATGAGGTCTGCCAGACGGGCGCAGAGAGGGCTCCGGTTGGAAACGACTCCAGGCGGCTTCTGGCTTCCCGAAAAAGGCCGCCCTCGACTTGGTGGAGCTGGCTGTAGGAGAAGCCGATCACGTCGGCGAACCCGCGTTGCGTATATCCGCCGAGCTTGCGACCTTCCGCGATGCGCGCCCCTGCATGGTCGTCTCTGGGCATACTGGAACTCCGTTTCTGACTCACCGCCTGGAACAACACCCGCGCTCCGTGGCCGGACCGGCAATCGCCCTCGTTGCCCTCGGAGCGGGTGCGGTTGCGTGTGATCAACGGTGCGGGATGAGATGAGGGCATGCCCTCACGGACCTTGTACCTGTTCGTGTCAGCCGCACCCCCTGCGTTCGACGTGGCGCGAGTCATCGAGACAGCACAGGCCGACGGGTGGGACGTCTGCCTCGGGCTGACGCCGACCGCGGCGCGTTGGCTCGACGAGAGCCTTGACGGCTTGGAGCAATGACCAATCAACCAATGCGTAGCGAGTACAAGTTGCCGGGTCAGCCGGATGTCTGGCCCAAAGCCGACGTCATCCTGTTCGCCCCGGCTACCTTCAGCAGCATCAACTCGTGGGCGCTCGGCATCACGTCGTCATTCGTGGTCGGTGTCGTCGCCGAAGGCAT
This sequence comes from Streptomyces sp. NBC_00569, assembly GCF_036345255.1. Taxonomy (NCBI): domain Bacteria; kingdom Bacillati; phylum Actinomycetota; class Actinomycetes; order Kitasatosporales; family Streptomycetaceae; genus Streptomyces; species Streptomyces sp. NBC_00569. The sequence goes on along the minus strand of NZ_CP107783.1, from coordinate 9,199,088 downwards.
CGGCAAGGGCATTCCGACAGTGACGATGCCGTGCGTGAATGCCGTGTATGCCCAGCACCGGCAGCTTGACCGCAGCGTCACCGAACTGCGCGAGCAGGGCGTCACGGTCTTGTGCGGCGATGGCGGGTTTGAGCCCAACCCGGCTGGATCCGGGAAGCCGAAGGCATACCCGTGGGATGCGGCGCTCGCCGCCGCGCGGGAGTTGGCCGAGCGGGCATGACGAAACGGCCCCCGTCGTCCGAGCGCGATGGGGGCTGCGCTGACGCTGGAAGGTGGCGTCCTGTCCGGCGTGGCGGGCGGGCCGGTTGGCGTCGGCCTGGTTGTCCATCGCGTCGTAGGCGCAGGTCTCGGTCGCCAGTTCGCCGCTCGCACGGGGCGTGACGCGGCCTGGGGGTCGAGGTCAAAGCGGCGCCAGTCGGCGTGGAGGTCGTCGATGCCGGTGAGGTGTCCGTCGGTGCGGTGTGTGTAGTAGCGGCGCCTCCATGCGCGTCATGCTTCTGTGTCCCAGGTAGGACGCGCCCCGCGCGGCTCAGTCTTCCCGACCCGTGGACGCCGTCTTCACCTGCGTGAACTCTTCTGTCAGGGTGATCACTTCATGCTGCAACTATTGTGCCGAGGAGTCGCGATGAGCCGCCGTGCGTCCAGACAACGTGCTGCCACCCTGTCCGCACTGGCCTGCCTGCTGGCCGTGACCGCCGCAGCGCCCGGCGAGCCGTCGGGAGTGGACCGCCCCGCGAAGAAGCAGCAGGGGAGCCTGCTGGACGCCGTGCCGAAGTCCAAGGTGCTGCGCGTGTGCACCACGGGCGACTACCGCCCATTCACGTACAAGGATCCGAAGGACGGTTCGTACAGCGGCATCGACATCGACATGGCCCGGGACCTCGCGAAGAGCCTGGACGCCAAGGCCCGTTTCGTAGACACCACATGGGCGAATCTCACGAAGGACCTGGCGGGCGGGAAGTGTGAAATCGGCGTCGGCGGCGTCTCGATCACGCTTGCCCGCGCCCGCCAGGTGTACTTCAGCGAGCCGACCCGCGAGGACGGCAAGACGCCGATCGTGCGCTGCGCGGACAAGGACAAGTACCAGACGCTCAAGGACATCGACCAGGCCGGGACGACCGTGGTCGTCAACCCGGGCGGCACGAACGAGCAGTTCGCCCGCGCGAACATCAAGCACGCCACCATCAAGGTCCACCCGGACAACACCACGATCTTCGACGAGATCGTGGCGGGCCGGGCGGACGTGATGATGACCGACGCGAGCGAGACGCTCTACCAGGCGAAGCTCCATCCGGAGCTGTGCTCGGTCCACCCCGACAAGCCGTTCACGTTCGCCGAGAAGGCGTACGCGACGCCGCGCGGCGACCGCGACTTCCAGGAGTACGTGACCCAGTTCGCGCATCTGGCGACGCACGACGGAACGTACGCCAAGTACGAAGCGAAGTGGATGAGTTGAGCCGAGTCGTGCTCCTCAGGGCACCATCAAAGTCACCCGGCTCGACCGGCTCTTCCACGCCATCCAGTACCTCATCATCGTGGGCATCGAACTAGGAGACCGCGGTATCCGCATCCAGGCCGTCGCGCAGAACGTCGGCTGCAACACTCTCGAGGGACGCGACTTGATGCCGCCATGGCAGATAATTCAAGACGTCCCCTCAGCGAGCTTCGCCAAGGCGAGACAGCCAAGCAATGATCACTGGTCACGAGCTGTGGGGGCTGTCCGCCAGCATGAGTCGCACGACCTGCCGGGGGCGCCTCATTCCAGAAGACGTCCCGAAGTTTCAGCGCACCCCCTTGGTTGCCGGGCCACCGTCGCCCTGTCTCATATTGAGATAAAAGTGCATGCCGGTTGAAGGTGGCGTGTATGCCCGTTCATCCTTGGCCTCATGAGTCTCGCCTCGCCCTTCTTCGACCTCATCTCTGGGGACGGTTACGCCCACGACTGGGCTCTCGTCGACGTGGAGACCTCCGGGCTGATACCTCGGCGGGACCGTGTGCTGTCGGTCGCCGTGGTCACCGTCGGGCCGGATGGCGAGCAGACCGGGGAGTTCTCCACGCTGCTTGATCCGGGGTGCGATCCGGGGCCGGTCGATGTGCACGGGCTGACCGCTGAGCGGCTGCGCGGGGCGCCGACCTTCGACCAGGTGGCCGAACGCATCGGCGCAATGCTGCAGAACCGCATCCTGGTCGCCCACAACGCACAGTTCGACTACGACTTCCTCGCCTACGAATTTGCCCGGGCCCGCATGTGGCTGCCCGTCTCGCAGCGGCTGTGCACCCTCACCTTGAACCGCCAAGTGGATCCGCCGACGCACGACATGAAGCTGGGCACGCTGGCCGCCCACTACGGCGTACCGCAGCAGCACGCGCACGACGCGCTGGACGACACCCGGGTGCTGGCCGGGATCCTGCGGGCGTCATTGCGTGAGGCGGCACGGCTCGCGCTGCCGTTGCCTTTCGTGAGCTGCCCGCCCCGGGCCGAGTCTCAGTTCACGCCGAAGCCGCCCAAGACACCCTGCGCCTACCGCAATCCCGGCCGGCTGACTCCGGGAGCACCGCTTCGGCAGGGCATGAAGGTCGCGATCACCGGTGAAACCGCCTGTGCCCGGGCCGAGTTGATCGGCCGGGGCGTTGCCGCCGGACTCAATATGATGGGCTCGGTCAGCCACCACACCAGCGTCCTCGTCACCAACGAGCCCACGTCCGGATCGGCGAAGGCTCGGCGGGCCGCCGCCGAGGGGGTGCCCGTCCTCGACGAGGACATCTTCCTCCAACTGCTCAGCCACGTAGAACCCGGAGCGACGCATCAGGCGCCCGGACCGGCACCGGCCATCCCTGCCCCACGCCAGACCAAGCCCGTTTCCGTCGGGTCGGGCGACAGGCCACTGGCCGGACATCGCGTACTCGTCCTGGGTGGTGCGCACGCGGAGGCAGCCGACGCGCGCGGCCGCGTCGTCGAGCTCGGCGGATCCGCAGCGGTCAATCTCTCGCGCAGCGTCACCGACGTCGTCGTCCTCTCCGGTGGGGAGAACGACCGTCGCATGCCCCGGATCACGCAACTGGGGCTCTCGGTGCGCGATGAGCGGTGGCTCGTCGATCCGTCTGTGACCGCCGCCACCGCGACCATCTCCGTCGCCAATGCCGGTGCCCAGGTGGCAGGGGCCAGAGCAGCGGAGACGTCCATCAATGCTGCGGCACCCCGCGTCCTTCCCCGCGGCGGCGTCATCGACCTGCCCACGTCTGTTTCCCAGTGGCATGTCACCGCGTCCTGGGCACCCCGGGAACACGGTGAGGTCGACGTCGTCGCCTTCGTGCTCGACGAGGACGAACAGATCACCTTCGACGAGGACTTCGTGTTCTACGGCGCCCCGGAGAACCCCGGCGGCACCGTTCACCTGCTCACCAACGGCCCGGCCGAACAGACCATCACCGTCGATGTCGCTTCCCTGCCCCCGTCCTCACGTCGGGTGGTGATCGCCGCGGCCATCGACGGCAGCCTGTCCTTCGGCGACGTCGGCGCTGTCCAAGTGGCCGCGGCGCCCGGCAGCAGCGCCGCCCCGCTGATGCGCGCGACACTGGACGCCGCCACCAGCGAGCGCACGCTGATCCTGGCCGAGCTCTACCGCCGTGGACCGCTCTGGCGGTTCCGCGCCGTCGGACAGGGATACGACCACGGACTCGACACCCTCGCGCGCGGCTACGGAGTCGACATCAACGACTGACGAGTACGGAGACGGCAAGGAATGACCCATGGGGACTTAGATCATGGCCGCCATCAGCCGGACAAGCCGATCCCTCGCCGCCAGGCTGGCAGGGCGCGTTGCGCGGCCAGCGCCACGTGGAGGCGCGTGGCTGGGAGAGCTGAGGGCGCTCGGCATCGATCCTGACATCGTCGGGCCGCCGGGTGCCTGCCGAAGCAGGGTGAAGGTGGTGGCCTCCCCCAAGACAGATCGCGGCTCCGAACCCCGAGCACGCACGCGCCGGCCCGGTCCTGCCGCCTGCTCTTTCTCTTCTTTCCCCACCTGGTGCCGGGCCGGAGTGTGCGTGAGAGGGGTTGTCGGCGAGACCGGTACGCCCGTACCAGTGGGCCTGACCTGCCGCTTTCCTGTTTCAGGCGGTGAAGGTTGCACTAGGGGCTTTGAGGACTGGTTTGCGGGTGACTTTGCTCCTGATTTTGAGGGTTACTTTGTCGGCGATGCCGGTTCCGGCGGCCGGGGTCGCCGGCGAGCGTTAAGCCTCCCCCACCCAGGCGCGACCGCTTCATGATCAACAGCTCGATCAGAACCTTCACCGGGTCCGGCGGGTCGCCTGGTCCCCATTGTCTTCCGTCCGACGTACCGGCTGATCCCGGGCAGTGAGGTTGTCCACCTGGCTTACAGGCCATCCCAATGGTGTCCGGATCCGCATCCCGACCGGGACTGCGGGCCTTGGTCAATGCCGGTGTTGACGCCCGGCAGGGCGCACCGAAGCCTTGCCGAAAAGGAGCCCCGCGATCACGGCTGAATCACCGTCCGTCACAGCCAGCCGTTACGCACACCGGTACGCTTCTGGCTGCCCCACGCCGCCGGGCGCCACTGCGCACTGGTTGCGCACCCGCCTGTCACCGGCTGCGCAACGGCTCGCGGATGGTTGCGCAGCACGACCCGATCGTCCACTGCGCAGCACCGGCCGGAACCCTGCGCGGCGGGGACCACAAGGTGCGCAGTCAGGGTGCGCAGCGGAGGTTGCGCAGCACCGTGGGCGCTCCTTTCGCGGCAACTGCGCACTGTCCGCGCCGGTACGCGTTTGGTTTCCCAACGCGTACCGGCAGCCTCGGCCGATTCCGTGCCACCCGGTTTCCAGGGCGCTGCGGCGACTGACCGCGCCCTCTGCCAACCGCCGACCGGTACGCGTTTTGCGGGGGCGGACAAGCACGTACCGAAACGCGTACCGGTCTACAGAACCCACAGGTCACAGACCTGTCAGATGACCCCATGGCCAGCAGAGAGCAACCGGTCGCTCAGGTACCGGTACACGTTCTTGCCGTACCGCTCCGGCCGCCCGGTACGCGTTTTGGTAGGCGCCACAAGGGCGTACCAACCGTTCACAGACGACCGGTGCGGGTTGCGCACTACCCGGTGCGCAACGCGCCTCAGTTGGCAGTGCGCAGCCGGAGTCAGTGCCGGGCGAGCGTGCTGCGCATCTCCCAGGACCGCGTTGCGCAGCGAGCTCGGGCACCTGCGCACTGCACCCCGAATACGAGTTCCATAGGACGCTGCGCAGTCGTGGGCCGCACCCCGGCACCGGTCACTGCGCACCGGGTCGTGTGGAGGCTGCGCACCACACTGCGCAGCTTCTGAGTACGAGGGTGCGCAGCGGCCGTCGGACGTCTTGCCGTCCCGGAGTTTCGACACGTTGGGTGAAGAAGTGCGTGCCGAAGCGCGTACCGGTTTGCGTACCGGTCCAACGCAACCAACTCGCAACTGCAGGCCCCAAAAAACCGGTACGCAAACCGGTACGCCCTGCTGGGTTGGTTCATGGCGTCAACCGCTGCTCTTGCTCCGGGAGTTCACCGATGCCGGCACCTTCCGTTGAGACCGCCGCCGACCGCGGCCGGTCTCGACCTCCACCGCACCCGCCGCAGCGTCCATCTCGGGCGAGCCGGTGTATGGGTCCGCTAATGGCCGGCGCGGCCGCATTCGCCCTGGCTCTCGCCCAGCCGACCACCACCGTGGTCACCCAGGGCGCCGCCGCACCAGCCCGCACCAGCTCTGCCGCGGCGGCGCCGGCCGACCCGTCCGGCGACTTCGCCGAGTTCGTCGACACCGCCGGCGCACGCCACCGCAAGACCGTGTCCGGGCGCACCAGCAGGCGCAGACGGTGCGGCACCTCGTAGAGCGGCGGTGCGAGGAGCGCGGCGAGCAAGGTCGCCTGGGGAGCGAAGTTCACTTTCTCCGGGCCGAGTTGCCTCAGTACGTCTCGCGATAGGGAACGTAGATGCTCCCAGCTCTCATTGCCCGCCGAGCCGGAGCGCAACGACCAAGTACAGGATCGCGGACGTCGTCACAAGCAGAAAGGCGAGAACCGTGTGGACGACGAGCCCTTGTCCCGGGGCGAGGCCCAGGAATGCCCGGGCCGCTCGGCTCACCCGGGGGCGGGGGACTCCTCGCGCGGCGTTCGCGTCGGCCTTCTCGATCGCACGGCGAACCTTTCCGCGGGCTCTCTTCGTCGTGATGCCCAGGCGCACACCATGGGCGTCGCACACCACCAGGGTGCGGTGCGGGCCGCTGTACGAAAAGGTCGTGAGCAGGCGGACGGTGGCGATGCGGTTCAGGTCGACGGAGCGTTCCCCGGTCAGCGTGTGCGCGGTCAGGTGCGACGACGAGTGCCCGAACGGGGCTCGTTCCTCGCCCAGTTCGGTGAGGAGGACGAAGCCAAAGATCCCGCACAGCAGGGCGAGCACGATCGGTGTGCCTTCAGGGACTGCCCCGGTACGGGCCAGTCCGTAGCCGGCGAGGGGCAGCAGAAGGACAGCCACCGCCAGTCCCGATCCCACGCGCGCACGCGTCACGCTGCGGGTTGTGCTTGCTTCCACTGCCGCCCCGTCTCTGCCGAAGGGCATCAGCATGCCTGCTCGGTGAGTCCTGCCGCACTGCCTGTGCCCGGCAATCTTCGGCGCGGGAACCCGCCGCTGTCTGCGCGCGTCGCCACTGCTTGAAAGATGTGCCCGTCCGTAGAGAGCAAGAAAGGCGTAGAGCGCAAGAAAGGCAAGGAGGTCTTCCCACTCCTTGCCACTCTTAACTTATAGCGCACTGGGGGGCTTGCGGCAAGGCCCCCACCTTGCCGCACAATCGCTGGCCGAGGCCCGAACCTGCGGAAATGGGAGATCAACGAAGTGCATGTGTTGTTGTCGGTCGATGGGTCGCGCGGTGGCGTCGAGCCGGTGGTGGGACTCGCGTCACCGGTGTGGACGCTCGGTGCCGAGGTGCGCGTGTGCGCACCGTCGGACTTCGCAGGCGTGACCTCGGATCGGAGCTGATGACCTTGACCTCCACGACCACCAGTGCGTTCCACCTTCCCGAGCGTCTCTCCTCCAAGGCCGAAGCGAACCTGATCTCCGGCGACGAGGCGCACTTCGCGGCCATCGCGAGCAGCCTCGACCAGACGATCACCGAACTCTCCGACCGTCTCGACACCCTGCGCAGGGCCCCCGGCGGCATCGGCCGCGAGGCGATGGACCGGGACTCGGAGATCCACCGGCTGACCGGCCGCCTGCGCGCCCTGCGCCGCTTCGGCCTGGATCTGTGCCTGGGCCGCGTCGTCGGCGCGGACGACGCAGAACCCCTGTACATCGGGCGGCTCGGCCTCACCGACAGCGAGGGACGCCGACTGCTCGTCGACTGGCGCTCCCCCGCCGCCGAGCCGTTCTTCGGGGCGACCCACGCCCACCCGATGGGCCTGGCGAGCCGCCGCCGGTACCGCTGGACCGGCGGCCGGATCAGCGACTACTGGGACGAGGTGTTCACCGCCGACGGCCTGGAGCAACGCGCCGCGCTCGACGACCAGTCCGCGTTCATCGCCAGCCTGGGCAGCAACCGCTCGGCCCGCATGCGCGACGTCCTCGGCACCATCCAGGCCGACCAGGACGCCATCATCCGCGCCGGTTCGCGTGGTGCCCTCGTCGTCGACGGCGGCCCCGGCACGGGCAAGACCGTCGTCGCCCTGCACCGCTCCGCGTACCTCCTCTACTCCGACCCGCGCCTCAGCCACCGCCGGGGCGGGGTGCTGTTCGTCGGTCCGCACCGGCCCTACCTGGACTACGTGGCCGATGTCCTGCCCAGCCTCGGAGAGGACGGCGTACAGACCTGCATCCTTCAGGACCTCGTCACCGAAGGCGCCGCGGCGACCGTGGAGACCGACCCGGACGTGGCCCGCCTCAAGTCGTCCGCGGACATGGTGCGAGCGATCGAGAAGGCCGTCAGGTTCTACGAGGAGCCGCCCACCAAGGGCATGACCGCCACGACGGCCTGGTCCGACATCTGGGTGAGCGCCGACGACTGGGCCGAGGCGTTCAAGGCACCTGGTCCGGGCGCCGCGCACAACGAGGCGCGCGAGCAGGTCTGGGAGGAACTGGCCTCGATCCTCATGGACAAGCAGGGCATGGACGAGGACGAGGACGGCGTCTCGCCCGATCTGTTCCTGCGCTCGCTGCGGCAGGACCGGGATCTGGTCGCGGCCCTCAACAGCGCGTGGCCGCTGCTCGAGGCCGCCGACCTGGTCTCCGACCTGTGGACGGTCCCCGCCTACCTGCGCATGTGTGCCCCCTGGCTCGACCGCGACGACGTGGCCAAGCTGCAGCGCAAGGACGCGCCCCAGGCCTGGACGGTGTCCGACCTGCCACTCCTGGACGCGGCCCGGCAGCGGCTCGGCGACCCGGAGGCCGCCCGGCGCAAGCGGCAGCACGACGCCGCGGTCGCCGCCGAGCGCGAGCGCATGGCCCTCGTCATCGACGACATCATCTCGGCGGCCGACTTCAACTCGGCCGGCGACGACAGCGAGGGCGCGGTGCGGATGCTGCGCGGGAAGGACCTCCAGGACAGCCTGATCGACGAGAGCGCGCTGCCCACCGCCGACCCGGACCGGCTCGCGGGACCGTTCGCGCACATCGTCGTGGACGAGGCGCAGGAACTGACCGACGCGGAGTGGCAGATGCTGCTCCTGCGCTGCCCGTCCCGGAGTTTCACCATCGTCGGTGACCGTGCCCAGGCGAGGCACGGCTTCACGGAGGCGTGGGAGGAACGGCTGGAGCGGGCCGGGCTCGACCGGATCAAGCAGGCCTCTCTGAGCATCAACTACCGCACTCCGGAAGAGGTCATGACGGAAGCCGAGCCCGTCATCCGGGCCGAGCTCCCCGACGCCAACGTTCCGACGTCCGTCCGCAGCAGCGGCATCCCCGTCGTCCACGGACCGGTCACGGACCTGGACTCGATCCTCGACACGTGGCTCGCCTCACACGACGACGGGATCGCCTGCGTCATCGGCCACCCCACGTTCCGGGCGACGTCACGCGTCCGGTCCCTGACCCCGGAACTGTCGAAGGGCCTCGAGTTCGACCTGGTCGTCCTCGTCGACCCGCAGGAGTACGGCGACGGTATCGAGGGAGCGGTCGACCGCTATGTGGCGATGACCAGGGCTACGCAGCAGCTCGTCATCCTGACGAGTTCGTGAGCTGGGAGAGCCGGTGTGATCGCCGTCGTAGGGTGAGTGCCCGAGCCTGCCGCGCACGTGGCGGGCTCGGGCACACCGCCGTGCCGGTCGGCGTGCCTCAGGTGCGGTCGTCGACGAACTGCTTGAGTTCGGTCTCGAAGTCCCCGCAGACCTCACGCATGATCTCCTCGGTGCGCGTCAGCATGGCATCGATGAATGCGTTGCGCCGGTACTTGGTGACAAAAGAACCAAGTGGATGAGCAGGTTGTAAACGACGTGGCACCCGGTGCGCATATCAGGATTTGGATTCCATCGTGGTGAGATAAGCCAACCGCAGTAGAGTGATCGTGATGGACGAACTTGTCTGGGAGAAGCGGCAGTTCGGGCATCGTGCCCGGCTGGCGCTGACGCCTGCACAGGCCCGGCTTATGGACGGCCAGGCGCACGCGGCCCGCACCATGTGGAACTGCCTGCACGACTGGTGGACGATGCTCCCGAAGGAGAAGCGTTCCCTGACTGCGGCTGATGCGGCGATCCGCCAGGCCCGTAAGGAGATCGACTGGCTCACCGTGCTCCCCGCCCAGGCCGGACAGGCGGTGCTGAAGACGTACGTCCAGGCGTGGAAGAACTGCTGGAACGGCCGCGCTGACGCACCGAACTTCAAGGCCCGTTTGCGCACCGTCATGTCCGTCGACATCCCGCAGGGCCGCGATCTCCAGATCAAGCGGGTGCACCGCCGATGGGGCATGGTCAACATCCCCAAGGTCGGACGTGTCCGCTTCCGCTGGACCAAGGACCTCCCTGTCGGCAAGCTCGCCGACAGGGAGAACCGGATCACCGGGGCACGGCTGGTCAAAGACGGACTCGGATGGCATATCGCCTTCCGCGTCCAGACTCTGGAATCAAAGCCTGCCCCGCACAAGGGCCCTGAGATCGGCATCGACGCCGGGGTCAGCCTTCCCCTTGCCCTGTCCGATGGCAACCATCAGGATCACGGACGGCCCGCCCGGCTCCCGGATGGCACTGCCGACCGGGACAAGTGGCTGAACCCGGAGGAAAAGGCCAAGCTGCTCCGCCTCGAACAACGGGCTGCGCACCGCAAGTCCTTCCGCAAGCCGAAGGAGCGCAGCTCCAACCGGCTGAACCACACCTACGACCAGATCAAGCAGCTCCGCGCAAAAGCCACGCGCCGTGCCGTTGACTGGCAGCACAAGACCACCACCAGCATCGCCAGGCAGTACGGCACGGTCGTGGTCGAAGCACTCACCATCACGAACATGGTCAAGTCGGCCAAGGGCACCATCGAGGAACCCGGGAAGAACGTCGCGCAGAAGTCCGGCCTGAACCGCTCCATCAGTCAAGAGGCATGGGGCCGCACCGTGACCATGCTGACGTACAAGGCCGCCCGTCAGGGCGGCACCCTCGCCAAGGTTCCCGCCCCTGGCACCTCCCTGCGCTGTTCAGCCTGCGGGTTGACCACAGCGGGCAGCAGGGAGGACCAGGCCACGTTCGTGTGCAAGAACCCCGACTGCGGCTGGTCCGGCAACGCCGACTGGAACGCGGCCCGGAACATCTTGCACCTGAACCGGATCGGCCTCGTGGCGATCCCGGCTGCCGGGAGGGCGGTCGTCAGGCGCACCCGTGGCGTCAAGCCCGCCGCCGCAAGGTAGGTGGGAATCTCCTTCCTGAGCTTGCGAAGGGAGGAGAGCACTTCAAGAGAAGAACGGGTTCCGGCGGCCGGCCACTTCGCCGGACCGGAACGGCACGCAGTCGCTGGACATGATCCTTTCACTCCCTTGCGCCTGCCCCCACAGCCCACCTGACCTGCGTAAACACTGAGGTCGGTGGCGGGCCCGGCGCCTGAGGCGGACTCGTCCTCAGGTCTTCGCCTCCACCCCGCGCCTGCACCCATCGCTCTACAAAAGGGGTTCTGCGGTCATACCGGGGGATGACCGGCCGCCGCGTCCGCCTACCGCAGGCGTGGGTCGGAGTCAGGCCCGGAGTCTGACATCCGGGCTCCGGAATGCGGCGACGATAGAGGGAGAAATCCTGCTGACTTCCCTGACGTGCCACGGGCACCGCCGGGCGGTCGCGCCTGCCTCCGCCTCCACCCGACGGGAGTCTCTTTCGCCGTGGCTACCTTCCTTTACAAACTAGGGCGCCTCTCCTTCAGGCGGCGCCGTTATGTGGCACTCCTGTGGGTGCTGCTCCTGGGCGGCATCGGATACGCGTCCTCGGCCGCGCCTGCGCCGCCCGCCGACTCGTTCTCGATGCCGGGTACGGATTCCCAGAAGGCCTTCGACCTGCTGGACGAGCGCTTCCCCGCCGCCAGCGCGGAGGGTGCCACCGCCCGAGTCGTCATCCGCGCGCCGGAGGGCGAGAAGATAACCGACCCCGCCGCGAAGGCGGAGGTCGATCAGCTTGTCGCGGCGCTCGGCAAGGGTGCGCAGGTCGCCGGTGTGGCCGACCCGTACAAGGCGAACGCCGTCAGCAAGGACGGCACCACCGCGTACGCGTCCGTCACCTACAAGGTGATCTCGACGGAGCTCACGGACAAGACGCATGACGCGCTGACGGACGCCACCGACAAGACCCGGGCCGAGGGCTTCACGGTCGAGACGGGCGGTGACGCCGTCCAGGCCGAGCAGGAGATGGGCGGCTCGGCCGAGCTCATCGGCATCGCCGTCTCCGCGGTCGTCCTCGTCATCACCTTCGGCTCGCTGATCGCCGCCGGGCTTCCGCTGCTGACCGCCATCATCGGCGTCGGGATCGGTGTCTCCGGCATCGCCGCCCTGGGCAGCGTCCTCAACCTCTCGGGCACGACCTCGACGCTGGCGATGATGATCGGGCTCGCGGTCGGGATCGACTACGCCCTCTTCATCGTCTCCCGCTACCGCGCCGAGATCGCCGAGGGCCGGGAACCGGAGGAAGCGGCGGGCCGGGCCACCGGAACCGCGGGCTCCGCCGTGGTCTTCGCCGGGCTGACCGTGATCGTGGCTCTCGCGGGTCTGTCGGTCGTCACCATCCCCATGCTCACCAAGATGGGGCTCGCGGCCGCGGCCACGGTGGCCATCGCCGTCCTCATCGCGCTCACCATGATCCCCGCACTGCTCGGCTTCGCGGGCAAGCGCGCCCTGCGCCGCAAGGACCGCAAGAACCTCAAGAGCCGCGCGGACAGCAAGGACTCCAAGGACAGGGGCCTCACGAAGCCTGGCGCCACGCACAGCACCACGGCCGCCGAGAAGACCAAGCCCAACCTCGGCACCCGCTGGGCGCGCCTCGTGCTGCGCCGCCCCGTCACCGTGCTGCTGATCGGTGTACTCGGTCTGGGGGCGGTCGCCGTCCCGGCGACGAGCCTGGAGCTCGGGCTGCCCGACGAGGGGACGTCGGCGCCGGACACCACGCAGCGCAAGGCGTACGACCTGCTGTCCGAGTCGTTCGGGGCGGGCTTCAACGGCCCGCTGATGGTCACCGTCGACACGGGCGGAACGAAGGACGCCGCCGCCGCGGCCAAGACGGTGGGCACGTCCCTCGCCAAGGTCGACGGCGTGGCGGCGGTCACACCCGCCTCGGTGAACCCGGCCGGTGACACCGCGATCATCACGGTCGTCCCGACCACGGGGCCGAGCGACCACAGGACCGAGGAGCTCGTCAAGACGATCCGCTCCGAGGCGAGCGGCCTGGAGGCGGACACCGAGTCCGATGTCCTGGTCACCGGGCAGACGGCGATGACCATCGACTTCTCCCAGACCCTCGACGACGCCCTCCTGCCCTACCTGGGTCTCGTCGTCGGCCTCGCCTTCCTGCTGCTGATGCTGGTCTTCCGCTCGGTTCTCGTCCCGCTGAAGGCGGCCCTGGGCTTCCTGCTGTCGGTCGCCGCGGCGCTCGGCGCCGTCGTCGCCGTGTTCCAGTGGGGCTGGCTCGCGGACGTCGTCGGCGTCGACCAGCCGGGCCCCATCATGTCGATGATGCCGATCTTCATGATCGGCGTGGTGTTCGGCCTGGCGATGGACTACGAGGTGTTCCTCGTGACGCGGATGCGTGAGGCGTACGTCCATGGAGCCCGTCCCGCCGAGGCGGTCGTCACCGGCTTCAAGCACGGCGGACGGGTCGTCGGCGCGGCCGCGGTCATCATGATCAGTGTCTTCTCCGGCTTCATCATGGAGAACGACGACATGATCAAGATGATGGGCTTCGGGCTCGCCATCGCGGTGTTCTTCGACGCCTTCGTCGTCCGCATGGCCATCGTCCCGGCGGTCCTCGCCCTGCTCGGTAAGTCGGCCTGGTGGCTGCCGCGATGGCTCGACAAGCTCCTGCCCAACATGGACGTCGAAGGCGAGAAGCTGCACAAGTCGCTCACGCCGGCGTCGTCACCGGCAGCCGAGGACGAGCGCGAGGACAGGGACAACGACGAGGATCGGGAACTGGAGCCCGTACGCGGCTGATCCCATACGGTCCGGCCCTGTCCGGGCCTCCTCCCCGCCATGAACCCGCCGCTCCGGTGATCACGGTCACCGGGGCGGCGGGCCTGTCTCAGCTGCGGATCATCGACATCAACTGCCCATGGGTCTCGGCGTCGGCGGCCACCACCAGCCCCCGCCCCTCGGCCCCGGCCGGGGCGCCATCGATCCCGGTGACGACGCAGCCGGCGGCCCGGCACAGGGCGATTCCCGCAGCGAAATGCACGCTGCCGGTGAGGTCGGCGCCGTCCGTGACATACGCGGCGCGCTTGCCGGCGGCGACCCAGGCCAGCGCCAGCGTCGTCGACACGACCCGCGGCCGGAACCGCTCGACGAACGCGGGGTGGGCCAGCAGGTCGACGGCCCGAAAGCCTGGTCGGTTGATGAACGGCGGGTCCAGGTTGACGTCCACGAGCGAGGTGGCGGACGTCGGGACCAGCGGCTCGTCCACCCCGTCGCGCCGCACCCACGCGCTCGTCCCGTCCGTGAAGAACACCTCGCCGCTGAACGGGTCGGCCACCGCCGCCGCCCCGTCGCGCAGCGCCACGTTGACGGCGACGAGCATGCTGCCGACGGCGTAGTTGAGGGTGCCGCACAACGGGTCCACGAGCCATTGGCGCACGGCGTCGGCCGCGCCCTGCTGCCCGCCTTCCTCACCGACCACCGCGTCGTCGGGGCGGGCGGCGCGGATGACGTCGACGATGGCCTTCTCGGCCTCCACGTCGGCAGCGGTGGCGAAGTCTCCCGCGCCCTTGTCGATGCGGGTGAGGCGTCGCCCGTACAGGCTGCGCACCACGTCGGCACCGGCACTCGCCGCGGCTGTCGCGACCACGGAATCGTCAGAACCAGCAGATGAGTTGATCACGCGGTGCAGAGTATCGGGCAACGCCGGAGACGGCGGCGAAAAGCCCACCGCCGTCTCCGGCACGCGTACCCGTCGCGTTGGGGGACGGGTCGTTACGACGTCACTCGGCGGGTCCCGGCCTCCACAGCGCTCGGCTCCGTCAGGCCCAAGTGGTCGCGCAGGGTGCTGCCTTCGTACTCCGTGCGGAACACCCCGCGTTCCTGGAGCAGCGGGACGACCGTGTCGGCGAAGTCGTCGAGGCCGCCGGGGGTGATGTGCGGGACGAGGATGAAGCCGTCGGCCGCGTCCGCCTGGACGAAGTCGTCGATCGTCTCGGCGACGGTGGCCGGGGAGCCGACGAAGGACTGACGGTTGCCGGTCTCGATGACAAGATCGCGGATCGACCACTTGTTGGCGGCCGCGCGCTCGCGCCACTCACGGGCCGTGGCCAGTGGGTCGCGGTACATGCGGACCTGGGCGCGGCCGCGTGCGATCGTGTGCTCGCCGAGGTCGGGGTCGATGTCGGGGAGCGGGCCGTCCGGGTCGTAGCCGGACAGGTCACGGTTCCAGACGAACTCCAGGTGCTTGATCGCGGTCGCGCCGCTGACCTGCTGACGGCGTACCTCGCGGGCCAGTTCCGCCGCTTCGGCGTCACTCTCACCGACTACGAACGTCGCGGCGGGCAGGATCAGGAGCTGGTCGGGCCTACGGCCGTGGCGGGCGAGGCGGCCCTTGACGTCCGTGTAGAACGCCTGCCCTTCCTTGAGGGTGCTGTACCGGCTGAAGATCGCGTCGGCGCTCGACGCCGCGAACTCGCGCCCCTCGTCGGAGTCACCGGCCTGGAAGATCACCGGGCGGCCCTGCGGGCTGCGGGGGACGTTGAACTGGCCGCTGATGTCGAAGTGCTGTCCCTGGTGGACGAAGGCTCCGGCCTGGGCGTCGCGCAGGAAGGTGCCGCTCGCCCGGTCGGCGACGATCTCGTCTCCGTGCCAGGAGTCGAACAGCTCGCTCGCGGTGGTCAGGAACTCCTTGGCGCGCGAGTACCGCTCGTCCTGCGGCAGGAACCCGCCGCGCCGGAAGTTCTCGCCGGTGAACGCGTCCCAGGAGGTGACGACGTTCCACGCGGCACGCCCGTCCGAGAGGTGGTCGAGGCTGGCGAACTGGCGGGCGACCTCGTAGGGCTCGTTGAAGGTGGAGTTGATGGTGCCGGTCAGCCCGAGGCGCTCGGTGACCGCGGCGAGCGCGGTGAGGATCGTGAACGTGTCGGGCCGCCCCACGACGTCCAAGTCGTAGATCTCACCGCCCTGTTCACGCAGACGCAGGCCCTCGGCCAGGAACAGGAAGTCGAACTTGGCCCGCTCGGCGGTCTGCGCGAAGTGCGCGAAGGAGCTGAACTCGACGTGGCTGCCGGCCTTCGGGTCGCTCCATACGGTGGTGTTGTTGACGCCCGGGAAGTGGGCCGCGAGGTGGATCTGCTTGCGAGGCATGGTGTCGGTGGTCCCTCCGGCTCAGACGGTGGCGGTGGCCGCGTAGCGGTTGGCGGGGCGTGTGAGCCCGAGGAGTCCGCGCAGGGTGTCGGCCTCGTAGGCGCTCCGGAACGCTCCGCGCCGCTGCAGCTCGGGGACGAGTCCCTGGGTGATCGCGGGCAGGTCGTGGCAGACGACGCCGGGACGCAGCCGGAATCCGGTGAGTCCCGCCTGCTGCAACTCCTGGAGCAGATCTGCCAGTTGAGCGGGGGAACCCGTGAAGATCCGGGCGTCGCTGGTGTGCGTGTAGCCCGCCAGGTCGTCGAGCCGCTCGCGCCGTGCCGCCGCCGCGGCCGGGTCGTCGTCCAGGAAGACCACCAGGTCGCCGAAGACGTGGACGGGCTCGTCCGCCCGTCCGGCCGCGGCCTGTGCCGTACGGATCTCGTCGACGACGGCACGCGCCTGGTCCACGTCGTGCGGGGTCACGAATCCGAGGTCGGTGGAACGCGCGACGAGCTGGAACGGAACGCTCCGGTGGGCCAGGGCGCTGACGATCGGCTGGCCCTGGGGCGGCCTGGGGGTGATCGAGGGGCCCTTGATGCTGAAGTGCCTGCCCTCGAAGTCGATGTAGTGCAGCTTGTCGCGGTCGATGAAGCGGCCGGTGGCGACGTCCCGGATCTCCGCGTCGTCCTCCCAGCTGTCCCACAGTCGCCGCACCACTTCGATGTGGTCGGCGGCCTCGTCGAAGAGGTCGCCCGTCAGCTCCTTCGCCTCCGGGCTGTCCAGCTCCTCGATGCGCAGGGCGGGGAACGTACGGCGACCGAAGTGCGCGGCCTCGTTCCGGCGTGCCGAGACCTGGACGCGCAGTCCCGCGCGCCCGGAGCTCACATAGTCGAGCGTGGCGATCGCCTTGGATATGTGGAACGGCTCCGTGTGTGTGGCCACCACGGTCGGCACCAGACCTATGTGCCGGGTCAGCGGGGCGACGCGGGCGGCGACGAGGACGGCGTCGAGGCGCCCGCGAACCTGATCAGTGCGGGAGTCGGGCTCCGTGAAGTGCGAGGACTGGAGCCCGAGTCCGTCCTCGATGGTCACGAGGTCGAGCAGCCCGCGCTCGGCCTCCTGGACGAGGTCGGCCCAGTAGCGGGCGGTGAACAGCTCCCGGGGCCGGGACACTTGCTCACGCCAGGCGGCCGGGTGCCAGCCGGCGCCGTCGAGGGCAACGGCGAGGTGCAGCACGGGAGTTGAAGAGGGCAGCGAAGAAGACGAGGACACGAAAGGGTGCCTTCCTGATCGACCGTACGAGATGAGCGACCCTCAGGCGGAGGGTGCGACGGCGAAGAATCCGATCAGGAACAACAGAGCGCGCCGGCGAAGCGCTGGAGGTCGATATGGGCGCGGGTGTACAGGTGCACCGGGCGGTACGGGGCGAGAACCAGGGCGCACAGGCGGGACACCTGGGTCATGACCGCCCTCCCCTCAACGCCGGCACACACTGCATTGTCAGCAAGAACGGTCCGCCCCCGCCGTCTGTTCCCGCTTCCGGCCCGAATCTCGCACGGAACCCATGGTGTTGGTATCGGGGAGGGCTACGACTCCCCTCGCCGGGTCAGTCCTCGGCGCGATGAAGCCGGATCTCACGGTTCACGAAGAGGTGCACATATCCGCACTTCCAGCAGATCAGACCCGTCGCCGTTTCGTCCGCCCACGCCAGCTTCATGAACTCCATACCGGTGCTGTTGAGTTTGATGCCCCGCTCACGGAAGAGTTCGCTGCGGCACACCTGACAGGTGATCCACATCTCCCCCAGCGACGCGCGTACCGGCTTGGCCATGTTCGTACTCCCCCGAGTCCGTCCGCCCGCCCCGAGCGGGGCAGCATGATCACCTTATCGCCCGGTAGCACCAGACCCCGACAGGGTCCATAAGCCCGAGTGCGGGACCCCGTCGGTGAGTTGACCTGCGAGATACGGCATGCGACGTCAGCTGCCACTGCGGGCCAGGGAGCCGACCCAGTCCTCGACGGTGACGACCTCAGCCCACTGCGGGAACAGCTTCTCGATGAGGGTCCGGTGCACCTCTGGGTCGAGGTCGAGGCAGGCGTCCGACAGGACGGTGAGGCCGAAGTCCAGGTCGTTGGCCTGGCACAGGGTGTGCAGCACCACGCCGCTGGTCGCGATGCCCGCCAGGACAAGGCTGTTGATGTCGCGAGCCCTGAGCACCGAGTCGAGGTCGCTGCCCGAGAACGCGCTCGCCCGCCTCTTGGCGACCACGATGTCCCCCGGCCGGGGCGCCACATCGTCGTGGATCTCGGTGCCGGGAGCCCCGTCGGTGAACAGGCCCGCCTGCAGAACGGTGGCGAGCGTCCTGTTGCGCGGGCTCACTTCGGGCTGACCCGGGCGCAGCCGCATGACCACGTAGATCACGGGGATATCCGCCGCGCGGGCGCCCGCGATCGCCCTTTTCAGGCGGGCCGTATAGCCGGTCCCGTCGTCGGCGATGCGGACGACGTCCCGCTGGACGTCCATCACGAGCAGAGCGCTGTTCGCCTTCACCATGCTTGCTGTCCCTTCCCTCATAGTGGCCCTCGAGCTGGGCCTCCATGCAATCAGAACGGGATGGGCAGCAGGGTCCGGTGCGATGAAGAGTTCACCGCGTACCGGATGCGGTGTCCGAGCCACGCTGTGCTGCGAGTTGGCGCCAGGGCCGTGAACCGGAGTCGGCCGGTGTGCCGTCCAGGATGCGGGCCGTGCTCATGGCCGGTTCGAGGATGACCGTGGCCAGGCTCGCCCACCGCTGTCCCTCGGGAAGGCTCATGTCGGGCAGGCAGGTGAGGGCCGCCTCGCCCTCACCCGATACGAGGAGAGCGACGAGGTCGTCGGGTGTCTGCGGAAGAGCGGTGGGCGTCAGGCGCTTGCGGATGAGGTCGTACCGCTCGCCCGAGTCCGGCTGGTAGAGCCACGTCTTCTCCCCGGCCGCGGGGGCCGGCGTGAGGAAGTGGTTGGTGCGCACGAGCGTGCCCGGGTCGGAGTCCACCGCGAACACACCCTCGGGACTCAGGTCGAGGAGTACGGCGTCGGAGGTGTCGAAGAGGGCGAACGATCCCGACGAGGCGATCGGAGCGCCGCGCACGATCTCCATGGCCTCCGCCACGCTCCCGGCTTCCTCCAGGACGACGGCGGCCAGGACGTGCATGGGAACGCCGCCGACTCCGTCTCGGCGGTGACCGAGGATGTTGAAGTGCAGTGCGAGGCCTGCGCTGTTGATGCCGATCTTGCCGAGGATGCCGTGCTCGGTGAGGCCGACCACGTCGTGGGTGCCGCCGCGGGATTCCAGGGTGTGCCAGTAGGGGTTGAGCTCGACATGCCAGTCCCACGTCTGGATGCCGAAAGTGGCGCATGCACCGTCCGTGCGGCGGACGATCGTCGAGCATTCGCCGGGTGGGACGGTGGCGCTGCGGGCGAGTATCTCGGTGCGTGCGTTGAGGGCCGCGATATGCCAGACGTCGACTGCGGCGCCGTGGGCGATGCCCTCGATCTCCGCCCGTGCATGGGGGCGGAACGCGTCGATGGTGTCGAGAGCACGCTCGGCGTCGTCGCGGACCTGCTGCGGGGTGATGGCGCCGAGCCGGAAGAAGCGGTCGTACGCGGCGATCCCTCCGGGCAGGGTGTCGCGCAGTCGCTCACCGCGGGCGGCTCCGCGCGCGAACGGGTCGGACGACGCGACCTCGACGTGGAGGCGTTCGGCGGGACGGGCGATCATGACTGCGTTCTCCTCGGAGGGTGTGGGGATGCCGGGGCGTGGGGACATGGCTGCCGTGCGTCGGTCACGCGCCCGGTTCACGGGGTCACCGCGCGGCGCCGGGTGCGCCCCAACCCCCCGTACACGACGGCGGAGACCACGAGTCCCGCGACGAGGGACAGGTTCGCGCCGCCGAGCGACGACGAGACGGGGCCGGTCCAGAAGCTCGTACTCACGCACAGAACCCCGGCGAGAGCACCGGCGAGGAACCCCGCCACTCCCGCCCGGTGTACGCCCGCGTCGTACCAGAACGGGCTGCCGCGCCGCTCGTCGAGCAGTTGCGGGCCGTCGTAGCGGTTGCGGCAGATCCAGATGTCGGCGACGTACACGCCGACGGCGGGTCCAGTGACCACCACGACGAGTTCGAGCATGGTGTTCACGCTGGTCAGGAAGTCGAAGACGAGGAGGGCGTACAGGGTCATCGCCGTGGCCAGGATGCCGATGATCAGGACGGACGGGATCCGGCCGAGACGCACGCCGATGGACTGGAGGGTCAGACCCGCGCTGTACGCGGTCAGCCCGTTGTTGGCGACGGTGTTGAGGACGACCGCGATGACGAACACCGGGATGAACCAGCTCGGGAGGATCCCCTCGAGCGCCGCCTCCGGGTCGTTCATGTCGAGTGTGGTGGCGGCCAGGGCACCGACGCCGGTGAAGAGCACGCTCGGCAGGAAGGCCCCGAGCGCCGTCCACCCTGCCACCGCCATCGGTTTGCTGTCGCGCGGCAGGTATCGCGCCAGGTCAGGGCTGTTGCTGTATGAGAGCGGGGTGGACGCGACGATCGCGAAGCCGCCGATGAGCGTCACCCAGAGCTGGGTGCCGTGCAGTGACTCGGCGGGCTGGTAGGACCAGTCGGTGTGCCCGAGTACGTAGCCGCTCACGACGACGAACACGACGGTGAGGGCGACGCTGAGCACGGAGTACAGCCGCACGATCGTGGCGTGGCCGTACACGCTGACCACGAGGGTGGCCGCGGCGATGGCGCAGATGATGACGCCGTCGAGCACGGGGCTGTCGGGAGCGCCGAGCCGCCGGGCGAGCCCGAACGCGGCGACCGAGGCTGCTGACCAGTTCAGCGCCAGATAGGCCGCGGAGATCAGCCAGCCCGTGAGCGCGATGACGGCCTTGTTCCCGAGGACTCCGTACATGGCACGGGAGACGACCGAGCCCGGCGTGCCCGCGGCCGGTCCGCTGACGGCCAGGACTCCGGTGAGCGCCCACAGCAGGTTGCCGGCGACGATCACCGCCAGCGCCTGGCCGAGGGTGAGGCCCATCAGGACCATCGCCGCACCCACGACGAGGCTCAGGTAGCTGACGTTGGGCGCCGCCCACACCGCGAACAGCTCTCGGGGGCGGCCGTGCCGCTCGTCCTCGGGGATGTAGTCGATCCCGTGCGCTTCCAGCTGTCCGGCCTGTTCCACGGCCGCAGCCGCGTCGCTGCCGACGGTGGCTGTCAGGTCTCTGGTCGCCATCGCGTCCTCCCTTGAAGCGTCACGGCATGAGCGAACGGCTTTATTGGCCGCATGCCCAATAGAGGAGATCTAATAGCGGAGGGTCGCGGGACGTCAAGGGTTCACCGGAAATACGATCGCGGTACAGCGGAGGCCGCACCGCCGATACCTCATGGTCAGGAGGCAGCCGGCCTCCGACGCTCACCCCGGCCCTGACGCCGACCGGAACGACGGTCACCTCACGGACCGCGACATCGAAGGCGTCCGCGCGGGAGCCGCCAGACCTGCCTGACTTGCCCGAGCCGCCAGACCGGACCGACCTGCCTTCCCCGCCAGAGCCGCCAGGCAGGGAACGGGCGGACGCCTGCCGCTCGGCATGCGACAGCTCGTCCCTGACCTGGCGGCCCCGTGCGTGGCGTGGGGTCAGGCGGCCGGCTTGCCCGGCTGGTCGTGGGTCGAGCAGTGGATTCCGCCGCCGCCTCCGGCGATGGTGTCGATCTTCACGGGCACGATGTCGCGCGTCGGGAAGTGGTCCTGGAGGATCCCCTTCGCGCGGTCGTCGGCCCGGGTGTCACCGAAGCGCGGCATGAACACGGCGCCGTTGGCGACGTAGAAGTTCGCGTACGTCGACACGAAGTCGTCGCCGATGCCGGTGATCCTGTCGAGGTCCGGCTGGGGCAGGTCGATGACTTCCAGGCGCTTGCCGCGGGCGTCCGTGGCTTTCAGGAGGACGGACCTGGCCTGGTCCGCCGAGCGCGACCAGACGTCCGGCGGGCTGCCGGGGAACGCCTGGTCCACGAGGACGACCCCCGGCGCGGTGAACCTGACGAGGCTGTCGACGTGCGCGTCGGTGATGTCCTGGCCGCGCACTCCGGCCAGCCAGAGCACCTTCTCGACGCCCAGGGTGCTCTTGAGCTCGGCCTCGATCTGGTCGCGGCTCTTCCCGGGGTTGCGGTTCTTGTTGACCACCGAGCTCTCGGTGACGAGCAGGGTGCCCTCGCCGTCGGTCTCGAAGGAGCCACCCTCGGCGACGAGCGGGGCCTTCGAGCGGGCGATGTCGTACTTCGCCAGCAGGAGCCGGCCGACCTGCGCGTCGTTGCGGTGCTCCTGCTTGTCGCCCCAGCCGTTGAAGTTGAAGTCCACACCCAGCAGACGGCCGTCGGACTCCTCGACGAAGACCGGGACGATGTCGCGCGCCCACAGGTCGTCCACCTCGAGGGGGATGACCTCGACCTGGGAACCGCAGGCACGCTGGGCGGCGTCGACCTGTTCCGGCCGTGCCATGAGCACCACCGCCTCGTACTCCGCCACGGCCCGCGCCACGCGGGCGATGTCCGCGCGCACGGCGGGCAGATCCTCGAACCACACCGACTCCAGGGCGGGCCAGGACATGAACGTGCGGGTGTGGCTGTCCCACTCCGCGCCGAACCTGCGGCCTGACGCCTTCGCCCCGCTCGCGGAGGACGAGGACGCGGAGGAGCCCGGTTCGTCGCCGGGACCGCAGGCCGCGGCTCCGAGGGCGAGCGCGCCGAGGCCGGCGAAGGAACGCAGGGCGCTGCGACGGGACATGGGGGGTTGGGGCACTGAGAACTCCGGAATTCGGCTGAGGGGCCACTTTCAGGATTGCCGGATCCTGAATCGTGCAGCCCTGGGGACAGAAAACATCCGACGCCGGCCGCCTTTTCGGCCGCCTGGGCGCGCCTTGAGACGGGCGCCCTTTGGGTAATCTGGATGCGTTTTCAGTTACCTGCGCGCGTGGGGGCTACGGCACGGGTTCGTGCATGGTGGAGCAGTGGATGCCGCCGCCTCCGCCCATGAGGCGGTCGACGTCGAGTTGGATCACCTCGCGTCCCGGGAAGGCGTCGGAGAGGGCCTGGCGGGCGGCGTGGTCCTTCGCCCGGTCCCCGAACTGCGCCGTGATGACAGCGCCGTTGACGACGTGGAAGTTGAGGTACGAGTCGACGAACTGAGAGCTGCGCGAGCGGACGGTGTCGGGGCCGTCGACCTGGATGACCTGGAGTCTTCTCCCTCGGGCGTCGGTCGCACCGGACATGATCGCGAACTGTTCGCGCGCGTCGCGGGCCCAGATGTCTCCCCTGTCGTCGGGCGGCATCTGCACCATGACGACGCCGGGGCGGACGAAGCGGGACGTGACGTCGATGTGGTTGTCGGTGATGTCCCGGCCGCGGACACCGGGGACCCAGATCATCTTTTCGGCGCCGTATGCGTGCAGTACGGCGTCCTCGATCTGCGTCCGGCTCATGCCGCGGTTGCGGTTCTTGTTGACGAGGCTGCTCTCGGTGGCCATCACCGTCCCGTCACCGTCGGTCTCGATCGACCCGCCTTCGCCGACGAAGTCCGCCCGTTCGAAGTCGAGTTCATTGAATTCGGCGACCCACTCGGCCACGGCGGCGTCGTCTCGATGGGTCTGCTTGTGACCCCACCCGTTGAAGTTGAGGCCTACGGCGTCACGGTTGCCCCGGCCGTCACGCCGGAAGACGGCGCAGGTGTCGCGCATCCAGAGGTCGTCGGTGGGGATCGAGGTGATGACGGTCACGTCCCGCCCGCAGGCGGCCCTGGCGTCCCCGGCGGTGTCTTCGTCCGGCGCACACATGATGACGGGCTCGCAGGCGGCGACCGTGCGGGCGATGAGGGCGATGTCCTGCTGGACTCCTGACAGTTGGCGGCCCCAGATGGATCTGCTCGCCGGCCAGGACATCCAGGTGCGCACGTGCGGTACGTCGTCCGCCGGCACGTGCCATCCGTCGTCGTCCGCGTTGCCGTAGCCGGCCTGACGCGAGGGGCTCGCCCCGAAGACCGCGTCGAGCAGACGTCTGCCGAGGGGAGGTTCGTTCATGGGGGCTCCACATCAAGTGCGGTGTAGTGACCGGCTGTTGGGGCGCAGGGAAACGCCAGGGAGGGATGGACGGCGACAGGGGATCCGTCGGGGGCTCGCACGGGGCGGGCCGGAAGCCTCTGCGGTGATCACCGTCGCCCCACGCCGTGACGGGAGCCGTCGGCCTGCGGCGCCTGCGCGGCTGCCGCACTCACCCGTATCCCCAGGGTCGCAGGACGCGGCCCGGGCAGGGAGCGAGCCGAGCGGCTCGGTGTCGCCATGCCCTCATTGTGACACTGACTGGATTTTCAGTCAAAGAGCCACGCGGGGCCCTGCGCGTCCAGTGCCGGTGAGGCCCGACGCTTCGTACAGCCTCGTGGACCAGTGCTGCTGATCAGCCCTGCGGATCAGCCCTGCGGATCAGCCCTGCGGATCGGGCTGCAGCTCGCGCTCCAGGGCGGCGGCCACATGTGACCTGGCCTCGGCGGTGGTGAGCAGGCCGGCGAGCCAGCGCCCGCTCAGCCCTTCCACCAGCGAGGTCAGCCGGACCGCGGCGGCCCGTGAGTCCACCGAGGCCGGGATGTCGCCCTCGTCCTGACCGTCCTCGATCACCTCGGCCAGCTCGACGAGCCAGCGCTCGGTCAGCGTCGCCAGGACCGGCCGCAGCCCCTCGTCGAAGGTGGCGGCCGCTCGCACCTCGCCCCACACCGCGGAGTTCTCCCGCACGGCCCGGTCGTCCTGGAACTCCCCGACCAGCAGCCGGAGCAGCAGCTCACGGACGGGGGCGTCATCGTCGCCGGGGACGCCCGCATACCCTTCGGCGCGGTCGTTGACGTACTCGAGCGCGCTCGTGACCAGTCCCGACCGGTCACGGAAGTGGTAGTAGATGAGGGTCTTGGACACACCCGCCTCGGCGGCGACCTCCTCGACCCGCAGTCCTCTCACTCCGCGCAGGGCGATCACTCGGCAGGTGGCTTCCAGCAGCTTGGCGCGTCGAGTACTCACGCCCGTACTGTAACCAGCAGGTCAGGGCGCCGGCGCGACGCACACCACCGGGGCGGGCAGCACCTACCGGCGCTCCAGTCGCCCCAGTTCGGCGTCGACGGCGTCCAGCATCAGCTCGCGGGCGTGCTCCAGCGGGAGGATGCCGCTGAGCCAGCGCATGCTGATGCCCTCCACCAGAAGCGTCAGCCGCTCGGCGGAGGTCGCGAGGGTGGTGACGGTGGCCATCGGCCGTACCTGGCCGAGCAGTTCGGAGATTTCCTGCACCCAGACCAACGTCGCCCTGGCCAGGTCTTCCCGCAGATCGGGGTCGAAGATGGCGCTGGCGCGCAGCTCGCCCCACGCGGTGCTGTTCTCGCGCACGACCGGATCGTCCTGGAGTTCCAGGAGAAGGGTGCGCTCCAGCTCCTGACGCGGGGTCAGGGGCTCGGCGTCCGCGTCGCGCTCCGTGGTGTAGCGCTCGGCGCGGTCATTGATGAACTCCAGGGTCCGGCGCAGGATCCCGGCGCGGTCCTTGAAGTGGTAGTAGATGAGCGCGGTGGACACCCCGGCCTCGGCGGCCAGCTCCTCCACCCGCAGCCCGCGCACTCCGCGGCGGGCGATGACCCGCGCGGCTGCCTCCATGATCGCTGTTCTACGGTCGCCCACGATTCCTACCCTAACCGCTTTCGCGGGCCGGACCTCACCCCATATTGACTGAAACTTCAGTCACGGGCACCATGCAGTCCCATCCCCTCCCCTGCCCCGCGCGTGCCGCACGCAGCCCCCTGTCCGTCACACCCCGAGAGAGCCACCGCATGACCTCCGACCGACGCGCCGCGCCACCCGCCTTCGAGGCCCTGTCCGCGGACGATCCGCACGAGATCGGCGGCTACCGGCTGTGCGCCCGGCTCGGCTCGGGCGGCATGGGCCATGTCTACCTGGCCTTCACACCGGGAGGCCGGCCGGTCGCCCTCAAGGCGGTACGCCCTGAGCTGGCCGGGGACACCGCCTTCCGCCACCGGTTCGCCCAGGAGGTGACGAACACGCAGCGCGTCCACGGCCTGTACACGGCCCCGGTGATCGACTCCGGCACCGACGCCGCGACGCCCTGGCTGGCCACCGCCTACGTGCCGGGACCCTCGCTGCACGAGGTGGTCCACCGGCACGGTCCGCTGCCCGTTCCGACGGTGCTGCTGCTCATGGCCGGCATCGCCGAAGCGCTGCAGGCGATCCACGCCGCGGGCGTGGTCCACCGCGATCTCAAG
Source organism: Streptomyces sp. NBC_00569 (assembly GCF_036345255.1). Classification (NCBI taxonomy): domain Bacteria; kingdom Bacillati; phylum Actinomycetota; class Actinomycetes; order Kitasatosporales; family Streptomycetaceae; genus Streptomyces; species Streptomyces sp. NBC_00569. The sequence goes on along the minus strand of NZ_CP107783.1, from coordinate 9,172,796 downwards.
CCCGCCAACGTACTGCTGGCCTCCGACGGCCCGCGGGTGATCGACTTCGGCATCGCCCGGGCCGCCGACGCTGTCGCGCTCACCGGCGCGGGCCTGCAGATCGGCACACCCGCCTTCATGGCCCCCGAGCAGGCCCTGGGCAGAGCCGCCACGCCCGCGACGGACGTCTTCGCGCTCGGCGCTCTGGCGGTGTACGCGGTGTGCGGCGCGCCACCCTTCGGCGGCGGCCCCCAGTCCGCGGCCCTGTACCGAGTGGTGCACGAAGAGCCCGACCTCACGCACGTACCGCCCGAACTGCGGAACCTGCTGTGGCAGTGCCTGGCGAAGAACCCCGAGGATCGGCCCACCACCGGCGCCCTGATCGAGGCCGTGCGCCACCATCCGGCCGCGGGCGCGCAGCTGCGGTTCACCGACGGCTGGCTGCCGCACTCGATCCGTGCCGACATAGCCGGCCGCAGCGATCTGCCCGAACCGATCCAGCCGTCCCATGCGCAGCCCACGATGACAGCCACGGCCCCGGCCCGCACGGACACCGCCGTCACCGCACAGCCCGCACCACCTCCTGCGCCGCCCCGGCGCAGGAGGCGCCGTCGCTGGGTCGTGCCGGCGGTGACAGTGGCCGTCCTGGTCGCCGGAGCGACGGTCTACCGCCTGAGCGACTCGCACGGCGACCCGCCGATGGCGGCCGGCCCCGGCAGGCGCGACCGGGGCTCGGCCCCACCGTCGCGGCCGCACTCGTCGCCACCCTCGAAGTCGACCGCCTCGACGGGTGCCGGATACCGGCAGGTGTACGCCGAGACCGAGCTGACCTCGCCCGACCCGAGCTACGAGTTCGACCTCCGCAACGGCACCGTCGCCCCCGAATCCATCGCCGCCTGGTACCTGGCACGCACCGCCGACGAGTTCGAGTTCTCCGACGACAGCGACGCCTACATCGCCTACGACGACACCCTCTCCCCCGGCGGCTGCGAGGAGGGAATCGACAGCGAGCCGGTCACCACGCTGAAGTTCGACGACCTGGAGGAATGGCGTCCGTTCTGCGTCCGCAGCGCGAACGGCAAGGACATCGCGATCGTGCATCTCATCGATGCCCCGACGACGAGCGAGTCCGTGACGATCTCCGTCCGTCACTACCGCAAGACCGCCTGACGAACGGCCGCCGGACCGTCCGGCGGCCCCGCCCGGCGAATGCCCGTAGAACTCACGTCACATGTATTGACTGAATTTTCAGTCAGTGACATCTTCAGGTCAGCACGAGATGAACCGCCACAGAGAGCGACTCACCACCATGCACCTCGACGACTCCACCATCCACGAGCCCGCCCGGGGCAGATCCGCGGAGCCGCCGGTATGCGGCTGACCCCGACGGAGCGCGACCGGCTCCTGCTGTTCGGTGCCGCCGAACTGGCCCGCGCCCGACGCGCCCGCGGTCTCCGCCTGAACGTGCCCGAGGCGACCGCGCTCGTCGCCGACACGGTGTGCGAGGCCGCGCGTGACGGCGCCCGCCTCGCGGAGGCCGTCGCCGCCGCACGCAAGGCCCTCGGGCCCGACGACGTCCTGCCCGGCGTGCCCGACGTGGTCACCGAGATCCACGTCGAGGCCGTGTTCGACGACGGGACCCGGCTGGCCGTGGTCAGCGATCCGTTCGGCGGCGGCAGCCTGGGGGCGCAGGCGCCCGGTGCCGTTCTGCCCGCGGCGAAGGCCCCGGCCGGGCAGCCCGCTGCGGTCCGCACGGTCAGCGTCCGCAACACCGCCTCCGTACCGATCAGCGTCACCTCGCACTTCCACTTCTTCGAAGCCAACCCGCGCCTGGACTTCGACCGGTCCACCGCCTTCGGGATGCGTCTGGCCATGCCGGCCGGAGCGTCCACCCGGTTCGCGCCGGGCTCTCGGAGCGAGGTCGGGCTCATCCCCATCGGCGGCGACCGCGTCGTGATCGGGTTCGCCGGTCTGGTCGACGGACCGCTGGACGCGCCGGGCGCCCGCCGCGACGCGCTGATCCGCGCGGCCGCCTGCGGATATCTCGGCGCCAGGCCGGACGACGACCAGGAGGCTTCATCGTGAGCACCACCATCGATGCGCAGGAGTACGCCGCCGTGCACGGCCCGCGCGCCGGCGACCGGGTCCGTCTCGGCGACACCGGACTCGTCGTACGGGTCGAGTCCGACTCGCAGGCCCCGGGGGACGAGTTCCTGGCCGGCTTCGGCAAGACCGCCCGCGACGGACTGCACCTGAAGGCCGCCGCCGTCCGTGAGACCTGCGATGTCGTCATCAGCAACGTGCTCGTGATCGACGCGGCGCAGGGCATCCGCAAGACGTCGATCGGCATCCGGGAAGGGCGCATCGCCGCCGTCGGCCGCGCGGGCAACCCGGACACCCTGGCCGGCGTGGACGTCGTGGTCGGCACCGGGACGACGATCGTCTCCGGAGAGGGCATGATCGCCACGGCGGGTGCGATCGACACACACGTACACCTGCTGTCGCCGCGCATCATGGAGGCCTCGCTCGCCTCCGGCGTCACCACGGTCATCGGCCAGGAAATAGGGCCCAGTTGGGGCGTCGGGGTCAACTCGCCCTGGGCGCTGCGGCACGCGTTCAACGCCTTCGACGCCTGGCCGGTCAACATCGGCTTCCTGGGCCGGGGGTCGTCCTCCGACCCGGCGCCCCTGGTGGAGGCGCTCGCCGAGGGCGGCGCCAGCGGCTTCAAGGTGCACGAGGACCTCGGCGCGCACACCAGGGCGCTCGACACCGCGCTCCGGGTCGCCGAGGAGCACGACGTCCAGGTCGCCCTGCACACCGACGGCCTGAACGAGTGCCTCTCCGTCGAGGACACCCTCGCCGTCCTCGAAGGTCGCACCATCCACGCCTTCCACATCGAGGGATGCGGCGGCGGCCATGTGCCCAACGTGCTGAAGATGGCAGGCGTACGGAATGTCATCGGCTCCTCGACCAATCCGACCCTCCCCTTCGGCCGGGACGCGGTCGCCGAGCACTACGGGATGATCTTCAGCGCGCATGCCCTGCAGCCGGACCTCCCGGGCGACGCCGCCATGGCGCGGGACCGCATCCGGGCGGGAACCATGGGCGCCGAGGACGTGCTGCATGACCTCGGTGTCATCGGCATCACCTCGTCCGACGCCCAGGGCATGGGCCGGGCCGGGGAAACCGTGCGCCGCACCTTCGCCGTGGCAGGGAAGATGAAGGCCGAGCTCGGCCCGATGGAGGGCGACGGGCTCGACGACGACAACGCGCGCGTGCTGCGCTACATCGCCAAGCTGACCATCAATCCGGCGATCGCCCACGGCCTGTCCCACGAGGTCGGTTCGATCGAGAGCGGGAAGCTCGCGGACATCGTGCTGTGGTGGCCCGACTCGTTCGGCGCCAAACCGCAGATGGTCCTCAAGGCGGGCTTCCCCGCCTACGGGGTGACCGGCGATCCCAATGCCGCGGACGACCGGTGCGAACCGCTCGTCCTCGGCCCGCTGTTCGGCGGACACGGGGCGACCGCTGCGGATCTGTCGGTCGCGTTCGTCAGCCGGGCCGCCGCCGAGTCCGGCTCCTTCGGCCGGCCGTACGACGCGCTGGCGACCCGGCGCCGGCGGGTGGCCGTGCGCGGCACCCGCGGGATCGGCCCGGCCGACATGGTGAACAACGCGCGCCTGGGCGAGGTCCAGGTCGACGCCGACAGCGGCCTCGTCACGCTGGACGGGGCGCCGGTCCGCTCGGAGCCGGCGTCCGAAGTCCCGCTCAACCGCCTGTACTTCCTGTAGCGACGCACCGAGCCCGACCGGTGCGAAACCGCCGAGATTTTTCGGCTCCATCAACTGACTGAAATTTCAGTCACGTCATTATCTGCTGCGACCCCGGATGAATCCGGAGAGGGAGAACCCTGATGACCTTCCGCATGCCCGCCGAGTGGACCGAGCACGAGCGCTGCCTGATGGCCTGGCCGACCCGGCCCGACCTGTGGGGCGACGTCCTGGAGACCGTCAAGGGTGAGTACGCCGAAGTGGCCCGCGCCATCGCCGGGTTCGAGCCCGTGACCATGGTCGCGCCGCCCGGCCACGCGGCCGAGGCCCGCGAGCGGTGCGGCGACGACGTCGAGGTGATCGAACTGCCCATGGACGACTCGTGGTTCCGTGACTCCGCGCCACTGTTCGTGCTCGGCCCCGACGGCCGCCGGGCCGGCGTGGACTTCCGCTTCAACTCCTGGGGCGGCAAGCACCACCCGTACGACGCCGACGACCGGATCAGCGCTCTGCTGCTCGAACGGCTGGGTGTTCCGGCCGACCGCTCCGAGATGATCCTGGAGGGCGGGGCGATCACCGTGGACGGCGAGGGCACACTGATCACCACCGAGCAGTGCCTGCTCCACCCCAACCGCAACCCGGGCCTGACCAGGGCCGAGATCGAGGCGGAGCTGAAGGCCCGGCTCGGTGTCACCAAGGTGATCTGGCTGCCGTACGGCGGGCTCCTGGACACCGAGACCGACGGTCATGTGGACGGCGTCTGCGCGTTCGTCGCCCCCGGCAAGGTCGTCGTACAGCTCCCCGACGATCCCGAGCACCCCGACTACGCGCGGATGCGCGCCAACCGGGCGGTCCTCGAGGCCACGCCCGATGCGGCGGGGCGGACGCTGGAGATCGTCGATCTGCCGCAGAGCGCGTTCGTCGAGGTCGAGGGACAGCCGGTCGAGGTCGGTTACCTCAACTTCTACGTGGCCAACGGCGGCGTGGTCGTCCCGGTCGCCGGGCTGCCTCAGGACGCGCAGGCACTGGAAGTCATCGAGGAGGCCTGTCCCGGGCGCAAGGTCGTCGGCGTGAACGCGCGCGTGATCGCCCATGGCGGCGGCGGTGTCCACTGCATCACCCAGCAGGTACCCGCCGCGCGTCCGCGCGCCTGAGCAGTTCCTCACCCTCGGCGACGAACGTACGGAGAGGAACCGCGCCGATGCACACCACACCACCCAGGCCGGGAAGACGCAGAGCCGGCCGTCCGGCCCTGCTGGCCGCCGCCCTGTCCGCCGTCCTCCTCGTGCCCGCGTGCGCGGGACCGCCGGGCACCGGCGCCTCGGGCGCGGGTACCGACTTCCGGCTGTCCGCGAGCACGCCACGCGCGAAGGGGCGGATCGACTCGTTCACCTGGGCGCTCTACGCGGAGCCCCCGACGCTCGACTACATCTCCGCGTTCGACTACCCGCAGAACATGATCCTCTCCAATGTGTGCGAGAGCCTGATGCGGTGGACGCCCGACCTGAAAGCAGCGCCGGGCCTTGCCAGGAAGGCGTCCAATCCCGACCCGCTGACCTGGGTGTACGACCTGCGCGACGGCGTGCGCTTCCACGACGGGCGCGTCATGACCGCCGACGACGTCCTGTTCAGCCTCGGCCGGCAGATGAACCCGCACAACGGGGCGGCGTGGGCGCAGGTCTTCGAGAACGTCGCCTCGCTCGACAAGACCGGGCCGCTCCAGGTCACCGTCAAGCTGAAGCGGCCCGACTCGCAGTTCCCCCAGTACATGGCGACCGCCGCCGGGGTCGTGGCGAGCCGGTCCGGGGTCAAGGCCGCAGGCCGGAACTACGGCACCTCCGGCGGGCTCGCCTGCACGGGACCGTACGAGCTCGGCAAGTGGGACAAGGGGCAGTCGATCGAGCTGCGGCGCTTCGACCGCTACCGGGGAGCGAAGGCCAAGTCCGCGAAAGCGGTGTTCCGCTTCCTCAGCGACTCCTCCGCGCGCACCAAGGCCATGCTCAGCGGTGAGGTCGACGGCGGATACCTCATCCCCACCGAGAGCTACGGCGCGCTGCGCTCCAGCGGCGTCGGGACCCTCTACTTCGGCGAGGGCCTCAGCACCGTCAACGTCAATGTCACCAACATGCGGGGACCCCTCGGAGACGTCCGGGTCCGGCGGGCGCTGTCCCTGGCACTGGACCGCCGGGGCTTCCTCAAGACGGGCCTGAGCGGCGCGGGAACCGTCACCAACTCCCTCACCACCAAAGCCGCTTGGGCCGCCGCCCCCGAGTCGGTACGGAAGGCCGCCTTCGACGGACTCCCGTCGGCCGAGCCGAACCTCGACAAGGCCAGGAAGCTCATCAAGGAAGCCGGCGCCACCGGCAGGACACTCACCGTCGCCACCAGCTCGATCGGGCAGGACGTGTCACTGCTCGCCACCGCCGTCCAGGCGGCGGGCAGCGAGATCGGGCTCGACATCAAACTCAGGACCGTCGCCCCCAACGCCTTCACCGCGCTGTTCACCGACCCGCAGGCGCGCAAGGGCATCGACATGTTCCCCGAGACGTACTACGACTCGATCACCGACCCGCTGGACCTGCTCAGCAACTTCCGGACAGGCGCCTACCAGAACTTCGCCGGCTACAGCGACCGCTCCTACGACCGCCTGGTCGACCGGGCCCGCGCCACCTACGACCCGGTCGAGCGACTGAAGAAGGAAGCCGAGCTCCAGCGCAAGGCCGCCGATCAGGTGCTGTGGATCCCGGTCGCCGAATGGCCCACAGCCCTGTTCCTCAACAAGCGCATCACCGGCGCCCCCACCACCATCTCCTACCTCTACTCCCCTTGGGCCGCCGGCATCGGGGCCGCGCAATGAACTTCCTCAGATTCACGGCGCGCAGGCTGGCGGAGATGGCCGCCACCCTGCTCGGCGCCTCGTTCGTGATCTTCGGTGCGATGTATCTGGCGCCCGGCAGCCCGGCGAGCTTCCTCCTGTCGGGACGCTCCGCCTCACCGGACGCGCTGCGGGCGGTCAACGAGCAGTACCACCTGGACGACCCGTTCGCCGAGCGGTACTTCCGCTGGCTCGGCCGGCTGCTGCACGGCGACTTCGGACGCTCGATCACGTACCGCACCGACGTGTCCCGGCTCCTGGCCGACCGGCTGCCGAGCACCCTGCTCCTGGTCACCATGGCGCTGGTCCTCGTCGTGGTCGTCGGCATCGCTCTCGGCCGGATCGGCGCGGTCCGCGGCGGCGCCACCGACGCCACGATCCTGGTCACCACCACCCTCGCCGTCGGCACCCCGTCCTTCGTCGCCGCGGTCGTGCTCCAGGGAGTGTTCGCCGTGCGGCTCCACTGGTTTCCCGCCGGTGGAACCGGCGAGGGGTTCGGGCAGCTGCTCTGGCATCTGACCCTCCCGGCCGTGGCTCTCTCCCTCTATCTGATCGGCATGCTGGCCCGTGTCACCCGCAGCGCCATGCTCGACGTCCTCGGCCAGGAACACGTCACCGTGGCCCTCAGCCGGGGTGTCCCGAAGCGCCATGTGATCAGCAGGCATGTGTTCCGCAACGCGCTCGGCACCGTGCTCACCACCGGCGGGCTGATCGTCTCCACCCTGCTGGTGTGCACCGTCCTCGTGGAGTCCGCGTTCGGTGTCGGCGGCATCGGCCAGCTCCTCGAACTGTCCATCACCACCAAGGACTTCCCCACCGTGCAGGCCATCTCGCTGACCATGGTCGGGCTGTTCATGGCGGTCAACCTCGTCGTCGACCTCGTCCACCCCCTCGTCGACCCGCGCATTTCCCTCGGCCCGGGGAGGTCTGCCGCATGACCGTCGCCGTTCTGCGCCGCCCCGGCCTCGTCCGGCTCCGCACCAACCGTCCACTCCTCCACGTACTCTGCCTCGGTTTCGTCGGTCTGGTCGTCCTCACGGCCCTGCTCGCCCCTTGGCTGGCCCCTGCCGACCCCAACGCGGCCGACCTCGGCAACGCGCTCGCGGGCACATCCACCGCCCACCCCTTCGGCGTGGACGCCTCGGGCCGCGACACACTTTCCCGACTGGTCACGGGCGCCCGGACCTCCCTCCTCGGTCCGCTCGGCGTCGTCGCCTTCTCGACCGTCGCCGGAGTCGCCATCGGGATCGCGGCCGCCTGGCGGGGCGGCTGGCTCGACTCCGTGCTGTCCCGCTCCACCGAGCTGGTCTTCGCGTTCCCCGGCATGCTCCTGGCGATCCTCATCGTCTCCGTGTACGGCGAAGGCCTCTTCGCCCCGGTCATCGCGCTCGCCGTCGCCTACCTCCCCTACGTCAGCCGGCTCACCCGCTCCCTGGCGCTGGCCGAGCGCGAACGCCCCTACGTCAGCGCCTATTCGGTGCAGGGGCACTCCGGGCTCCAGGTCTGCCTGCGGCACGTCCTGCCCAACATCGCGCCCGTCGTCCTCGCCCAGTCCGCCATCAACTTCGGCTACGCCCTGATCGATCTCGCAGGTCTGTCCTTCCTCGGGCTCGGTGTCCCCGCGCTGACGCCCGACTGGGGCCGGATGGTCTTCGACGGCCAGACCGCCATCCAGCGGGGTTATCCCCTGTCGGCGTTCCTGCCGTGCGCCGCGATCGTGCTGACCGTCGTCGCGTTCAACGTGGTCGGCGAACGCTGGGCCGACCAGGTCGCCAGGAGGGACAGATGAACGACATCCCGCCCGTGCTCGACATCAAGGGGCTTCGGCTCCGACTCCCGGACACCGCACGGCCGGTACTCGACGGCGTCGACCTCACCGTCGCCGCCGGGGAGACGGTCGCCCTGGTCGGCGAGTCCGGCTCCGGAAAGTCCCTCACCTCCCGCAGCATCCTGGGCCTGCTGCCGCCGGGGGCCACGACCGAGGGGACCGTTCGGGTCTCCGGCGACGACGTCCTCACCATGACGCCGCCACGGCTGCGCAAGCTGCGCACCGGCACGGCCGCCATGATCTTCCAGGACCCCCGTGCCGCCATCAACCAGCTGCGCCGGATCGGCGACTTCCTCACCGAGAGCCTGCGCCTCAACAGCCAGATGCGCGCCGAGGACGCCGGCCGGCGCGCCGCGGAGATGCTCGCCGCGGTCGGCCTCTCCCCCGACGTCCTTCGCCGCTACCCGGGCCAGCTCTCCGGCGGCATGCTCCAACGCGTCATGATCGCGGCCGCGTTGATGGGCGACCCGGCACTGCTCCTCGCGGACGAGGCCACCACGGCACTCGACGTCACCACCCAGGCCGAGGTCGTCGCCCTCCTCGGTGACCTGCGCGAACGGTTCGGCACCGGCCTGCTGTTCGTCACCCATGACCTGGGTCTCGCCGCGACCATCAGCGACCGGGTCTACGTGATGTACGCGGGCCGGATCGCCGAGACCGGCCCCGCCGACGCCCTGTTCGACCGGCCCAGGCACCCGTACACGGCCGCCCTTCTCGGGGCCACACCGCGCCTCGACGCACCGCAGGGGCGACTGGCCGCGATCGACGGTCAACCACCCGATCTGCGCCAGGAGTTGACGGGCTGCCCGTTCGCGCCACGGTGCGCGTACGCCACCGGCATCTGCCGGGACGAGGCGCCCGTCGACCGGCCGGCCGGCGACGAGGACGGGCCGCTGTGGCATCGCGTCTCGTGCCACCACAGTGAACGGCTCGAAGGGAAGTCCGGCCATGAGTGAGACCGTCCTCGAAGTGACCGGAGTGAGCCGCTCCTACCGCAGCGTCCAGGCCGCGGACGACGTCTCGTTCACGCTCGGCGTGGGCGGGTCACTCGGCATCGTCGGCGAGTCCGGCTCCGGCAAGACGACCACCGCCCGCATCGTCGTGGGCCTGGAGCGCGCGGACGCGGGCGAGGTCCTCGTGCGCGGCGTCCCGCGGACGGTACGGGCGCGTGGCCGCGCGGCCCGGCTTGCGCGGGCCCGCGACGTCCAAATGGTGTTCCAGGACCCGTTCCTCTCCCTGGATCCGAGAATCACCGTCGACGCGGCGCTGCGCGAAACGCTGCGGCTCCACTTTCCCGACGGGGACCACTCGCGCCGCCTCGACGAACTCCTCGACCAGGTAGGGCTCGGCAGCCGGGCGGCCGGCGCCCTCCCCCGGCAGCTCTCCGGCGGACAGCGCCAGAGGGTGGCCATCGCACGGGCACTCGCGGTCGAACCGGCCGTACTCGTACTCGACGAGGCCGTCGCCGCGCTGGACGTGTCGGTGCAGGCACAGATCCTCAACCTGCTCGCCGACATCCGCGAACAGACCGGCATCGCCTACCTCTTCATCACACACGACCTCGGCGTGGTGCGCTGCGTCACGGACGACGTGATCGTCATGCGCCAGGGCCGCGTCGTCGAGTCAGGACCCACACCCCAAGTCCTCGACGACCCCCAGCACCCGTACACACGACTGCTGTTGGAATCGATCCCCCGCCCCGGATGGAACCCGCAGGCCATCGCCTTGGCCCGCCGCGCGCTGTAGCCCCGGCCCCGAGACCACCGTCCAGAGATCCGTACACGACAGATCGGAGATCACAGTTGAACGACCACCGCGCACCTCAGAGCCCGTCCCACCGCCTTCTCGACAGAAGGAACTTCCTCGCCGCGACAGGGCTGGCGGCAGCCGGCGCCGCCTGGGCCCTGACCGGCGGCGGCAAGGCGCTCGCCACCCCGGTTCCGGCCGCCGGCTCGGGATTCGCCGTGCCGCTCGACACCGTCCCGCACACCCGGACGTGGATGGCCTGGCCCGACAGCACCGCCATCTGGGGCCGCAAGCTGGCCGGCGTCCAGGCGAACATCGCCCTCATCGCGAAGACGATCGCCAAGTACGAACCCGTCACCATGTGCGCCAACTCCGCCGCCGTCCCCCAGGCCCGGAGCGCCTGCGGACCGGCCGTCACCGTGATCGGTTCGATCCCGGTCGACGACTGCTGGATGCGTGACAGCGGGCCGGTCTTCCGCACCGACGGGGCCGGCGGCCTCGACGCCGTGGACCTGAACTTCAACGGCTGGGGCAACAAGCAGACCCACGCGAGGGACTCGCTGGTCGCCGAACGCATCGCGGCCGAGGCCGGGGTGCGGCTCACCACCGCCGACTTCGTCGGCGAGGGCGGCGCGGTGGAGACGGACGGCAACGGCACGCTCATGGCCACCAGGAGCAGCCTCGTCAACAAGAACCGCAACCCGGGCATGACAACCGCGCAGATCGAGGCCGCGATGTGCGACGCCTTCGGGGCGTCGAAGGTGATCTGGTTCAACGGAGTGACCGGGCGGGACATCACCGACGACCACGTCGACGCCACCTCCCGCTTCCTCGCCGCCGGTGACGGCCTCGTCCAGATGCCCCTGGCCACCGACACCGACGCCTGGTCGAAGGACGCCCGCCAGCAGTACCAGATCCTCTCCACGTCCACCGACGCCGACGGCACCCCGATCACGGTCACCAAACTCCAGGGCCCCGACTACTCCCGCATCCGGTCGAGTGACGTCAACTTCGTGGCCGCGTACGCCAATTACTACGTGTGCAACGGTGCAGTGATCTCCGCCCAGTTCGGTGACACCCGCGCGGACGCCGGGGCCAAGGCGGCCCTTCAGCGGCTGTTCCCGGGCCGAGTCGTCGAGCAGCTCAACATCGACAGCCTCGGAGCGGGCGGGGGCGGCATCCACTGCGTCACCCAGCAACAGCCCCGCCCGTAGCGACCGGTACCGGTGCCCGGCCACGGCTCGGCACCGGTACGCCGGGACACCCCGCCCCACGTGCACACGGTTTAGGATCAGCGACGCCGAGGCGGCAACCATGCCCTCGGCCTACTCGACGCGGTGAAGGTGGAGCACCACGTCAAGTGCCGCGGAAGGGGCAGGGAGCAGATCGTGAGCAAGGGTGGGGCGTCCATATCCGACGAGGAATGGGAGAGATTCCAGAGGGAGGCCGAGGCCGGAACCCAGGGTGCGCCCCAGGAACCGTCGGCCAGGGCCCGGATGGTGACGCGACGACTGCGGGAGGAGAGCGGCCGGCCCGAGGGGTGGCGGACTCACGAGCCGGCCCGGAAGCCGCGCGGCAAGGGCCGGTACGTGGTCGGCGTAATCCTCGCCGCGGGCCTGCTGTTCGTGGCGCTGGATCCCGGACGCGTGACCGACTGGTTCGCCGGTGGAGGCGGCGACGACACCCCGCTCGCCGCAGAGTCGGAGCGTCCCGGCCAGCCGCCCGCGACGGAGTCCGTAGACCAACAGCCCACCCTGCAGCACCCGTTCAGAGGATCGCCGGCGGCGCGATGGGGTGACGGCACGGCGGGGATCACCGTCCCCGAGGCCCGGGCGACCGGCTGGATGAGCAAGGCGCAGGTCTCGCAGGCACTCGACAGGTCCCGGGACTTCCTCGCCGCGTCCAATCTGGATTCCGGCGTGCTGCTCGGACAGCAGCCCGAGAAGGCCATCGCGTTGATCAATCCCAAGCAGAAGGATGTACAGGACTACCTGACGACCGCGTTCCGCGCACCGGGCAAGGACTCTGATCCGCTGCTGCTGTTCAGCCGTTTCGCGACGGAGAAGGTGCGCCTCGTCGGGGACGTGGTCAAGACGCGCGGGCGGATCACCTACCGGGAGGGCAAGCGCGGTGCGGTCGAGGTGAGCACCGACGTCACCTACGTCTACCCGCTCGCGCACGCCGCGCAGGGAAGGGACGAGGTCGCGCGCACGATCGTGCGCCGCGAGGTGGTGATGAGCTGGGACGATCCGGCGAAGGTGATCACCGAGCCGGGGACGTTCTCCCTCGTCTCCTACAAGTCGGACACCGCCAACGGCGGCTGTGACAACGACACCGGGTTCTACCTCCCGGAGTTCCGGTCCGCGGCAACCGGCTCGGGATCCGGCCCCGAGGTCGACCCGTACGACCGGAGTACGTCGATGGACGCGCGCATGCAGGGCGCCGACGACACGGAGTGCGGAACCGCGACACGGTCGTGAGCGGTGCGGGGCGCGAATGAGCCGGCGCGGGGACTACACGCTCCGCGTCCCGTACCAGCGCCACTCGGTGAGTCGTGGGCGATCGGGCAGTGCGGCGCGTCCGGTTGCCCACAGCAGGTTGTCCCAGGCGTCGCCGCGGAGGGTGACGTGAGGGAAGAGCTTCCTCAGGACGCGTTCGCACAACTCCCTGGGCGGCGACCACTGCCGGTCAAGTCCCTGGGTGATGTCGTGGGTGTGCACGAGCGTCTCGACCACGGCCATCGCGGCGAAGCCTTCCGGGTCCGAGGGCCCGAAGACATGGTAGGAGACGGTGGTCGGCGGGGCTGTGCGCAGGACGGACGCCATCAGGCCACCACACGCCTCCAGGACGGTGAGGAGGCCGTCGGGGCCCGCGGCCCGGTCGACGAAGACGACGTTCGCCGGCCCACCGCTTCGGTCACTGCTCGTCCGGAACGGCAGCAGCGTGTCCGTCGGCGGCTTCGCGAGCCCGAACCTCGCCGCGTAGGTGAACAGGTCGTCGGCCAGGTGCTCCAGCGTCTCCCAGCAGGTCCACTCGAGCGTGCCCGCCTTGGCCTCCCAGGCCGGTGGATCGGCACCTTTCAGGACGTCGACGGCCAGAGAGACGACCCGGCGCACGTCCTCGCCGTCGACGGTGGTGTCCGCGCTGTCCATGCCCAAGATCGTAACAACGGGCGGACGGTGGAACCTGATCCGTCCGACGGCTCGTCCTGAGAGGCGATGCCGAGCAGAGGGGAAGCCGTGGTGCAGTGGGATCGGCCGACCTGGGAACGGGGGCGTGTGCTCGCCGGGCTCGCCGTCGTGACGGCCGGGATGGTGGCCTTCCACCGGGCCGTGCCCAACTCCGTGGGTCACCTGGGCAGTCTGCTGGAGCAGTTCCTGCCGTGGCTCGGCCTGGTGGTCGTGGTGCTGCTGGTCCTGGCGCTGCTGCGCCGTTCCACGATCGCGTTGGTGACCCTGCTCCTGCCGGTGGCGGCGGACGTACCTCTGCGGCGGGCTGCTGTTGCCGGGGGCCGCACGCGGCGCACACGACCTGGTCGTGGTGCAGCACAACGTCAGTGACGAGAACGCCGACCCGGCGGGTACCGCGCGCTCCCTCGCCGACGCCGATCCCGATCTCATCGCGCTGGAGGAGTTGGTCCCGGCGGCGCTGCCGGTCTACGAGAAGACGCTGGCCCCGCAGTACCCCTACCACGCGGTCCGCGGCACGGTCGGACTCTGGTCGAAGCATCCGCTGACCGGGTCCCGGGCGGTGGACATCAAACCCCATGGAATCACGGAGAGTTGGCAGCGCGGGTTACGAGTCGTGGCGCACACTCCGCACGGCGAGATCGCGGTGTTCGTCGCTCACCTGCCGTCGGTCCGCGTCGGGGCGAGCGGTCTCGGATCCACGTGGCGCGACGAGAGCGCGGGCAAGTTGGGCCGGGTGGTCGCTGCCGAGAAGGTGAAGCCGGTGATCCTCATGGGCGACCTCAACAGCACGGTCGAAGATCGTGGGTTGGCCCCGCTGACCTCACGCTTGAACACGGCGCGACGCGGCTTCGCGTTCAGCTTCCCCGCCGCGTTCCCGGTGGCCCGGATCGACCAGGTGATGGTCCGCTCGGCGACCGTCACCCATATCCGTACGCTGCCCGGGACCGGCAGCGACCATCTGCCCGTGGCCGCCCGGATCGCGCCGGGCCAGGGATGAAAGCGTGCGGCTGCCGGCGCGGGTCGGTGGCAGCCGCACAGGGTCTCAGGACAATTGGTCGGCCAGCGGCCCCAGTACGGGGATCCACTCCCTGACCGAGACGTCACTGACGAGCCCGTTCAGGCGGAACGGATCCTTCTCCGTGGCAGCCAGCGCCGACTGCTTGTCGGCGGCGCGGAACAGGAGCAGCGCGCCGGGCGCGTACTCCTCGGCGAAGGGGCCAGAGACGAGGTTGATCCCCTGCTCGATGAGCACGCCGAGGAACTCCCGGTGAGCGGGGCGGACGGCGTCGCGGGCCGCGGAGTCGTCGGTGTACGTGTAGGTCACGGCGTAGATAGGCATCGTGGTGTTCTCTCCTGTGAGTCCGATTCCGAGTCCGCGGCAGGCCCGAGGTAAGTCTGAGTCTGCGGCAGGCGGGGGCGATCGCTGTGCGATTATGCTGCCCGGCTTGTCGAAAAGATCAGTACCCCGTCCGTGGGGCCTGCCTTCCGGGCACGCCACGCCGGTGGGGCGGCTGGGGGGATTGCGGTGCGGGGACGGCTGGGCGGATCTCATTTCGGGCGGGCGGCGGCAGTGACCGGGGCGGTGGCGCTCTGCTTGGGGCTGACCACCGGGTGCTCGTTCGGCGACAGCTCGGACCCCAAGAGGGCTGCGGCCCAACAACAGCGTTTCTGTGCCCAGTTCGGCCAGTGGCAGCAGGACGTCGACACGCCTGACGCCGATTCCGTCTCAGGTCAGATGGTGATCGACGCGGCGAAGGTGCTGGACCGTGAGCACCTGGACACGGGTGGCAGTCACATCCTGCGTGACGCCGAGGCGGCCGTTGTGTACCGCATGCACGACAGCGGAGCCAGGGTGGTCGCGTACTGCGACCAGGCTGGTTTCGAAACGCTGGTCGGCTGACTCAAGGGCGTTGATGCACTGACCAGGGCGTTGGGCTCCTCCGTCCGGGTCACGCGAGGCTCTCCCGGAAGCCCTGCCGCCATGAGCGGCAGCGCGGCTCCCAGCCGAGCTCCCGCCTGGCCTTGGCATTGGAGAAGCCGCGCCCCTCGGTCATCATCCGCACCGCGACCTCCCCGGCCAGCAGCCGGGCCGGCCACTTGGGAATCCGCAGGGGAGGCCTCGCACCCGCGCACCGGGCCAGGTACGGCAGCCACTCGGCGGCCGGGGCGGGTTCGTCGTCGACGATGTTGAACACGCCCGTCGCCTTCTGCTCCACGGCCAGTACGGTGGCGCTCGCCGCGTCGTCGACGTGCACCCACGAGCTGTGGCCGGTGCCGCCCCCGACGAGCGGGAACTGACGCCTGCGCACGAGTTCGACCTGGTCGTCGGTCGCGCCCGGGCCGTACAGCGCGCCGTATCGCAGAGCCGCGCCGCCGGCCTGGAGGACCACGTCCTCTACATGCCGGACCGCCGCCATCCCCGGTCCGGCCGCCGTCCCCGCCATCAAGTCGAGCGGGTCCTCCTCGGTCTTCACCCATCCGCCCTCGTGGACGCCGTTCCAACCGGCGAAGCTCTGCGCGACGAAGTGGGCCACGTCGGTCGCCTCGGCGGCGGCCAGCAGGTGGTCCGTGCCCTCGGTACGCAGCCGGTCGGTGGTCGCGAACCAGCGGTCCATGTGTTTGATGTCGGGCTTGCCGGCGATCGCGGTCATCTGGTGCACGACGACGTCCGGCCGGGCCTTCGCCACCGCCTCGCCGACCGACACCGCGTCCAGACCGTCCATCACGACAGCCTCCGCGCCCAATTCGGCGAGCAGGCACAGCTTGGCCGCGTTCGTCGTCGTAGCCGTCACCTGGTGCCCCCGGGCCACGAGCCGCGGCACCAGCCGCCGTCCCACGACCCCGGTCCCACCTGCCACGAATACCCGCACAGCCATCACCTCTTGATTCCGATTCGGCGGCCCCTCGCACCTGAGACGAGACGGCGCGGCCGTCTGTGACATGCGCAGCCACGCCTCCCCCGCCTTGCCGCACACCTGCGGGGTGGGCCGACCCGTGTCCTGCGGGTCACGCTGCTGTCCGGGGTGGTTCAGCCGACGTGCAGGGGGAGTGCGGTCAGGCCTCTGAGCAGGGTGCTGGTGCGCCACGTGAGGGTGGCCGGGTCGGTGGCGAACGCGAGGGTGGGGCGTTCGTGGAGGAGTTGGCGGAGGGCGGTGGTGGCTTCGGCGCGGGCCAGGGGCGCGCCCAGGCAGTGGTGGAGGCCGTGGCCGAAGCCGAGGTGGCTGTTGGGCGCGCGGCGTATGTCGAACCGGTCCGGGTCGGGGAAGTGCAGTGGGTCCCGGGACGCGGCGGCGAGGGAGATGAGTACGGCGTCTCCCGCAGGGATGTGCGTTCCGGCGATGTCGAGCGGTTCGGCGGCGAAGCGGAAAGCGGTTGCGTGTACGGGTGAGTTGTAGCGCAGCGATTCCTCGATGGCCGCGCCTGTCAGCTCGGGCAGGGCCCTGAGGAGGTCGAGTTGTTCGGGGTGGGTGAGCAGGGCGTGGAGTGTGCCGGAGATGAGGTTGACGGTGGTTTCGTGGCCCGCGACGAGGAGGAGGAAGGCCATGCCGAGGAGTTCCTCGCGGGTCGGAGGAGCGTCACCGGTCTCGGTCGCGGTGGCGGTGGTGGTGGCGGCGGCGGCGGCGAGGATGCTGAGCAGGTCGGAGTCCGGCGTGCGGCGCTTGTGTTCGATCAACTCGGCTAGATAGGTGGTCAGTTCGGTGGCCGCCGAGGTCGCGCGCTCGGGGTTCTCCGGCATGACCAGCGCGTTGGACCAGGTGTGGAATGCAGTTCGGTCGGATGCGGGGATGCCCAAAAGGTCGCAGATCACGGTGATCGGCAGGGGCAGCGCGTAGGCGCTGACCAGGTCGACGGTCCCGTGGTGCGGGAGTGCGGCGAGCAGGTCGGTGGCGATGGCTTCGATCCGCGGGCGCAGGGCGGTGATGCGCCCCGGGGTGAAGTGGCCCGCGACCAGGCGGCGGAGGCGGGTGTGCTGGGGTGGGTCGGTCTGGAGCATGTTGCGTCCGATGGCGTGTCCGCCGTCGTCGTGCCAGGAGGACGAGTGCCGGATGTCGTTGCGCAGGCGCGGATCGGTCAACGCGGCGCGTGCCGCGTCACGTGTGACGACCAGCCAGGCCTCTCCGCTCTCGGGGACGAGGACGCGGTGCACGGGACCCTTGGCCCGTAGGGTCGCGTAGACGGGGTAGGGGTCCGCGGCCACGTCGCGCCCGTCGGGGGCCAGGTCGTCGAGGGTGGGTGGCTGAGGGCGCTTTCCCATCTCGGTCACACCTTCCAGAGACGGGACACCGCGTCTGCGAGCGCCGTGGCCTGGGCGTGGCCGGCGCGTGCGGCGCCGGGCCTGGGAGCATCCGCGGCCATGTCGCGTCCCATGGCGCGGCGGGCGGTACGGTCCGGGGACATCAGCAGGATGTCGGCCCCCGCTGCCGCGAGTTCGGCCGCCTGCTGCTGGGCGCTCGGGTGGGGGCCCGGCGCCGAGGTCAGCGGAGCGATGGCCAGGACGCGTCGGTAGCCATGGGCCAGATGGATGTTGGCGGTGGCGCGGCTGCCGCCGTCGATCCAGCGACGTCCGGCCGCCGAGGCCGGAGGCCAGACGATGGGGACGGCGCAACTGGCCGCGACCGCCTCCGCGAGAGTGACCTGTCCGGCGGCATCGAACGCCTCCAGGGATCCTGTGTGCGCGTCGATGGCCGTGATCCGCAGGTCGGTGTCGGCGGGCCAGGCCGTGGCGTCCCGCAGCAGAGTGGCGAGGGTGCGACGGACGTCGGACTCGGGTGCTGTGCGAGCGGCGAGGGCGGCTCGTCCCAGTCGTCGTACGGACCGCTGCGAGTCACGGGAGCCGAGCGCCGCCCACAGAAACCGCAGGGTCTGGGCGGTGGTGACCGGCAGGTCGATGCGATCGGCCCGGGCCAGCTGCCGCTCGTACAACTCGCGTGCGGATTCGCCGCAGGCCATGCGTGCACCGTGGATCGCGCCCGCCGACGTGCCGATGACCACGTCGGCACTCAGGAGATCGATGCCCGCGTCGGCGAGACCGGCGAGCACTCCCGTCATCCAGGCCCCGCCCACGGGCCCGCCACCGCCCAGCACCAGCGCCGTGCCGTGACGGTCGCCCTTGTCGCCGATCCCGCTCTTGTTGCTCACGTCGCTCATGCCGCAACCCCTCAAACCCATAAACGGGGAGCACTCCCCACTTCTCGTATCGACGTTAGCATCAGTACCGGGGAGCACTCCCCGGTACCGTGAAGGGCGATGAAGATGGCAGACAGCACGGACCGCCCGGACGGAACCGCGGACACCGGAACCGGCAGAGGCAGCGGCACCGTCAGCGGCAAGGACGGTTCGGGCGCCGGCGCACCCGTCCGCCGCCGGGACGCGCGGCGCAACAGAGACCTGCTGCTCGAAGCCGCCCACGAGGTGTTCACCGAACTGGGCCTCAACGCGCCGCTGGACGTGATCGCCCGGCGCGCCGGCGTGGGAAACGCCACCCTGTACCGGCACTTCCCCCACCGCGCCGCACTCGTCGACGCGGCCTTCCGCGACCAGCTGACCGGCACCATGGACGCGGGCGACCGCGCCCGGGACGTCGACGATGCCTGGACCGGGCTGACCGGCTACCTCCAGGCCGTCTTCACCGTCCTGGCCACCGACCGCGGGACGAACGACCTCATGACCACCCACATCGAGGGCGTCGAGTCACTGGAAGCCGTACACGCCCACAACCACCGCACCATGGAACTCCTTCTCGAACGCGGCCGCGACCAGGGCACCGTCCGCACCGACGTCACCACCGAGGACGTGCTGTTCGCCCTGGCCGCACTCGGCCGCGCGGTCCCCGCGCTCACCACGGCGACCACCCCCGACGCGTGGCGCCGACCCCTCGCGCTCCTCTGCGACAGCCTCCGCGCCGCACCGACGTCGCCCCCACTCCCCTCCCCCGCGCTCACGCCCGAGCAACTCGACGACACGCTGCACCACTTCAACCGCTGACGGCCGAAGACGTCCGCCATGACCGTCCGCGAAGGCACCCCACGTCCGCTGCCAGAAGGCTCCCTCAAGGCCTCCCGATGCCGGCCCGGCCGCCCGGTGCGGCTCGCCGGAGCGTCCCGCTGCCGACCGGCGTGCCGCGCGCGGCCGACGGCGGTGAAAGTCATCGACTCCGTGAGGGGCACGCCGTGCTCATGCCCGGCTGTCCGCGGCGACCGTTCGAGCACCAGTTCCGTCCGATCACGTGAACTGGTGTGCGGGCCGGGTTTGTTGGGACGTAGGTTATGCCGTGGAAACAGTTCACGCCTCGGTTGGAAGACGGACGGTAACCATGACGGACCACGCGACGACGCCCGGAGCTGCGGCTCACCAGAAGATCGACACGTCGGTTCCGCATTCGGCCCGGATCTGGAACTACTGGCTGGGCGGCAAGGACAACTACCCCGTCGACGAGGAGGCGGGTGACGCGTACAGCGCGCTGTTCCCCGGCATCTCCACCATCGCCCGCAGCAGCCGCGCCTTCCTCCGCCGCAACATCTCGTACCTGGTCACGCAGGCGGGCATCCGCCAGTTCCTCGACATCGGCACCGGCCTGCCGACCGGGGACAACACCCACGAGGTGGCCCAGCGGATCGCCCCCGAGACCAAGATCGTGTACGTCGACCACGACCCGATGGTCCTCGCACACGCCCGCGCGCTGCTCACCTCCACCCCCGAGGGGGCGACCGCCTACGTCGACGCGAACCTGGCCGACCCCGACCGCATCCTCGCGGCGGCCGCCGAGACGCTGGACTTCACCCGACCCACGGCCCTGATCCTCAGCAACATCCTGGGCCACATGGGCGACTACGAGCAGGCGCGGACCATCGTCAAGCGGCTGATGGACGGACTGCCGTCGGGCAGCTACCTCTCCATCAACGACGGGTCGCGCGGCATCGACCCCGGCTTCGAGCAGGCCCAGGACGGCTACAACAGCTCGGGCGCCGTCCCCTACTTCCTGCGCCCGGTCGAGGAGATCACGGCGTTCTTCGACGGCCTCGAACTCCTGGAACCCGGCGTGGTCTCGGTGCCGTTCTGGCGCCCGGAGTCCGACGCCCCGGCCCCGCAGCTCATCGCCGAGCACGGCGGCCTGGCCCGCAAGCCGTGACCGGTAACTCCCTTTCCATGAACGGGAGTCACTGACCAAGCACTTCCGGAAGCCGAGGCCGGCCGGCGTCGCCGGGGGCGGATCGGGCTACGCGCCCGGATCGTCGTTCCGCCACGACGGACCGACGCCAAGTCTGCGCCTGCCGGAGTCCGTCAGCTCCGTATCGTCGGCGGAGGGCGGCTCGGGGTCAAATGGCTGCGGGGCGGCGCCTGCTCGCTCCGCGGCCGTGCGGCCTCGTGCGGCGCGCGCCGGCTCAGTGGCCTCGTCGAGGCTCGGTCCGGTGCCCAAGGGGCGGCGGGAATGGCTCACGCGGCAAAGTCTCGCAGGTCACCGCGGCAGGTTGCACCACGCCCAGCGCCTCGTCACAGCGTCCTCACGACAGCGCGGTCACGACAGCGCGGAGGGACACCTCGGTGGCGGGACCTTGGCGACCTTGGGGGCAGTCCCCGCAGCGGTCGTGACCGCGCTGTCGTGATCCGGCTTCCCGCGTCGCCGAGGTGCGGAGATGGACCGGGCACATCCCGCGCCGCCGACTTGCTGCGCGTCGCCACGGACGTCACGCCGCATCAGATCCCGTGCCGCGCAATCGACGTCACGAGGGTGCGGGGAGTCCAGCAGGGGCAGCGCATACCGGAGACCGTTGACTGCGTGCTCGCGCGACAGGCCCCCGTTGCACCCACCGCCGCCACCAGGCGAGGCGAGGGCCGCGCAATGTGACATGGAGTCATCCGGCCCCCGCCGAATGGCGTAAGCGCGATGGCAGGGGCAAGGAGGCGACCCTAGATTTCCGCCATGGCGCGATTCGTAGGCTTTTACCCTTGTATTACCAAGTCAGTTGTCGTCTCCTTCGCCGGTGCGGCGATCGCGGTCGGCCCGGTCGGCGGCGTCGCGGCCGCGGTGCCCCGCTCCGACGGTGTGAGCGATCAGATCCAGACCGCGCCGGGGACGTCGGACGCACCGGAGGTGTCCGCCCTGTCCTGGACGGTCACCGACGTCGGCACCGGCAATCTGCTCGCCGCCAAGGAGCCGCACCTTCGCCTGGCGCCGGCCAGCACCCTCAAGACGCTGTTCGCGTTGGCCCTGTTGCCGCAGTTGCCCGCTTCCACAGAACACACCGCCGTCACCGCCGACATCTCCGACGTAGCTCCCGGCAGCAGTCTCGTCGGCGTGAAGGAAGGAACCAACTACACCGTCGGCGACCTGTGGCGCGGTGTCTTCCTCAGCT
Organism: Streptomyces sp. NBC_00569; assembly: GCF_036345255.1. Classification (NCBI taxonomy): domain Bacteria; kingdom Bacillati; phylum Actinomycetota; class Actinomycetes; order Kitasatosporales; family Streptomycetaceae; genus Streptomyces; species Streptomyces sp. NBC_00569. The sequence goes on along the minus strand of NZ_CP107783.1, from coordinate 9,151,053 downwards.
CCGGCAACGACGCGGTGCACACGCTCGCCCGACTGAACGGCGGAATGGATCTCACGCTCGCGCGGATGCAGGCCACCGCGGACAGGCTCGGCGCGCACGACACCTCGGTACGCACCCCCGACGGGTACGACACTCCAGGGCAGTACTCATCCGCGTACGACCTGTCGCTCTTCGCGAAGGCCGGATTGCAGAACCCGGACTTCCGTCGCTACTGCGGGACGAAGTCGGCTCTGTTCCCGGCGGCGGGCGGCCCCAACTCCTTCGGCATCCAGAACACCAACCGTCTCCTGGTCGGATCCCACGGAGTGGAGCCCTATCCCGGGCTGATCGGCGTGAAGAACGGATACACGTCCGAGGCCGGCAACACGCTCGTCACCGCCGCGACCCGGCACAACCGCACGATCCTCGTCACCCTCATGAATCCGCAGGACAAAGACACGGCCAACGCCGTCTACGAAGAGAGCCGCGAACTCCTGGACTGGGGCTTCGACGCCGCTCCGCAGGCCATGGCGGCAGGGCAGCTGCGAAAGCCGTCCTCGCCCGCCGCGCCGCGTCACCCCGAGGCGGCCCACCACGGTGCGGGCGCCGCGCAGGCTTCCACGTCCGGGAACGCGTCGTCCCGCCTCACCCGCCATCTGGAAGCGGCCGTCGCCCTGCTCGGCCTCGTCTGTGTGCCCTTCGTCCTCAAAGCTGTCCGTCGCAGGCGCAACCGCACCACCAGGTGACGGTCCGCGCGCGCACCGGGGCGCGGCGCCTGACAGGCGACCCTCCGCGATTCCGCGCAGAATGAGGAGGTGAGGCCACGCCCGGCGCAGCCGTGAACCGGCGCGCCCACGGTTACCGAGGGCGTACGGGCCTGGAGGTTTCATGGATCGCCCCTTCGAACCGAGCGGCGTGCCCGATACACAGAGTGATCCCGAGGCTGCCGCGCACGTCGCCCTGGCAGTCAACGGCATGGGCACCTTCTCGTGGGACGTGGACGCGGGACTGATCCACTACGACGACGGGGGCCTGGCCGTCATGGGGTTCCGGCCCGGCGAGTTCGACGGCCGCCCGGCCACCCTGGGTGAGCGAATCGTGCCCAGCGAGGTGTCGGCCATCGAGGACCTGGTGGACAGGGCGCTGCGGGAGCGCTCCGGATTCAGCCTCTACTTCCGGGTGCGGCTCCCCGACGGGCGACTGCAGTGGACACACACGCAAGGTCACATCGTCCGGGACGAGCAGGACCGTCCGGTGCGGGTCATCGGGATCATCCGGGACGCGAGCCAGGAGCTGCGGGCGGTGGACCAGACGGAGCTGCTGCGGCAGGCCAGGGAGGAGCACCACCGTCCGTCCGACGCCGTCGTCCACGTCAGCGACGCCCTCGTGCCGACCGTCACCGTGGAGGACGTCGCGGAGGCCCTCACCGACTCGCGGCTGATGGAGCGGATCGGCGCCTCCAGCGTCCTCCTCGGCCTGATCGACAACGGGCGCATGGAGCTGGTGGGCTCCAACGGCGTCCACGAGGGCCTCATCCAGGACTTTCACCTGGCCCGTCTGAGTGAGCCGCTGCCGCTGACGGAGGCGGCTCGCACCCGCGAGGCGGTGTTCGTGACGAACAGGCTGGACTTCGTCACCCGCTTTCCGGCGCTGACGCCGTACCTGGCGCATTTCCCGGACGCCGCGGCAGCGGTGTATCTGCCGCTGATCGCGCAGGACACCCCGATCGGTGCCGTCGGGCTCACCTACGAGGGGCGGGCCAGCTTCCCGCCGGACGAGCGGACCGTGCTGACGGCGCTCGGCAAGGTCATCGCGCAGTCGCTCCAGCGGGCGCTGCTCTACGACCAGGAGCACGAGCTCGCCGCGGGACTGCAGACGGCGATGCTTCCCGGGATCCTGCCGCACGTGCCCGGCGTGCACCTCGCGACCCGTTACCGGCCCACGCGGGCCCGGGGCGGCATCGGTGGCGACTGGTACGACGCGCTGACTCTGCCCGACGGCCGGATCGCCGTCGTCGTCGGCGACGTGCAGGGCCACGATGTGACGGCCGCCGCTGTGATGGGGCAGTTGCGCATCGCTCTGCGCGCGTACGCCGCCGAGGGGCATCCGCCGTCCACGGCCATGGCGCGCGCGTCCGCCTTCCTCGCCGAACTCGACACCGACCGGTTCGCCACCTGCCTCATGGCCCTCGTCGATCCGCTCACGGGGATGACCTCGGTGGTGCGCGCGGGCCATCCCGAGCCCGTGCTGCGCAGCCCGGACGGAAGCTGTGCCTGGCTCGACACCCCAGGTGGCCTTCCCCTCGGTCTCAACACGCCGGGCGGCCAGCCCGCGTACCCGGTCTTCGAGACCGTCGTCGAACCCGGCTCGACTCTGGTGATGTGCACGGACGGGCTCATCGAGTCGCGCGTCGAGGACATCGACCAGGGGCGTGAGCGGCTCCTCGACGCGCTGAGCGCCGGGCCGGGGTCGCCCGACGCCCTCGCCGACCATCTGCTGGACACCATGGCCACCTACACCGGCGAGGAGGACGACGTGGCTCTCCTGGTGCTGCACCGGTCCCGGGGGAAGCCGTCCCCGGCACCGCGTATGGAGGCGGTCATCACCCCCAGCGATCCCGACGCCCTGCGCAACGCGCGGATCTCGTTGCGCGAGGCGCTGCACAGCTGGTCGCTGGAGGCTCTCAGTGACACGGCGGAACTCCTCGCCTGCGAAATGGCCACCAACGCCCTGGTGCACACCGACGGCAGCGCCACACTGACGGCCAGACCGGTACGGCACAGTGGCCGGGGTCTGCGTCTGGCCGTCAGCGACACGTCGACCGCGTCGCCCCGGCGCCGGGCCGCCCCGGAAAGGGCCACCTCCGGCCGCGGCATGATGCTCATCGAGGAGCTCGCCACCGCCTGGGGCATCGAACCCCGTGGCAACGGCAAGACGGTGTGGTGCGAGCTGTCCCTCGATCTGGTCTAGCCACGGACCTCACGAGCCCTCCCCCATGCTCAACTCCGGTGTGGGACGGCTGAATCCGCGGGTGAGCCAGAGCAGGTGGGCGCCTCCCACGGCGAGCCAGCACAGTCCGATGGTGAGGGCGACCGCGCTGAGCCGGGTCATCAGGTAGATGGTGACGCAGGCGCCGAGCGCGGGCGCGACGACGTAGCCCAATACCTTCACGCCGCCCTCGCCGCGGTTGCGGACGAAGTGGACGACGACACAGGCGTTGACCGCGGTGAAGGCGAGGAACGCCCCGAAGTTGATGAACGATGTCGCGGTCGCGAGGGAGATGTTGAGGCCGAGCACACACATGGCGCCGGTGAGCAGGAGACAGAGCACCGGGGTCCCGGTCCTCGGATGCAGCGCCCCGAAGAACCGCTTGGGCAGCACACCGTCACGGCCCATGGTGTAGAGCAGGCGGCTGGAGCTGAGCTGTACGGCGAGGCCCGAGGCGAATCCGCCGATGATGCCGGCCATGTTGGTCCAGTCGGCGAACGTCTGGCCGCCGACCTCGATGGACATCGCGTACGCGACGACCTCCGGGTCCTCGAACACGCCGCCCGGGTGGACGAGTTGCATGACGTAGGCCACGGCGGCGAAGAGGAGTCCGCCGGTCGCGATGACGAGGACGACGGCCCGGGGGATGGTGCGCCGCGCGTCGCGGGTCTCTTCGGAGAGCGTGGTCACCGCGTCGAATCCCAGGTAGGAGTAGGCGGCGATGGCGGCGGCCGTCGAGATGCCGCCGAGGCTGCTCCCGCTGTTCCACAGCGGCTGTGTGTAGGACTTCGGGGTGTGGTGTCCGAGGTGGACCAGGCAGTACGCGACGAAGAGCAGCACGATGAACACGGCCAGGCCGGTCAGGACTTTGTTGACGCGGTCGGTCAGGGTGAGCCCGATGATGTTGACGAGCGTGGTCAGGCCCGCGTTGAGGAGCATCCACCCCCAGACCGGGATGCCGGGGAACTGCGCGTTCAGGTAGATCGACTGGACGAGCCAGGCGACCATGGGCAGGAAGAGGTAGTCGAGCAGCACGGCCCAGCCGACGAGGAAGCCGACCGGTGAGCCGAACAGGTTCCTGGTGTAGACGTACGCCGAGCCGGACGTCGGGTAGTGGCGGGCCATTTTCGCGTAGCTCAGCGCGGTGAGGAACATGGCGCCCGTGGCGACGAGGAACGCGGTCGGCGCGGCGCCCGAGCTGGCCGCGGAGATCACGCCGAAGATCACCATGACCATGCTGGGCGCCATGTAGGCGAGGCCGAAGGTGACCACCGACGTCAGCGACAGCTTCGGGGTGAGGCTCACGGAGGTGTCACTCATCGCCGGACTCCGCGGCGGGGCGCTCGAAGACCGTGTGTCCGGTGGGGCGCAGGTCGTGCGGGGTTTCGCGGGAGACGGCGGGCCGCCAGGTGGCGGGGTCGATGCGGCCGTTGTAGAGCGGCAGCTCCAGCGGGGCGTCACCGGCGGTGAAGTGGTCCCAGGGCCAGGAGTCCCCACAGGTCCCGTACTTTCGCGCGGCCGCGACGCGGTCGAAGTCGACGACGCTGGTCAGTGTGACGTCCTCCATGCCGGCGGCGGCGACCTGGACGTGTCCCTCGGGGTCCACGAGGATGCTGCGGCCGTGGGCCGTGGGGCCCGCGCCGTTCACGCTGGCCACCCAGACCTGGTTGACGATCGCGTTGGCCTGGTTGACCGGGATTTCCTGGGCGCGTCCCGCGGTCGGCGTCTGGACCACGTTGATCACCAGCTCGGCGCCCATCCACGCGAGGTGGCGGGTGAGCTCGGGGTACCAGCTGTCGTAGCAGATCGAGAGGCCGACGCGGCCGTGTCCGGGTATGTCGAAGACGACGAAGTCCCGGCCGACGCAGACCGGTTCGTAGGGGCGCCAGGTGAAGATCTTCCGGTAGCTCGCGACGAGTTCGCCGTCCGGGTTGTAGACCACGGCGGTGTTGTAGACGCTGCCGTCCGCGTCGCGTTCGAGGACCGTCCCGGGCACGAGCCAGATCCCCAGCTCGCGCGCCAGGGCTCCCAGCGCCTTGCCGCGCGGGCCGTCCAGCGGCTCCGCGTGGGCGTCGTACAGCTCCTCGGCGGAAAGCGAGGCCGTGCCCAGTGAGTAGAGGTGCGCCTCGGGATAGACGACGAGGTCGGCCGCGTCGGGCGACTTCATGCGCAGCCGCAGGCCCTCGGCGAACTGCTCGAAGGACTCCGCTGGTGCCTGGACGAGGGCAAGACGTAGATGGCGGCTCATGGGGTTCCTGACTCTGGTGGACGACCGGCACGGGCGCTCGACGGCCTGCCGATCGGTGTGACGGGGACACGGAACCCGATGCGCAACGACGTTGTCAACGGTGTTGTCAGTTCTGCTGACCAACCTTGGTAAAGTTCCGCCATGGCGAAGAACACCGCGACCGCGGCCCCGACCGAGCGGTCCGGGGGCGACGCCGCCCGGCAGCCCACGCGGCGGGAGCGCAGGACCCTGCGGCAGGAGGCAGCGGTGAACGCCGCGTTCACGCTCGCCGAGCGGGAGGGCGTCGCCGGCCTGACGATGCGCAGGCTGGGCCAGGAACTGGACGTCGACGCGGCCGTGCTCTACCGGCTGTTCCGTGACAAGGACGAGCTGCTCCTCGCCGTGTGCGAGCGCACCATCGAGACCATCCTCGACGAGATCGGCGAGGTGCCCGGCGACGAGCCCTGGCAGGACACGCTGCGCCGGGTCGCCGAGGCCACCTGGCAGGTGCAGACCCGCTTCCCGGCGATCACTGTGCTGACCTTCGCGCGCACCACGGGAGGGCCGTGCGAGGCCCGGCTGGTCGAGCTTCAGCTCGCCACGTTCACACGCTCGGGGCTCGCCCCCGCCGAGGCCGTCCTGTACTACAGGACCTTCGTCGACACCGCCCTCGGACTCTGCGCCCACTCCGCGGCGCTCAGCTCACTGGACCCCGAGGTGCGGGAGAAGGACGCCACCGCGTGGACGCGGGTCTACGCGCATCTGCCCGCGGACGAGTACCCGGCCACCCGGGCCCACATCGACCAGCTCGGCTCCGTCAGCCAGAAGGCCCTCTACGACACTGCGGTGGAAGCGGTCGTCTCCGCGATCGAGCGGGCCGCCGGCGGCGGTTGACGCAACGCCCGAGGCACCGCGTCAAGTACCGCTAGCGCAGCGTGATGTACGGCTCGAAGGCGTCCAGCAGCAGCTCGCGCATCCGTGCCGCGTCCATGTCGCCCGTCCCCGCGAGGACCTGGATGGCCATGCCGTCGACCATGCTGGTGAAGCGGCTGGCCATGGCCTCCGTGTCCGCGCCCTGCGCCATCCCCTCCTGCTGGCAGGTCCGCAGCAGGTCGAGGACGATCTCGCGCCAGCGGACGTGGACCCCCTTCTGGCCTTCCCTGAGGGTCGGGTCGAGGATGGCCTCGTTCCACGACTGCACCCACACCGACCACTCGTCGGCGTCCTCGTCGGTCGTCGTCAGCTGTACCTCGATCAGCCGGCGCAGCTTCTCGACGGTGGTGTCGGCCGTCCTGAACTCCTCTTCGAGGCGCGCGTGGAAGCGGTCGGCGTAGAAGACGAGGGCGGCCCGCAGCGCGTGGTCCTTCGTCGGGAAGTGATAGTGGACGGTTCCGGTGCTGGTACCGCATGCGCGGGCGATGTCGGCGACCCGTACCTTGTGGAACCCGCGGCGGGCGATGAGGCGGGCGGTGGCTTCCAGGATCTGGGCGCGGCGGAGGTCGGCGTCCACGGCGTCGGCGCGGCGGCGGGCCGGCTGCCCGCCACCCGCTCCGCCGCGCGCGAGGGGCGGCCTTCCCGCGCCGGTCCGCAGATACCGCTGCGACACCTTGCCGACCTGCGCGATCGCGGCGACCTCGTGGTCCTGGAGACGGCGGTTGCCGCGCAGGGCCTTGGACAGCGCGGTGGGATCCATGCCCACGCGGTCGGCGAATTCCCGCTGGCTGATGGGCGCCGAAAGCACCACGAGCCGCGCCCGGTCCGCGAGGGTAGCGGTCTCGTCCGCGATGTCCTCCGCCCCGCCTTGGATCGACGTCATTGCGCTGGGTCCGTTCAGCCTTCCGCTTGCGATGAGAGTGCCGACACGACCTCGTCGGCCGCTCGCAGGCCCGACGAAATGGCACCGTCGATGTAGCCGTTCCACACACTAGCCGTCTCCGTTCCGGCCCAGTGCACGGTCCCGGTGGGTTCCCGCCAGCCGCGACGCCCGTATCCCGTCCAGCCGCCGGGAGTTACGTACGCCTCGTAGCCGCCCCTCGCGAAAGTGTCCCGCGACCAGACCTTCTCCGTGTAGTCGAGCGGGCGTGCCGCGCGCTCCCCGACGACGGTGGTGAAGCTCGCCAGGACGGCCGCGCGGCGGCGGGCGTCGTCGAGGTCGTTCCAGTCGCTGACGCGGTCGCCGTACACGAAGCCGACGAGCACGCCCCGGGAGGCGTCGTCCGGCGAGTTGTCGAACACGACGCCGACCGGTCCGTCGTCGTAGAGCGTGGCGACGCCCGAGAGTCCGGCGGACCGCCAGAACGGGTCGTCGTACACCGCGTGGACCTTGGCGACGCGTCCCATCGGACTGTGGGACAGCCAGCCGTCCCTGCTGACGGGGAGCCCGGGGGTGAAGCGGATGGTGCGGACCGCCTGAGGCGGCAGCGCGACGATCGCCCTGCGGGCCTCGAACACGGTGGACGCCGTCCTCACGCGGACGCCGCCCTCGTCGTACTCGATCGACTGCACCTGCTCGCCGAGCCGGACGCGCCCGCCGAGCAGGTCGGCGACGGCGCGGGCCGGACCCGCCGCACCGGTGACGAAACGGCTGTCCTGGGCGCAGCCCCGCGTTTCCATGAGCTGCTCGTACCCGCCGGCGGCGGCGATGTAGAACAGCACGTGGAACAGGGAGATCTCGTACGGCTCCGCGCACCACAGGCCCTGCACGGCGAGTGCCAGGCGGCGCCGGGCGTCGGGGTCGTCGGTCTGCGCACGGAAGAACGACTCGGCCGTCTGGGCGTCCCACTCCGTGAACCGGCGTGTGCGCCAAGGCTGTTGGGTGTCCACCGTCCGGGCGAGCTCGTCGAGGACCTCGCTGACGCGGGTGTACTCCGCGATGCCGGGGCCGTCGGCCGGCGCCGCGCCGAGGTAGGGCACGGTGCCGCCGTCGTGCCACACCTCGACGTGCTTGCCCGTCTCCCACGTCGGGAAGGTGGCGCAGCCGAAGCGGTCCGCGAGGGCGAGCAGATGTGTCTGGGTCGGGCCGACCCACTGGCCGCCGTGATCGAGTGTCACGCCGTCGGCCCGGATCTCGGTGAGCACGCGGCCACCCACCCGGTCGGCGGCTTCGACGAGTGTGAAGTCGACGCCCGCGTCGTGGAGTCGAAGAGCTGCGGCCAGCCCCGCGTAGCCGCCACCCACGACGACCACCTCGGATTCGACCAGGTCCATTTCGGTCTGTTCCCACATGGCCGCAGAGCATGTAGCAAGACTGATCCATCAGTCAATCGTTGCGATGATTCTGTCCGGAAACCTTGACACACTCTCCCCCGTCAGCATCATTGACCCACGCATCAATCTTGCGATTCGCCGCCCACCCCGGACAGGGGGTTCGCCCATGGCAACGTCACCTGACACCACTTCGGAAGCCGCACCCGACAGCTCGCAGGAAAAGGGCCTGCGCACCGGTGCCCTCGGCATGACCACGAGCCTGATCCTCTCGGTGGCATCCGCCGCCCCCGCCTACAGCCTCGCCGCGACGCTCGCGTTCATCGTCGCCTTCGTCGGATTCCAGGCGCCGTCGATCGTCGTGCTCGCATTCGTCCCGATCCTGTTCGTCTCCTTCGGCTACGCCGCCCTCAACCGCCAGGAGCCGGACTGCGGAACCATCTTCACCTGGGCCACCCGCGTCCTCGGACCGCGCGTCGGCTTCATGGGCGGCTGGGCCATCATCACCTCGTTCACCCTCGTGATGGCCAGCCTGGCCCAGGTCGCCGGCCAGTACGTGTTCATCCTCTTCGGCGCGAAAGGCATCGGGTCCGACCCGTCCAGCCCCTGGGTCCTCCTGGTAGGACTCGGCTGGATCGCCCTCATGACGGCGGTCTGCTACCGCGGCATCGAGGTGGCCGCCGCCGTCCAACGCGCCCTGCTCTTCCTCGAGTTCGCCATGCTCGCGGCCTTCTCGGTGGTCGCCCTCGTACGCGTCTACACCGGGAACGCCGGCGCCGGCGCACGGCATCCGCACTGGTCCTGGCTCAACCCGTTCGAGATCTCCTCACCGAGCGCATTCGTCAGCGGCCTCGTCCTCATGTTGTTCATCTACTGGGGCTGGGAGACCGCGCTCACCGTCAACGAAGAGACCACCGACCGGCACCGGACACCCGGCGTCGCCGCCGTCTCCTCCACGGTCATGCTGCTCGTCCTCTACCTCGTCGCCACCGTGGCGACCCTGGCCTTCGCCGGCATCGGCACGACCGGCGCGGGGCTCGGCAACCCCGACAACTTCGGTGACGTCTTCTCCGCCATCGGCAAGGCCGTCTTCGGCGACAGCGGCCTCGGCTCCTTCCTGTGGCATCTACTCGTCCTGATGGTGCTGTCCTCCGCCGCCGCGTCCACCGAGACGACCGTGCTCTCCCTGGGGCGCACGCTCCTGGCCATGGGCGGCCGCGGAGCCGCGCCGCGCATCTTCGCCAAGGTCCACCCGCGCTACTCGATCCCGCAGTTCAGCACCATCGCCACCGGAGCCGCCGGAGCGGTCTGCTACGTCGTCATGAACTTCCTGAGCCACGGCCAGGTCATCGGCGACGCCGTCTCCTCCTGCGGGCTCATGATCGCGTTCTACTACGGCCTCACGGGTCTCACCTCGGCCTGGGCCCACCGCACCGAGTGGCGACACAGCGCCGCCGACTTCTGGCTGCGCCTCACCCTGCCCGCGATCGGCGGCCTGACCCTTGTCGCGGCCGGGCTGTGGAGCCTGAAGAACGACTGGGACCCGGCGAACAGCTACACGTCCTGGACCCTCCCCTTCGCGCCCCACTGGCGCATCGGCGGAGTCTTCGTCATCGGAGTCGGGACGCTCCTCCTCGGCTACCTGCTGATGCTGGCGTACGGGCGCATCGCACCACGGTTCTTCACCGGCACACCCCAGGAGACCGAGGCCGTCGCCGGACAACGGCCCCCGCACGAGCGCATCCCTCAGTGAACGTCACAGCCCCTCAGTAACCCTCCCACCACGGAGTTCGCCATGCCCTACCCCGTACGCGACGCGCTCGGCCTGTCCGCCGAGCAGCACGACTTCATCCGGCTCGCCCGCGACTTCGCCGCCGCCGAGATCCGTCCCCGCGCCCGCGCCGTGGACGACGCCCAGACCGAGTCGCCGCTGGACCTGTGGGACAAGGCCGCCAGGACGGGCCTGGCCGCTTTCATGATCCCCGCGGAGTTCGGCGGCGGCGGAGTGACCGACATGGTCACCCAGGTGCTCGTCCAGCAGGAGCTGTGCCACGGCGACATCGGCATCGGGAACCTGCTGACCTCCAGCGGCTTCTTCGCCGATCCCGTCCTCGAACTCGGCACACAGGCGCAGAAGGAGCGGTGGCTGCGGCCGCTCACCACCGACACACCCCCGTTGACCGCGCTCGCCGTCACCGAACCCGACCACGGCTCGGACGCCGCCGGCATCCGCACCCGCGGGGTGCGCGACGGCGATCACTACGTGCTCAGCGGCCAGAAGGCGTGGATCTCCAACGCCCCCTACGCACAGCGGTTCGTCGTGTTCGCCACGGTCGACCCGTCGCTCCGCGCGCGCGGCGTGACCGCGTTCGTCGTCGACCGGGACACGCCCGGACTGACCGTGGGCAGGCCGATGCGCAAGATGGGGCAGCGCGCCATCGTCAACGCCGAGGTGTTCCTCGACGACGTACGCGTCCCCGCCGCAGACCGGCTCGGCGCCGAGGGCCAGGGATTCTCCGGGCTGATGCGCACCTTCGACGCCTCCCGGATCCTGATCGGCGCGTCCTGCGCGGGCCTGTGCCGGGCCGCTCTCGACCTGGCCGTGGAGTACGCCCAGGAACGCGTGCAGTTCGGCGTGCCCATCATCGAGCACCAGGCGGTCGCGTTCCGGCTCGCCGACATGGCGACCCGCGCCGACACCGCCCATCTGGTGACGATGCGCGCGGCACGCCTCTTCGACCAGGGCGAGAAGGTCACCGCCGAGTCGGCGATGGCGAAGCTGACCGGCTCGGAGAACGCCATGTTCAACACGTGGGCCGCCGTGCAGACACTGGGCGGCTGGGGCTACTCGCAGGAGTTTCTCGCCGAGAAGTGGATGCGGGACGCGAAGCTGGAGGAGATCGAGGAAGGCACCTCCGACATCCAGCGGCTGGTCATCTCCCGGGCGCTCGCGAAGTCATGACCACTCTCGACGTCTTCCGCGCCCCGGAGTCGGTCGCCGTCGTCGGCGCCACCGACAACCCGGCCAAGTGGGGCCACTGGCTCGCCCGGGGCGCCGTCGCGGGCGCGCACCGGCGCCGCGTGCACCTCGTCAACACGCGTGGCGGCCAGGTCCTCGACCACCCCGCCCTCCCTGACCTCGACGCGCTGCCCGAGGTTCCCGATCTCGTCGCCTTTGCCGTACCTGCCGCCGCCCTGGCCGGCGGTGTCTCCCAAGCCGTCGCGCTCGGTGTGCCCGGGCTGCTCGCGATCACCGCGGGCGTCGAGGACGAGGCCGCGATCGGTGATGTCATCGCCGCGAGCGGGACCCGGCTGCTCGGGCCGAACTGCCTCGGTCTCTACGACGCGTCGAGCGAACTGGCACTGGCCTGGGGCCGGTTCACGCCCGGCAGCCTCGCGATCGTGTCGCAGAGCGGACAGCTGGGCCTGGAGATCGCAGGGATGGCCGCGAGCGCCGGCATCGGTGTCTCCAGATTCGTCTCCGTCGGCAGTCAGCTCGACGTGAGCGCCGCCGAACTGCTCGCCGACCTGGCCCACCACGAAGCCACCCGCATCGTCGCCGTCTATCTGGAGAGCTTCGGCGACGGCGAGCGGCTTCTGGACGCCCTGGACCACCTGCGTGAGGCGGGCAAGCCGGTGCTCCTTCTGACGGTCGGCGCCAGCAGGGCCGCACAGCAGGCGGCCCGTTCGCACACCGGATCCATGACGTCGGGCATCGACGTCGTGGACGCCGCCTGCCGCACGGTCGGCGCAGTCCGCGTCGACACACCGGCCCAACTCGTGGACACAGCACAGCTGTTGAGCAGATGCGCGCCGGTTCGGGGGCGTCGGGTCGCGATCGTGGCCGACAGCGGCGGACAGGGGGCCCTCGCCGCGGACACCGCGTCGCGGCTCGGTCTGACCGTCGCCGAGTTCCCCCCGGCGGTCCAGGAGCGCCTCGCGGACCGGCTGCCGCCGCACGCAGCGGTCGCCAACCCTGTCGACCTCGCCGGCGCGGGCGAGGACGACATCTCCACGTACGCGTCGACACCGGCGGTCCTCGCCGACAGCTCGGTCACCGACGCCGTCGTACTCAGTGGCTACTTCGGCAGCTACGGTCGCGACATCCCCGAGCACCAGGCGGCCGAGTCGCAGGTCGCACGGGCCATCGGCTCCCTGGCAGCCGAGCGGGCGATTCCGGTCGTGGTCCACTCGATGGCTGAACACACCGAAACAGTGCAGGAGTTGCACGCGGCCGGGGTGCCGACCTTCGCCGACGTCGAGGCGGCGCTACGGGCGGTGGCGACGGCGCACCGCTTCACTCAGACACCCCGACCGCGCGCAGGCCGTGGGCCCGCGCGTGAGCGTCAAGTGCTTCCAGGCAGTGGGTATCTGGCCGCCCGACGGCTGCTGGCCGGCGCGGGAGTGCCGTTCCCGCCCGCGGTCGGGATTGCGCCGGGTGCGCCGGATCCTGGCGGCGCGATGCGGTCACTCTCGGCTCCGGTCGTACTCAAGGCCGACTGGCTGGAACACAAGACGGAGCACCGCGGTGTCGCGACCGGGCTGGTCGATACCGCCGCGCTCGGCGCCGCCTACGACGACATGGTGGCGCGGCTCGGGTCCCACGGGTACGTGGTCGAGGAGATGGACCGGCGCACCGACGTGGTAGAAGTGATCGTCGCCGCGCGACGCGACCCGTCGTTCGGTCCCGTCGTCGTGGTCGGCGCCGGCGGAGTCCAGGCCGAGCTCAGTCAGGACCTCGCGCTCGAACTCGCCCCCTGCTCCCACGACACCGCGCGCGAGGTGATCCGCCGGCTCCGGTCCTGGCCGCTGCTGGCCGGCTGGCGCGGCAAACGGCCGGTCGATGTCGACGCGCTGGCGGCGGTCGTCGTCGCGGTCTCCGAGCTGATCGCCGACCGTGGCGACATCGGCGAGATCGAGCTCAACCCGGTCCGCGTCTCACCGGACGGAGCCCTCGCGGTCGACGCCCTCGTCATAGCGGTACCGACGCCCGACGGCCCTTCCACTGCCTGACCGGGTTCCGGCCGGCGACCACCGGCCGGAACCCGGTGTTCACAAACTCGACCGTGTAGAGGTCTAGCCGCAGACCATTGAATGTCGGCACTCTTGCGCCCGTTGTGTCAGAACGTACGCGTGAGACAAGGGTGAACCGATGACACCGATCAGCCGCAGGGGTTTTGTCGCGCTGGGCGCCGGGATCGCGGCCGGCGCCGCGCTGCCCGCCACCAGAGCGGACGCAGCCACCACGGGCACCGTCAAGGACGTCAAGCACGTGGTGATCCTCATGCAGGAGAACCGCAGTTTCGACCACTACTTCGGCCGCCTCAAGGGCGTCCGCGGGTTCGGCGACCGCAGCGGCATCACGCTCTCCGGCGGGCAGCCCGTCTTCAACCAGCCGAACGGGCTGGGCCGCCAGTACCCATGGAAACTCAGCTCCACCCCGGCCGCGGGCGGCGTGGACGGCGAGACGCTCGCCCAGTGCAACGGCGACCTGCCGCACAGCTGGTCCTCTCAGCACTCCGCGTGGAACAAGGGCCGGCTCGACCACTGGGTCGCCGGCGTCGGCAACGTGCGCAGCCTCGGCTACCTGGACCGCGGCGACATACCGTTCCACTACGCGCTGGCCGACAACTACACCGTCTGCGACGCCTACTTCAGCTCCACCCTCAGCGCGACCGGGCCCAACCGCACCTACCTGTGGAGCGGCAAGGTCGACAGCTCCAGCCACGACGGCGGCGACGAGTCGGGGCTGACCTGGGAGACGTACGCCGAGGCGCTCCAGCGGGCCGGTGTCAGCTGGAAGGTCTACCAGAATGCCAATGACAACTACGGCGACAACGGCCTCGCCTACTTCTCGAAGATCGCCGGCGCCGAGCCCGGCGACCCGCTGCACGACCGCGGCATGGCCTCCGTCCCCGCGGTGACCGGTTCCACGCCCGACGACATCGCCGCCGCGATCAAGGCGGACGCGCTGGCCGGCAAGCTCCCCCAGGTCTCCTGGGTCGTCGCCAACCAGGCGTTCTCCGAGCACCCCTACGCCCCGCCCGGCGACGGAGCCCACTTCGTGGACCTCGTCCACCGCGCCCTGGCCGCGTCCCCCGAGGTGTTCGACTCCACCGTCCTCTTCCTCAACTACGACGAGAACGACGGCTTCTTCGACCACGTGCCCCCGCCGTCACCTCCCGCCGACACCGCCGGCGAGTTCCTCGACGGAACCCCCTTCGGCCTCGGCTTCCGTGTCCCGATGGTCGTCATGTCCCCCTGGACCAAGGGCGGTTGGGTCTCCTCGGAGGTCTTCGACCACACATCCGTCCTGCGGTTCATGGAGACCTGGACGACCGCCCTCGGCACCCCGGCGACCTGCCCCAACATCAGCGCGTGGCGCCGCAAGGTCACCGGCGACCTGACCGGCGTGTTCGACTTCACCCGGCCCGTGTACGGAATGCCGTCCGGCCTGCCCGCCACCAAGGTCATCGGGTACGACACCTGCGGCCCCCTGCCCAACCCCGCGCCGCAGACGAACGCCCTGCCCACCCAGGAACCCGGAACCCGCCCCGCGCGCGCCCTCCCGTACCAGCCGAACGGCAACCTCGACCACTTCGAGTTCGGCGCCGCCGGCAAGATCCTCGCGTGGTTCTCCATGGCGAACCAGGGCTCCCCCGCGCGCAGCGCCGCCCACCTCTCCATCCACCCGAACGCCTACCGCGACACGACGCCGTGGCAGTACACAGTCGACGCCGGCGGCACGGCCACGGACTTCTTCAACATCGGCACGGGCTCCGGGGCGGGCGCGTACGACATCACGATGGCAGGGCCGAACCGCTTCCTGCGCCGCTTCACGGGCGATGCCACGAAGGTGGGCAAGGCGCTCGAGGTCGCCGCCCGGTACGCCGTGGAGTCCGGCACCGGCAAGATGGCCATCTGGTTCAGGATGACCAACTCGGGCTCCGTGTCGGCCCAGTTCACCATCACGTCGAACAACTACCGCACGGACGGGCCGTGGAACTACACGGTCCCCGCCGGCGGCTCGACGGAGGACTTCTTCAACGCCGTGGCGAACCAGAACGGCTGGTACGACTTCACGATCACATCCAGCACGGACACGACGTGGTCCCGCCGCTACACGGGCCACATCGAGACCGGCGCGGCGTCCGTCAGCGGCTGATTCCCCGGGCGCGCCCGCCGCGTGCGATCCGGCGGGTCGGCCTGTCGGTCGGAGGGTCGGTCGGAGGGTCGGTCGGTCGGTCAACGGTCGGCCGGGAGCGGCCGGACCGGCCGACCCGGCACCGGGCCCTTGACCGGCCGACCGGTCGCCGGTTGAGACCGAACCGACGACGGTCAGTTCGCTGTCGCGGCCGAACGTCCGCGCCGAGGGGGCCCCGGCGCAGACGGACCGGGCGTCCGCCCCACCTCGACGACGATCTGGGGACCGCACCCGGCCTCGACCTGCTGACCGGTGCCGGCGCGGACCAGGACAACGGCGTCGAAGCCGCCCACGCCTACCGGCGCATGCTCGGTCACCCGAACCGTCGCCCCCCGGGAGCGCTCGGAGATCCGCGACCAGTGGGAGCAGCAGGCCCGGAAGGCGGCCGGTGACAGGGCGTGCGACACGTACGACACGGCGTACCACCGCTCCCTGACGGACGACGCCGAACACGGGCTCGCGCACGCGCTCCAGGGGCGCGCCGGTCCCTGAACCCCGCCTCACGAGACAGAGCCCGTCTCCCCGGATCGTAGGACCATTTGTGTACCCCGGCCCGCCGACACGTCCGCACGCTCGAACGGTGGCACGGTCCGCCATACGCTCACGCAGTGTTCAACGTGCCCGCTCTGGTCAAACGCCTGGTGATCGGCCGCGCCATGCGCAGCGAGGAACTGGGCGAGACCCTGCTGCCCAAGCGCCTCGCCCTGCCGATCTTCGCCTCCGACCCGCTCTCGTCGGTGGCCTACGCGACCCAGGAGATCCTGCTCGTCCTCACCCTGGGCGGACTCGCGTATCTGCACTTCACGCCATGGATCGCCGCGGCCGTGGTGGCGCTGATGGCGGTGGTCGTGCTCTCGTACCGGCAGGTCGTGTACGCGTATCCGAGCGGCGGTGGCTCCTACGAGGTCGCGTCCACCAACCTGGGGTCCTCGGCCGGTCTCGTGGTCGCTGCCTCGCTGCTGGTCGACTACGTGATGACGGTGGCGGTGTCCGTCGCCTCCGGCGTGGACAACATCATCTCGGCGCTCCCGGCACTGAACGACTACCGCGTCCTGCTGGCCGTCGGTTTCGTCGCCCTCCTCACCGCGATCAATCTGCGGGGCGTCCGCGAGTCGGGCAAGGCCTTCGCGGCACCCACATACCTCTTCATCGGCGGCGTACTGATCATGGTGATCACCGGCCTGATCCGGTATGCCCTGGGGGACGCGCCGGTCTCCGAGACCGCCGCGTACGGCATCACGCCCCAGAAGTCCGACACACATCTCGCGGGCCTGGCCCTGGTGATGCTCGTGCTGCGCGCCTTCTCCTCGGGGTGTACGGCACTGACCGGCGTGGAGGCGATCTCCAACGGCGTACCGGCCTTCCGCAAGCCCAAATCCAGGAACGCCGCAGCCACTTTGGCGGCCATGGGCCTCATCGCCGTCGTCATGTTCGTCGGTGTGACGACGCTCGCGCTGATCAGCAAGGTGCACATCACGGACGACGCGTGCCGATTGACGGGCCTCGACGGGGACTGCGGGAGCTACACGCAGCGCACGGTCATCGCGCAGGTGGCGGCCGCCGTGTTCGGCGGTGAGCACAGCGTCGGGTTCTTCTTCATCCAGGCCGCCACGGCTCTCGTCCTGATCCTGGCCGCGAACACCGCTTTCAACGGCTTCCCGATGCTGGCCTCGATCCTCGCCAAGGACCGTTTCCTGCCGCACCAGTTGCACAACCGGGGCGACCGGCTGGCGTTCTCCAACGGCATCCTCGCGCTGGCCGTCGTCGCCGCCGCGCTGCTCTGGGGCTTCAAGGCCAACGTCACCAGCCTCATCCACCTCTACATCCTGGGTGTGTTCACCTCGTTCACCCTGTCCCAGCTGGGCATGGTGCGGCACTGGAACCAGGAGCTGGCGACCGAGCACGACCCCGCGGTCCGCCGCCGTCACCACTCCGCCCGCGTCATCAACACCCTCGGCGCGTGCGTCACCGGCCTCGTCCTGCTGATCGTGCTCGTCACCAAGTTCACCGAGGGCGCCTGGCTGGCCGTTCTCGCCGCTACGGTGCTGTGGCTGATGATGCGCGGCATCCGCCGCCACTACGACACGACGTCCGAGGAGCTGGCCGTCGAGGACCCGCACGCCGAACTCGTGTCCCCCTCAAGGGTCTTGGCCATCGTCCTGGTCTCCAGACTCCACAAGCCCACGATGCGCGCCCTGGCATACGCGCGAGCCTCCCACCCCGACCGGCTGGAGGCGCTGACCGTGTCCGTCGACCGCGACGAGGTCTCCGCCCTGCGCGAGAGCTGGGACGACTACGGCATCGACGTACCGCTGAAGGTCATCGACTCCCCGTACCGCGAGGTGACGAGGCCCGTCGTCGAGTACGTGCGCGCCATCCGCCGGGACAGCCCCCGCGACATCGTCGCCGTCTTCATCCCGGAGTACGTGGTCGGCCACTGGTGGGAGAACCTGCTCCACAACCAGTCGGCACTCTGGCTCAAAAGCCGTCTTCTGTTCACGCCCGGGGTGATGGTGACGAGCGTTCCCTGGCAGCTCACCTCGTCCGCGCACGCCAACCACCCGGCCCGCCGGGCGCCCGGTTCCGTGCGCCGGGGCGAACCTCAGCGCCGGGCCGGTGCGGGCCGGTCGCGCGGCACCGGGCACGGCTGACGAACCGGGTACGACATCGATTCTGTGTCGCGCGGCGCCCCAGGGACTACATCCCGCCAAAACTGACGCAAACGAGCGTTGGGTCGGCACGAATGAGCGGGTAAGCAGGGGTCATGTACCTTCTGCCGATGAAATTTGGCCCACTCAACGCAAAAATCGACGTGCTGATAGTCGCTCTGGTCCTTTTCGCCGTCGTCTTCCTCTGGTTCAAGCGCTTCCTGCCCCGCATCAACGAGGTGCTGGCGGAGCGCGCCGACCGTACCGAAGGCGCCCTGGAACGCGCCGAGGCGATCCGGGCGGAGGCCTCCGCCGAGCACGCCGGCGCCCAGGCCCTGCTCGCCGAGGCCCGTCGTGACGCCGCCAGGGTCACGCAGGCGGCGCGCGAGGAAGGTGCGGCGCTGATAGCCGCCGCCCGCGAGGACGGACTGCGCGAACGCGAGGCGCTCCTCGCCGACGGCCAGGCCCTGATCGAGGCCGAACGGGCCGCGGCGGAGGCCGAACTGCGCCTCACCGTCCCCGAACTGGCCGCCGAACTGGCGAGCCGCATCATCGGGGAGCCCGTTTCGGCGGCAGCTCCCACGAACCCCTGAAACGCACGCCGCACGGGGCCACAACGCACCAGGGCCCGGATCCATTGGATCCGGGCCCTGGTCGGCAGTAGCGGGGACAGGATTTGAACCTGCGACCTCTGGGTTATGAGCCCAGCGAGCTACCGAGCTGCTCCACCCCGCGTCGGTAGACACCACCGTACGCCATCGGAGCAGCTACTCCTGACCACCTCCTGCCGGGACGGCAGGAACCGCTGCGGTCGGGGGCTACGCGCCGCTCGCCTTGAGCATGTCCTCACGCTCGACGATCTTCACGCGCTCACGGCCCTCGGGCTCGCCCAGCGCCTTCTCCGCGGCGTCCAGCCGGTACCAGCCGTCCCACGTCGTGTAGCGCACGTTCCGCTCGTCGAGGAAGGCGTCCACGGCCTCCGGGTCGGGCGCGGAGGGCGTGCTCAGACGGCCGTTCTCGCGGTCGTCCAGGAGGCTGGCGACCGTCTCGTTGGCGTCGCCCTTGGTGTGGCCGATCAGACCCACGGGACCGCGCCGGATCCAGCCGGTGACGTACGTCGACTGCAGGTGCTCGCCCGACTCCTCGATCACCCGGCCGCCCTTGTCCGGAACGGTGCCCGACGCCAAGTCCCAAGGCAGCTTGGGAAGTTCGTCGGACAGGTAACCCACGGCGCGGTAGACGCCCTGGACGTCCCAGTCCTTGAACTCGCCGGTTCCCTTGACGTTGCCGGTGCCGTCGAGGGCGGTCCGCTCGGTGCGCAGACCGGTCACTTCGCCGTTCTCGCCGAGGATCTCGGTCGGGGACTCGAAGAAGTGCAGGAACAGCTTGTGCGGCCGGGTACCGACGTCGCGGATGGCCCAGTTCTCGAGCGTCTTGGCGACCATGTCGGCCTGCTTGTTGCCGCGCCGCGTCGCGATCGAGCCGTCGTCGTAGTCGATGTCCTCGGGGTCGACGATGACCTCGATGTTCGGGGAGTGGTCGAGCTCCCGCAGCTCCATCGGGCTGAACTTCGCCTGCGCCGGACCGCGGCGGCCGAAGACGTGGACCTCCAGGGCCTTGTTCGCCTTGAGGCCGTCGTAGACGTTCGCCGGGATCTCGGTCGGCAGCAGCTCGTCCGCGGTCTTGGCCAGGATGCGGGCCACGTCGAGCGCGACATTGCCGACGCCCAGGACCGCGACCTTCTCCGCTTCGAGCGACCAGGTCCGCGGCACATCGGGGTGACCGTCGTACCAGGACACGAAGTCGGCGGCGCCGTACGAGCCGTCGAGGTCGATGCCCGGTATGTCGAGCGCGCGGTCGGCCGTCGCGCCCGTGGAGAAGATCACGGCGTCGTAGAACGAGCGCAGGTCGTCCAGGCTGATGTCGCCCGGGTAGTCGACGTTGCCGAAGAGACGGATCTGCGGCTTGTCGAGGACCTGGTGCAGGGCCGTGATGATGCCCTTGATCCGCGGATGGTCCGGCGCGACGCCGTACCGGATCAGACCGAACGGGGCCGGCATCCGCTCGAAGAGGTCGATGGACACACCAGGGTCTTCGGCCACCGCGGATTTCAGCAGCGCGTCAGCGGCGTAGATACCGGCAGGGCCGGCTCCCACAACGGCTACCCGCAGAGGGCGAGGCATGATCAGGTTCCCTTCGTGGCATGGGCACTCAACGGGAATCCTAAACTAAGGCAAACCTTAGTTAGTAGTCGGGCTGGGTCTATGACCCCATAAGGCGGCCTTATGGGTTCCTGCGGGTGGGCCTTATGGTCAGCCTCGGCCCTGCGCAGCCCGGGAGGCGGGACCGCCCGAAGCAGCGCAGGTGGGACGCGGGACCCGTCGCCGGGTGGCTGGCGGTGGACCGGCCGAGGCGCCGACGGGACGCGCGGCGAACCCGGCAGCGACTCCTCGGACGCCAAGAAGGAAGAGGCCGCGGCTCACGCGGGCGCGTACCCGAAGGAGCACACCGTCGACAGAGAATAGGGCGTGCCCCGCCCGGTCCAGTGCCCCTCCGTCAGATGACGCCGCGCCACCGCCGCCCCCGGCCGCCCGGCCCGGGATTCCGTTCCCGCAGAGCGCGGCTCGACGACGCGGACCGGTTCGTGACGACCACGGCGGACTTCTTGGGGTAGGCGGAGAGGCGCGTCCGGGACTTCCGTGATCCTGCGGCCTACGAACGCGTGACGCGAACGCACCCCTCCGCAGGTCAGTGGTCGGAGTAGCTGAAGTCGCCGACGGTCCAGGCGCTCACGTCCTGGATCGCGACGCGGTACATGCCGCCCGTTTCGGGGATGCCGACGGTGCCCTGAAGGATCCGGGCCACGTGGAAGTGCAGATGAGTGGGGGCGAGGCCGTCATCGGTCTCGCCCCGCAGCTGTTCATCGGGCTTCTCGTCGGCGGTGAAGATCTCCGAGAAGGAACCGAGGTGGTCCGAGTCCGTCAGGACCTCCGAGACGCGCTGCCTCCACACGGCCTCGGGGGCGAGGCGTCCGGTGATCACAGCACCACTGGTCACCACAGTCAGGGACATCTGATTGCTCTGCTCGGACTCCACCATGCCGGCGATATCGACGAGCAGTTCGTCAGGGTTCGACATGAGAGCGGATTCTAACGGCAGACACCTCCGGGGAGGGCCCCGACGCCCCAACTTCCCCAGGGGCACAGCCCCAGCGGTTCGGGCGCGCCCGCTCCGCCTCACGCGCTCCGGCTCGCCGGCGCACGCCTCACGGCCGGGGCCACGGCCGGCCGCCCAGGCGCTCGATGTCCATGTTGAAGCGCCTCAGGTAGGTGGTGAAGGCCGCGATGTCCTCGTCCGCCCAGTCGGTCATGACGCGGTCCAGGCTGCCCACGATGTGATCGCGTTCCTCGTCGAGGACGCGCGCGCCCTTGTCCGTGATGCGGAACTTGCGGGCCATGCCGCCCTCGGGATCGGGGATGCGCTCCACCAGTCCGGCGCGCATCGCGGCGGCGGTCTGCCGGTTCAGGGTGGAGGCGTCGAGCCCGAACGCGTCGCTGAGCTCGCCGATGGACATGGGCCCCTGCACCCGAATGCGGCTCAGCAGGATGTAGGCGCTGCGCTCAAGGGTGCCGTTCTCGGGGCGCCCGCCTTTGTGGTGGACGAGTCCGTGTCGGCTGAGCAGCATCTGCTCGTATTCGAGCTCGTACGTGGGCCTGGCCATGCGTCCGCTGCCTCCTGCTGTCGTTCCGCGGCGTCGCACCGCGCGTTCGTGACACCCCCGCCCCCATCGTCGCACAGCCGAATGTAGCCACCACACAATGTGCCCCATGCATTCGATGTGTACGATGCACATCGGTACATCGATCCGCACAGGCATTCCACACGGGGCATTCCGCACGCCACCCCGACGGACATACCGACCGGCCATGCGACCGGCCTCGCCGCCGGCGCCCCACAGAAGACCCGAATCCCGCAGACACGCAAGGAGCCCCTTGATGGACGCCCCCCAGCCGACGGCACGCGCCGGCGGCGTGGTCGCCACTCTGGCTTTCGCCGGCACCACAGCCGCGATCATGCAGACCCTGGTCACCCCGCTCATCGCGGAGCTGCCCAAGATCCTTCACACCACGTCGTCGAACGCCGCCTGGGTCATCACCGTGACCCTGCTGGTGGGAGCCGTGTGCGTGCCGGTCACCGGACGTCTCGGCGACCTGCTCGGCAAGCGCCGCATGCTGCTCGCGTGCTCGGTGCCGCTCGTGGCGGGCTCCGTGGTGTGCGCACTGTCGTCCTCCGTCGTGCCGATGATCGTCGGACGCGGCCTGCAAGGCATGGGGATGGGCATGGTGCCGCTGGGCATCGCCCTCCTGCGGGACGTGGTGGCGAAGGAGAAGCTCAGCTCCTCGATCGCCCTGGTCAGCGCGTCCATGGGCATCGGCGGCGGCCTCGGCCTGCCCATCGCCGCCGCAGTGGCCCAGTACGCCGACTGGCGGGTGCTGTTCTGGGGTTCGGCCGTCCTTGCCGTGCTGATCGCCGCCCTGATCTGGTTCCTCATTCCGGACGTCCCGGCGAGCGCCAAGGGTCAGCGCTTCGACACACCCGGCGCGCTCGGCCTCGGTGTCGGCCTGGTCTGCCTCCTCCTCGCGGTCTCCAAGGGCGCCGAATGGGGCTGGGGCTCGGCGACGACGCTCGCGCTCTTCGCCGCGGCCGTCCTCGTCCTGCTGGCCTGGGGCCGGTGGGAGACACGCACCCGGGACCCGCTGGTCGACCTGCGCACGACCGCCCGGCCCCGCGTGCTGTTCACGAACGTCGCCTCGATCTTCGTCGGCTTCGGCATGTACGCGAGCATGCTCGTGATCCCGCAGCTGCTGCAGTTCCCCGAGGCGACCGGCTACGGCCTGGGTCAGTCGATGCTCGCGGCGGGCCTGTGGATGGCGCCCGGCGGCATCATGATGATGATCGTCTCCCCGCTCGGCGGGAAGCTCACCGACGCCCGGGGCCCGAAGTTCACGCTCATCTGCGGTGTCCTGGTGATCGCCGCCGGATACGGTCTGTCGCTCGCGCTGATGGGCTCCGGCCCGGGTCTCATGGTGGTCTGCATGGTCATCAACAGCGGCGTCGGACTCGCCTACGGCGCCATGCCCGCGCTCATCATGAGTTCGGTGCCGCTCTCCGAGACCGCCGCCGCCAACGGCTTCAACACGCTGATGCGCTCCCTCGGCACCTCGGTCGGCGCCGCAGTGATCGGCGTGATCCTCTCCCAGATGACGACCACCATGGGCGGCTACAGCTTCAGCTCCGAGGCCGGTTTCCGTACGGCTCTGATGGTCGGCGGAGGCGTCGCGCTCGTCGCCGCGCTGATCGCCGCGGTCATCCCGGCCGTACGCGCCACCCCTGTCGAAACGGGCACCGAAGCGGCTGCCGCACCGACCGAGGTCAAGGCGTAGGCAGGGCTCCAGAAACTGGACTTGCGGGTCCAATTTCATCGGAGCACAGTCGGCCTCACGGTCCGGACGAACGGACCGCCGGGCCGGTTCGGGCGGTGTTCCCGACCGGCTCGGCACGCGGGAGAACCGAGACTGAGGAGAGCCGGCCATGGGTGGACGTCTGCAGGACAAGACCGCACTCGTCACGGGGTCAACCAGCAACATCGGAAAGGCGATCGCCGAGGCGTTCGCCGCCGAGGGGGCCCACGTCGTCGTATCGGGGCGCAATCGGGCACGCGGCGCGCACGTCGTCGAGGGCATCCGCGCGGCCGGAGGGCGGGCCGACTTCGTCGAGGCCGACCTCGACGGCAGCGCGGACGCCTCCCGCCGCCTCGCGGAGCAGGCCCGTGAGGCGCTGGGCGGGCGCCTCGACGTGCTGGTGAACAACGCGGGCATCTACCCGCCCGGGAGCACCACCACGACGGACGAGAAGACCTTCGACCACGTCTACGCGGTGAATGTGAAGGCACCCTTCTTCCTGACGGCGGATGTCGCCCCGCAGATGGCACGCGACGGTGGCGGAGTCATCGTCAATCTCGGCTCCTGGATCGCCCGCCTCGGCGTCCCGGTGGGGTCGCTCTACAGCTCCACCAAGGGAGCCATGGAGACGCTCACGCGCGCGTGGTCGGCGGAGTTCGGCCCGCAGGGGGTGCGGGTGAACGCGATCTCGCCCGGTGTGATCGTCCCCCGCGCGGCCGAGGGCGGCGAGCCGCATCCGGGCGAAATCATGATGAAGGGCACGCCGTTCGGCACGATCGGCACTCCCGAGGCCATCGCGCACGCCGCGGTCTGGCTGGCCTCGGACGAGTCGGCGTTCGTCCACGGTACGGTCGTGGACGTCGACGGCGGCCGCGCCGGCGCCGCCGTGATCGCCGCGTAGCACCGGCCGGCACCTGTTCCTGGCGGAACCGTCGCGTCCGCGGATCGTCAATGGCCTAGCGTGGCCCCACAGTTCGAGTGGGCGCCACGCTCGCTCGTTGTCCACCCCCGGCGATTGAGACGTGATCACGGCATGCCCCTCCGCCCCCACACCCCCCACCCCGTGCCCTCCCAGGGCGAACGCGCCCTGCAGGCCCACCTGGGTACGAGCGAGCGCGCCGATGACTTCTACGACCGTCAGGTCCAGCCCCGTCTGACGCCGGCGATGAATGAGTTCATCGCCCGGCAGACCATGGTGTTCCTGTCCACGGCAGACGCACGTGGTCACTGCGACGCGAGTTTCCGCGCCGGGCCGCCCGGGTTCGTCGCCGTCCTCGACGACCTCCACCTGGCCTACCCGGAGTACCGGGGCAACGGAGTGATGGCCAGCGCGGGCAACATCACCGAGAACCCCCACATGGGTCTGCTCTTCATCGACTTCACCCATGACCACATAGGGCTGCATGTGAACGGATCGGCCCAACTGGTCAGCGATCGTGAGCTACGCGCCATCTGCCCCACCCTGCCCAGGGATTCCGCCCCGGGACGGCAGGCCGAGATGTGGATACACATCACCGTGCAGGAGGCGTACGTCCACTGCTCCAAGCACATTCCCCACCTGGAACCCGCACACCAGCCGAACCGAAGGGCCCCCGGACGCCCCAAGGACGGCGACTACTTCACCGAGCAGATGTCCCACGCCTACCTGGGACAGGGATAGGTCAGGTTTCGGCCGGTCCACGCCGCTTCCCCCGACGGGGGGCATAACCGGAGCGGACGAGGGCACACGCTCTGCACGTGACCGACACGAAAGGCAGGGACATGACGGCAAGTTCGGTGCACGCTCATGACGATGCGCGAACGCAGGCCACGACGACGCACGACGCCGACGCGACCGTCGGCGCGGCTGGGCTTCCGTGGGTCGAAGACGCCGGCAAGGTCGCGCCCAAGGACGCACGGGATCTCTCCAAGGTGTTCTTCGAGCAGCTCCAGGTACTCGAAGAGGGCACCGAGGACTACCAGTACGCCCGTAACACGCTGATCGAGATGAACCTCTCCCTCGTCCACTTCGCGGCGTCCCGCTTCCGCCACCGTGGCAGTGGTGAGATGGAGGACATCGTGCAGGTCGGGACCATCGGCCTGATCAAGGCGATCGACCGGTTCGACCTGTCGCGCGAGGTCCAGTTCACCTCCTTCGCCGTCCCGTACATCGTCGGCGAGATCAAGCGCTTCTTCCGCGACACCAGCTGGGCCGTCCATGTGCCGCGCCGCCTCCAGGAGTTGCGCGTCGACCTGGCCAAGGGCAAGGACGAGCTGTCCACCGTCCTGGACCACGAACCGACTCCCAAGGAGCTCGCCGAACACCTGGAGCTCAGCGAGGACGAGGTCATCGAGGGCCTCGTCGCCTCGAACGGCTACACCGCGGGGTCCATCGACATGCCGAGTGATCCCGGCGAGCACCCGACCGACGCCTCCAGGACGTTCGCCGACGTGCTCGGCGAGCCGGATCCGGCCATGGAGACGGTGGAGGACCTCCACACGCTGGCACCGCTCCTGGAACAGCTCGACGGCCGTGAGCGCCGCATCCTCGAGATGCGGTTCGGCCAGGAGATGACCCAGTCGGAGATCGGCGCCGAGATCGGCGTGTCCCAGATGCACGTCTCCCGGCTCCTGAACCGCACCCTCACCAAGCTCAGAACAGGCATGTTCGCCTGACACGGAGGGGCTCCACGATGATCCAGGTCGCGGATATCCGTGAGTGGCGCTCCTACGACGTCGTCGACCCGGACGGCCGCAGGATCGGCGCGCTCGAGGCGGTCTACGTGAACACCCGGACAGACGAGCCGGCCATGGCCACCGTCCTGATCGGCCTCCCCACGCGGCACAGGCTGGTCTTCGTACCGCTGGACGGCACGGTCGTCGGGCCGACCTACGTCAAGGTCGACTACGCGAAGGCGCTGGTCAAGGAGTGCCCGTCGATCGGCACGGACGACGTGCTGCCCGCCGAGGACGAGGAACCTCTGTTCCGGCACTACGGACTGCCGTACGAGCCCGGGACGAAGGGGGAGCGGCAGCTCGCCCGTCGCTGACGCGCGCCGCCCCACACCCATCCGTTGGGCCTGCGGCTACGGATTCGTCATGATGGCCTCGCAGCGCCGGGCCGCGTGGCCGGGTCACGACGAAGGGGAGACAGCGTGCTCGTATGGGACGACGATCCGCGATCGGCACTCGTGGCACCCGTGACCGTCGGACCGCCGCGGGCCGCGGTGCTCCTCCTGCACGGCGGCAGCTCCGAAGGGACGGAAGCGGTGCCGTGGCTGAGTCTCGCGGGTGCGCGCATGCGTCCGTTCGCCCGGGCCGTCGAGCGGGCGTGCGAGGGCCAGGGGCTGTTGGTGGGGAGCGTCCGCTATCGCTGCCGGGGCTGGAACGGTGAGCGCGAGGATCCGCTGAGGGACGCGCTGCGGGCGCTCGACGAACTGGCCGTACGCGCCGGGGACGTGCCGACCGTGCTGGTCGGTCATTCCATGGGCGGACGTGCGGCGCTGCGCGCCGGCGGGCACCGGCTCGTCCACGGCGTGGTGGGACTCGCTCCATGGTGTCCGGAGAGTGAGCCGGTGACACAGTTGCGCGGCCGGCGCGTGGTGCTGCTCCACGGCGACCGGGACCGCACGACGGATCCCGCGGCCTCCGTCGACTACGCCGACCGGGCCTCCGCCGCGGGCGCCGAGGCCTGCACGCTGCTGATGCCGGGCGGCGACCACGCGATGCTGCGGCAGGCCGGTTCCTGGCACCGCCAGACCGGCCGGATCGTGAGCGGCCTGCTCGGGTTCGCGCCGCTCCCCACCGACGTCGCCGACCGTCTGGCCCTCAACGGCCTTACGCCGTAGGTGTTCTCCCACGCATGACGTGACAGGTGCGCCTCCGGGCGCTCCGCCGAACGGGCGACAGCGAATCCTTTCGGCTTCTGTCGCCGGCGTGACGGGAGGGCCCATGGGCGAAGCTGCCATGGACCTCCCCCGAGCACCGAATGATGAGGCTGTCCATGCGCCGTCGCTCCACCGTTGCCGCTTCCCTCGCCGCGTTCGCTCTCGCGCTGGCCCTTCCGGCCTCCGCCCAGGCCGCCACCGGGGACTTCTCGTACAAGTTCGTCGGGCTCAACGGCCGACCGCAGTCGGTCACCCTTCACGAGCTGCCGACCCGTCAGTGCGTCACCCTCCCCGAGGTCGCGGACCCGAGCTCCTCCGAACCGGCGTTCGCCCCGCACAACGACACGGACGAGTGGGCCCTGGTCTTCACCGGGCCCGACTGCGAGGGCGACTCCTGGACACTGCGTCCGCACGGCAGGCCGACCACCGACGCCCTCAAGCTCCGCTCGGTGTTCCTCACCACCCCGGTACAGGACTGACCGACCGTACGGCGGCGAGGGGCGCCCCGGCCCCTCTCCCTGCTGGTCCACGCGGACTTCCTCAGCACCAGTTCGGGCTCGAAGATCAGGGACGTTCGAAACACGACCTGGTCGCGCACAAGAACCTGACGATCCGCACCATGCTCCGCGCCGCCGGACCCAAGCCCGCCCCTGACAAGCCAGGCAGCTTCCTGCCTAACGGGGCCGCAGCGAAGAGTGGACTCAACCGCTCGATCTTGGATGTCGGATGGGGGTGTTCCTGACGATCCTGGCCGCCGAGGTTGAAAGCGCCGGACGGGAAGTGATCGCCGTGGACCCCCGTAACACCTCCCGGCGGTGTCCCGCATGCGGGCACACCACCAAGGGGAACCGGCCCACGCAGGGAAAGTTCCGCTGCGTCTCGTGCGGCCACACAGCGCACACGCCGACACGGTGGACGCCCTGAACGTTCTACGAGCCGGGCTGGTCCGTCAGACGCCCAACCGGCATAGCGAGAAACCCCTCGTTCACGAGAGGCGCTCTTCGAGTCCGAGTGTTGCGGCAGTGACGCGAGACTTCAAGGGACGGTCAACGTCGCTTCGTTTAAAGGGTGTTGGCCCTTGGAGGCCGGCTGGGTGGGTCGACTCGAGCCCCAACAGCCTCACGCCCGCCACTAATTTCAATGATTCTGGATTTAAGTCTTGACGCACCGTTCACACAGATGAAGCATTCGACCGCAAGAGAGCGCTCCCACCCCCCTCATTCGTTCATTTACTGAACCAGGAGAGTCGCCCTATGCTCACGCCCCCCACGAACCCCTCGACCACGTCCAGTTCATCCACAGCCGGTGCCGTCGCCCCCTCGCGCCGGACCGTTCTCGGCGTCATGGCGGCGACCGCGGCCACCGTTCCCGGCCTCCTCGCACTCGGATCCCCCGCCTCCGCGGCACCCGCCGCCGACCCGCTGCCCGGCGGCGGTGACCTGGGCCCCAACGTGATCGTGTTCGACCCCTCCACCTCTGGCATCCAGGCCAAACTGGACGAGATCTTCAAGCAGCAGGAGTCCGCACAGTTCGGCTCCGGCCGCTACGCGTTCCTGTTCAAGCCAGGCACCTACAGCGGCCTCAACGCCCAACTCGGCTTCTACACCTCGATCGCCGGTCTCGGCCTCTCACCCGACGACACCTCGATCAACGGCGATGTCACGGTCGACGCCGGCTGGTTCAACGGCAACGCCACCCAGAACTTCTGGCGCTCCGCCGAGAACCTCGCCCTCACCCCCGTCAACGGCACCAACCGGTGGGCCGTCGCCCAGGCCGCGCCGTTCCGTCGCATGCACGTCAGAGGCGGCCTCAACCTCGCCCCCGACGGCTACGGGTGGGCCAGCGGCGGCTACATCGCCGACAGCCGCATCGACGGCACCGTCGCGCCGTACTCGCAGCAGCAGTGGTACACCCGCGACAGTTCCGTCGGCGGCTGGACCAACGCCGTCTGGAACATGGTGTTCTCCGGCGTCGAGGGCGCCCCCGCCCAGAGCTTCCCGGACCCGCCGTACACCACGCTCGACACCACGCCGGTGTCCCGCGAGAAGCCCTTCCTGTACCTCGACGGCGCCGACTACAAGGTCTTCCTGCCCGAGAAGCGCACCGACGCGCGCGGCACGACCTGGGGCGGCGGCACACCCCGGGGCACCTCGCTCGCGCTCACCCAGTTCTACGTGGCGAAGCCCGGTGTCACCGCCGCCACCCTCAACGCGGCGCTCGACCAGGGCCTCAACGTCCTTCTCACGCCCGGGATCTACCACCTCGACGCGGCGATAGAGGTGAAGCGCGCCAACGCCGTGGTCCTCGGCCTCGGTTACGCCACCCTCATCCCTGACAACGGTGTCACGGCGGTGAAGGTCGCCGACGTCGACGGGGTGCGCCTCGCCGGGTTCCTGATCGACGCGGGCGCGGTCAACTCGCAGACGCTGCTGGAAGTCGGGCCCTCCGGAGCGTCCGCCGACCACTCGGCCAACCCCGTCACCGTCCAGGACGTCTTCGTGCGGATCGGCGGCGCGGGCCCCGGCAAGGCAACCACCAGCATCGTCGTCAACAGCCGGCACACGATCATCGACCACACCTGGGTCTGGCGCGCCGACCACGGTGACGGCGTCGGCTGGGAGACCAACCGCGCCGACTACGGCGTGCGCGTCAACGGCGACGACGTGCTGGCCACCGGCCTGTTCGTCGAGCACTTCAACAAGTACGACGTGTACTGGGCCGGCCAGCGCGGCCGCACGATCTTCTTCCAGAACGAGAAGGCGTACGACGCCCCGAACCAGGCCGCCGTCCAGGACGGCAACGTCAAGGGTTTCGCCGCGTACAAGGTCGCCGACTCCGTGACCACGCACGAGGGCTGGGGACTCGGCAGCTACTGCAACTACACGTCGGACAACACCATCCGCCAGGACCACGGCTTCGCCGCGCCCAACACGTCGGGGGTGAAGTTCCACGACCTGCTCGTCGTGTCCCTGGGTGGCCAGGGCCAGTACGAGCACGTCATCAACGACATCGGCGCTGCCACGTCCGGCACGTCCACCGTGCCCTCGACCGTGGTCGCGTACCCCTGACCTCACCCGTGAGGGGCGACGGACCGCGGCCCGTCGCCCTTCACCGGCGTCAGCCGATCTCCACCCGGATCGAGTGGTAGCCGCTCGCACCGTCCGGTAGGGGGTCGGCGTGCTTCGCCGTCTGCGTCCGGCCGGTGCCGTCGGTCGCGCGGACGGTGAGGCGGTGTCCTCCGGAGGTCGCCTGCCACGGGTAGGACCACTGGCGCCAGGTGTCGCGGGTGTCCTTGGCCGCGAGGGTCGCCTGCTCCCACGGCCCGTCGTCGACGCGGACCTCAACCTTCTCGATCCCGCGGTGCTGCGCCCAGGCCACGCCCGCGACCATGACCGTGCCGGCCTTGCGGCTCACGGAGGGCTTGGGGGTGTCGATGCGGGACTCCGTCTTGACGGGCGCCTGCTGGGCCCAGTCCCGCTTCACCCAGTACGCGTCGTAGTCGGCGAAGGTGGTGAGCTCGATGTCCTCGATCCACTTGCAGGCCGACACGTAGCCGTACAGGCCGGGGACGAGCATGCGCACGGGAAAGCCGTGCGCGAACGGCAGGGGCTGACCGTTCATCCCCAGCGCCAGCATCGAGTCGCGCCCGTCCATGATGTCCTCGACGGGGCTGCCGATCGTCATGCCGTCGACGGAGCGCGCGACCAGCTGGTCCGCGGGGCCGCCCTTCGACGGGGGCCTGACGCCGCTCTCGGCGAGCACGTCCGCGAGACGTACGCCGATCCAGCGGGCGTTGCCGATCAGCGGGCCGCCGACCTCGTTCGACACGCAGGTGAGGGTGAGGGCGCGTTCGATGAGCGGCCTTCGCAGCAGGTCGTCGAAGGTCAGGGTGACGGGGCGGGTGACGCCCTTGCCGTGGATCCGCAGCCGCCATTTCATGGCGTCCACCATCGGCACCACCAGAGCGGTGTCGACCCGGTAGAAGTCCTTGTTCGACGTGGTGAACGCGCCGATGCCGGGGATCGCCAACTGGGCGTTCGCCGGGGTGGGTTTACCCGGAGACGCCGGAGCGGGCAGTCTGACGCCGTTGCGTGAGGACACGGCGTTCACGTCCTGCGTGCCGCGCGAGGACCGGGCCAGCAGCCCGGCTCCGGTCGAGACGGCGGCGGCGGCCGTCGCGAGCGTGATGAACCCGCGCCGGTCCCATCCGGGGTCGGTGCTGCGCTCGGGTGGCTCCTCGGTCGGTGTGGAGCGCGCGCGTCCGCTCAGCGCGTACAGGAGCCAGGCACCCACCAGCGCGCCGACCACCGACGGCACGGCGTCGGCGATGCCCGTCGAGTCGGGGCGCGTGGTGGCCGCCAGCGCGCCGATCACGCCGAACAGCAGGACGCCGGCCGAGCCGACGCGGCGGTGGCGGACCGCGACGAGGCCCAGAACCACCGCGAGAAGGGCCAGCACGGCGACGATGCCGAGCTGCAGAACGAGCTTGTCGTTCGTTGCGAAGTTCCGGATCGCCCACTCCTTGAGGGCGGTCGGTGTGCGGTCGACGGCCGCGCCCCCGACGGCCACCACGGGGCTCGCCTGGGGACGGACGACGGCCGCCGCCAGCTCGGCGGCGGCCAGGGCCGCGTATCCGGCCAGCAGTCCGCTCAGCGCTCCGAGGCCATCGCGCCGTCGCGCACCGCGCCGCCCCCGGGAATTCCGGTCCTCGCCCGCTCCAGAAATGGGGAAACCTTCCTCGCGGCATGCCGCCGCACCCTCGAGCTTCGTCAGCCCGACCATGCTGAAGGCGATCCCGCACGCATTCAAGCGGACATGCGCGAGCGTACAGGCGCAAAAGCCGCGGGAGCGCGTCAGGCCGCGTTGCCCCTGAGTCCCCTCCCCTGCCGGTGCCTGCCGACGATGTCCGCGTACCGGTGGCCGCTGCCCTTGATGGTGCGGCGCTGCGTCTTGTAGTCGACGTGGACGAGACCGAAGCGCTTGTCGTAGCCGTAGGCCCACTCGAAGTTGTCGAGGAGGGACCAGGCGTAGTACCCGGCGAGCGGTGCTCCCTTGCGGGCGGCGGAGGCGCAGGCAGCGAGGTGGTCTTCCAGGTACTCGATGCGCCCGGGGTCGTCGACGGATCCGTCGGGCCGTACGACGTCGGGGAAGGCGGAGCCGTTCTCGGTGACGTAGAGCTTGCGGGCGCCGTACTCGTGGGTGAGGCGCAGGAGCAGGGTCTCGATGCCGCTCGCGTCGATCTCCCAGTCCATGCCGGTGCGCGGGACGCCGAGGCGGCGCACCTCGCGGGCGTACGGGGCGGGGCCCGTGGGGTCGTCGGCGACGACGGCCGGCATGTAGTAGTTCAGGCCGAGCCAGTCGAGCGGGGCGGCGATCGTCTCCAAGTCCCCTGCCTGCTCGGGCAGTTCGACGCCGTAGACGTCGCGCATGTCGGCGGGGAAGCCGCGGCCGTGGACGGGGTCGAGCCACCAGCGGTTGGTGTGGCCGTCCATGCGGTGGGCCGCCGCGAGGTCCTCGGGCCGGTCGGTGGCCGCCTGGACGGTGGAGAGGTTGTTGACGATGCCGATGCGCGCGTCGGGTGCCGCGGCGCGGATCGCCCGGGTGGCGAGGCCGTGGCCGAGCAGCAGGTGGTACGAGGCGCGGACGGCGGCGGTCAGGTCGGTGAGACCGGGGGCCATGCGGCCTTCGAGGTGGCCGATCCAGGCCGAGCACAGGGGTTCGTTGAGGGTGGCCCACTGGGTGACGCGGTCGCCGAGGCGTTCGGCGACGACGGTGGCGTAGTCGGCGAAGTGGTGCGCCGTGTCCCGTTCGGGCCAGCCGCCGCGGTCCTGGAGGGTCTGCGGGAGGTCCCAGTGGTAGAGGGTGACGGACGGCTCGATGCCGGCTTCGAGCAGGCCGTCGATCAACTGGTCGTAGAAGTCGAGGCCCTTGGCGTTGACCGGGCCGTCGCCGCCGGGCACGATCCGCGGCCAGGCGAGCGAGAGCCGGTAGGCGTTGGTGCCGAGCTGCTTCATCAGCGCGATGTCATCGCGCCAGCGGTGGTAGTGGTCGCAGGCGACGTCCCCGTGGTCGTCGCCTGCCACCTTGCCCGGGGTGTGCGAGAACGTGTCCCAGATGGAGGGGGCACGGCCGTCCTCGGCGACGGCTCCCTCGATCTGGTAGGCGGAGGTGGCCGTGCCCCAGGCGAAGTCCTTCGGGAGAGCGGCGAAGTCGATGGGCTTGGACACTGACGTCCTTTCGGGCGAGGGGTCGGCGGCACGGTCCGGTGTACTGCTCACTTCACGGCCCCGGCGGTCAGGCCGGCGACGAGGTAGCGCTGGAGCAGCAGGAATCCGGCGACCACGGGGATGCTCACGACGAGTGAGGCGGCCATGATCTGGTTCCAGTACACGTCGTTCTGGGTGGAGTAGTTCTGGAGGCCGACGGCCAGGGTGCGGGTGGCGTCGGTCGTCAGGACGGACGCGAAGAGGACTTCTCCCCAGGCGGTCATGAAGGCGTACACGGCGACCGCGACGATGCCGGGGATCGCGGCGGGGACGACGACACGGAACAGTGCCTTGAGGGGTCCGCAGCCGTCCACCATCGCGGCCTCGTCGAGGTCCTTGGGGACGGACTCGAAGTACCCGATGAGCATCCAGATCGAGAAGGGCAGGGAGAACGTGAGGTAGGTGAGGATCAGTCCGCCGCGTGAGCCGAACAGGGCGATCCCGGTGGACTGGCCGATGTTGACGTAGATGAGGAACAGCGGCAGCAGGAAGAGGATGCCGGGGAACATCTGGGTCGACAGGACCGTCACGGTGAAGACGCGCTTGCCGCGGAACTGGTAGCGGCTGACCGCGTACGCGGCGAAGACGGCGATCACGACGGAGCAGACCGTCGCGGCGCCGGCCACGATCAGCGAGTTCCAGAAGTACTTCGCCAGCGGGACGGTCTTCCAGATGTCGAAGTAGGGCTGGATGGTGAGCCCGCTGGGCATCCAGTGGAACTTGCCCGACACGTCCTCCAGCGGCTTGAGCGAGCTGGAGATCATGACGTAGACGGGCAGCAGGACGAAGCCCGTGAGCAGGATCAGGAAGATCCGGCGGGACCAGATGAAGGAGCGCGGGGACGCCATCGGCGAGCGCGGAGCGCCGCGGGGGACGGTGGGGCTAGCCACGGGAGACCTTCCTCCCTCGTGAGGTGAGCACCAGGTAGATCCCCGTCACCAGGAGCAGGAACAGGAGCAGGAGTACGGACATGGCCGCGCCGGTGCCGAAGTTCCAGGTGGCGAAGGACGACTGGTAGATGTGCACGGAGATGAGATCGGCCGCCTCGGGCGCCGCCCGCCCGAACAGCACGAACGGTGTGTTGAAGTCGTTGAACGTCCACAGGAACAGGACGAGTACGAGCACCTGGTTGACCGGGCGCAGCGAGGGAATGGTGATGCGCCGGATCTGCTGCCAGATGCCGGCGCCGTCCATGGCGGCGGCCTCGTAGAGCTCCTTGGGGATGTTCTGGAGCCCGGCCATCACGATCAGGAAGGCGAACGGCCAGCCCTTCCACACCGAGACGGTCAGCAGCGCGAAGAAGCTGTTGTCGCCGATGAGCCAGAAGGGATGCCCGTCGGCGAGTCCGAGCTGGTCGTGGAGTACGTGGTTGACCAGGCCGTTGTCCCTTTGGAACATGAACGCCCAGGTGATCACTGCCGCGTAGACGGGCAGCGCGTACGGCACCAGGAACAGGGTCCGCAGGAAGCCGCGGCCGGTGAACGTCTCCTGCATGAAGACGGCCGCCGCCGTGCCGAGGAGCCAGCACAGGCCGACCGACATGAGCGTGAAGACGCAGGTGATCCAGAACGAGTGGAGCAGGGCCTTGCCGACGGGTTCGTTGAAGTCGACGGCCACGTCGAAGTTGTGGAGGCCGGCCCAGGGAGCTTCCCCCCAGTCCCGCAGGTAGAGCTGGGTCAGCTCCTTGAACGCCATGAAGAACCCGATGGCGATCGGCAGCAGGTGGACGAGGATCTCGAGCAGCAGCGCGGGGAGCAGCAGCAGGTACGGCAGTCCCAGGCGGCGGATGCGCCCGGGGCGGCGCGGCTTGCGCGTCGCCCCGGGGGTGTCCTCACGCACCGCCGGATCCCCCTTCGGGGAGTTCACGATGGTGGTCATGGGCACATCGCTCACTGACTGTCCATCTGCTGCTGCGCCTTGGTCAGCTCGGCCTTGACGTCAGCCGTGGAGGGCCGCTTGCCGCTCGCCGACTGGGCGAAGAGGTTCTTGACGGCGGTACCGACCGAGGTCTCGAACTGGGACTCGTTGGACACCTGGGGCAGCGCGGTGGCGCTGGTCGCGAGGGTCTCGCGCAGCACCTTGAGCTCCGGCCGGTCGAAGGCCGGGTCGCTCTGGGCGGCCTTGACCGGCGGGATGGAGCCGTAGGTCTTGCAGAGCAGCTTCTGCTCGGCGTCGCTGGTCATGAACTTCACGAACTTCAGCGATCCGTCGATGTTCTTGGTGTTCTTGAAGACGGCGAGGTTGATGCCCGCCACCATCGAGTTCGTGGCCTTGCCCGCGCCGGGCGCACCCGACTGGACCGGCACCGGGGCGACGCCCCACTCGTCGTCCTGCATGCCCTGCGACTTGAACGTGGTGGCGGCGGCCTGCCACAGGACCATGGCGGTCTTGCCCTTGGAGAAGTCGCTGAGGGACTGGTTCTTCGCGTACTCGGCGTTGCCGGGCGCGATGATCTTGTTCGTGGCCATCATGTCGACGTACTGCTTGACGGCCGCGACCGCGGCGTCGTTGGTGAAGTCGGCCTTGCCGTCCGCGGTGAAGAAGTCGCCGCCGTGCTGCTTGGCGAGAACGAACACCTGGTGGATGTTGTTGGACAGGTTGGAGCCCTCGGCGCCGAGTCCCCACTTGCCGCCCTTGGATATCTTCGCGCCGTCCGCGGTGAGTTCGTCCCAGGTCTTCGGCGCTTCGGTGATGCCGGCTTCCTTGAACATCGCCTTGTTGTAGTAGAGCGCGTAGGCCATCGAGTAGAGCGGTACGGCGGCCGGGTCCTTGCCCTGCGCGCCCGTCGAGCCGAGCGCCGACTCGACGAAGCGGTCCTTGCCGCCGACCTTGTCGAAGTTCTTCTGGTCCCACGGGAGGAGGGCGCCGGTCGCCTGGAGCGAGGACGACCAGGTGTTGCCGATGTTGAGGACGTCGGGGCCCTCACCCGAGGTGGTCGCCGTGAGGATGCGGGTGAGCAGGTCCGACCAGGGGACGACCTCCAGCTTGACCTTGATGCCGGTCTGCTTCTCGAACTTGTCGAGTTCGGGCTGGAGGATCTTCTTGTCGGCCTCGACGTTCGGCCCCTGGTTGGACGCCCAGTAGGTCAGGGTCTTGGGCGACTCGTTCGATCCCTCACTGGATGAACCCCCGCCGCAGGCGGTCGCCGCGGCCAGCAGGGAGACGACGACCGCGCTACTGGCGAGTGCTCGAATTCTTTGCATGGCTCCAGGTGTCCCTTCCTCAGGAGCGTCCAAGCCGGGGCGCGGGTCTGCAGGCCGAAGCGCTCGGCGTTCAGTTCCTGAAGTCACCCACGACTTAATTTAGGCTGTGAGTTAAACCGCGCGGAAAGGTCGCGTCAAGGGTTTCTGCAGGGGTACCTTGCGTCTGTCGCAGGTCAGGGAGGAGCCCAGATGGATCGGCGGAGCAGACGCACGGTGAGTGACCTGCGCAGAGCCAACCGCGCGGTGATACTGCAACAGTTGTATTTCGACGGCCCGACGAGCCGCCAGGCACTCGGCCCTCTCACGGGTCTGAGTTCAGGATCCGTCAGCAACGTCGTGGGCGAACTCGCCGCCGACGGGCTTGTGGAAGAGGCCGGCAGCCTGGACTCCGACGGCGGCCGGCCGCGCATCCTGCTCCGCGTCAGCCCGCGCAGCGGCAACCTGATCGGCATCGACGTCGGCGAGACCCGCGTCCGCGTGGAGGTCTTCGACGTGACCCTCACCGAACTCGCCCGCGCCGACATCCCGTTGACGGGCGACGGGTACGACGTCGCCGTCATCGTGGAACACATCCGCAGCGGCATCGAGCGGGTACTCGCCGAGGCCGGCGTGCCGGCGGACGACCTTCTCGGGATCGGGATAGGCGTTCCCGGCGTCGTCGAGCGGGTGCCCGAGTCCGGGGCCGTGGTCCACTGCCAGACCATCGGCTGGGACGCGGTCCCCCTGGAGGCCCTGCTGCGAGCGTCCTCCCAGCTCCCGTCCGCAGTGCCGTACTTCATCGACAACGGCGCGAAGACGCTCGGGCAGGCGGAGATGTGGTTCGGCGCCGGACGCGGGGCGCGCAGCGCCGCGATCGTCCTCTTCGGCACCGGGGTCGGCGCCTGCCTCTTCGCGGACGGCAAGGGGCGGGCCCTGGAGTGGGGCCACCTGACGGTCCAGGCCGGCGGGCGGACGTGCCGCTGCGGGGCGCCGGGCTGCCTGGAGGCGTACGCGGGGGCCGAGTCCGTACTGGAGCGGTGGCGCGAGGCGGGTGGACAGCCGCCCCGGCACGTCGACGAGGAGACCCAGCTGACGGCGCTGCTCGCCGCCGCGTGCCCGACGGACGGGTCGGATCCCGACCCGGTGGCCTACGAGGTGATGGCGAAGACGGCCGAATACCTGGGCGCCGGGCTGTCCGACCTGATCAACCTCTTCCAGCCGGAGCGCATCCTGATCGGCGGCTGGGCAGGGCTCCAGTTCGGCTCCCGTTTCCTCGACGACGTCCGGAAGCACACCACGAAGTACGCCCTGTCCTACCCGGCCGGAAAGGCCACCATCGCGCTGGGCAAGCTGGGCCCCGACGCGGTCACGGTCGGTGCGGCGACCCTTCCCCTGGAGGACTTCTTCGCCCGCGGCGGCCGCCGCGACACCCCGGCCCAGGAACCGACACCGCCCGCCTGGCGCACGGCGCTTGAGGGCCGCGTGCTCGGGTGACCCGCGCCCGGCTCCGTCACGTGGCGGCCGACCGGTGCGCGAGGTCTTCCAGCAGCGCCACCGCCTCTTGCGCCCGCCC
This sequence comes from Streptomyces sp. NBC_00569, assembly GCF_036345255.1. Taxonomy (NCBI): domain Bacteria; kingdom Bacillati; phylum Actinomycetota; class Actinomycetes; order Kitasatosporales; family Streptomycetaceae; genus Streptomyces; species Streptomyces sp. NBC_00569. Next base: position 9,112,454 of record NZ_CP107783.1, on the reverse strand, counting down.
GTGCGGGACGAACAGGTGGTCGTGGTGGAACCCCGCCACGACGTTGCAGCTCAGGCCCGCGGTGGCGAGCTCCTGGGCGACGGCCGCGGTCAGACCCACGGCCTCCAGCGCCGAGTGGACGCGCAGGGTGATCCACCCCGCCACGTAGTCGTGGGCGAGACCCGCCGCGTCGGCCTCCTCCAGCGGGACCACCAGCGTCAGGGCCTCCCGCTCGGCGACGGTCACCACGGGCGTGACGCCGGGCTGGATCGCACCGTCGACGGTGGTGAAGACGTAGCGCCCGGGATTCAGCTCCGGCCGCATGCCGCTCAGCAGTGCCCGCAGGTCTCTCTCGCCACTCATGATCACCAGAGTAGGCGGCGCGCACGATCGCGCACGCCGCACGGCCGCGGACGCCCGCATCCCTAGCATCTTCTCGCCTGCTGATGCGGCTCACCTTCGCCGCCGACACCGGGTGGCCCGCCGCGTAGCTCTCCGAACGGGAGGCGTACACAGGTCAATGACGCGGGAGGCCCAGGGCCGGCCCCACCGCGGCGAAGTCAGCCCGCCGGTGGGTCCGGCAGGGGCCGGTTGGGCGCCATGGCCCAGCGCACCAACGAAGTGACGCCGCGGCCGAGCGGACGGACGGCCACGGTGTCGACCAACGGAAGTCGCGGCAGACGCAGTTCCGCCGCCGCCCAACTGGGCAGCAGGGATACGGCGTTCGCGGCGAGAACCCCGTACGGAAGCCGGGCGACCAGCGGCACCGGTGGGTCGAGGAGGAGGAAGCGGGCGGCGCCGCGCGCTTCCGGTGTCGCACGCAGCTCACGCCGGTACGCCGTGAACCGCTCGGCGAGCTCCTTCCGGTTCGTGGGCGGGTCCAGGACCCCCAGCGCGGTGGCCACGCGCGCCGCGTCGGCGACGTACCCGTCGTACTCGTCGCCCGTCAGCGGGTGGGCACCGTACCGCTGATGAGCGCGCAGGAAGCTGTCGACCTCCGCGATGTGGACCCAGCCGAGCAGATGCGGGTCCCCCGCGTGGTAGGCCGCGCCGTCAGCGGTCACCCCGCGCACCCGGGCGTGGACAGCCCGCACCCGGTCGCAGGCCTCTTGGGCACCTTCGGCGGGGCCGTATGTCGTCATCGCCAGGAAGGTGCTCGTGCGCTGGAGCCTGCCCCAGGGATCGCCGCGGAAGCCCGAGTGGGCGGACACGGCGGCCATGGCGAGGGGGTGGAGCGACTGGAGCAGCAGGGCCGAGATCCCGCCGATGAACATGGACGCGTCCCCGTGCACCGTGCGGATGGGGCGGTCCGGGCCGAACCAGCGCGGTCCGGGGGTCTGGTGGATACGGACGCGGTTCTTCGGCCCCTCGGGGCCCGCGACACGGGCGAAGAGGTTCTTTCCCAGCCGCTCCCGCACTCCGCGGCCGTCCGGTCCGGTCAGTCTCATGGTGACGTGACGTCCCTTCGGATGCGCGTATCCAGCCTACTTTGTCCGGTTGGGGCAGGCCGGGGGTGTCCGTCCGGGCCACCCGGGGAGACTTCGCGGCGGTGGTGCGGCCAGGATGGGGCCAGGATGCAGCATTCCGGCGGCCAGGAGGAACGACCTTGAGCGCAACGATCCGCACCGTGTCCTATCCCACCGGCGGGGAGCACAAGTCTCTCGACATCCACAACTCACCCCAGGCCGAGGGTCCTTGTGTCCTTCTGTGGCACGGCATCGGGACCGACGAGCGCGACGTGATGGTCCCGCTGGCCCAGGACATCGCCGAACTGGGCCTCACCGTCCTCGTCCCCGACTGGCGTTCGGACACCTCCGACGAGGGCCGCGCGCATCTCACCGATTCGCTGCGGTTCGCCCGCGACTTCGCCGGGGACTCCCGGCAGCTGGTCGTCGCCGGCTGGTCGGCGGGTGCGGGCGCCGCACTGGGGGTGGCCCTGGACCCGGAACTGCTCGACGGCCGGCCACCCGCCGCGGTCGTCGGCATCGCTGGCGGCTACCGGCGCCCGGCGCGCACCACGGGAGCCGTGCCCCTCCAGGCGCTCGGGCGCGCCACGGCACGTGTGCCCGTACGCCTGGTGCACGGCACGGACGACGCCTCCGTCTCCGTCGACTCCTCGCGGGAACTGCGCGAGGCTCTGCGCGCGCACGGCTGGGACTGCGCACTCAGCGAACAGGCCACTGATCACGCCGGGGTGCTCGGCTGCGTGTACGACCCGGCGGCGGACCGCTGCGTTGCCGGTGCCTCCGTGCGCGCCTTCGGCCTGGCGACGGCCCAGGTGGTGGCGGCCGTCGCCCGGTCGGTATAGCCGGGGGATCCGGCGGCCGTCAGGCACCACTCCCCTATGAGGACACCGTCACTGGTCGCGGCGCAGCAGGTCCTCGTACGTCTCGCGGCGGACCACGGCGCGGGCCTCGCCGTCGTGGCAGAAGACGACCGGTGGGCGGCGGGCGCCGTTGTAGTTGTTGGAGATCGAGTAGCAGTACGCGCCGGTGACCGGTACCGCGATCAGGTCGCCGACGGCCGGGGCCCGCAGCGGCACGTCACGGATGAGGGTGTCGCCCGACTCGCAGTGGCGGCCGACCAGGTCGCAGGGTTCGCCGCCGCCGACGCGGGAGGTGACGGTCGCCTCGAAGCGCTGGCCGTACAGCATCGGTTCGAGGTTGTCGCCCATGCCGCCGTCGACGGCGACGAGGGCGCGGGGTCGGCCCCGCTTGACGGTCACGGCGCGGTAGAGGGTGAGCGCCGACTCGGCAACCAGGGAACGGCCGGGCTCGATGATCAGCCGGGCGTTCGCGGGGAGGTGGGCGCGGGCGGCGTCGGTCAGGGTTCGCACGTACTCGTCGACCGTCGGCGCCTGGTCCGCGTACGTGTAGCGGACGCCCAGGCCGCCGCCCAGGTCGTACACGGCGTGCTCACCCAGCTCGCCGAGAGAGGCGATGGCCTCGACGGCGCGGGCGAACGGGGCGGTGTCGAGGAGCTGCGAGCCGACGTGGACGTGCACGCCGTCGAGGCGCAGCCGGTCACTGGCGCGCAGCCGCGCCGCGGCCCGCACGGCGTCGTGCACGGAGAGTCCGAACTTGGAGCCGGCGTGGCCGGTCGCCATCGCCTCGTGGGTGTCGGCCTCGACGTCCGGGATGACACGGATCAGCACGCGCTGCTCGTCCGTGACGATCTTCTCCAGGCGGTCGATGTCGTCGAAGTTGTCGATGACGATCGTGCCGGCTCCGGCGCCGACCGCCATGGCGAGTTCCTCGTCGGTCTTGGCGTTGCCGTGGACGACGAGCCGGGCCGGGTCGGCGCCCGCGGCGAGTGCGGCCACGAGTTCCCCGCCGCCGGCGACGTCCACGCCGAGTCCCTCCTCGACCATCACCCGGACGACGGCAGTGCACGGGAAGGACTTCGAGGCGAAGACGACTTGTCCGTTCGGCCAATGGCGGCTCAGTGCGTCCACGTACTCGCGCGCCCGGGCCCTGAGAGCGCCCTCGTCGACGATGACGGCCGGGGTGCCGAAGCGCTCGGCGAGGTCGTCGAGGCGGCATCCGCCGACGACGATCTCGCCGTCCGGGGCGAGATATGTCCCCTTCGGGAAGAGTCCGGCGATATCTGAGGTGGCGGTCGTGGCGCTCATGGGCGATGGCTCCTGTCCCTGGTCGATGGGCCTATCCTGACGGCTTCCCCCGTCGCCTTCACCGGCGTCCCGCCCCAGGAATCGAGGCCCCCGTTGTCTGATCGGACAATCCCCGACGGCCGGGCCGCGGGTTCCCTGCGCTTCCTGGTCGGCTCCACCGGCCCCCTCCGCGTACTCGCAGCGCCCGGCGGCCTCGACGTCCCCGTGCGCGGCACGGTCATCCACGACCCGGGCGACCCGCTGCCCGCGGCCCCCTCGGCACTGCTGCTGCTCGTCGGCGCGGACGTGGCCGATCCGCGTACGGGCACCGTGCTGCGCCGCGCGGCGGCGGAGGGTTATGCGGGGGTGGTCGTCAAGTGCCGTGGCCAGGAGGCGGATCGGCTGACGGCCGAGGCCGAGCGGTGCTCCCTGGCGGTGCTCGCCGCCGGCGACGCGGTGCCGTGGCGGTACGTGGACGCGGAGATCGGCTGCGCGCTCGCGGCGTACGGAGTGGGTGACCTGTCCCCGTCGGCCCCCGCCGGGACCGAGGAGCTGTTCTCTCTGGCCGACGCGGTGGCCGCCGTCGTGGGCGGCTCGGTCGCGGTCGAGGACCTGGACCAGCATGTCGTCGCCTACTCGAACGTCCCCGGTCAGCGCATCGACAGTCTGCGCGAACGCGGCATCCTGGAGCGGCGGGTTCCTGACGACCCCGGCCAGCGGCAGCAGTACCGCGACGTACTGGCGGCCGACGGCGTGGTCCGGTTCCCCCGGGCCCGCGACGAGCTGGCGCGTGCGGCGGTCGCGGTGCGGGCGGGGACGCTGCCGCTGGGGACGTTGTGGGCGATCGAGCCGGAGGGCGGCCTGTCGGAACAGGCCGCGTCGGCGTTGCGGGACGCGGCGCGGCTGGCGGCCCCGCACCTGCTGCGCGCGCTGAACGCGACGGAGACCGAGCAGCGCATGCGCCGGGACACGCTGCGCGCGCTCCTGGAGGGGTACGGGCCGCCGGCCGACGAGGCCGCGTCGCGGCTCGGGCTCGGCCAGGGGGAGAAGGTGAGCCTGGCCGCGTTCGCCCCGGACGAGGGCAGCGCCCTCATCGCCCACCTGGAGTCGTCCCTGGTCCGGTACTGCGCGGCGCATCTCCCGACGGCGACGGTGACGGCCTCGGCCCGTGCGGTGTACGTGCTGCTGACCTCGCCCTCACCCGCCGCCGCGCGGAGGTTCGCGGACGGCGCGCTGGGAGCCGTACGGGCTGCCCTCGGTACGCCGGTGCGGGCCGTGGTGACGCGGGCGTACCCGGATCTGCTGCGGGCCGGTGCGCTGCGGCGCGAGGCGGACGACATCCTCCGGGCCACCGAAGGCGGCCGGGCGGGCGCGCCCACGGCCACCGCCGAGGACGTCCGCCATGTCGTCCTGCTGAACCGCCTCGCCGACGAGCTGCGTCGGGAGCCGTGGCTGCGGATGCCCGGAGTCGCCGCGCTGCTGGCGCACGACGCGGAGCAGGGCACCGACTACGCCGCGACGGTCACGGCCTGGCTGGACGCGACCGGCGACGTCGCGAGCGCCGCGGCCGGTCTGCGGGTGCATCCCAACACCCTGCGCTACCGGCTGCGGCGCGTACGTGAACTCTTCGGCCTGGACCTCGACGACCGCGAGGTGCGGCTCGCCGCCTGGCTCGAACTCAGGCTCACTAATTTGAATGAAAATCCTCAGTGATCGTAGAGTAGTTTTCATGGGGCTTCTTCGACTCTCAAAGGCCGCTAAGTGTCTTGGAGTTCACCCCGTGAGGCTTCGTCTTTGGGCTGACTCGGGGAAGATTCCTGTGACTTGGGTAGGCCGTGAGCGTAGGTTCTCCTCGATCGACGTCGAGGCGATGAAGGTCTCGACGGGCGGAGAGCGTGTACGCCTGGAGGGCCTGTACGTGCGTGTCTCCGGTTCCAGTGGACATAGCCAGTGAGCCGGAAGGTACCGCTCGCCGACGGTGAGACCTCCCGCACCGCGTGTGCCCGCGCCCTTGTGCGCACAGGCGTGGACGAGAAGACCGGCGAACTGCTGTCCCCGTCCGTGCTGGCCGAACGCATCGGCTGGTGTGCCGACTTGACGGCGGGCCTGGTCTCCACGCTGCTCGGCGAGCACTGGAACGCCACCGATGTTGATGTTCTCGCCTCTGGTGAGGACGCGGGGGGCCGGAAGCTGCCCTCGAACGCGTGGATGGCTTTGCGACGTCTCGGCTGGACCGTCGCTCCGGCCGAGGGCGTGAAGGTCAACGACCGGATCGTGCGCATGGCCCAGGAACAGGCCGGGCGTGTTTTGCGCTCGGCGAAGTGGCGCGCTGACCTGACCGCCGGGGTGATCGCGACCTGGCCGGACGACCCGGAAAAGCGCACTCCAGCAGAGTGGGACGCCGTACGCGACGCCGTGCCAGGCGGCCGGCACTTGCCTTCCAGCATCATCAAGGGCCGTACCCGGCAGATCACCAAGTACAGGCAGGCCAACGGTCGCCTACCAGTTGATGTGTTCGAGGCCGAAGGCGCGCCCGGGGCGGCGCGGATGCTTCTGCTGTCGGCGTGCGATGGGCAGCAGGCCGTCGTCTCACGCGGCGAGAGCGATCCGCAGCGGGCTTTGCTGCGGATGCAGTTGCCCACCCGACCCGATCCGCAGGCGTATGCGGACTGGACGTGGGTGGAGTGCACCATCTCGCTGCCCCCGACTGTTCCCGCCTCGGCGGTGTTGCACCTTCCCACCCTGCGCATCGCGGGCGGGAAGGTGCGTGCTGATGCGGCCTACACCCACGCCGTGCCCAAGGCTCGGCGCACCGGGCACACGGTCGCGCTCGGCGTGGACTGGGGCCTGAACACCCTCCTGTCCGCTGGTGCGGCCCGTGTCCACGACGATGGGCGTATCACCGCCCTCGGGCATGGCGCCCAGTTCCGGACCGCCGGAGTGCTGGCCAAGCAGCACCGGCTGCGCCGTCTGTCCGAGCACCTGCACACCAAGGCCGACCACTACCAGCGGCTCATCGGCGAGAGTGAACAGCACCCGCTGGCCGACAGGCACCAGGCGCTGCGCGACGAGATCCGCTTCGTGTCCGCACGCCGCTCGAACCTGAACGACGCCCTGGCGTGGGCTGCCGCACGGTGGACCGTCGACCAGGCCATCGCCGCCGGGGCGAGCGTGATCTACGTTGAAGACCTGCGCTCGATGGAAGCCAAGGGCATGGGCCGCACCATGAACACGCGCCTCTCCCAAGCCGTCCGCGGGCAGATCACCGACCACATGCGACACCTTGCCGCGGAGGCCGGCATCGCCGTGGTCACCGTCCCAGCCCGCAACACCTCCAAACACTGCCCGCGGTGCCTCACCCCACTCAGGCACCGCAAAGCCCCCGACCGGCCCACCGCTGCGGGCTGGAAGTGGGCCATCTGCCCCAACCAGTCCTGTGGCTGGCAAGGAGACCGCGACCAGGGCGCCTGGCGCCGCATCGCAGCACGCGGCCTGGCCCACCAGTCCAAGACCGTCATCGACAAATCCAGCAAAACCATGGTGATCCGCACGGTAGTCGACAAGCTCGAAACCAAAGCAGTGGTCACCCCGACCACCCAGACCAGCCGGAAAGACCGGTCGAAGACCGGACCCACCCGGCGCCACACCTCACGCCCCGCGCCCAGGCGACGCAGGGCACCCTCCCCTGCAGCCCGCCCGTGCGGTCCTGCCGGCAAGCGTCCGGAGGGACACGCACCAACGGACCGGACCCGGCTGCCCCGAGCAGCCCACCGGCACCAGGACGTGACGACGACCAGCACACCCACCACTGGCCACCGGCCAAGAGGGGCAGCACTGGGCGCGGGATTCCATCTCCACGCCCATGCCACCCCACCACGATGGGAAGCGATCCCGGAAACTCAATCCGACTCAGGATCGCTTAGCTGATCAGAGACGCTTGCGCAGCGGTAGTCGAGACGTCGGCCTCCGCGTGCCCGGGTGCGGCGGCCCGCTCGCGCAGGGCGGAGTGGCGACGGCCGAACACCAGGTAGAGCGCCGCCGCGAGCACCAGCCACCCACCGAAGAGCGCCCACGTGATGCCCGGCAGCAGCCACGCGAGGTAGAGGCAGGACGCCGCGGACACGATCGGCACGACGGGATACAGGGGCACCCTGTAGGGCCGCGGCGCGTCGGGGGCGATGCGGCGCAGGACGACCACGGCCGCCGCCACGGCCACGAACGCGACGAGGGTTCCCATGCTGGTCAGGTCGGCGAGGTACTGGAGCGGCACGAACGCGGCCAGCGCTCCGACGCCGGCGCCCACGATCCATGTGTTGCCGACCGGCGTGTGCCGCTTGCGGTCGACACGGCGGAAGATCTCGGGGACGAGCCCGTCGCGGGCCATCGAGAAGAGGATGCGCGTCTGCCCGTACAGGGTCACCAGCACCACGCTGAAGATCGACACCACGGCACCGGCCGACAGGAGCACGACGGGCCAGCCCGCGCCCGTCACGTCGCGCAGGATCTCGGCGAGGACCGCCTCGCCCGCGTCGGCCTGCGCACCGAACCGGCCGGCGGGCTGCGCGCCGACCGCCGCGAGGGACACCAGGATGTACAGCACCGTGACCGCGCCGAGTGTCAGGAGCAGGGCGAGCGGGATGGTGCGCCGCGGATTGCGGACCTCCTCGCTCGCGGTGGCCACGGTGTCGAAGCCGACGTAGGAGAAGAAGACGGCGGAGGCGGCAACCCCGATGCCGGACGCTCCGTGCGGCGCGAAGTCGGCGAAGTGGCCGGCCCGGAACGCGGTGAACGCCACGGCGACGAACAGCACGAGGACGCTCAGCTTGACGCACACCATCACGGCGTTGAGGCGTGCGGACTCGCGCGTGCCGCGGGCCAGCAGCAGGGAGCAGAGCAGCACCACGACGAGCGCCGGGATGTTCACCACTCCCCCGGCCCCGGGCGGCTGGCTGATCGCGTCGGGCAGCGTGAACCCGAAGAGCGCGTCGGTGAGTTCGTTGAGGTACTGCCCCCAGCTCACGGCCACGGTGGACACCGCGACGCCGTACTCGAGGATGAGACACCAGGCGACCAGATACGCAGCTCCCTCACCGAGCGAGGCGTAGGTGTACGAGTACGTACTGCCCGCCACCGGGATCGCGCCGGCCAGCTCGACGTAACAGAGCGCCGCGAGTCCCGCGACCACCGCCGCGACGACGAAGGAGAGCACCACGCCCGGTCCCGCCTTGGGGACCGCGGTGCCGAGCACGAAGAAGATGCCGGTGCCCACGACGGAGCTGATCCCGAGCAGGGTCAGCTGCGTCAGCCCCATACTGCGCCGCAGACCGCCCGGCTCCGAGGCCTCGCTCTCCGCCTCGCCGATCATGCTCTCCAGCGGCTTACGGCGGCACAGTTGGCGGGCCGTCACGCGCATGCGTCCTCCTGGATGTCCCACGCCCCGCGGTGGATCGCGAGGCGCTGCGGGGGATGCTGCGGCACCCGGACCACGCGCTCAACGTCGGATCGGTACAAGAGCGGCAGGACCCTTTGGCCAATGCGACAGGTGCGCGCACTTTGCGCTGTATCGCCCGAATCACCGATGGCGGCGCAGGCGAATGCGCAGGTGAAGACGCCTTCTCCGATAGGCAGTTGATGTCCGCCTTTGTGCGGTGATTACGGCGTTCGGGTGCTCTGCCGGACAGGACGCAACCAACCGGTGGCCCGGCGGCCTCCTGATCGACACAGACCGACACAGTCCGACCGTCGTGAGGAAGTGCCATGAACTCTGCTGCCACCGTCCTGCCGACCCCCGACCTGGACGCGGGCGCCGACTTCCTGCTCCCGCTGCCCGACCCGGCGCAGCGCCTGGACCTCGCTCCGCCGGCCCACCCGTGCCTGACCTCCCGTGACCGGCACCGCCTCAGCCTGAACGCCACGCTCACCACCGCCGGGATCCCGCCCCACCCCGATGACATGGAGGCCATCGACGCGCTCAGCGGCCTCGACGGCACCGTCGCGCTCGCCGTCCAGAGGTGGCTCATGTCCCGCCCCGCCGCCCTGCTCGGGTGACGTGAGGTACCGGCCCTGCCCCCGCCGCGGACGCGTCACAGCGGCTGGTCCGTCCGCACCTGCATCGGCCGCAGCCCGACGGCCTCGTAGAACGGCCGTGCCGCGGCGTTGAACTCCCGTACGCCCGCGACCAGGCGCCGGCATCCGGCTCGGCGTCCCACGTCACGGACGGCGTCCACCAACGCCGCACCGACCCCGCTCCGAACTCCGGCGGGGTCCACGGCCAGATGCTCCATGGAGACCACCGCGGCGGGCAGGGTGAGCACGGATGCCTCCCGTCTCTCGACGCGGCACAACGTCCAGCCCGCCACTTCGCCGTCGTCCGACTCGGCGACCAGGAGGGTCGCGGCCTCGTCCCTCAACCAGCCCCGGAATCGCTCCGCCGCCCCTGCCCCGACGGCTCGGCGACGAACTGGTCCGGCCGGTGTCGCGCGTGCAGCCGCAGAACCATGCCGCTCGGGCGGATCACAGCGTCGATGTCACCGGGGGAAGCCTCACGGATCGTCGTCACCACTCCATGGTCGTGAGAACCTCCCACGGCCACCAGCCGAATTCCGGCCCGGCCGGCTCGGGGCACGTCGCGACGCCCCCGCGCCGGCTGAGCGGGGGCGTCGCGACGTCGACGTATCAACGCCTCAGGCTCGACTCGGCGACGCGGGCGGCGATGGCGTTCACCTCGTTCTGCGGCAGCCCCGCCTCGCACACGATGGTCACCACGCGACCGTCGTCCAGCGTGGCCCGCCGCACCCCGACACCCAACGGCACGGACGGTTCCCGCCGCGTCTCCACTTCAAGTTCCTGCTCGGGCATGCGCGCTCCAACCCTCGACGAGAGGCCACGGTAAGCACAGCCGCGAACGCGGATCACGCCAGCCACACAGGCGCATCACACAAACGAGCCCTCACGTTCCACGCAGACGGAGCACCCCGCCCACCGGCCGTCAGGACGCCCGGCGCACCCCCGCGAAGACGGTGGTGGCCGAGAGCACGAACGCGTCGGGGCGCCGAAGGATGCCCTCCGGTGCCGTGTCGTCGAGCAGGACGTCGAGCGTCTTGCGGTCGTCGGCGTCCAGGGACTCGCTCATCACATCGCGCAGCCGGGTCAGTTGGTTGTGCAGAAACGTGCGGGCCGTCTCACCCAGGGGCGCCCGCAGGTCGAGCAGGTACGTGAAGCCGCCGACGTCCGTGAGTCCTGCCTCGCCGAGCATCGCGGGCCAGTCCTCGACCGTGCTGGTGCTGCCCGGCAGCTCGGAGCGCATCCGCTCGAACCAGTACTCCTGCAGAGCGTCGAGCCGCGCCTGGAAACCCGGCTTGCCGATACCGATGTCGCGGGGGAGGCAGCGCATCGGCAGCCCGCCCTCGGCGACCGCGAGCATGCCGCCGGGCCGCAGCGCGGCGGTGAGCGCGTCCAGCACCCCCTGCTGATCGCCGATGTGGTGCACGGCCTTGCTGCTCCAGATCAGATCGGCCTGGCCGAGACCGCCGCCGGCGTGCCCGTCGCCGCCGTCCAGGTCGCCGGGCAGCTCCGCGTGCCGGATCGACACCCTGTCGCCGACTCCGAGCCGCCCGGCTCGGGCCAGAGCGCGGTCCAGGAGTGCGGGCGCGCCGTCCACCGCGACGACTTCGGCGTCCGGGAAGGCCTCGGCGAGGGCACAGGTCATCACGCCGGGGCCGCTGCCGATGTCGAGGATGCGGAGGACCTCCTTGTCCGGGCCGAGCAGTTCAGCGAGCCGGGCCGCCGTCTGCCGCAGGACCGGGAGGTGCAGATCGCCGTTGTTCTCCAGCGTGTCGGACATGGCCTCCCAGTCGATCTCGGTGCTGTCGGAACCGTGGTCATGCCCGTGGCGGTGGCCATGCCCGTTCTCGTGTCCGTGGCTCTGCGCGGGATTGCTGTGTGTGCTCATGGCCAGGAGCGTGCACCCGTCGCTCGTGAACGGCAATCTGTGTTGCCATTTCCGGGACAGCCGGGTGAGATGCCCACATGGACGATGTGGATGACGTGGAGGACACGGACCGCATGGACGGCATGGCCGACAAGGACGACGCGGAGGAACCGGCTCCCTATCAAGCCGTCCTCGACGAGGTGGCCCCGCGGCTGAGACGGCTGCGCGACCGGCGCGGGCTCACCCTGGCGGCGCTCTCGGAGGTCACCGGCATCTCCAAGAGCACGCTTTCCCGTCTCGAGTCCGGACAGCGCCGCCCGAGCCTCGAACTGCTGCTGCCGCTGGCCGGTGCGTACGGGGTGCCCCTGGACGAGCTGGTCGGCGCTCCCGAGGTGGGGGATCCCCGGGTCCGGCTGACGCCACGCCCGATGCCGAGCGGCGGCACGTTCGTCCCCCTGACGCGGTCGCCCGGCCCTCTTCAGGCGTACAAGATGGTCATCGCCGACCGCGGCTGCGAGCCGGATCTCCGTACGCACGAGGGCTACGAGTGGCTGTATGTGCTGGACGGCCGGCTGCGGCTCGTGCTCGCCGAGCACGATCTGGTCCTCGGCCCGGGCGAGGCCGCCGAGTTCGACACCCGGGTCCCCCACTGGTTCAGCAGCGCGGACGGCCGGCCCGTCGAACTCCTCAGCCTGTTCGGGCGGCAGGGGGAACGGATGCACGTCCGCGCCAAGCCCCACCGGTGAGCCGCCTCCCCCAGGAGTGCCCGGCGCCGGGCACGGCTAAGGTTCCGATGTGTCGTCGTACAGCATTGGCCAGGCCGCGCGCCTGCTCGGGGTGAGTGGGGAGACCGTGCGCCGGTGGGCCGACAGCGGCCGGCTGACCATGGGACGGGACGGGACGGGGAACCGTGTGATCGACGGTGTCGGTCTCGCGCGGTTCGCCAAGAGCCGGGCCGCGGAAGCCGATCGGGGCGTGGCAGAGGCGCCGCGCACGTCGGTGCGCAACTCGTTCACCGGGATCGTGACGGCGCTGAAGGCCGACGACGTCGTGGCGCAGGTGGAGATCCAGGCCGGGCCGCACCGGATGGTGTCGATGGTGACGCGCGAGGCCGTCGAGGAGTTGGGCCTGGCCGTCGGGGTCACCGTCACCGCTCGCGTGAAGTCGACGAGTGTGCACATCGACCGTTCCTAGCCGGGGTCTCGCGGCTCAGCAGCGCGGCCCAGAGGTCGGCGCGGTCGTAGAGCCGGGAGAGGTCACGGCCGGTGAAGTGCTCGATGCGCTGGATCCGGTAGTGGACGGTGTTGACGTGCAGGTGCAGCACCTCCGCCGTACGCGCCCATGAGCCGTCGCAGGCGAGGAAGGTCTCCAGGGTCTGCAGCAGCGCGGACGCGGACGCGTTGGTCTCGTCGAGCAAGGGGCCCAGCACGGTGCGGCTGAACGCGGCGCGCACCTCGACGGGTACGCCGGTGAGCAGTGTTTCCAGGCCGGTGAGCGAGGCCGCGTCGGTGAGCCGCGAGGCGCCGGGCGTGGTGGTGCGGGCCGAGGTCAGGGCGTAACGGGCCTCGGACAGCGCGCCGTTGAGGTCCCCGGGCGCGGCGGCCGGGGAGGCGACGCCCGCGTGCAGCGGGTCGGACGGCTCGCCGGCCGCGAGCAACGGCCATACGTCGGCCAGCGCTTCGCTCACGGCGTCCGCCCCTGCGATGACGGCGAACGCGGTGCCGTCAGGGAGCCGGCCCGCGGCGGCGCCGGTGTGGGGGACATGAGCGGCCGCCTCGGTCAGCGCGCCCTGCGCCGAGACCTCACGCCCGGAGCCGACTTCGGCGACGACCACGCGGTACGGGCCCTCGTCGGGGATTCCGCAGGCGCGCAGCGCGGATTCGAGGACGGCCTTGTCGGTGTCGGGCGCGGTGAGCAGCGTGCCGAGTGCGCGCACCGCGCGGTCCTCGTCGGCCCGGCGGCAGGCACGGATCTCCTGGCAGCGGCCGAGGACCTCCGCGATCTCGTGCAGCATGCGCGGTGGGGCGTCGTCGGCGTCGGGCAGGTGCAGATGCCAGCGCTCGTAGGGCGAGACCGTCTCGGCGTCGGCCTGGACGGGCACGGTGACGGACGCCCGGCCGAACGCCGGGCCGGCTTTGATTCCCGAGGAGTTGTGGCTGTTTCTCTGTGCGGGGGCCGTGCCTGTCGCGATCAGGGCGGCGGCGTCCCTCGTCGGGAGATCTGCCGAGGCGGCGGTGGCGGCCACGGTGCGTCCCGTGGGTGTGAGGACGTAGGCGACCGGCCGGTCGAGGTGGGCGAACGCGGCGTCGACGATCGCGGCCGGGTCCGCCTCCTTTGCCAGGAGCCGGCTCAGCGTGGTGCGCACGTTCTCGGGCAGGGCGCGGTGGCGGCTGAGTTCGCCCCACTGCTGGAGGTACACCGTGTCCGTGATGGCGCGGAACATGATGTGCGCCGGGACCGCCGCGACGGGGAGTCCGTGGCGGCGGCACGCTTCGACGAGGTCGTCCGGGACGGCGCCGTGCGTCTCCTCCCCCGCGAGGAGCACGGCCGCGCCGGCGGTACGCAGCGCGGAGACGAACCGGTCCGCCTTGGCCCGCCCGCTCCGCTGCGTCCACCACACCAGGCCGCTGAGCACGACCTCGGCCGGCCGCACGAAGCGGGCCGGGTCCTCGAGGTCGGTGACGGTCACGCCGCTGATCTCCTGCCGCAGGTGCGGTTCGTCGGCCCAGAGCAGGCGCAGGCCGAGTGACTCGTCCCTCAGGAGATGTTCGATGTGCATGTGCTCTGACTCCCTGTGTACCCGGGGACGCAGGAAAGCGGCACCCCGTTTCTCACATTCACCAGGCGAGTGCGAGTCATCGCATCGTAAATGCCAGAGTGCGGGAGCGAAATGACCCTCGTTTGAACATCCAAGGAACCGCCCCTGGGAGGTGGAGATTCCGTGCCGCGAACCAGTTGTCCGGACTGCGGTGCGTGCAGCCGACGTCCGCGCCGAGCACACAGGCACGCCCCGCCCGGTCCCTCCTGTCGCGGAGGACCTCCGGATGAAATGTCGGCGGCTCCGCGCCTGAAATGCCGTCGGGCTGGTCAGCCGTGCCTGATCCAGTTCCACTTCAGGAAGACCGTGATCACGGGTCCGAACAGCATGGCGAGCAGCCACAGACCTACGCTCGCAGGCGAGTAGATGTAGTACTGCCACGTGGTGGGAAGGGCCGACGGCGCCAGGAACAGCACCGTCAGAGCAACCCAGGTCACCGCCACCACAATGATCATTCGTGCAGCTGTCACATCGCCCTCCCCCTCAGCGAGCGCTCAGCTTAATCACAGGGCGCAGGCCCTCTCACCGTCGCCTACAGGAGCCGCTCCACATGTCGAAGCAGCGCTTCCAGTGCCGCGCTCGGCCGGCGGGCGGAGGCCGTGGCGACATGGAGGTCGAAGCGCAGCGGTGCGTCCAGCAGGTTCAGTACGCGCACTCCCGCCTCGTCGGGCGGCGCCGCGAACTCGGGCAGGAAAGCGATGCCCAGGCGATGGCGGACGAAGGCGGAGGCCGCGCTGATGTCGGTCACTTCGAGAGCGACACGGCGCTCGATGCCGGTGGTGGCGAAGGCCCGGTCGATCAGATCCCGGTTGCCGTAGCCGACGGGGAAGTCGATGAACTGCTCGTCGGCGAGATCGGCCAGGCAGACGGCGTCGCGCGCCGCGAGACGGTGGCCCGCCGGGACGACCAGGACCATCGGCACCGAGGCCACCTGCCGCAGCGTCAGCCCCGCCGGAGGCTTCCCGGGGGCGCCGGGCAGGGAGAGGATCGCGAGGTCGAGACGCCCGGCGAGCAGGCTCCGGGCGAGTCCCGCGGACCCGCTCGGTGACACTCGCAGGCGCAGCGCCACGTCCGGATGCTCGGTGTGGAAGGACTCGAGCAGGCTGGGCAGGTCCAGCAGCCGGACCGCGGTGAGGTATCCGATGTGCAGGGTGCCGCGCACGACTCCCCGGCTGGCCCGTACGGCGTCGAGCGCTCCCCGGGCGGCGTCGAGAGTGGCCAGCGCCTCGGGGAGCAGCGCCGCGCCCGCGCCCGTCAGCTCGACCCGCTGCGGGGAACGGTCGAACAGTGCGGCCCCCACCTCGCGCTCCAGGTCACGGATGGTGGCCGAGACGCCGGACTGCACGACGTGCAGGCGCCGGGCCGCTCCGGTGAAGCTCAGCTCCTCGGCGACCGCGACGAAGTATTCGAGGTGGCGCAGTTCCATGGGTCCATCATCACTGCTTCTGATGATGACCAGCAAAGAAGATCGTTGGACGTAATGCCCCTGGGACCGCACCCTGGTCGTCGGCGCACCAGCGCAAGGCGCCGATGACCGTCAGCAAAAGAGGGGGAAGCTCGTGTCCGCTCCCAGTGCCCCGCCCATCCCGCCGCCTGTGGCCTCGTCTCCTTCGTCGGCCGCCCTTCGGCGGCCGGGGAACGGCACTCCTGTGGGGCGCCGGCGACGGCCGGCCGTGGGCCATGGTGTCGGCTTCTGGTTCGCGGCTGTGGCCTTCACCGTTCTCATGGCGTTCGGCACGGAACCCACGCCGCTGTGGCCGATGTACCAGGCCCGTGACGGGTTCGGCACGACGACCGTCACGGTGGCGTTCGCGATGATGATCGTCGGCGCCACCGCCGGGTTCCTCACTCTCGGCCACCTCTCGGACCGGCTGGGGCGGCGCCGCATCGTCGTCCCTGCGCTGGCCGTCGCGATCGTCGCCGCGCTGGTCTACCTGATGTGGCCCGAGCTGCCCGGCCTGCTCGTCGGCCGGTTCCTCAACGGCGTCGGCGTGGGCCTCATGGCCTCCACGGCCACCATGTATCTGCATGACCTGTACCAGCAGGAGCACCCGGACCGCCCCGGCTCCGCCGTGCCCGGTGTGGTGGCCGCCGCGGCCAACCTCGGCGGTCTCGCGCTCGGCCCGCTGACGGCCGGGCTCATCGCGCAGTGGGCACCGCATCCGCTGACGACCACTCAGGCCGCGTTCGCGGTCGCACTGTCGGTCAGCCTGGTCCTGGTGCTGGCCACGCCGGAGACGGTGGACCGCACGGCCCGCGCCGGAGCCGGCGACGACCGGCCGCCGCGCTTCGCGCTCCGCCACGGAACGGGAGCCGCCTTCGCCGCGGCCTCGGCCCTCGGCACGTTCGCGTTCGCCCTGCTCGGCGTCATCAGCGCCTTGGGCGCCATCGTGATCCGTACGAAGCTGGGCATCGACTCGCACATCGTGGGCGGCCTCGCCCCGACGCTGATGTTCGCCGCCTCGGCCCTCGGCCAGCTCGCCCTGGGGGCGCTGCCGTCGCGCCGGCTCGCGGCGACGGGCGCGGTGGTGTTCCCGCTCGGTCTCGGCCTGGTCGCGCTGTCTCTCTACTTCCCCACGCTGCCGCTCTTCCTGGTCGCCGTGTCGGTGGCCGGGGCGGGCGCCGGGCTGCTGTTCAAGAGCGGCATCGGGTGGGCCGGCGCCCTCGCGGTGCCCGCGTCACGGGCGGGCGTTCTCGCCGTCTTCTTCACGATCGCCTACCTGGGTATGGGACTGCCGGCGATCCTGCTCAGCGTGATCATCCGGCACACGAGCGTCGAGGCGACGATGACGGGGTTCGCCGTCGCCCTGTCCGTCGGCGCGGTCGCGGCGGTACGCGTCGCGATGCGCCTGACGGAACGCAGGCTCGGCGCCGCACGCCAGGGATGATGCCACTCCCCCGTCGGCGGGGATGAGCCTCAGGGACGGTCGCCCGCCGGGAGGGCGAGCGGCCCGTCCTCGCCGAAGGCCAGGGTGTTGAAGCGGTCACCCATGCGCCGGTGGGTGGCGGCGTCCGGATGAAGCTGGTCGGGCAGCGGCAGCTCGGCGAAGTCCGCCTCGCCGTAGAGGTCGCGGCCGTCGAGGTAGTACAGGTGCGGATCCTCCGCGGCCCTCTGCTTCACGACGCGGGCCAGCTCGTCCCGGATGACGTTGAGCGTCAGCTTTCCCGCGGCCCGCTCCTCCGGGTCACCGACGGCCGTGAACTGGAGCCTGCCCGCACTGAGGTTGCTGAAGTCCGGGGCGCTGGGGCCCGGAGTGTCCTCGTGGATGGCGCAGTAGATCGGCGACACGACGAGCAGCGGTGCGGTCGGGTGTCCCTCACGGATCGTGTCGAGGAAGCCGTGCACCGCCGGAGTGAACGCGCGCAGGCGCATCAGGTCGGCATTGACGATGTTGATGCCGATCTTGACGCTGATCAGGTCCGCGAGGGCGTCCCGCAGGGCACGCGCGGTGAACGGGTCGAGCAGGGCACTGCCGCCCAGACCGAGGTTCATCAGCTCCACGCCGGCGAGGGAGGCGGCCAGTGCCGGCCAGGTCGTGCTGGGGCTCGCGGCGTCCGAACCGTGGCTGATCGAACTGCCGTGATGCAGCCACACCTTGCGCCCGCTGTCCGGCGCGGACTCGACCGGGGCGTCAGTACGCAGGACGACCAGCTCGGTGATCTCGTTGTACGGCAGCCAGATCTCGATGTCCTTGATGCGGTCCGGCAACCCGGTGAACCGCACGGTACCGACGGGGCCGGGCCGGGTCTCCCTGGTGCCGGTGGTCATGTCCACCATCTGCACGTTGCCGCCGGTGACACCGGCCTGCGCGGCCAGACGGCCGTCGACCAGCAGGTCGTACACGCCGTCGGGACGGGACGGAGCGCCCTTGAAGGCCATCTTGGTGCGGAGCGCGTCCACCTCGATGACGGTGGCCCGGGTACGGAACACCAGCCGTACGCCGGAGGGCTGGGCCTCCGCCATGGCCAGTTGTGCGTCGGGGCACTGTGCTCGGGCCCGTGCGGGCAGCCGGTGCGGGAGCACGCCGCGCTCGGTGCGCTCCACCTCGTACGCGCCACGCACGAGGTCCTCGGTGACGGGAGTGGTGGTCCAGTTGTCGTTCATGTGCATTGCCTCAACCTGTTGATCAATATGCCTGAGTGGCTGGAATCGTTCCGCCGTCGCCGACGCGTCCGCGGTCGGCGCGGGGCCGCGGTCAGGGTGTGGGCCAGTTCCGCAGCGTGGCGTCGAGGGAGTCGAGGATCCGCGACCAGCTCTCCTGCGAGTCGGGTGCGCTGTGGCTGAACCCTCCCTGCATCTCCAGGCTCACGTAGCCGTGGAAGACGCTGCCCAGGAGCCGGACCGCGTGGGTCTGGTCCGGTTCGGTGAGGTCGTATCCCCGCAGGATCGCGCGCGTCATCTGCGCATGCCGGACGCCGGCGCTGGCGGCCGCCGTCTGCGGGTCGAGCCGCAGCTGGGCCGCCGCGTAGCGACCGGGGTGTTCCCTGGCGTAGTCGCGGTAGACGTTCGCGAAGGCGGCGAGGGCGTCCTTGCCCGCACGCCCGGCGAGCGCCGCCGCTCCCCGGTCGGCGAGTTCCTCCAGGGCGAGCAGCGCGATCCCGGTCTTGAGTTCCTGGGAGTTCCTCAGGTGCGAGTACAGGCTCGCGACCTTGACGTCGAACTGTCTCGCGAGCGCCGAGACGGTCACCTTGTCGAACCCGACCTCGTCGGCCAGCTCGGCGCCCGCCCGGATCAGGCGTTCCCTGGTCAGCCCCACTCGCACCATTGCGTTCACCCCAATCAACGATAGCGATTATGCAGTTGCCTAATATCTTTAGGCAAATTCGTGTACACCTTAGGGTACGCGGGTGGGGAAGAGGGCCGCCCGCAGCCCGGATCGCCGCAGCGGCGCGCCGCCCGGCCGATCGGGGGCGGGAGTGGTGGCATGGGCCACGTCATTAACGGTCGCGCCCTTGGGTAGGCGGCCGGATGATCGTCTGGGTGGGTCCGCTCATCCAGGCAGGACCGAAGAACAGCGACACCTGGGAGGTAGCAATGTCCTCGAAGCGACGCCGCAAGAAGAAGGCCCGCCGCAAGCACGCCGCGAACCACGGCAAGCGCCCCCAGTCCTGAGGGCCCTCGCCGGATGGGTCAGGGGCGGCGCCGGACGGCGCCGCCCCTGACCCGTTTCGCTCACACCCCTCCGGCATTCGTGTCACCCGCGCGAGCGCTGACCGGGATCGCCTCCATGGCGACCTAGGATCCGCTGCGTGGCACACACCTTCGACGAACTCGTAGAGAGACAGCAGGCCGCGAACGCGGCACATCACGAGGTCCTGCGACTGCGGGACGGCTACGGACCGCCCGGGCTCGAGCCTCGGAGCGAGTCCCAGACCCAGACGTACGAGACGGCCTGGCGGGCGTGGCGCGACCTGGCCCGCGATG
Source organism: Streptomyces sp. NBC_00569 (assembly GCF_036345255.1). Taxonomy (NCBI): domain Bacteria; kingdom Bacillati; phylum Actinomycetota; class Actinomycetes; order Kitasatosporales; family Streptomycetaceae; genus Streptomyces; species Streptomyces sp. NBC_00569. The sequence continues at coordinate 9,092,692 of NZ_CP107783.1, read as the reverse complement.
TCCAGGAGGCCGTCACCGAGTACGCCAAGGCCCAGGGCCTCGCCAGGAACGACGTCGAGGCGGAGGTGAAGGCGAAGGCGGGTGACGGCTCAGGCGCATAGCGCTCTCACGTGGCGAAGACCTGCGAGTCGTCGGCGAACGCCTTGAACTCCAGAGCGTTGCCCGCCGGGTCGAGCAGGAACATCGTCCACTGTTCGCCGGGCTCGCCCGCGAAGCGGACGTAGGGCTCGATGACGAACTTCGTGTCCGCGGCGCGGAGCCGCTCGGCGAGTTCCTGGAACGCGGGGATCGCGAGGATCAGGCCGAAGTGCGGTACGGGCACGTCGTGTCCGTCGACAGGGTTGTGGACGTGCTGGGCGCGGGTGGGCGCGAGGTGGGTGACGAACTGGTGGCCGTGGAGATTCCAGTCCACCCATGTGTCGGCGCTGCGGCCCTGCTCAAGGCCGAGCACCTCACCGTAGAAGTGCCGGGCGGCGGCCAGGTCGTCCACGGGCATGGCCAGGTGGAACCGCGGGATCGGCGAGTCGAGTTCGGTCATGAGGGGCCGGTCTCCTTTCGGGAGACTGTTCGGGGGACTGCGGGGTGACGGAGCGCCGGTCACGCTTGCCACGTCGGACGACGTGGGCCTACCCGTGGGCGGCATCGAGGTCACGCCGTCGAGGCCGTGATCGGTACCGGCGCCGGATCTTGGCGCGTTTTCGCCGCCCACCGCGCCACCGGCCCCAGCGCGTACGACGCCGCCAGGATCAGACCGCCGAGCAGCAGCCATCCGGTCGCGCCCATCCCCAGCAGCAGCGCGGTGAGCAGCAACGGGCCCAGCGTGCGGGCGACGGTGACGCCCGTACCGAAGAAGCCCTGGTACTCGCCGATGCGTCCGGCCGGGGCGAGATCGAAGCCGAGCTGCCAGGATCCGGCCGACTGGAGCATCTCGGCGGCGACCAGGAGCACCGACCCGCCGACCAGGGCGGCGGCCGCCGCCCAGACCGAGCCGGCGGCCGAGGCGGCGAAGACACCGCAGGCCAGCAGCATGAGCACGCCCGACCGGCGGATGGCGCGGGCCGCCGTGGAGAGGCCCGAGACCGAGCGGGCCGTGCGGACCTGGAAGAGCATCACGGCGCCGGTGTTGAGGATGAAGAGCGCGGAGACGAGCCATGTGGGGGCGTGGGTGCGCTCGTTGATCCACAGCGGGAGCCCGAGGCTGAGCAGCGGCATCCGCAGGAGAAGGACGGTGTTGAGGAGCGTCACGGCGGCGTAGGGCCGGTCCCTCAGCACTTCGAGCTTCGCTCCCCGGACGGCCGGTGCCGGCGCGACGGCCGGGAGCCGCAGCAGGACGAGCGCACAGAGGACGAAACTCAGGGCATCGATCGCGAAGACCGTGAGATACGCCGACCTCGTCCCGGCGGACAGTGCGAGGCCGCCGAGCGCCGCGCCCACCGCCAGACCCGCGTTGAGGGTCGACTGCAGATGGGCGAGCGCGCCCGTGCGGTCCTCCTTGGCCACGAGACCGGCGAGCAGCGCCTGACGGGCGGCCGCGAGTCCCGACTGCGCGCTCGCGTAGAGACAGGCGGCCACGAGGAAGGGGAAGAAATCGCGTACGGCCAGGAACGAGGCGACCGCGGCGCCGGTCGCGAGGGCGAGCAGCACCGCCGTTCCGCGCGGGCCCCGGCGGTCCGCGATCCTGCCGAGCGGCACCCCGACGACCGAGCCGACCGCCCAGGCGACGGTGAGGCCGAGGCCGATCCTGGCGGGCGCGAGGCCGACGACGTGAGTGAAGTAGAGCGCCGAGGTGACGTAGTAGGCGCCGTCGCCGAGCGAGTTGCTCAACTGGGCCAGGGCGAGGGTGCGTTGAGGGCCGGCGGGCGGCAGCAGGTTCGGCATGCCATGGACGGTACGCGCACAGCGGCCCACCCTTGTGGGGCAATTCATGGCCTTGCGCTTGGGCCATTTGACGGGCGCACCGCCTGGCCGGAAACCGTCGGAGAGTCGACCGTCGTAGACTCGAACACATGTCCGAACTGCCGCCCGACCTGCCACGGCTCCGCACGCTGGAGACATGGCTCGTGCTGTCCCTGGACAGGGTGCGCCGCAAGATCGCGGAGGCGGAGCGGCAGGAAGCCGAGAAGCAGCGCGGCGAACGGGACCGGCCGCCGGCCCCCGACTGGCTGATCGAGATGGGGCTCGGCGGACGCGCGCCTGTGTACGTGCACGTCGGCGGCTGCCACATGGCGGGCAAACGGTCACGAGGCGTCACGGACGACCAGGCGCGCCGCGCACTGTGGGAACAGGTGCCGCCCTGTCCGCACTGCCACCCCGACGGGGTGCTCGGAGTGCTGGACTGACCCGGTGGCGGGCGTCCGTCAGCGTGCCGTCGCCGAGGCCGCCTCCGGGTGATCCGCCGCCCAGGACGCGAGAATGCGCAGCCCGTCATGGCTGGGCGTGCCGACCTCGGCAGTCCAGACCACGAGCTGCTGGTCGGGGTCGGTGCTCGCGGTCAGGGTGTCCCGGTCGAGCGTGAGGTCACCGGCGACGGGGTGGTGGAGCACCTTGGTCCCGACCCGCAGCGTGGCGACGTTGTGTGCGGCCCACCACCGGCGGAAGTCCGCGTCCTGCACCGACAGTTCACCGACCAGAGCCGTCAGCCGCGGATCGTCGGGATACTTGGCGGCTTCCATGCGCAGCTGGGCAACGCTGGTACGCGCGACCGTCTCCCAGTCCGCGTACAAGGCCCTCATGGCCGGGTCGGTGAAAATGATCCGGACGTAATTGCGCTGCCTTTCCGGGATCCGGCCGAAATCCGTGACCAGTGCGGCAGCGAGCGAATTCCACGCGAGAACGTCCATACGCCGGCCCATCACGATGGCCGGGGTGGCATTCAGGTCGTCCAGAAGGCGCTGCAATTGCGGCTGGACCTTCTGCCGCGTGCGCTTCCAGGACCGACCGGGGCTCTTCCCCGCCAGCCCGAAGAGGCAGTCGTGCCGATCGTCGTCCAGGTGCAGGACGCGCGCCAGCGTGCCGAGGACGGGCGCCGACGCCTGTATGCGCCCCTGCTCCAGGCGGGTGTAGTAGTCGGTGCTGATCGAGGCCAGCTGCGCGACCTCTTCCCTGCGCAGTCCCGCCACACGCCGCGGCCCACCGCTTTCGGGCAGCCCCACCGTGCGGGGGCTGAGCTCTGCGCGCCGGGCCTTGAGGAACTCGCCCAGTTCATTGCGGTGTGCGTCGCGGGTCATGACCATCAGTCTCGCACCGGCCGCGCGCCGGGTGAGGGGGAGAGTTTCCTCCCAGGATGTTTCCGTCCCAGGAAGGAACTCATTCGATTCACCCGGCTGGTCCGACGTCCGCTCGAGGGATCGCTCCGCCGGCCGGGATTACCCCGTCGCATTTCAGACGGGATTACCGGGTCGCATTTCAGACCCGCGAAACGGGCCGCCCCACTTGGAGGGGCATCTCCCGTGCGGACACGGGCCGTTGAGCCCAGCGCACGGCCAAGGGGGCCGCCAGTCCGGTGACGGTGAACAGGGCGCCGACGACGTACCAGCCGGGCCGGCCCCACGTGATGCACAGCGCGATCAGCAGGCTGGGGCCGAGCGCGTCCGCCAGGCCCGCGCCCAGACCGAACACGCCGAGGTACTGGCCGGTGGCCCGCTCGGGGGCGAGGGCGAAGGACACCTCGAACCCCGCGGCGGAGTGCCACAGTTCGCCGACCGTGTGGACGACCACCGCGGCCATGAGGAGCGTCACGGCGGCCCATGCCGGGACGCCCGCGGACAGCGAGATCAGCGAACAGGAGACGAGGAAGACCACGCCTGCCCGCCGGTACGCGCCACCACCCGCCGCCGGGGAGTCGATGGCGCGACTGGCCCGTACCTGAAGGGCGATGACGATGACGGTGTTGACGAGCATCGTGCCCGAGATGAGCCAGCGCGGTGCGCTCGTGGCGACGACCAGCCACAGCGGAATGGCCACCGTGAGCACCTTGAACTGGATCGCCATGATGCCGTCCAGCGCCGTGAGGAGGAGGTAGGGCCGGTCCCGCAGCGCGACCCAGCGGGGGCCGGCGGCCATGGGTTCCGGAGCGACCGGAGGCAGGAGGAGCAGGATGGCCGCGGAGGCGCCGAAGGCGATCGCGTTGCCGATGACCAGGAGTTGGTACGCGGTGTGGGTGCCCACCTGGAGGGCCCAGCCCGCCAGCAGCGCGCCGAGGGAGATGCCGATGTTGGTGACGGCCCGGAGGTAGGCGCGGTACTCCTGCGGCCGGTCCCCGCCGAAGTGCCTGATGAGCGGGCTGCGCGCGGCCCGTCCCGCCGCTTGCGCCCCGGTCGCGGCACAGACGGCCAGGACGAACGGCCAGAAGCTGCCCACCAGGGAGAAACTTGCCGTCGCCAGCGCCTGCACGAGGATGGTCGCCGCGTAGACGCCGCGCGCTCCGCGCCTGTCCGCGAGGTGGCCCGCGGCTATGCCCGTGGCGAGCGAGGCGAAGCCGGCGACACCGAGTCCGAGTCCCACCTGCGTCGCGGGGAGACGGACGTCCTGGGTGAAGTACAGGACGCCGGCGGTCAGATAGAGGCCGCTGCCGACCGTGTTGGCGAAGTTCGATGCGGCGATGACGCGCCGGGGTCCCGCTTCGGGCATCAGCTGGGGCATGACGGGCATGGCGTGGCTCCGCGTCCTGGGCAGGCAGTAAGGACCGGAACAGCTTGTTGCAACTTACTTGCAATAGCAAGAGGATTGCGCAATGCCGTCGACGAAGAACCACTGGGGGAGCCCGCACGCACAATCTCCACCGCGGGGCCCGCTCACACAGAGCGAGCCCCGCCCGGCCGGGGGGGGTGGGCCGAGCGGGGCTCTGTCTCTATCTTCCAGCAAAAACGCCTGACCACCGGATGCACGCGCCCAGCATTCGGATGACCCTGCACTGATGAACGCCGCGAGTTGTGGGCGTCGCGCCGATAGTCGTGCAGCGTCCCTTGCCCGGTGAGTTCCGTGTACGCGTCGAGCGCCTTCTCGGGCCAGGAACCGGCATAGGTGTAACCCGCGCCCGAGGGGCCCGCGATCAGCAGGTCGTTTCCGGTGGCGGTCTCCTGGTAGTACGCCAGAAGCCCGGGTCCGATGTCGGCGAGCACGGGGCTGACCGTCCAGTTGACGGGGACGGCGCCGCGCTTCGGGTCGCCCCAGATGTCACGCATGTGGGCGTGCGCTGATCCCCGCCGGCCCTCGCGGTGACCGAGGGGCGTCTTGTCATGACCCTGGACAGCGCACCTGAGTGCGTGCTGTCATGCCAACTGCCCGCTCCTTCCAACGTTGTACAAACGCAGGCGACGAGCCGCCCCCCTTCCTCAGTCAAGGAGGATTCGTGCGCACCAAACGACTCAGAGGCCGACTGGCCATGCTGCTGGCCGCGGGACTGGGCCTCGCGGCACTCACCGTGTCACCGTCGGCGACAGCGGCCGACGACCCGGTCGAACCCCACGGCCTGAAGGGCGAGTACTACACCCAGTCCGCCTCGGGAGCCTTCGACTTCCACGAACTCAAGGCCACCGGCTTCGACCCGAAACTCGACTTCGACACCCTCGAGCCGCGGCTGCGGACGGCCACCGGCCAGGCCGACGACGCCAGTGTGCGCTGGACGGGCAAGGTCGTACCGGAGAAGACCGGCGCGACAACGTTTTCCATCACCGGCGACAACGGCTTCCGGCTCTGGGTCGACGGCAAGCTGGCCATCGACCACTGGGTCGACGACTGGGACAAGGAACAGACCTCCCAGCCCGTCGAGTTGACGGCCGGCAAGCCGTACGACATCAAGGTCGAGTACTTCGAGCACTTCGGCGGCTCGAACCTCCATCTGCGCTGGACCGAGCCGGGCGAGACCAAGGAGGCGATTCCCTCCTCCGCCTTCCGGCTGCCCGACGGCTGGGACTACGACGGGGCGATATCCACGACCGTCCTCAAGGACGGCCGTACCCTCAAGCTCGACTTCGCGCAGTCCCTCGCGGCCCCGCCGGCCGGCCTCGCGGATCACCTCCAGGCCGTGATCGGCGGCGCCCAGTGGCCGCTCTCCACGATCAAGGCCGACCCGGCCGACCCCCGCACCCTGCTCGTCGGGCTCAAGGAGCCGGTCGTGGGCAAGAAGGGCGGCGGCGCGTCCGGCCAGGCCGACGTCACGTACGACGGCAAGGGCGGGCTGACCAGCACCGGCGACAAGGCCGTCGGCCAGTTCTGGAGCAGCGGCCCGAACGACTCCGAGTACGAGCTGCGCACCAAGTGGGCCGACGAGGTGGGGCCGAAGAACGCCCACCCCGAGTACCCGCGCCCGCAGCTCACGCGGGACGCCTGGCAGAACCTCAACGGCGAGTGGCAGTTCGCCGCGGCGAAGTCCAGTGACAAGCCGCCGGTCGGCAAGCAGCTCGGCGAGAAGATCCTCGTGCCCTACCCGGTCGAGTCGCAGCTCTCCGGCATCGAGCGCCACGAGGACCGCATGTGGTATCGCCGCACCTTCACGGTTCCCGCGGGCTGGAAGGTCGGTGACGGCAAGCGCCTCCAGCTGAACTTCGGCGCCGTCGACTGGCAGTCCGAGGTGTACGTCAACGGAACCAAGGTCGCCGAACACAAGGGCGGCTACGACAAGTTCAGCGCCGACGTCACGGACGCGCTGAAGCCGGGGCGCACCCAGGAGCTGATCGTCGGCGTCTACGACCCGACGGACGCGCAGGGCGGCGAGAACCCGCCGGTCGGCAAGCAGCGCCTCGACCCGAGCGGCATCTGGTACACCCCCTCCTCCGGCATCTGGCAGACCGTGTGGATGGAGCCGGTCGCGGCCGATCACGCCGCCGACCTCAAGATCACCCCGGACGTCGCTGCGGGCAAGGCCACCGTCGAGGCCAAGGGCGTTCGGGACGGAGTGCCGGTCACGGCGACGGCGTACGACGGCAAGCGCAGGGTCGCCACGGCGAGCGGGGTCACCGGCGCGCCGCTGACCCTGAAGATCGACAAGGCGCATCTGTGGTCGCCCGACGACCCGTTCCTCTACAACCTCAAGGTGAACGTCGGCAAGGACAGCGTCGGCAGCTACTTCGGGATGCGCTCCATCTCCGTGGAGAAGGTGAACGGCACGCCGCGCACCCTCCTCAACGGCAAGCCCGTCTTCATGATGGCCACGCTCGACCAGGGCTTCTGGCCCGACGGACTGCACACCGCACCGACGGACGAGGCGCTGGCCTACGACCTGAAGATGCACAAGCAGATGGGCTTCAACTCGGTCCGCAAGCACATCAAGGTCGAGCCCGACCGCTGGTTCTACTGGGCGGACAAGCTGGGTCTGATGGTGTGGCAGGACATGCCGGCCATGAGCGCGGCGCCGGACGCGGCCGCGCGCGCCGAGTACGAGCGCGAGATGAAGACGATGATCGACCAGCACAGCAGCCACCCCTCGGTGGTCATGTGGGTCACCTTCAACGAGGGCTGGGGCCAGTACGACGTGGGCCGCATCGCCGAGCAGGCCAAGGCCTGGGACCCGACGCGGCTGGTCAACAACATGTCGGGCCTCAACCTCGGGGCGGACGGCGGGACCGGCGACATCATGGACGAGCACGGCTACCCGAGCCCGGCCCTGCCGCCGCACCCCGACGGCAAGCGCGCTCTGGTCAGCGGCGAGTACGGCGGACTCGGCCTCGCGGTGCCCGGTCACGCCTGGGCGGTGCAGCAGTCGTACGTGGACGTCGACCCGGCGAAGTACACGGACGACTACCTCGCGCGGCTCGCCGAGGTGCACAAGCTGGCCTGCCAGGGCAGCAACGGCGCCGTGTACACGCAGATCTCGGACGTCGAGGGTGAGCTCAACGGCCTGGTGACGTACGACCGCAAGATCGTCAAGCCGGATGTGAAGCGGGTGAAGGCGGCGCAGGACGCGCTGATCCGCGACGCTTCGCAGGCGACCGTGGCCGGCTGTTCCGGCAGCTGAGCACGGTCTGACATGTGACCGGTCCCCCTTCCGCGCTCCGTCGGGCGGAAGGGGGACCGGGGCGCGGCTCGCCCTTCTTGCGCGAGCGCGGCCCTTCGCATCCCCACCCCTCGTACCTCGTACCCCCCCCCGAACAGGAGCACCCGCATGCCTGTCAGCAGACGCGCTCTTCTCGGTGCCGGCGCCCTGGGCCTGGGCGCCGCGGCCCTCGGTGGCCCGTTCGCCACGTCCGCGGCGGCGGCTTCACGCCCGTCGGCCGGCACGCTGCTCCCGGACGCGTTCCGGAAACTGCCCTCCGGCAGTGTCACCGCCCGTGGCTGGCTCGCCGGACAGCTGAAACTCCAGCTCGACGGGCTGTGCGGCCGGTACGAGGACCTCTCCCACTTCCTGGACTTCGACAACACCGGCTGGGTGCACCCCGAGCGCGGCGCATGGGAGGAACTGCCGTACTGGCTGCGCGGCTACGTACCGCTCGCCGTCGCCACCGGTGACGAGCACGCCCTGGCCCGTTCGCGCGAGTGGATCGACGCCATCCTCGCCACGCAGGAGAGCGACGGCTTCTTCGGCCCGCGCGCGCTGCGCACCTCGCTCAACGGCGGTCCGGACTTCTGGCCGTTCCTGCCGCTGCTGATGGCGTTGCGGACCTACGAGGAGTACGCGCGCGACCGGCGCGTCGTCCCGTTCGTCACACGCTTCCTGCGTTTCATGAACGCCCAGGGAGCCGGAGCCTTCAACTCCAGCTGGGTTTCGTACCGTTGGGGCGACGGACTCGACATCGTGGTGTGGCTGTACCGCCGTACCGGGGAGAAGTTCCTCCTCGATCTGGCGGGCAAGATGCACACCCTCGGGGCGGACTGGACGGGCGGCACGCCCTCGCGCCACAACGTGAACATCGCCCAGGGATTCCGTGAGCCGGCCCAGTACGCACAGCTCACCGGCTCGGCCGAGCTGACCCGGGCCACCTACCGCGGTTACGACGCCGTGATGGGTGCGTACGGCCAGTTCCCCGGCGGCGGCATGGCGGGCGACGAGAACTACCGGCCCGGCTTCGGCGACCCCCGTCAGGGCTTCGAGACCTGCGGGATCGTCGAGTTCATGGCCAGCCATGAACTGCTCACACGCATCACCGGTGACCCGGTGTGGGCGGACCGCTGCGAGGAACTCGCGTTCAACATGCTGCCCGCCGCACTCGACCCGCAGGGCAAGTCCCTGCACTACGTCACCAGCGCCAACAGCGTCGACCTGGACAACACCCCGAAGACACAAGGGCAGTTCCAGAACGGCTTCGCCATGCAGTCCTTGCAGCCCGGCGTCGACCAGTACCGCTGCTGCCCGCACAACTACGGCATGGGCTGGCCCTACTTCACCGAGGAGCTGTGGCTCGCGACGCCCGGCGACGGGCTCGCCGCCGCCATGTACGCCCCCTGCACGGTCCGTACGCGGGTCGCCGGCGGCACCTGGGTGACCATCGTCGAGGAGACCGGCTACCCCTTCACCGAGACCGTCGAGTTCAGGCTCTCCACCCCGAAGCCGGTGCGTTTCCCTCTCCGGCTGCGTATCCCGGGGTGGTGCCGCGGGCCCGAGCTCCGCGTCAACGGCAAGCGTCTGGCGGCCGAGGACGGGCCTGTCTGGGCCGAGGTGGAGCGGACCTGGCACGACGGGGACGTGGTGACGCTGCGCCTGCCGCAGCACACTTCCGTACGCCAGTGGCCCGACCACCACGACGCCGTCAGCGTCGACCACGGACCGCTCACCTACTCCCTGAAGATCGGCGAGCAGTACGAGCGCTACGCGGGCGACGACACGTTCCCCCACTACGAGGTGCACGCGACCTCCGCCTGGAACTACGGCCTGTCGCCCGACGCCGGGCTCTCGTTCCGGCGCGACGACGGGCCGGTCGGGGACAACCCGTTCACCCACGGAACGACTCCGGTGCACATCACCGCGCGCGCCCGTCGCATCGAGGAGTGGGTCGCGGACGACGAGCACGTCGTCGCGCCCCTGCAGAGCGGACCGGCCCGCAGCGACGCGCCCGTCGAGACCGTGACACTCGTCCCGATGGGCGCGGCCCGGCTGCGGATCACGGCGTTTCCCCAGGCCTCGCCCGACGGCAGGGCATGGACGCCGGAGCCCGCGTTCCGGCGCATCGCCAACAAGCACAGCGGGAAGGTTCTCGCGGTCGACGGCATGTCGACGGAGAACAGCGCCCGCGTCGTACAGTTCGCCAACTCCGGTACGGGCGACCACGCGTGGCAGCTCGTCGACAAGGGCGACGGCTGGCATCTGATCCGTAACGGCCAGAGCGGAAAGGTCCTCGGGGTCGACGGGATGTCCACGGCGGACAGCGCACACGTCGTCCAGTACGAGGACAACGGCACCGCCGACCATCTGTGGGCGCTCGTCGACAGCGGGGACGGGTGGTACCGGATCCGCAACAAGAACAGCGGCAAGGTCCTCGGCGTGGACGGGATGTCGACGGCGGACAGCGCGCAGGTCGTCCAGTTCGACGACAACGGGACGGACGACCACTTGTGGCGGCTGCTCTGACGTCGTGACCGATCGTGGCGCGCCAGGGGTATCCCGGCGCGCCACGGCGTCGGTGCGCCGGGGACCGTGTGCCGGGGTCCGTGTGCCGGTACTCCTGTGTGTCAGGGGTCGGCATGCCCGGGCCTGTCGGGAACCGGTGTGCCGGCGTCCCCCGTGTCAGGGGTCGGCGTGCCGGGGTCCCGTGCATCGGGAGTCCTGCGCGTAGGGCGTGCTGTGCGTCGTGCGTCCGGTGCGTCGGGCGTCCGGTGTGCCCGGGTCCGCTTCCGCTGCTGGTCCGGCTGCCGGTGCCGGGTAGGTCCGCTCCTCTTGCCACTCTTCGCCATGCGGACGTATAACGTTGCAAGCCCGGCTCCAGAGCCTTTGCGCCGGGGCCATGGCTCCGGCGCCGTGCGGGCACGCAACGGTCCCGGTGCCCGGCAGGCCACCGGAAGGAATGTTGTGCGGGTCAGCCTCAAGGACGTCGCCGCGCGTGCGGGCGTGTCGATCAAGACCGTCTCGAATGTGGTGAACAACTACCAGCACGTCACACCCGCGATGCGCGAGCGGGTGCAGCAGGCCATCGACGAGCTCGGCTACCGGCCCAACCTCACCGCGCGGCACCTGCGTCAGGGGCGGACGGGCATCATCGCCCTCGCCCTTCCCGAGCTGGGCAACCCGTACTTCGCCGAGCTCGCGGCCGCGGTGATCGACGCCGCCGCCCTGCACGACTACATCGTGCTCCTGGACCACACGGGCGGCCGGCGCGAACAGGAGGTCCTGGTCAGCCAGGGTTTCCGCGCCCGCGTCATCGACGGCCTGATCCTCAGCCCCATCGAGCTGGAGGCGGAGGACCTCCGTGAGCGCACGGAGAACGTGCCTCTGGTCCTGCTCGGCGAGCGCCACTACGACCTGCCCTACGACCACATCGCGGTGGACAACGTCGCGGCGGCCCGTACCGCCGTGCGCCATCTCATCGATCTGGGGCGTCGCGAGGTGGCGTTCATCGGTGCGCGCCGCGGCCACAGCCAACCCGCCCATCTGCGTCTTCAGGGGTGGCGCGAGGAGCTTCTCTCGGCAGGCCTGTCCGTGGACGACGGGCTGATCGCGACGACCGAAGGGTGGGGGCACGCGGACGGCGCGGCGGCGATGACCCGGATCCTGGAGACGGGGCGCCGGCCCGACGCCGTGTTCGCGTACAACGACCCCATCGCCATCGGAGCGATGCGGGTGCTGTCGGAACGCGGCATGCGCGTACCCGAGGACGTCGCCGTGGTCGGCTTCGACGACGTCGTCGAGGGGCACTTCGGGGCGGTCACGCTCACCTCCGTGTCGCCGGACAAGGAGGCCATCGCGCGGATGGCGGTGGAGTCGGTCCTCGCCCGGCTCAGCGGCCAGGCGCCCGAACCCCGCCGTGTCTGGGCGGACTACCGGCTCATCGCGCGCGAGAGCACGCTGGGGCGGAGCACGTAGGCAGGGCGGAGCACGCAGGCAGGGCGGCGGGAGCGCGTGCCCGTTCCGCCGGCAGGGGGACTTCCCGCCGGAATTCCCGACCGGGCATCCGCCGGTGACCGACGGATATCGAAAGACCTGAGCAGATACCTGTACCGGCCCCTTACAACGTTGTAATGTCCAGGCGTCCGCAGCTGCCGGTCTCCGGCTCCGTCGGCGCCCCGCCGGCATCGCCCGCGTCCGGCGCCGGACAGAGCCCGGCCCTCACCCCCGCGAGGAGCCCATGTCTTTCGCCGTCCCCTTCCCGGCACCCTTCGGCGCCACCCCCTCGGGCCTCCCGGTCGAACGCTGGACCCTGCGCAGTGCGAGCGGAGTCGAGGCCGCCGTGCTGACGTACGGCGCCGTACTGCACTCCCTGCGCGTCCCCGGCCCCGAACGCCGGCCGCCCGCCGAGGTCGTCCTGAGCCTCCCCGACGTGAAGCACTACGCCACCCACGGCGCGTATCTCGGCGCCGTGGTGGGGCGGTTCGCCAACCGCATCGCCGCGGGCACGTTCACGCTGGACGGAACGCGGCACCACATCCCCGGCAACGACCGGGGCAACTCGCTGCACGGCGGAGCAGACGGGTTCGACCGCCGGTTGTGGCGTGCCGAGCCGTGCGAACGGCCGGACGGCGCCGCGAGTGTGCGGCTGAGCCTGGACAGTCCGCACGGCGACCAGGGCTTTCCCGGTTCGCTCCAGGTGTCCGTCACGTACACCCTCGCGTCCGACGGATCCCTGACGCTCGACTACCACGCCGTCACCGACCGCCCCACGCCCGTCAATCTGACGCACCACGCCTACTTCAACCTCTCCGGCAACCCGGACCGAGGAGTACTCGACCACCTGCTGACGGTGGACGCCGCCGCGTATCTGCCCATCGACGCGACGGGCCTCCCGCTCCCCGGGGCACCGGCACCGGTGGCCGGCTCACCGTTCGACTTCACCCGGGCGCGGCGGATCGGCGCACGGATCGCCGACACCGACGAGCAGTTGGCGCGAGCCGGCGGCTACGACCACTGCTGGGTGCTCGACGACCGCGACCGTCCCTGCGGTGAGGGGCGGGCGGCCCTGCGCCGTGCGGCCCGCCTGGAGGACCCCGGCAGCGGGCGCGTGCTCGAGGTGCACACCAGCGAGCCGGGCCTCCAGGTCTACGCCGGACAGCAACTCGACGGCGGCTTCGGCGACTTGCTGGGCCGCAGGCTGGGCGCCCACTCGGGCCTGTGCCTGGAGACGCAGCACTTCCCCGACTCCCCCAACCGTCCCGACTATCCGAGCACCGTCCTGCGCCCGGACCAGGCCCTGCGCAGCCGGACCGTACTCGGCTTCCCGCACCTCACAGCGGTCGCACGTTGACCGCGGTCGGGCGGCCCGCCCGAATCACAGGGCGGTCACGTCCCGCACAAGGGCTTTACACCCTCCTTTCAACGATGTAAAAACTCCTGCGGGCGGACCAGTCGAAGCTCTCGCCTCGTCGAGCCGCATACTCGCCGCCCTCGCTGCTCCCTGCCAACTCTCCGTCGCCGCGCCACCCGGATCGGGGTCACCATGAAGCACTTCGCCCACCGCCGTCACCTCACCGCCCGCCCTGTGATCGTGGCCCTGGCCGCCGCCATGGCCCTCACCGCCTCCGGCTGCGCCAAGTCCGAGGACGACGCCGCGAACAAGTCCGACTCCTCCGCGTCGGCAGCCGACGCGGGCCAGAAGGTCGTCACGCCGAAGCCCGGCAGCAAGGGCTGCACGATCGACGCGTACGGCGGCAAGAAGCTCGACCTCAAGAACGCCACGGTCGGCTTCTCCCAGTCCGAGAAGGAGGCCAACCCCTTCCGGATCGCGGAGACGGCCTCGATCAAGGCCGAGGCGAGCAAGCGCGGCCTGAAGCTGCTCACCGCCAACGCCCAGTCTCAGTTCTCCAAGCAGATCAGCGATGTGCAGGACCTTCTCGCCAAGGGCGCCGACCTGCTGGTGATCGCCCCGCTCAACTCGGACGGCTGGGAGCCGGTGCTGAAGGCCGCCGCGGCCAAGAAGGTGCCCATCGTCACCATCGACCGCAAGATCAACGCCACGGCGTGCAAGGACTACGTCAGCTTCATCGCGTCGGACTTCGTCGACCAGGGCAAGCGCGCCGCCGACCAGATGATCGAGGCGACCGGCGGCAAGGGCGAGGTCGCGATCCTGCTCGGCGCCGCGGGCAACAACGTCACCACCGAGCGCACCAAGGGCTTCAAGGACCGCATCAAGGAGAAGGCCCCGGACCTCAAGGTCGTGTTCCAGCAGACCGGCGACTTCGCCCGCGAGAAGGGCCAGCAGGTCACCGAGCAGCTGATCCAGTCCAAGCCCGGCATCAAGGGGATCTACGCCGAGAACGACGAGATGGGCCTCGGAGCGGTCGCCGCGCTCAAGGGCGCCGGCAAGAAGGCCGGTGACGTGAAGATCGTGACGGTCGACGGGACGCGCAACGCGGTCCAGGGCATCGTCGACGGCTGGATCAGCGGTGTCATCGAGTCCAACCCGCGCTTCGGCCCGCTCGCCTTCCAGACCCTCGACACGTTCACCCAGGGCAAGGAAGTCCCCCAGGACGTCATCATCCAGGACGGGGCCTACGACGCGAAGAACGCCAAGTCGGACATCGGCAAGGCTTTCTGACACGGCTTCAGACGGGCGGGGTGGGTGGGGTTCCGGCCCGCCCCCGCCCCTGATCCGTACGTGCTCCCCTCCCCTCTCCTCTCCTAGCCCTCACCCCACTCTGGAGGCACAGGTGGCTCCCTCCGCCGAAGTCCTCACCGTCCGCGGACTCAGCAAGTCGTTCCCCGGTGTCCGAGCCCTGGACGGTGTGGACCTCACGCTGCACGCCGGTGAGGTCCACGCCCTGATCGGCGAGAACGGTGCCGGCAAGTCGACGCTCATCAAGGTGCTCACCGGTGTGTACCGGCCCGACGCGGGAGACATCACCTTCCAGGGCAGCCCGGTCTCCTTCGCCACACCGCTGGAGGCCCAGCACGCGGGCATCTCCACGATCTACCAAGAGGTCAACCTCATCCCGCTGTTGAGCGTGGCCCGCAACCTCTTCCTGGGGCGCGAGCCGCGCAACCGGTTCGGGCTGCTCGACTTCGGCCGCATGCACCGCGAGGCCGAGAAGACGCTGCGCGCGTACGGGGTGTGGGTGGACGTCCGGCAGCCGCTGCGGACACTGGGCGTCGGCGCCCAGCAGATGGTGGCCCTGGCCCGGGCCGTCGCCACCGACGCGCGTGTCGTCATCATGGACGAGCCGACCTCCTCCCTCGAACCGCGTGAGGTGGAGACCCTGTTCGAGGTGATCCGCCGGCTGCGTGCCGACGGGATCGCCGTCATCTACGTCAGCCACCGGCTCGACGAGCTGTACGCGATGTGCGACACGGTGACGGTGCTGCGGGACGGCTGCCGCGTGCACACCGGACCGCTCGCCGATCTGGACCGGCTCACCCTGGTGTCCACGATGCTGGGGCGTGACCTGGGTGAGGTCCGCAGTGAGGGCCTGACCAAATTCACCGGCGACCACCATGCCGCCGGCTCTGAACCCGTGCTCAGCGCAAGCGATCTGACCGTTCCTCATAAGCTGCACGGCGTCTCGCTGGACATCCGTCCCGGCGAGGTCGTCGGTCTGGGAGGGCTGCTGGGGTCGGGGCGCACGGAGACCGCGAAGGCGATCTCCGGCGCCCTGGCGTCGAAGGCGGGCAGCGTCACGGTGGCCGGCGTCCCGCTGCGCGCGGGATCCACGCCCGCCGCCATCCGCGCCGGCATCAGCCTGCTGCCCGAGGACCGCAAGAGCGAGGGCATCGTCCCCGGGCTCTCCGTCCGCGAGAACATCGCCCTGGCCGCGCTGCCGAGGCTCTCCCGCTTCGGTCTGGTCTCCGAGGCCCAGGTCGACAAGATCGTGGACACCTTCGTCAAGAGGCTCCGCATCAAGGCCTCTTCCCCGTACCAGAAGGTCGGTGAGCTGTCCGGAGGCAATCAGCAGAAGGTGCTGCTGGCCCGATGGCTGGCCATGAACCCGAAGGTGCTGCTCCTGGACGAGCCCACGCGCGGTATCGACGTGGGCGCCAAGGCCGAGGTGCAGAAACTGGTCGACGAACTGGCCGAGGACGGCCTCGGTGTCCTGCTCATCTCCTCCGACCTGGAGGAACTCATCGAAGGGTCCGACCGCGTGGTCGTGCTGAAGGACGGCGCGGTCGTCGGCGAACTGACCGGCGACGACGTCACGGAGGACAAGCTGATGCAGACCATCGCGGCGGGCAGCCCCGCCCCCGGCGCCGCCGGGGAGGTGACCCGCCATGGCTGAGGCCGCGATACGGCCGGCCGCCCTCGACCGCGCCCGCGTCCTGCAGTGGATGCAGACGTACGGCGTGTACGCGGGCGTGGCCGTGCTGCTCGTCGTCAATGTCGCCGTGACCCCGCACTTCCTGTCCGCCGAGAACTTCCGGACCCAGGCCGTGCAGGTCGCGCCCGTGATCATCGTCGCGCTCGGCATGGCCCTGGCCATCGGCACCGAGGGCATCGACCTGTCCGTGGGCGCCGTCATGGCGCTCGCGGCCTCGGTCACGGCCCTCTATCTGGGGTACGGGCTCGTGCCGGCCCTGCTCACGGTGGCCGTGTTCGCCGCCGTGGTGGGCCTGGCCAACGGAGCGCTGGTCGCCTGGGTCGGCGTCCAGCCGATCGTGGCCACGCTCGCCCTCATGGTCGGCGGCCGCGGCATCGCCCTGGTGCTGCTGCCGCAGCTCAAGGACCTCCACAACCCTGCGCTCGCTTCGCTCGGTTCGGGTGACGTCCTCGGCGTCCCGTACCTCATCGTCATCGCCGCCGCGCTCGCGCTGCTGGTGGCCTTCGTCATCCGGCGCACCACCTTCGGGCGGCAGTTGCTCGCCATCGGCGACAACCGGGCGGCGGCGAAGCTCGCGGGGCTGCCGGTGCGCCGGGTCCTGATGCTCGTCTATGTGGCATGCGCGCTCCTCGCCGCTGTCGCGGGTGTGCTCGCGACCGCGCGGCTCCAGGCCAGCGACCCCACGTCGCTGGGCAATCTGATGGAGCTGTCCGCGATCACCGCGGTGGTGGTCGGCGGCACCCCCCTGAGCGGCGGCAGGGTCAACATCGCCGGAACGGTGGCGGGCGCCGTCCTCATCCAACTGCTCACCGCCACCCTCATCAAGCACGATCTGCCGCCCTCGTGGACGCAGATCGCCCAGGCCATCGTGATCGTGCTGGCGGTGTACGCGGCGCGCGGACGGGGGAAGCGATGACGGCGACCAGGACAGAAACGGAAGAGGCCGTGGCCCGTACGGAGAAGGAGCTTGCCGACGGCGCCGAGTCCGTCGGCAGCAGCCGCTCCGAGCGGCTGAGCGCGCTGGTCCAGCAGCACGGCGCGCTGGCGGTCCTCGTGATCGTGTCGGCGGTGGCGTCACTGAGCTTCGACTCGTTCGCCACCGGGGACAACTTGTCCAACATGGCGACGAGTTCGGCGTTCCTGGCGGTCGTCGCGCTCGGCATGACCTTCGTCATCATCACCGGCGGCATCGACCTGTCCGTCGGTTCGCTCTTCGCTCTGGGCGGCGTTCTGGCCGCGTGGGGTTCGCAGTACGGCACCCTGGTGGCACTCCTGCTGCCGATGGCGGTCTGCGGTCTCATCGGTGTGGTCAACGGCCTGCTGATCGCCCGCTCGCGGCTCGCTCCCTTCATCGTCACGCTGGCCGCGATGCTGGGCGCGCGCGGCCTGATGCTGTCCCTGACCGACGAGGGCGCCAACACCTATCTCGTCGCCAAGGGTTCGTTCCTCGCGGAGCTCGGTCAGGGCACGACCCTCGGCCTGGGCAACCCCGTGTGGATCACCCTGCTCCTGTTCGTGGCGGGCGCGGTGGTCCTGCGCCGCAGCCGCTTCGGCCAGCACGTCTACGCGGTCGGTGGCAACGAGGACGCGGCCGCTCTGATGGGTGCTCCCGTGGCCCGCACCAAGATCATTGTCTATACGCTCTCCGGCGTCCTCGCGGGCCTGGCCGGCGCGCTCAACGCCGCCTGGCTGGCCTCCGGCGTCACGATCCTCGGCAACGGCATGGAGCTGGAGGCCATCTCCGCGGTCGTCATCGGCGGCACGCTGCTGACCGGCGGCCTCGGCTACGTCAGCGGCTCCCTGGTCGGGGTGCTGCTTCTGAAGGTGATCCAGAACGTCATCAACCAGATCGGCTCCCTCGACTCCTCCTACCAGCAGGTCGTCAGCGGCGCGTTCCTGGCGGTCGTGGTCATCGCGCAGACGTGGCTCGGCCGCAGGCGGCAGTTGTTGTGACCGAGGGACACCGTGCCCTTACCCCGAGGTGCCCAGTGGGCGGGCCCGGGCGATCAGGAGGGCCACGTCGTCGTGGTCGTCCTGATCGCGCAGTGCGACCAGGAGGTGGTCGCAGACCTCGTCCAGGGATCCCTGCGGGTCGGAGAGCAGATCGAGCAGGGTGTTGATGCGGGTGTCTATGGCGTCGGAGCGCGTCTCGATCAACCCGTCGGTGTAGAGCACGAGTTGGTCGCCGCACTCCATCTTCACGGTCGTCTCCTGGAAGGCGATGTCGCCCACGCCGAGGGGTGTTCCGGAGGGCAGGTCGAGAAGTTCGGGGTGCCCGCCCGGTCTGACCAGGATGGGCGGCAGGTGGCCCGCGACGGCGATCCGGGCCTCGCCGCGGTGCGGGTCGTACACGGTGTAGATGCAGGTGGCGAAGGCGGGATCGAGTTCGGCGGCGGTGTGGTCGAGGTGGCGGAGCACTTCGGCCGGTGCGAGGTCGAGGTCGGCCAATGTGCGGGTGGCGGTGCGTAGTTGGCCCATGGTGGCGGCGGCGTTGATGCCGCTGCCCATGACATCGCCGATGACGAGGGCGGTCTTGTCCCCGGCCACCGGGATGGTGTCGAACCAGTCGCCGCCGATCTCGCTGGCCGACTGGGCGGGCTGGTAGCGGTAGGCGATCTCCAGACCGGGCCTGCGCGGCGGCCTGGGCGGGAGCAGGTGGCGCTGGAGGGTGAGAGCGGTGCGGCGTTCGCTCTGGTACGAGCGGGCGTTGTCGATGGCGACGGCCGCGCGGGCGGCCAGTTCGCCGGCCAGGACGACATCGTCCTCGTCGAACGGCAACTCGTTCCTCGCGCGTCCCAGGTCGAGCGCGCCCAGCACTTCACCGCGCGCGATGAGCGGCACGGCCAGATAGGAGTGAAGTCCCGCGCGGGACAGGACCCGGGCGGACTCCGGATCGGGCGCGATGCGCTGCAGGTCCGCTTCGCTCACATGCTTCACCAGCACGGGGCGCCCTGTGGTCACGCACTGGGTGATGTACCGGTCGGCCTCGTAGCTGGCGATCTGCCCGGGGGTGTCGGCGGCGTGGAGGGCGTTGGTGGAGTAGGCCGCGGTCACCGCCAGCGCCCGGAACAGAGCCGGCCCTCCGGCGGCCGGTGTGGCCTGGCGCCGGCCCTGGAGCACGGCGTCGAGTATGTCGACCGCCGCCACGTCGGCCAGCTCGGAGACGACCACCGACGCCAGTTCGTGCGCGGTCTGCTCGACGTCCAGCGTGGTGCCCACGGTCGTCGACGCGTCGGCGATGACGGCCAGACGCCGGCGGGCCCGGGCGGCTTCCTGCGAGGCCCGGTGCTGTTCGCTCACGTCCACCACGGAGATCGCCAGGCCGAGTACGCGGCCCGCCGGGTCGTCCAGCCGGTAGTAGGACACCGACCAGGCGTGTTCCACGTCGGCGGCGCCGCCAGGGCGGCCGACGGTGAATTCGTTGAGGACCGGGGTGCCCGTGGCCAGGACCTGACGCATCGTGGACGTGATGGCTTCCGTGTCCAGGAACGGAAGGGCCTCGCCGACGCCGCGGCCGATGTGCTGCTCGGCGGGCAGGGCGTTGATACGTTCCAGCGCGGGGTTGACCATCACGTAGCGAAGATTCGTGTCCAGGACCGCGAGCCCGATGGGCGACTGGGCCACGAGTTGCACGGACAGCGCGAGGTCCCGCTCGACGCGGCGCAGGAGCGCACGGTCGCTGGCGATGCCCAGAGCGTAGACGTCCCCGAGCTCGTCGTGGAGCCGCATGTTGCGGAACTCCACCAGGCGGGTGCTGCCGTCCTTGTGGCGTACGGGGAAGACGCCTGCCCAGCTCCGGCCGCTCTCCATGACCTCGGCGAACAGGCCGAGGACGAGGTCGACGTTCTCCGGGGCGACCAGAAGCTGCGCGGCACGCTGCCCGAGCGCCTCCTCGGCGGTGAACCCGAACAGTTCCTCGGCCTGGGGGCTCCACAGGCTGATCCGGCCCTGGGCGTCGACCATCACCGCGGCAACCGCCAGGGCGTCCAGAAGGCCGCCGGGCTCGGATACCGTGCCCGCCGTCAGGCTCGACCGCGACGAACCGATCGCATCCATCCAGACACCTCCCCAGAATCGCCGGGGTCCGAGGGACGGCTGAAGAAGATCAGCCCGGTTCGGGATGTCATCGACTCCATCGAGGACGAGTATTTTGTCAGCCGGAGCCCCGGCGTGTGGTGCGGTCCAGATTCTCGGCCATGCTGCCTCCAGACTCCCCACGGCATTTTATGCCCCTTTCCCGGGGAAGGTCATATGCGCTTCCTCCGCTGCTGGTGGGCCGCGCCCGCGCAGGGCCGGTGGGTCTATCGGGCGCCGGTCATCGCCAGGCCGTCGACCGCCGCGGGGGACAGTTGCGACTCCCGCAAGCCGGACAGGGGCATCCAGGTGACGGCGCTCGTGGAGTCGTCCGCCTTGGTCACCACGAGTGGGCCCGGCTTGACGTCGACGCGGTAGAAGAGCCCCACCAGATGCCAGTCGATGCCGAGCCGGTGAGCGGTGTACGACCGCGCGTCGACCAGCCGGGCGTCCAGGAGTTCCAGGCCCGTCTCCTCGTACAGTTCGCGCCCCAGCGTCTCGTGCGGCTGTTCCCCCGGGTCGATCCCTCCACCGGGCAGGTGCCACAGGCCGGGCTCGAAGACCGGTGAGCTTTCCGCGAGTTGGGTCAGCAGCAACTGCTCCCCCATGACAGCGATCGCATACGCCGAGACCCGCGAACGCATCTGACCTCCTACGTTGCACCACTCAGGACATCACCGTCCCCGATGACGGCCGATGCAGGGGAACAACCTATCGATCACACGCCCCGCGCGGTCAGGAATCACGCCGAACCCACAGAGCCCGCACAGCGCGTCAACGTGACACGCCGATCAACCACGTGCGGGTGCCGTGTCCGGTCATGGCAGAACATGGCACATCCGGGCTCGTTGAGATACCCGAGGACGTCCTCGGGTTCCTGTCGTGGCGACGGCAACCGGTGCACACCCTGAGGGCGGGTCTCCATCACGGCCCCCTCCGCGCCCTCACCGGGTACGGAGGGGGCCTTCCTTTCGTCCCGCCTTCGGGGCCGGCCCCGAAGGCATCAGCCGATCGGTTGACCCCGCTGTCGTCCGTAGGGGTCCGTAGCCGCAGACGGCAGGCCGACCGTCGAGGGCGTGACGCGGCCGGAGAATGGACTCCGGAACGGAGATCGGAGGCGCCCCCGTTCCTTCCCTATGGACTTGGAGCACCGAGATGCACGACCGCGACCGCCGACTCCTGGAGGCCGCCCGGCGCGGTGACGCCGACGAGGTACGCGCAGCCCTCGACGCCGGGGCCTCGGTGGAGACCTGCGACGAGGAACTGCGCTCCCCGCTGCTCCTCGCCGCTCTCAACGATCAGGTCCAGGCCGCACGGGTCCTGGTCTCGGCCGGAGCGGACCCGGACGCCCAGGACCGGCGGCACGACAGCCCGTGGCTCGTCACCGGCGTGACCGGCAGCGTCGCGATGATGCGCGTCCTCCTCCCGGCGGGCCCGGATGTCACTCTGCGTAACCGCTATGGCGGCGTCTCGGTGATCCCCGCCAGCGAGCGCGGCCACGTCGCGTACGTGAGGGCGGTGCTCCGGGAGACGGACATCGACGTCGACCACGTCAACGATCTCGGATGGACCGCGCTCCTGGAAGCCGTGATCCTCGGCGACGGAGGCCGCGCGCACCAGGAGATCGTGGAGCTGCTGCTCGCGGCGGGCGCCCGCCCGGACCTCGCGGACGCGGACGGCGTCACGGCCCTGGAACACGCGGAACGCCGTGGCTTCGACGCGCTCGCCGCGCTGCTCAGGGCGGCGGCATGACGGCCCGTGCGCGCGGTGTGCTCGGGGCGATGGCCGTCGTCGTCCTCGCGGCGGGGTGCACGGCGACCGGCACCGCCGACTCCACCGCGGCCCCGCCTCCGGCCGCCACCGTCACGCCCTCGGCGCCGGCACCCGCGCGGACCGCTCAAGGCACCCTGCTGGTGGCCGACTTCGGCAGCGACACGGTCACGTTCGTGGACCCGCGGCGCGGCCCACTCGACTCGGTGAAGGTGGGCACGGCACCGTACGGGCTCGTCGTCGGCGAGGACGGCCGGGCCTGGGTGGCGACGGCCGAAGGGGTGGCCGTCGTCGACACCGAGACGCGCGAGAACGTCGGCCGCATCCCGTACGCGACGGAAACCGGCCCCGCCACGACGGGCGAGTACCGCGGCGGCGGCATGGGCATCGCCCTCGCGCCCGACGGAAAGCATGTCTACGTGGGTGTCAACGTCCCGGACGAGAAAGGGGTGTTGGAGGTCGTCGACACAGCGACTCGAAAGGTCACGGACACTGTCCCGGTCGGCCGTCGCCCCTTCGATGTCGACGTCTCGCGGGACGGCGGCGAGGTGTACGCCACCGGCCACGACTCGTTCGACGTGACCGCCGTACGCGCCGACACGCTCACCGCGCGCCGTTTCGAGGTCGCGCCGTACGGCACGGAGGGCGGACTCGGCTCGTGGCTGAAGCCGCACTACGCCGCCGTGCGCGACGACGGGAAGCTCCTGCTGCCCTTCGAGGGCGAGAAGCTGGCCGTGCTCGACCCGCGCACCGGCAAGGTCGCCGTCGAGCCGATGACCGCCGACACGCACCAGCACGGCGCCCGGCTCACCCCCGACGGGACCCTGCTCGCCGTCGGCACGGGACCGATCGGCGCCGGGGACGACGACGCCTCGCTGACGATCCGTACCGCCGACGGGAAGGAGCGCGTCGTCCCCCTCGACGGCCCGCACGAGGACGTCGCCGCGTCGCGCGACGGCCGCACCGCCTATGTCACCGGGGGCTTCACCCGGGACGGGTTCTGGGACGGGATCACCGTCGTGGACCTGAGGAGCGGGGACACCCATCGGCTGCCCGCAGGCCATCGGCCGCTGGGCATCGCCGTACTGTGACCGGGCCCCGCCTCATGCGCGTCCGCCCGTGACTCAGATGCGTGACTCAGATGCGGACCGGCAGCGCGATCGGGTAGGTGCCGTCGCCCGCGAACCCGACGCGCTCGACGGCGTCCCGGTCGACGGCCAGCTCGAGGCTGTCGCGCCGCAGGAACAGCTCGTCGAGGATCACCTCGGTCTGGAGGTTGGCGAGCGCGGCGCCGATGCAGCGGTGCGCGCCGTGCCCGTACGCGATGTGCCCGGCCCCGCGCGCCGCCTCCCGTGCGAGGTCGAGCCGCGTGGCGTCGTCGAAGGTTCCCGGGTCGCGGTTGGCGGCGAGCAGACCGCTCGTCACGCCCTCCCCCTGGCGTACCAGGACGCCGCCGAGCTGCACGTCCTCGGTGGCGTACAGGGTGGCGCCGACCCGCACCGCGGACACGTGACGGAGCAACTCCTGTACGGCGCGCGGCAGTAGGTCGCGTTCCGCCCGCAGCCGGGCCGCCTCCTGGGGGTGGTCGAGGAGGGTGAGGACCGCGTCGGTGATGAAGAAGGCGGGCGGTGCGATCCCCGTGTTGATCAGCAGGAAGACGAGCGCGGTCATCTCCTGGCGTGTGAGGCGCTGCCCCTCGGCCGCCGCCGCGCTGGAGCGCAGCAGATCGGAGACCAGGTCCTCCCTGGGCGCCGGGCCACGGAGGTCGAGCAGTTCGCCGATGTACTCGGCGAGGTGGTCGATGCCGGGCAGAAAGCGGTCCGGCTCACCGGACTCGTAGTCCCTGATCCAGCCGCTCACCTTCGGCCGGTCGGCCGCGTCGACGCCGATGATCTCGCAGATGACGTCCGTCATGACCGGGTAGGCGAAGGCGCTCAGGAGGTCGAACTGGTCGCCCTTCGCGGCGAGTTCACCGGTCACGTCCTGGACGATGCGCTCGATGCGCGGACGCAGCGCGGCGATCCGGCGCGGGGCGAAGGCCCGCATCACGTGCGTGCGCAGGCGGGTGTGCTCGGGCCCGTCGACCATCACGAGGATCTCCAGGTACTGCCGGTACGCCGGCGGCAGCCCCGCGTCGTCGAGCAGTTCCGCGCCCACACCTGCGCCCCGCGCACCAGGAACCCTCACCAGGTCCCGCACGAAACGGGTGTCGCCGAGCGCCGCCTTCACCACGTCGTAGCGCGTGGCCAGCCACACAGGGGTCGTGGTCCCCGGGAGCGTCACCCGCACCAGCGGTACGCCGTGGCCGTGCGACGCCTCGTCGATCTGGGCATGGGTCAGTTCCATCGGTGCGGCGGCCGGATCGGTCATGTCCTCACTCCGTTTCGCGAGCACGTGTCCCCTGACGTGATCTCGGTCGTCAGCATCCAAGAGAACATGGGTACGAGTGGGTGGCGTGACCAGTTCGTGATGCGAGGGTGAGCCTCGCTCAGCGGGCGGAACCGCCTCCGGAGAGCCGCTCGACGGCCCGGGACGCACTCGCCGCCTTCCGCCGGGCGGCCTTCTGTTCGCGCGCGGCGTCCCGGACCCGTACGGCCGCCTCGTCCGCCGCCTCGGCAGCGGTGCGCCGCTCCTCCTCGGCCTCGCCGAGCCGATCCGTCAGGAGTGCGACGCGTTCGTCCGCCGCGGAACGGCGGGCGGTGGCCTGCTCGTGCTCCTCCTCGGCCCGGCGGACGTCGTCGTCGCGGCGGCTCGCCTCGGCCGCGGCCTCGGTGGTCGCCTTCATCGCGTCCTTGAGACGGGCGCGGCGCTTTTCCTCGGCGGCATCGGGGGCCTTCTCCCTTGCGGGAGCCGGGGTGGGCTCCTCGGGCTCTGCGTCCTTCTTCGACACCTGCGCCAACGGCGACGTACCGGGGAAGTCCGTGGACACGGCGGGGACCTTCGTGAGCCTGCCGGTGGCCCACCGCTCGGCGACCTCCGGGTCGGCCAGCACCGCCCGGAGGATCTGTTCGACCTCGTGCAGAACGCTCGGGCTCACCGGCTGGCCGGCCTGCCGGGCGAGGCCACCCGCCTGTCGCGCGAGGCCCGCGATCACTGCGTGCTGCTGGTGACTGAGGGTCCGGAACTGCCCCGGGTCGAGGGTACGGTGCGCTTCCCGCAGCGCCTCCGCGAGCTCGAGGAGCTGCCCCGCCTCCTCCTTCTGCCGCGCCAGCAGGTTCGACACCCAGGCGGCGAGAGTCGGCTTGTGGAAGGCGGCGATCCGGCGTGCGGCGGCCGCGTCACCGGCGCGTTTCGCCTCGACGACCTGCGCGTTGCGGGCGGCCGTGAACTGGACGGGCGGCAGGCGGTAGAGATCCTCGGCGACATCATCTGCGTCCACATGTCCACTCTGCCCTGCGGTCGGCGCAGGCGGCCGAGACGCGCCGGTCGCCGTGGTTCACCCGCCACCGCGCCGTCACACCGTGCGCCGGTGCTTCGTCGACTGCTTCGTCTTCGACGATGCGCTCGTCGGCCCGTGGTCAGTCATCCGCAGACGACGCACGGCCGGCGAGGCGGTCGCCCGCCTCCGTGCGCCGGTAGACCACGCGTCGCCCCACTCTCGTACCGACGACCATGTCCGCATCGCGCAGGACGGCCAGGTGGCCGCCGACGGTGCCCAGCGACTGGCCCAGGTGCGCGGCGAGTTCGCTGCTGGTGGCCGGGCGTGCGAGTTCGTGGAGGAGGGCGGCGCGGCCGCTGCCGATCAGCCGGTCGAGAGCCTGCGGCGCTCGCGCCCGCCCGGTCCGCTCGGCCGTACCGCGGGCCGGGTACACCAGGGCGTACCGGTCGGGAGGCGCCTCGGCCAGCCAGGTGCCGCTGGTCACGCAGACGGGCACGAACAGCATGCCGCCCTCTCCGACGACGCGGTCAGGACCTGGCTGGTCACTGAAGCGGATCGCGTCGGCGCCGACCCAGGCACTGCGCCGGTTCATGTGCTGAAGGGCTCTGGGCCAGCCGTACGCGGCGAGCAGCCCCGCCCGGTAGGTGACGTCCCGCTCCAGCAGGGCCCGGCGGCGCGGCCAGTCCGGCGACACATGCGCCGTCCACACCTGCCGGAAGAGTTCGGCGGTCCGGGGTCCCCACCCGTGCCCGGTCAGCCACTCCAGATCGTGCCGCTTCCAGCTGCGGGCCACCGCCGCGTCGAGGTCCGCGCGTATGGCGTCGTCACGGGCCGCGGCGACGGCCTTGAGTTCGTCGGCGAGCGTGGTGCGCATGCCGCCGGACGGCGGGCGGCTCACGTACCCGGGGAGGTACTTGGTCGAGCAGATCAGCTCGACGAGGCCTCTGGCGAACGGGTCCGCGTCGAGCGCGGCGTGGAAGGCGTCGTGATGGTGGGTGTACCAGGGGGTGAGCCACGGGTCCGAGCAGGGTTTCATGAGGACGCTCATCGACCCCAGCGTCTCGGCGCTCGGCGACAGCGCGAACCGGGACTGTGACAGGGCCATCGGACTCAACCGCAGCAGCACCATCTTTCGCCTCCCGCCGAAACGTTAGCGTGCGCGCCCACGCCTCCCCACACTCGGGCCGGTGCATTCCTCACTCCTGCGACAGGCCCCGTTCCGCTCGTTCTTCGCCGGACGTCTGGTGTCCCTGCTCGGCAGCTCGATGGCTCCGCTGGCGCTTGCCTTCGCCGTTCTCGACGCCTCAGGCAGCGGTCAGGACCTCGGCGTCGTGCTCGCCGCCCACATGCTGCCGCTGCTGGCGTTCCTGCTCGTGGGCGGCGCCGTCGCCGACCGGTTCCCGCGCCGGACCGTCCTGGTGACCGCCCATCTGGGGGCCGCGTTCACGCAGGGCGCCGTCGCCGCGCTCCTGCTGACCGGGCACTACTCGCTGCCGCTGGTGGCCACCATCGAGTTCCTCAACGGCGCGCTCGCCGCCTTCACGACCCCTGCGCTGCGTGGCGTCGTCCCTCAGCTCGTCGCCAAGTCCCTTCTGCAGCAGGCGAATTCACTGCTCGGTTCGGCCCGCAACGCCTCGAAGATCCTCGGCCCGAGCCTGTCGGGCGTGCTGGTCGTGGCGGTCGGGAGCGGGCCCGCCATCGCGTTCGACGCGCTCACGTATCTCGTCGCGGCCGGATTCCTCGCACGGCTCCCCCTCGCGGGCGCTTCGGAGGCATCACCGCGAAGCACGGTGTCGGCCGACATCCGCGAGGGTTGGACCGCGTTCCGTGCGATCCGGTGGGTGTGGGTCGGCACCCTGTCCTTCTGCCTGCTGAACCTCGTCCAGACCGGTACGTGGCAGATCCTCGGCCCCCAGCTCACCCGGCGGCTCAGCGGGGAGACGACCTGGGGTTTCGTCCTGAGTGTGCGCGGTGTCGGCATGCTGGCGTCGAGTGTGCTGATGTACCGGCTGACGGTGCGGCACCTGCTGCGGTTCGGGCAGCTGGCCGGGGTGCTGGGCGCGCTGCCCCTGATCGCGCTGGGGGCGCGGGTGCAGGCCCCGTGGCTGATCACGGCGGCGTTCGTCGCGGGGCTCGGTTCCTCCGTCACCGCGGTCGCGTGGGACACCTCGCTCCAGGAGCACGTCCCCGCACATGTGCTGTCGCGCGTCTCGTCGTACGACGACCTGCTGTCGTACGTCGCGATTCCGGTCGGGCAGCTCTGCGTGGGACCGCTGGCCGAGGCGTTCGGCGCGTTCCGGGTGACCGCGGTCGCCGGCGTCGTCTCCGCCGCGGCCACGCTGATACCCCTGGCCTCCAAAGCCGTACGCCGACTGCCCCACGCCCGGCCCGACACCTCCGCACGCGCCGCGGACTCCTGCCCGGCCACCTGATGGCCCGCCGGATCACCGGCGGTCTGGGCCAGGTCCAGGGCCAGGCCGGAAGCACGAAGCCGGCGTTGGTCGTGGCCGCCCCCGGACCGTTCAGACACCCCGTTCGTGAGCCGTCGACGGTGGTGCTCCGTCGGGGTGTGCGTGGACCTGATCCGTCATCGGGTGGCCGTCGAGGAGCGGGCGGGGCAGATGGCGGGTGGGTACGCGTTCGATGACGAGGAGCGCGATGTCGTCGTCGAGCTGCCCGCCGGTGTGGGAGAACAGATCGCGGTGAATGTGGCGCAGCAGGGAGTCGGGGCCGCCGCCGGGAAGGGACGGGAAGGACGCGACCCGTTCGGCGAGCGGATAGAAGGCGCCGGTGGACGAGCGGGCCTCGATGACTCCGTCGGTGTACAGGACGAGGAAGTCACCTGCCGTGAAGGTGAGGTGGTCGCTTCGGGGCGGGGGGACGGGCAGGTCACCCATGCCCAGGGGTGGCGCGCAGTCACGCGGCACCAGCTCCGTGACCTTGCGTTCGCGCACCAGCAGTGGCGTACCCGGGCGACGTCGCCGCTCTGTCGCACGGACGGCTCACCGGCGCCCTCCGCACCCCCTGTGACCTGCGCGGATAACGCACGCACCGGGCACATCACTCCCCCGGCGCGGTGCGCCACCCAGGCGTTCACCACCCACCCGGAGAGCACGGGCCGACACCCACCACACAAAAGGGAAGCAAAACTGCTCAGCTCAAACTGGACAGGCAAAACTGTCGAATCTACGGTGGGGACATGAGCAAGCACGCCGAGACCCCGCCGCACACCCGCCAGGGGCTGACCCGCCCATGAGCAACCCCGACATACCCGCTCGGGCGGCCGACGGACCGGCGACAGAGTCCGAACCCGGCGAGCACGACGCCCCCGCACTTCAGTTCGACCGCAGGCTGATCCCGCCGATGGTCATCGGTTCGGTCCTGAACCCGATCAACTCCACGATCATCGCCGTCGCCCTCGTCCCCATCGGGGTGGCGTTCGGCGCCCCTCCCTCGCAGACCGCGTGGCTCGTCTCGGCGCTCTACCTGGCCACCGCTCTCGGGCAGCCCGTCGTCGGACGGCTCATCGACCTCTTCGGACCGCGCCGCCTCTTCCTGGTCAGCGCGTCCCTGGTCGGCATCGCGGGCGTCGCCGGCACGCTGGCCCCCAACCTGGGCTTCCTGATCGCCGCACGCGTACTGCTCGGCTTCGGCACCTGCGCCGGTTACCCCGCCTCGATGTCCCTGCTGCGCAGCGAGGCGGAACGGACCGGTCGCGACAGCCCCGGCGCCATCCTCACCACCCTCGCGGTGTCCGGCCAGACGATCGCCGTCATCGGGCCCTCCCTCGGCGGGCTCCTCATCGACGTGGGCGGCTGGCGCGCCACGTCCGCCCTCAACATCCCCCTCGCGGCCGCCGCCCTGATCCTCGGCGCACGCCGGCTGCCGGTGCAGGCCCGCCCGCGCCGCACCGGCGGCAGGAGCATCGCGTCCGAACTCGACCTCCCGGGAATGACGCTGTTCGCCGCGCTGCTGTTCTCGCTCCTGCTGTTCCTGATGAACCTGCACGCCGACACGTGGTACCTGCTCGCCGTCGCCGCCGCGGCGGCCGTGGCCTTCGCGGTACGCGAACTGCGCACCCCCGTACCGTTCATCGACCTCAGAGTGCTCGCCGGCAACACCCCGCTGCTCGCCACCTACGCCCGGGCCCTGGTCGCCTACGTGGTCTCGTACGCCTTCCTCTACGGCTTCACGCAGTGGGCCGAGGAGGGCCGTGGGCTCTCGCCCTCCCAGGCCGGCCTCGTCCAACTGCCGATCTTCCTCACCGGCATCGCCGTCTCCACCCTCACCGGCCGCCACCAGGCCATCCGCGTCAAGCTGCTCATCGGAGCCGTTTTCCAACTCGCCGCCTGCACCTTGCTGTTGAGGCTCGGCGGCACGAGCCCGATCTGGCTGCTCCTCGCCGTCGCCCTGATCTTCGGCGTGCCGCAGGGACTCAACAGCCTCGCCCTGCAGAACTCGGTGTACTACCAGGCCGACCCGGAGCGCATCGGCACCTCGTCCGGGCTGCTCCGCACGTTCGTCTACCTCGGCTCGATGGTCGCCTCCGCCGCCTCCGCGACCGCGTTCGGGCAGCACGCCGACACCGGCGGGATGCACCAGCTCGCATGGTTCATGCTCGGCGCCGGCGCGCTCTTCCTGCTCCTGACGGTGTTCGACCGGGGCCTGCGCCGCGTAGCCGCCCCGCGCTCCCCCGCCTGACCCGGGAGGTCGGCTACCGTGCTTTCGATGACCACTACAGCGATCGGCACGGACTTCAACACCCCTATCGACGAACGCTACTTCGAGGACTACGTTCCCGGGTCCAGCTATGTGTTCGGGAGCGTCACGGTGACCGAGGAGGAGATCCTCCGGTTCGCGGGCGAGTTCGATCCGCAGGACATCCACACGGATCCCGCGGCCGCGGAGCAGGGCCCCTTCAAAGGTCTGATCGCGAGCGGCTGGCACACCGCCTCCCTGATGATGCGCATGTACGCCGACCACTATGTGAGCAAGGTCGCGAGCCTCGCCTCGCCCGGCGTCGACGAGTTGCGCTGGACCCGCCCCGTGCGGCCCGGTGACAGCCTGTCGATCCGTACGACGGTGGTCTCCGCACGTCCCTCGCAGTCCAAGCCGGACCGCGGGATCGTGCACACCGACATCGAGGTGTTCAACCAGCACGGCGAAACCGTGCTCACACTGTCCGCGATGAACTTCCTGCGGCTCCGGACGAGGTGACGGGCGGCCCCGGACCCGACATGGCTGCCGAGACCCGAACGGGCAGCACCCTTCCCGCATGCGGAGAGGGCCGGTGCACACACCACCGGCCTTTCCAGGGCGCGTCCATGTCGCCTGCCCTCACCCGGGCCCTCCCGCCTCAGCTCACAGCCCGCGCCGCCACGGTCACAGCCTCGCCCGTACGGGAGACCCCCGCCCTCACCGCACGCCCCGAAGTCACCTTCTTCGCGGGTGGGCCGCCCGCACCCCAACCCCTCGGCATCGAGCGCCCGTGCCGGACCTCGGAGGCCATCGGACGGCACGTCGTCGTCGCTGCGGCGGTGACGCGGACCGTCGGTCACGGACGGTCCGCGAGACCCTCCGGCGTCGGCTCCGCGCCGATGTCCGGGTGGGGACGGGGTGCGAAGACCGTGAACCGGGCGCCCTCGGGGTCGAGCAGGGTCACGGAGTCGCCCGTCCTGTCCGCGTGCCGGCCCATGATCGCTCCGCCGTGCTCCACGGCGGCCCGGGCACACACCGTGGCATCCCGGACCGTGAAGCGGACCTGCCAGTGCGGCCGCACCCGCGGGTCGGGGGCCGACCCCGGTGCCCCGCCGCCGAGTGCGGCCACCGGCTGTCCGGCACAGACGAGGACGACCTCCTCGTCCTCGTAGCGCACGTCGCAGCAGCCCGGGCTCGTCCACCCGAGGACCTCCCCGTAGAAGATCGCGGCGTCGAACGCGTCGCGCGTGACGAGGTGCAGCCACAAGGGAGCCTCCCGGCGCCACGCGCCGAAGTTGCGGACGAGCGCGCCCGCCCAGATCCCGAAGACGGCGCCGGCGCGGTCGGACACGAGGGCCGCCCGCCCGGTGGGGAAGCCGATCGGACCGACGCCGACCGTGCCGCCGCGCTCCTGTACGCGGCCGGCCGTCTCGTCCGCGTCGGCCACCGCGAAGTAGGGCGTCCACGCGACGGGAACCTGCAGAGCCGGAGCGACCGCCCCGATCCCCGCCACGGCCCGCCCCTGCGCGAGCGCCACCACGAACCGCTCACCCAGCGTGCCCGCACGGAACGTCCAGCCCAGGACAGCGCCGTAGAACGACTGCGCGGCCGACAGATCACGCGCCGCGAGACTCACCCAGCAGGGAGAGCCGAGGACCGCGTGGTGCGACGTGGCGTCGTCCGTTCCGGTCCTGGAG
Organism: Streptomyces sp. NBC_00569; assembly: GCF_036345255.1. Taxonomy (NCBI): domain Bacteria; kingdom Bacillati; phylum Actinomycetota; class Actinomycetes; order Kitasatosporales; family Streptomycetaceae; genus Streptomyces; species Streptomyces sp. NBC_00569. Next base: position 9,060,748 of record NZ_CP107783.1, on the reverse strand, counting down.
ATCAGCTTGCTGCTCATGAAAGGCCGCCCCCTTTCGCCCGGGGGGCTCGGTCAGGGCCCTGACGGCGACCGGGTACCCGTAACGCCGCGACCGACACACCACGTCCTGGAGGAACACCGTCCGCCGAGCTCCGATGACCCGCCGTGACGCGGAGCCCCCCGAGTCGCATCCGGGCACGTGCGGTCGGAGAATCGTAGTGCGGTCGCATGTCGATACTTCGGACCGGAGGCACTTACCTGCGAGCGGCGTACCGCTCCTCATGGATGCCGGCGCCCGTTCCCGCGGCCCGCGCCGGCACACCGTTGAGGAGCGAATCCCGATGCTCACTGACATCACTGCGGTCGGCACCCACCGCCGTCGGGCGTCGCGCGTCCACGACGACTCCCCCGACACGACGGCGGCGTTCGCGCGCGTGGCCGGTCTCGCCGAGGGACCCGAGCGGGATCTCCTGTGCGAGGAGCTCGTCGAGGCGTGGCTGCCCATGGCACACCGCATCGCCCGCCGCTATCGCAACAAGGGCGAGAGCACGGAGGACCTGGAGCAGGTCGCGGCCATGGGACTGGTCAAGGCGATCAACCACTACCAGCCCGAGCGCGGCCCCTTCCAGTGCTACGCCGTGCCCACCATCACCGGCGAACTCCGCCGGCACTTCCGCGACCGGATGTGGGACGTGCACGTACCCCGCCGCGTGCAGGACCTGCGCAACAAGGTCCGCGCGGCCCGCCGCGACCTCACCGAGCGCCCCGGCAGCCCCGAGCCCGGCATCGGCGCCATCGCCGCGTACACGGGGCTGACCGAGGCGGAGGTCCGGGACGGGCTCAAGGCGATCGAGAGCTACAGCGCGCTCTCCCTCGACGCGGAACTCTCCCCGTCCGGTCATGACGGACAGAGCCTCGCCGACGCGCTCGGCGCACCCGACGCCGCGTACGACCTCATCACCGACCGCGAGGCCGCCAAGACGGGGCTGCGCCACCTCCCCGAGCGCGAGCGCGCCATTCTCTACCTGCGTTTCTTCGAGGGCATGACGCAGGCCCGCATCGCCGAGAAGTTCGGCATCTCGCAGATGCACGTCTCCCGCCTCATCCATCTCAGCTGTGAACGGGTACGCGCCGAGGCGGGGCGGGACTACGGGGCGGCCGACGGCCTGCCGGCCGCCTGATACCTGGCGCTTTGTCCGTCCAGGGGGAGGACACTGGGATCAGGGGTTGCACTCCGCCCCCTGCCTCGGCTCCCGGCGGGAGCAAGGGTGGCAGCCGGCGGGGAGCGGCCGCCGCCGGGATGTCTTGGGCGACGGCCGTGGGGCGCGAGGACGCAGCGTTTCCCCTCCGCGACGTCCTCGCGTCCGCCTCCCCCACTCGACGAGCGCCTCACCGGCATCGCGGTCACCATGTTTTAGGGGGTCGCGGGGGAAGGAGGCCTTGACCGTGGCGCCGACACCCGAACTGCCCGGACGGGGCGAGTCGTACTGGATGCACACGAGCGGCACGACTGCCTACCCACCGCTCACCGAGGACGTCGAGGTCGACGTCGTGGTGGTCGGTGGTGGAATCGCCGGGCTCAGCACCGCGTGGGAACTGACACGCGCCGGCCGGACCGTCGCCGTACTCGAGGCCGACCGCATCGCCGCCGGAGTCACCGGCTACACCACGGCCAAGGTGTCCGCGCTGCACACCCTCGTGTACGACCGCCTGCGCCGTACGCACGGCGAGGAGGCCGCCCGGCTGTACGCGATGTCGCAGCAGGGCGCGGTGGAGCGCGTGGCCGAGATCTGCGCCGGGGTGGCGATCGACTGCGACCTGGAGCGCGTCCCGGCCTTCACCTACTCGGTCCGCCAGGAAGGCACGGACGTACTGCGCGCCGAGGCCGAGGCCGCTCGCGAGGCCGGGCTCCCGGCGCGGTACACCGAGGACACGGGCCTGCCCTTCGCCGTCGCGGGGGCGGTGCGGGTGGACGACCAGGCGCAGTTCCACCCCCGCAAGTATCTGCTGGCCCTCGCCGAGGACCTGGTCGCGCAGGGCTGCGTGATCTTCGAGCGGTCCCGCGTGACCGAGATGCTCGGCGGCATCCCGTGCACGGTGACCACCGAGGCGCAGCACACGGTGACCGCGGGGGCCGTCGTCGTCGCCACCCATTTCCCGATCTTCGACCGCGCGTTCCTGTTCGCCCGCCTCCAGCCGCGCCGGGAACTCGTCGTGGCCGCCCCGCTCGCCACCGACCCGGGCCCGCCCGGCATGTTCATCACCGAGGACGAGGGCAGGCGTTCGGTGCGCACCGCTCCGTACGGCGCGGACGGGCAGCGGCTGCTCATCGTGACCGGGGAGAGCTTCACCCCGGGTACGGGCGACGCGGCGGCGTCCTTCGCACGGCTCGACTCGTGGATGCGCGAGCACTTCGCCGTCGAGGACACCGCGTACCACTGGGCAGCCCAGGACAACGACTCCGGCGACGGGATCCCGATGATCGGGCCCCTGCACCCCGGGGCCCGGCACACGTATGTGGCGACGGGCTTCGGCGGGTGGGGCATGAGCAGCGGCGTCCTGGCCGGGCAGCTGCTGAGCGGGCTGATCACCGGCGACGAGGTTCCCTGGGCCGAGCTGTACGACCCCCGCCGCCTGTGGAGCGCGATGCGGGAGGCGCCCGCGCTGCTGCGTCAACAGGCCGATGTCGCACGGCACTTCGTCCGCGACCGGCTGCACACCGCCCACGTCGACTCCGTCACCGAGATCCCGCCGGGATCGGGCGCGGTGGTGCGTGTGGACGGGCACCGGTGCGCCGTTCACCGCGCCGAGGACGGCACGGTCCACGCCGTCTCGGCGCGCTGTACGCATCTGGGCTGCATCGTGGCGTTCAACGCGGCGGAGACGACGTGGGAGTGCCCCTGTCACGGTTCGCGCTTCGCCACGGACGGGTCGGTCCTTCAGGGACCGGCCATGTGGCCCCTCGCGCCGGTGGAGCTGCCGGGTACGTCGCCCGCACCGGATGACGGGGAAGGAGGCGCCACGACGAGTGGGCCCTGACAGTCGCGACCGACTGCACCGCTTCCCGTAGAGACCGTTCCTTGAGAGACCGAGAGACCGAGAGACACGGAGAACGACGTGAACGGCACATCAGCTTCGACAGCCTTCCCCGCGGAGGCCTCCTCGTCCCGGGACCTGGTGGAGGTCATGCTCGGCGACTGCTCCGCGCCGGACGCCGACGCGGTCTTCCACTTCCTGGGCGACCACTTCGACTCCGACCGCGGCGAAGCCGTCCCCCACGGCAACGAGGGGCCGCGCCCCGCCGCGTGGACGGGCCACTTCCTCGTGGAGCACTCCCCCGCCGATGTCACCGGCACCGTGCTCGCCGGAACGGTCACGGCGGATCTCCAGGGCTGCCCGGTGGCGGTGGAACGCCTCTGCCGGACCCTGGACGCGGCGTTCGCCGTCGAGAAGGTCGGCAAGGTCGCCGGCGACCAGGAGGTCGAGGTCCAGCTCCACCTGAACAATCCGTGACCCTGCGCACCCCCGGGTCACGCGGAGCGGCGGAGAAGGACGGGTCGGCGGTCCGGGACCCTTGCCGCACGCAGCCCGGAGGAAGCCGAGGACGTGGAGCGGCGCCATGCCGGGACGGGCCATGAGGCGCACGTCCACCGGGAGCTGCGGGGCCCGCGGTTCGACGCGCACGGACACGGAGATGAATGCGGCACCGAGGGCGAGGCTCCGGCCGTGAGGGGGCGGGGCATGCCGCACATCCGCCGGTTCGCCCAGGCGATCTCCGGCGCGGCCGGGGACCAGGCGGTGTCGGACGGCGCGCCGACGATGGGCTGGACCGGTCCGACCTGACCGCGGACCCCAGCGGCGCACGCGCTGCATGGCTTCCCGGCGCCGCTGACCCGCCCGCGCGACCGTCAGCTCATGCCATGGGGGCGCCCAGGTTCAACCAGGGCCTTTCGGTCGGAGCGTGCCGGGACGCGATCACGCCCTTTCGTTCGGATCGCGCTGGGCCGCGATCAGTTCGGTGAGTGTCCCGGCAGGCACGCCCAGTTCGCGCTCCGCGGTGATGACGGCCATGGCCGTCACCGCCGGGGGGCGGTTGGTCAGCTCCGTGTTGGCGTGGGCGCCGAGGCCGTCCAGGACCACGAGGATCTGGATGGCGGTCACCTCAGGGTCCTCGGTGCTGAGAACTCCGGTCGCCACGCCGTCGCGGATGAGCTGGGTCAGGCGTTCGCGCCACTGGGCCTCCTGGTGGCCCACGCGGTCGCGCAGCCTGTCGCGGTAGCGGCTCAGATGCCTGGCGTTCAGCCACAGGCGGCTCATGCCGTCGAAGCGCTCCCCGGTGGTCAGGCGGAAGAAGCGGGCCAGGTCCTCCAGCGTCTCGCCCTCGGGCCGATCCACGGGAATCAGTTCGTCCAGCTCGGCCGTCGCCGCCACGCCGAAGGCCTCGGCGACGAGGTCCTCCGCGACCGGGAAGTAGTGGCTGATCAGGCCGGGGCGCACCGCGAGTTCGTCGGCGACCCGGCGCATCGTGATGCATTCGAGGCCCTCCGAGAGGGCGATCGCCGCCGCCGCGGCCACGATCTCGGCACGGCGGGCCTCCGGATTCTTCCGCACCCGTTTCGGCCGGGTGCTTGACGGCACCCCCTGCTCACTATTGGATTCGTGGCCAATAGACAAGTCGGCTCCCGTGCTCGCCTGTTCGGAGGACTGCATGGCTTCCACGATCCCAGACCCCTCGGCACAAGCTGCCGCACCCCCTGCCGACCAGGCCGGACGCGTGGAGGCGCACGGCATCGACTTCATCCCCGACGCCGAACGGCACGGCCACGCCCGCGAGCTGTTCGCCGTGTGGGCGGCGCCCAACGTGAGCTACCTCAGCCTCGTGGTCGGCGGCGCCCTCATCCTGATGGGCCTGGGCCTCTGGCAGGCGCTGGGCGTGATCGCGGCGGGCAACCTGTGCTGGGTGCTGGTCGGCCTTGTCGCCGTGAGCGGTCCCGCGGCCGGCACCCCGAGCCAGGTGATCACGCGTGCGATGTTCGGCATTCGGGGCAACCGGGCGAACATCGCCCTGACCGGCTGGTTCGTGTCCGTCTGCTATCTGGCCCTCAGCTGGGCCGCGGCCTCGCTCTCCGCGTTCAGCCTCGTCGACAAGGCCGGCATCGCACTCACGACGGGCGTCAAGGTCGTCGTCATCGTGGTGCTCGCCGCGGCGACGCTCGCCATCAGCGTCTACGGCCACGCGACCATCGTGAAGCTCTATCTTCCGTTCACCCTGGCCCTGACCGCGGTCTTCGTCGTCCTGGCGGGCTATGTGCTCGGCCACGTCGACTGGGGATACGCGCCCCGACACCCGCTCCACGGCACGGAGTTGTGGGCCGTGGTGATAGGCGGCATCACACTCGTCGCCTCCGCGCCGCTCTCGTACAGCAACAGCGCCGACTTCGCCCGCTACCTGCCCCGTACCGCCTCGCCGTGGGCGATCGCCGGCTGGACCACTCTCGGCGCGTACGTGCCCGGCGTCCTGTTCACCTCGCTCGGCGCCCTGGCAGGAACCGCACTCGACATGTCCGACCCGCAGACCGCTCTCGAGACCATCCTGCCGGGATGGTTCAGGCCCGCCTTCCTCCTGGCCGTCATCCTCGGCGCGATCTGCAACAACGCCATGACCGCCTACAGTTCCGGCCTCGCCCTGCAGTCGATAGGGGTCAGGATCCGCAGGTCCCGCAGCGTCGCCCTCGACGGAGCCCTGGGTGTGGCACTGACGCTGTACGCGCTGCTCGTCTCCAACTTCCTCGACACCGTGAGCAACATGCTCGAACTCATGGTGGCGCTGATGGGCCCGAGCATCGCGATCTACGCCACCGACATCCTGTGGCGCCGTAACCGCTACGACGGCAGGGACCTGACCGACGAGTCCCGGGGCAGCGCGTTCTGGTACACGGGTGGCGTCAACTGGGCCGGCGTGACCGCCCTGGTGGTCGCCACCGCCATCGCGTCCCAGTGCGTCAACACACAGATGTACACCGGCCCCATCGCCCGCGCGGCGGGCGGCACGGACCTCTCCCTGCCGGCCGGGATCCTGGTCTCCGCGGCCGTGTACATCGCCATGATGCGCGTGCACCGGCCCACGGAGGCCCGGCGCGGGTGACCCGGCACCCCACCTCCGGGTGACGTCTTGGGCCCGGCGCCGCCAACTCCCGCGCCGGGCCCATCGTTTCACCTCATCGGAGCACACGCCGACGCCGCGCGCTCGCCACCAGTTCATCGACCGTGGCCAGCTTGACCCGCGGCCGGCCGGCCTCGCGCCCCCGCGCGGCCTCGGCCCGTTCGATCGCCATCAGGCCCTTCGCGTCGAGAACGCGCCGGTTGCGGCGCCTGGCAAGCCGGTGGAAGGCCTTGGGCGCGTGCGGTGGCGTCGGCAACACGCCGGAGACGGCGTCGGCCAGCAACGTGGCGACCGTCTCGGCCGCGCAGGTGCGGTTGGCGCCGATGCCACCGCTCGGGCCGCGCTTGATCCACCCCACGACATACGTTCCGGGCATGCCGGTGACGCGCCCGCCCTCGTGCGGAACGGTGCCGGTGACCTCGTCGAAGGGAAGGCCGGACAGCGGTCCTCCGCGGTAGCCGATCGCACGCAGCACCATGCCCGCCGCGATCACCCGCTCCCCCGACGCCCCTGCGGTGCGCACGGCGTGGACCTGTTCCGATCCGAGCAGCTCCACGGGCGAGCTGTGAAAACGCAGGACGATGCGCCGCCCGGGCGGCGGCGCCACGTCCGCGTCGAAGGCGCCGCGGGGAACACCCTTCAGGACGGCGGCCTTGTCGTTCGCACCGGCCGCGTCGACGGCCGTGCCGGTACGGGGATCGTGGTCGTCCACGAACAGGTGCAGGCCCGGCACGTGCTTCAGCGCGAGCAGTTCCGGCGTGGTGTACGCGGCGTCCTCGGGGCCACGGCGGCCGAGCAGGACCACTTCGCGCACGGAGCTCTCGCGCAGCGCCTTCAGGGCGTGGTCGGCGATGTCGGTGCGGGCGAGGGTGTCCGGGTCGGCGAGCAGGATCCGGGCGACGTCGAGCGCGACGTTGCCGTTGCCGACGACCACGACACGTTCGGCACGGAGGTCGATCGCGTCGTGTGCCACGTCCGGATGTGCGTTGTACCAGGCGACGAAGGTGCGTGCCGAGATGCTGCCGGCGAGGTCCTCGCCCGGGACGGACAGGCGGCGGTCAGTGGCGGCACCGACGGCGTAGACGACCGCGTCGTGGTGCTCGGCGAGCTCCTGCGGGGTGACGTCGTCGCCCACTTCGAGACCGAGATGCATACGCACCCGGTGATGCGTGTGGAACCTGGCGAAGGTCTCGCCGACCTTCTTGGTGGCCGGGTGGTCCGGCGCCACGCCGTAGCGCACGAGGCCGCCGGCCACCGGCAGCCGGTCGATGAGGGTCACCTCGGCGTTGGTGTGCAGCAGCAGATCCTGCACGGCGTACATCCCGGCCGGTCCGGTGCCGACGACGGCGATCCTGAGCGGCGCGAGGTCGGACGGCAGGACACGCGGGAACGAAGGGCTGCCCCAGGCATGGAAGTTGGGGCCGTCCTCGACCGCGTCCGCACCCGAATCGGTGTGCCGGTCCCTGTCGTCGAAGTACGCGGCGTTGATCGCGGCGTACTCCTTCTGCGCCGGGGACAGCGTGTCCACCGGGAAGATCGCGTCGACCGGGCAGGCGTCGGCGCACGCGCCGCAGTCGATGCAGGACACCGGGTCGATGTGCAGCATCTCCGTGCTGCCGAACGCCCGCTCCTCGGGGGTGGGGTGGATGCAGTTGACCGGGCACACGGCGACACACGTCGCGTCGCTGCAGCAGGTCTGGGTGATGGCGTACGTCATGTCGTCAACTCACGTCGGCTCAGATGAGGTTGGCACGCTTGTAGAACGCCAGCGCCGGCTTGGTGAGCAGCCGTGCGGAGGCCAGGAACTCCATGAGGCCCGAGCAGCTCGCGCGCATCATGGACTTGTGGTGCTCGTTGGCCCCGGCCTCGGCCACGGCGCGCCGCACGTCCAGCCCGGCGCTCTCGTAGACCTGCTTGCGGACCATGCTCGTCACGATGAAGTAGGACGCGGTCGCGACCACGAAGGCGTTGATGTGCCGGCGGATCCGGCCCGCACCCGCGAGACGCCTGCGCGTCTGGTCGCGGGCGAACTTCATGTGCCGCGACTCCTCGACGACATGGATGTTGTTGATCGTGCGGACGAACGGCACGACCCGCTCGTCGCGCATCCAGTCGCGCTGCATGACGTCGAGGACTTCCTCGGCCACCAGGATCGCGGCGTACGCCGCCTCGCCGAAGGCGAGTGTCTTGAAGACGCGGCCCAGTTCGATGACGAACCGGTGCGGCCGGTAGGCCGGTGCCCCCAGCTTCTCGGCGCCACGGGCGAACATGATCGAGTGGCGGCACTCCTCGGCGACCTCGGTGAGCGCCCACTGGAAGTCGGCCTTGGTCGGGTCCTTGGCGTACATGTCCCGCAGCACCATCTGCTGAAGGATCATCTCGAACCAGATGCCGGTGCTGGCCACCGACGCGGCTTCCTGCCGGGTCAGCTCCTTGCGCTGGCCCTCGGTCAGTTCCGCCCAGTACGCGGTGCCGTAGAGCGTGCTCCACTCCGGGCTGGCGCCGTGGAAGTCCCTGTCCAGCGGCGTCTCCCAGTCCACCTCGGTCGCCGGGTCGTACGCCAGCACGGCGGCCGACTCCAGCAGTCGCTGCGAGACACCGCGCTCGTCGGGGAGTGCGTGCGATTCCGGCCGAACAGTGCTGCTTGCCATGCTGCGGCTCCTTGGATCAGACGTGTGCGTTCCCTGTCGTTGCGCTGCTGCGTCCGTCGCCGTCCGTGAGTGCGCCCGGCGGTACGCGGGGCTGATCGCGGAGGCCACCGTGCGGGCACACGCACGGGGCCACGGACCGTCGCCCCGTCGCGGCCCGCCGGCGGGGCACCGCCTGCCGACTCCGCGGGCTGCGCGAAGGCACCAGGTCAGCACAGGTGGACGGAGGCTCCGCAGAGGCCACCCGCCCGCTTGTTAGACGGACCGTATAACAAGGGGGGCGCGTTGGCCTACCCCTCGGTAAGTAACGTGCGGCAGACCCTGTCACGCCTCCGCCGACGCTCCGTGCGGTCAGGCCTGCCGGTAGCCGCGGTCCCTGACCAGGCCCTGCGCGAGGCGGGCGAACGCGCGCGCGGCCGCACTCTCGTAGGCGCTCTCCCTGCGCAGGAGCACGGCGGTGCGGGTGGGCAGCGGCGGGTCGAGAGGGACGGGCCGAAGATGCGGGTGATCGTCGGCGATGGCATCGGGGAGCACGGTGGCCAGCAGTGACGAGCGGCGCACGATCTCGGTGAGCGCCAGGATGCTGTTGGCCTCGACGGCGACCGTCGGATCGACGCGATGCGCCGCGAGATAGTCGTCGATGTGACCCCGGGTCGCGAAATCTCCACTGAGCAAGGCGAGTTGACGGTCGGCGAGCGCGCGTACGGGCAGCGGCCGGTCACCCCGGACCTCATCGCCGTCGGCGCTCACGACGAGGCTCAGGTGTTCGGTGAACAGCGCCGCGGCGGCGATACCCGCCTGTTGCGCCCCCTCGAAGGCGATCCCGAGGTCGAGTTCGTCGGCGAGCAGGCCGGCCTCGATGTGATCCTGCGTCATTTCCTTTACGTCGACCGTGATTCCGGGGTGGCGGCCGCGGAGCGTGTCCACGAGCGGGCCGACGAGGTAGACGGTGAACGTGGGCGTCACGGCGAGCCGGAGATGGCCCCGCGAGAGGTCCGCGACGTCGAGCACGGCGCGGTCGGCGGCCGCCAGGTCCCTGAGTACGCGCTTCGCGTAGTACACGTAGGCCTCGCCGGCGTCGGTGGGGCGCACCGTGCGGCCGCTGCGGTCCAGCAGCTGGGCGCCGACGACGCGCTCCATCTGTTTGATCTGCTGCGACAGCGTCGGCTGGGAGATGTGCAGCTCCTCGGCCGCACGCGTGAAGTTGCCGTGCTCGGTCACCGCGATCAGATAGCGGAGATGACGAAGTTCGGGGCCCATGATCCGACTGTAGACCAAGCCATAGATGTCATCGATAGGAGTCATGGCCGTTGCGTCTTGGACGCTATAGCCGCTGGTCATGCATGGTGGATCTCGTCAGCCCGACGGGCCGGCAGTCATCGAAGGGAGTGACCCATGCATGATCTCTCGGACGGTCTCGCACGCTTTCGCCGCGACGTCTTTCCCGCGAAGGCGGGGCTCTTCGCCCACCTGGCCACGACCCACCGCCCGACGACGCTCTTCATCGGCTGCTCGGACGCCCGCGTGGTCCCCGAACTGATCACACAGAGCGAACCCGGCGAGCTGTTCGTCGTCCGCACCGCGGGCAACCTGGTCCCGGCCTACGCCTCGGACCCCGACGGCGTCGCGGCGAGCATCGAGTACGCCGTCGCCGTGCTGAACGTGAGCGACATCGTCGTGTGCGGTCACTCCGCCTGCGGGGCGATGACCGCGCTGGCCGAGGGGCACGACCTCAGCGCCGCGCCGGTCGTCTCCGGCTGGCTGCGGCACGCGGACGCCGCGCTGGCCCGGGCCGCCGCGGTCCCGGAAGCGCCGGGTCCCGGCAGGGTGGCCGCCCTGGTGCGGGCGAACGTGTCCGCGCAACTGCAGAACCTGGCCACCCACCCCTGTGTGGCCCGCGCTCTGGCCGAAGGGACGCTCACGCTGCACGGCTGGGTGTTCGACATCGCCACCGGAGCAGTCCATCCGGTCGACGCCGCCGCGATCGCGGCCTGACCGCACCGCCCAGAACCGAGAAACACCGATCCTGAAAGAGGAACTCTTCATGCCGCACGCCCAGTTCGACCCCACCGCCCGCGAGACCCTCGCCGTCGCCGCCGTCGACGCCAAGACCCGCAAGGACCTGACCTGGCAGCAGATCGCCGACGTCGCCGGGCTGTCGCCGGCCTTCGTCACCGCGGCCGTGCTCGGCCAGCACGCCCTTCCGCAGACGTCCGCCGAGGCCGTCGCGGAACTCCTCGGTCTCGACGAGGACGCCGCCCTGCTGCTCCAGACGATCCCGACGCGCGGTTCGATCCCCGGCGGCATTCCGACCGACCCGACCATCTACCGCTTCTACGAGATGCTCCAGGTCTACGGCACCACCCTCAAGGCCCTCGTCCACGAGCAGTTCGGCGACGGCATCATCAGCGCGATCAACTTCAAGCTCGACGTGAAGAAGGTCGCCGACCCCGAGGGCGGCGAGCGCGCCGTCATCACCCTCGACGGCAAGTACCTGCCGACGAAGCCTTTCTGATCCTCCGTCAGGCCAGACATCACAGCCGGTCACGCACCACAGCCGGTCACGCAATTCCCCGGAGGACCCCCATGGACTTCGCCCAGCGCACCATCGACCTCGCCCGCCGGAACGTCGAAGAGGGCGGACGCCCCTTCGCCACCGTCATCGTCAAGGACGGCGAGATCCTCGCCGAGAGCCCCAACAGGGTCGCCCAGACCTCCGACCCCACCGCGCACGCGGAAATCCTCGCCGTCCGCGACGCCTGCCGCAAGCTCGGCACCGAGCACCTGGTCGGCGCCACCATCTACGTACTCGCCCACCCCTGCCCGATGTGCCTGGGTTCGCTGTACTACTGCTCCCCCGACGAGGTCGTCTTCCTCACCACCCGCGACGCGTACGAGCCGCACTACGTCGACGACCGCAAGTACTTCGAACTCGATTCCTTCTACGGCGAGTTCGCCAAGGACTACACCGAGCGGCGCCTGCCCATGCGCCACGAGCCGCGGGACAGCGCCGTCGACGTGTACCGGCTGTGGCAGGAGCGCAACGGCGGCAGGCGCCGCGTGCCCGGGGCGCCGAGGGCCTGAGGCACTCTCGCGACCGCTCAGCCCAGGATGCCGCTGCCGGCCTGCGCGGGGATCGCGATCCCCGTGAGCCCCCGTGGCACAGTCGCCCCCGGCAGGCCGCTACGGCTCCCCCGGTCGATGTCGGTGATCAGATCCCGCAACGCGGCGCAGCCGTGCGGTGCCGGCAGCCGGCTGTCCAGGGCGGCGAGCGCGCGGTGCGCACGCAGACGGGCCCTGCCGGTGCGGCCGTCGCTGTGGTCGACGAACGCCTGGGCGTACCGGGCGACGAGGCAGGCCCAGGCGTCACCGCGGATGCCGGGCTGGCTCAGGGCGCGGCGGGCGCTCAGCCGCGCCGCCCGCGGCGTGTGCTCCGCCTGCGTCACGGCGAGAGCGGCCAGGCTCACCGCGGGCGGCAGACCGCCGGACACGTGCGGCGGGATCGTGCTCGCCGCCTCCTGGAACTGCTCGGTGGCCCGTTCCAGGTCGCCCTCATGGAGCGCCAGCATGCCCTGGACATGCGCGATCCGCCCGATGGTCGCGTCGTCCCCGGCCAGGACCGCGGCCGGCCACGCGTGCTGGAGCAGCTCGCTCGCCCCGTGCGGGTCGCCGTACGCCGTGAGCCAGGCCGAGAGGCACAGGCCGCGCGCGATCAGGAGGGTGTCCGAGCGGCACATCGGGAGCAGCCGCAGCAGATGGCGACGCCCATCGTCGGCGGCGTCGTAGACCGCCCACCAGAACCACAGGTTCAGTACGGACTCCAGGGCGGCCGCCGCGAGTTCGGGCTGGCGGGGCGCGTACTCCAGCATCGCCCTGAGCCCTTCGGCCTCGTCCAGGACGAGTCGTACGGCCTGCGGTTGACTGCCGAGGCTCCACAGGTTCTCGGCGAGGGCGGCCACACGGTGGAAGTGGATCGCGCGGCGTTCGGCGGCGACCTCGAACTCCCTTGCCTCACGCAGCCGTTCGCCGCCGAAGTCGTGGGCGGCGGGGGCCATGCGGTAGCGGGGTTCGCGGATGCCGCCGGGGTCGCGTACCGGAGTCAGGACGCCGACCGCGGCGAGCCGGGTCAGGCAGGCCGGCACCCGGGCCTGGGCGAGTCCGCCGCCGGCGCAGACGAACGCCGCCGTCGACTCGTCGAATTCCCCGGCCAGGATGCTGGCGCGGGCCCACACGATCCGCTCATCGCGGTCGCACAGCACGTAGGCCGCGGCGACGGCGTCCCGCAGCGAGCGATGCCGGGGAGCCTCCATGTCCGGTGCGCTCAGCCAGCACTGGTGTTCCTTGAGCCGTTCCGCGACCTCCCCCACGCTGCTTCTGGCGGCCTGCTCCGCGGCCAGCTCGAGCGCGAGCGGAAGGCCGCCCACGTACCGGCAGATGTCCGCCACCGCGCTCAGGTCCGAATCGTCTGCGTCGAACGAGGCGTCCGCCCGCTCCAGGCATCGGTCGAGGAAACGGTCCAGGAACAGCTCCACGGCAGGCGCGGTCCCGTGTCCGTCCGCGGGCTCGGCGCCGAGCGGCGCCAGGCGCAGCACGGCCTCGCCGCCCAGGCCGAGGGGCCGGCGCGCGGTCACCAGGACGCGCAGCGACGGCACGAACTCCAGCAGTGTCTGCACCAGCCCCACGCACTCGGCATGGACCGGATCGACGTCGTCGAGGAAGAGCAGCACGTCAGCGGCGCGCAAGCGATCGGCGAGAGCACCGACACCGGCCGCTCCCCGCCGCCCTCGGATCCCGGCCGCCGCCTCCATGACGGCGGCGGTCATCGAGGCGGGCGAGCCCGGCCCGGCGCCGGCCCCGGCGTCCCGCCCGCCCTCCGGCCAGCGGACGACGACGATGCGCGGCCCGGCCCCCTGCGCGCCGACGCCGCCGACCACCGGCCGCCCCTCGCCCACGCCGAGCACGCGCCGCCCCGCTCCGTGCGCCGCGACATCCGCGACCGCCTCCGCCGCGAGCCGGCTCTTGCCCACGCCGACCTCGCCGGCCACCGTCACCAGTCGATGGTTCTCCAGGAGCGCGCACAGGTCCTGCGACTCCCGCTCCCGGCCCACCAGCGGACCGGGCATCTGTCCGCGCTTCTCCGCCGACGGCGCGCTGTCGCCGGCCTTGCGTGTCCACACGTCCGCCATGCTCCGCACATTCCTGCCCCTCGTCCGTCGGTCGCCGCCGCCGTCCGTAGCCCGTGCCCAGTCCGTGCAGAACCGTCACTGCACTGACCTCACGGCAACCCCAACGCCTGAGCGGCCCCAGGGTGTCGTCGCCGGGCGACGGTCCACCCTTCGCGCGGAACAGTCGAACGCGCGCCCGACTCCACGGAGGGGCGGAGGACCACCCGAAGTGAGCAGTTTTGGAGAAGCGCCCGTCATGGGCCCCGCCTAGCCTGAACTCCGTGGACAGCGCCCCTCAGGGCAGCCCTCCCGCCGTCCTCGAACCGGACGACGACCACACCCACGACCTTCAGGAGTGATCATGACCACCTCTTCCACCCAGGGGATCAAGACCGTGCTGCACCCCGTCTCCGACCTGGCGAAGGCCAAGGCGGTGTACGTCGCCCTGCTCGGCACCGAGCCGACGGCCGACGCGCCCTACTACGTCGGCTTCGACGTCGCGGGCCAGCACATCGGGCTCGTGCCCGGTGGCGGGGGCATGACCTCGCCGGTGACCTACTGGCACGTGCCGGACATCGAGGCGAAGCTCGCCGAGGTCACGGCCGCGGGTGCCGTCGTGAAGGAGGCCGCGCACGACGTCGGCGGCGGCCGCCTCGTCGCCACCTTCACCGACGCCGACGGCAACGTCCTCGGGCTGCTCCAGGACAGCTGACGGACGGCCCGGCCGACCGGGTCCCGGGCAGAAGAGAAACAGCATCAGGCGGACCGCTCGGACCTGGTTAGATCGAGCCGGGCGACGCCGACGGGGCCCGCGAGGGCGGTCCCGCGCAAGAGATGGAGACACGATGAGCATGGCCGAGGGGACGCAGGCGCAGTCACCTGCGCTGCACGCTGCCGACAGCCACGACCTGATCCGCGTGCACGGTGCGCGCGTGAACAACCTCAAGGACGTCAGCGTCGAGCTCCCGAAGCGCCGGCTGACGGTGTTCACCGGTGTCTCCGGCTCGGGCAAGAGTTCGCTGGTCTTCGGCACGATCGCCGCGGAGTCGCAGCGGATGATCAACGAGACCTACAGCACGTTCGTCCAGGGCTTCATGCCGACGCTGGCCAGGCCCGAGGTCGACGTGCTCGACGGTCTGACGACCGCGATCATCGTCGGCCAGGAGCGGATGGGCGGCGACGCCCGCTCCACGGTCGGCACGGCCACCGACGCCAACGCGATGCTGCGCATCCTCTTCAGCCGGCTCGGCAAGCCGCACATCGGCTCGGCCAAGGCGTTCTCCTTCAACGTCGCCTCGATCAGCGGCGCGGGCGCGGTCACCGTCGAGCGCGGCGGCGAGAAGGTGAAGGAGCGACGCAGCTTCAGCATCGTCGGCGGCATGTGTCCGCGCTGCGAGGGCCGGGGCTCGGTCACGGACTTCGACCTGACGGCGCTGTACGACGACAGCAAGTCACTCAGCGAGGGCGCGCTCACCGTCCCCGGCTACAGCGTCGACGGCTGGTACGGCCGGATCTTCCGCGGCTGCGGCTTCTTCGACCCGGACAAGCCGATCCGCAAGTTCACCAAGAAGGAACTGCACGACCTGCTCCACAAGGCGCCGACCAAGATCAAGGTCGACGGCGTCAACCTGACGTACGAGGGTCTGATCCCGAAGATCCAGAAGTCGATGCTGTCCAAGGACATCGACTCGCTTCAGCCGCACATCCGCGCCTTCGTGGAGCGGGCGATGACGTTCACGTCCTGCCCCGACTGCGGCGGTACGCGGCTGAGCGAGGCGGCCCGGTCGTCGAAGATCAAGAAGATCAGCATCGCCGACGCCTGTTCGATGCAGATCAGCGACCTCGCCGAGTGGGTGCGGGCCCTGAAGGAGCCTTCGGTGGCGCCGCTGCTGAAGGCGCTCGGGGACACCCTCGACTCGTTCGTGGAGATCGGGCTCGGCTACCTCGGCCTCGACCGCCCGGCGGGCACGCTCTCGGGCGGTGAGGCGCAGCGCGTCAAGATGATCCGCCACCTCGGGTCGTCCCTGACGGATGTCACGTACGTCTTCGACGAGCCGACGATCGGGCTGCACCCGCACGACATCCAGCGCATGAACGACCTGCTGCTGCGGCTGCGGGACAAGGGCAACACGGTGCTGGTCGTCGAGCACAAGCCGGAGGCGATCGCGATCGCCGATCACGTCGTCGACCTCGGCCCGCGGGCGGGCACCGAGGGCGGCGAGGTGGTGTTCGAGGGCTCGGTCGAGGGGCTGCGGGCCAGTGACACGCTCACCGGGCAGCATCTGGACGACCGCGCGACGCTGAAGCCCGCGGTGCGCACGCCGACGGGGAAGCTGGGGGTGCGCGGCGCGGGCACCAACAACCTCCAGGACGTCGACGTCGACATCCCGCTCGGCGTACTGACCGTCGTCACCGGCGTCGCGGGCTCGGGCAAGAGCTCGCTGATCCACGGCTCCGTGTCCGGGCAGGAAGGCGTGGTCACGGTCGACCAGGCCGCGATCCGCGGCTCGCGGCGCAGCAACCCGGCGACGTACACCGGGCTGCTCGACCCGATCCGCAAGGCGTTCGCCAAGGCCAACGGCGTGAAGCCGGCGCTGTTCAGCGCGAACTCCGAGGGTGCCTGCCCCACCTGCAACGGCGCGGGCGTCATCTACACCGACCTGGCGATGATGGCCGGCGTCGCCTCCACCTGTGACGAGTGCGAGGGGAAGCGGTTCCAGGCGTCGGTTCTCGACTACCACTTCGGCGGGCGCGACATCAGCGAGGTACTCGCGATGTCGGTGGCGGAGGCCGAGGAGTTCTTCGGCGCCGGGGAGGCACGCACGCCGGCCGCGCAGAAGATCCTTCAGCGGATGGCCGACGTCGGACTCGGCTACCTCACGCTGGGACAGCCGCTCACCACGCTGTCCGGCGGCGAGCGGCAGCGGCTCAAGCTGGCGACGCACATGGCCGAGAAGGGCGGGGTCTACGTCCTCGACGAGCCGACGACCGGCCTCCACCTCGCCGACGTCGAGCAACTGCTCGGCCTGCTCGACCGGCTCGTCGACTCCGGCAAGTCCGTGATCGTCATCGAGCACCACCAGGCGGTCATGGCCCACGCCGACTGGATCATCGACCTCGGTCCCGGCGCCGGTCACGACGGCGGACGGATCGTCTTCGAGGGCACACCCGCCGAACTCGTCGCGGACCGCTCCACCCTGACCGGTGAGCATCTCGCGGCGTACGTGGGCGGCTGATCGGGAGGCGAGGGCGGACACCCTCCGGGCCGGGCGCGCGTCGGTGGCGCGCATGCGACCCGCTCGTCACGGGGTGAGGCTCCCGGGCGGACGCGGCCGTGCTCGGCGTCGCCCTCGCCGGTGAACCGACCGTCGAAAGGGCGCTGCCCGCTACGACACGGAACGTTGGCCACGCGGCCGGCCCGTCGCCCGGCGGGCCGGACGGGCCGGCAGCTGACGCACCCCCAGGCCATCGCCCTGCGCGGCACCGCACTTCGCCCGGCCCCGTCACGCGTGAGCGTCCGCGCGATCCTGCGCCATGCGGACGGCACACCACCTGAGCTGCCGAGTTGCCGTGAGCCTCACGGAGCGTAGTCGTCCGGCGCGCGGCTTCGGTGCCGCCGTTCTACGTTGGTCGAGCAAGACCCGTACAAGACAAAGGAGTCGTAATGGCTGACAAGGGCGGCATGGACAAGGTCAAGGGCAAGGCCAAGGAGATGACCGGTAAGGTCACCGGCGATCGCCGCAAGGAGGCCTCGGGCCGCGCCGACCAGGCGAAGGGCGAGGCCAAGAAGGCCATGGGAGAAGCCCACGACCGCGCCCGAGGAGTCCAGGACTCCATCCGTCGCGACGGCTCCTGACTCGAGCCTCGAAGAAGCCCCCGCGCGTGCTGCGCGGGGGCTTCCCCCTGCCGTCACACGGTGCGGGCCAGCCGGAACCCGAGGTCGTCGATGGCGAACGTCGGGTGGCTGCGCCGACGCACGGAGGCCCCGCAGCCACGCTCCGACTCGGCCCAGCCACCACCGCGGAAGATGCGGTACGCGCCGTAGACCTCCTCGTCGTAAAGGTCCCAGCACCACTCCCAGACGTTGCCGAGCATGTCGTGCAACCCCCACGCGTTGGGCGCCTTTCCGCCGACGTCGCGGACTCCGCCCCCGGAGTTGTCCGCGTACCAGGCGATGTCGTCGATCGCCCCGTACCGGTACCCCTCGGTTCCCGCCTTGCACGCGTACTGCCACTCGGCCTCCGTCGGCAGGCGGTAGCCGTCGGCGTTCCAGTCGCATGTCACCTCGCCGCCGTCCGCGTCGCGGGTGTAGACCGGGTTCAGACCGGAACGCGCCGAGATGGCGTTGCACATGTCGATCGCGTCGAGCCAACTGACGTTCGTCACCGGCGAGTCACCGCTCGTGGCGGGAGCGGGGTCGGCTCCGGTGGCGGAGCGCAGGAGATCGGCCGTGACGGGGTGGCGGCCGAGCAGGAAGGGGGCGATGTCCGTCGTCCAGCGCGTGCCGCGCCGGTCGTCCCGTAGATCGACGGTGCCACTGGGGACGCGCACCATCCCGTTGACGATGGTGTCGACGGTGGCGTCGGTCGCGGGGTGCACCTCGTGAAGCCTCTCCATAGGGATCACAGGTAGAAGTTGCGCTGCCAGCGGTGCCCCGCCAGCACGGCGAGTCGGTCGGCGGTCAGCGGCCGTCCGTCGCTCAGCGCCGTGTTGCGCTCGACGTTGCGCACGGAGCGCATGCCGGGGATGACCGTGGAGACGGCGGGCGAACTCAGCACGAAGCGCAGCGCGTTCTCGGCGATCTCGTCGGGCGCGATGCCGAGGTCGGCGACGATGGCGGCGACCTTCCGCTCCACCTGCGCCGGCCGGTCGTCGCGGAAGTAGCGGGCACGGAAGTCGCCTTCGGGGAAGGTCGCTCCTGCGGTGATCCGGCCCGTGAGCCCGCCCTCGTCCAGCGCCACGCGGACGATGACACCGACGCCGTGTTCTTCGCACGCGGGCAGCAACGCGTCGGCGGGTGCCTGGTCGAAGATGTTGTAGATGACCTGCACGGTGTCGACGGCGCCGCTGCGTACGAGGGCGAGTGCGTTGTCCGGCTGGTGATCGTTGACGGAAACGCCGAAGAGGCGGATCTTCCCCTCCTTCTTCAGCTCTTCGACCGTCTGCAGCCAGTCGCCCCGGCCCACCCACTCGTCGCTCCAGACGTGGAACTGCACCACGTCGAAGTGGTCGAGGCCACTGACCCGCAGACTGGTCTCCACGCTCTCGCGTATGTGGGCGCCGGGGAACGCCTCGGCGGGGTCGATGCCGTCGGGCGCGGGCCAGATCCTGTTCATCGGCGGCACCTTGGTCGCCACCAGCACATCGTCGCCTGCCCGTTCGCGCACGACCCGGCCCACGATCCGCTCGCTCTCGCCGTAGCCGCGGGCGGTGTCGATGAAGTTCACCCCGAGGTCGACGGCCCGGTGCAGGGCGCGTACGGACTCGTCCTCGGTGGCGCCCACCCACCCGGACGCGCCGATGCCCCAGGCGCCGTAGCCGATCTCGGACACGGACATCCCGCTGCGGCCCAGCTCGCGGTAGCGCACTCTCAACCTCCACGTCGCGTTCTTCGCCCGGGCCGCATCGAAGCCGGCGCCCGGAAGCCTCCCGACGATCCATACCCTCTTCTGGGGCCGCGCGTCCCCCGATATGGACACTTTGCCTACGCCGGAAAGGTCACCGGTAGACTCGTTGGCTGATTCCTCCGGTGCCGGGGGCGTCGC
This sequence comes from Streptomyces sp. NBC_00569, assembly GCF_036345255.1. NCBI lineage: Bacteria > Bacillati > Actinomycetota > Actinomycetes > Kitasatosporales > Streptomycetaceae > Streptomyces > Streptomyces sp. NBC_00569. The sequence goes on along the minus strand of NZ_CP107783.1, from coordinate 9,041,029 downwards.
CAGCCAAAGAAAGAGGGAAGTCTCGACGTGTGGGCCGCACAGCACGAAGCTCCGATCTACAGTCGGCTCATCCAGGAACGAGGCGACATCCCCGCCCAGGTCCGTGCCGCAGCCGAACAGACCCTGCGGGATCTGGAACGGGTGATGCCGGCGCCGCTGCCGCGCGCCATGCCGACGCAGCAGACGCACTCGCCCGCGCTCAACAGCGGCGGGCCGGGCTCGCTCTAGCGCATCAGGAAGCCGGCGGCACCGGGAAGGTTTCCCGAGCCGCCGGCTTCCGTCCTGTCCGGTTCGCGATCAGTTCTTCGCGGCCAATTCCTTGAGCGCGATGTTGAGTTCGAGGACGTTGACACGGGGCTCGCCCACGAAGCCGAGGATGCGGCTGCTGGTGTGGTCCCTGACGAGCTTGTCCACCTGGCTGACGGACAGTCCGTTCCGCTCCGCGACACGGTGGACCTGGAGGTCCGCGTACGCCGGGGAGATGTCCGGGTCGAGGCCGGAGCCGGAGGAGGTGACCGCGTCGGCGGGTACGTCCGCCTTCCTCACCTTGTAGGTGGCCGTGGAGTTGTCCTTGATGACGGCCTTCTGTGCGGCCTCGACCTGGTCGATGAGGTCCTTGTTGTCGCCGGACAGGTTGGTGGCTCCGGACAGGATCAGCTTGTACTGGGTGTTGACGCTGTTGGTGCCCAGGCCGTTGGAGGGGCGCGGCTGGAACCATTTGAGGTCGGGTTCCGCGGTCTCCTGACCCTTCTTGAGCGGCAGGTCGTAGCGCTGGCCGATGAGAGACGAGCCGACGACCTTGCCCTCGGACTTGATCTCGGAGCCGTTGGCCTTGTTGTGGAAGAGGGCCTGGGCGACCCCCGTGACAGCGAGCGGGTAGATGACCCCGCAGACCAGTGTCAGCACGAGGAGGGCACGCAGCCCGGCCCCGAGCAACCGGGCGGTGTTCTTAACCGAGTTGTTCATAGCCGATCAGCCGATCCCGGGGATGAGTGAGATGAGGAGGTCGATGAGCTTGATGCCGATGAACGGCGCGATCAGACCGCCGAGGCCGTAGATCCCGAGGTTGCGTCGCAGCATCCGGTCCGCGCTCATCGGCCGGTACCGGACGCCCTTCAGGGCGAGGGGTACGAGCGCGATGATGATGAGCGCGTTGAAGACGACCGCGGACAGGATCGCGGAGTCGGGCGAGGACAACTGCATGATGTTGAGCTTGTCCAGGCCCGGGTAGACCGCCGCGAACAGCGCCGGGATGATCGCGAAGTACTTCGCGACGTCGTTGGCGATGGAGAACGTCGTCAACGCGCCCCGGGTGATGAGGAGTTGCTTGCCGATCTCGACGATCTCGATGAGCTTGGTCGGGTTGGAGTCGAGGTCGACCATGTTGCCGGCCTCCTTCGCGGCCGACGTACCCGTGTTCATGGCCACGCCGACATCAGCCTGCGCGAGCGCGGGGGCGTCGTTCGTGCCGTCGCCGGTCATCGCGACCAGCTTTCCGCCCGCCTGCTCCCGCTTGATGAGAGCCATCTTGTCCTCGGGAGTCGCCTCCGCGAGGAAGTCGTCGACGCCCGCCTCCTCGGCGATCGCCTTCGCCGTCAGCGGGTTGTCGCCGGTGATCATGACGGTCTTGATGCCCATGCGGCGCAGCTCGGCGAACCGCTCCCGCATGCCGTCCTTGACGACGTCCTTGAGGTGGATGACACCGAGCACCCGCGCGCCGTCGACGTCCTCGACCGCCACGAGCAGCGGCGTGCCACCCGCCTCCGAGATGGAGTCGGTGAGGGTGTCGGCGTCCGGGGCGACCTGGCCGCCGCGCTCCTTCACCCAGGCGATGACCGAACCGGCCGCGCCCTTACGGGTCTTGCGCCCGTCGACGTCCACTCCCGACATGCGGGTCTGGGCGGTGAAGGCGATCCATTCGGCGCCGGCCAGCTCGCCCTGGTGGCGTTCACGCAGCCCGTACTTCTCCTTCGCGAGAACCACGATGGAACGGCCCTCGGGGGTCTCGTCGGCCAGCGAGGACAACTGCGCGGCGTCGGCGAGTGCGGCCGCGGTGACGCCCCTGACGGGCACGAACTCGGCGGCCTGCCGGTTGCCGAGCGTGATGGTGCCGGTCTTGTCGAGGAGCAGGGTCGACACGTCGCCCGCGGCCTCGACCGCCCGGCCGGACATGGCGAGGACGTTGCGCTGGACCAGGCGGTCCATGCCCGCGATGCCGATCGCCGAGAGCAGTGCGCCGATCGTCGTCGGGATGAGGCAGACGAGGAGGGCCACCAGGACGACCATGGTGAGGTGCTTGCCCGCGTAGTCCGCGAACGGCGGCAGGGTCACCACGGCGAGCAGGAACACGATGGTGAGGGACGCGAGAAGGATGTTCAACGCGATCTCGTTGGGCGTCTTCTGGCGGGCCGCGCCCTCGACCAGGGCGATCATCCGGTCGATGAACGTCTCGCCGGGCTTCGTCGTGATCTTGATGACGATGCGGTCGGAGAGGACCTTCGTGCCGCCCGTGACCGCGCTGCGGTCACCGCCCGACTCCCGGATGACGGGGGCCGATTCACCGGTGATGGCCGACTCGTCCACGGAGGCGACGCCTTCGACGACGTCACCGTCGCCGGGGATGATGTCGCCCGCCTCGCAGACGACGAGGTCGCCGATGCGCAGCTCGGTGCCCGGCACCTGCTCCTCCGTGGAACCGGCCAGACGCCGGGCGACGGTGTCGGTCTTGGCCTTGCGCAACGTGTCCGCCTGCGCCTTGCCGCGGCCCTCGGCCACCGCCTCCGCCAGGTTCGCGAAGATCACGGTGAGCCACAGCCAGGCGCTGATCGTCCAGCCGAACCAGTCGGACGGGTCCTTGAAGGAGAACACGGTCGTCAGGACCGAGCCGACGAGCACCACGAACATCACGGGCGACTTGACCATGACGCGCGGATCGAGCTTGCGGCAGGCGTCCGGCAGCGACCTCAGGAGCTGCTTCGGGTCGAACAGCCCGCCGCCGACCCGGCCTTCCTGTGTGTGCCCGGAGGGCACGTCGCTGTGCGGCGCCCGCGTGGGAGTGGCTGTGGACATGGCGTCCTGTGACCTCTTCGAGTCGTGCTTGCTGGTTCCGGTGGTCATGACGCCAGACCTTCCGCGAGCGGGCCGAGGGCCAGAGCGGGGAAGTACGTCAGGCCGGTGATGATCAGAATCGTGCCGACAAGCAGCCCGGTGAACAGCGGCTTCTCGGTGCGCAGGGTGCCGGCCGTGGCAGGGATGGGCTGCTGCTCGGCGAGCGAGCCTGCGAGGGCGAGGACGAACACCATCGGCAGGAAGCGGCCCAGCAGCATCGCGAGCCCGATCGTGGTGTTGAACCACTGCGTGTCCGCGCTCAGACCGGCGAACGCCGAACCGTTGTTGTTCGCACCCGACGTGAACGCGTACAAGATCTCGGAGAACCCGTGCGCACCGGAGTTGAGCATCGAGTTCGGCGGGGTCGGCAGCGCCATCGAGATCGCCGTGAAGACGAGCACGAGCGCCGGGGTGATGAGGATGTAGCAGGCCGCGAACTTGATCTCGCGGGTACCGATCTTCTTGCCCAGGTACTCGGGCGTACGGCCGACCATCAGACCCGCGATGAACACCGCGATGATCGCCATGATCAGCATGCCGTAAAGCCCCGAACCGGTGCCACCCGGAGCGATCTCACCCAGCTGCATGCCCAGCATCGTGATGCCGCCGCCGAACCCCGTGAACGAGGAGTGGAACGAATCCACCGCCCCGGTCGAGGTGAGGGTGGTGGCCACCGCGAAGATCGACGAACCGCCGACCCCGAAGCGGTTCTCCTTGCCCTCCATCGCGCCGCCCGCGATATCGAACGCCGGGCCGCCGTGGTGGAACTCCGTCCACATCATCAAAGCCGTGAACCCGATCCAGATCGTCGCCATCGTGGCGAGGATCGCGTAGCCCTGCTTCAGGGAACCGACCATGCGGCCGAAGGTGCGCGTGAGAGCGAACGGGATGACGAGGATCAGGAAGATCTCGAAGAGGTTCGTGAACCCGTTGGGGTTCTCGAAGGGGTGGGCGCTGTTGGCGTTGAAGTAGCCGCCGCCGTTGGTGCCCAGCTCCTTGATGGCCTCCTGCGAGGCGACCGCGCCGCCGTTCCACTGCTGCGAGCCGCCCATGAACTGACCCACGGAATGGATCCCGGAGAAGTTCTGGATCGCGCCGCACGCCACGAGGACGATCGCGCCGACCACGGAGATCGGGATCAGGACGCGGATCGTGCCGCGCACCAGGTCCGACCAGAAGTTGCCGAGCTCACCCGTGCGGGAGCGCGCGAAGCCGCGCACCAGCGCCACCGCGACGGCGATGCCGACGGCCGCGGAGACGAAGTTCTGTACCGCCAGGCCGGCCGTCTGGACGACGTGGCCCATGGCCTGCTCGCCGTAGTACGACTGCCAGTTGGTGTTCGCGACGAACGACGCGGCCGTGTTGAACGCCTGGTCCGGATCGATCGACGTGAAGCCCAGCGAGCCCGGCAGGCTGCCCTGGAGACGCTGCAACAGGTACAGGAAGAGGACGCTGACCGCGGAGAAGGCCAGCACGCCGCGCAGATAGGCGGGCCAGCGCATCTCCGTGTCCGGGTTGGCACCGATGCCCTTGTAGATCCACTTCTCGACGCGCAGGTGCTTGTCGGAGGAGTAGACCCGGGCCATGTAGTCGCCCAGGGGGCGGTAGGCCAGGGCGAGCGCCGCTATCAGGGCGAGGAGCTGGAGCACACCAGCGAGTACGGGGCTCATATCGGTGCTCAGAACCTCTCCGGGTAGATGAGGGCGAGGAGCAGATAGCCAAGGAGGGCGACGGCCACGATCAGGCCGACGATGTTTTCGGCGGTCACAGCTTCGTCACCCCCTTGGCGACGAGAGCCACCAGCGCGAACACCGCGATCGTGGTGACGACGAAGGCCACGTCGGCCATCGTGAGCTCCTGAATGGGGTTCGGAATTGAACGGACTCTTAGAGGAAACCCCCGTTCAGGACCGGAAGCGCCCGCCCTTGACACCTCCCATACGGCGGGGTGCGCGGCCTTGACGCATCCCATACGCCTCTTCACGCCAAGGTGACGTGGACCACCCTGGCGTGCCCGCGTTCCCGCAGATCAGGAGGACCTGGACCGCCTCGCGGAGGCGCCCCGGAGCTTGTGCCAGTCCGGGGCCAGGACCGACCAGACCTCCTCGTCGTGCCGGACACCCCGGTACAGGTAGCTCTCCCGCAGCACCGCGTCACGGGTCATGCCCAGGCGCCGGGCCACGTTGAGGCTCGCGGTGTTGCCGGCCCCCGCCACCCATTCGACTCGGTGTATGCCTCGCACGTCGAAGGCCCAGTCGAGCAGGACACGGATCGCGCGCGTGACGATGCCCCGGCCGACCGTCGTCGCCTCCAGCCAGCAGCCGACCTCACAGTTCCCGGCCACGGCGTCGAAGAGCCGGAACATCACCCCGCCGACGAGCGTGCCGTCGGCCCAGATGCCGTAGAGACGACCGGCGTCGGCGGCGGTCTTGTCCGCGTAGCGCCGGAGGAAGGCCGTGGCGGACACCAAGTCCGTCACATGGTCGGGGAGTTCGACGAACCGGCCGATGTGCTCGCGGCCCCGGTCCATGTGGGCGAGGAACTCCTCGGCGTTCCACGGCTCCAGGGGCCGCAGCTCGACTCCGTCGTCACCCAGCGGTATCGCGAACATCCTGCTCCTTCGGTACGGGTCGCTGCCGCGCGGCAGCCTAGGCCGAAACCTCTCCACACCAGGGACCATTTTTGGTCTAGACCTTGACAGGTCCAGACCAAGTTCGCTTGAGTGGCCGGCACCCCCCATGGCGGCGCCGGGCCCCCCAACTCGCGCCGCGCCGAAGGAGCGTTGGCATGATCAAACGCGTCACGAGTCTTGTCGCCACCCTGGCCGCGGTCGGCGCCGTGGTCGTCATCGGCCCGGCCACCACGGCATCGGCGGCCGAGTGCGCCGCACCCTGGAACTCCTCGTCCGTCTACACGGGCGGCGGGTCGGCCTCCTACAACGGGCACAACTGGAACGCCAAGTGGTGGACCCAGAACGAGACCCCGGGCACCTCCGACGTCTGGGCGGACCAGGGCGCCTGCGGCGGTGGCGAGACGGACCCGGGTGACCCCGCGCCGTCCGGCTTCGTCGTCAGCGAGGCCCAGTTCAACCAGATGTTCCCGAACCGGAATCCGTTCTACACCTACAGCGGACTGACCGCCGCGCTCAGCGCCTACCCCGGCTTCGCCAACACCGGCAGCGACACGGTCAAGCGCCAGGAGGCCGCAGCGTTCCTGGCCAATGTCAGCCATGAGACCGGCGGCCTCGTGTACATCGTCGAGCAGAACACCGCCAACTACCCCCACTACTGCGACAGCAGCCAGTCCTACGGCTGCCCGGCCGGCACCGCCGCGTACTACGGCCGCGGCCCGATCCAGCTCAGCTGGAACTTCAACTACAAGGCCGCGGGCGACGCACTCGGCATCGACCTCCTCCACAACCCGTACCTCGTGGAGCAGGACGCGGCCGTGGCCTGGAAGACGGGCCTTTGGTACTGGAACACGCAGAGCGGCCCCGGCACCATGACGCCGCACAACGCCATGGTGAACGGCGCCGGCTTCGGCGAGACGATCCGCTCCATCAACGGCAGCCTGGAGTGCAACGGCGGCAATCCCGGCCAGGTCCAGAGCCGCATCGACCGGTACAAGGCGTTCGTCCAGATCCTGGGCACCACACCGGGCGACAACTTGAGCTGCTGACACGCCACCGCGTGTGACGCGAGCCGCCGCCGGGCGGGCCTTGAATTCACCAGGTCCGCCCGGCGGTCTCGCCCTGGGGCGCGGGGCACACCAGGTGACCGCGAGGATTGACGGGCCCGGCAGCGGAGACGAGCCAGGGCCTTGCTTTGGGATCAGGCCGCGAGCCCGGCAAGCTCCGAGAGAAGAGCCCTAGCCGGGCTCGCTGTTGAGCAGCCCGTCGACGGCCCTTCGGAGCCGGGCGCGGCGGGTCTCGGGGCTGAGGGCCTGGAGCAGCGGCAGGATCGCCTGGTAGCGCCCGGACCTGTCGAGCGCGTCGAACGCCTTCCTGGCCTCGGGTTCCGCGTCGAGCGCCGCGGCGAGGTCGGCTGGCACCGTCGCCGTCTTCTGCGACGCGTACGCCGCCACCCACCGCCCGTCCTGCTGCGCCCTGCGCACCTCGGCGAGACCGGGCTCACGCATCCGGCCGGCGGCGGTCAGCATCGCGACCTTGTCGACGTTCACCCGGGACCACAGGCTCCTGGCCCGGCGCGGGACGTACCGCTGGAGGTAGTACCGCTCGTCGAGGGAGCACCGCCGGCCGGAGATCCAGCCCCAGCACAGCCCGATGTCCACCAGCTCGCCGTCGGTGACGGACGGGATGCCGGACCTCTTCTTGGCGACCTTGACCCACACGCCTTCCTGCCGCGTGTGGTGCTCGCCGAGCCAGCTCTCGAACGCCTCGCCATCCGGGAACGTGATGATCTCCACCCCGTCGGCCCCGTACACCCCACCCGTCCCGTCCATGGGGCGCAGCGTACCGCCGCCGCGACGACCATCAGTCCGAAATGTACAATTTAATGGCGTTCAACATATGGGTGGTCCCGTTCGCGAGGTGGCGCCATGCAGTCGTGTGTGTCGAGGCATCGCAAGGCCGCGCTGCTCCCGGTGAGCGCCGCCGTCGCCTGCGTGACCGCTGTCGCGGGAGTCCCCGCGTTCGCGGACGACGGGGGCGACGCGTCGAAGCTGAGCGCGCAGCAGCTCGCCGACGACGCGAAGAAGGAACTGCTGGACGCGAAGTCCCTCCATGTACTCCTGAAGAACAACTCCACGGGACCCGCCGACGCCCGGTCCCCCGCAGTCCTCGATCTGGCCCTGGACCAGGACGGCAACTGCGCCGGATCACTGACGATGGGCACGGGTGGCGCCAAGGGCGGCACCGTCCAACTCATCAAACGCGGCGACGAGTTGTGGATGAAGCCCGACACCACGTTCTGGAAGACCCAGGTCGACGGCGAGACAGGCGAGCTCGCGGCCCAGGTCTTCAACGGGCGTTATGTACACGGCAGCGCGGACGACGGAATGCTCAGGAGTCTGGGGGACACATGCGACTTGAACGCGTTCCAGGCCCAGTTGAACGGCGGACCCTCGAGCGCGCCCCCCGAGAAGCTGACCAAGGGCAAGGAGAGCAAGGTGGACGGCACGGACGTCGTGCCGGTGAGCGGCAGGAACGACGGCAGTGAAGTCGTCCTGTTCATCACCTCGAAGAATCCGCATCGACTCGTCCGTGCCACCGAGAAGACGGGCGATGTGAACACGACGATGACACTCACGGACTACAACCGGCCGGTGCCGTCCGCGACTCCGTCGAAGGACGAGTCCGTGGACGTGTCCGAGCTCGAGAACCTCTCCCCGAAGGCCACCCCTCCGCAGACCGCCGCACCGAACCGGGTCGCTGGGTGAGCCGCCCCATGCAGAAAGGCAGTTGAGCCGCACGGCCTCGCGCATGACGTCACGTGCCCTCAGCCACGGCTGGTCGGCGGTCAGTTGCCGATGTCGCCGAACCGGTCGTGGTCGGCGAGGACTTCGTCGATCACACGGTGGTTGTACGCGGTGCGCTCCGGGTCGGTGCCGAGGGACTCCGACATGACCAGCAGGGACTTCCACAGAGACCAGCCGCGGGCTCGGGCCCAGGTGCCGGCGTCCTGGGCGACCGTGCGGCGGAAGGCCTCGCGGCTGTCTCCGGAGAACATGCCCCAGGCGATCACCAGGTCGCAGGCGGGGTCGCCGACGCCCGACGTACCGAAGTCGATGACGGCCGTGAGTGCGCCCTCGGCGACGAGCAGGTTGCCGGTGGCGATGTCTCCGTGGAACCACACCGGCGTCCCCTGCCACCGCGCCGCGAGCGCGGCCTCCCACACAGCGGCCGCCCGGCGCGTGTCGACATGGCCCTCAAGCGCCGTGAGGCAGCGACGGGTCTCGTCGTCGTAGTGGGTGAGCGACGCGCCCCGGTACCAGCTGTGCTTTCCGGCCGACGGTCCCCCGGTGGTGTCGCAGCGTTGCAGCGCGAGGACGAACTCGGCCACCGAGACCGCGAACTGCGCCATGTCGTCGATAGGGCCGCGCTCCGCCGCCTCTCCGTGCAGCCAGCCGCGCACGGACCACGGGAAGGGGTATCCCTCGCCGGGCCGGCCCTGGGCCAGGACGGGCGGGACGGCTACAGGCAGTGAGGGCGCGAGCCGCGGCAGCCACTCGTTCTCCTTGGCGACCGCGGGAACGTAGCCCTCGCCGGTGGGCAGGCGGGCCGTCATCGCGTCACCCAGGCGGTACGTCCTGTTGTCCCAGCCGTCGGCCTCCACCGGTGTCACAGGGAGGCCGCTCCACTGGGGGAACTGCGCGGCGATCAACCGCTCCACGAGTGCGGCGGTGATTCCGGCGCGGCCGTCGGAAGGACTCGGAGTCGAAGCCATTCAGGGATCATCACGCCCGGAAGTCGTACGGGCAACGGAATATCCGTGCCCGCGGCGCCGTCGCGACTACGGCCTGCGACGTGGCTTCCCGCGCTTGGCGCCGCCCTTGGGACCGCCCTTTGCGGCGCCCTTCGGCCCGGGCTTGGTCCCGCCCTTGGCGCCGCCGCCGCGCGGGTTCTTCCCGGCGCCCGGCTTCTGCCGCGCCGCTCCGCTCTTGTCGGTACGCGCGGCCTTGGGCTGCGGCGGGGTCGCCGTGCGGCCGCGTGAGCTGTTGACGGTCCGCCCGCGGACGATGCCGATGAACTCCTCCACCAGGTCGGTGGTCTCGTCCTCCGGCCACGACAGCGCGACCTGGGACTCTGGGGCGTCGGTAACCGGCCGGTAGGTGAGGTCCTTGCGGTGGTGCAGGCGGGCGAGCGACTGCGGTACCACCAGCACGCCGATTCCGGCGGCCACCAGCTCGACGGCGTCCGCCGTCGTCTCCGGGCGCTCGAACGCGGGCTCACCGGGAAGCCGCTCCCAGACGAGGGTGTCGTCGAGGGGGTGCAGCACGGTCTCGTCGGCCAGATCATCCACGGACACCTCGTCGACGGCGGCCACGACGTGATCCTTGGGGATCACCACCACCGTCGTCTCGGTGTAGAGGGGGATCGCGCTGAGCACGGTCCGGTCCACCGGCAGTCGCACGAGGCCGGCGTCCGCCCCACGGTCCCGCAATACGTCGGATGCCTCGCCGGCGGGCGTAGCGAGGAGGGTCAGCGGAACGCCGGGCAGCCGTTCGTTCCAGATCCGCACCCACTTGGTGGGTGTCACTCCCGGGACATACGCGAGCCGGAACGAAGGGGATGTATCCGAGCCTGTCACTCCGCCAGGTTACCGGTCGTGGTCGGAGGTATCGCACACAGTCGATACCCTTGACACCATGACGTCGCACCAGACCACCCAGACCATGAAGCCCGCGACCGCGGCCAAGAAGCTGGGTGTGTACCTCGAGGCCACCCCCGCCGAGTTCCAGGAGGGTGTCGTCTCGCGCAGCGAGCTCAACGCGCTGCAGGCCGATCCGCCCGAGTGGCTCCAGGAACTGCGGAGCAACGGCCCGCACCCCCGGCCCGTCGTCGCGTCCAAGCTCGGTGTCTCGATCTCGGGTCTCGCCCGTGGCGGGATCACCGAGGCGCTCACCACGGAGCAGATCGAGGCGCTGAAGACCGAGAGCCCCGAGTGGCTCCAGCAGGAGCGTGCCACCCAGGCCGCGGTGCGCAAGGAAGCCGTCCGCATCAAGGAGCGGAACGCTCAGCGCGCCGAGCAGTCCGGCGACCAGCGTTCCTGACCGCCTCTCCTGACCGATCTCCCCGGCTCCACCTCCGTCCTGTCACGGGACGAACTCGACCTCGTCGGCGCGGCCCGCGGTGCGTCGTGCCGATGGCTCGGTCATGGCGTCCACCGCCTCGGGCGGGAGCGGGAGGGCCCTGTCCAGCCGTTGCATCAGCGGGGACAGGTCGGCGCAGGTCCGGTGTCCGCAAGCGGGCAGGCGCCAGCTCCGGCGCCGGCCACGCAGATGCGACCAGAAATCCTCCCGGGACGGGTCGTTCTCGCCGCTGTGGCTCGCGTTGCTCATCAGCAGGAAGGGCCGCGGTCGAGGCCCGTGGTGGCGGCAGGCCCGTCGAGGCTCCCGTCCAGGTCGGCGCTCGCCATGATGCGGTGATCCGCCGCCGTGCTCTCCGCCGCCGTGTCCCCGCCGAGCGAGTGCCCGGACATGCCGGTCCCCGGCGCAGGTCGAGCGCACCGCACAGGCCGTGGGGCAGCGGGTAGCCCTCGGCATCGCGCTTCTCCCCGCGCTCAGGCCCGCCGACGCGGCAGCTGACAGCTGACGGAGCAGCGGGCCGCTTCGGGCGCACCCCCGTTCGACTCAGGCCCCCTCGGGGCGGTCCACCGTCTCCGCGCCGTCGAGCGGGCTGCGCTCCAGGAAGGCCGCCGCCGCGGGGACGGCCGTGCGCAGGCGCAGCAGTCCGGCGGCGGTCAGGGTGCGGCACACCGAGTCCTCCTCGGCCATGACGCGCTGGCCCAGGCGAGCGTGGAAGTCGGCGGGGGTGAGGGCCGCGCCGGGCCCCGCTGACCAGGTACGGCCCGCGGGTGTGGGCCGCGAGCTGTGGGCGCACACGGCCAGGCGCCCCGACTCCACGTACCAGAGGACCACGGGCTCCGCGCGGGGTGGCTCGACGGTCTGGCCGGCGGACAGGGACATGGTGCCGAAGCAGTCGGAGACGGCCTGCGCGGCCTGCTCGCCGGCCCTCCCGAAGAGGTCGCTGTGGGTCAGGGGAACGGGCGCGGAGGGGTCGAGTCCGAGGTCGGTCAGGAGTTCGTCCTCGCAGGATTCGATGGCGCGTCCGAGGTCGGCGAATTCGTCCTTGGTGTGTGTGACGGGGCGCGCCGACGGGTCGGCGATCACCATGCGGATCCCGCGTTCGCGCAGGTCGTGGCCGAGGGCGCGCAGAAGGTCGGCGGCGACGGGTTCGATGCGGCCGACCCGCGCGAGGTCCAGGACGAACCAGCGGGCGGCCTTCGGGAGATCGCGGGCCGCGCGCAGGGTCTGTTCGGCGGTGGCGAAGTCCAGGTCGCCCTGGAGGACGTGGACGCGGATGCGGTCGGGCCGTTCGTCGAGTGCGGCGCGCTGGTCGCGGGGGCGGTGGCGCAGCGAGCGCAGGGGGCCCGGGTCGAGGGAGCGCGGCGGCAGCGGGCGGCCGCTGCTGCCGGTGGCGCGCATCAGGTGCAGCCCGAACTGTTCCGACAGGAGGTGGCAGGCGGCGATGGCGCGGACGCTGTTGCCCTTCTCGTCCAGGGGCGGGCTGAACACCCCGATGCCGAACTGGCCGGGCAGCGCCACGCCGATCCCGCCCGAGACCCCGCTCTTCGCCGGCAGGCCCACGCGCAGCATCCACTGCCCGGAGGCGTCGTACATCCCGCAGGTGGCCATGACGGCGAGGACGTGCTGGGCGTGGCGGGAGGCGACGACCCGTTCGCCGGTGAGCGGGTTGGTGCCGCCGCCGGCCAGCGTCGCGTGCATCACGGCAAGGTCGTCGCAGGTCACGAGCACGGAGCACTGACGGAAGTAGACCGCGAGCTGCTCCTCCACGTCGCCGGTGAACGATCCCGCGTTGTGCATGAGATAGGCGAGGGCGCGGTTGCGGTCGCCGGTGGCGCGCTCGGAGGTGAACACCGCGTCGTCGACGGTCAGGTCCCGGCCCGCGAAGGCGCCCAGGCCGGCCAGGATGCGGGCGAAACGCTCGTCGGGGTCCGCTCCGGCCACCAGTGAACTGGTCACGATGGCACCGGCGTTGACCATCGGGTTGGGCGGGCGGCCGGTGCCGGGTTCGAGGCGGATCGAGCTGAACCCCTCACCGCTCGGCTCGGCGCCCACCCGCGCGAGGACGTCCTCAAGGCCCTGGTCGGCGAGTGCGAGCGCGAAGACGAAGGGCTTGGACACGGACTGGACGGTGAACGGCACCTCACTGTCGCCGCAACTGTAGACCTGCCCGTCGAGCGCACACAGGCTCAGTCCGAACAGGTCCGGGTCGGCCCTGCTCAGTTCCGGGATGTACGAGGCCGGCTCGCCCTCCGTGAGGTCGCGCAGCCGGATGCGGACGCGGTCCAGGAGCGCGGCGAGCGGATCGTCCGGCGGCTTGTTGTGCCTCACACCGCAATCGAACACCACGGCCGGACGATGCGCCTTCCCAAGCGGGCAACGGGTGCCCGCGCCGTTCGAGTCAGATCCGGCTCCCGGACGCGGTGTCCGAGGACAGACGCTGGGCGAGGTAGATCGGGATGACGGACAGCAGGACGAGGACGGCGGCGACGACGTTGACGACGGGAGCCTGCTGCGGGCGCGCCATGTTCGAGAAGATCCAGACGGGCAGCGTCTGGATGCCCGGTCCGGCGGTGAAGGTCGTCACGACGATCTCGTCGAAGGAGAGAGCGAAGGCGAGCAGGCCACCCGCGACCAGCGCGGAGCGCACCAGCGGGAACGTGATGTCGATGAACGTGCGGAAAGTGTGCGCCCCGAGGTCCATCGCGGCCTCTTCGTACGACCCCGGCATGCGCCGCAGCCGGGCGATGACGTTGTTGAAGACCACCACGATGCAGAACGTGGCGTGGCCGACGATGACGGTGAACAGGCCGAGTCCCACGCCGAGCGGTTCGAGGACCGTGCGGAAGGCGGTGTTGAGGGCGACGCCGGTGACGATGCCGGGCAGCGCGATCGGCAGGACGACGACGAAGGAGACGGCGTCGCGTCCGAAGAACCTGTAGCGCTGGCAGGCGAACGCGATGAGCGTGCCGAGGACCAGGGCGATGGCGGTCGCGCCGAGCCCGGCCTTGACCGACGTCCACAGGGCGTCGCGGGCGCCGGAGCTGTGCCACGCGTCGGCCCACCAGTCGAAGGTGAGCCCGGGCGGCGGCCAGCCCGAACTGCGGTCCGGGTTCAGGGAGTTGACGAGGACAAGGAACAGAGGGACGTAGATCACCGCGAAGCCGAGCGCGGCGGCGATGCGCAGGGTGATGCGCGCGGGGCGGGAGAGATTCATCGGAGGGACCTTCGCTGTGCGTGATCCGGAGGGTCGGCGGGCGGCGGCACGGGACATCAGGGGTTTCGGAGGCGCCGAGAGGCCTCCGGGCGTCACAGGCTGCTGAGGGCTCCGGTGCGGCGTACCGCCAGCAGATAGAGCACGATGATCACCACGGGCACGGTGCCGAGCGCGGCGGCGAGCGGCAGGTCGAGGGTGATGTTGGAGTAGATGAGGTTGCCGATCAGCTGGGTCTTGCCGCCGACGATCTGTACGGCGATGTAGTCGCCGAGGCTGAGCGAGAAGGTGAAGACCGAGCCGGCCGCGACGGACGGCAGGATCATCGGCAGGACGACGGAGCGGAAGGTGCGGCCCGTGCGGGCGCCGAGGTCGGCGGAGGCGTCGAGGAGGCTGTCCGAGAGCTGTTCGAGTCCGGCGTGGATCGGCAGGATCATGTACGGCAGCCACAGATAGGTCAGGACGAGGACGGTGGCGGTGAGGCCGTAGCCGGGCCCCTTGAGGCCGAGCGGTCCCAACACCCAGTCCAGAAGCCCGCCCTGGGCGAGGATGAGCCGCCAGGCGTACGCCTTGACGAGGTAGCTCGCCCACAGCGGGGTGAGGATGGCGACGACGAGGAGCGGCCGCCACCGCGGGTTCGCGATGCGGGCCGTGTAGAACGCGGTGGGGAACGCGATCAGCACGCACAGCGCGGTGACCGCGAGGGCGACGCCGACGCTGCGCAGGGCCACCTGCCGGTAGACGTCGGTGGTGAACAGCGCGGTGAAGTTGTCCGTGTTCCAGATCTTCACGACGTTCGAGGTGAAGGAGTCCGTGGTCCAGAACGCGGACATGAACAGGACGGTGAGCGAGCCGAGATAGGCCAGGACGAGCCAGGCCGTCGGTGCGGAGAGCAGCAGGGACAGCTGTAGCCGGGGGCGGCGGTACAGGGCCCCGGCGAGCCGCCGGACGGGTCCGGCGGCAGGCGCGGTGTCGGTCATCGGCGGCAGGTCCTAGCCCTTGATCTCGGTCCAGGCCTGGACCCACTTGGTGTACGGGACGCACTTGGTGTCCGTGCGGCCGTCGATGCACTGGGCGATGGGCGTGGTCCAGAAGTGGACGTTCTTCCAGTACGCCTCGTCGGCCGCGTGGTACGTGGCGCAGTGGTTCTTGTCCGCCGTCAGCTCACAGGCCTTCGCGTTGGCCGGGGCCTCGCCGAAGTACTCGGCGACCTGCGCGTTGGCCTTCGGCGAGATGATCCAGTCCATCCACTTGTAGGCGCAGTTGGGGTGCTTGGCCTTGGCGGAGAGCATCCAGGTGTCGGACCAGCCGGTGGCGCCCTCCTTGGGCAGGACTCCCTTCACGGGGACCTTCTCCGCCTGGGCGGTGTTGAGGATCACCTGCCAGCTGGTGCCGACGACGGAGTCGCCGCTCTTGAAGGCGGAGACCTCCTTGAGGTAGTCGCTCCAGTACTCGCCGACGTTGGAGTTCTGCGCCTTGAGCAGGGCGACCGCCGCGTCGAACTGCTTCTGGTCCAGGGCGTAGGGGTCCTTGATGCCGAGGGACGGCTTGGACTTCATCAGGTACAGGGCGGCGTCCGCGAGGTAGATCGGCGAGTCGTACGCGGTGACCTTTCCCTTGTGGGCGGAGGCCTGGTCGAAGACCGCGGACCAGGAGTCGGGCGCCGGGGAGACCTTCTTGGTGTTGTACATGAGGAGGTTGGCGCCGCGGCCGTGCGGGATGCCGTAGGCGACACCCTTGACCGAGTTCCACTGCTGGTTCTTCAGCCCGGCGAAGACGTCCTTGTAGTTGGGCACCAGCTTGGTGTTCACGGGGGCCGCGTCACCCGAGGCGATCAGCCGCAGCGACGCGTCGCCGGAGGCGGAGACCGCGTCGTACTGGCCGGTCTTCATGAGGTTGACCATCTCGTCGGACGTGCCCGCGGTCTTGGTGTTGACCTGGCATCCGGTCTGCTTCTCGAAGTCGGTGACCCAGTCGACCTTCGGGTCGTTCGAGCCGTCCTCGGCGTAGCCGGCCCAGGCGATCAGGTTGACCTGCCCCTCCGGCTTGCCGAGGGTCTTCTGCGCGGAGAGCTTCGGCGGGGTGAAGTCGCTGCCGCCGGGCGAGGATCCGGCGGTGTCCGAGGAACCGCAGGCGGAGGCGAGGAGCAGGGCGCCGAGCGCGGCCACCGCTCGGGACGTTCGGGTCAGTCGCACGGGGATCTCCACGGGGAGGGGACGGGCGGGCGGTAACGGTCGTACGGGTCTACTTCGATACGTGCTTGCCAGGAGCGTCCTGGACCGATGGCCGACTGGCTTCAGGCACCTGGAAGTTGTGCCGCCGGTGCCACTGGAGTCTGACCCGGGATCCGCGCAGGGCGGCCACGTCCTCGGACGAGGTCTCCAGGTTCTGCTGCAGGGCGGTGAGCCGGCCACCGGCGTCGAGGTCGACGAGGATCCGGGTCGCGTCCCCCAGATAGACGACCTCCGCGACGGTGCCGGTCGCGCTCGCGTGCTCCGGCTCTGCGGCGGCGGACTCCTTGAGCACGTGGATCTTCTCCGGGCGGATGCTGTACGTGGCCCGGTCACCCACGACCTGCTCCGCCGCGTCGCCGGACAGCAGGTTCGAGGTGCCGACGAACCCCGCGACGAAGGGGGTGGCGGGACGCTCGTATATCTGGGCCGGGGTACCGACCTGTTCGACGCGGCCCTGGTTGAAGACCGCGATGCGGTCGCTCATCGTCAGCGCCTCCTCCTGGTCGTGCGTGACGAAGACGAAGGTGATGCCGATCTCGCGCTGGATCGCCTTGAGTTCGACCTGCATCTGCTCACGGAGCTTGAGGTCGAGGGCGCCCAGCGGCTCGTCGAGGAGCAGCACCTTCGGGCGGCCGACGAGGGCGCGGGCCAGGGCGACGCGCTGACGCTGGCCGCCGGAGAGCTGTGAGGGCCGGCGCCCGCCGAAGTCTTCGAGCCGCACACTCGCCAGCGCCTCCCTGGCCCGGGCGAGGCGCTCGGCCTTGGGCACCTTGCGGACCTTGAGGCTGTAGGCGACGTTCTGCTCCAGGGTCATGTGCGGGAACAGCGCGTAGTCCTGGAACACGGTGTGCACGTCACGCTCGAAAGGGGCCCGGCGGGTGACGTCGGCGCCCGCGAGTTCGATGGTTCCGGCGGTCGGGGCCTCGAAGCCCGCGATCATCCGGAGCACCGTGGTCTTGCCCGAGCCGGACGGCCCCAGCATCGAGAAGAACTCGCCGTCCGCGATCTCCAGGTCGACCCCGGCCACGGCCTCCGTCCTGCCGAAGGACTTGCGCAGGCTCTGCAGCCGGATGGCCATTCCCTCCATGGGCGGGAACCTTTCTGGTGCTGTCGGGAGTTGGCGGTAAACATATGAAGTCATAGTTCTAATTTCAAGGCCCCGCTAAGGTAAAGGCTGTGCCAAGTGGCAAGGTGGTGACCGTGAACCGAGACAAAACCGGCGTCCGAAGAGCCGTCTTCACCCCCGTCGACACGCTCGCCCGCGTGGACGCCGTGGTGCGGCGGCTCGGTGACGCCATCGACCTCGGGCTGCTCGCCGACGGTGAGCAGCTGCCCGGCGAGAGCGACCTCGCCGCCCAGCTCGGCGTCTCCACCGTGACCCTGCGCGAGGCGCTCATGGCGCTTCGGCAGCGCGGCCTGGTCACCACCCGCAGGGGCCGCGGCGGGGGCAGCTTCGTGACCGTCCCCGACGGCCCCGCCGAGGACCGGCTCCTCGCCCGCCTCGCCGACTGGAGCACCGAGGAACTGCGCGATCTCTCCGACCACTGGGCCGCCGTCTCCGGCGCCGCCGCCCGTCTCGCGGCCCGGCGCACGGAGCCCGCCGATCTGCGGCAACTGCAGAGGTCTTTGGGAGAGTTGATGGACGCCAAGGACTCGGGAGCCCGCAGCCGCGTCTACGGGCGCTTCCATGTCGAGCTGGCCGCCGCCGCCCAGTCCGCCCGCCTGACCAGGGAGGAAGTCACTCTGCAGACCGAAGTCGGGGCACTGCTACGGCTCGTGCTGCACGACGACGGACTCCTCGCGGACGCCGCGGACCGTCACCGCGCCGTGATCTCGGCCGTGCATGATGGGGCGGACGACCGCGCCAGGGCCCTGGCCGAAGAATGCGTGCAGACCTCCATGGCGCGCCTGATCGAACTCCGCCTCGACCCGGCCGGCGGCGCGAGCGGTCCCGGTCCGAAGGAGGCCCCCGATGGGCAGCAACCCCCGTCCCGCAAACGCCGGATCGGCGCTGCTTGACGACCGGCCGGCAGCCGAGGCGGCCGCCCGCGTCCGCGACGCGCTCGAAGGTGTCTTCGACGCCGTCGGCGCCACCGCCGTGGACATCGAGTCCGTGCTCTCCTCCGTCGCCGCGAAGGGCCGCCGCCCGGTCACGGACGACCTGACCGCGCTCCGCCCCGGGCTGCGCACCCGCCTCGACCGCTACGACTTGGTCTCGGGGATCGGCTTCGTCGCGGCGCCCGGCCTCCTCGACGACGTACCCGCGTGGCTGGAGTGGTGGCAGCGGACCGCAGACGGGGCCGTGCAGCCGCTACTGCTCGACCTGGACCCGCAGCGCTCCGCGTACTCGGACTACACCCACTGGGACTGGTTCACGCTCCCCCGCGACACCGGGCAGCGGGCCGTCGCGGGCCCCTACGTCGACTACCTCTGCTCCGACGAGTACAGCCTCACGCTCTCCGCGCCCGTGACGGCCGGAGGGCGCTTCATGGGCGTGGCCGCCGCCGACGTCTACCTGCGCCGCTTCGAGTCCGTCGTCATGCCACTGCTCCAGCGCCTCCCGGGACCCGCCCGGCTGGTGAACGCGCGCGGCCGCGTCGCCGCCTCCACGGACCCCCGCCACCTCGTCGGCTCCCTCAGCAAGGGCCCCGATCTCGCGGCGGTACTGGCCGGACCGGCGGAGGGCACGGACCACGACGGGCTGCGCCTGCTGCCCTGCGACGGCGTCCCGCTGATCCTGGCGACGGCGACGTCTTCCGCCGTGCGGCCGTAGACCCGAGTCCTGTTCCCTCAGGCGCCGCCCGGCGCGCGCACCGGCGCTGCGACGGCGCTGTAGGTGCGGCCGTCCACCACGTACTCGCCCAGGGGGCACATACCGAACCCGTCCACGTGGACGCGCCAGGAGGGCCGGTTCGTGGACTCGATGAACGCGACCACCGCGTCGGCCCGCGCCGCGGCCGCCTCGACGGCCATGGTGAACAGTCCGCGCGCCACCCCGCGCCCCCGGTGGGCCGCGTCGACGACCACGGGGCCGTAGAGCAGCCAGCGCACCTCGTTCAGCGGCCGGCCCTCCCAGCGCAGCGTGTCCTGCGCCGCGAGCAGGCCGACGACCGGTGGCGGCGCGGGCAGTTCGTCGGGGCCGGAAAGGGCGAGGAGACCCGCCACCTGCCCGTCGTCGTCGGCCACCAGCAACGACCCGGCGGCGGCCATGGCGCGGAGCGTCGCGGCGTCGAAACCTCCTTGTACGAAGCCCTGTTCGTCTCGCTGATGTTCCGTCAGGGAGTCTCGGCGGTTGGCGGCGAAGAGCGCGGCCATGGCGGGAGCGTCGGCCTCGGTCGCCCAGCGATACATCATGAAACCGATCCTGACACGGCGGACACGGCACGCACGGCAGCGGCTATCCCAGGAACGAGGCCACCGTCTGCGTGAAGCGATCGGGGTCGTCGACCCACGGGAAGTGGCCCGCGCCTTCCTGGACGACCAGTTCGGCGTGCGGGAGCAGCTCCGCGACGGCGGCGGCGACCCGGGGCAGCGGGCCGCCGTCCCGCTCGCCCGCCAGAACCAGGACCCGCGCGTCCCACCCGGCCAGGGCGGCGCGGGCCGCGGCGGGGTCGAAGGCTCCGGCGGACGCGTAGAGGTCCGCCGCCTGCTCGTTGGTCTGCTCGACCTCGCCGGCGGCGTGCGCCTCGGCGGCCGCGTCCCAGCGCCCGTAGAAGAACGGCACCGCCGCGTCGAAGTCGGCGTCGGTCGCGGTGCCGTCCCAGACCCGTCCGTACGCCTCACGCGCGGAGGGGAACCACGGTTCGTCCACGCGCAGGGCGGCCGCTTCGAGTCGGTGCTCCGTGGTGAAGTCGACGCCCAGGGCGCGTGCGCGGGCGGTGACCATCGTGAGGGTGCGGACGCGCCGGGGGTACCTGGCCGCGTAGAGCAGCGCGAGGTCACCGGCCGCCGAATGGGCGAGCAGATCGACACGCTCCAGGCCGAGTCGGACGCGGAGCGCCTCGACGTCGTCGGCCTGCCGGTCGCAGCGGTACGTGGACGGGTCCGCCGGCACGTCGGAGTCACCCGTGCCGCGGAGGTCGAGGAGCACGAGGCGGCGCCGCTTCGAGAGCCCGCCGAGGTCTCCGAGGTAGGCGGAGGCGCGCATGGGGCCGCCGGGCAGGCAGATGAGGGGCTCACCGTCCCCCACGACGTGGTAGGCGAGCCAGGTGCCGTCGGGTGCGGTGAAGGCGGGCATGGCGTCATCCTCGGGCCCATGCGCCGATCATGGCAAGCGGATGGGCGCCCGCTCGGCGGTGCCGGGAGTCACCGGCGGGGGTCAGGAGCGGGTACGTGCATGAACTCCCTTACAGCCGAGGCCAGTTCAGTCGGCCGGTCCAAGGGGACGAGGGTGTAGCTGTCCTCGATCTCGACCAGCCGACCCTGCGGGAGGAGTTCGGCGAGGCGTCGGCCGTGGGCGAGCGGCATCACCCGGTCGTCCCGCGCCCACACGACGAGCGCGGGCCGGTCGAACGCCGGCAGGTGCTCCGCCGCCCGGAGCAGGACGCGGGTGTCGGCGAAGACCGCGCGCAGCATCCGTACGGCGTCGCGGCGGATCTCCTGTTGCGTGATGACGGGTCTCATCCACCGGCCGGTCGCGGTCCCGCCTCGTTTGGTCAGCCACCCGAACGCGACCGGCAGCCGCCGCACCGCGCCGATCCGCATCTGCTGCATGAACAGCCCGAACATCCTTGGCGACAGCTTCCCCACGAGAGCGAGCGTCCTGCCGGTCAGCCGCGGCGGAAGGTTGTCGAACGCCTCGCACGAGACGAGCACCACGCGGCCCACGCGCTCGGCGGCGCGCTCGGAGACGACCAGTTGGACGAGCGCCCCGCCGGTGTCGTTGCCGATGAGGGTGACGTCGCGCAGGTCGAGACGGTCCAGGAACTCGACCACGAGGCGGGCGACCCCGGGCAGCGACAGATCGGCGTCGTCGCGCATCGCGCGGCGGTGCGCGCCCAGAGGCAGCGTCGGCGCCACGCACCGGTGCTCGCCGGACAGTTCCGCGATCGGCCCGTCCCAGAGCGAGGCGTCCATCATCAGGCCGTGCAGGAAGACGACCGCAGGGCCACTGCCGCCCGCGTCAGACTGCGCTCCCGTGTCCTCGTACTCGACGGTCCCTGCGGTCAGCTCGATCTCCCTCATGACCGGCTCCGGGCCGAAGGATCGGAGGTGACGGCGGCACCAGGGCCGACGGGTGCCGTCCTGCCGAGCAAGTGG
The DNA here is from genome assembly GCF_036345255.1 of Streptomyces sp. NBC_00569. Taxonomy (NCBI): domain Bacteria; kingdom Bacillati; phylum Actinomycetota; class Actinomycetes; order Kitasatosporales; family Streptomycetaceae; genus Streptomyces; species Streptomyces sp. NBC_00569. The sequence continues at coordinate 9,019,451 of NZ_CP107783.1, read as the reverse complement.
CGCTGCAGAAAGGCGAGTTCGGCTTCGACGGCCGGTTCGTGCGCGTCCATGAAGGGCGCGTAGTGCCCTCCCGGCAGGCGGACCACCTCTGCCTGCGGCGCCTGTCGCGCCGCGTCGACGGCCGGGCCCGGCAGGGCGGACCGGTCCTGGTCGCACACGACGACCAGCAGGGGACACCGCGCCTTGGACGCCTGGCGGCCCGGCCGGTAGAAGCTGAGGCTCAGCGCCGAGCGGGCGGCGACCTCCTGCCGCCAGTCCGGGTAGCGGTTGCCGGGGTTGAGCGCCCGGTCCCCCTCGTTCCCGTCCGGCGTGGTGAGCATGGCCACGGTCCCGGGCGGACCGGCGAGCGGCATCAGCAGGGGCTCACGTCCGACGAGACCACCGGCGGCGTCGAGGAGACCCCTCACAGTGAGCCGGAGCATTCCCCACGGCGTCTGATACGCCATCGCCCTGCGCGACGCCACGGGCCCGTCGGCCAGCGGCGTCTGCGCGATCGCCGCCGCCAACTGCGGTGCGCGCGCCGCGACCTGGAAGATGTGACCGCCCGAGGCCGAGAACCCCCAGGCCGCGACGCGTGCGGGGTCGACCGCCGGCAGCGACGCGGCACAGGCGATCGCGGCCCGCCAGTCGGCGAGCTGCTCCTCGATGTCCAGGATCTGGCGCGGCGCGCCCCCGCTCTCACCGAACCGCCGGTAGTCGAAGGCCAGGACGCCGAACCCGGCGGCGTGGAAGCGCGCCGCGAACGGGTCGGTGCCCGGCTCCTTGGTCACCCCGCCGCCGGGCGCCATGACCACGCACGCACCGTTCGTCCCCGGGTAGTGCCACGCGGCGCATTCGGTGCCGCCGCTGGGGAATCGGACTTTCTCCCGCTCCATGGACATCCGCATGACCGGCCTCCGAGTGGACCCGCGTGGATCCGAGTGGACGAGAAGCACCCTCACCGAAAGTGAACCACGTGGTTCACAAACTGTCCACGGACTCCTCCCACGTGGTCCGGCCGGATCGGATGCCGCCCGGGCGCCGCGATCACGCCTCCGCGGCCTCCTCCCGTTCCAGCGCGCGGGCCAGCGCCTCGAACCCGGCTGCGACGCCCTCGGCGTCACCGCTGGTCCGCGCGTCCACCAGAAAGCCCCGGAGCGTGGCGAGGACCATCTCGGCGACCTCGAGCTTGCGACGGCCGGACCAGTGCCCGGGGCACACGGACAACAGCGTGGGCAGATACTGCTGCGACGCCTCACGTCCCAGCGCCGCGTGACGCTCCGGGTCGTACATCGCCAGCCCGATGGCCTGGTCGAGCACGCGGGCCTCCGGCCCCACGAGGATCGGCCAGACCGCGCGCACCCAGTCCGCCAGCGTCCTGCGGTCGCGGCCCTCGGTCGCGGCGGCGAGCGCCTTCGCGATGCGCCGCTCGCGCAGCTGGACGATCGCCTGCGTGAGCAGGTCGTCGGCCCCGTCGAAGTGGTAGAGCAGCACCTTGTGCGTGGTGCCGGCCGCTCGCGCCGCGCGGCGGAGCGAGAAGTCCACGAGTCCGTGGGCCTCCAGGTCATCGGTGACGAGGGCGAGGAGTTCCCGCCGCCGGGCTTCGCCGCGCGGCGACCCGGCCGACCGCCGGTATCCCGCCCGTCCCGGTGAGCCGTCGTCGGCAGGGGTGTTCACATCGGCGGCTTCCATGGCCGGTCCTCCTCGCGCAGCGAACGCTCGGGCCGACCTTAGCCCCCGGGGACGGACCATGATCAAGCTCGGCCGGGGGTATCACAGGGGCCCGGTCAGCGAGGGAGCGCCGCCACCGGTCGCGGGCGCCGCAGCAGCCACTGCCAGAAGCCACGACGGGGCGGCCCGGGCGGCCGTATCGCGATGCTGCCGCCGTCCACCTCACCCGTCATCTGGATGCGCAGCCTGACCGGTGCGGCGGGCTCGGGCCGCGCCTGATGGCGCACGCTGCCGTTGCGCACGGCCACGTCGTCGACGTCGGCGACGACGTCCGGCGGCACGAGCAGCGTCACCGACCCGCTGCGCACCGCCACCTCGATCTCCAGGGTCGGCACCGCGATGACGGCCCGGGTGAAGTCGAGAACGACGGAACCGCTCTTCGACTCGATCTCCAGACGCCTCGGGACCACCCAGCCGCCGTCCCGCTTCGCGCTCGCGCTGTCGACGACGATCCGCGACACGTCCTTCGGATCGGCGGCCGCGACCCCGGCGGCCCATACGGGACCGGCGTCCGGCAGGTCGGCGAGCAGGGCCGCCAGCTCACCGTGGGTACGGGCCGTCAGCGCGGCCTCGAGCCGCTCGTCCAGCTCGTCCGCGGTCAGCCGGCCGTCACCGGCGGCGACGGTCAGCCGCTCCACGACCTGGTCGCGCTCCTCGTGCGACGCACGCAGTTCGCGGCGGTCTGGCACCATTTCACCGGGCATGGAGGCACTCTAGTGGCGTGGCCGCCACCCGTGGAAGCGGGCCCGATCGGCCACCCGCGATCGGGCCGCCCCCGTCAGGAGTCCAGTACCGCCGCGACACCCTCGATCTCCACGAGCTGGTCGTGGTACCCGAGCACCGTGACCCCCATCAACGTGCTGGGGACGTCGTGGTCGCCGAACGCGTCACGCACCACCTCCCAAGCCGTCACCAGGTCCGCCTGGCGCGTGGACGCGACGAGGACGCGGGTGCTGATCACGTCGTCGAGGGTGGCGCCGGACTCGGCGAGCGCCGTCCGCATGTTCTCGACGGCCTTGGCCGCCTGTCCGGCGTAGTCGCCGACGGCAACCGTCGAGCCGTCCTCGTCCAGCGGACAGGCCCCCGCGAGGAAGATCAGCCGCGCTTCGGCGGGGGCCGTGGCCGCGTAGGCGTACTCCGCGACGTCGGACAGCGAGGACGAACGGATCAGCGAGACGGCGCGGGGCACGTGGATTCCCTCCGGAGCGGGCACGACGGGCGGTCATCCTCGCAGGGAACTTCGGCGGGCGCCCCTCATTTTCCCGGCGCGGGGGCGCGCAGGCGGGCAACATCTGCCGTCATCGTCACACGAGGTGAAGAATGGACCGGAGAGGGAAACCACTCTCAGGACGGAGCGGGATGCCGTGGCGACGAGCGAGCAGAGCGATGCCGCAGAGCAGCGCTTCGACGTGGCGGACGCCGCGCCGGTGCTGCTCGACACGCACGGCGTGGTGTCCGGCTGGTCCGACGGGAGCGAGCGGCTGCTGGGGTACGCGGCCGCCGAGGTCACGGGCCGGAAGGTGGCGGAGCTGCTGCTGCCCCAGGACGCGGCCCGGATTCCCGCGCTCAGCGAGCGCTGCAGGGCGGACGGGGGCTGGTCCGGGATCCTCACGGCAAAACACCGTGACGGGCACCCGGTCCCCCTGATGGTGCGCGTCGCCGAGGCGCAGCTCGGCCCGGGGTCCGAGCGCTGGATCGCGCTCGTCGCGGCCCTGGCGGGGGCGCCCGGATGGGAGATGAGCCGTTCCGTCCTGGAGCAGATGGCCACGCGTTCCCCCCTGGGCATCGCCATCGTGGACACGGACCTGAGGTACGTGTGGTCGAACGACGCGCTGGCGCAGTTCGGCGGCGGTCCGGCGCAGGACCGTATCGGCCGCAGGCTGGCGGACATCCAGCCCGGGCTCGACTCCCAGCGGCTCGAGGCGAAGATGCGGCAGGTCCTCGAGACGGGGGTACCTATCGCGGGCTACGAGCAGGTGGGCCGCGTGCAGTCCGCGCCGCACCGCCAGTGCTGCCACGCCATGTCGTTCACACGGCTCAACGACGACAACGGGAACCCCCTGGGCGTTTACTACACGGCGATGGACATCACCGACCGCTATCTGGCCCGGCAGCGGCTCGCCCTCCTGGACCGGGCCGGTGAGCACATCGGCCGGAGCCTGGACGTCGTACGGACCGCGCAGGAACTGGCAGACGTGGCGGTGCCGGGCCTCGCGGACTTCGTCGCCGTGGATCTGCTGGAGTCGGTGCTCGAAGGGGCCGAGCCGACGGCGGGGCCGCCGAGCGACTCGGAGATGGTCACGCTGCGGCGCGCGGGCCACCGGTCGGTGCGGGACGGCCTTCCCGAGACCCGCGTCCGCATCGGGGAGGCGGTCCGCTACCGCCCGGAATCACCCCCCGTCCGCGTCCTGACCAGCGGCCTGTCCTGGTACGCGGAGCATGTGGATCCCCAGGACGAGGACTGGACCGTCGCCGACCTCGGCCGCCCGGCGGCCTCCCTCGTCGAGCTCGGGCTGCACTCGATGATGATCGTGCCGATCCGCTCGCGCGGCATCACGATGGGCGTCACCAGCTTCTTCCGGCGCGACCGCCCCGACCCGTTCGACGCGGAGGATCTGGCGCTCGCGGAGGAGTTCGTCTCCCGGGCCGCGATCTGCGTCGACAACGCCCGCCGCTACACACGCGAACGCGACGCCGCGCTGGTGCTGCAGCGGAGTCTGCTGCCGAGCCACCTGCCCGAGCAGAACGCGGTGGACGTCACCGCCTGCTACCGGCCCGCGGACGAGCTGACGGGCCTCGGCGGCGACTGGTTCGATGTCATCCCCCTGTCCGGCGCCAGGGTCGCCCTCGTCGTGGGCGACGTCCCCGGCCACGGCATCGACGGCGCCGCCGCCATGGGACGCCTGCGCACCGCGGTCCAGACGCTCGCCGATCTGGACCTGCCGCCGGAGGAGGTCCTGGCCCACCTCGACGACCTGGTCAGCAGGGGCGCGCGCGAGGACGACGCCCGCAGCGCGATCCAGGCCGTCGGCTCCAGTTGCCTGTACGTGGTGTACGACCCGGTCAGCGGCCAGTGCGCCATGGCGAGCTCCGCGCATCCCCCGCCCGCGCTCGTCACGCCCGACGGCACGGTCTCCTTCCCCGACCTCCCGGTCGGGCCGGCACTCGGCACGGGTGGTCTGCCCTTCGAGGCGGCCGAGTTCTTCCTCGCCGAGGGGTCCGTGCTCGCCCTGCACACCGACGGACTGCTCGCCGTCGACCCACGGGAACCCGGCCGCGACCCCGAACTCGACGCGGGCAGGGAGCGCCTGCGCGGTGTCCTGGAGCTGCGCGACCCCTCCCTCGACGGCCTGTGCGTGGCCGTCGTCGACGCACTGGTGCCCGCGCGCCCGAACGACGACGTGGCCCTGCTGATGGCCCGCACCCACCGCCTGGGCGCCGGGCAGGTCGCCTCGTGGGACCTGGAGAGCGACCCGGCGGTCGTCGCCGAGGCGCGCAGGAAGGTCACGCGGCAGCTGGCCGAGTGGGGGCTCGACGAGCTCGCCTACACCACGGAACTCGTCGTCAGCGAACTCGTCACCAACGCGATCCGCTACGCCGCCGGGCCGATCCGCCTGCGTCTGATCGTCGAGCGGGCGCTGATCTGCGAGGTGTCCGACGCGGGCGCCAGCGCTCCGCATCTGCGCCACCCCCGCACCACCGACGAGGGCGGGCGCGGCCTGTTTCTCGTCTCCCAGTTCTCCCAGCGCTGGGGAGCGCGCTACACCCTCGACGGGAAAGTCATCTGGGCCGAGCAGTCCCTCACCGAGCAGACGGACGAACCGGCCTCCGGGACCGACGTTCCGGCCCCGCAGACGACACGCTGAAGCAGCGCCGCGCCGGCGCACGGCCGGGACCCGCCCGCCGTCGAAGAGATCGCCCGGGCACCGACTGCGGGGCGCAGTTATGCAGTTGACGTGCGGCGACGCGCACGATTTTCTGCTGCGATGACTGATCTCCGCATTGAGAAGGTGCAGGGCGACGCCCTGATCGAGGACTGGCGCCACGTCCACAACCTGATCATCCCGGCCGACCCGCTGTCCCTCGACGACGTGCGCGAGCGGGTGGGGCGCAACCATCTGGAAGTCGCCTACCTCGGCGACACCCTCGTGGGCTGCACGACGGTGCGCCCGCCGACGGACGACACCGCCACGGCCACGGTGATCGCCCGCGTGCTCCCCGACCACCGCCGGCAGGGCTTCGGCGCCATGCTCTACCGGCACGGTCTTGAGCACGCGCGAACGCTGGACGCCGCCGTCATCGAGACGGTGATCCTGGCGTCCAACGTGGCCGGGGTGCGGTTCGCGGAGAAGCACGGATTCGTGGAAGTGGAGCGATATGTGCTGCCGGAGGACCCCGCCCTCTGGTTCACGATGCGACTCGCCGAGGACGGGCTCACCTGAGTATTCGTCTATCTTGGCGCGTATGCAGTCCTACACGATCGGCCAGGCCGCCCGGCTTCTCGGCGTGAGCCCGGACACCGCACGCCGATGGGCCGATGCGGGCAGAGTGGCCACCCATCGTGACGCGGGTGGGCGGCGGCTCATCGACGGCAGGGACCTGGCCGCCCTCTCGGTCGAGGTAGCCAGGACCGGCGGCGAGGAGGACATCTCGTACACCTCCGCGCGCAACGCCTTCCCGGGCATCGTCACCGCCGTGAAGCTGGGTGACGTGGCGGCCCAGGTGGAGATCCAGGCGGGCCCTCACCGGCTGGTGTCGCTGCTGACGCGTGAGGCCGTGGAGGAGCTGGGACTCGAGGTGGGCGCGGAGGCCACCGCCCGCGTGAAGTCGACGAACGTGCACATCGACCGCACCTGACGTCTGCGGGCGGCGGCCGTCGCGTCAGCCTCAGGAGTCTTTGGGCTCCGTGGAGTTGGACCGCGCCTCAAGGATTTCCCGGGTACTCGCCGCATCGGTCCTGCGCGGACAGCGAGGACCCGGAGATGTGCGGGGTCATGCCGTGATGTGGCCTCGCCGCCAGGGGTGGTCCGCCGGCCCGGGCTGCGCGTACCGGGCCGACCCGCGGTCCGTGCCCCGGCCCGTCCGACGGCACCACCCGCGTCCCGTCCGGTACGCCGGACATGTGCAGCCACGTGTGCGAGATGACGTGGGCGGTCGGGGGTCCGGCGCGCCGGTGGTGCTCCCGCCGCGTCAGGCCCACGGCGCGTAACGGCCGTCCACGCGGATCGCGTTGATGCCGCTGATGTGCCGCGCCCCGCAGCGGTCCTGGGGCAGGACGAGCTGGGGTCCGGCCCGGTCGAGAGGCGAGTCGTCGATGGTGACGGCGAGCAGGACGGGGGCCTGCCCGAAGTCCGGGTCGATCTCCGCCCAGGACAGCAGGGCGTGATGGCCGTCCGCTCCGGTCACCGCGATCAGGAACCGCAGCCGGTCCTTGCGGCGGGCGGGGTCGAAGCCGGGCCCGGCGTCATGCAAGACGTCGTGCAGCAGCGGGCCCGCGAAGCTGTGCTCCTGGACGCCGCTGGTGGCGCACTCGAAGCTGACCCGCGCCGTGTGCTGGGGCCAGTCGAGCAGATCGGGCACCGTCAGCCGGGCCGGGCGCGCGACATCGCCGGTCAGGGCGAGCTCTGCCACCGGATCGGCGGCCGTAAGGGATTGACGCACGGACTACCACCTCCCGAATGACCGTACCCGGGCCTCGGCCGCAGCACTCTCATACAAACGCACATGCCTACCCCTGTCTGCACATGATCCAGCTCATGCGATGCAACAAGAGACTTCCGCCTCGCATCTGCGGCAGTATGATCCGTGCATGCGCACCTACCGGATCGGGGAGGCGGCCGCCTTGATGGGCGTCAGCGCCGACACCCTTCGGCGCTGGGTCGACGGCGGGAGGCTGCATGCCGAGCGTGACGAGCTGGGCCGCCGGATCATCCCCGGGGCGGACCTGGCGTCCTTCGCCCGACAGCTGCACCGCACCGAGCGGACGAACAACGGATCCTCGGCGCGCAACCGCCTTTCCGGCATCGTCACCGAGGTGGTCCTCGGGGATGTGTCGGCGCAGGTGGAGATCCAGGCCGGGCCCTTCCGGGTCGTGGCCATGGTCAGCCGGGAGTCGGCCGAGGAGATGGCGCTGGAACCCGGTGTGCCTGCGGTCGCCGTGATCAAATCGACCAACGTGGTCGTCGAAAGTCCTTGAAGTGTCCGCCGGACGCTTCGCGGAGAATCAGCCCGATTCTTCTCAAGTGAGCCTTAGGGAGTAACCCCGTGATGACCCGTTGCACGCGCCGGACCCGCCGGACCCTGCAGGTGACCGGCGTAGGCGTCGCCGCGCTGCTGGCGCTGAGCGCCTGCTCCTCCGGCTCGGACTCGTCGTCCAAGAAGGACTCCTCCTCGGCGTCCAAGGACTCCGCCAAGAAGGTCACGGGGACGGTGACCGTCTTCGCGGCGGCCTCGCTCAAGGAGAGCTTCACGACCCTGGGCAAGGACTTCGAGAAGGCCCACCCAGGTACGAAGGTGACGTTCAGCTTCGGCGGCAGTGACACCCTCGCCGCGAGCATCACCGGTGGCGCGCCGGCCGACGTGTTCGCCGCCGCCAGCCCCAAGACGATGGCGATCGTGACGGACAAGAAGGACGCGGCCACCGCCCCGTCCACGTTCGTGCGCAACCAGCTGGAGATCGCGACCCTGCCGGGCAACCCCGACAAGGTCGCCTCCCTCAAGGACCTCACCAAGTCCGGCCTCAAGGTCGTGCTCTGCGACAAGACGGTGCCGTGCGGTGCCGCCGCGCAGAAGGCGCTGGACGCCAGCAAGCTGAAGCTCACCCCGGCCTCGTACGAGCAGGACGTCAAGAGCGCCCTGACGAAGGTGGAGTTGAAGGAGGCCGACGCCGCCGTCGTCTACAAGACCGATGTGAAGGCCGCGGGCGGCAAGGTGGACGGCGTCGAGTTCCCCGAGTCCGCGAACGCCATCAACGACTACCCGATCGCTCTCCTGAAGGACGCACCGAACGCCGCGGCGGCGAAGGAGTTCATCGCGCTCGTGCAGTCCGCCGAGGGCCAGAAGGTCCTGACGGCGGCCGGGTTCCTCAAGCCGTGACCGATCTCGACAAGTCCGGCGCCGCGGCCGAGGTCCTCACGGGTGGCGACACCCGTGGGGCCGGGCCGCGGCGTCGGCGTGCCCGGCCGGGCGCCCGGGGCCGCGGGGTGCCTCTGCCGCTTCTGGTGCCCGCCCTCGTCGGCCTCGCGTTCCTGCTGCTGCCCCTGATCGCCCTGCTCGTACGGGCCCCTTGGCGCAGCCTGCCGGAGCAGCTGACCAGTCCGGAGGTCTGGCAGGCCCTCCAGCTGTCGCTGATCTGCGCGACGGCGGCCACGGCGGTGAGCCTGGTCCTGGGGGTCCCGCTGGCCTGGCTGCTCGCGCGCACGGAATTCCCCGGGCGCGGCTTCGTCCGGGCGCTGGTGACACTGCCGCTCGTGCTGCCCCCGGTGGTGGGCGGCGTGGCCCTGCTGCTGGCCCTCGGACGCAACGGCGTCGTCGGGCAGTTGCTGGACTCGTGGTTCGGGATCACGCTGCCGTTCACCACGGCGGGGGTCGTGGTCGCGGAGTCGTTCGTGGCCATGCCGTTCCTCGTCATCAGCGTGGAGGGCACGCTGCGGGCCGCCGATCCGCGGTTCGAGGAGGCCGCCACGACGCTGGGCGCCTCCCGCTTCACGGCGTTCCGCAGGGTGACGCTGCCGCTGATCATGCCGGGTATCGCCGCGGGTGCCGTGCTTGCCTGGGCGCGCGCGCTCGGCGAGTTCGGCGCGACCATCACGTTCGCGGGCAACTTCCCCGGCCGTACGCAGACCATGCCGCTGGCCGTGTACCTGGCACTCCAGAACGACCCGGCCGCCGCGATCGCCCTGAGCCTGGTGCTGCTGGCCGTGTCGATCGCGGTCCTCGCAGGGCTGCGGGACCGCTGGATGACGGCGTCATGACCGGCCCCGCCCTCCCCCACACGGTCCTCGCCGGACCGTCCGACCACCGGATGACCGCCTCATGACGCACATCGACCCCGTCTTCGGCGGCGTCCCCGCCGACGGCATCCGCGCCGACGGCCTGGACGCCCACCTCGTCGTCGACCGGGGCACGTTCCGCCTCGACGTCGCGCTGCGCGCCGCCCCCGGGGACGTGGTCGCGCTGCTCGGTCCGAACGGCGCCGGCAAGACCACGGCCCTGCGCGCCCTGGCCGGGCTGACACCGCTGACGGGCGGTCATCTGAATCTGGACGGTGCCGCGTTGGACCGCACGGCACCCGAGTCCCGGCCGGTCGGCGTGGTCTTCCAGGACTACCTTCTCTTCCCCCATCTGAGCGCCCTGGACAACGTCGCCTTCGGTCCGCGCTGCCACGGAGTGTCCAAGGCCGAAGCGCGCGAGCAGGCCGCGAAGTGGCTGGACCGCATGGGTCTCGCCGACCACCACGGCGCCAAGCCCCGCCGGCTGTCCGGGGGCCAGGCGCAGCGCGTCGCCGTGGCCCGCGCCCTGGCGACCCGTCCCCGGCTGCTGCTCCTCGACGAGCCGCTCGCCGCGCTCGACGCGCGCACCCGCCTCGATGTACGCGCCCAACTCCGGCGCCATCTGGCCGACTTCGAGGCCGTCGCCGTACTGGTCACCCACGACCCGCTGGACGCGATGGTGCTCGCCGACCGGCTCGTCGTCATCGAGCACGGCCGCGTCGTCCAGGAGGGCGCCCCGGCCGACATCGCCCGTCGTCCGCGTACGGACTACATCGCCCAGCTGGTCGGCCTCAACCTCTACAAGGGGCAGGCCGACGGGCATGTGGTGCGGGTCGGCTCCGGGCCGGACATCGCGACCAGCGAGGAACTGTCGGGACCCGCCTTCGTGGCGTTCCCGCCGAGCGCCGTGACCCTCTACCGGGACCGGCCCACCGGCGCCAGCGCCCGGAATCTGTGGCGGTGTCAGGTCGCCGGGCTCGAGACGCACGGGGATCAGATCCGCGCGGACCTCACGGGTGAACTCACGCTCGCCGCCGACCTCACGACGGTCGCCGCCGCGGAGCTGAACCTGCACCCGGGCGCGCCGGTCTGGGCCACGGTCAAGGCGACACAGACGCACGCGTACCCCGCCTGACGCCCCACCCCTGCGCCCCTGGATCCCGCGACAAGCCGCACCCCGGCATCCCGCAGCACACTTGGCGACTCCGGCCTGCCAGGCACCCATTCCCCTTCACCTCGCAGATGCGACGCGCCTCACACCAGCCACGTCCAGCCCGGCTACGGTGAGGCCTATGCAGGCCCAAAGTCTGACATTCCATACCTTTCCTGTGAGGCGTTCCGCATGAGCCTGAGCATCCGCAATCAGCTTCCCGGCAGCGTTACGGGCATCACCGCGGGTGAAGCCATGGCGACGGTCAAGGTCCGCCTCGACGGCGGCCAGGACATCACCGCGGCGATCACCCTGGATGCCGTCAAGGAACTCGGCCTCGCCGAGGGCTCCGCCGTGCGCGCCCTGGTCAAGTCCACGGAGGTCTCCCTCGCCACCGGCACGGTCGAGGGGCTGTCCATCCGCAACCAGCTCGCCGGAACGGTCGACGACATCGCCACGGGCGGCGCCATGGCCTCCGTCAAGGTCAGCGTCCCGGGTGGCGAACTGACGTCCGCCATCACCAAGGACGCCGTCACCGACCTGGCCCTGGCCCCCGGCACCTCCGTCGTGGCCCTGATCAAGTCGACCGAGGTCTCCCTCGCGACCGCGTGACGGCCGGGCGTCGATCGGTACCTGACCGAGGAGGCGTGGCTGCCGGAGGAGGCGCCACCCGGACGACCGTCACATGTTGATCATGTGTCCGGCCAGCCCGTGGATCGCCTCCTTCACGGCCTCGCCGAGCGTCGGGTGGGCGTGCACGTTGCGGGCCACCTCGTGGACGGTCAGGTCCCACTGCTGAGCCAAAGTCAACTCCGGTAGCAGTTCGGTGACTTCGGGGCCGATGAGGTGGGCGCCCAGCAGTTCGCCGTACCGGTTGTCGCTGACGACCTTGACGAAGCCCGTCGGCTCACCGAGGCCGTGGGCCTTTCCGTTCGCGGAGAACGGGAACTTCGCCACCTTCACGTCGAACCCGAGCTCGCGGGCCTGCGCCTCGGTCCACCCGAAGCTGGCGATCTGCGGCTGGCAGTAGGTGGCGCGCGGGATCATCGTGAAGTCGACCTCCATGGTCTCCGCGCCGCCGATCGTCTCGGCGGCGATCACGGCCATGGCCTCCGCCGCGTGCGCCAGCATCAGTTTCGCGGTGACGTCACCGATCGCGTACAGGTGGGGCACGTTCGTGCGGCCGCGTCCGTCCACGTCGATCGCGCCGCGCTCGGTGAGCCGTACGCCGGTGTTCTCGAGCCCGTATCCGGTGGTGCGAGGCGCGAAGCCGATCGCCTGGAGGACCTTGTCGGCCTCGATCACGCGCTGCTGCCCGTCCTTGGAGACGGTGACGCGCACCTTGGCCGAGGGATCGCTGTCGTCGATGGATTCCACCCGGGTCCCGGTGTGCACCTCGACGCCCAACTTGCGGTACTGGCGGGAGAGTTCCTTGGACACGTCGGCGTCCTCGGTCGGCACCATGCGGTCCAGGAACTCGACGACGGTCACCTTGACGCCATAGTTGTGCAGGACGTACGCGAACTCGACGCCGATCGCTCCGGCGCCCGCGATGACGATGGACTCGGGGAGTGTCTCGGAGAGGATCTGCTCCTCGTAGGTGACCACGCGTTCGCTGAGGGCGGTGCCCGGCAGGAGGCGGGTGGTGGCGCCGGTCGCGATGATGCAGTTCCCGAAGGTGACGGTCTCGGTGCCGCCGGCCGTCAGGTCGATGCGGAGCGTGCGGTCGTCGGTGAACGTGCCGCGGCCGTCGTACTCCGTGATGTTGTTCTTCTTCATCAGGTAGTGCACGCCGGCGACGCGGCCGTCGGCGACCTTGCGGCTGCGCCGGTAGGCCTCGCCGTAGTCGAAGCTGACCTGTCCGTCGACGTGGATGCCGAAGGTCGAGGCCTGCTGCGTGAAGATGTGCGCGAGTTCGGCGTTGCGCAGGAGCGCCTTGGACGGGATACAGCCCACGTTCAGGCAGACACCACCCCAGTACTTCCCCTCGACGACCGCGGTACGAAGGCCCAGCTGGGTGGCGCGCACGGCCGCGGTGTAGCCACCGGGCCCGGCACCCAGGACGACGACGTCGTAGTGCGTGGTACTCATGGAGCGTTCCTGCCGTTTCGGTGAGACGTGAGTCTGGCCCTGACGTGCACGACGGTACGTCCGCGACCGAGACCCACGCAGATACGCAACGCCAGCGCCTCCCGGGTCCGGGCGCCGTCACGCCCTGGGGCGCGGCTCGGCCCCCGGCCCGAGCCGTGCTTCAGCTACTCCACCTCGATGCCGAAGTCCTGAACGAGCTGCTCCAGGCCCCCCGCGTAGCCCTTGCCGCCCAGGACGAATTCCCAGTCCCCGTTCGGTCTGCGGCGGAAGGAACCCAGCACCAAGGCGGTTTCGCCCGGGCGGCCGTCGGAGACCTCGAGCCGTCCCAGGTCGGCCAGCCTCGGGTCGAGCAGGCGGATGGAGGCGTCCGTGAAGCCGGTGAGGTCGGCGTCCGGGTTCACCTCCGGGTCGATCGCGGCCACGAGCACGAACCGGTCGGCTTCGTCCGGCAACTCGTCGAAGGAGACGCAGATGGCGGCCTTGTCCGGTGCGGTCGGAGGCAGAACGCGTACGGATCCGTCCGCTGTGTGCGGGTTGTTGTAGAAGACGAAGTGATCGTCACTGAGGATGCTGCCGCCACGGCAGACGAGAGCACACACGTCCAGGGCGACGTCTCCGGTCCACGACATGCCCAGGATGTTGTAGTCGTCGGGCAGCCGAAAGTCCGGCACCGTCGGAGTCGGCTGCGCTGCCGGGCGGCGGGCTCCCTCGCCCAGACGCCCTTGCAGCCCGTGCCGATGCAGCAGATCGACGAGTTCGGCACCGGAGATCAGTTCCAGCGGCTTGCCGTTGGCGAAGGTGTGCGAGCCCGGGCCGAACCCTGATGTCGTCACGAGGACACCCTTGTTGGCGCCGGCGTCCTGCACGGTTCCGTACAGGTCTCGGACGGCGGTGGGCGGCACCGTGTTGCGGTAGCGCTTCACCTGCACGACGATTTTGCCGCCCCGGATCGGCGTCGGATCCAGAGCGTCGACGTCCACCCCGCCGTCGTTCGAGCGCTGGGTGGTGACCGCCTGCATCCCCATGGCGCGGAAGAGCTCGGCGACGAGATCCTCGAAGGCGATCGGATCCATGTCGTACAGGTCGGGTTCCTCGTCGCTGCCATGGGTGACGACGCGGTTTCCGACCTCCTGCGGCCGGCGGCCGGGCCGTACCGGCGTGAGCTGATCGGGGCGGGCGGAGAGCTGCCCGCGTAACGCGTCGGACAGACAGCTGCCGGCGTCCACCTGCGCCAGGTACAGGTCGCGGAACGTCGCTCTCGATGTCATGACGGTCGCCAGGTAGATGTGGCCCGGTCGGCCCGTCGTGGGGTCGTGCCCGTCCACGAACCCGTTCAAGGCCACCCCCTCGAGCGTGCCCGTCTCGTCCGCGGCGAAGAGTTCGTGCAGGACGAGCAGCATGCACTGCGCGAGAACTTCCCGGTACAGCGACCGACGTTGACCTGCCGGGCGTGCCGTCTCCTTGTCCTGGTCCACCCCGGACATGTACCGAACGGACTTGACCTCGGGGACGACGGTGTAGGCGGGCAGTTCCCAGTCCAGCACCAACTGACCGGCCGCGGAGTCGTACGCGGCTGCCACCTGACGCGGGAAACCCTCCGGCCATGCGGTCGAGGCGTAGAGAGCCGCGGAGAAGTACTCGACCACGGAGTCGGGTTCGCGGCGCCTGACTGCCGCGGTCAGTTCCTGGATGCCCGCGTTGTGCCGGCGGACATCGGCCAGCTGGGCATCGGCCCACTGCTGGTACTCCCGCTGGTACGACGCCAGCTGCTGCTGCCGTTGAGCCTCCGCCGCCTGGGCCGAGTGCCAGTCCCTCTCGAAATGCGCCCGAGCCTCGGCCTGCGCCTGGACCCGCCGAGCGGCGGTCCAACCGCCCTGTGTCTGGTAGTGACGGAAGTCCGGCATGGGCACGGGCCGCGCCAGGGGGCCCGGAGCGAAGGGCTGGACATCCTCAGGGCGCATGAGAGAGGGCGCTCTGAAAGGCGGAGCCTGGCAACCCGAGGCGAGAAGACCTTGCAGCGAGGTGACGTGAGCGTCCAGTTCCTCCGTGCGGCGCAGGGCCTCCGCCTGCCGGTACTCGCGGTGGTTCTGGATCGCTCGCCGTTGATAGGCACGTGCTTGCTGCGCTTCTTGCCTCTGCCGTCTGGCTTCGGCCTCCAGCTGGCGCTGCTGCTGCCGCTGCATCTCGGCCCAGACGCCGACCGAGCCACTGGAGCGTCGACTCATGTGTTGCAGGCCCTCCCCAAGGCGCTCCGGTTGTCCCCACAACCAGTTGTAAAGGGACGACTGTATCGACCGATACCCATTTCGCATATCTACTCGTCAAAGGCCGACGGCAGCCGGGCTCCGTCGGTCAGGTGACGGTCGGGCGAGCAGTCGAGTCGGACCTCACCTGATCATCGGCATATGCTGTGGCCCGCCCGGAGGAGGGGCCATTCACGTGAGTGCACAGCGATGCCCCTTGTGCGGGTCCGAACCGACTGCCGGCCGGCAGCCGGTGTGCGGCTGCGCGACGTCCGCACCGGCGGTGTCGGCGAACCCGGTGTTCGGGCGGGTGAGCCCACCCGGTCAGTCCGCCGGGACGGTGGCCCAGGAGGATCTGCGGCTCTTCGAGGCACCGGTCGGGGATGCGCCGGCCGTCGAGGGCATGCCGGTCCGGATTTCGGAGCAGGTCGTCACCACCGGTCGTGGTCGTCGGCGGCCCGCACGCCCCACGCGCCGGTGGGTGCTCGTCGGGACCGCGGCGTTGGGTGCCGGGGCGGCCGCCATGATCGCCGTGGCGAGTGGCGCCCTCAGCTCCGGGAGCGCCCCCAGCCGGACCGTGTCGGCGGCGGACGAGTCCGCCGTACCCGCGCCGTCCGGATCCGTCCCGTCGCGGTCGGCGCCCCCGTCCGCCGAGAACGGCGGCGCGCACGCGACCCGCTCCGCCGGCCCGTCGTCGGCGGCCTCCGGGACGGCGTCCACCTCGGCGGCCGCAGCCGCGTCCACCTCGACGAGATCCTCCTCCGCGACACCCTCCGCGCCCGCGCCCACCGCCTCTTCCGCCGCCCACCCGGGATCCGGCGCCCGAGTCCTGTCCACCGGCAGCCACGGCGGTCAGGTCAAAGACCTCCAACGACGGCTGACCCAGCTCAACTTGTACACGGGACCGGCCGACGGCACGTACTCGACCGATGTCGCGGACGCGGTCCACCGCTATCAGGTGGCCCGCGCCATCGACGAGGACGCCGGTGTCTACGGACCCGAGACGCGGGCCGCGCTGGAGTCGGAGACCCAGCGCGGCTGACAGCATGGCGGTCCACCGTCCCGTACCACGTGAGGAAGTTGACCCGTCATGTCGTTCGTGCCCGCCGATCCGACCGTGCTCCACCCGATGCCGGGGCAGTCGCGGGTCGTGCTGCTCAAGCCGCTTGTGACGTCGCCGTTGATCGAGGTCGGTGAGTTCTCGTACTACGACGATCCGGACGACCCGACCGCCTTCGAGACGCGCAATGTGCTGTACCACTACGGGCCGGAGAAGCTGGTCATCGGGAAGTTCTGTGCGCTGGGCGAGGGCGTGCGGTTCATCATGAACGGGGCCAACCACCGTATGGACGGCCCGTCGACGTTCCCCTTCCCCATCATGGGCGGCTCGTGGGCGGACCACTTCGATCTCATCAGCGGGCTGCCGGGGCGGGGGGACACGGTGGTCGGGAACGACGTGTGGTTCGGCTACCGCACCACGGTGATGCCCGGTGTCCGCATCGGGCACGGGGCGATCATCGCCTCGGGTTCCGTGGTCGTCGACGACGTGCCCGACTACGGGATCGTCGGCGGCAACCCGGCGAAACTCATCCGCCGCCGCTACTCCGATGAGGACGTCGAGCGCCTGCTCGCCCTCGCGTGGTGGGACTGGCCCGCCGAGCACCTCACCGAGCACGTGCGCACCGTCATGTCCGGCTCCGTCGACGCTCTGGAGGCCGCGGCCCCGAAGCCGCTGTGATCGCGGCCGGAGGCCTGGACAAACAGGTTTCTCGCCGTCAGATGCGCCTCACTGAGGCGTTGTTGGGTCCACGGGCCGGGGAGTTCCGTACCGAGCCCGGTGCGGAGCTCCCACCGGAACCGCAAGGGCCCGGCGTTTCCCTGCCGAACCGGGCCGTCGGCCCACCGAGCGACCCCGCAGGCCACGGCGCCTGCGGGGTCGCTCCTTGCACTTGGTACACGCCAATGCCTTGACGCCACGATGGGCACTCCTTTAAATCAAGAAGTGAAGGAAGTACCTCAAGTGGCCGCCGCCAGCGTTCACTTCCGGATACTTCGTTCGCTGATTTGTCATGCACGCGACCCCCCACACGACCCCCCACGTGAAGCGATGTGATGACCGTGCGCTCATCCTGGCGCCGCCGCGCCTCCCTGTACGCCGCCTCCCTGGCCTGCTGTGCCGCGAGCCTGGCGGCGGTGCCCACCGGCGCGTCCGCCGCCCCGGCGCCCATCGGCAGTCCCGCGAAAGCCGCCGCCGCGGCCACGTTCACCGATGATTTCAACGGCGCCGCGGGCTCGGCCGTCGACGGCGGAAAGTGGCAGATCGAGACCGGCGACAACGTCAACAACCATGAACGGCAGTACTACACCGCGGGCAACAGCAACGCCGCGCTCGACGGCCAGGGCAACCTGGTCATCACGGCCCGCAAGGAGAACCCGAACAACTACCAGTGCTGGTACGGGCGTTGCGAGTACACCTCGGCCCGGCTCAACACCTCGGGCAAGTTCACCCAGGCCTACGGTCATGTCGAGGCCCGGATGAAGGTGCCGCGCGGGCAGGGCATGTGGCCCGCGTTCTGGATGCTCGGGAACGACATCGGCAGCGTCGGCTGGCCGGCGAGCGGCGAGATCGACGTCATGGAGAACGTCGGCTTCGAACCCGGAACGGTCCACGGCACGCTGCACGGCCCCGGATACTCGGGCTCGGGCGGCATCGGGGCGGCCTACACGCTGCCCGGCGGACAGGCCTTCGCGGACGGGTTCCACACGTTCGCCGTGGACTGGGCCCCGAACTCCGTCAAGTGGTCGGTCGACGGGAACGTCTACCAGACCCGCACGCCCGCCGACGTCGGCGGCAACCAATGGGCGTTCAACAAGCCGTTCTTCCTGATCCTCAACCTCGCGGTCGGCGGCTACTGGCCGGGAGACCCCGACGGCAGCACGAGCTTCCCCCAGCAGCTCGTCGTCGACTACGTCCACGTCACCACCCAGTAAGCAGGGGGTGACGTCCCGGGGCGACCGGTGTCCTGCGAACCCGTCGCCCCGGGACACCGACGTCCGGTTCACGATGCCGCGGAGCCGTACCCCGTCAGCTCGTCCGTCAGAGCCATCAGGCGCCGACGCGCCTCCTTGTCGTAGGCCTGTTCGTGGGCGCGCGCGTCCGTGAAGCGGTCGAAGTACCGGCCTGTGGTGGACCCGAGTTCCGGGTCCGTGATCAGCCGCACCGTCGGCCGAACGCCCTCGTCGATTGCCGTCACCGGGGTGAAGCCGTACGCGCGCACGCCCTCCGTGTCCATGAGATGGGCCGGATGCAGGGCGTTGGCCGTGACACCCGTGCCTTCGAGTTCCGTGCCCAGTTCGAACGTCGCCATGATCAGGGCGAGTTTGCTGCGGCAGTACGCCCGCAGCCCTTCGTAGTCCCGCTCCAGCATGACGTCGTCGAAGTCGATGCGCTCCTGCCCCATGGACGCGACATTGACGATGCGCGCGGGTGCGGAGGCCTTGAGCAGGGGTAGGAGGCCGCGGATCAGGGCGTACGGGGCCAAGTGGTTGACGGCGAACCGCAGTTCGTGGCCCTGCGCGCTCAGCTCCCGCCGCAGCGGCTCCGCGCCGCCACTGGCGACCGCGTTGTTGACCAGCACGTCGAGACGGGGTTCGGCGTCGCGGATCCGGTCCGCCATGGCCCGCACCTGGTCGAGGTCCGAGAGGTCGGCGAGGTACGTACGGACCGTGGCGTCCGGTGCGGCCGCCCGCACCTCGGCGGTGACCGCTTCGAGCCGCCCCGCGTCGCGGCCGTGCAGAAGGAGGGTGTCTCCGCGCGGGGCGAGGTCGAGCGCGATGCCACGGCCCAGGCCCTGGGTCGCTCCGGTGATCAAGGTGATGCGTGGGTTCATGACGCCCATCCTGGACGGCGCGGCGCCACAGTCGGGGGAGCGCGCCACGCCTGGTGTTCCCCCCACCACTCATCGATGCGCGCGTCTCTCCTCCCGCCGTTCGACGACGGCCGCCGCCAGCTCCCGTACATCGGGGTCCGGGTCGGACACCAGGCGGGCGAGGAGCGCGTCGACCCCGGGCGTCGACCAGCCGGCGACCGCGTCGGCGAGAGCCTCGCGCACCGCCGGCTCCGGGTGGCCGGCGAGCCTGGAGAGCCGTTCCACCGGGCCGCGCCGACGCAGGCCGAACCAGCGCAGCGCCTCGCACAGCGCCGTGGCGTCGCCCGGATCTCCGGCCGCCTCCACGCGTCGCAGCAGGACCGGAGCCGGGGGCGGCGGGCCGTCGTACGGGTGCGGCCTGCGTTCACGCAGCCGCCGGGACCCGTATTCGCCTCGCACCCGGCAGCCCGCGCACGTGCACGGCACGACGCCGTGCGCGTTCGGGAAGTAGCGCCAGCCGGTCACCTGCCGAACGGCGCGGACACGCCGCACCTCGCCCTTGGCGACCGCCCGGGGGACGAACACCTCCCACCCGCGCGGGTCGTCCATCGCGGCCACTCGGCGCACCGCGTCACTCGCCGTCGTCGCCAGCGGATCGCGGTTGTACCGGCCCACCGTGACCGGCTCGTCGTCGGGCAGCCGCACCTGGACGGCGACGAGCCCGCGCGGCGCGCCGTGCCGTGCCAGCTCCCGCAGCCACTGGTGCGTCAGCGTGTACGACGCGAGCACGGGGAAGCAGAACACCCCGCGCCCGCCGTCGTGGTGCCGACTCGCGGCCCGGATACCCGCCCGCCTGATGCGCGCCGCGTTGGCCTGGGGCGTCAGGTGTACGAACATTGCCATGACCGCGATCCTAGGCTCCGCCCTCCGCAGGCCGGCCGGTGTGTCACTTGCCCAGTTCGGTGGCGCGGGCCGCTCGGCGGGCGAACACGCTGTCCTTCGTCTCCTCCATCTCGCTCAGCGCCGCCTTGCGTTCGCGCCGGGCGAGCCGGTCCAGATAGGTGCGGCCGTGGAGATGGTCCGTCTCGTGCTGCAGGCAGCGCGCGAAGTAGCCCCGGCCCTCGATCACCAGCGGACTGCCGTCCTGGTCGCGGCCACGGACGACTGCGTGGTCCGGCCGGGGTACGAGTTTGTAGGGGCCGGGGACCGACAGGCAGCCCTCCGATTCCTCGGCCAGGACGCGCTGCGCGGCGGGCAGTTCGTCGAGTACGGGGTTGGCGATGTGACCGACATGACGGACGCCCCAGTCGTCCATGATGTCCCACACGAACAGCTGGAGATCCACGTCGACCTGGTTGGCGGCGATGGCCGCGCCGTCCGCGACAGCGTTCGTGGCGAACATGTCGTCGATCAGGCGCGCCAGTTCAGAGGTTCCGAATTGCGTCACCTCGCGGCAGCGGCGGTGCAGGATCGCCTCCCCCACGACGGTGATCCGACGCACCGTTCCGCGCGCGACCTCCGGCGGAAGGGCCGGGTACGAGTCCACCGGAACACCCTGCACCCGCACCCTGAGATCTTGTGATGTCCCGTCATCGAGCCGCAAAGACATGGGTGTTGACGCCTCCTGAGCAGGCCGAAGGAGGACCGGGAACGCATCCCCCGGCCCGGCTCGGCAAACCTGACCGACTTGACCAACCGCTTTGCAAAGTAGCACTCTTTGCAAAATGAGCGACAAGGAACGCCCCACCGCGCCCGCCGGCCATGGCCTTGACTCCGGCTCCGGCTCCGGCCCGTGGATTCCGCCGCACGGAGCACGCCGGCCCCTGCCCGACCACCCGGTCCGGATCGCGCTCCTCGACCTGCTCGCCGAGGCCGGCACGGTCACCTCCACCGAGGCCGCCGCCCGCCTCGGCCACAGCTCCGGGCTCTGCTCGTTCCATCTGCGCCAGCTCGCGCGCTACGGCCTCATCGAGGAGGCGCCGCCCACGGACGGACGGGCCCGTCCATGGCAGTTGCGCTGGGAGTCCGACCACCTGACGGACCAGGCCGGCGCAGTGGAGTTCACCGCGCCGGCCCACAACCGCGAGGACGCGACCTACCGGCACCGCCTCGCCCGCCTGGAACAGGCACCGGCAGCGTGGCGTCACGACGAGTCGTTCAGTGCCGTGCTGCGCCTCAGCCCCGAGGAGGTGAGCCAACTGGCGTCGTCCATACGCCAGTTGATGACCGACTTCCAGGCGCGTCATGACGCGGCCACGACGCGCCCGGCGGACACCGTGGCGGTCGCGGCCGTCGCGCGGCTGTTCCCTCTGCTCGACGAGGACGCCGCCCCCGCTCTACGGCAGAGCGAACCCCCGACGGCGTCTAGCGGACCTTGAAGCTGTCCACGATCAGATAGCTGCCCGTCTTCATCACGCCCTTGATCGTGTGCTCGCCCGGCGTGAGGCCCGACTTGCTGAACACGGTCTGCTGATGCTGCCGAGTGGGGCTCGCGTTGTCGATCGTGCCCGCCGGCTGTCCGTCCACGTAGAGGTCGACCTGCCCCTCGTCGCTGTTGATCTGGGTGATGACGTCGATCGCCGTGCCGTTGAAGGTGAGCTCGAAGGAGTCGCCCTTGTTCTGTGTGGCATGCACGTCGTCGGCCCAGCCGCCCGCGCCACCGCGCGAGGCGTTCTTCCAGTCCCAGCCCGATCCGGCGTACACGACCCCGGACGTGTTGTTGATCTGTTCGCCCGACTCGGGCTTGTGGAGGGTGAGTTGGGTCGAGGCCTGGTTGCGCCAGATCGTCAGCGGGACGTCGGTGCCCGGGGCCGAGCGGTTGTAGACGCTCCAGAAGCTGTCGCGTCCGGTCACCTTCCTGCCGTCGATCTCCCGGATGACGTCGTTCGTGCGCAGGCCCTGCCGGTACGCCTCCGACGTGGTGGGGACGGTGGGCAGATGCAGACCGTCGTAGTCGGTGAGACCCGTCGCCGACTTGACCGCGTCGGAGTAGATACGTGTCGCGGACGCCCCGAGCAGCGGCTCCTGGAACGCGTCGAGCGTGTCGGTGGGAGTGTCGTCGACCCATTCGAGCGGGGGCGGCGTGGGGCTGCCGGTCTTTCCGAAGCCGTCCATCGCGAAGGGACGGAAGCCGAGGGCCCGGGCCGGGGAGTCCGCCTGGAGCGTGTAGTCGAGCTTCTTCGGATCGGTGAAGGGCGAGGCTCCGGTGAACTCGGGGTCGGCCGTCACCGAGTGCGTGTCGAGGCCGAGGGCGCGCCACGCGTCGGTGACACCGGTGACCGGCCTGCCGTTGTTCCAGAACAGGTTGTTGTCGACGGTCGGCTTGCTCTTCGCCATGTCGGCCTGGATCAGGCTGTACGGGGTGCCGGTGACGAAGACGTTCTTCTCCACCGTGTCGCCGCTGTCCGCGTACCAGACGTGGAAGTGCGCGCCGCCGTTGACGAAGATGTTGTTGCGCACGGTCCGGTGGAAGCCCTCGCGGAGCTTCACCCCGCCGTTGAGGAGGAGGTTGTCCTCGATGAGGTAGTTCGAGCTGCCGTCGTCGAGGTCGATGTCCCAGTGCGAGGAGTGGCGGATCCGGTTGTGCCGGATGACGGTGGTGTCCATCGCGTCGAGTCTCGCGTACGACTTCTTCGTCGCGTCGTCAGCGGTCAGCGGCCAGAACCGGTCGCGGCCCCAGGAGTTGATCGGCCCGTGGTCGGAGGTCTCCTTGACGCAGTTGAAGATGTCGTTGTTCTCGATGACGTGTCCGCCCCAGGTGCCGTCGTTGATGTCGACGCAGGCGCGGGGGCCGTCGTGGATCGTGTTGCCGTCGACGGTGACGCGCCGGCTCATCGAGATCTGCACGCCTGAGGTCTGCTTCTCGAACTGGCCGTTGTCGTGCATGTAGTTGTCGCTGATGCGGATGTCACGCGGGTAGTTGTCGGACTTCGGGCCGGGTGTGGTGTCCGTGATGGTCTTGCGCATGCTGTCCCAGGTGGACGGCTCGCGTACCGCGTCGCGGTTGCCCACCACGGCGACGTCGGAGGCGCCCGAGTGGCTGAACTCGTTTCCGGAGACGATGTCTTCGCGGTTGTAGCCGTCGACGAAGAGGGCGTTGCCTCCGACCTGGTCGAAGAGGGAGTCGCGCACGGCGACGTTCTCGGTGTTCTTGAGGTGGACCGCCGCGGCGCGCGCGATCGCCCAGTCGCCGAGCTGGAGCTTCTCGTACGGCTGGTCGAAGAGGGTGCGGTGGGTGCGGGCGAAGGTGAATCCGGAGAAGCTCAGATCGTGCACGGCGTCGTCCGGTCCGCCGCCCTGCACCCTGATGAGTTCGTCGAGTTCGGCGGTCTCGATGTGCGCCGAGGCGAGATCGGCGCCCTTCGGAGGGTAGAGGTAGAGCTTGCCGGCCGCTTTGTCGTAGAACCACTCGCCGGGGGCGTCCAGTTCCTCGAAGACGTTCTCCACCATGCGGTACGTGGTGTGCAGGCCGCTGCCGCGGTTGTTGTCGCCCACCCAGTCGAGTTGCGGAGTGCCGTCGGCCTTCAGCCCGGTGACCCGGTAGGAGTTGCCGCCCCACTCCCCCTGATGCAGGCCTCGTACGAGCGCGGTGGTGGGGTTCTTCCAGCGGGCGGCGCGTTGCGCCGAGATGGCGTCGGCCGCGTAGCCGCCCAGGATGGCGGTCTTGGGGTCGTAGTCGGGGTAGCGGGCTAGGACCTGGCGTTGCCCGTCCAGGAAGAGACCGTCGAAGTCGAGACCCGTGCCTATGTCGGCGACCTTGACGGTGTCGTCGTACGACTTCCACTCGGGCCGCAGCGATCGGCCGCCGCTGATGACGACGCGTTCACCGGGCGCCGCCAGGTAGCGGACCGGGACGCGGTCCGTGCCGGAGTCTTCCGGGCCGAACGTCAGGGTGTGGTCCAGGCGGTAGGTGCCCGCGTGCACCACGACGTCGACGGGTCGTGACCTGGGCTTGCGCACCTCCTTGCGGGCGGCTTCCTGGGCACGCTCCACCGTGCGGAACGGCCTGGCCGCCGAGCCGTTGGCGCGATCGTTGCCGGTGGGCGCCACGTGAAGGGTGACGGTCCTGCCGCCACCCGCGGCCGCCGACGCGGTGGGCGCGGTGGCGGCGCCGAAGCCCAGCGTGACGCCCACCGCCGCGGCGAGCAGACCGGGGAGCGGGGATCTTCGGCTCTTGCGGAAACCTGGGACGGTACGCACGGGGACTCCTGAGGCCGGGCAGGTCGGGATTGACCATCGATCTACGGACCGAACATCCAACGTTTGATGGTTAGTTGGCTCAATTGAGGAGCGTCTGGCCACGGAAGCTACAAATTCATCGGATGACTGTCAAGGGATGCTGCAGGCATCGGCTGCCCGATACGCCGTCGAAGGCATCCGGGCGGGAGAGGTGATCAACTACCCTGCCTGCGACCGCTGCGGCAGACCGGTCACCGCGGTACCCCCAGCTCCCCCCTGCTTCCCCGGCCCCCAGTGGCACACCTCAAGAGATGTGGTCCGTCATGCGCGAAGGCACGCTCGTTCACGCCGCCACCGGCGTTCATCTGGTCCACGGCAGCAACACGAACTGGGTCATCCTGAGCGAGGGCGACGCCGTCACGCTCATCGACTGCGGCTACCCCGGCGACCGGCAGCAGGTCCTGGACTCACTGGCCGCGGCGGGCCACTCCCCCGAGGCGGTCACGGCGATCCTGCTCACCCACGCGCACAACGACCACCTCGGGTCGGCCGAGTACCTCAGCCGCACCTTCGGCGCCCCGGTGTACGCCCACCCGGCCGAAGTCCCGCACGCCCGGCGCGAGTTCCTGCACCAGGTGTCGCTCGGCCAGGTCCTGCGCAACAGCTGGCGCCCGGGCGTCCTGCCCTGGGCCGTGCACGCCCTGCGCTCCGGCGGGACGAAGGACGCCCGCGTCAGTCAGCCCCTGCCCTTCCCCGCAGAGGGTGCCCTCGACCTGCCGGGCCACCCCGTCCCGGTCCACACCCCCGGACACACCGCGGGCCACTGCGCCTACCATCTCCCCGGCGCGGGCATCGTCATCTCCGGCGACGGCCTGGTCACCGGCCACCCGACCTCGCGCGTTCGGGGGCCGCAGCTTCTGCCGGTCATGTTCGACGGGGACCGCGAGCGCACTCGCGACTCCCTGGAGGTGTTCGAGAAACTCTCGGGCGACATGCTGCTGCCCGGGCACGGCCCGTTGCACCACGGTTCGGTGAGCGAGGCCGCCAGGACGGCACGCGAACGTGCGACTCCGGCGCGGCAGAGGTCGTGAGCGGCCCAGCAGTGGCCGGCAAGCGGCCCGCCTGCTCGTAACCGCCCGTCTCAGCCCTGCGAGCCGGAGCGGCGCCTGGCGGCGTACACGCCCGCCGCGCCCACGGCGCCCGCCACCAGTGCGGTGCCCGCCAGGAGCTGTGTGGCGTCGAGCTCGGAGAGGCTGCCGCCGTCTCCGGCCTCCACGCCCCTCGGCACGGTCGGCGTCTGTGGGCCGGTGGGACGGGCGCCGCCTGCGGAGATCGTCAGTTTGGCGGTGCCCCGCTCCCCCTTGCAGTCGAACGTCACGTCGTGCGCACCCGGCTTCGCGTCGGGGGAGATCTTGGCAGTCGACGAACGGCCCTCATTGAGCGTGACGGCGTCGAAGACCGGCGCCGTGACACGTACGGTCGGCGTCTGGCACTTGGTGGCATTGACGGTGACGGTCCCCCCGGGGGACACGGTCGTCGGGGACACCGTGAATCCGAACGAGGTGACGTTGCGACCGCCGCTGTCCGTACGGCCGTCACCGCCGGTGCCGGTACCACCGGAATCGGTACCACCGGCGTCGGTACGACCGGGATCGGTACCACCGGCGTCGGTACGACCGGCGTCGGTACGACCGGCGTCGGTACGACCGGGATCGGTACCACCGGCGTCAGTACGACTGGAATCGCCAACACCGGGATCGCTCACACCGGCGTCGGTACCACCAGAGTCAGTACCACTGGAATCGCCAACACCGGCGTCGGTACCACCAGAGTCAGTACCACTGGAATCGCCAACACCGGCGTCGGTACCACCAGAGTCAGTACCACTGGAATCGCCAACACCGGCGTCGGTACCACCAGAGTCAGTACCACTGGAATCGCCAACACCGGAGTTGGTACCACCGGAATCAGTACGACCAGAACCGCCCACACCGGCGTCGGTACCACCAGAGTCAGTACCACTGGAATCGCTCACACCGGCGTCGGTGCCACCGGAATCAGTACGACCAGAACCGCCCGCACCGGAAGCGGCCCCACGGGAAACGGCACCACCGGAAACGGCACCACCGGAGCCGACACCACCGTCGGAGCGGCTGCCACTGGCGGATTCGTGAGCAGCGGTGTCGCCGCCACCGTCGCCCGCGACGGACGCCGGCGCGGTCACGGACAGAAGCGCGGCGGCGCCGAACAGTGCTGCGGAAGCGAAACCGATGGAACGCACAGTGGACCTCCAGACGGAACTACCCCCTGCCTGTGGGAACGCTAGGTTCGGCGCAGGACCGCAGCGACCCGGGCGCCGCCGAACGGACCAGCCCCGCGGCGCTCGGCACGGGTTCACGCTCAGTGAGCGGCGAAGAGTTCCGTCACGAAGGCGTTGCCGAACTTCCCTGCCGGGTCCAGCTCTTGCCGCAGCCGACGGAAGTCGGGTGCCCGTTCGTAGAGCGCGGCCACGGTACCGGGAGCCGCCGTCGTCAGCTTCCCCCAGTGGGGGCGCGCCCCGAGGGGCAGCAGCCGCTCCTCGATGGCGCCGATGACCGGGAGTACGTCGTCGGGGCGGCGCACCCAGGTGAAGTGGAGGGCGAGGGACGCGCGGCCGTGGCTCGGGCTGAGCCACAGGTCGTCCGCGGCGACCGTCCGGATCTCGGAGACAAGGAGAACCGGGGCGATCCGGTCTCCGAGGTCACGCAGGGCCGCCATCGCGTCGGCCGCGGCCTCGCGCGGCAGGAGCAGCTCGGACTGGAGCTCCTCGCCGTTGCTCGGGGTGAAGTCGGGCCGGAAGTGGGGAAGCCGCTCGTGCCACGGTCCGGGGACGCCCAGCTGCTCGGTGCAGAAGGCCGGTGGCATGCCGGGGACCGGGTGGCGCGGTCCGTCCGCGAGGAGCCCGCCCATCCAGCGGTCTCCCGGAGTGCCGGTCGGCAGCCGGTCGGTGCGGCGCTTCAGCCACACCGTGGCGGTGTCCGCGCGCCAGTCGGTGAACGCGCTGACGCTGTACGCGGCGCCGAACACGGCGTCGAAGTCCTCGGCGATCCGGTCGAGCGGCACGTCGTCGTACACCCACTGGGCGACGTCGAACGCGGGCTCGACGGCGAGGGTCATGGCGACGACGACACCGAGTGCGCCGAGGTTGACGACGGCTCCGGGGAAGCGGTCCGGGTCGGAGGAGCGGTTCAGCGTCGTCCGTGTGCCGTCGGGGCCGATCAGCTCGATCCCCGTCACGGCGGAGGCCAGGCCTCGCAGCGCGTCTCCTGAACCGTGCGTGCCGGTGGCGCACGATCCCGCGACCGAGATGTGCGGCAGCGAGGCCAGGTTGGCGAGAGCGAGACCCTGCGCCTGGAGCGCCGAGGCCACCTCCGCGTACCGCATGCCCGCCGAGACGTCCACGGTGGCGCGGTCCTCGGACACCCGCACCCGGCGCGCGAGCCCTTCCAGGAGGACCAGGTCGCCGTCCGTGTCCGCGATGCGGTTGAACGAGTGACCGCTGCCGAGGACCCGCACCTTCTCGGCGGAGGCGACGGTCCGGCGCAGGTCGGCCTCCGACGCCGGACGATGGACCCGCGCCGGGCCGAAGGTGACGTTTCCCGCCCAGTTCCGCAGCGGTGTACCGGTCGCCGGCATACACATGTCCGTTCTCAAGAGGTTCGCGTCTCAGGTCCCGAGGGGCTCACGTCCCCAGTCTCAAGGAGTTCGCGTCTCGAGGAGTTCGCGTTCAACTATTTCGACGTCGATGACGCATGTTGCGAAAACTAGAAGGATCTTTCCGGGGCGTCAAGGCGCCGAGGTCCTCTGATCCCCTTGCCGCGTCTCACCCCCTAGAAGTTACGATCCGTACCGTGAACTCCTCAGCGGTGCAGAAGAAGCAGAGGCCGGCGTCCCCGGAGGCCCCCGAGGCCGGCACGGCGACGCTTGCCGAGATCGCCCGCGAAGCGGGGGTCTCCGCTCCGACTGTTTCGAAAGTCCTCAACGGCCGGGCCGATGTCGCCCCGGCCACCCGCGAGCGGGTCGAGGAGCTGCTCCGCCGCCACGGCTACCAGCGCCGCAGGGCCAACACCACGGCCATCCCCCTCCTCGAACTCGTCTTCCACGAGCTGGACAGCTCCTGGTCGATGGAGGTGATCCGCGGCGTCGAGAACGTCGCCCGCGAGGAGGGGCTCAGCCTGGTCCTGTCCGAGCACGCCGGGCAGCTCAGCATCGGCCAGTCCTGGGTCGACGGCGTCCTCGCCCGCCGTCCCACCGGCGTGATCCTCGTCCTGTCCGGGCTCGACGCCGCCCAGCGGGCGCAGCTCACCAGCCGCGACATCCCGTTCGTGGTGATGGACCCGGCGGGCGACCCCGGGGACGATGTGCCCGCGATCGGCGCCACGAACTGGCAGGGCGGCCTGGCCGCCACCCGGCACCTGCTGGAACTGGGCCATCGCCGGATCGGTGTGATCGCGGGCCCGGCGGGGATGATGTGCAGCCGCGCCCGGATCGACGGCTACCGGGCGGCCCTGGAGACGGCCGGAGTGGCATTCGATCCCGCGCTGATCCGCGAGGGGACCTTCCATCACGAGTCCGGCCACGCGGCCGGTCTGGAACTGCTCGGCCTGCCGGACCGGCCGACCGCCGTGTTCGCCGGCAACGACCTCCAGGCGCTCGGCCTCTACGAGGCGGCCCGCGAGCTCGGCCTGCGGATCCCGGACGACCTCAGCGTCGTGGGCTTCGACGATCTGCCCCTGGCCCGCTGGGTCGGTCCGCCGCTGACCACCGTCCGCCAGCCCCTGGTCGAGATGGCCGAGGCAGCCGCACGGCTGACCCTCGACCTGGCACGGGGCAGGAAGCCCCCGACGCCGCGCATGGACCTGGCGACCCGTCTCGTCGTGCGGAGCAGCACGGCGGCGCCCGCCGAGCGGTAGCCCTCACCACGACGCCCGTCACCCCTCACACGCGACGGCGATCTTCGAAACTGTCGGCGCGCACTGCCCGTGCCCATCTTCGGCGGCCAGAACCGGGCCGCCCCGTCGTCATGCCCTTTCGCCGCACGGGCCGACCTGCGCCGGGCGCTCCACCGATAACGCTTCGGAAACCCGCACTCCGAGTATTGACCGCCTCCTCGGCGCGCCTTAGCGTCACACCGCCCAGCAAATTTCGCTCTCTTCACCGACACTTTCGAGAGGCTTCGAAGATGAAGACACCCGCACGGATCTCCCGCGCCGTCGCCGCAGGTGTGGCACTCGCCCTCGGTCTGACCCTGTCGGCCTGTGGCGGCGGCTCCTCCGACTCGGCAGGCGGCGGGGGCTCCGACAAGATCCACGTGCTGGTGTACGGGGACGCGGCCAACAAGGTCGAGAAGCAGCTCGTGGCCACCTTCAACAAGACGTCGAAGGTCAAGGCGGTCCTCGACACCATTCCCGGCGCCGACTACCAGCAGAAGCTGCAGACCATCATCAGCACCCCGCAGGCCCCCGACATCTTCTTCAACTGGGGTGGCGGCAGCATCAAGCCCTTCGTCGACGCCGACCTGCTGCTGCCGCTCGACGACTTCATCAAGGAGGACCCGGCGCTCAAGTCCAGTTTCCTGCCGTCCGTCTTCGACAGCGCGTCGGTGAACGGGAAGCCGTACGGCGTCCCGATGCGCGGCACGCAGCCGGTGCTGCTCTTCAACAACAAGAAGGTGCTGGCCGACGCCGGTGTCACGCCGCCCAAGACCTGGGACGACCTGCTGGGGGCGGTGAAGGCGCTCAAGGCCAAGGGCGTCACCCCGATCGCGCTCGGCGGTGGCGACCAGTGGCCGACGCTGATGTGGTTCGAGTACCTCTACGACCGCGTCGCCGGCCCGGAGGTCTTCCAGAAGGCGCTCGGCGGCGACAAGAGCGCCTGGGAGAGCGCGGGCAGCAAGAAGGCGCTGGGCATGATCAGGGAGCTCGTCGACGCGGGCGCCTTCGGCACCAACTACGACTCGGTCAAGTTCACCGACCAGGGTTCGCCCACGCTGCTCGCCACCGGCAAGGCCGGCTTCGAGCTCATGGGTTCGTGGGAGTACTCGACCCAGCAGGACTCCCACCCCGCGTTCGCCAAGAAGGACCTCGGCTACTCCTCGTTCCCGACGGTCGCGGGCGGCACCGGCGACGCCGGCAACCTCGTCGGCAACACCAACAACTTCTACTCCGTGATGAAGAAGACGAAGCATCCCGAGGCCGTCGCCGCGTTCCTCAAGCTCCAGTACTCCGACGAGTTCGTGAAGGCGCAGCTGGGCATCGGCAACCTGCCGACCACGACCAACACGGAGAAGTTCCTCGGCGCCTCCGCGAGCCCGGGGTACTCGAAGTACCAGTTCGACCTCGTGAAGAAGGCCCCGTCGTTCCAGCTCTCGTGGGACCAGGCCTACCCCCAGTCCGCCTCGACGCCCATGCACCAGGCGGTCCAGCAGTTCTTCAACGGCGGGCTCGACACCGACGGCTTCATCAAGGCCATGCAGGCCTTGCCCACCGCGTGAGCCCGGCTGCCGAGATGACCACCACCGTCTCCAAGGCCGCGGTCGTGGCGGAACGGCGGACCGCGAAGCGGCGCACGGGAGGTGTGGGGCGCCCGGGTTTCGCCTGGGCGCTGCCCGCCACCGCGTTCTTCGTCCTGTTCGCCGTCGTTCCGCTCCTCCTGGTCGCCGTGCTGTCGTTCACGAGCTGGAACGGCCTGGGCTCGCCCCGGTTCGCCGGGCTCGACAACTGGACCAAGCTCCTCGACGACCCGGTGATGCTCAACAGCCTCTGGCTGAGCGTGCTGATCACCGTCCTGGGCGTGCTCGTCCAGACGCCGCTGAGCATCCTGCTCGGCGTCTGGGCGGCGGGCCACCAGCGCAACCGCGCGGTCCTGTCCGCGATCTACTTCGTCCCGCTGCTGCTGTCCGCCACCGCGGTCTCCGTCCTGTGGCGCACCCTGCTCGACCCCAACTTCGGTGTGCCGTCGCAGGCCAAGTGGCTGTTCGGCGACGGCAATCTGCTCGGTATGCAGAGCGGGGCCATCGGGGTGCTCGTCTTCGTGGGAGCCTGGCAGTTCACCCCGTTCCACACCCTGATCTACCAGGGCGCGGCGCGGGCGATCCCTCAAGTCCTCTACCAGGCGGCGCAGATCGACGGGGCGGGCACGGTGCGCCAGTTCTTCCACATCACGCTGCCGCAACTGCGCAACACCATGATCACGTCGATGATCCTGATGGTCGTCGGCGGCCTCACCACGTTCGACACCGTCCTGATCCTGACCCAGGGCGGCCCCGGCACGGACACCACCATCAGCGCCTACTACATGTACCAAAAGGCCTTCAAGAGCTTCGACTTCGGCGCGGGATCGGCCATCGCGCTGCTCCTGGTGGTGGTCGCGACGGTCATCTCGCTCGTCGTGGTGCGGGTCTCGGGCTACGACAAGATGCGCAGCTCGGTGGAGGGCCTGTGAGCAAGCAACGCCCCAACTACCTGGCCGGCCTGGGCTCCGTGCTCTGGCTGCTCGTCGTCGGCGCCCCGCTCTACGTCCTGGTCTCGGCGTCCGTGCAGTCACGCGCGGACTACGGCGCGAGCGGCCCGCTGAGCCTGCCGCGGCACTTCACACTGCACAACTACATCGACGACTTCTCCACCGGCTTCGGCCGGTACTTCCTCAACACGGTGATCGTGACCGTGTGTGTGGTCGCGATCGTCCTCGTGGTGGTGCCACCGCTGTCGTACACCATCGTCCGCAGCCGCGGCCGCGTCACGACCGCTGTCTTCCGCCTCTTCCTGCTCGGTCTCGCCATCCCCGCGCAGGCGGTGATCGTGCCGATGTTCTACGTCATCAGCAAGGCGGGGCTCTACGACAACCTCATCGGCGTCATCCTGCCGACCGCCGCCTTCTCGCTCCCCATGTGCGCCCTGGTCCTGACCGGGGTGATGCGCGACATCACCCCGGATCTGTACGAGGCCATGGCCATCGACGGCGCCTCGTCCTGGCGGGTGTTCCGTCAGCTCGTGCTCCCCCTGTCGCGGGGCGGGCTCTCGACGATCGCGGTCTTCTCCGCCCTTCAGGCGTGGAACGGCTTCCTGTTCCCCCTGGTGCTCACCCAGTCCGACTCCACCAAGGTGATCACCCTGGGGCTCTACAACTTCCGCACCCAGTACGGCATCAACGTCCCGGGGCTGCTGGCCGCCGTGGTCCTGTCCATGGTGCCCGTCCTGCTCGTCTACCTGTTCGCCCGGCGCACCCTGGTCCAGGGGCTCATGGGCGTGGGAGGAAAGTGACCCACAACGTGGCCGTAACGACAGACTCCACCACCCCCCTGTGGCGCGACACGACCCTCGGCCACGAGGCGCGCGCCGACGCCCTCGTCGCCGAGATGACCCTCCAGGAGAAGGTCGCCCAGCTGTTCGGCGTGTGGGTCGGGGCGTCCGACGAGGGCGGCGAAGTCGCTCCGTACCAGCACGAGATGGAGGAGGTGGTCGACCTCGAGGCGCTGCTGCCCCACGGGCTCGGGCAGCTCACCAGGCCCTTCGGCACCGCCCCCGTCGACCCGGCCCTCGGCGCGCTGTCCCTGCTGCGCACCCAGCGCCGCATCGCCGCGGGAAACCGCTTCGGCATCCCGGCCGTGGCCCATGAGGAGTGCCTCGCGGGCTTCGCCGCCTGGGGCGCGACCGCCTACCCCGTCCCCCTCTCGTGGGGCGCGACCTTCGATCCGGCGCTGGTACGGCGCATGGCCGGGGCCATCGGGCAGGACATGCGCTCGGTGGGTGTGCACCAGGGTCTCGCCCCCGTGCTCGACGTCGTGCGCGACGCCCGGTGGGGCCGCGTCGAGGAGACCATGGGCGAGGATCCCTACCTCGTCGGAACCCTCGGCACCGCCTACGTCCAGGGCCTGGAGTCCGCCGGGGTCGTCGCCACCGTGAAGCACTTCGTGGGGTACTCCGCCTCCCGCGCGGGACGGAACCTCGCGCCCGTGGGCATGGGGCCCAGGGAGCGCGCCGATGTGATGCTGCTGCCGTTCGAGATGGCGCTGCGGGAGGGCGGCGCCCGCTCGGTGATGCACGCCTACACCGACACGGACGGCGTCCCGGCGGCAGCCGACGAGCAGCTGCTCACCGGGCTGCTGCGGGACACCTGGGGCTTCACGGGGACGGTGGTGGCGGACTACTTCGGTGTCGGGTTCCTCAAGACCCTGCACGGTGTCGCCGCCACGTGGGGCGAGGCCGCCGGCGCCGCGCTGAGCGCCGGGGTGGACGTGGAACTGCCCACCGTCAAGGCGTTCGGGCAGCCGCTCCTCGACGCGGTCGAGGACGGTCGGGTGTCCGAGGCCGTCGTGGACCGCGCGCTGCGCCGCGTGCTCGTGCAGAAGGCGCAGCTGGGTCTCCTCGACACCGGATGGGACGCGGTGCCGCCGGCGCTGGCCGGTGCCGATCTCGGGGACCCCCGGGCGCTGCGCGGAACCGTGGCCCTCGACACCACGGACCGCCGCGCCCTCGCCCGGGAGGTCGCCGAACAGGCCGTCGTACTGCTGCGCAACGACGGCACACTCCCCCTGGCCCGGCCCGCCAGAATCGCGGTGGTCGGCCCGACCGCCGACACCGCGACGGCCGTCCTCGGCTGCTACGCGTTCCCGGTGCACGTGGGCGCCCGGCACCCCGAGATACCGGCCGGGATCGAACTGCCCACCCTGGTCGAGTCGTTGAGGTCCGAGTTCCCCGACAGCGAGGTCGTCACCGCGCCCGGGTGCGGCATCGACGACACCGGCACCGACGGTTTCGCCGAGGCCGTGGAGCTGGCCCGTGGCGCCGACGTCGTCGTCCTCGCGCTCGGCGACCGCGCCGGCCTCTTCGGCCGGGGCACCAGCGGCGAGGGCTGCGACGCGGACTCACTCGCGCTGCCGGGCGTGCAGGAGCAACTCCTCGACTCGCTCCTGGACACCGGCACACCGGTCGTGGTGACGCTCCTGGCGGGTCGCCCGTACGCACTCGGCCGTGCGGTACGGGAGTCGGCCGCCGTCGTCCAGTCGTTCTTCCCCGGTGAGGAGGGCACGCCCGCGATCGCCGGTGTGCTCAGCGGGCGGGTCGCGCCGTCGGGACGGCTGCCCGTCAGCATCCCGAACGGCCCGGGCGCCCAGCCGTCCACGTATCTGGCGGCGCGGCTCGGGCAGGTCAACGAAGTGTCGAACATCGACCCGACTCCGGCGTTCGGCTTCGGGCACGGACTGACGTACACGTCGTTCGACTGGTCCGACCTCACCATGGGGCGCGCGACGGTCGGGACGGACGGCGAGGCCGAACTCGCCTTCACCGTACGGAACTCGGGCGACCGGGACGGCACCGAGGTCGTGCAGCTCTATCTGCACGACCCGGTCGCCTCGGTCGTGCAGCCCGTCCAGCGGCTGGTCGGATTCCTGCGCCTGGCACTCGCGCCGGGGCAGGCCGCGCGGGTCGGGGTGACGGTGCCCGCGGACCTCGCGTCGTTCACCGGGCGGGACGGTCGGCGGATCGTCGAACCGGGCGAACTGGAGCTGCGGCTCGGCGCGTCCAGCACCGACCTCCGGCTGACCGCGAGCGTGACCCTGACCGGTCCCGTGCGGGCCGTGGACCACACCCGCGTGCTGCACGCCGGCTTCGGCGTCACCGCGCTCTGAACGAGCCGTGGCCCGTACCTTCCTGGAAGGTACGGGCCACGCGTCACGGGCGCTACCAGATGCGGACGCGGTCCGCCGGGTCGAGCCACAGGCCGTCGCTGTCCGACGTGCCGAACGCGTCGTGGAACTCGTCGAGGTTGCGCACGATGTTCGCGCGGAACTCCGGCGGCGAGTGCGGGTCGATCGTCAGGTACTGCTGCTCCTGCTCCTTGCGCCGCTTGGTGCGCCAGCAGTAGGCCCAGTTGAGGAACAGGCGCTGGGAACCGGTGGTGGCCTCGTGCTCCGGCGACGGGGTGTCGCCGAGCGAGATGACGTACGCCTTGTGGCCGATGGTCAGGCCGCCGAGGTCGCCGATGTTCTCGCCGACGGTGAGCGCGCCGTTGACGGACTCGCCGGGCAGGTTGCGCGGCGAGAAGCCGTCGTACTGCTCGATGAGGGCCTTCGACTTGGCCTCGAAGGCCGTCTTGTCGGCGGCGGTCCACCAGTCGTTGAGGTTGCCCGCGCCGTCGTACTGGGCGCCCTGGTCGTCGAAGCCGTGGCCGATCTCGTGACCGATCACCGAGCCGATGCCGCCGTAGTTCTCGGCCGCGTCGGCGTCGGGCGCGAAGAACGGCTTCTGCAGGATGCCCGCGGGGAAGCAGATCTCGTTGGTGCCCGGGTTGTAGTACGCGTTCACCGTCTGCGGCAGCATGAACCACTCGTCGCGGTCGACCGGCGAGCCGATCTTGGCGAGCTCACGGTCCGTCTCGAACGCCGCGGCCGCCTGAGCGTTGGCGAGCAGGTCGTCCGCGGTGACCTGGAGCTTGGAGTAGTCGCGGAACTTGTCCGGGTAGCCGATCTTGGGACGGAACGTGGCGAGCTTCTCGTACGCCCGCTCCTTCGTCTCGTCGGTCATCCAGTCGAGCTGGGCGATCGACTGACGGTAGGCCTCCAGGAGGTTGGCGACGAGCTCGTCCATCATCGCCTTGGACGCCGGCGGGAAGTGCCGGGCCACGTACTCCTTGCCGACCGCCTCGCCCATCGCGCCCTCGACGAGCGCGACGCCACGCTTCCAGCGGGCCCGCAGCTCCGGGGTGCCGTTGAGCGTGCGCCCGTAGAAGTCGAAGTTGTTCTGGACGAACGCGTCCGAGAGGTACGGCGCCGAGGCGCGCAGCACGCGCACCAGCACCCAGTCGCGCCACTGCTCGATCGGGAACTCGGTCAGGACCTGGGAGAGGTGGGCGAAGTACGAGGGCTGCCGGACGCACGTCTCGGCGATGGTCGCGTCGGTGCCACCGAGCCCGGCGGTGTAGCCGTGCCAGTCGAACTCCGGTGCCAGGGCCTTGAGTTCGTCCAGGGCGGTGAGGTTGTACGTCTTCTGCACGTCACGGGTCTCGGCCCGCTCCCAGTGGCCCGCGGCCAGCTTCGTCTCGATGGCGAGGACCGTCCGCGCGGCGGCCGCGGGGTCGGCGTGCTCGGCGAGCGTCAGGAGATCGGTGAGGTAGGTGACGTACTTGTCGCGGATCTCGGCGAACTTGTCGTCCCGGTAGTACGACTCGTCGGGCAGGCCGAGGCCGCCCTGCACGACGTTGACGAGGTAGCGGTCGGAGTTGCGGTCGTCGGTGTCGACGTACGACCCGAAGAGGCCGGAGCCGCCGACGCGCTCGAAACGGCCGAGGAACGTCGCGAGGCCCCGGAGGTCGGCGATGTCCGCGACCTCGTCGATCAGCGCTCGCGCCGGCGCGAGACCGAGCGCCTCGACGGCCCGCTCGTCCATGAAGGAGGCGTAGAGCGCGGCGATCTTGTGTGCCTCGCCGGCGTCGGCCGAGGTCGACTCGGCCCCGGCCGCGAGTTCCTCGATGATCGCCTTGACCTGCTCCTCGGCGGTGTCGGCGAGCTGCACGAAGGGGCCCCAGCTCGAGCGGTCCTCGGGGATCGGCTCGGTGTCCAGCCAGTGGCCGTTGACGTGGCCGAACAGGTCGTCCTGCGGCCGGATCTCGGGGTTCATACCCGGGCGGGCGTCATCAAGAATGCTCATCGAGGCAGCTTATGCGAGGCGCGGCCGGGACGTTTCGCAATCCCCCGGGCCGGGTCCGTCACGGCGCAGGACGAACATGTTCGTCAGAAACTTGTTCGTAACGAACATGTTCGTTACCTTGGAGGAGAGGCTCCCGGAACGGCGGGCGCCACCTACTCCCGGAGGAGCGCGCCATGACCACCGCAACCCACCACCCCATCGCGATCGTCGGCGGAGGCCTCGGCGGCCTCGTCCTGGCGCGCGTCCTGCACCTCGGCGGCGTCGAAGCCGCCGTCTACGACCTGGAGGCCTCGGCCGCCGCGCGCCCCCAGGGCGGCATGCTCGACATGCACGTCGAGTCCGGCCAGGCCGCGCTGCGCGCCGCGGGTCTGCACGAGGAGTTCCTCGCCGCCATCCACGCGGGCGGCGAGGCCATGCGGATCCTGGACCAGCACGGCACCGTGCGCATGGAGGAGAGCGACGACGGCGGCACCGACGGCCGGCCGGAGGTCAGCCGGCACGATCTGCGCGACATGCTGCTCGCCTCGCTGCCGGAGGGCACCATCCGCTGGGGCGCCAAGGTCACCGGCGCCCGCCCGCTGACCGGGGGCCGCCACGAGGTGACCCTCGCGTCCGGCGAGACCTTCACGACCGATCTGCTCGTCGGCGCCGACGGCGCCTGGTCCAAGGTCCGCCCGCTGCTCTCCGACGCCCTCCCCGCCTACTGCGGCATCTCGTTCGTCGAGGCGCACCTCGACGACGCGGACACCCTCCACCCGGAGAGCGCCGAAGTCGTCGGCGGCGGATCGCTGTTCGCGCTCGGGGACGAGAAGGGCTTCCTCGCCCACCGCGAGAGCGACGGCCGGCTGCACGTCTACTGCGCGCTGAAGGTGCCCGCCGACTGGATCACCACCGGCGGCATCGACTTCACCGACACCGAGGCCGCCAAGGACGGTGTCCTCACCTCCTTCGAGGGCTGGGACGAGGCGTTGCGCGCTCTCGTCGGCGACGCCGACGGCGCGCTCGTGCCGCGGCCCATCCACGCCCTGCCCGTCGGACACCGGTGGGACCGGGTCCCTGGTGTGACCCTGCTCGGCGACGCCGCCCACCTGATGTCGCCGTTCGCCGGCGAGGGCGCCAACCTGGCGATGCTCGACGGCGCGGAGCTGGCCGCCGCGATCCTGGCGCACCCCGGTGAGACCGAGAAGGCCCTCACCGTCTACGAGGAGGCACTCTTCCCCCGCAGCGAGCACGCCGCGGCCGAGTCCGCCGGCAACCTCGACGTCATCTTCCACCCGGACGCCCCGCAGGGCCTGCTCGACATGTTCGCGTCCTTCCGCGAGGAGGCGGAAGCCGGGGGAACGGGTTCGTGACGAACTTGTTCGTCACGAACCCGCCTCGTTACGGTGAGCACGTGTCCCCCCAGCCCGCAGCACCCCGCAGCCGCCGAGAGCGTCCGGCCAAGCCCGCCCTGACCCGGGACGGCATCGTCGCGACCGCGGTCGCGGTCATGCGCGACGAAGGTCTCAAGCGCGTCACCATGCGCCGCCTGGCGCAGGAGCTCGACACGGGCCCGGCCTCGCTCTACGTGTACGTGCGCAACACCGCCGAGCTGCACGCGGCCATCCTGGACGAGCTGCTCGGCGCGGTCGACCTCTCCCCCGCCACCGCTCCGGGTGACTGGCAGGACCGTCTCGTGCGGATCCTGTCCTCGTACACCGCGGTGTTGTTCGAGCATCCGAGCCTCGCCCGGTCGGCGCTGGTGGCGATGCCCTCCGGCGAGCACTACCTCGACCTGCTCGAAGCCCTCCTCGCGCTGCTCGCCGAGGGCGGCATCCCGGACGCGCAGGCCGCGTGGGGCGTGGACGCCCTTCTGCAGTACGCCACTTCGACCGCGGCCGAGCAGTCCACCCGCGACCGGGACGCGGACGCCCAGGGCGACTGGGACGCGCTGACCACCGCGCTGCGCGACGTGTCCGCGACGACCCACCCGCGCCTCGCGGCGCTGGGTGACGAGCTGCTGTCCGGGCCGGGAGAGGCCCGCCTCGGCTGGGGGCTGCGCGTACTGATCAACGGGATGCCGCACACACCCAGGCCGTCCGCCACCGACGCTCCGTGACCCCCCACCAGCTGTCACGGCAGGTCAACGCGTCGCTCTGACGTCCAGGCGCACGGTCAGCCGACGGCCGGTCATGCCCTTCGCGGTGGTCACACCGAACGCGTAGCGGTCCACGACGGTCGACGCCACCACCGTGAGACGGCGGCCCTCGACAGTCACACGCTCGACGGTGACGTCGACCGGCCGGCTGACACCGAGGACGGTCAACTCCCCCGTCAGGACCGTCCCGTCGGAACCGACCTCGACGCCGTCACCTCGGAACGCGAACTCGGGATGGGTGGCCACATCGAGGTAGTCGGCCGACCGGACGTGTTCGTCGCGGCGCGCCACACCCGACTCGAACGTGTCCGCTCCGATCCTCACGTCCACCGTGGACTTCTCGACGGGTCCGGCCACGTCGATCCGTCCCCGCGTGATCCGGAAGCTCCCCCGCACCGGGAACAGCCCGAAGACCGTGCGCATACGGAAGTTCACGCTCGACGCCGCCGGATCGATCTCGTACGAGCCGTTCTCCGGCACAGGGTGTTCTCCCACTCGCGATGTCACCATGACCTCCGTCGGTCTCGACGCCGCCGCCGTGGCGGTTGACCTCAGCATGTCAGGCGGCGGACGGCACCCGGCAGAGCGAGATGTCGTCGCCCGGCCGGTACAAATGTCACTGTCGGCGTGGTCGGCACAGTCGCCACGTCCACCCCACGCACCCAACCGGCACCCCACGCAAGGGTGTTCCACACCCCGTTCCCGTAGTGCCCAAGCGCCCCGCACGGCCCTGCATGGTGCCACCCCACCGACACTGCGCAGGGGCAATGCGCCGAAGGACCGTGCACAAACGTGTGTGGTGTGAGTACCCTTCGGCACCAACACACAGCCCCACAACCACAGGAAGCGGGCAGTCATGTCGGACAGCAACACGCTCAAGTCCCAGTACTCCGCCCAGGTGGACGCCGACCTCGAGCGCAACGCCAAGGAACAGGAACGCGTCACCGCCGAGTTGGCCGCACTTCAGGAGCAGCTCCAGACGCTGGATCACGACCGCACCCTTTTGGTGGGGATGCGCGACGCACTCACGGGACCGGGCGCGGCACCGGTGGCCGAGGAGGCGCCGGCCGCTCCGAAGGCGGAGTCCCCCGTCGAACTCCCCAAGGCACGCAAGCCGAAGGGCGAGAGCGCGGCACCCAGGCAGCGCGCGAAGAAGGAGGCCGGCAAGAAGCCCGCCGCGAAGAAGGCACCCACCGCCGCACAGCCCCGCACCCCCGGCTCCCCCACCCTGCGGGAACTGGTCCTGAACCTCATCACCACGAGCACCGAGCCGCGTTCGGCGGCCGAGGTCACGACGACGCTCGCCGACTCCCACCCGGAGCGCAAGGCCGGTGGCACGGTCGTACGCAACACCCTCGAGTCCCTCGTCGCCCGAGGCCAGGCCGAGCGCACCAAGCAGAACAAGTCCGTGTTCTACACCGCCCTTCCGGCCGCGGCTGCCACCACTGAAGGCGCCGACAAGAAGGACGCTCCGGCGAACGCCTGAGACATGCGCTCCCGGCACCGCACCACCACCGCTATCGTGCGCCCTCATGGAAACCGTTCCTGAGACGTACACCGCACTGGCGTCCCGCATCCGGGCGGCGGCGCCGCGGTGCGGACCGGTCAGGCTCGTCGCCGTGGACGGCCCGTCGGGGGCGGGCAAGAGCACGTTCGCCGAGCGCCTGGCCGGGGCACTCGGCAGCGCGCGGATCGTGCACACGGACGACTTCGCCTCGTGGGACGACCCGTTGGGCTGGTGGCCCCGCCTCGAGGAGCAGGTGCTCCAGCCGCTGGGGAGCGGGGTGGCCGGCCGGTTCCAGCGCTACGACTGGGAGCGGCGCGAACTCGCCGAGTGGCATGACGTTCCCGTCGGCCACTCCCTCGTCCTCGAAGGTGTGTCGACGGCGCGCCGGGCCGTCGCCGACCGTCTCACCTGCGCCGTGTGGGTCGAGACGGGACGCGCGGTGCGGCTGCGCAGAGGCCTTACCCGCGACGGCGAGGACGCGCTGCCGCTATGGCGTACGTGGATGGCCGCGGAGGACGAACACTTCGCCAAGGACGGGACGCGCGAGCGGGCCGACGTGGTGGCCGACGGCGACCCGCTCACCCGGCCCGCCGATCCGGCACACACCTACATGCGCCTGCGGTAGACACCTACGTCCGTACGGGAGTTCAGGACCGGCCGGCATGTGAGGTGCGCCGCGCCAGGATGTCCAGGACGCGCTCGCCCCACCGGAGGTTCTCCTCCTCGAAGGAGCGGCCGCGCATCAACGTCAGGTACGGACCGATGCGTTCGGCGTCGCGCAGGTAGGTGTCCTCGTCGCGCCCGTCGAGGAGCCGCTCCCGGAGGCGTTCGTAGCGGGCCAGTTTGCCGCGCGCCCACCCCATGCGCTCCTCGACGAGCGCGCGCACGGCGTCCGGGTCCGCGCCGTCCGACGCCTGGATCTTGACCATGAGTTCGTCGCGGATGGCGGTGGGCCTCGGAGGGGCGAGGGCGAAGTCGTCCAGTGCGGCGCGTCCCGCGTCGGTGAGCGTGAACATGCGCTTGTTCGGCCTGCGTTCCTGCGGCACGACCCGCGCCTCGACCAGACCGTCCCCGGCGAGGCGCTCCAGTTCACGGTAGAGCTGCTGCGGGGTCGCGGACCAGAAGTTGGCCACCGCCACGTCGAACACCTTGGCCAGGTCGTACCCCGACGCCTCGCCCTCCAGGAGAGCAGCGAGGACCGCGTGCTTCAGAGACATCTGGACACGCTAACACCGGCACGATTAATCTCGGCCGCACCTATTCAACAAATTGACTATGGAGCGCGCGCATGCAGGCATTCCGCAAGGCCGTGGAAGCGAACGACCCCGACGCCGTCGAGGCGCTCCTCGCCGAGAACGTCGTGTTCACCAGCCCGGTCGCCTTCCGCCCGTACCCGGGAAAGGCGATCACCGCCGCGATCCTGCGGGGCGTCACACGGGTCTTCGAGGACTTCCGCTACGTACGGGAGATCAACAGCGCCGACGGCCGTGACCACGCCCTGGTCTTCGTCGCCCGCGTCGGCGACCGCGAGGTCAACGGCTGCGACTTCATCCACCTCGACGAGGACGGGCTCATCGACGACCTCACCGTCATGGTGCGCCCCCTGTCCGGCGCCGAGGCGCTCTCCGAGGCCATGGGGGCGCAGTTCGAGCGCATCCGGCAGGAGGCCGCGGGCGCGTAGCCGCCGGCGCGGCGTGGAGGCCGGCGCGGCGTGGAGGCCGGCGCGGCGTGGAGGCCGGCGCGGCGTGGAGGCCGGCGCGGCGTGGAGGCCGGCCGGGGCTACCAGCCCCGGCCGGCCTCCAGGAGCCGGTCACGGACGAGGGCGATGTGCGGGTTGTCCGGCGTTCCGGGGCGCTGGACGACGTAACCGGTGTTGAACGGCGGGTCCTCCGGGTCGTGGAGGAGGACGAGCGCCCCCGCGGCGAGGAGCTCGCGGCACAGATAGCGGGGCAGCACGCTGAATCCCGCCCCGGCCGTCACGGAGGACACGACACCGCGCAGGTCGGGCACGGTGACGGCGGCCTTGCAGGTCAGGCGTCTGCCGAAGACGTGCTGCCAGTACCGGCGAACGATCGGGAGTTCCTCCGCGTACGTGATGAGCGGGACGGTGTGCAGCACCCCCGGCCCGTCGGCGGCGATCCGGTTCGGGCCGCCGATGCGGTCCGCCCATGCCGGGGCGGCGACCAGGACGAACTCCTCGTCCGCGAGAGGCACCGACGTCAGATTGCGGCCGCGGGGCCGGGAGGTGGCGATGACGAGGTCGTGCCGGCCAGTGCGCAGCTCCTCCAGGAGCGGGTCGGTCAGCCCGGTGGTGACGCGCAGCCGCACGCCCTTCTCGACCAGGGGCGCAAGCGCCGGCAGGACACAGTGACAGAGCATCTCGGCCGGTCCCGCCAGATGGACGGGCTCGGCCGCGGCGTCCGCGCCGGCGCCGCCCTGTCCGGCGACGGCCGAGAGGGCGTCGAGCGGGTCGACCACGCGGGACGCGAGCTCGTCCGCGAAGGGGGCGGGAGTGACGCCGCGCGGCAGCCGCTCGAAGAGTTCGCGGTCCAGCTGCCGCTCCAGCGCGCGGATCTGTGTGGTGACGGTCGGCTGCGACAGACCGAGCAGTCGCGCGGCCGCGGTGAAGGAACCCGACCGGTACACCGCGAGGAAGGTGCGCAGCAGATTCAGGTCCAGCGGGCCCGCGTGCGCCGTCCGGCCTATTCCCGGAGACCCATTCGAATCCCTATTTCTCATATTGGCCACCCTATTGGATTCCTATGGGAGACCCGCCCTACGGTCGGTGCCATCGCCACACACTGACGTTCTGGACACAAA
The DNA here is from genome assembly GCF_036345255.1 of Streptomyces sp. NBC_00569. NCBI lineage: Bacteria > Bacillati > Actinomycetota > Actinomycetes > Kitasatosporales > Streptomycetaceae > Streptomyces > Streptomyces sp. NBC_00569. The sequence goes on along the minus strand of NZ_CP107783.1, from coordinate 8,976,069 downwards.
GCGTCAGAGGTTCCGCGATCCGAACCCGTCCTCCGGGCCCGCGGGCCCGCACCCTCGGAGCACTCACCATGTCGAAGATCCTTTTCGTAGTCACCGGCGCCACCCACTGGACGCTGGCCGACGGCACCCTGCACCCCACCGGCTTCTGGGCCGAGGAGGCCGTCGCCCCGTACGCGGCCTTCAAGGCCGCGGGCCATGACATCGTCGTGGCCACGCCCGGCGGCGTCGTCCCGACCGTGGACAAGGGCTCCCTCGCACCCGAGTTCAACGGCGGACAGGCGGGCGCGGACCAGGTGGCGGCTGCCCTCGACTCCTTCGGCGAACTCCAGCACCCGGTCAAGCTGGAGGACGTGGACCTCGACGACTACGCGGCGGTGTTCTACCCCGGCGGCCACGGCCCCATGGAGGACCTCTCCACCGACGCCGACTCGGGCAGGCTCCTGACCCTCGCCCTGGAGACGGGCAAGCCGCTCGGCATCGTCTGCCACGCCCCCGCCGCCATGCTCGCCGCGATCAAGAGTGACGGCACCAACGCCTTCGCCGGGTACAAGGTGACCGGCTTCACCAACACCGAGGAGACCCAGGCCGGCTTCGCCGACAAGGCCAAGTGGCTGCTCCAGGACCGTCTCGTCAACGCGGGCGTGGACTTCCAGGAGGGCGAGCCGTGGGCCCCGAAGACCGTCGTCGACCGCAACCTGGTCACCGGCCAGAACCCGTCCTCCTCCGCCCCGCTCGCGGCCGAGCTCCTCAGGAAGCTGGCCTGACGATGGGCGCCGACCGGCTCGACGAGGTCCTCGACGCCGCCTACGACTGCCTGACCAGGTACGGCGTTCGGCGCACCACGATGGACGACATCGCATCCACGATGGGCGTGTCCCGGTCCGCGGTCTACCTCTGATCTTGGCCAGTGCTCTGCCCTTCAGGGCGGGGGCGGAGGCCATCTCAGAACTGCCGACGTGCAGGTTGTAAACGACGTGGCACCCGGTGCGCATATCAGGATTAGGGCTTCATCGTGGTGAGATAAGCCAACCGCAGTAGAGTAATCGTGATGAACGAACTTGCCTGGGAGAAGCGGCAGTTCGGGCACCGCGCCCGGCTGGCGCTGACGCCTGCAAAGGCCCGGCTTATGGACGACCAGGCGCACGCGGCCCGCACCATGTGGAACTGCCTGCACGACTGGTGGACGATGCTCCCCAAGGACAAGCGTTCCCTGACTGCGGCTGATGCGGCGATCCGCCAGGCCCGCAAGGAGATCGACTGGCTTGGAGTGCTCCCCGCCCAGGCCGCGCAGGCAGTGCTGAAAACGTACGTCCAGGCGTGGAAGAACTGCTGGGAAGGCCGCGCCGACGCACCGAACTTCAAGGCCCGCCTGCGCACGGCCATGTCGGTGGACATCCCGCAGGGGCGCGATCTCCAGATCAAGCGGGTGCACCGCCGATGGGGCATGGTCAACATCCCCAAGGTCGGACGTGTCCGCTTCCGCTGGACCAAGGATCTCCCTGTCGGCAAGCTCGCCAACAGGGAGAACCGGATCACCGGGGCACGGCTGGTCAAAGACGGACTCGGATGGCATATCGCCTTCCGCGTCCAGACTCTGGAATCAAAGCCTGAGCCGCACACTGGCCCTCAGATCGGCATCGACGCCGGGGTCAATCTTCCCCTTGCCCTGTCCGATGGCAACCATCAGGATCACGGACGACCCGCCCGGCTCCCGGATGGCACCGCCGACCGGGACAAGTGGCTGAACCCGGATGAAAAGGCCAAGCTGCTCCGCCTCGAACAACAGGCCGCGCACCGCAAGTCCTTCCGCAAGCCGAAGGAGCGCAGCTCCAACCGGCTGAACCACACCTACGACCAGATCAAGCAGCTCCGCGCAAAAGCCACGCGCCGCGCTGTTGACTGGCAGCACAAGACCACCACCGGTATCGCCCAGCAGTACGGCACGGTCGTGGTCGAAGCACTCACCATCACGGACATGGTCAAGTCGGCCAAGGGCACCATCGAGGAACCCGGGAAGAACGTCGCGCAGAAGTCCGGCCTGAACCGCTCCATCAGTCAAGAGGCATGGGGCCGCACCGTGACCATGCTGATGTACAAGGCCGCCCGCCACGGCGGCACCCTCGTCAAGGTCCCCGCCCCGAACACTTCCCTGCGCTGCTCCGCATGCGGCTTCCTCACGCCCGGCAGCCGGGAAGGCCAGGCCACGTTCGTGTGCAAGAACCCAGACTGCGGCTGGTCCGGCAACGCCGACTGGAACGCGGCCCGGAACATCTTGCACCTGTACCGGATCGGCCTCGTGGCGATCCCGGCTGCCGGGAGGGCAGTCGTCAGGCGCACCCGTGGCGCCAAGCCCGCCACCGCAAGGTAGGTGGGAACCTCCTTCCTGAGCCTGCGAAGGAAGGAGAGCACTTCAACAGTACGTACGCAACAAGAAGGAAAGAAGGACGAAAGGACGACGCCTTCCGCCGGCTCGCGGAGCGTCTGCACACGCAGGCGCTGGAGCGGGCGCGGCGGGCGGCCGCCGCCGAGGACACCCCCGTGGCCGAGCGCGTCCGAGGTGTCCTGGCCGCCAAACTCGACCTGGTGCTCCGCCTGGCCGGGGACTCTCCGCACTCCGCCGAGCTGCTCGACGCCAAGGCCCGGCTGTTCGGCGACATCTGCCACACGTTCACCGCAGATCTGCGCCGGCTGCTGACCGGCCTGTTCACGGAGGCGGGCACCCCTGCCTCCGTGGCGCCCGCCGAGGCCGCGGACATCTGCATCGCCCTGGTGGTCGGTCTGGAGTCGGTGTCCGACGCGCGGCAGTTGTTCACCCCGGCCGCGGACGCGCTGCTCGCAGGGCTCCTCACCAGCCCCCTGTCCGGGTGCACCCCGCGGGTGACAACGCCCGGCGGCGCGCCGCCCGGATCGGCGACGCACCCCGCCTGACCGGCCACACTGTGCCGACCGCAGGCCACCGCCGCGCTCTTTCCCCCCCACCGCCCCACGCTCGACCTCCCGCTCGACACCCGCCGGGCACCCCCTCGCAGGAGACCCCTCGTGACCGACATCGAAGACCTCGTCGCCCGCCTCCACGCCACCTCCGCCAGTGGCCGCACCAAGCCGCTCGCCTGGCGCAAGGAGCAGCTCACCCGGCTGCGCGCCCTGTTCACCGAGCACCGCGGTGACATCGCGGACGCCCTGTACGCCGATCTGCGCAAGCCGCGCGCCGACGCCTTCGCCACCGAAATCGACTTCCCCGTACGGGAGATCGACCACACCCTGCACCATCTCGACGAGTGGCTTCGCCCCCGGCCGGTGGCGTCCGGGGCCCTCGCCGGCCTGCCCGAGGGTTCGGCCGCAGGAACGCAGTACGACCCGCTCGGCACCGTCCTCATCATCGCGCCCTGGAACTACCCGGTGCAGTTGCTGCTCGTGCCGCTCGTGGGCGCCCTCGCGGCCGGCAACACCGTCGTCCTCAAGCCGAGCGAGGTCACCCCGGCGACGTCCGCGCTGATCGCCCGGCTGGTGCCCGAGTACCTCGACAAGGAGGCCGCCGCCGTCGTCGAGGGCGGCGTCCCGGAGACCACCGAGCTGCTCGCCCAGCGCTGGGACCACATCTTCTACACCGGCAACGGCACGGTCGGCCGCGTCGTCATGCGGGCCGCCGCCGAGCACCTCACTCCGGTCACCCTCGAACTGGGCGGCAAGTCACCGGTGTTCGTGGACCGCGACGTCGATCTGAACCGTGTCGCGGAGCGCCTCACGGGCGCCAAGTTCCGTAACGCCGGGCAGACATGTGTCGCCCCGGACTATGTGCTGACCGACCCGGAGACCGCCCCCGCGCTCGCCGACGCACTCGCCAAGGCGGTCGAGGCGATGTTCGGCACCGACCCGCAGACTTCGGACGCGTACGGCCGCATCGTCAATGAGCGGCACTTCGACCGGGTGTCCGCACTGCTCGACTCCGGGACGACGGCCTTCGGCGGGCAGACCGACCGCGACGACACCTACATCGCGCCGACCGTCCTCACCGGTGTGAAGCCCGACGAGCCGGTCATGCGCGAGGAGATCTTCGGCCCCGTCCTGCCCATCGTCGAGGTCGCCGGGCTCGACGAGGCCATCGAGTTCATCAACGACCGCGACAAGCCGCTCGCCCTCTACGGTTTCACCGAGAGCGAGAACACCCGGCGCCGCCTCGCCGACGAGACGTCCTCCGGCGGCATCGGGTTCGGGCTGCCGATGGCCCATCTCCGCGTCCCCGAGCTGCCGTTCGGCGGAGTCGGCGAGAGCGGCCTCGGCAACTACCACGGCCCGCACTCCATCGCGACGTTCAGCCACCGCAAGGCCCGGCTCGACGTACCGCTGGGCTGAGTCCGGCCGGGCGGGGCGGAGCCAGGCGGCCCGCCCCTCTCGCAGCCGCGAGCCGTGAGTCTCAACTGCCTCGCATACGCGAGTGTGTGGCAGTCATGTGGAGTTTGCCCGCACCGTGTGCCCCGCCCGCCTCCCGCGCCCTAGGCTCCCCGGTTGATCAACTCAATCCGTGCGCCGGGAGGCACCCCCATGGCAGAACAGAGCCGTTCGCCACGCGAGCCCGCAGAAGAGGCCGCACAAGCCGCACAACCTGAACGTCCCGATGGCCCCGGCGGTCCCGGACGGCGCAGGGTCCTCGCGTACCTGCTCGCCGCTCCCACACTGGCCGTCGGCGCGCGCCTCGGCCTGGACGCCGTGGGCGGCGAGTCCGCCGAGGCCGCGGTGCCTTCGCTGCCGCAGCCGGAGGAACTCTTCGACCTCGGTGACATGCAGACCCTGGCGGCGGCGCCCACGTCCGGTCTCATCTCCGTCCAGGTGCACTCGGACGGGACGGCGTCGTTCGCGGTCCCGCGCGCCGAGGTGGGCCAGGGCATGACCACGGCGGTCGCCATGATGATCGCCGAGGAGATGGATCTCCCCCTAACGAAGGTACGGGTGTCCCTGGCCGACGCGCGCCCGGAACTCCTGATGAACCAGCTGACCGGCGGCTCCAACTCGATGCGCAGCATCTACCTCCCGGTCCGCTCCGCGGCGGCCGTCGCCCGCCGGCGGCTCGTCGCCACGGCCGCGCAGCAGTGGGGCGTACCGGAGTCCGAACTGACCACGCGGGAAGGGGTGATCACGCACGGCGCCGCGAAGAGCGCGACGTACGGCTCGCTCGCCGAGGCCGCCGCCAGCGCGCGGACCGTCACCGCCTCCGCCCACCTCAAGTCCACGTCCGACTTCAGGATCCTGGGCACACCTCAGAACCGTATCGACGCAACGGACATCGTGACCGGCCGCAAGAAGTTCGGCATGGACCTTCACGTGCCCGACGCCAAGCCGACGATGGTGCGCAGGCCGCCCACGGTCAACGGCACGGTGGTCTCCGTCGCGAACGCCGACGCCGTCAGGAACATGCCGGGCATCACCGACGTCGTCACCGTCAAGCACGGTGTCGCGGTACGCGGTGAGACGTTCGGCCAGTGCATCGACGCAACGCGCGCGCTCGAAGTGACCTGGGGCCCCGGCACCGTGGACAAGGAGTCGGACGACACCGTCCTCGCCAAGCTCAGAGCCGCGGCGCTGCCCATGGTCGTGCCGCCGCTCCTCACGAAGAAGATCGACGCCGAGTTCACCTTCGCGTTCGCCAGCAACAGCCCCCTGGAACCGGACAACGCGATAGCCGACGTGCGCTCCGACCGCGCCGAGATCTGGGCGAGCCTCAAGGTGCCCATCGTGGCGCAGCGCGACATCGCCGACCGGCTCGGGCTGCCGCAGACGGCCGTCACGGTGCATGTGGTGGAGGGCGGCGGCTCGTTCGGGCGGCATCTCTTCCACGACGTGGCCGCCGAGGCCGCGGAGATCTCGCAGAAGATGGGCAAGCCGGTCAAGCTGTCGTGGTCGCGGACCGACAACTTCCGGCAGGGCAGGACCCATCCGATGTGCGTCTCACGGGTGCGCGCCACCTACGCGCTCGGCAACGTCGTCAGCTACGAGCACCGCCACACCAGTTCGCAGACCGACTTCGGGCACGGGCTCGGAGAGATGATCACGTCGACGGCGGCGAAGCTGCCCGTGGCCGGCAACCTCACGTTCGCCGAGACCATCTTCCAGCTGACCCAGTCCACGCCGTACAACTTCGGTGTCACCACGCAGCTCCTCAACGAGGTGCCGCTGAAGTTCAACACCGGCAGCATGCGCAACATCTACTCGCCCAATGTGGCGTGTGCGCGCGAGCTCGTCGTCGACCAACTGGCCGCGAAGATGGGCAAGGACCCCGTCGCCTTCCGTCGCGAGTTCCTCAAGGAGGAGCGCCTGCGCGCCGTCCTGGACAAGGCGGCCGAGGCCGGGGAGTGGGGCAGGTCGCTGCCCGCCGGTGTCGCACAGGGGATCGCCCTGCACACGGAGTACCGCGGCGCGGTCGCCTCGCTCGTCGAGATCGACTGCCGGCCCGAGACGGTGAACCGCAAGGTCAGGGACGGTGTCACCGGCCCGCGCGTGACCCGCGCCCTCATGGTCGTCGACGCCGGGTTCGCCATCAACCCCCGTGGGCTGGAAGCCCAGATGATGGGCGGGATGAACGACGCGCTCGCCATGGCCCTCACGTCCAGCCTGCACATCAAGGACGGCATCCCGCTGGAGGGCAGCTGGGACCACTACTTCTACACCCGGCAGTGGAACACCCCTCCCGACCTGCGCGTCATCGTCATGCCGTCCACCGGTGACAAGCCGTCAGGGGCAGGTGAGCTGGGGGTCGCGCCCGCGTTCGCCTCCATCGCCTGCGCCTACGCCCGCGCCACGGGCACGCTGCCGACGAGCTTCCCGATCAACCACGCCACCCTCTCCTTCGACCCGCTGCCGCTCGAACCGTCCACACCCCAGTCCCCCACCGACGGTCTCGACCGCGCCTTCTGAGGAGCCCCTCCATGCCCAGTCACACCTTCAAGCTCAACGGCGAGCAGATCACGGTCGAGGCCGAGGACGATGTCCGGCTGCTGTGGGTCCTGCGCGACCTGCTCGGCGTCACGGGACCCAAGTACGGCTGCGGCCTCGGCGTGTGCCAGGCCTGTACGTCGCACATCAACGGCAAGGCGTTCAACCCGTGTTCGGTGCCGGTGTCGAAGATCGCCCCCGACGACGAGGTCACCACCATCGAGGGTCTGCCCGCCACCGTGGGCAAGGACCTCCACCCGATGCAGGAGGCCTGGCTCGACCTCGACGTGGCGCAGTGCGGGTACTGCCAGCCGGGCCAGATCATGACGGCGGTCGCCAAGGTCCGGCGCGCCGCCGAGGAAGGCCGCGACATCACCGACGCGGACCTCGACGAGATCCGCAACATCTGCCGCTGCGGCACGTACACCCGCATCCGCGAGGCGATCAGGGCGGGCGCCGAGAACATGTGAGGAGCCACGACGCCGGCGGCCGGCTACGTCAGCGGCCGCGGCGGCGCGGGTCCCCTGCCGACGTCGCGTACGAGGTCCAGGCCGAGTACCCGGTCCACGTACGCGAAAGTCTCGAAGAGCGCTCCGGCCGGGGCGTCCCCCGAGTGCTCCAGGCGGTGCAGCGTGCGCAGCACCCCGGGCAGGTCGAGGTCGTCCTCCAGACAGTCACGAATGCTGTCGCGGGCAGGTCCCGGCATGGGCCGCGAAGGGCTGTCTGCCCAGGTGGCCACCGCGTGGCGCCAGCGCAGGAGCGTGTGATGGGCGACGGACACCGACGCGGGTGCGAGGCGCAGCGGCTCGGTGCGCGGCTCGGTCAGCAGGGCGAGGCGCAGGGCCAGGGGGTCGTCGGCCCTTTCCGCGACACCGTCGGTGGCGTGGGCGTCGGCGACAGCGAGCCGGATGACGTCCCCGTCCGCCTCGTCCGGTGCTTCCTCGCTCCGGCTCAGACGGACGGCGAACGGCCCGCCCAGCTCACCCTCCACGCCCCGCTCGTCGCCGTGGGCGGCGGCCGGGTGCATGCCGAGTTCGGCGGCCCTCACCTGGAGCGCCGCGCGTCGCTCGTCGGCCCCGTCCGGGCAGATCAGCCCCGTGTACGCGATGGTTCCCGACAGTTCCAGTACGCGGGTCAGGACGTCGGCGACGAGCATCGCCCGCACGTCGGAGAGCGCCTCGCCGCCCTCGGGAAGGGCCACGGGCACACCGATGCGCACCACGCTCCGGTGCATCACCGGAGCGACAGGAAGGCCCGAACAGACATCGACGAGGCGCAGCATGGCGCGAAGCCTATGCGCAACTCCCTCCGCCCGCCGAGACGTGCGGCCGAATCGGGACCTCGCGCGTCGCGGATCAAGGGTCCACGACCGGCACCCGGGCCCAACTGACGGACATCATGCCCGTGTTGGCGGCGCTGTCACTTGTGGCGGGCCCTGAGTCCGGTGACGGCCAGCAGGAGTACGGCCGCGGCCTGGATCGCGGCCACCACGACGATCAGCAAAGGGATCGAGGTGTCGTAGAGCACCCCGGTCAGTGCGCCTCCGGCGAACGCGGCCACACCCACGACCGCGGCGAAGACACCGTAGGCCGTCGCCCTGCGGCCCGGCGCGACGAGATCGGCCACGACGGCGCGCAGGGTGGACTCCTGCACACCGGTCGCCGCACCCCACACCAGGGCACCGAACACGACCGGCGCGAGGGAGTCGGTGAACGCGAGCGCGGGCACGGCCGCCGAGAGGGCCGGCAGGACGAGCAGCACCCGCGGCCCGACCCGGTCGTACACCCACCCGGTCGCCAGCGCGGCCAGCGCGTCGACGGCCATGGCGGCCGCGTAGAGCAGGGGAACGGCGGCGGTCGGGACGAGCCCGCGCGCGACGAGGTGGAAGGAGAGCACACCGAACGTCGCGAAGCCCGTCATCGTCGCGGCGGTGAAGGACGCGTACACCCAGAAGTCGCGCGGCAGCCGGGCGCCGGGTCGCGGCTGCTCGCGGCTGGGTGCGACCGCGCGTTCGTAGGCCGCCGGATCGGGGACCTGGCGCCGCAGCCGTACGAGCAGGGCGAGTACGGCGACGCCGGGCACCGCGAGGACCGCGAGCGCGGGCCCGTAGTCGTCGCCCGTCACAGCCAGCATCCCCGCCACCGTCAGCGGGCCGAGCAACGCGCCCACCTGGTCCAGCGCCTCGTGCACCGCGAACCCCTTGCCGAGCCCGGTGGCCGCCGCCGCGTGCGAGAGCAGCGTGTCCTTGGCGGGTGAGCGCACCGCCTTGCCGACCCGTTCGGCGATGACGAGCGCGCACGCCGCCCACAGCACTCCGGTCAGGCCGAGCATCGGGACGCTGGCGACGGTCAGCGCGTAACCGGCGATCGCCCACCCCCAGAACCGGCCGCTGCGGTCGGCCAGCGGCCCCGAGCCGAGGCGCAGCAGGAGCGCCGCCGCCTCACCCGCTCCCGTCACCGCGCCGACGACGGCCGCGGACGCGCCGAGCGAGGCGAGGAGCGGGCCGGTCACCGAGCGGGCGCCCTCGTAGACGAAGTCGGCGAGGAGGCTGACCACGCCGAACCAGACCACGAATCGCCAGGGCCTCATCGCTGTCGCCTCTTGGGGCATCCGGCTTCCTCCCCACCGTCTTTCGGGTGCGTCGGCGGCGCCCCGGCCGATGATTTCGCGCCGCGCGGGGAGTCTCCCCTCCGACACCACACTCGAGAAGGTGGATCGATGACCAGCTTGCAGGACATTTTCGCGCCGCACGTCCGTGACGGTTCACTGCCGGGGGCAGTGGCACTGGTGGCCCGTGGCGACCGGGTCGAGGTGGCGACCGCAGGCTCGGCCGCCCTCGGTGGCGGCTCCCCGATGGCCCGCGACTCGATCTTCCGGATCGCCTCGATCACCAAGCCCATCACGGCCGCCGCGGTGATGATGCTGGTCGACGAGGGACGGATCGCGCTCGACGACCCGGTCGACCGGTGGCTTCCCGAGATCGCGAAACCGGTCGTGGTCCGCACGCCGGACGCTCCTGTCGACGACGTGGTCCCGGCGGCCCGGCCGATCACGGTGGCCGATCTGCTGACGTTCCGCGCGGGATGGGGCTTCCCGTCCGACTTCTCGCTGCCGGCGGTCCAGTCCCTTCTCGGCCTCCAGAAACACGGCCTCTCCCCCCAGCTCGTCCCGGCGCCCGACGAGTGGATGGCGCATCTCGCCCGTATCCCGCTGCTCGACCAGCCGGGTGAGGCATGGCTGTACAACACGTGTTCCGACATCCAGGGGGTGCTGATCTCCCGGGTGTCGGGGAGCGCGCTGCCGGACTTCCTCGCCGAGCGTGTCTTCGAGCCGCTCGGGATGACCGACACCGGATTCGAGGTACCGGCCGGCAAGCTGGACCGGTTCACCACGTCCTACCGCCCGCGCGCGGAAGGCGGCCTCGAACCGGCGGACGCGCCGGACGGACAGTGGAGCAGCCTGCCCGCGTTCCCGTCCGGCGCGGGCGGGCTCGTCTCCACCGCCGACGACTGGTACGCCTTCGCCAGGATGCTGCTCGCGGAGGGGGTCGCGGGCGGCCGACGGATCCTGTCGTCCGACGCTGTACGGCAGATGACGACAGATCATCTGACGGCTGCTCAGCGCGAAGCCAGCGGCCTGTTCACGGAGGGCCAGGGCTGGGGCTTCGGCGGCTCGGTCGACGTGGCACCCGTCGATCGGTGGAACGTCATGGGCCGCTACGGCTGGGTCGGCGGCACCGGGACCGCGGCGCACCTCGTCCCGTCCACGGGCGCGGTCGGCATCCTGCTCACGCAAGTGGAAATGACCGGTCCGACCCCGCCCGCGCTGATGCGCGACTTCTGGCGGTACACGGCCGCCGAGACCGCCTGACCGTCAGTCGCCCGGCTGCGAGACGGCCGTCTGCACGCGGGCCCACACCGCTCGGCGAGACCCTGGACCGCACCCTCGCGTGGTGCGGCGAGTGGCTCGCCTCGCGGTGACGGACCCGGTGTTCAGTGCGCGATCGAGTCGATCAGCTCACGCGCCCCCTGGCGCAGCAGGGCCACGGCGACCGACGTGCCGAGGGTGGCGGGGTCGAGGGGGCCGGCCCACTCGTGCGCGTTGAGCACGGTCTTCCCGTCGAGGGTGAACACGCAGGCCCGCAGCGACAGATCACCGCTGCGCTCCGCCCTGGCGAACCCTGCGATCGGGCTGTTGCAGTGCCCCTGGAGCACGTGGAGGAACATGCGCTCCGCGCTCGCCTCGCGATGGGCGTCGGGGTCACCGAGCCCCGAGATCGTGTCGATCAGATCGGCGTCGCCCTCGCGGCACTGAAGGGCCAGGATCCCGGCGCCGATCGGCGGGCACATGACCTCGGCCGACAGGATCTCCGTGATCACGTCCGTACGACCGATACGTTCGAGGCCGGCGGCGGCAAGGAGGAGCGCGTCGGCGTCGCCCGCCGCGAGCTTCTCCAGGCGCCGGTTCGCGTTGCCGCGCATGGGCACGCACTCCAGGTGCGGGTACGCGGCGGCGAGCTGGGCGATGCGGCGCACAGACGACGTGCCGATCCGTGTGCCGGACGGGAGTTGATCGAGCGTCAGGCCGTCCGGGTGGATGAGGGCGTCCCTGATGTCGTCCCGCTTGAGGAACGCGGCGAACACCGTTCCGGCGGGCAGGGGGCGGTCGGCGGGCACGTCCTTGACGCAGTGCACCGCGAGGTCGGCCTCACCGGCGAGCAGCGCGGCGTCGACCTCCTTGGTGAACGCTCCCTTCCCCTCGACCAGGGACAGGTCGCCCATCCACTTGTCGCCGGTCGTCTTGACGGGGACGACCGTCGTGCGGATTTCCGGGTGCAGGGCGGCCAGTTCGGCGCGTACGCGCTCGACCTGGGCCAGCGCCATGGGCGAGTCGCGGGAGACGATACGGATCAGTTCAGGGGCGGACATGGCCCCAGGATAGGGGGTCATGTCCGCCCCGCCCGCGTGACGGGTTCAGCCTGCGGGCGTGAACTTGTCACCCGTCACCGTGACCTGGCGCCCGGCCGGTGTGTCGGTCGACGTGCTGCTGAGGCAGCTGCCGGACGTGGGGTCGGTGACGGTCGGGAGGCTTCCCGTGTACGTGTTACCTCCCTCCGCCCCTACGGGCTCGCCGTAGGTGACGGTGACCTGCTGCGCGCAGCCCGCCGTCAGATACGGCTCGATGAACCCCTGGTCGGCGGCCTTGAACCGGCCGGACGCCACCGGGAGCCTGAAGCTGCCGATGTGCGCGACGTCGGCGCCGGTCTCGGTGTTGACGACGTCACCGTTCATCAGCTGTGTCGTGCCGTCGTCACTCACACGCGAGAGCTCGACGGCGTACATCGTGCCCTTCGTGTAGGGGAACTGGACGGCGCAGCTGACGCCCGCGCCTCCGTCGGCGCCGTACGCGCAGTGGCTGTCCGTGGTGGTGGCGCTGGCGTTGAACGAGCTGAAGACGGCCTGGAGAGTGGGCTTTCCGTCGACGGCCGGCTTGGGCTGGAAGCCCGCGTACGGCCGGGTCCCGCTCTCCAGGGTGGTGTAGTACGCGAAGTAGATGCCGGACGCGTCGGGTGCCGACTCGAACGACATCGGCAGGGTCAGCTCGGTGACGGGCGTCGGTGCGCCCGTCGTCCAGCGGACGGTGGGCGTCGAGGCCCAGCTCTCGCCCGCCGCGCCCAACGTGAGCAGTACGGCGGCTCCGGCGGCTGTGGCCAGACGTAGCGGCTTCATCGTCTCTCCTCGGACTCGGTGGTGTGCGGGCTGCGCGACAGCATGTAAGCGTTTGCTATCCACTCGCAAGAGGGCTTGGAATGTTTCTGTCTTTTACTATGGCGGCGGGGATTTGACGGGTAGTAACCGCTCACATCGAGAGGGCGGGCCCGCACACCCAGCACCGGCACACGAGAGACGGGAAGTCCGTGGACGCGAGCCAGGCCCGGCACACCGACGGCGGCCTCACGGTCCGCAAGGGAGGGGCCGAGTTCATCGACCGCCTCGCGCCCCTGTGGCTCGCGCTGCACGCACATCACCGGTCCGCGCAGCCCGGGTTCACCTACTTCCCCGACGACAGCTCCTGGGAACTGCGCCGCGGCTGCTACCGGCGCTGGATCCTCGACGAGGGCTCGTTCGTCCTGCTCGCCGAACGGGACGGACAGCCCGTCGGCTACGCATTCGTACAGATCGAGGAAGGCCCCGACGACACCTGGGTGACCGGCGACCGCATCGCCGAACTCCAGACGCTGGCCGTCCTTCCGGCCGAGCGCGGCCACGGCATCGGCACGCTTCTGCTCGACCTGGTCGACGCCGAACTGGACCGCATGGGCGTCGCCGACCTGCTCATCGGCACACTGGCCGCGAACACCGGGGCGCAGCGCCTCTACGAACGCCGCGGTCTGCGCCCGGTGTTGGTGTACTACGCCCGGTTCGGCGCCGACGACGCGAAGCCGGCGTAGGAACTCATCCCTCGCTCGGCCGTGCCCGCACGTGGAGCCGTTCACCCTGGGGGCCGAACAGGGAGAGGAACTCGACCGGGTACGTGCCGGCGTTGGCGAAGCCGTGCGGGGTGCGGGTGTCGAATTCGGCGGCCTCGCCGGCCGTCAGGACGAGGTCGTGCTCGCCCAGGGCCAGATGCAGGCGGCCGGTGAGCACATAGAGCCACTCGTAGCCCTCGTGCGTCTTCTGTTCGGGCCGCACGCCCTCGCCGAGTTCGCGCACCGGCATGATCTGTTTGTAGGCGTGCAGGCCGCCGAGGTGCCGGGTCAGCGGGATGAAGGTGTGGCCGTGGCGGGTGATGGGGCGCGGGTGGATCCGGGGGTCGCCCGTGTCAGGGGCGCCGACCAGCTCGTCGAGCGCCACGCGGTGGGCCTTGGCCAGCGGCAGCAGCAGTTCCAGCGTGGGCTTGCGCTGCCCGGACTCCAGGCGCGAGAGGGTGCTCAGCGAGATCCCGGTCTCCTCGCTCAACTGGGCCAGGGTCGTCCCGCGCTCGTGCCGCAGGGCGCGCAGCCGCGGCCCCACGCCGGCCAGGACCGGGGTGAACTCGTCGTCGCTCATGCCTCGATTTTGCTCTTACGGCAAAGAACTTTGTCAATCGGAGCGGGGTCGGCGCAGTCTCGGTGGCGAATGGAGGCGATCCCCATGAGTGATCACCTGAGCGAGCAGGTCAGCCGGCAGACGAGGCAGCAGATGACGGGGCAGCAGATGGAGCCGACGGTGAGCGTTCACCCTTCGCAGGACGAGCAGCGCTACGACGTCGTGGTGATCGGCGGTGGAGCCGCCGGGCTGAGCGGGGCCCTGACCCTGGGGCGGGCCCGCCGCTCGGTCCTCGTGATCGACGCGGGCGAGCCGCGCAACGCCCCGGCCGACGGCGTGCACAACTACCTGGGCCGCGAGGGCACACCCCCCGGCGAGCTGGTGGCCGCCGGCCGCGGGGAGGTGCGCCGGTACGGCGGGGAGATCGTGGCGGGCCGCGTCACCACGGCCGAACGCGACGGCGACGGATTCCGGGTCGTGCTCGACGACGGCGGCGAGGTGCGGGCCTCCCGCCTGCTTGTCACGACGGGCCTGGTGGACGAGCTGCCCGAGGTGCCCGGCCTTGCCGCACTGTGGGGCTCGGACGTCCTGCACTGCCCGTACTGCCACGGCTGGGAGGTCCGCGACCAGGCGGTCGGTGTCCTCGGGACGGGACCGGCCGCGGTGCACCAGGCCCTGATGTGGCGGCAGTGGACCAAGAGCGTCACCCTCTTCCTGCACACGGCGCCCGAGCCCGGCGACGAGGAGTACGAGCAGCTCGCCGCCCGCGGCATCAGTGTGGTCGACGGAACGGTGAGCGCGCTGGAGAGCGAGAACGGCCGGCTGGCCGGGGTGCGCCTGGAGCGCGGGACGCTCGTGCCGGTCCAGGCGATGGTGGTCGCGCCCCGGTTCACCGCGCGCGCCGGCTTCCTCGGTGCCCTGGGGCTCGAAGCGACCGCGCAGGAGATGAACGGCATGGTGATCGGCACGCGCATCCCCGCCGACCCCACCGGTCGGACCGCGGTACCGGGCGTGTGGGCGGCGGGCAACGTCACCGAGCTCACCGAGCAGGTCATCGGCTCGGCCGCCGCGGGACTGCGTGCGGCCGCGGCCATCAACGCGGACCTGACGGCGGCGGAGACCCGGGCCGCCGTCGAGGCGCGGCGCGCCGACTTCTCCGCTGCGTCGGACGTCTCCGGCTTCTCCCCCGAGGCCGAACGCCGGGTGTCCGAGCGGGTTCTCGGCAGCCGGCGTCACGGCCTGTGACACGGGGAGGCCTCCTGTGCCCGCCCGACGTGAGCCGCGCATCGGCGCAGTGCGGCGCGCGTCCCGTCGTCCATGAACCCCGGCCTCGACGGCGGCCCATGGCGAGCGCGCGATGACAGCGGGCGTCGCGGGGGCCACCCGCGGACGCCTGCTGTCCCTGGCCCCGTCCGTCCCGCTGCTGATTTTCACCCGGACCGCGCAGCACGGCGGCCGGGCGGCCTGTCTCGCGAAGTGCATCGTCCGCGCCGGGGAACGGCTCTCGGTCAACCGGCCGCCGCAGTCGTAGGACGCCCGACGGGGCCCGCTACGGGGGCCGCGCGGCGTGACGGTCAGCCGCCGCCCAGCCCGCCCTGCGCGGCCACCATCGTCATGCCGAGGCCGCCGATCGCCTTGCCCAGGCCGGGGGTCACGGCGTCGAGCCGTCCCGTCAGTTCCTCGATGCGTTCCTTGCGGGCGTGGGCGTCCGCGCGGGAGACGACCGACCGGATGCCGCCGACAGCGGCCAGGGCCACCAGCGCGGCGTCGGCGGGCGCGATCAGCGCGGCGGGCTCGGTGCCGTGCAGGAGCCCGGCCGCCGTGGCCTGGAGCGAGGTGACGGCGGACGCGTCCCGCACCGTCACCTCGCGCCGGGACCGGCCGAAGGACCTCTTCTCCTCGACGGCGAGCACCCCCTGGGCGACGAGCCGGTCCTCGACCGCGAGCAGCGTCTCCCTGCGGTCGTGCCTGATCCAGGACTTCCAGCCGCGCCGGTCGCGCGCGACATGGTCGAGCGTCAGGTCGAGGACCGGGTCCCCGGTCGGCCCCGGCTCCGCGACGGACACATCGCCGTGGGAGGCGACGAGGTTCCCCCGGATCGCCAGCTCGGCCAGGACGGCGGCCCGCAGCAGGAACCCGGTCCTCGTACGGTCGTAGAGGTCGTGGGCGGGGGTGTCGTAGGCCGTCAGGTAGATCCGGCCGTACAGGGTCTGCGTCATGGCATCGACGCTACGACGCTCGTGGGCGGAAGTGATCCGCCCAGCGGGTGGAACGGCCCTGGGCACAACGGATGAGTGGGCCGCCGGGCGCTCGTCCTGACGGATGAGTCACGCCACCGGGTGTCAGGCAGTTTCCTTGACGTAGGCCTCCAGCCGGTCCACCAGCTCCATCGGGTGGCTCAGCGCCGCCAGATGGCCGCCCGGCACCTCGTCCGGGATGATGCCGAGCCGGTCCTCCGCCACCCGGCGCTGGAAGTCGGCGGGGAAGAAGCGGTCGTCGCGGCCGGTCACCACCCGGGTCTCCACCGCCGGCCACACGTCGAGGGTGAACGGTGTGGCGAAGGCCGCCTCGGACTCGTCCTGGTTGTGCTCCGCCGACGCGTCGATCTGTGCCTGCGACAGGTCGTGCAGGAAGTACGTCTGCAGGTCGGTCTCCGCGTCGGGGTCGCGGCCCTCGCGCGCGTCGTTCGCGCGGCGGGCCGCCTCCTGGCCGGTGTTGGCCCACCACTCCCCCGGTGTTTCGCCGGGCCGCGGGATCATCCCGTTGACCAGTACGAGGAGGGACACGGGCAGGCGCGGGCAGACCAGCGGCGCGGTGAACCCGCCGAGGGACTGCCCCACGACCACCAGGTCGGTCCGGTCACCGACCGCGTCGACGACCGTGTCCACGTACTCCGGAAGACCCGCCCGGACATCGTCCCCGGGCAGGTCCACGGAGACGACGTCCCGCCCGCGGCGGCCGAGCTCGTCACTGACCCCGTGCCAGTACCAGGCCGAGCCGCCGGCTCCGGGGATCAACACGTACGTGGTCATGGTGCACCCTCCACGATGGGACCGTCCGTCGTCTGTGTGACCGTCGCCGTGACGACCGTCCTCTCTCTGACTGTCGTTCCCCGCGGAACTCACCGCATGTCGACAGGCCTCTCCTTGGACTCGAACGGGAAGCGGCGGCGGAAGTCGTCGGCCGCGTCCTCCAGGGTGCAGAAGGAGACTCCCTCGTGGGCCGAGACGTAGTCGATGAAGCGTTCCAGCATCAGCAGCACCTGGGGGCGGCCCGAGACGTCCGGGTGCAGGGTCACCGGGACGACCGCGTAGTCGAGCTCGCGGTGGACCCAGTCGAACTGGTCCTTCCAGTCCTGTTCGAGCGCGCGCGGGGACACGTAGCCGTGGCTGTTGTGGGAGTGCTTGTTGAACATCATGGGCGGGAGGTCGTCCACGTACCAGTTGCCGCAGAACTCGACGAGGTCGACCTCGTGGCCGTGGATGAGGGGCTTCATCCAGTCCTTCGCCTCACCGGAGTAGTCGATCTTCGTCCAGGAGTCGCCGACGCGGGCGTAGAAGGGGGTGAAGTCACGGTAGTTCTGGGAGTGGTCGTAGGAGAAGCCGTACTTGTGGAGCAGTGCGGCGGTGGACTCGGACATCTCCCACCAGGGGGCGACGTAGCCCTTGGGCCTGCGGCCGGTGAACTGTTCGATCAGTTCGACGGACTTCGCGAGGACGTCCTCCTCCTGCTGGGGAGACATCGCGATGGGGTTCTCGTGGCTGTAGCCGTGCGCGCCGATCTCGTGGCCCGCCTCGACGACCATGCGGGTCTGCTCGGGGAACGTCTCGATCGAGTGGCCGGGGATGAACCACGACGTGCGGATGCCATGACGTTCGAACAGCTTGAGCAGGCGCGGGGTGCCGATCTCGCCGGCGAAGACACCGCGCTGGATGTCGTTCGGGGAGTCCTCCCCGCCGTAACTGCCGAGCCAGCCGGCGACGGCGTCGACGTCGACTCCGAGGGCGATCTTGATGTCCTTCATGGGGGCTGCTCCTAGCTCACAGGGCGGTACGGATGCGGGCGACGGCGTCGTCGAGCGCCGCGGTGTCGGTGGGCGTCCAGTCGCGTTCGGTCATGCTGTGGACGGAGATCCAGCCGGTCATGGCTCCGCCCGTCTCCACGGGGGCGAGCATCTGGGCCTGCACCCCGTAGACGTCGATGAGGGCCTGCGGCGGGTGGGGGTCCCCCTGGAAGTGGGGCTGGATCAGAGGCTTCCGGTGCTGTTCGAGCCACACGACGGTGTTCAGATTGCGCTGGTCGAGCGAGGCGTCGCGGCGGATCGGGCGGATGCCGGGGCGCAGCGCCTCTCCGGCGGTGAGGTCGACGTGCAGGCCGAGCTCGGGCAGGTCGACGCGGAACGTGGTGCGGTCGGCGCCGGTCGCGGCGAGGAGGCCGGTGAGGGTGTCCTGGATCAGGGCCCGCAGGCTGCCCGAGCGGAGCAGGTCGCCGTGGCCGGTGACGCGGGGCGCGACGCCCGCGAGGTCGAGGGCCTTCCAGAGGGTGACGGTGACCGAGTCCAACACCGGTATGCGCAGGGTCTGTTCGAGGCGTTCGGCCGCCGGTGCGCCGTGCACGTTCGTGCAGAGGACGGCCACCGCGTGCGTGTCGTCCTCGGCGGCCTGCTCGATCCGGCGGGCGACGTCGGCGGCGGGGATCCGGGCGAAGGCCTCGTTGTCGTCCTCGCCGAACGGCTCCGCGAGGGAGCAGGTGATCCCCTCCTTCGCGTAGGTGTCGACGATGCGCTCGCACACGTCCCGGGTGTAGGGCAGCGCGAGTCCGAGCCGGGTGACGCCGTACGCGGCGCAGGCGTCGAGGAGGGCGAGCGTGGAGGTGGTGGCGGGGATGCCGGTCTCGGCGGTGATCGCGGCGGCGAGTGCGCGGTCGCGTTCGATGCCGAGCCATGAACCCGAGGTGCCGTTCCACGCGATGACGTCGACCTTGGCGTCGGCCAGTCCGCGGGCCGCGGTCAGCATCGGGCTGGGGTCGAACTGGGCGTCGCTGTCCCCGTCCAGGGCGATCCGGGTGACCGGAACGCGCGCGAAGTGGGCACTCGCGGCGTTCGTGCCGTGCAGGAGGGCGTAGGTCTCCGGCTCCAGGGCGGTGTTGGACGACGGTGTGAGCATCCCGAGGCGGGGCGGTGCGTGACTGGTCATCGGGTGACGAGCCTCCTGGAGTAGTCGATGACGAGGGACGAGACGGTGAACAGGACTCCGGCGCCGACGAAGTAGAGCAGCGCCCAGGTGTAGGAGCCGGTGCCGCCGACGATGAACCCGACGGCGATGGGCGTGACGATTCCGGCGATGTTGCCGGAGAGGTTCATGGCGGCGCCGACGACGCCCGCGTTGGCCCGGCCGCCGAGGATCGAGGGCAGGGACCAGTACAGGCCGGCCCAGCGCAGGAAGAAGAGCACGCCGGAGAGCAGCGCGACGGCGGTCAGGGCGTCGGGGACGAGGACGACACCGAGGAGCCCGGCGACGACGGCGGCGCCCGCGATGCCCATCAGGGTGCGCATCACGCGGTTGGCTCCGGCGCCGGTGGCCTGCCAGCGGTCGGAGATCCAGCCGCCGGTCAGCTCGCCCACGAAGCCCGCGCCGAAGATGGCGAGGGTGGACCAGCCGATGGTCTTGATGTCGAAGCCCTTGGTCTCCGAGAGGTAGAGCGGGCCCCAGGTGAGGATGCCGTAGAAGACGCCGTTGAAGCCCATCCAGCCCAGGCACATGCCCCAGAACGAGCGGTACTTGAGGTAGGCGCCGAGACGGGCGCGGCGGTCGGTGCCGGCGGCGGCGTCCTCGGCGGCGTGGGCGCGGTCGATGTAGTCGGCCTCCGCCGCGTTGACGCGGCGATGGGCGCGCGGGGTGTCGCGCAGGAACCACAGGGCGAAGAAGCCGATGGCCGCGGTGAGGACACCGGCGACGACGAAGCTGATGCGCCAGCTGCCGGTCCAGGCGATGAGTCCGGAGATGGCGATGCCGCCGAGTGCGGAGCCGAGCGGTGCGCCGCCGTCCATGAGCACGGCGCCGCGGCCGCGTTCCTTCGCGGGCAGCCAGTTGGCGTTGAGCTTGCCGCCCGCGGGCATGACCGGGGCCTCCACCGCGCCGAGGAGCAGGCGGAACCCGAGGAGGGAGCCGACGCCGGTGGCCGCGCCGGTGAGTCCCGTCGCGACGCCCCAGCCGATGCAGGCGCCACCGGCCATGTAGCGGGGCCCGAAGCGGTCGATGAGCCAGCCGCTGGGGATCTGCATCAGGGCGTACGTCCAGAAGAACGCGCTGAGGACGAAGCCGGTGACCTCCTTGGAGAGGTGGAGGTCCTCGGTGATGAGGGGCAGCGCCACGGAGACGGAGCCGCGGTCGATGTAGTTGAGGGCCACGACGGCCAGGAGAAGGACGAAGACTTTCCAGCGGGTGCGTGTGGGCCGGGCGGCGGGGGCGGGCCCCGCGTCGGCCCCGGTTCTTTCATCTGTGCTGTGTACGGGGTTGACCTGCGACATGGCGGACCCTCGATTCGGCAGACTTCGGGTACGTGCTGACGTGCAACTTCCGCGCTATGGCATACCAAACAATGAAGGGAACCCCGCGGCCTCGTCAAGCGTTTGGTATACCGTAAGAGCAACTTTTCGGGGAGGACACATGACACAGGGCCAGACCCGGGACACCACGTCCCCGACCGGGACGGGGTGGCTGCGCGACCAGGTCTGCGAGGGGATCCGCGACCAGATCATCGGCGGCAGGCTCAAGCCGGGCGACCGCCTCGTCGAGCGGGACGTGGCCGAGGAGTTCGGCGTCTCCCGCATCCCGGTGCGCGAGGCCATCCGCGTCCTGATGAGCGAAGGGTTCCTCCAGGCCCTGTCCCCGCGGCGCATCGTCGTCAAGGAACTGTCACGCCAGGACGTGGCGAACCTCTTCGACCTGCGCGAGGCACTTGAGGTCCTCGCGGCGCGCCGCGCGGCGGAGAACGCGGACGAGGTTCAACTACGCCAGATGCAGCGCCTGCTGGAGAGCGCCCGCAAGGCCACGCTCGCCGGGCGCCCCGAGCGCGTGTCGCGCGCCAACACCGCGTTCCACCACCACATCGTCGAGATGGCGGGCAACGAACTCCTCGCCGCGACCCTCGAACCCCTGGAGGGCCGGCTGCGCTGGCTGTTCCATCAGATCGACGACCCCACGTCGGTGTGGGAGGAGCACCGACGCCTCTACGAGACGATCGCCGCGGCCGACCCCGAGGCGGCGGCCTCGTGCGCGCTCCGGCATGTGCGCCACTACAGGGAGGTGGCGCTGCGCCTCCTGTTCGACGCGCCCGACACCTACTGAGCCGCGGGGCCGGCCGCCCACCGGTCGGCCCACCGCGGCATCCCCTTCAACACCGCGCCGGCGCACAGGGCTTGGGCGTCGCGCCACGCGGAAGGACTCAGAAGGCGCGGGCGGTCAGTGTCCCGCGAGGAGCTTCACCCCCACCACACCGACCCCGATCACGGCGTCTACCACGGCCGCCAGGCTCGACGCGAGCAGCCCGCCGCCCATCCGGCGGCCCCCTTCGAAGCCCCAGGCGGCGAGGCCGGCGACGCCCACGCCGGCCGCGATCCACAGAGCGGTGTCGAGTTCGAGGGCGCCCGCCGCGGACAGGGCGTCCATCACCAGCGGGCCGGCCGCGGACGACAGGAGAGGGCTGCTGACGTACAGCATGTGCCGCGCCTCGGCGCGCGCCGGGAACCGCTTGTGCACGACGCGGTGCGACTGCACGTCCGCCACCAGCGTGGCCAGCCACAGGCCGACGGCGGTACCCGTCACATAGGCGGCAGCGGTCCAGTGCCCGGTGTGCGCGTTCTGCGCGAGGCCCACGACCACCGCGAGCATCGTGATCGCGGCGTAGATCCGCTCCTTCAGCCGCTCGCGCAGGGTGTTGAGCAACTCCCCTTTTTTCTCCACGTTCACTGCCATGCGCGAACAATAAATGCAGCGCCCGCCGGGAGATCACTCCCGCCGGACGCTGCACCGGTGTCCGCCGTGATGGGCCTACGGCTTGCGCGCCACCACGGCGTAGATTCCGCCGTCCTCCGCGAGCGGGGCGACCGTGCCCCGGAACCACTCCGTCGCCGTCACCAGGCCCGGCTCCACGAGTTCGAGCCCTTCGAAGAAGCGGCCGACCCCGTCGCGCGAACGGAACCCGAGCTCGATCCCGCCCTTGGCGTACTCGGCCGTCACCTGCGCGGAAAGCTCCGGAAAGATGTCGGACGACGCGTGCGACAGCACGAGATAACTTCCCGAGGGCAGCGCTTCCACCAGGGTGGAGACGATGTCGTACGGCTCCTGCTCCCCGGGCAGGAAGTGCATGAGCGCGATGAGCGAGAGCGCGATCGGCCGGTCGAAGTCGAGCAGCTTGCGGGCGTGGTCGAGGATCTCCCGGGGCGCGCGCACATCCCCCTGGACGTAGTCGGTCACGCCCTCGGGGCTGCTGACCAGCAGGGCCTCGGCGTGCCGCAGCACGATGGGGTCGTTGTCCGTGTAGACGACGCGCGACTCGGGGCGGATCCCCTGGACGATCTGGTGCAGGTTCGGCGCGGTCGGGATCCCGGTGCCGATGTCGAGGAACTGGTCGACGCCGTTGCCCGCCAGCCATGCGACGGCGCGGTGCATGAACTCACGGTTCTGGCGCGCCGCGTCCCGCGCCTGGGGAGGCAGTTGCTCCCCCACCTCCTCGTCGACGGGATAGTTGTCCTTGCCGCCGAGGAGATAGTCGTAGACACGGGCCGGGTGGGGCTTGCTGGTGTCTATCCGGGGGGTGGGTGGTGTCTCTGCCGTCATGGCCACGCAGTCTGCCACAGCAACTCGCTTGTCAGTACGGACGGTTGGCGGGTGACCTGCGGTCGGTCAGCTCACACTGACCGATGTGTCGTCGACGACGAACGACGTCTGGAGGGTGGACCCCTCCGTGCCGGTCAGTTTCACGGTCACCGACTGCCCCGCGTACGCGCCCAGGTTGAACGTCTTGAGCGCGTAGCCCGAGGCCGCGTCGAGGTTGGAGTACGTGCCGAGCGTCGACAGGACCGTGCCACCGCTGTTGAGGACCTGCACCTTGAGCGTGTCGTACGCCGTGGTGGCGGTGGTCTCGGCCGTGTCGATGTGGAGGTAGAGGCTGAGGGTGGCCGCGCAGCCGGTCGGGATGTTCACCGTCTGCGACAGGGTGTCGGTGTGGGCGGAGCCGTAACCGTCCATCCAGGCCTTGTAGGTGCCGGTGCGCGCGGGTTCGCCGGTGTCGTCGGTGATGACGCCGCTGGAGGCGGTCCAGGTGCTGCCGCCCGACTCGAAGCCCGGGTTGCCGAGGAGCTGGGCGGCGGCGCAGGTGCCACCGCCACCCCCGCTGCTGCCGGTGGCTCCGGAGAGCCACTCGGTGGCGTTCAGGGCGAGGGGCGCGTTCGTGCCCGCCGGGTCGTTCCAGCCGTCGTAGAGCGTGTTGCCGGACTGGCCCGTGCCGTCGTCGATCGGGGAGCTGTCGCCCCAGAACGCGACGCGGCCGCTGCCGAACGTGCTGGTGGCGAAGAAGGCGCCCGTGTTGCCGGAGGAGCCGGTGCGATAGACGAGGCCCTTGACCGAGGAGTTGTCGGCCGGCTTGAGCGTGGCCGTGGTGCCGCTGCGGATGATGCTGCCGCCGACCTTGCCGAACGACCCGTTGATGACGGGGTCGGTGGTGGAGGCGATGGCCTTCGGGTTGTCGGTGCTGATGCTCAGCGTGTCGACGGAGAAGCCGAACGGGTCCGTGGAGTCGACGGAGTTGTCGGTCATGAGGTCGTTGATGACCTCGACCGCGTCGATGCCGTCGTTGTTGCGGTCCGCGCCGGTGTGGTCGGAGATGAGGAAGAGACCGCCGCCGTTCTGGACGAACTTCATGACGGCGGTCTTCTCCGCCGCGCTGAGCAGCACGTTCGGCTCGGGCAGCACGAATGTGTCGAAGTTCTTGAGGTCCAGGGCCGACGAGGTCCCGTACGTGATGGTGTTGCCGGACGGCAGTGTCTTGAGCGCGTAGTCGCCGGTCTTCTGCAGGCCGACGCCCCATGCGGAGAGCGCGCCCGTCCAGTCGTTCTCGGCCGAGGGGGTCGCGTCCTGGCCGAGCGGGTCGGGCTGGCTGGTGCCGATGATCCAGTCGGCGTTGCCGGCGGTCTCGGCCTTGGTGTTGTCGAAGAGCACGCGGTGGGGAGTCGCGGCGGCGGCCGGGGGGGCGGCGGTCGCCCGACCTGCCGTCACACCGGCGAGGAGCATTCCGAGGACGGCGGCCGCGCAGGCGGCGCGGCGGCGGGGACGTCTGGATCCGAGCATCCGTCATACCTCCGTGAGGGGTGGGGAGAAGGCGGTGCGGGCGCTGAGTCTGCGCGCGTAGAACACCGACCGTGAGGAGGGAGAGCCACGCATGGTTGAACAGTACATGGCAATTCCGTGCCTCGACAGGGCATCGCCGGTCGACCGTCCGCGTCACCGCAAGCCGCGCCCCCGGGTCATTGCAGGCCGATACGCCGCGCGATCTCCTCGGTGTGCCGCAGGCGCGCCGGCGCGTCGTCGCCGAGCGCCGCGACAACTCCGGCGATGACGGTCTCGACCACGGCGAGGGTGGGCACGAAGCTGTCGTACGGCGACGGTGTCGTGACCAGACTGGACAGCACGACCTCGGCGTGCGCGGAGACCGGGGACAGCCATTTGTCGGTGAACAGGACGACCTTCGCGCCCTGCTCCAGGGCGAGTTGGGCCAGGGTGACCTTGTCCTGCTCGTAACGGCGGTAGTCGAAGACGACAAGGACGTCGCGGCGTGTGAGCCCGCCGAGTGCCGCGGTCCGCTCGACGTCGCCCGCGGGCAGGAGCCGGATGTCACCGCGCAACTGCATGAGGTGCAGCCCGAGGTACTGGGCGAGGAGATGGGTGAAGCGGCCACCGGCCAGGGTGATGCGCCGCTTGCCGTCGGCCAGGAGCGAGACGGCGTGTTCCAGATCGTGCGGCGGGAGTTCGGTGAGGGTCTGGGCGACGGCGGAGCTGAACAGCCGGCTGCCCCGCCCGAGAAGGGACGCGTCGCCGTCCGCCGCCTCGTCACTGCGGGAGCGGTCGGCGGATTCGTACAGGGACAGGGGTGAGGCGTTGCGTTCGTCGAGTTCCTCGCGCAGGGCGCTCTGGAAGTCGGGGAAGCCACGGTAGCCGAGCCGGTTGACGAAGCGGATGACGGTCGGGGCGCTGACGCCCGCCCGCTCGGCGAGGACGGCGACGGTCTCGAAGCCGGCGGAAGGGTAGTTGACCAGGAGGACGCGGGCGACTTTGCGCTCGGCCGGGCTGAGGTCGCCCAGCTTGTGCCGGATCACGTCGGCGAGTGCGCCGGAGGCCATCGCGGATTCCTTTCTCGGTCGTCGCGGGCGTGGGCCCGTGTGCCGAGCCTAATGCCGGTCGTCGGAGCCGCGGTCCCGGCCGTCGCCGCGCCCCGGGGCCACGACGGGTGCTCCCGCACCGGGCAACGGCGCGATCGAACCGGTGCGGGAGCGTCAGGGGGCAGCGTCAGTCGCTGCGGCTGTCACCGAGGTCGGCGATGAGAGAGGCGAGCAGGGCGACCCGGGCCGGGACCGAACTGACGTCGAGCCACTCCTCGGGGGTGTGGTCGGCGCCGCCGACCGGTCCCAGGCCGTCCAGTGTCGGGACTCCGGTGCCGGCGATGGTGTTGGCGTCCCCCACGCCACCCGTCGCCGTGGCCCCGAAGGACAGGCCCAGGCGTGCGCCGATGTCCTTGGCCCGGCCGAGCATCCGGCGGGAGGCGTCGGTGTCCTCCATCGGCGGGCAGGATTCGAGTTCTTCGACGGTGACGCGGGTGCCGGGGACGACAGGCCGCGCGGCGGCCTCCTCGATGGCGGCGGTGGCCTCGCGCATACCGCTGTCACTGGCCGAGCGGATCTCGACGAGGAGTTCCGCCTCGGGGCAGACGATGTTGAAACGGCTGCCCGCGCGGACGACGCCGACATTGAGGGTGACGCCCTCCCACATGCCGTTCAGCGCCTGGATCGCGATGACGAGGTGGGCGGCGGCCAGGGCCGCGTTCGCTCCGCGTTCGGGTTCGATGCCCGCGTGTGCGGCGCGTCCGGTGACGGTGAGCCTGAAGTCGGCCACGCCCTTCCGGGCGATGACCAGGTCGCCGTTCTCCCGGGCGCATTCGAGGGCGAGGGCGTAGTGCGCCCCCTCGGCGGCCCGCCGGATGACCGGTCGGCTGGCGGGTGAGCCGATCTCCTCGTCGGGCGTGGCGAGGAAGACGAGCTCCGCGTAGTCCTCGACCCCGGCCCGGGCGAGGATCTCGAGGGCGGCGAGTCCTGCGACCAGTCCTCCCTTGTCGTCGCTGACGCCGGGTCCGTGGGCGAGGGATCCGCTGAGGGAGAAGGGGCGTTCGGCAGCGGCCCCGTCGTCGAAGACGGTGTCCATGTGCGCCGCGAGCAGGAGTCTGCGGCCTCCATCGGCGACGGCGAGGCGACCGTGTCTGCGCCCGATGAGCACATCTCCGGTGCGGTGTCCGTGGGCCGGCGGCAGCGGGACGCGTTCCACGGAGAAGTCCAGCCGCTCGAGGCGGGCCCGGACCAGGTCGGCGACCCGGTTGACGCCGTCGGCGCTGTACGAGCCGGAGTCGATCGCGACGAGTTCGGCCAGCTCTTCGAGGTACCGCGCCTGGTGTGCGTGGGACAGGGCCAGCAGCGCCTCGTCGAGGGGCTGCCGCCGGGGCGGGGCGCTCACAGGACCTTCGAGAGGAAGGCGCGGGTGCGCTCCTGCTCCGGTTCGGCCAGGACCCGTCGGGGATCACCGGATTCGACGACGACGCCTTCGTCCATGAAGACGGCCAGGTCACCGACTTCGCGGGCGAAGCCGATCTCGTGCGTGACGACGACCATGGTCATGCCGTCGGCCGCGAGCCGGCGCATGACGTCGAGGACGTCACCGACGAGTTCGGGGTCGAGCGCCGATGTCGGTTCGTCGAACAGCATCAGTTTCGGCTTCATGGCGAGGGCGCGGGCTATGGCGACGCGCTGCTGCTGACCCCCGGAGAGCTCGGCCGGATAGTGACCCTCCCGGTCGGCGAGCCCCACCTGGCCCAGCAGAGCCCTCGCCTCGTCGCGGACCTGGTCCCTGGCGGCGCCTGCGACCTTTACGGGAGCCTCCATGACGTTCTCCAAGGCCGTCATGTGCGGGAAGAGGTTGAACCGCTGGAACACCATGCCGATGTCGCGCCGCCGGGCGGCGACCTCGCGCTCACGCAGCTCGTGGAGGCGGGCGCCCTGCGGCCGGTGGCCGACCGGTTCGCCGTCGACGGAAAGGCGGCCCCCGTCGATCTTCTCCAGATGGTTGATGCACCGCAGGAACGTGGACTTACCGGACCCCGAGGGCCCCAACAGGCAGCACACCTGGCCGCGTTCGACGGTCAGATCGATGCCCTTGAGGACCTGGAGCTTCCCGAAGTGTTTGCGCACGCCCTCGGCGTGCACCATGGGCGCGTTCAACGGCCCGCCTCCTTCTGTGTGCGGTTACGCAGGGCGGTGAGGGATCCGGCGCACAGGCGTCGCAGTGGGGAGACCTCGGCGCCGCGGGCCGTACCGCGCCCGTAGCGGCGTTCGAGCCACGCCTGCGGAACGCTCAGGACGCTGACCAGAGCCAGATACCAGAGGGATGCCACCACGAGCATGGGGATGACCTGGTAGTTCTGCCCGTACACGTCCTGGATGTTGGACATGAGGTCGTGCGCCGCGATCACCGACACCAGGGCGGTCATCTTGAGCATGTTGATCGTCTCGTTGCCCAGCGGCGGGATGATCACCCGCATCGCCTGGGGCAGCACGATCCGCCGCATGGTGAGCGCCGGGCGCATGCCGAGCGAGTGGGCCGCCTCGGTCTGCCCGGCGTCGACGGAGCGGATCCCGGCGCGGACGATCTCCGAGGCGTACGCGGCCTCGTTCAGGCCGAGCGCGAGCAGGGCCGCGACGGCCGGGGTGAGCAGGGTGTTGGTGTCAGCCTGGAAGAAGGTGACGCCGCTGAACGGGATACCGATCATCACGTTCTGGTAGAGGGCTCCGGCGTATCCCCAGAAGATGATCTGTACGAGCAGTGGAGTGCCGCGGAAGACCCAGACGAACAGCGACGAGAGGCCGTACAGGACCGGGTCGTCGGAGAGCCGCATGACAGCCACGAGGGTGCCGAGGACGAGGCCGAGGGTCATCGCGGCGACGGTCAGCCACAACGTGGTGGCCAGGCCGTCGAAGATGAGCCCGGCGAACAGGTAGTGGCCGACGACGTCCCAGTGCAGGTTGCCGTTCTTGGCGAGCGAGCCGATGAGGCCGGCCAGCGCGGCGACGGCGGCCACCGCGGAGATCCAGCGACCCCAGTGGCGGACAGGGACGATCTCGAAGGCGTCGGGTGCGGGGGTCTCGCCCGTGCGTCGCGTGCCCGTGGGGGTGGTGGTGGCCATCTCTAGTCCACCGCCGCGTTCTTGGTGGCTTCCTTCACGGCGATGGAGGCGACGCCGTACTTGTCGCAGATCTTGGTGAGGGTGCCGTCGTCGATCAGGGCCTGGAGCGCCCGCCGGATCGCTTCGGTCAGGAGCGGAAGTTGTCTGGTGACCGCGATGCCGTTGGGTGAGGACCGGTAGCCTGCGGGCGCTTCGGGGTCCTCGGCCAGGTCGAAGGCGTTGCCGCCGTCGGCGGTCTTGGCCGACCAGGCGGCGGCAGGTTTGGTGACGACCTCGGCTGTCACCTTGCCCGAGCGCAGGGCGAGTTGGGCGTCCGAGTCCTTGGGGAAGGTCTGGATGTCGGCCGCCTTCCGGCCGGCCGCCCGGCATTCGGCCTGGTGGGCCTTGAGAAGCTTGTACTGGTTGGTCGCCGCCTGGACTCCGACCTTTCGGCCGCAGAGGTCGTCCAGCGTGCTGATCTTCGCCGGGTTGCCCTCCGTCACCAGGATGCCCGAGCCGGATCTCGAGTAGTCGACGAAGTCGACGACCTTCTGCCGCTCCTTGTTGTCGGTCAGGGCCGACATCGCGGCGTCGAACTTGCCGGCCTGGAGGGCGGGCACGATGCCGTCGAACTTCGTCGGGGTGAAGTCGAACCTGACGCCGAGCTTCGCGCCCAGGGCCTGGCCGAGGTCGTAGTCCAGGCCGGTCAGCCGGTCCTTCCCCTCGGTGACGAACATCGCGAACGGGGGGTAGGGGACGTCCGTGGCCACACGCACGGTGCCCGCCTTCCTGATCCGCTCGGGCAGGGCCTCGTGCAGTGCCGCATCCCGCGTGACCGTGACCCCGGCGACCTTGTCCCGGGACGCCGGCTCAGCTCCTCCGGCGCCGCTCGCGCCGCAGCCGGAGACCACTGCCAGAGCCATGCAGGCCAGCACGGCAGTCGCCCCGCGGCGGGGCACAGAGATGTACATCAACATCGTTCCCTCTCGGACGTCCGAAGCACGCGGAATCGCCTGCGCCGATGTCCCAGAAGTTACACATCAATGTCGTCGATGGCTAGATGTAATAGACGTTACGCATCGAGCGCGCGCTCGGGGAGGAGTCTGTTCCGTGTCCCGGCGGCAGGTATGCGGCCCGACGCGCCCATCAGCACCCGGGCGAGCGTCCTCGTCGAGGACGGCATGCGGGCGTGCAGGGCTGACGGTCTCGGTCTACGCGGCCACGGAGGCCGGCGCGGGAGCGGGCGGGCGAACGTCCGCCATGCGGCGCTCGGGTCCACGCCGCCGCAGCACCAGATGACCGACGAACGCGGCGGGCCCGAAGAAGATCTGCGCGGGCACGATCTCGGGGAGATGCCCGGTGAGCGCCTCGACCGTGACCGGGGTGAGGGTCGGCAGCAGCGCGCCGAACACGGCGACGAGGCCGAGAGCGGTGGCGAGACCGGACCGCCCGTAGGCCTTGTACGCGACAGTGCTGTAGAGGGCGTACACAAGGAGGTCGCCCATGCCGAGCACCGCGCCGAGATCTCCGACGCGCAGACCCGCGGAGGGCGCGAAGGCGTAGCCCTGCACGGCGTCGAAGAGCCGCTGTGTGATGGGCACGGCGGTGGCGAAGAACAGGTCGTACGCGGCGAGGGCGAGCGCGAACCGGGCGACGTGGCGCAGGCGGAGACCGCCCTGGGCGTTGAGGTTGGCGGCGCCGACCGCCATCAGCACGATGACGGTGCTGTTGATCAGCCAGTACGGCAGCGCATGGGTCGGGTCGTGTGCGGCGGAGCGCGCGGCGAACCAGTCGGCCGCGAGGAGCGCGGCGATGAGAAGCCACCGGAGCCGGGCGCTTCGGACCACGGGGCCGTACGCGACGGCGAGGCCGCCCGCCAGGGTGAGGCCGAGGACGGGCGGCAGGAGCGCGCCGGGCAGGGCCAGGTAGAGGAACGGCAGGGCGATGACGAAGCCCATCATGATGACCATGTCGTTGCCGTTGAAGGCTCCGACTGCCGGCCTCGGCAGGGTGACGAGGCGGAAGTACGCGACGCCGGCGAGCGAGACGCCCAGGGCGATGCCCAGCGTGACGAGGGTGAAGAACACGGACTGCGCGGCGCTCACGAGGCCCTCCCGGCGAAGCTGTGCTCGACCAAGTCGCAGCGGTACCGCCGCAGTTGGTGTCCCCCGGCATCGGTGAGCGCGACGGTCGCGTCGATGCCCGCCGCGGCGAGGCGGCCGGCGATGTCGGCCGGACCGTTGTCCGCGGCGCACGCGGCGGCGAGTTCGATCCGTAGCCGGCCGTCGGTGACGTCGGTCCGGTAGCGCATGGGCCACCGCGCGCCCGGCAGCGCGTCGAGGACCTCGATGAGGTCGCGCGGCATCACGGCCCCGGAGCGGGTGCTCAGCACATGGTCGGCCTTGCCGAGGATGTGCGAGGTGGCCGGGACGTTCGCCATCTCGCAGGTGAGGGGCGCGTCGGGCAGGCGCCGCACGAGATCGCGGGTGTCGTAGCGGAAGAGCGGCATGCACTCCCGGTAGGGGTAGAACGGGGTGGCGACGATGGTGCCGAGCGCGCCGGGCCCGGCCGGTTCCCCGGTCTCCAGGTCACACACCTCGACCAGACCGATCCCGGCGTCGATGTGCAGATGCCGCTGCGCGCAGATCGCGCCGGCGACCGGAGTCACCTCGGTCATGCCGTAGCCGTCGTGCACCGGGGCGCCGAAGGTCTCCTCGGCGGCCGAGGCAAGGGCGGGCGACAGGACTTCGCTTCCCACGTTGATGCGCCGCAGCCGGAAGTCGGCGGGCCCGAGGCCCCGTTCACGCGCGAGGATGACCAACTGGCCCAGGTAGCTCGGGTAGGTGACCATCAGGGTCGGAGCGGGGGCGTCGGTGCCGACGGTGAGGTCGAGGGTCTCGGCAGGGGGCACCAGGCCGACCATGCGGATCGCGGCCCCGGCCATGCGGGCCACCTGCATCTCCGCGTACGCGGTGCCAGTGGCGCGGGAGCTGATGTTGAACTGGACGAGGTCCGTGGTGCGTACGTTGCCGCGCAGGACCTGCGAGAGAGCCACCAGAGCGGGCCACAGCCGCTCCTCGTAACGGGAGTACCAGACCTCGGCGGGGCGGCCCGTCGTGCCGGTGGTGCGCGAGGCGAGGAACGGCTCACCGCACAGGAAGTCACGGGACCGCTTGACGAGGTCCGTCTTCGTGGTGACGGGGACG
This sequence comes from Streptomyces sp. NBC_00569, assembly GCF_036345255.1. Lineage (NCBI taxonomy): Bacteria > Bacillati > Actinomycetota > Actinomycetes > Kitasatosporales > Streptomycetaceae > Streptomyces > Streptomyces sp. NBC_00569. Next base: position 8,944,427 of record NZ_CP107783.1, on the reverse strand, counting down.
CGGCCCATGGTGCCGATGGTCAGCGTGGCGGGGTCGACGCCCGCGGCCTCGAAGTGCTCTGCGTAGAAAGGTGACTTGTCGGCCAGGCGCCTGGCGGTGCGGCGCAGGGCCTTGTCCGTCAGGTCGGCGCGCAGTTGCGGGTCGGCGGCCGCGCCCCGCAGGAGTTGCTCGACATCCTCTCCCGGCGCGCCGAACTCGGCGATCGTCGCCAGGGCGTCCTCCACCAGCCGCTCGGCGGACCGTACGTCGATGGGGCGGCCGAGCACCATCGCGAGCGCCATTCGGAACTGCCGGATCCCCGTGTCGAACATGGTTCCTCCCCCGCCTGCGACACCTCGCGCACCGTGAACCGTGACCCCCTGAGACGGGGCAGAGAGACGGGGCGGACGGCCGTGGCCGCCCGCCCCGTCGTCGCGTCAGCTGGGGCAGTTGGTGAAGAGCACCGCCGCCAGCGAACCCATGACGTACTTGGTGTGCTTGAGCGTGGAAACGATCGCGGACATTCGTAAACCCCCTCCATCGTTCGGATGACCTCCACCGGCTGGTGAAAGCACAACGATGCTCATTGCGGCAAACTCTCCTGTCAAGAACGAGTCCAGCGATCCATTGTCCGCGCCGAAACATGCAATCGGACGAGATCGTCCCGCGTCCGGCCGCTCCCGCGTTCAAGAGATGAGTTCCGGCGCCGCTCACGGTCATACACGGAGCAGCACCCCCGACAGAACAGAGCTCCCGATGAACACCCCCGTATCGGCGTCGGTCTGCCGAGCTTCGGACCGTACGCAGGGCCCGAGGCCGTCGCCGACGCGGCGCGCGCCACCGAGCGTCTCGGCTTCGACAGCGTGTCCCTGTCCGAGCGGCTGCTGCTGCCTGCCGATCCTCGCGGCCTCCCAGGACACTCCCGATCCGGTGGCCACACTTGTCGACGGCGCACCTGAGCAACGGAAGCGGTGCGTGGAGCTGGGCGCGGACGAGATCCAGTGGGGCGACCTCAATCCGGCGGAGGTATCCGTCGAGGACCAGGTGGAGGTGATGGCGGCGGCCCTGGATCTCATCCCCTCCTGAGGGCCACTGCGCCCGACCGGCCTCGGTGTGCTGCCTCTACGATGGCGAAATACCGCCGCTCATGTGCCGGCGGGCCGCCGGTCGGGAGGGGCCACCAATGATCATTTTCGGTACTCGGGGATATCTGTACCAGCTCGCGATGCTCACGTTCGTCTGTGGCAACTGCGGCAATCCCGCGGCGCACGCGCTGCGCAAGTACGTCACGAAGTTCACGCTGTTCTTCGTGCCGCTGTTCCCCATCTCCACCAAGTACCGCTCGCAGTGCACGTTCTGCGGGATCGAGCACCAGCTCGCCAAGGAGCAGGCGGAGGCGCTGCTCGCGCAGGCCGCCGCCCCCGCCGGTTACCCGGCGCAGGGTCAGCAGCAGCCGGGCCAGCCGCTCGGCCAGAACCCGTACCAGCAGTAGTCGTTCAGGGGCTGGCGGCGAACGGCGCCGTGAGGCGCAACCGCCAGTCCCCGCCGGTGCGGACCACGAGATCGACGCGCCAGGCCGTCACGCGCAGCGGGAGCAGCGGCCGCACCCGGTCCCGCACGCGTTCCGCCTCCTCGTCCGTGGCTCCCGTCGCCAGCGTGACATGCGGCTGGGGACGCTCCCCGAACCGGCCGCCGTACGGGGTGATGTGCGGCCAGCGTGCGCAGAACGCGTCGGCCACGGGCTGCAGCGCGGGCACGGGGACGGCGACGAAGCGCGGCGCCGCCACGAAGTCCTTCAGATCCGTCTCGACCGCGGGCAGTGACGCCGCGAGATCGCGCACCTCGGCGTCGACGTCCGCCGTCAGCTCCGCCGCGGGCAGGAACGGGTAGAGCAGCGAGACATGGGCGGGCAGGCCCTTTCTCACCAGCGCGGGATTGACCTCCGCCGCGGCTTCGAGCAGCGGGTTCGCGATGGGCAGGGTGATGACCAGAGCGCTCCGGTCCTCCGGGGCGCGCCCCTCGCCGACGGCCGTCATGGCCACCTCACCTCCGTGCTGGGACATGCGTGTGGGGGCGGACCGGGAACGGCCCGCCCCCACACATGTTCTCAGCCCTGAGCGGCGCTGCGGCGCTTGCGCGTCGCCCACACGAGGCCGCCACCCGCGACGATCACCACGGCGGCCGCACCGCCGATGAGCGGCGTGGCGCTGGACGAGCCCGTCTCGGCGAGGTCGCCCGAGTCGGCGCTCGGCTTGGACGAGGGCACCGCGGCAGCGGAGCTCGTCGCCGTACTGGGCTTGTCGCTCGGCGTGGGAGACGCCGTGTCGGCCGGCTTGGACGGCGTCGGAGTCGGCCTCGGCGTGTCCGACGGCTTGGGCGTGCTGCCCTCGCACACCGGGGCCGTCTTCGTCTCGTCACGCGAGTACTGGTCCCCGTCGCTCGCCTTGACGACCAGGCGGACCTGGAGTTCCTTGCTGTGCTCGGGCAGGTCCAGCTTCTTGTGGAAGTCGTTCTGGAACTTCTCGGCGGGCAGCAGGTCCTTTCCGTCCACCGTGACCGTCACCGTGTTGTCGGACCGCGACCCGTAGTTGGTCAGGTCGAGGCTGACCTGGGAGCAGGTCACCTCCCACACGGGGGTGTGCGCCTGCGCCGGGCTCGCGAAGAGCCCCACGCCGAACGCACCCGCCGTGGCGGCCGCTATGAGGGCGCCCGACGTCCGCCACGTCTTCTTGTTCTCAACCACCGAATTTTCCTCCGCGATGTGTTCGCCCCGTTTGACAGTGCGCGCACCCTACTCCTGACACACCAGGAGCTCGCAACCGCCTCCCCCTTATCTCCCGCCCCATGGTTCAGAGGGAGTTGGGAGCGTCCCCGAAGTCCGGGATGTCCAGGCGTGCACCCCCGCGCAGGGCCGACTCGTGGGCGACGATGCCGGGCAGGGTGTAGCGGGCGGCCACCCACGCGTTCACCGACGGCAGGGTCCTCGTGGCGACGGCGGTGACGAAGTCGTCGACGAGGAAGTGGTGGCTTCCCTCGTGGCCGTTGGGCATGTGGTCGAACTCGCGGGGCAGCCGGGCGCGGTCGTGCACGGGCGCCGAGCCGGAGGTGAACGCGTCCCTGAGGGCGGGCGCGATGTGCTGGAGCGAGGGGTCGTCGGCCGGCAGCGTCGGCTTGGGCTGGAGGAGTTCCGAGATGTCCTGCACCCCCTTCTTGTCCTGCCAGAAGCTGACCGTGGCCAGCTGCTCCATGCTGGCGTCGGTGCCGAAGAACCGGAACCGCGATTCGCGGATGTGTGACGGATAGCCGACCCTGCGGAACTCGTTCGTGCGGAACGAGCCGCCACCCGCGACCTCGAAGAGGGCCGTCGCGTTCGACAGGTCGTTGCCGAACTGGCTGACCTCCTTGTCGAAGACCCCGTCACCGCGCTCGTCGGGCACACCGATCGCGGAGACGCTCACGGCGTGGGTCTGCCAGGCGCCGAGCACACCGCCGACGGAGTGCGTCGGGTAGAGCAGGGGCGGATAGCTGGCGGTGGCCTTCCAGTCGTCGCCGCCGCTGTACCGGTAGGCGTCGTAGAAGCCGAGGTCCATGTCGTGGACGTAGTCGCCCTCCGCGTAGAAGAGCCGTCCGAAGGCGCCGTCGGCGATCTGGTTGCGGGCGTGCACCGTCGCCGGGTTGTACTGGCTGGTCTCGCCCATCATGTACGTCAGCCCCGTGTCGCGCACGGCGTCGATGATGGCGGCGATCTCGTCCTCGGTGATCGCCATCGGCACCGCCGAGTACACGTGCTTCCCGGCGCGCAACGCCCGCAGGACGAGCGGGCCGTGGGTCCAGCGCTGGGTGAAGACCGCCACGGCGTCGACCGCGTCGGACTCCAGCATGGCGTCGAACGAGGGGAAAGTGCCGGTGAGCCGCTCGGCGGCGACGAGGCGTTCGGCGCGCTCCGGCAGCAGGTCCGTGACGTGGATGTCGCCGACACCGGGGTGGGCGCGGAACAGTTTGGCGAACTGCCCGGAGAACTGCCCGGCGCCGACGATGCCGATGGAGAACGTCATGAGGATCCCTTCACAGACTGAACTTCACTGAACTTCACTGAGATTCGCTGGACTTCGCTGGACTTCACTGGACTTCGCTGGACTTCGCTGGACTTCACTGCGAGAGAAGGAGGTTGATCTGGCTGTTGGTGCGGTCGAGGCCACCGACGGGCGCGTCGTTGGCGTAGATGTCCTGCATGGCGGGCCGCATCAACGCGTAGACGTCCGCCGCGTAGTTGGTGATCGGGAAGGAGAAGGTCGTCTTGTCGGCGACCGGCTTGGTGAACGCCGTGACGTCGATGCCGTCCTTCTTGTACGCGGCCACGGCCGCCGCCGTGCCGTCCTTGGTGGCCGGGAACACAATCCCGTGCTCACCGACCGTCCGCTGGCAGGCATGGGACGCGAGGTAGGCCACCCACTTCTCGGCGCCCGGCTTGTTGCGCGCGTTCTTGGTGATGGAGTCCGCGAGGCCGTTCATCATGGTGGCGCGCTTGCCGCTCGGGCCGACGGGGGTGACGGCGGTGCCGGTCCGGATGCCCTTGAACCCGTAGTACGTCTTGATCATCCAGGAGCCGTTGAGCGAGGTCGCCGCGGTGCCCGAACCGAACTGCACATCGGGCCCGTTGGTCTGGGAGAAGTCCTTCTGGGGCGGGAGGTAGCCCTTCTTGGCGAGGCCGAAGTACCAGTCGATCGCGGCCTTGAACCTCTCGTCGTCGTAGTTGTAGTGGGTGCCCCAGGCCGGCTGGTCGGTGTAGCGCCAGCCCATGGATGCGGCGAACGCGCTCCACTGGGTCTGGCCGTCGCCGTCGCCCGCGTCGTTCGTGGCGAGGCCGTAGACCTTGACGTGGTTCTTGTCGAAGCCCTTCTCGTCGCCGCGCACGCCGCTCCTGTCGACGGTCAGATGCGCGATCGCCTTCTCGAAGGTGCCGCCGTCCTGAGGGTTCCAGGTGAGGTTGTTCAGCTGACCGGCGGTCAGTCCGGCCTCGCGTGCCATCTTCTTGTTGTAGAAAAGGGCGACGGTGTCCCAGTCCTTGGGAGCGCCGTAGCGGTGCCCGTCCTGGCCGACCCAGGAGGCGGCGAGCCCGGGCTGGTAGTCCGCGTCCTTGATGGCGCGCGTATGGGGCAGCTTGTCGAGGGGCGCGAGCACCTCCAGGTCGGCGAACTGGGCGAACTTCTGGATGTGGTCGGTGAACACGTCGGGCTGGGTGCCCGCGATGAAGCTCGCGGTGAGCTTGGTCCAGTAGTCGTTCCACCCCATCTGCGTGATCCGTACGTCGAGGCCCGGGTTCTCCTTCTCGAAGTCCTTGGCGCAGGCCTCGTAAGCGGGCAGCTGGTTGGCATCCCACAGCCAGTACGTGACGGTGTGCGAGTCCGGGCCGGAGGAGGATCCCGCCGAACAGCCGGACACCAGCGAGAGGGCGAGCGCCCCCGCGAGGGCGGTGAAGGCACGCAGTCGCATCAGGTTCCTGCCTCTCTACTTGATCCCGCTGAAGCCGATGGAGTTGACGATGCGCCGAGCGAAGCAGCCGAAGAGCACGAGCATCGGGAGCGCGGCCACGAGCGTCGCCGCCATCAGGCCCGACCAGTCGGTGCCGGACTGCGGGGTCTGCGCGCGGAAGATGCTCAGCGCGACGGTGAGCACGCGCGAGCTGTCGCTGTACGACACCATCAGCGGCCAGAAGTAGTCGTTCCAGGCAGTGATGTACGTGAGGACGCCCAGGGTGACGACGGGGGTCGACGCCATCGGCAGCAGCACGCGGAAGAAGATCCGCACTTTGCCGGCGCCGTCGAGCAGTGCGGCCTCCTCGACCTCGCGGGGCAGGTTCATGAAGAACTGCCGCAGGAAGAACACCGCGAAGGGCGTCATGAACAGGCTGGGCAGAGCGATCCCGAGCAGGGTGTCGACCAGGCCCAGCTGCTTGATCAGGACGAAGTTCGGCAGGAACGTGAAGATGGTCGGCACCATGAGCCCGGCGAGGAACAGGCCGAACATCCGGTCCCTGCCGCGCCAGCGCAGCCGGGCGAAGGCGTACGCGGCCATGGCGGAGAACAGGATCTGGCAGACGGTGATCAGGGTCGAGACGACCACGGAGTTCAGCAGATAGCGCCAGAAGTCGATCGACCCGCCCGCGCCGCCCTGGGCAAGAGCCTCCTTCGTGCTCTGCTGCCCGAAGACCCGGGCGAAGCCGCCGCCCGTGAGGCCGGTGGGCAGCGGGGACGAAGGGTCCGCGGTGAGTCCGGCGTTGGAGGACAGGGCGGTGCGCAGGATCCAGTAGAACGGCACCAGGGTGATGACGACGATCGCGGTCATCACGGCCCAGGCGAGGGCGCGTCCGGGCGAGATCCTGCGCCGGGCGGGTGTGCGGGGCGCTGTGGTGGTCACGGCGGCCATGGCGATGGCTCCTTTCTCTCGCTCGTCGCTAGCCGAGGTCGGTGTGTCCGGCGCGGGTGAGCCGGTACTGGATGACGGTGATCACGCTGAGGACCACCAGGAGGGCCACGGACATGGCGGAGGCGTAGCCGAACTGGAAGCGGCCGAACGCGGAGCCGTAGATGTACAGCTGAAGGACGTTCGTGGCGTTGGCGGGCCCGCCGCCCGTGGTCACGGCGACGGAGTCGAAGACCTGGAACGAGCCGATGACGGTCATGATCAGGACGACGGCGAGCACCGGCCGCAGGAGCGGCAGCGTGACGCGCCAGAACATCCGCCACTCGCTCGCGCCGTCGACCTTCGCCGCCTCGTAGACGTCGGAGGGGATGGCCTGGAGCCCGGCGAACAGGAGCAGCGCGGTGTAGCCGACGTGGCGCCACACGTTGATCAGCGCGATGGTCGGTATCGCCCAGGTCTCGTCGGTCAGGAAGGGGATGTGGTCGAAGCCGAACGCGCCGATGACGCGGTTGCCGATGCCGAGCTGGGTGTCGAGCATCCACAGCCAGACGATGCCGGCGACGACGTTCGACACGAGGTAGGGCGTCAGGACGATGCCCCGCAGCAGCGCCGACTTCGTCAGCCGCTGCATCAGGACGGCGATGGCGAGCGCCGCGACCGTCTGGATGCCGATGTTGATGACCACGTACTCGACGGTGACCTTCAACGACCCCCAGAAAATGGGGTCGTTGACCATGCGCACATAGTTGTCGAGGCCGACCCACTCGGCGGGCGTGAGCAGGTTGAAGCGGGTGAAGCTCAGATAGATCCCGCGCAGCGTGGGCCAGAGCAGGAAGACCAGGAAACCGAGCAGCGCCGGGGCGATGAAGACCGCCGCGAGGGCGCCGTCCCCGCCGCTGCCGCCACCGTCGCGCTCCCTGATCCGGTCCTTGGTCTTCCGCCTAGCTGCTTCGGCACCAGGCAGCCGCACTCGGGTGGGTGGGCTGCTTGAGGCGACAGTCATCTGAGACTCCCTCGTCCGCGACTCGTCCTCGCGCCGATTACTTTTGATGCGGAACAATCGTGGCGTCAAGTGGCCTGCACCGACCTTCTCGAAGGCGCCCCACACGAGATTCGGCCTTGACATTGCTTCCGTCTCGGAATAATTCTTTGTCACAGGCTGTGACAGACTCAGGCCCGCACGCCACCCCCTTCGACAACCAGCGCGAGGAGCCCATGAGCGCACGTACCGCGAGCTGGCTGCCCCTGAGCCCCGGTGAACGCGCGGTGGCGATCGAGGTGTTGACGCACGGCCCGCTGTCCCGCAGCGAGATCGCCAAGCGGCTCAGCCTGTCCCCCGGCAGCCTCACCCGTCTGACCAAGCCGCTCATCGAGTCCGGGCTGCTGGTCGAGGAGGCCACGACAGCGGCCTCCCTGCGCCAGGGACGCCCCTCGCAGCCGCTCGACATCGTGGCCGGGTCGCAGAACTTCGCCGGGTTCAAGATCACGGGTGACGCGGTCTACGGCGTGGTCACCACCCTCAGGAGCGAGATCGTCGCCCGCCGCTCCGAGCCCCTGGACACGCACGACCCCGAGGAGGTCGCGGACCTCCTGCACCGGATGACCACCGGTTTCCAGGAGAGCTTCCCCCGCCTCGCCGGAATCGGCATCGGCGTGGGCGGCAACGTCAGACACCGGGCGACCGTCGTCGCGAACGCGTTCCTCGGCTGGGAGGAAGTACCGCTCGCCGAGATGGTCGAGGGGCGCACGGGGCTGCCCGTCGTCGTCGACAGCGACGTGGCGGCACTGATCGAGGCCGAGGCCTGGTTCGGCGCCGGCCGCGGCCTCGACCGGTTCGCGGTCCTCACCATCGGCGCGGGCATCGGCTACGGCCTGATGCTCGGCGGACGCCTGGTCCGCACCGGCGAGGACGGCCACGGGGTCGGCAAGCGCTGGATCATCAACGCCAACGGCCCGCTCACCCCGGAGGGCGAACGGGGCAGCGCCACCGCCCTGTTGACCATCCCCAGCATCTGCTACCAGGTCCGCGCGGCCACCGGCCGGGACGTGACGTACGAGGAGATCCTGGCCGCCGCCGCGTCCGGTGACCCGCTCTGCTCCCGCGTGATCGGCGAGGCGGCGCGGGCCCTGGGCACGCTGGTCGCACAGATCGCCAACTTCGCGATGCCGGAGAAGATCCTGCTGGCGGGCGAGGGGGTGGGGCTCGCCGATGTCGCGGGCGGCGTGGTCCACGAGGCGATCCTCGCCAACCGCCATCCCATGGCGGACCCCGTCCATCTGGAGACGAAGGTCTCCGACTTCCACGAGTGGGCCCGCGGCGCCGCGGTCCTGGCCATCCAGGTACTGGTACTGGGAACGAACGAGGGGTGAGGGGCGCGCCCTAGCGGGAGCCCCTGGCCGGGCCGAGCAGGACGCCGGCGATCAGATCGTGGACCAGGAACTCGCCCGGCGCACAGTTCTCCTTGAGCCGGTCCAGGTCGGCGGCACCGAACCAGCCGTACGCGGAGTGCTTGGACCACTCCAGAGCGGGGTGGTCCAGATCCCCGTCGACCTCGACGACCCAGTCGGCCTCGTGCCGCCGGCCGCCACCGTCGTCGCCGGTCCAGGTGGAGACACCGAGGAACGTGCCCACCCGCCGCAAGCGCCAGCCCGTCTCCTCCTCGATCTCGCGGGCCAGGGCGCCGAGGAGACTCTCGCCGGGCTCGACATGGCCGCCGACGATGTCCCACGTGTCGGGAAAGAGGCGCCGGTCGGGGCTTCGCCTCTGCGCGAAAGCCTGCCCCCGCGCATTGAGGATCACGGCACCCACGGTCCACACCTCGCCCTGCCTCATCACGGGAGGGGCGGGTGTCACGGCGATCCGTTCGTCCTGCTCGCGCGACGGCACGGCGCCACTCTAGAGGGACGCCGACGCGACCCGGCAGGACGGCGGGAGCCGGGACTGACAGGGAACTGACAGCGTCCGTGCGCTACTGGTCGGAAGAGCCCCGGTACGTGGCATCGTGGAAGGTGAGCGCACCGCCGGTCCCGCTCCGCGTGAGCGGCCCGTACGGCGGCGCGCACCGCGGAGCGAAGGCGGTGACGGCTGTGGCAACCACCCTCAAGGCCGGAGGGAGCCGGTTCAAGGCCGACCGGCAACTGACCGCGCGCATGCTGGTCACCGTGTTCCTGCTGGGCCTGCTGTACGTGGCGTTCATCGCCGCGCTCCTGGTCCTGCTCAAGTCGACGCTCCTGGTCGTCGTGATCGCCGCGGGACTCCTCGGGTCGCAGTACTGGTTCTCCGACCGGATCGCCCTGTACGCCATGCACGGCCGCATCGTGACCCGTGAGGAGCAGCCCCAGCTGCACGGCGTCATCGACCGGCTGTGCGCGACCGCCGACATGCCGAAACCGCAGGTGGCCATTGCCGGCACCGACCTGCCGAACGCCTTCGCCACCGGCCGCAACGCCGATCACGCGGTGCTGTGCGTGACCACGGGCCTGCTGCGCCGCCTGGAGCCCGACGAGCTGGAGGGCGTCCTCGCGCACGAGCTGTCCCATGTGGCGCACCGCGACGTCGCCGTGATCACGGTGGCCTCGTTCCTCGGTGTGGTCGCCGGCATCGTCGTGCGCTTCGCGTTCTACTCCGAGCTGCTCGGCGGCCGCCGCAGGACCGACCAGAACACGCTGGTGGTCCTCGCGGTGGTCATGGGCGTCTCGATCGCCGTCTACGCGATCAGCTTCGTCCTCATCCGGGCACTGTCCCGGTACCGGGAGCTGGCCGCCGACCGGGCCGCGGCACTGCTCACCGGCCGGCCGTCGGCGCTGGCGTCCGCGCTGACCAAGCTCGACGGGGACATCGCCCGCATCCCGACCAAGGATCTGCGCACGGCCCGCGCGTTCAACGCGTTCTACTTCATCCCCGCGCTGTCGAGGAACGCCCCGCTGCCCCGGCTCTTCTCCACGCACCCCTCGCTCGAACAGCGCCTCGACCAGCTGGCGGCGATCTCCGCCGACCTCGGCCGCCCGGCCTGAGCCCCCGAAGGGATCCACATGGGCTTCCTGGACATCCTGCTCGGGCGCACCAGGCCCGCCCCACCCGACCTCGACCGGCTCTTCGGTCTGCCGTCGGCCGCGATCACCCTGGAGGCGGCCGCCGGGTTCACGCCGACCGGCCTGGGCTCGGTGTGCTTCACGACGGTGGAAGGAACGGCCTTCGACACGATCCGAGAGGACGTAGGGGCGCTGCTGAACGCCGACACGGAGCGTGGCGCCGCGGTGGAGTTCAGCCAGGACGAATACGGCTACACATGGCTGCTCTCCCGACGAGCCCCCTCGGACCTCCCGGGGCTGGTCGGCGATCTGCACGCCGTGAACGCCACGCTCGAAGGCAACGGCTTCGGCCCCCAACTCCTCTGCTCCCTGGCGGGCTTCCGCAACGCTGGGGGCCACTCGCTGGCGCTCGTCTACCTCTACAAGCGGGGCACGTTCTACCCCTTCGCCCCCCTCCCCGGAGAAAGGCGCGACAACGCCCTGGAACTACGCGCACGCGCAGTGATCGGCGACGACCTCCGCATGGAACCGGACCTGGAACGCTGGTTCCCGGTGTGGGGCGCCCCCGGCCTGGGAGACACCGGAACCTGACGCACCTGCGAGGGACGCTGCCCGCTCCCTGAACCCGTTCCGCCCCCACAAGACGGAGCACGGCGTCGAGCCCACGACGGGCCCCGGGGGGGCCGCCCCGGCGAACCCCGTCAACGAACTCCGACCATCACGCAATCGCGACCATCACGCGCGCAGAGCGACAACGGCCTCGTCCGTGTACATCAGGAACGTCAGCGTCTCCTGGAAGTACAGCTCGACGCCGGTCGCGTCGTGCGAGGTGTAACCGATCGAAAGATCCTGGCCGATACGGAGTTCGTAGTCGCCGCCGCGGGTGGACAGGACGAAGGCGCCGTTGATCGCGGGTGCCCAGATCAGTTCGCCGTCCAGGAGCCGGGCGATGTGGCCGGACACCGGGAATCCGTGGTCGGTGGTCTCGCTGACCGCCGTGTACGCCTCGGCGCCGAGCAGCAGCGAGTACGGGCCGTCGACGCCTGCGAGGCGCAGGGCGCTCAGAGCCCTCGCGATGGTGTCGGGATAGTCGCGGGGTTCGGCCGGCAGACTCAGAACGGGGTTGGACGTGCGCTCGCGGACACCTTCGATCTGCGCCGCGGCGTAGCCGTCGAAGATGGCCTGGTCCTCGGCGAACGCCATGGTGCGGGCCGCGTCCTTGACCGGCTGCCAGTCGGAGTCGTCGGAGCCACGGGCGACGTCGTCCACGGCCTCGCGGCTGACGGTGAAGGGAACGCGCAGTTCGACCAGCGGCTGGGCCTCGCGCAGCCGCGCCGTGACTCCCGGGGCGGGCGGCGTGACGGACCGCAGATGCCCGGTGCCGACGGCGGCGAGTTCGAGCCCGTCGGGGCCGGTGACGTCGAGGACTCGGCGCCCCGCGACATGGCGCTGGAAGGTGCGGCCGGCCTCTTGCTCGATCTCCGCCCAGGCGGCTTCGCTGATGGGGGCGAGTTCGCGGTGCAGGTTGTTCATGACGCGGGGGCTCCTTTGAGGCCGCCGATGCCCAACGAGCCGTCGGGCGGGGCGACGACGGGCTGCGGTGACGCGGCAGGGGCGGGAACTTCGCGTGCGGCGTCCGGCAGAGCGGGCGGGTCCGGCAGGTTGTCGAGGAAGTCTGCGGTGGGAACGAAGAACAGGTTTCCCGTGACGGCGGTGGAGAAGTCGAGGATCCGGTCGGTGTTGCCGGGAGGGCTGCCGATGAACATGTTCTCGAGCATCTGCTCGGTGACTTCGGGGGTTCGCGCGTATCCGATGAAGTACGTCCCGAACTCGCCGCGCCCCAGAGTCCCGAACGGCATGTTCTGACGGACGATCTTCCGTTCCTCGCCGTCCTCCGTGATGGTGTTCAGGGCGACGTGGGAGTTGGCGGGCTTGGTCTCGTCGGACATCTCGATGTTGTCGGCCTTCGAACGGCCGATGACCTTCTCCTGGTCCTCCGTCGACAGGGCATTCCAGGCAGCCATGTCGTGGAGATACTTCTGCACCACGACGTAACTGCCGCCCGCGAACGGTGCGTCCTCATCGCCGATGAACACGGCAGAGCGTGCCGCGTCACCGGTCGGGTTCTCGCTGCCGTCGACGAAGCCGAGCAGGTCCCGGTCGTCGAAGTAGTTGAAGCCGTGCACCTCGTCGACAACGGTCGCGGCGTCGCCGAGCTGTCCGACGATGTGGCCGGCCAGCTCGAAACAGAGGTCCATGCGACGCGCCCGCACATGAAAGAGCAGATCCCCCGGAGTGGCGACGGCCCGGTGCCGATCGCCGTTCAGCTCACGAAAGGGATGCAGCCCGACAGGACGCGGCCCGCCGAACAACCGGTCCCAGACAACAGAACCGATCCCGACGGTGCACGACAGGAACGAGTCGGGAGAGCGGAACGAGACCGACCGCAGCAGCCCGTTCACATCACCGAGCTGGTCCCGTACGCGAGGTTCGGCGCCGGGTGCCGTGGTCATCACGAGAAAGAGGGCCGCTGTCGAGTACGGCGCCATGACGGGCTGCGTTTGCGTCACTGACTCTCCCGCAGGGGTGCGATGCAGTCGGCTGACTTCCGTCACACTAAGCCGGGCTCACCTCTCCCGCACGGTCAGTCGGTGACCCGCCGCGGATCACGCCCTCTGCGGACGTCCTCCACGAGGTGCATCGCGGCCTCCTCGGCGGACGCGGCCGCGCCGTCGATCCCGACGTCCTCGGCGAACAGCTCGCTCTCCTCGCTCTTACGGACCCCTTTGTCGGGCGCCACCAGCCGACCGGCGCGCTCGGCACCCACCTCGTCGTCGAGCGGTTCGCCGTCGGTGTCCCAGGTGTCTCCGATGCCGTCGTCGTCCGGCACAGCCAGGTCGGGGACCTCCTCGGACAGACGCTCGTCGAGCGTCTCGCCGAGCCGCTGCTCCGAGCAGGTGACACCGGTGTGCTCGACCCCCCAGGGCCGCTCGGGTGGCGAATAGCCCTGGTCGAGCGGATCGGTGACGCCGCCGCCGAGCAGGGTGTCCTCCTGGTCGAGGAGACCCTCGTCGTCCTGGACCTCGGACCCGTCGGGCTGGTAGACGTCGTCTCCCCGCCCTTGATCGTCGATGTCCACGTCGCCTCCTTCAGCGGTGGCCTCTGCCTCCATTGTGGGCGGCGAGTGGGTGGCACGTCCTGCTGAAGGGATCCCGGACATGAAGGTGCCCCGACCGTGACGGGGGATCACGGCCGGGGCGGTCTGTGCGGGCACGGATGGCGGTCGCCTCGCGGCGGGGGCTCCACAAGGCATCAGCCGAACGATCGTCCTTGCAGGCGAATGAGATGAGGCCCGGGGACACAGTTCCATCCGCGTCCACGCCTCCTTTAACGACGAACCACCCCCGGGAATTCCCCGCCCCCCCAGCACGCCCTATGCCCACGTCACGACCCACCCCGCGCACCGAACCAGCCAGGACCTGACACAGCAAGGGCAGCCCCACCGAGCGGTCGGCCACGCACGAGACATGGACCGGCGAACGGAACCAGCCCCACCGGCGGTGGGACGCCGACGAGACGGGAGGGGACGCGGGGGCATGTGCGCGCGGAGCCACCAGCACCACGCACAGGCAATCAGCTCGCCGACGTACACCCGTAGAACAGCGAGCACGTACATGCCCCCGCGGCCCCGCACCCGAAAACACACCGGCCACCAACAGCCCGCACCCGGGAAGGCACCGCCACCCACCCACCCACCCACTCTTCCGTCACTGCGTCGCAGGCACGTTCTCCAGCGCCGAGATCCGCCGGCCGATCGCCTCCAGCGCGCCGGGCCGCCGCCCGGGAACCGCACGCCGCAACCGCGTGAGAGTCGCGGCAAGCGCACGGGCCTGCGCCGGATCACCGAGCTGCTCCCACTGATGATGGGCGCGATCCACGGCGGCCTCGACATCCTCCGTGCCCGCCACCTCCCCGCGCGCCAGCCGAGCCGTGGCCGCAGCCATCCACAGTTCGCAACTGCGCCCGGGATCCTGCGCGAGCCGCGCAAGATCCGCCCGTACCTCGAGCCAGTGGAGCGCCTCCGGCGACCCCGCGCCATGAGTGCGCAGAGCGGTGCTCTCCCACATGGCCGCGATGGCCGCGGCCTCACCGTGCCGCCCGGACTGCGCGGCGGCGAGGATCGCCGGGTGCGGATCGGCATCGGGGCGAGCCTCGACAGCTGGGGCCGCCTCTTGCCGAGCGGCCGGCACGGGCGGCCGGGGAGCCACCGGCATACTCCCCGGCCCACCGTCGACCGCGAGGAACACCGCATCGCCGGGACCTGCCTCCCCAGCCGCCTGAGCATGAAGCTGCGCAAGCGGCGGGCGGTGCCCGTTGCGCCATATCGAGGCGTAGGTCTTGAGATAGCCGGGCACGGCGGTGGAACGGCGCGGAGGAGGAGGCGAGACCCGCCCGAAGAGACGAACCCCGGGCCCCACGCCGAACCCCCCGCCCCGCATCTGCCCCCAGGCATCACCGTCGGCCACCAGATCGAGGACCACCGTCGTGGTGTCGGGCCGCCGGAGCGCGAGTTCGCCGGTGAGCCAGTGCCAGGGCAGTGCGGTGTACCGCAGGGTCGACGGAGTCGTACGGGCCAGGGCGAGATGAAGCAGACGCTGGCGGTGATCCAGATGGAGCTGCCCGGTCACGTACAGGACGAGAGGGCCGGGCGCGGCGGCCGCGGTGCGGATGCGGGTGAGGACGGTCTGCGGGTCGACGGGGTCGGCGAGTTCGACGACGCTCGCGGCGGCGGTGCCGGTCAGCGCGCTGGGTGGTACGGCCGCGAGCGCGGGCAGTACGGAAGCCGCGTCGATGAGGCAGCTCTTGTTCGCCGGGGCGGCCGCGAGGAGCAGCGCGGTTCCGGTCACTGTCTGTTCCCCGTTGTCCTGCTGAGTGATCACCACTACAGCACCGTAACTGGTCCATCTCTGTCACGGGTGACCGGTAGCAGGAGCTCGACTGGGGCCAATACAGGGCGATTTGGACGCAATCGGGAAGTGGCTGCCGCACGCGCGAGGGTTCCGCCATTGTTGACGGAGCGAGAACGAGCCACCCCGTCCCGTTCCGCCCCGCATCCGACCGCGACGCACGCCACGCGTCCGGTGCCGGTTCCGCGCCCGGGTGCGGAGCCGATTCACGTCACGGAAGCTGAGGACTATGGACGAACCTGAAGGATTTCCCCCTGTGATCGTGCACGCCTCCCAGCCCGGCGGCCGCCGGGTGACCATCCGCGGCGAGGACGCCGGACTGGCGACCGGGCAGGAGGACGTGCTCGAGTTCCTGCGGCGAGCGGGCCTGGAGGACGCGCGGCTGGACGACCCCGAGCTGGTCGAGTGGCGGGGTGGCGGTACGCAGGTGTGGCCGGCACAGATCTGAAAAGACGCCGCCGAGCCCACACCCGAGACGCCCCACAGCCCACAGCCCACAGCCCACAGCCCACATCCCAGCGTCAGCGGTAAGAGCTCGCGTCGGCCGGCTTGCCCGGGTCCTGCACCTCGACGAGATAGCGCCAGGCGTCCGGCCGGCTCCCGTCGACGTCGGTGAACCCGTACGCCTGGGCAAGTGCCCCGCTGGACGTCGACCGACCGTTCCAGCGGGCCACTTCGGGGTCGGCGGCGAGCGCGGCGACGGCCCGGCCGACATAGAACGGGGTCTCGGAGATCGCGAAGTGCGGCACCTGTTCCAGGGCGTCGCGCCAGTTCTCCTCGGTGACGCCGAAGTGGCCGAGCATGATCTCCGAGCGGAGCCAGCCCGGGGTGAGAGCGAGGGCTGTAGCGCCGCGTGGGCCCAGTTCCTGCCCGAGGGCGAAGCCCATACGCAGGACGGAACTCTTGGCGAGATCGTAGAAGAACGAGACGCGGTAGTTGTCACGGTTGTACTCGGCCGTGCCGTCGGTCACCTCGACGACGAGACCACCGGGGTTGCGGAGCAGGAGCGGCAGCGCGTGGTGGCTGGTGATGGCGTGCGTCTCGACGGCGAGGCGGAGCAGGCGAAGCCCGTCGTCGAGGTCGTGCTCCCAGACGGGGGTGTCCCAGGCGAAGAGGTTCTCGCCTCCCCAGATGTCGTTGACCAGAACGTCGAGCCGCCCCTGTTCGGTGGCGATGCGGTCGACGAGGGCCTTGACCTGGGCGGGGTCGAGGTGGTCGGTGGGCACGGCGATTCCGCGCCCGCCGGCCGCGGTCACCAGGTCCGCCGTGTCCTCGATGGTCTCCGGCCGGTCGTACTCGGAGCGCCGGGCCCGCGTGGTGCGGCCGGTCACGTACACCGTGGCGCCGGCCGCGCCGAGTTCCACGGCGATGCCCCGTCCCGCGCCACGGGTCGCGCCCGCCACGAGGGCGACCTTGCCGTCCAGCCGGGCACTTCCGGTCCCGGGTTCCTGCGTCATGGAGCCGCCTCCTCGCTGCCGCCGGACGGGCCGCCGTGGCCCGCCCTCGGTTCGAGCATGACCCGAAATCAGGACACCGAGTGTCGCCATTCCTGAGCGGATGACGACCACAACGCGAATGACGCAGATGCCGCGAAGGACGCGGACGACGGCCAGGACGGGAATCGCGTTCTCACCCATCGGTCACATTCCAGGGCCGGCCCGTGTCATAACAGTGACCAGGGAACCCGCCCGATGTGACAGGGAGACGCCGATGCCGGCCGTCCGGACCGCGAAGCAGCGCAAGCAGGACACCCTCGACAGGCTCGAACGCGACGAGGACGTATGGGTGGCCACGGCCGACGGGGAGAACGCGACGCCGTATCTCGTACCGCTGTCGTTCCTGTGGGACGGCGCGACGCTGCTGCTCGCCACTCCGGCGGCCAGCCCCACGGGACGCAATCTGCGGGCCACGGGGCGGGTCCGGCTCGGCGTCGGCCCGACGCGTGACGTCGTCATGATCGAGGGCACGGCGCAGACGCTGACGGCCGCCGGGCTCCCGGACGACGTCGGAGACGCGTTCGCGCAGAAGACAGGGTTCGACCCGCGCACGCTGACCTCGGAGTACCTCTACTTCCGCGTCACACCGCGGCGGGTCCAGGCCTGGCGGGAGGCCAACGAGCTGGCGGGCCGGGACCTGATGCGGGAGGGCGAGTGGATCGAGGCCTGAACCACCCGCGCCGCAGCCCGGGTTGAGAACGGACTGCGGAGCCGGCCAAGAGCCGACCCCACCCACGGCAGCCCACCCACCGCGGCCCGACAACGCGGGACGCGCCCGCCGAAGAGTCCTCCGACGGGCGCGCCCGGTGCCACACGCTCAGCGGGTCGACCCGACCGACCCGAGTCAGCCGGCGGCAGGCTCCAGCTCCTTCTCCTCACCGCCCGGCCGCGCCGTCTCGTTCTCGGCATGCCAGTCCTCGTTGTCGGCGAGCGGCTTCTCCTTCAGCACGAAGGCGAGGACGAGACCGACCGCGAAGACGGGCACCAGGTACAGGAAGATCGGCACGAGTGCCTCCTGGTACGAGGAGACGACCGTGGCGCGCAGGTCGGCCGGCAGGGCCCGTACGAGCGCGGGTGTCAGCGAGTCGCTGTCGCCGACCTTCGAGGCGGCGTCCGCCGGCAGGCGCGTGGCGAGCTGGTCGGTGAGGCGGCTGGCGAAGACCGCGCCGACGACGGCGGTGCCCAGGGTCGCGCCGATCTCCCGGAAGAAGTTGTTCGCGGACGTCGCGGTGCCGACCTCGGCGCCCGGGAAGCCGTTCTGCACGGCGAGTACGAGGGTCTGCATCATCAGGCCGACGCCGGCGCCCGCGAGTCCCACGTACAGGCAGACCAGCCAGACCGGGTCGCTCACGTCGAGGCGGGACATCAGGAAGGCGACGAGCATGATGATGACCGTGCCGACGATCGGATAGATCTTGTAGCGGCCGGTCTTGCTCATGATGGCGCCGGACGGCAGCGCCGTGGCCATGATGCCGACGACCATCGGGATGAGCAGCAGCCCCGACTCGGTGGCCGTCTTGCCGTAGACCATCTGGAGATACGTGGGCATGTAGCCGACGATCGCGAACATGCCGAGGCCGATCACGATCATGCCGAGGAGCGTGGCGACGTTGAAGATCGGGCTGCGGAAGAGGTGCAGCGGGATGACCGGCTCGGCGGCCCGCTTCTCGGCCACGAAGAACAGCACCCAGGCGACGGCCGCGCCGATGCCGAGGCCGATGACCAGCGGGTCGGACCACTCGTACTGCGTGCCGCCCCAGCTGGCGAACAGCACGGTGCAGGTGACGGCGGCGGCCATCAGTGCGGTGCCGAGGTAGTCGAGGGTGACCTTGACGGCCTTGCGCGGCAGCTTGATTGCGACGGCCGCGACGAAGAAGGCGAGGATGCCGAGCGGCAGGTTCACCCAGAACGCCCAGCGCCACGAGTGCTCGTCGGTGAACCAGCCGCCGAGCAGCGGCCCGACGACCGAGGAGAGACCGAACACGGCGCCCATGGGGGCCATGTACTTGGCGCGTTCCCGGGGCGGTACGAGGTCGGCGATGATCGCCTGCGAGGTGATCATGAGGCCACCGCCGCCGAGGCCCTGGAGGGCGCGGCCCGCGACGAGCGTGCCCATGTTCTGGGCGAGCCCGCAGACCACGGAGCCGACCAGGAAGAGCGCGATGCCCGCGAGGAATATGTTCTTGCGGCCCATGAGGTCGCCGAGCTTGCCGTAGACCGGCATGCCGATGGTGGCGGCGAGGATGTACGCGGTGGTGATCCACGCCATGTGCTCGATGCCGTTGAGCTCGCCGACGATGGTCGGCAGGGCGGTGCTGACGATGGTCTGGTCGAGCGCGCCGAGCAGCATCGTCAGCATCAGAGCGCCGAAGATCAGCCCGAAGTTGTGCGGCTTGTCCATTCCGTCCTCAGGGGCGGGATCGGTGCCCGCCGGTGCGGGGGCGTGGGTCATGCTCAGGTCTCCGTACGTGAAGGGATGGGATGCGCGGCGCGCGAGCGGTCGCCGCCCGGGGAGTTCGGGGAGTCTTCGGGGCTGGGGTGGGGAGTCGTGTGGGGGCCTTGCGCGGGGAGCGCTCGCACCGGTGCCGTGGGGGCGGCGGCCGGGTTGCGCTGCGTGAGCCGCGCCTCAGGCCTCCCGGCCGGTGGTGGTGGCCTGTGGGGTGTGCGCGGGGGCGAGGAGGCCGCGCAGAGCGGTGAAGGAGTCGCGCACCGAGGCCGCGGGGCCGTCGGGGTGCTGCTTGTCGCGGGCCCATCGCATGAGGCCGTTGCGTACGGCCGTCATGGCGATCCCCGCCAGCAGCGCGACGGTCTGCCCGTCAGGGGCGTCTCCGGTGCGGCGGGCGATGGCGCCGGCGAGGTCCCGTTCGAGCGCGTCGCACTCGGCGAGGAACGCGCCGAGTGCCGAGGGCACCTTCTCGACGACGGCGAGGACGTCCTCGAACGCTCCGGCGCCGGGCTGCATCTCGTCGACGTGCGTGGCGAACACGTCGCCCAGGTCCCGCAGTACGGCGTCCGGGCCGCGGCCGGGCGCGGAGACGAACTGCTCCGCCTCGGCCTCGGTCAGGCCGCCGGGCCAGGCGAAGAGCGCGGTCTCCTTGGTGCGGAAGTAGTTGAAGAAGGTCCGCGGGGAGACGCCGGCCTCCTTGCTGATCATCTCGACCGTGACGTGTTCGAGGCCGTGTTCACGGGCCAGGCGGACCGTGACGGTGTGCAGTTCGGCGCGGGTCTGGCGCCGTCGCCGGGCGCGCAGCCCTTCGGCCGGCGCCTGCTCGCGGACCGCCGACGCCGCGGTGCCTGATGTCATCACGGGGAAGATTCTTGCACACACTGCAATCTTTGCGCGCACTGCATCAAGGTGCTCACAAACCCCCGATCCAGGCGCCCGCGAAGCCTCTGGCGCCTGCGGTCGCGCCAGGGGCGCGGGCGCCGACGTGGGCAGACGCATTCATCCGGGTTACTCTCCATAAGCGTTGTTTCGGGTGAAATGTGAAAGTCATCGTTCGCCGGGAGACCAGACTGATGCTCACTCGCACCGTCCTTGCCGCCTCCGCCGCCGCGCTGCTCGCGTCCGCCACCGGCCTGTCCGCCGCCGCGGCGTCGACCCACATCCGCCCCGCGCACCCCGCCGCCGCACCGGCCGCCGTCAAGCCCTGCGCGGAGAGCGCGCTGACGGTGAAGGCGACCTCGTCGGGCCGGGACCACGTCCTGCGCCTCAGCGTCAAGAACCACTCCTCGCGCGCCTGCCTTGTGGACCGCGTGCCGCTGGTCACGTACGGCGATCTGGACGGGGCCGCCGTCCCGTTCCCGCTCTCCGGCAGCTCCGCTTACACGCTCGGCGCCGGGAAGACCGCCCATGCCGATGTGCGGTCCCTGTCCGCGAGCGGTGACAGCGACGCCCGGTCGGTCGGCTACATCGAGGTGGCGGCGAATCCGGAACACCACGGCAAGAAGTTCACCGCCGCCTCGCTCTCCGAGCCGGGCGGGCTGCGCGTCTGGGCGCCGGTGACGACTCTGTGGCAGCCGACGCGGAACCTGGCGGACGAGGCTCTGGCCGAGTCCGACGGCGCGGGGGTCCTGAAGGTCTGACCCCTCGCCCGCCTGGCATCAGGCCGCGGCGCGGACCGCGAGAAGCGAGGCGTCGTCCTGGAGCCGGCCCTCCGCGTGGCGCAGCAGGTCGGCGGCGAGGGCGTCGGTGAAGTCTTCGAGGGCCGCGTTCCCCAGGGCGGCGGCCCGCTCCGCCAGCGGGTAGAACGCACCGCGCGCGTCCCTGGCCTCGCTCACCCCGTCCGTGTAGAGCAGCATGCACTCCCAGGCGGTGGCCGGCACCGGCTGGGCGGCGCACCATCCGGAGTGCAGGTCGAGCAGGCCGAGCGGCGGCGCGGGCGCGGGGACAGCGGCGTGGACGGCGGCGCCGTCGCGCAGCAGGACAGGCGGCGGGTGTCCGCAGCAGACCAGTTGGGCGGATCCGTCGGACTCGACGCTGAGCAGGGTCGCTGTGACGAAGCGGTCGGGTTCGTCCGAGTGCGCGACCAGCGAGTGCAGCCGCACGGCGATGCCTTCCAACCGCGCCTCGCAGGCGGCGAGATCGCGCCAGGCGCGTAAGACGTTGTCCGCGGTGCGGGCGAGCGCGCGGCCCTTGCCCATGACGTCACCCATCAACAGACGGGTGCCGTAAGGGGATTCAACGGCTCCGTACACGTCGCCGCCCGCCCCCGCGGGGCTTCTCTCCACTGGCGAGACGGTGACGTTCGCCAGGTGCCGGGCACTGACGCGCAGCGCGCCGACCCGCTCGGGGAGAGGAGAGACCGGCTGGGAACGGGCAGGCATGCAGGGACCTTCCGGGGTGCGGCCGGACGTGCTGCCCGACGTGTCGCGCCGCGCAAGTGTAGCCAGTCGAGCGCTCCCGGTAACCGATTGTCACCGAATCCGCCCCACCGGATCCCGCCGACCGGAGACCGTCAACTTCGCATGGACGGCCGCCAGTTCACATGACGGCGCTGCGGGCCCTCAGTCGGTGAGGTCGGCCCGCAGCGTCAGCAGATTCGTGCCGAGGGCGCGCACGGCGGCGCTGTTGTACCGCGGCAAATTCTTCAGCCGCGCGCGGGCGTCGTCGTCCGGCAGCAGATGTGCCGTGCCGGTGTGCCAGCGTCCCTTGATCCGGACACGGATCCGGGGGTCGGCCTGGATGTTGCGTACGTACTGCGACTTGTCGCCGTACTCGGACACCCACCAGAACTCGCGGCCGACGAGGCGGCCGCCGACCGGGGTGCGCCGGGGCAGCCCTGACGTGCGGCCGGTGGTCTCCAGCAGGATCTGGCCGGGGAGCCGGGAGAGGAGAGGGTTGCCGATACGCCGCTGGAACGACGTCACGGCCCTGAACTTGAGCTCGCGGTACCGCGACATACGCGTCCCTCCGCCGGCACGGTGACTGTCCGCCGCACTCTAGGTGACCCGGTGGACCACCGGCTCAGGCGGGCCCCTTCGCCGGGGCCGCGGTGGCGGGTGCCGGGCGGGGCAGGGCCAGGGCCGCCGCCGCCGCGAGCGCCCCGACGACCGCGGCGGTCAGCCAGCCGTGGCGGAACGCGGTGAGGGCCGCTTCCGCTGTGCGGGGCTCGCCGATGAGGCCGACCATCATGGCCACTCCGAGGACGGCGCCCGTCTGCCTGGCCATCGTCGTGACCGCGGAGCCGGTGGCGAACCGGGCGGGCGGCAGTGCCGTGGCGGCCGCTCCCACGAGGGTCGGCAGGGCGAACCCGACCCCGACGCCGGTGATGAGCATGCCGGGCAGGAACGCGGCGGCGTAGTGCGGCGCCGTGTCCAGGGCGAGGGCCCACCACACGAGACCGCCGGCGAAGAGAAGACAGCCGGCCGCCGCCGTGCGACCCGCGCCGAGACGTCGCACGACGGGTCCCGAAGCGATGGCGAGCACGGGGACGACCAGCGGTCCCGGCGCGATGGCCAGGCCCGTGCGGATCGCCGAGTAGCCCCACACCTGCCGGCACCACAGGACGGAGGTGAGCAGCATCGCGGCGAACGCCACCGTGAAGAGGAGTGCGGCGAGCGTGGCGAACGCGAAGGCGGGGATGCGAAGGAGCGGGAGTTCGACGATGGGGACCGGATGCCGGGCCGACCGCAGCCAGAACACCGCGGCGAGGATCACCGCGGCGGCCAGCGAGCCGAGCACACGGGTCGAACTCCAGCCCCATGCCTCGGCCTTGACGAGGCCGAGCGCAAGGGTACCGATGGAGAGGGTGAGGAGGACGGCGCCCGTCAGGTCGGGCAGCGGGCCGCTGCGGTCGGGACGGTCGGCGGGCAGCAGCCGGATACCGGCCACGAGGCCGGCGGCGCCGACGGGCACGTTGACGAGGAAGACCCAGCGCCAGTCGGCCTCCACGAGCAGCCCGCCCGCGACGGGGCCGAGGCCGGCGGCGATGCCCCCGATGGCGGCCCAACTGCGAATGGCGCGCGGGCGGCGCTCCGCCGGGGTCCCGACGAGCAGCAGCGCGAGCGACGTCGGCATGAGGGCGGCGGCGCCCGCGGCCTGGAGGGCACGCGCCGCGACGAGCCAGCCGACGCCGGGGGCGACGGCGCACAGTGCGGAGGCGACGGTGAACACCGCGAGTCCCAGCAGGAACCCCCGGCGGTGTCCGTATCGGTCGGCGAGGCGTCCGGCGGCCACGAGCAGGGCCGCGAACACGATCGCGTAGGCGTTCAGGACCCAGGACAGGGAGGCGAGCGAGGCGTCGCCGAAAGAGGTGGCGAGGGCGGGCACGGCGACGTTGACGATGAACAGGTCGAGGTTCACCACGAAGACGCCCGCGGAGACGATCCAGCGGGTGGCCGAACCGGTCCTGCCGGGGGCCGGCGCGCCCGAACCCGAGCCCGCCGCGGAACCGGAGGCCGAGGCGGCGCCCGGGCTCCCGGCAGACGCGTCCGCCACAGCAGGTGAGTTTGATTTTCCAACTATCATGCACGGCAACCTAGCGCGAGCGAGTTTGATATGACAACCCTGCAGTTGGGCACGGCAGGTGGGTGCTCGCCGCCCTCACCCCGACGCGCCGTGCCGTCGTCGCCGCCGCCGACCGGACACCCCGCCGCAACGTCCCTCTCGCCCACCCCCGAGCGAAGGACCCTCTCATGCGCACCCCCTTCCACGTCCGGCTCGCGACGCTCGCCGTCGTGGCACTGGCCGGACTCGCCGGACCCGCCGCCGTCCCGGCGCAGGCCACGGACAACGTGCCGTGCCACACCACCGTCAAGCGAGACCTGGTCGACCCGTCGTCGGGACGCACCTGGCCCGGGACCGGCGTCATGTACTGCAATCTCACGCGCGGCCACGTCCCGGTCCACGCGAGCCCCCCCGGTTCCCCGGTGGTGAACAGGGCGGCGCGGCCAACTGGTTCGTCACCGAGATGAGGGGCGAGACGTACCGGGACGGTGCCGCGGAGAACAACTGGTGGGCCAGCACCCGGGCGGACAACGGCCGTTGGGGCTGGACGCCCGAGGTCTACTTCGCGGGTGGCGGCAACTACGAGGACGACGCGGGCCTGTTGATGCCGGGTTCCTACACCTGCGCAAACACCTGTGCTCCCGCGCCCTTCTGGGCGCGCTGACTTCACGGCGCACCGGGGGCGGGGCCGGGGTGCCCCGCCCCCTCTTCGAAAAGCCCTCTTCGACAAGCCCTCTTCGAGAAGCCCGGTTCGACAAGCCCGGTTCGACAAGCCCGGTTCGACAAGCCCGGTTCGACAAGCCCGCCCATGATCATCAAGACTGAGGATCATGCGATTCGGCGTGAACCTTCTCAACTTCGGCTCCGACACGACCCCGCGAACCCTCGAGCGCCAGGCGACGGACGCCCGCGCGCTGGGCTT
Source organism: Streptomyces sp. NBC_00569 (assembly GCF_036345255.1). NCBI lineage: Bacteria > Bacillati > Actinomycetota > Actinomycetes > Kitasatosporales > Streptomycetaceae > Streptomyces > Streptomyces sp. NBC_00569. The sequence goes on along the minus strand of NZ_CP107783.1, from coordinate 8,919,659 downwards.
CACATTCGCGATGATCTCCGACCACATAGCCGTCACCCCCGACGTCCACGAGGTGTACCCCGCCCCGTTCTACGACCAGTTCGTCCTGGCCGCGCATCTCGCGGGGCGGGTCCCTGGGCTTCGGCTCGGCACGACCATCACCGTGATCCCGTACCGGCACCCGCTCCAGACGGCGCGGCTCGCGGCCAACATCGACCAGCTCAACGACGCCGGGTTCATCCTCGGCGCGGGCGTCGGCTGGTCGGCCGCCGAGTACCGCGCACTGGGCGTCCCGTTCGAGGAGCGCGGCGCCATCACCGACGAGTACCTGGCCGCGATCCGCGCCGCCTGGGCGCAGGACCCGTGCACCTTCGAGGGCCGCTACGTCTCGTACGAGGGCGTCCGTACGGCCCCCGCCCCCGCTGCCGAGCAGCTGCCGGTCTGGGTCGGCGGCGACTCGCCCGCCGCGCTGCGCCGGGCCGCGCGCCTGGGCGAGGGATGGCACCCGTTCATGCCGACCCTTCAGGGCCTGCGCGCGAAGCTGCCGGTCGTGGCCGCCGAGGCCGAGAAGGCCGGCCGGCCCGTACCGGAGCTGGTGCCACGGCTGCAGATCGCGCTCGGGGAGCGGCCCGACACCGATGACCGTCCGCTCGGCCACGGCAGCGTCGACCAGGTCCGCGCGGACGTGCACGCGCTGGCCGAACTCGGCGCCACGCACGTGCTGTTCGACACCTACCCGGGCGGGCCGGCCGCGCGCGCCACGGCCGACGAGGACCGCCGCGTCCTGGAACTCCTCGTGGACAAGGTTGTCGATCCGGCCACGGGCGACGTGCGCTGACGTCAGGACCCGTAAGCCGTCCGACCGCCTCCTCGACGGATGGACCGTGGGCCCAGGGCGCCTGTCTCCGCGCCCTGGGCGTCCATTCACCGAACTTACGCAAGCAGATTGCAAGTCTTGCGCTAATCTTGCGTTTCATGACACGGAGACTTGCTCAGGTGGCACAGAAGGTCGGCGTCAGCGAGGCGACCGTCAGCCGGGTGCTCAACAACAAGCCCGGCGTCTCGGAGGCCACCCGGCAGGCCGTGCTCACGGCCCTGGACGTCCTGGGCTACGAGCGGCCGACCCAACTGCGCGGCGAGCGCGCGCGCCTGGTCGGGCTCGTCCTGCCGGAACTGCAGAACCCGATCTTTCCCGCGTTCGCGGACGTGATCGGCGGCGCGCTCGCCCAGCAGGGCCTCACCCCCGTCCTGTGCACCCAGACCAACGGCGGCGTCTCCGAGGCGGACTACGTGGAACTGCTGCTCCAGCAGCAGGTGTCCGGCGTGGTCTTCGCGGGCGGCCAGTTCGCCCAGGCGGACGCCCGGCATGAGCACTACCGGCTCCTCTCCGAGCGCAAGGTCCCCGTCGTGCTCGTGAACGCGGCGATCGAGGACCTCGGATTCCCCTGCGTCGCGTGCGACGACGCCGTCGCGGTCGAGCAGGCCTGGCGGCATCTGTCCCTGCTGGGGCACGAACGCATCGGGCTCGTGCTCGGCCCGGACGACCATGTGCCCTCGATGCGCAAACTCGCCGCCGCGCGGGGCGTGGTGCGGGCAGCCGGGGGGACACTGCCCGAGGACGCGGTCGAGCGGGCCATGTTCTCGCTGGAGGGCGGCCGAGCGGCGGCGGCGCGCCTCATGCGGCGCGGCATCACGGGCATTATCTGCGCGAGCGACCCGCTGGCGCTCGGCGCGGTGCGGGCCGCGCGGCGCGAGGGTCTGCGGGTGCCGGAGGACATCTCGGTGGTCGGGTACGACGACTCGGCGTTCATGAATTGCACGGAGCCGCCCCTCACCACCATGCGCCAGCCGATCGAGGCGATGGGCCGGGCCGCCGTCGAGCTGCTCGTCACCCAGATCCAGGGCGGCTCGGTGACGCCCGGTGAGCTGCTGTTCGAGCCCGAACTGGTGGTACGCGGCTCCACGGCACAGGCTCCGTCCGGCGCAACCGAGGCGTAGTCAATATTTTGCGGAGTCTGCACGACATCTTGCGGGCACCTGTTCGCGGTGGTTGAGTGTGCCGCGCCCCGGCTGCGCGGTAGCCGTAGGCCTTCCTGCGGTTGTCGTCAGCCGTGGGCCCTCCATGCTCATGCCCGAAGGGGACCACCGATGAGAAGCTCCTGGTTCCGCCCCACCCGCCGTAGCTCCGCGGCCGCGGTCGCCGCCGTGCTCACCCTGACCTCCCTCGCCGCCTGTGGCACCAGCAGCAGCGACGACGACAGCGGGTCGGGCGGTGGCTCGAAGGCCGACATATCGGCTCCCCTGGATCCGAAGACCAAGGTCACGCTCACCATCGACTGCATGCCGCCGGCGGCGAAGGCGGCCGAGCTCAGGGAGTGGAAGGAGGACGTCAGGGAGTTCAACAAGAAGTACCCGAACGTCACGATCAGCGGGAAGTCGACGCCGGGCCAGTGCGAGGAGCCCGCCCGCTTCACCGCCCAGCTCAAGGCGAAGTCTCAACCGGACGTCTTCTACACGTACTTCACCGATCTCCAGCAGGTGCTCGACAACAACGGCGCCGCGGACATCACCGCCTACGTGACGCCCAGGACCGTGCCGGCGCTGGACTCCATCGACGGGAACGTCCTCGGCGTCCTCAAGAAGGACGGCAAGCTCTACGGCCTGCCCACCAGCAACTACACGATGGGCCTGCTGATCAATCGCAAGCTCTTCGAGCGGGCCGGACTCGACCCGGACAAGCCGCCGACGACCTGGGAAGAGGTCCGCACCGCCGCCAAGAAGATCGCCGGCCTCGGCAACGGCATCTCCGGTTACGGCGAGTACAGCGCGGGGAACACCGGCGGCTGGCACTTCACCGCGGCGATGTACGGCCTCGGCGCCGACGTCGTCTCCGCCGACGGCAAGAAGGCCGCGTTCAACGACGCCACCGGCAAGCAGGTCGCCCAGCAGCTGCACGACATGCGTTGGAAGGACGACAGCATGGGCAGGACGCAGCTGCTGAAGTGGGGCGACCTCCAGAAGCAGATCGCCTCCGACAAGCTCGGCATGTTCCTCGCCGCGCCCGACGACATCACGTACATGGTCCAGCAACTGGGCGCCGAGTACGAGAACTTCGGCATGGGGCCGATCCCCGGCGGCAAGACCACGCTCTTCGGCGGCAACGACTACATGATCAAGAAGGGCTCCTCGCCGGACAAGATCAAGGCGGCTGTCGCCTGGCTCAACTTCAAGACCCTCACCCCGGGCAAGGGCCAGTTCCAGTGGGAGCGCACCAAGGCGGACAAGCTCCCCGTCGGTCTGCCGCAGCCGAACTTCTTCACCGGTGACACCAAGGCCAAGGACCTCGCGTCCCGCACGGAGAACGCGACGATGCCCGTCGAGAACTTCAAGCCGTTCCTGGACAACCCGGTGCCCGGCAAGGCGGAGCCGCCGAAGGCGCAGGAGGTCTACAAGGTCCTCGACAACGTGATGTCGGGCGTGCTCACCAACCGCAACGCCGACATCGACAAGCTGCTCGCCACCGCGGAGCAGCAGGTCAACCAGGTGCTGGCCAACCAGTGACTCACGGCACCCGTGTCCCGAGGAGCGACCATGTCGGCCCCCACCGTGTCCAAGAGCTCGCCGGCGCCCGCACGTGCGCCGCACCAACTTCCGGTGCGGCGCGGCACGTTGGCGCGAGCGGTGCAGCGCAACCTCTCCGCCCACGGCTTCCTGATCGGCGCGGTGCTCTGCTTCTCCTTCTTCTCCTGGTATCCGATGGTCAGGGAGTTCCTCCTGGCCTTCCAGAAGAACAAGGACGGCCGGACCACCTGGGCCGGCTGGTCCAACCTCTCCTACGTCTTCGACGACCCGGCGTTCTGGCAGGCCTGGCGCAACACCCTCCTGTTCACGGGGCTCGCGCTCATGCTGGGCTTCGCGGTGCCGTTTCTCGTGGCGGTCCTGCTCAATGAATTCCGGCACGGCCAGGGCTACTTGAGGATGCTCGTCTACTTGCCGGTGATGCTTCCCCCGGTCGCCTCGGTCCTGCTGTTCAAGTACTTCTACGACCCCGGCTACGGGCTGTTCAACCGGATCCTCGGCATCTTCGGGATACCCGACCAGCAGTGGCTGCAGTCCACGAGTACGGCGATGATCTCCGTGGTCATCGCGGCGACCTGGATGAACATGGGCGGCGCGACCCTGATCTATCTCGCCGCGCTGCAGGGCATCCCCGGCGAGCTGTACGAGGCCGCGGAACTGGACGGCGCCGGACTGTGGCGCAAGATCTGGCATGTGACGATCCCTCAGACGAGGCTGATCCTCTCGCTGATGTTCCTCATGCAGATCATCGCCACGATGCAGGTCTTCACCGAGCCGTTCCTGCTCACCAACGGCGCCGGCCCCGAGGGGTCGACCATGACCGTCGTCTACCTCATCTACCAGTACGCCTTCAACTTCAACAACTACGGCGGCGCGGCGGCCCTCGGACTGGTCCTGCTCGTCCTGCTCGCGGGGTTCTCCGCGGTGTACGTACGCCTCAGCCGCACCCGAGAAGACTGACCGGCACGGAGTTCACATGGCTACCGACACGATGCGCCCCCGGACCCTGATCTCGCCGGCCCAGCTCGGCAGGCGGCGCGGCAAGGTCGTCTACTGGTGCGTCTTCGCCCTGGTGATGGTCCTGTTCACACTGGTCTTCCTGGGGCCGATGTACTGGATGGTCAGCGGCGGCCTCAAGACCACGCAGGAGTTCGTCAAGGCCCCGCCGACGCTCGTACCCACCAGCGTGCACCCCGGCAACTACGGGGACGCGTGGCGGGTGATGGATCTGGCGAAGCTGCTAGGCAACACGCTGTACTACGCGTTCGGCGCGCTCGCCTTCCAGCTCGTCCTCGACGTCGCCGCGGCCTACTCGCTGTCCAAGCTGCGTCCCCTGTTCGGCAAGGTCATCCTCGGCATGATGCTGGCGACGCTGATGATCCCGGCGACGGTCCTGGTCGTGCCGCAGTACCTGACCGTCCTCGACGTGCCGCTCTTCGAGCGCAATCTGCTCAACAGCCCCTGGGTGATCTGGCTGCCGTCCGTCACCAACGCCTTCAACATCTTCCTGCTCAAGCGGTTCTTCGACTCGATCCCCCAGGAGCTGCTGGACGCCGCGTCCATCGACGGCGCGTCCGCGCTGCGGACCCTGCGGTCGGTGGTGCTGCCCCTCTCGCGGCCCATCCTGGGCGTCGTCTCCATCTTCGCGGTCGTCGGTGTGTGGAAGGACTTCCTCTGGCCGATGCTGACGCTGCCCGACCCCGGCAAGCAGACCCTGAACGTCGGCATCTACTCGCTGGCGAGCGGCGTCCCGGAGAACTGGTTGATCGCCGCCCTCACCATCGCGTCACTGCCGACCCTGGTGCTGTTCCTGCTGTTCCAGCGCAACATCATGAGCGGTCTCACCGCGGGCGGCCTCAAGGGCTGACGCCCGCCGCCCCTCCCCCGTACGCCGCCTCTGTGACGGCGCGCCCCGGCGCGCCCTCCTGCCCGAAAGGACCTCCACGTGGCAGCCCCCCATTCCTCAGACACCGGCGACTGGTGGCGCTCCGCCGCCATCTACCAGGTGTACGTACGCAGCTTCGCCGACGGCGACGGCGACGGCACGGGCGATCTCGCGGGGGTCAGAGCCCGGCTGCCGCACCTGGCCCGGCTGGGGATCGACGCGATCTGGTTCACCCCCTGGTACCGCTCCCCGATGGCGGACGGCGGTTACGACGTGGCCGACTACCGGGCGATCGACCCGTCGTTCGGCACGCTCGCCGAGGCGGAGAAACTCATCGAGGAGGCTCGCGACCTCGGCATCCGCGTCATCGTCGACGTCGTGCCCAACCATGTCTCCGACCGGCACGCCTGGTTCAGGGCCGCGCTCGCGGCGGGCCCCGGCAGCCCCGAGCGCGAGCTGTTCCACTTCCGGCCCGGCCGGGGCGCGCACGGCGAACTGCCGCCCAACAACTGGCCGTCCCAGTTCGCCGGCGAGACCTGGACCCGCGTCCCCGACGGCGAGTGGTACCTGCATCTCTTCACGCCCGAGCAACCCGACCTCAACTGGGCGCATCCCGCCGTGCGCCACGAGCACGAGGAGGTGCTGCGCTTCTGGTTCCAGCGGGGCGCGTCGGGCGTACGCGTCGACTCGGCGGCGCTGCTCGCCAAGGACCCGGCACTCGCCGACGCCGCCGCGGACGACACCAGCGGCTACGTCGACCGGGACGAGCTGCACACGGTCTACCGCTCCTGGCGGGCCGTCGCCGACGAGTACGACGGTGTGCTCATCGGTGAGCTGTGGGTCCCCGACCCCGAGCGCTTCTCCCGCTATCTGCGCCCCGACGAGCTGCACACGGCCTTCAACTTCGACTTTCTGTCCCGCCCCTGGGACGCCGCGGAGCTGCGTGACTCCATCGACATGACGCTGGCCCACCACGCGCCGGTGGGGGCTCCCGCGACCTGGGTCCTGTGCAACCACGACGTGACGCGGACGGTGACCCGCTACGGCCGGACGGACACGACGTTCGCGTTCGCGTCGAAGCGCTTCGGCACGCCCACGGACCTGGCGCTCGGCACCCGCAGGGCGCGCGCGGCGGCGCTGCTGTCGCTGGCCCTGCCGGGCGCCGTCTACCTCTACCAGGGGGAGGAGCTGGGCCTGCCCGAGGCGGAGGTACCGCCCGCCCGCATCGAGGACCCGATGCACTTCCGCTCCGGCGGCACCGACCCGGGCCGCGACGGCTGCCGGGTGCCCCTGCCCTGGACGCAGGACGGTTCTTCGTACGGCTTCGGGTCGGCCGGGGCGCCCTGGCTGCCGCAGCCGGCGGACTGGGGGACGTACGCCGCCGCGCGCCAGGACGCCGATCCCGGCTCGATGCTCTCGCTCTACCGCGAGGCGCTGCGCCTGCGCCGCTCGGAGCCGGGCTTCGGCGACGGGCCGATGCGCTGGCTTCCCGGTCCCCCTGGCGTGCTGGCCCTTGCCCGGGGCGAGGGCCTGGTCTGCGTCGTCAACTTCGCCGATCCGGCCGCCGCGCTCCCGCCCCGTGCACGTCTCCTGCTGGCCAGTGGCCCCTTGGACGACGAGGGGCAACTCCCGCGGGACACGGCGGTGTGGCTGCGCGTGTGAACGGCACGCCCGGGAGGACTTAGGTATATGCCAGAAGCATCACCGCGCCGGGTGTTGCCAAACCCCTTACGGGGCCTGTCCGGCTGTGCGACAGTCATTACCGGTCCTTCCGTCAGTCTTGGTCGTGCCGCGCCTGTATCGGAGTACGTCATGTCACCCCATGTCTTCGCGGACCGCCCCGCCGCCCAGCCGCCGGAGCACGGTTCGGTCGACGCGCTGATCACGCAGACGCGTCGGCTGCTCGGTGACGTCGACGCCGTGCGCCGCGAGGCCGTCTCCGACGACGGTGACCCCGAGCGACGCTGGCAGCGCGCCCTCTACGAGCTGGCCGTGCACCAACTCAGCGACCTCGACAAACACCTGGCGCAGCTGCGCGACGGGCCACCGCGTCCGGCCGTGGACCCCCTGCTTCCCGAAGCACGCGGCTCCGCGCCGGCCGAGCCGCAGAGCGGCTCCCTGCTCAGCCGCGTGGGCAGCGCCGAATGGAATCTCCTCACCGACGAGGCGAGCTGGTCCGGAGAGCTGTTCCAGATCCTCGGCCGCAGCCCAGGTGCGCCCCCGCTGACCCTCGACGAACTGCCGTCCGTCGTGCACACCGATGACCAGGCCATGCTCACCAGAATGGTGACGGACTGCCTCATCGAGGGAAAGCCGATCGACGGCGAGTTCCGCATCCTGCGCGCCGACGGCACCGCCCGGACGGTGCACATGATGGGCGAGCCCGTGCTCGACGCCGACGGCGCCACCGCGTCGATGTGGGCGGTCCTGCGCGACGTCAGCGAGCTGCGCCGCACCCAGCGGACCGTACGCGAGACGCATGACTCGCTCCAGCGCCGGCGCCATATCGAGCAGACGGAACACCGGCTCGCGGCCGAGCTCCAGGAAGCCGTACTGCCGCCGTGGCGTGGCTCCCTGCGGTTCTCCCAGGGGGCACCGCACGACCTCGACCTCGCGGCCCGCCATCTGCCGTCGTCCACGGGCGAGCTCGTCGGCGGCGACTGGTACGACGCCCTCCAACTGCCCGACGGACAGACTTTGTTGAGCGTGGGCGGCCTGACCGGACACGGCGTGACCGTGACCTCCGGCATGGCGATGCTCCTCGGCGCCCTGCGCGGCATGGCCGTCACGGGGACCCGCCCCGACGAGCTGATGGGCTGGCTCAACCAGCTGACCGACACCTCGGTGCAGCCGTCCCTGGGCAGCGCGGTCTGCTGCCGTTACGATCCCGGGTCGCGCACCCTGACCTGGGCGCAAGCGGGACACCCCGCCCCGCTGCTGTTCCGCGACGGGGTGGGGCGTGCGCTGACGCCGCCGGAGGGCGTGCTGCTCGGAGCGACACCCGGTGCCACGTACGGGCAGGCCGAGGAGTCGCTCCGCGCCGGCGATCTGCTGCTGCTGCACACCGACGGCCTGGTCCCCCACCGCAGCGGCGCCGCGGCGGCGAACAGGCTCCTCGATCTCGCGCCACGACTCGCCGAGGCCGCCACCGCACAGGACTGCGTGCGGACGGTCTTCGAGGAGTTCGCCGCGCACGAGCGCGCGGACGAGGCCTGTGTGCTGGTCGCCAGGATCGGCTCCTGACGCAGACGGTCATGTGTTGAGGTCGGTCATGTGTTGAGGTCGGTCATGTGTTGAGGTCGGACCGCGTGCCCCGGAGGGTCACGCCTGGGCGCGCTTGCCTCCCGTGGACTTTCCGGGGACCTTCGGCAGCGCGAGGTTGATCTCCTCACGAAGGTCCACGATCTTCGGGTAGCCGGCGTACTGCCCGGTGAGCCGGTACATCTCGCGGAGCCGGTCCCAGGTGCGCTGGGAGGAGTTGGCCCCCATCGACACCAGCGCCAGGCGCGCGTACCGGTCGGCCTGCTCCGGGTCGTCGGCGATGAACAGGGCCGACGCGAGCGAGATGTAGTCGAAGATCTGCGACCGCTGCCGCCCGTTCGCCCGCAGTTCGAGGGCTTCCCTGGCGTGGCGCTGTGCGGTGTTCGCCGCGGCCGGCTCATGGTCGGCGAGGGTGCGATAGGCCAGGGCCTGCATCCCGTGCAGATCCGCCTCGTCGAACATCTGCATCCAGCTGGGCGGCGGCACGTCGCCCTTGTCGGAGACGAAGAGGTCCTCCGCCTGGCCGAGGGTGCGCCGCATGGCCTGGCCCTTGCCCATCGACGCCTGTGCCCAGGCCTCGATGGTGTAGAGCATGGCGCGGGTACGCGGCAGGGTCTCGTCGCCGGATCCGGACTTGGCGAGCTTCATGAGGTCGAGGGCGTCGTCGGGCCGGCCGAGGTGCACCATCTGACGGGCTGCCCTGGACAGGGCCTCCCCGGCGCGCGGCCGGTCGCCGCCCTCCCGCGCCGCGTGCGCGGCGATGACGAAGTACTTCTGGGCCGTGGGTTCGAGGCCGACGTCGTGGGACATCCAGCCCGCGAGGACGGCCAGGTTGGCGGCGACGCCCCACAGGCGCCGCTGGAGATGGTCGGGGTGCCGGTAGCTGAGCATGCCGCCCACTTCATTGAGCTGGCCCACCACCGCCTTGCGTTGCAGACCGCCACCGCGGGCCGCGTCCCAGGCCCGGAACACCTCGACGGAGCGCTCCAGTTCCTCGATCTCCTGCGACCCGATGGGGGCGGCCTCGTAGCGGTCGAACCCAGCGGGGTCGGCGTGCAGGGGGTCTTCGAAATGTGGGGCTTCGGCCGCGAGGGCCGGATCGGTGTGCAGCCAGTCGTGCATGGCGCCGCTGAGTACAGATCCTGCGGCGAGCGCGGCACCCGCGCCCACCAAGCCGCGTCGGTTGAGCATGAGGTCCATTCCCGTGAATT